>NZ_PJBE01000013.1:1200000-2400000 GCF_002836205.1 Shewanella sp. Choline-02u-19
TCAGATTAGCCAATGCTATCCATGAAGAAGCGCTGGTTATTCGGCGTAAAGAACCGCTAGAGATGGAAGAGGTTATTGCGAACTGCGAGCTCAACGCACGTCTTCGTCATCAAAACATATCTGTGGAACACCCTGTAAAACTCAACCATTTTGTAGATCAACTGGTTATGCAACGTCAAATGAGTGAATTAATTGCTCAAGTTTGAGAATGATCCCTTTGTCGCACGTTAAGCTGATATATAATCTGAACATATATCTTGTGTAGGAAAGAGGCTTAACATGAAAAATATTCAAAAGGCACAATCTGATCTAGTTAATGACACGTGTAATGATTGTGGTAGCTTTGTTGACGTTGGTGCAGTGATCGATGAACATGACACGGTATTAGAATTAGCGTTTTCTAGCGAAGATGCAGCTAAAGTCGTTGCAGAGAAAGCAACCAAACGTTTTGTTGATGTTGGTAGCGAAATATCAATAACGGGTAAAGATGTTAATTTGGTACTAACCTTCTCATTTAGTGCAGAAAAGATGATTTTTCAATTAGAGAATAGTTTGTAAGCAATAACGGTATGTCTTGCTGGTATCACTGTTTTTCGGTATCTTCTTTGCTATAAAAATTAGTCGCAAGTATGAAGCTAATTTCTCCGACCATTTGGTGAACCCTTTGTTTACCTTGCTTTAGGATATCGAGTGAAGAAACATAGATACCAGAAACTTTTAGAACAGATTGTTAACTCAGAGGCAAAGCAAGTAGGCGACTTTCACGCCACGGCTAAAATGTCTACGGAGTTACTTTTTGAACAGCTCGAGGTCTCTCGAGTTGTTATTTCTGGTTTAAGTGAACTCACTAATACGTTAGAAACGGTGTACACCGAACCTGCTATTGCGCTAAATGTCGCCCTCCAATCTCGCCCTCAACCATTAGCTTGCCCTATCTTTGTTGAAGAACTTAGAGTGAACAGACATGTTGCTTCCGACCACTGTGTTGAAGATTGTCGCCTTATAGAGCTCAATGGCTATTATCAGCAACACGACGTGAAAGCCGCTTTAGAAGTTGCAATAAGGATCAATGGTCACTTAGAAGGTGTATTGAGCTTAGAGCGTCATACAGGAACTCCTGCCTGGCAAGACTCAGAGATCCAATTAGCCTCTCAAGTAGCCGACCAACTCGCGCTCACATTGGCAACCCAATACTCTTATGATAAAGATGAGCGCTTAAAGCTATTTTTGTCTGCAACCGAGCAGTCTGACCAGATTATGATGGTGGTGAACCTTTCGTCAGCCTGTATCGAATACGTCAATCATGCCCATTTTGAGCTGACTCACATCCCCAAAGATCAAATCATTGGGCGTCCTGTTCAGGCGCTAGATTTTTTTAAACAGTTCCCTCAAAAAGCAGAGAGTGTGCTTGCAAAAGCACGGGCTGGAGAAAGCTCTGAAGAGGAGATGAAACTCGTTCGTCGTGATGGTTCAGATTATTGGGTTCGGCTCAGCGTAAAGCGGTTTATCTCAGAAAGAGGCAATCACTTTGCGTTAATTAATGCAGACAACTGTACCGAACAGCACCTTCATCAGAGCGAATTAGAAAGGTTGGCGTGGCGCTGTACTTTAACCGGCTTATATAATCGTACTCATTTTAGCTGCGTATTAGATAAGGCCAAAGAGGGTCACCTAGTACTCATCGATCTGCGTGGTTTCAAACGTTTTAATGATACCTATGGTCATGCTAATGGCGATTTGATGCTGATTGAAGTCGCTAGGCGAATTCGACACTTCGCCGATATTAACCATATTACAGAGATTGCGCGTATTGGCAGTGATGAGTTTGCTGTGTTAATCGCTGATTCGTGTGATGTTAACGTCATTAACGCCTTAATTGAACGTCTATATCGTCAAGTAGAGCTCCCCGTCAGTATCGGTACCGAGCAGATAGAACCCAAACCCGCCTTAGCCTCTGTTGATATCGCCTCGATTGAACAACTTTTTCCGGCACTGACTTGCGCTGATATTGCTTTGCAGTATGCAAAAAATAAGCAAGGCGATGCCATTCAAGTCTTTAACTCTGCATTACTTAATGCATTTAAAGAGGATGCTCAAATAGAGAGAGATTTAGCGGTGGCAATAAAAGGTCGCCAGTTTGAACTTTACTATCAACCGTTAAAAGATTTGCAGAAACAAACTTACATCGGTGCAGAAGCACTTATTCGATGGCATCACCCTAAAAAAGGCGTGTTGTATCCAGGTGCTTTTATTGATATTGCAGAACAAACGGGGCTTATCACCGATATAGGGGCATGGGTTTTAGAAGCGGCATGTAAACAGCTAAATTTATGGCAGCATCGTCAAATAGATATTTCAATGCACGTCAATGTCTCTGCGAGACAGTTTTTTAGCGGGACGTTGTTTGAGCAGGTTTGGGAACTAATTGGCCGTTATAAGTTGACTCCACAGAGTTTAATTCTGGAAATTACAGAGACAGAATTGATGGAAGATATTCGTTTAGCCACCAATTTATGCAATGAGTTAGCAGAGTTGGGTGTCGGTTTAGCCATAGACGATTTTGGTACCGGCTACAGTTCAATGCGGTATTTGAAACAGTTCCCCATTAGTAAGCTTAAGATCGACCGCTCATTTATCTCGGATCTAAGCGTCAGCCATGAAAGCCGAGAAATTGTTAGCGCGATTATTGCAATGGCGTCTGCGCTAAATATTTCTCTTACTGCAGAAGGTGTTGAGACAAAAGAACAGGAGCTTTTCTTAGCAGAGCACCATTGTCACCAAGCACAAGGCTTTTTATACAGCCCAGCGTTAAGAGTCTCTGAGTTTGGCGATTTTTTAGCTAAATCGACCTTGGTACATTAAGTACTCCATGTTTCCACGCTGTGTGACAATATTTCATTCTAAATGTCCCCATTATTAATATCCCAATTTTGAGGAGGTTATAAGCAGCACTGCTTAAACTTCTTACCGCTACCGCAGACACACAACGCATTTCGTTTGGGATACACAGGATCTTGTTGTAGGCCCTCAGTGTAATACCAGCGACCGTCTTCTTTTATAAAATCTGAACATTCATGTATTGCATCCAGCTTGTTGTCGTCAAGAAACCAAGCTTGGAAGCTAACTTTACCTTGGTGACCCAGTTCTGAAAACGAAATAATATCTAACGTTAACCAATTAGGTTGCGGGCCATCACTTAATGCTTGCTGTGTTAAGCCCGATAGGTAGTTTTTATGGTGAGTGTCGATGAGGTAAGGAAAGTGCCCCAAATAAAAAGCACAAAAACGTGAACGCATAAGCTGTTCAGGGCTTAGTGCTGCTTTGACACCTAAATGCAGTGGTTGGCAACAGTGACTATAGGTCTTACTTGAGCAGCAAGGGCAGGGACTCTCGGGATCAATGTTCTGGTTCATCATGAGTTTTGGGTTTTATATTGCTGTTTAACGCTGAAAATTGACGTCCATAATAAAGGTTTGAAGTGGGTTTAGCATTAAAATAAAACGAGGCTTCAGCACGATTATTAGTGTCTACCGTTAAGTACCATTTGCCGTTCTCTTTCTTTTGAGACACGGTAACAAATTTCCCCGCAAATTCGCTAACAGGCTCACCGGCATCGATTGAAGGGTGAAAACGAATAAGGTAGTAGCCGATATCCGTTGCACTCGTGCCTTCAAGGTTTCTTTCGATCACTCTGAAGTCCACTTCAATTTTGGCATTTTTATGTTTGATCTTGCCAAAAAATGTTTTATAAAGCGCAACAATATTGTCTCGCCCAAGGGTAATTTCTTCGCCTTGGCTTTCAGGGATATAGCAGGCGTCTTCCGAATAAATTGATTGGATCCTACTGATATCCAATTCGTCAAATGCTTCGTTAAAATGAGTATAAAGTTCGTTTAACGCTTCGTTATCATTAGCGAAAGCTAAATGCATAGCGGCGAGGTACAGACATACTGTTAACGCCAAACGACTTGCTGCTTTTTTAAACATGTATTACTTCAAAAAAATAATTCCTAGTATCACTATAATAGACACCTTAATTGAACTAAAGAATTAGATCTTTACAAGATGTGTAAAAATAGCGGTTTGTTCATTATTTAAGCCGCCAAGTCGACTCTTTGGCATATTTTTAAAGGCGATACCCAGATTACTTCAACATGCTGGCGCAATTGACGAGTTTGAACTTTGTCACTTATCAACATGCTAAATGCTGCATTTCGAGGAGTTTTGGAAATGAGTAAGATATAAAAAAGCCATTCTTCCCCTAGAGAAAAATGGCTTTTAGATACTCGGTTAAGACGAGTATGTTAACGTGACCTCTGTTTTACCAACCGCATTGACGATTAGCCGTTTTGTTTTGTTGGTCTAACCATGTTTGCAGTGGAGCAAAATAATCAAGTACGGCTTTGGCATCCATCTCTTTAGTGCCTGTCACCGCCTCCAACGCTTCTGGCCAAGGTTTGCTTTGTCCCATCTCGAGCATGGTATTAAGCTTAGCGCCGGCTTCTTTATTACCATATATACTGCAACGGTGAACTGGTCCGGTATCGCCTGCAATTTCACAGAGTGATTTATGGAACTGGAATTGAAGTATATGGGCTAAGAAATAGCGTGTGTAAGGCACATTTCCTGGCACGTGGTATTTAGCGCCGGGGTCAAAGTCGTTTTCAGTGCGCGCGATAGGCGCTTTTACACCTTGATATTTTTCGCGTAAATCCCACCACGCTTGGTTATATTGCTCAGGTGTGATCTCACCACTAAATACTTTCCAACGCCATTGATCGATCATTAATCCGAATGGCAGAAAAGCAACTTTATCTAACGCTTGCTTTAGGAGTAAACCGATGTCCTTTGATGCATCAGGGACTTCGTCGAGCAGACCAATTTGTTTTAAGTAATTTGGTGTGATCGACAGCGCTATCGTGTCACCGATTGCTTCATGGAAGCCATCGTTTGCGCTATTTTTAAAGATAAATGGCTGTTCTTTGTAAGCGCGCTGATAGAAATTGTGTCCCAGCTCATGGTGAATGACCGTAAAGTCTTCGGCTGTTTTTTGAATACACATTTTTATGCGTAAATCGTCGAGGTTATCCAGATCCCAGGCTGAGGCATGGCAAACAACGTCACGATCTTCAGGTTGAACAAATAGAGAACGTTCCCAAAAGGTATCGGGTAACGCATCAAAGCCTAACGAGGTAAAAAAGCTTTCGGCTTGTTTTACCATCTTTACTTCATCGTAATTATGTTTTGCGAGTAGCTCTGTGACGTTGTAGCCAGGATCTGCATCTTGTGGTGCAACTTGATCATAAACATTGCCCCAACTTTGTGCCCACATGTTACCTAAAAGATGAGCGGGTATTGGGCCAGATGCTGGCGCTACAGATTCCCCATACTGTTCGTTTAACTCACCACGGACATAACAATGCAAAGAGTCATAAAGTGGCTTAACTTGCCCCCAAAGTCGGTCTAATTCATTTGAAAACGCGTCAGGCTTCATATCATATTGGCTGCGCCATAATTCAGAAAGATTTGCATAACCAAGATCTTGTGCACCTTCGTTTGCAAGTTCCACTTCTCTTTCAAACAGAGGACGCATTGGTTTTGCTATTTCACGCCAGCCTTGCCAAACTTCAAGTAACTCAGCAGGGTCTTTTGACTCAGCCATAATCGCCGATAGCTCCGGCTGGGTTAAACAGCGTCCATCTTCAAAACAATATTTCCCCTTACCGTATAGACCGTTCAATTCGGCACTGATGTTAGCCAGCTCAGTATTCTTTGCGGGATCTAAAGGTGCAGGGAGGACGATAGAACTACGTAAAATATTTAACTTTCTTTTATCGGCATTGTTTAGTGGTAGGTCAGCGTATTGAGCGGATTGAGTCGCAAGCTTAACAGATGTACCTGTGTACTTTTCTGAGACACTCGCTGATAGGGCTGCTGTGTCTTCGGTGATGAAGTTACTGTAAATCCACTCTGAACGATTGATCTCTATCGATAAGTCAGCCATTTGAGCTTCAGCATCTGCAATAAACTTTTGCGCTTCAATCGTTTTATCAACCGTTTGAGTGCTGACGGCTGCTGTTTCATTACATGCCGTTGCGCCGAGTGAAATGGCAATCAAAGCGGATAACCTAGAAACCTTAGTAAAGGTCATGTTCATCTGTCAAAATCCTTTGTTATTTTTGTGTTGCTTATTTTACTTATTTTGTTGCTGATTGATAGTGATGAGACTTAGATGGATAAAATAGTGTACATATGTAAGGTAAACGGGGTTTTTGTTTGACAAAAAGCAAGCGAGTGTTTAATTTAAACGAGTGTTTTAAATTGAATGACTAAAGGCAACGGAATGGCAAATCGCTCCGATACAAAAACAAGAATACTGGATGCAGCAGAAAAGCTATTTGCTGAGAGAGGGTTTTCAGAAACGTCTCTTAGATTAATAACCAGTAAAGCTGAAGTAAACCTAGCATCGGTAAACTACCATTTTGGCTCAAAAAAAGAGTTGATAAGAGCGGTTTTAGCACGTTATCTCGATGTCTTTATGCCGGCGGCGGCAGATGCTATTGTGGCAGTGCGCTCTGCAGATGCGAATGCATCGCTAGATGATATCTTTTCAAGCTTGGTTAACCCATTACTAGAGCTAAACAAATTAAGATCTGAAGGCACTACGACCTTTTTGCAACTATTAGGGCGTGGCTATATAGAAAGCCAAGGCCATTTGCGCTGGTTTATTACGACCCATTATGGCAAGTATTTGAGCCTATTTGTCAAAGCTGTTGGCGAGAGTACCCCACATATTCCTCCCGCTGAGATGTTTTGGCGCTTACACTTCACCTTAGGTACAGTCGTGTTCACTATGGCGTCAGCTGACGCATTAACCGAGATTGCAGCAGCAGATTTTGGCGAACACAATGATATAGAAGCGGTTATTCGAAAAGTTATCCCTTATCTATCGGCGGGGGTATCGGTTCCTGTGAACAAGGATGCAATGTAGAAATTATGTTTATGACGTTATTAATACTCTTTATTATCGGCGTAGTGGTCATTTTTAGTGTGAAGAACATTAGAATGCAACTGGTTACGCGGCCTGTTTTTAGTTTCTTTAAGAAAGTACTGCCTCCTTTATCTGACACCGAAAAAGAAGCAATGGAAGCGGGCGATGTTTGGTGGGAGGGAGAGCTTTTTAAAGGTAAACCTAACTGGCAAACTTTACACAGTTACGGCAAACCTACGCTAACGTCTGAAGAACACGATTTTATAAATAATCAAGTTGAAACAGCGTTATCTATGATTGACGATTATGACATCGTTACCAATAGAAAAGATCTCCCGCCAGAACTGTGGGAATACTTTAAAAAAGAGGGTTTCTTTGCCCTGATCATTCCGAAAAAATACGGTGGTCGCGCCTTTTCTGCTTATGCAAACTCAACGATTGTGAGTAAAATTGCCAGCAGAAGTGTGAGTGCCGCTGTCACTGTCATGGTGCCCAACTCATTAGGTCCTGGAGAGCTATTAACCCATTACGGTACAACCGAACAAAAGGATTTTTGGTTACCTAAACTTGCAGATGGACAAGCGATCCCTTGTTTTGCATTAACAGGACCTGAAGCTGGTAGTGATGCTGGCGCAATTCCTGATACTGGCATTGTTTGTCGTCAAGAATTTAATGGTGAACAAACCTTAGGCTTAAAGCTCAATTGGAATAAACGCTATATAACGCTTGCTCCCGTCGCTGATGTGTTAGGGCTAGCGTTTCAAATGCATGATCCAGACGGACTGCTTGGAGAGCAAAAGCATATAGGCATTACTTGTGCATTGATCCCAACAGATCATCCCGGTGTCGAGATTGGCCGTCGTCACAACCCATTACATTTAGCCTTTATGAATGGTACTACGCAAGGAAAAGAGGTCTTTATTCCACTTGACTGGATCATTGGTGGACCGCAATACGCCGGTCGCGGCTGGCGGATGCTGGTTGAGTGTTTATCTGCTGGGCGCGGAATTTCACTGCCTGCACTGTCAACGGCTTTGGGGCATATGGCCACTAAAACGACCACTGCATACAGCGCAGTAAGGCAACAATTTGGTATGCCAATCGGTCAGTTTGAAGGTGTACAAGAAGCCTTGGCGCGGATCATTAGTAACACTTACCAGCTCGAAGCGGCCAGACGCTTAACGACTACGGGTATCGACCTTAACGTTAAGCCCTCAATTGTGACTGCAATTGCGAAATATCATATGACTGAATTGGGTCGTCAGGTTATTGATGATGCGATGGATATTCAATCGGGTAAAGGCATCCAATTAGGACCTAAAAACTATCTAGGGAATGCCTATATCGCACTTCCTATCTCTATTACTGTAGAAGGTGCCAATATTCTTACGCGTAGTTTAATGATTTTTGGTCAGGGAGCGACACGTTGCCATCCTTATGTACTGGCTGAAATGGAAGCTGCTGGTATGGAAGATAAAAGTGCAGGGCTTGAACGATTCGATGATCTATTAACGGGTCATATTGGTTACGCTGCCCGCAATGCTTTCAGTGCTTTTAGCCACGCACTGTCGGGAAGCATATTTGCAGCATCTCCAGTCAGTGGCGAAACGAAGAAGTACTATAAGAGCATGACGCGGATATCTTCTGCATTAGCAATCATGACCGATATGTCTATGTTGATGCTCGGCGGCGAACTGAAGCGTAAAGAGATGTTGAGTGCGAGAATGGGGGATGTACTCAGTCAGCTGTATTTGGCATCTGCAACGTTAAAGTTGTTTGAAGATAATGGTCGTCAGTTTGATGATTTACCCACGGTTAAGCATGTGATGGCGACAAGACTACATTTGGCTGCGAAAGCACTCGATGAAGCTATCCGTAATTTCCCTAACCGTATTGTCGCAGCACTATTACGTGTCATGATCTTCCCTCTGGGAAATCACTTTAATCAACCTGATGATAAATTATCAATTGAAGTGGTTAAATCGATGAGTACCCCAGGTCCAGCTCGCGATAGATTGACATTTTTGTGTCCTAATATTAAAGATGACATTAGTGGCATTGCTGATGTTGAGAATGCTTTTATTGCAAAGCATGAGTGCAAAGTGCTCTTTAGTCGATTAAAACAGGCTCAAAGAGAGGGAGGTTTACCGCGTAAACTTGCGCCGCAAGCGTTGTTTGATTCAGCCCTTGAGCTTGACCTCATTAATCAAGATGAGCACCTACAGCTTAGTGAGGCTAATCAATTACGGTTAGCGGCGATAAATGTTGATGACTTTGATGCATTGTAAAAGTGACGCTAGGCTATAAATCACTTGATAATGAATTAATATTTCGTTGGTAAATATGTATACGCTTTAAAATGAAAATCCGTTGAATTAAGTTCAACGGATTTTTTTATGCCAACCACACAGTACTGATACCAATTGCATTAAGTATTTGACCAATTCAGAGCTACTCACCTAGTGGGCCGACGTTTAAAGCAAATGGCAAAGCCCTTTAAGCTTTGTTGTGGGCTTTGGATATAGAATAACGATTAGCTTCAATCCTCCATCTTGCCTACAGGGCTTTGAATTCCCGCTGAATGATCAAACTTTTAATGCAATTAGTATGAATTCAAAATTAACTTGTCGATGACTAATTATCCATGACAAGTAATGCCAATGAAGAAGAGGGAAGTAGGACTAAACTGAATTGGCTATAGACTGATGCGTTAAGGGACCACACATTTAGGCAAAGATGTTGGAATTAAAACGGAATGAGAATATTAAGTGTAGATACAAAAAATGCACATCAGTAATTAGCTGACATGCATTTTATTTAAGACGCTTTAGTATGGCTCAAACGAGCAATAAACTAAGCGACAATGACAACCTTGCTGGTGTTAGTGCCACCAACGGTTTCCATTGCATCGCCTTTAGTCATCATCGCCATGTCACCACTTTTTAGGTAACCGGCAGCTGCTAACGTTTCTAGTGCTTTTTGAGCAACAAACTCAGGAGCGTAAGCCGTAGAGTCGAAATAAACAGGTTGAACACCACGGTAAAGCGCCATTGTAGCAAGAGTGACTTCGTGACGTGACAGCGCGAAAATAGGCAGCCCCGAACTGATACGAGACATCATTTGCGGTGTAGCACCAGACTCAGTCAATGCAACAATGGCTTTAATTCCACCTAGATGGTTTGCAGCGTACATTGTTGAAAGAGCAATCGTCTCTTCAATCGTAGTGAACTGTTGATCAAGTCTATGCTTTGATACCTGTACACTTGGGTGTAACTCAGCACCTAAACAAACCTCAGCCATAGCTTTTACGGTTTCTTCAGGGAAGTCACCAGCAGCGGTTTCAGCAGAAAGCATTACAGCGTCCGTACCATCAAGTACTGCGTTTGCAACGTCCATGACTTCTGCACGAGTAGGCATTGGACTTGTTATCATTGACTCCATCATTTGAGTCGCAGTAATAACAGGCTTATTAAGTTGGCGAGAGCGGCTAATCAGTTTCTTTTGAACCGCAACAAGTGCTGGATCACCAATCTCAACACCCAAATCACCACGTGCAACCATCACGACATCTGATGCAAGGATAACATCATCCATGGCTTCATCAGAAACAACGGCTTCAGCACGCTCAACTTTAGACACTATCAGCGCGTTACTACCGGCTTCTAATGCTAAAGCACGAGCATAATCAAGGTCAGCGCCACTACGTGGAAAAGACACTGCTAGAAAATCAACTTTAATCTCTGCAGCTGTAATGATATCGCGTTTATCTTTTTCAGTTAATGCAGCAGCGGATAAACCACCACCTTGCTTGTTGATGCCTTTATTATTAGATAAAGGGCCAGCAACAGTCACAGTAGTGTGAACTTTATTACCGTCTACTTTTTCAACTCGCAGCTGAACACGACCATCATCTAGCATTAGAATGTCGCCTAAGCTGACATCATTTGGTAGCTCTTTATAATCGATACCCACTTGGTTCTCGTCGCCTTCACCTTTTTCAAGATCAGCATCTAAAGTATAAGTTTGCCCTAGGGTTACCTGTACCTTTTTGTTGTCTTTAAAAGTTGAAATGCGAATTTTAGGACCTTGTAGATCACCGAGTACGGCAACATGTACGCCAAGCTCTTTTGCAATAGCTCGCGTATCTGCTGCGCGTTTTTTGTGATCTTCAGGTGCACCGTGAGAAAAGTTTAGGCGAACAACGTTAGCACCGGCAATAATAATGCGGCGTAGGTTGTCATCACGATCAGTGGCTGGGCCCAATGTTGTTACAATCTTGGTTCTGCGGAACATGACATACTCCGTTAAGTTTTAAAAATTCTGACACTATATTAACAGACAATACCCATAAATGTAGTAAAGTTACGAACATAATGATCTATCTCAAGTTTTAAATTTTGTGACCTATTGCAACATTATGGACTAAAAAGGACAGTCAAGCATTGGCTAAACTGTCCTAAAGTATGCCGAAAGCCACTTACAGAATGGGATCTTTGTCTATTCTAGATTCTTTCAATACTTCTTTAACTCGCTTCAAGTTCTCACGGAAACGAGGACCTCGTCTCAATGTAAATCCTGTTGCTAGTACATCAATTATAACCAACTGTGCTAAACGTGAAGCCATAGGAAGGTACATATCGGTGTCTTCAGGGACTTCCATTGTGACAGGCAGTGTACAAACGGTTGAAAGTGGTGAGTTACGGGCGGTAATACCAATCACTGCTGCGCCATTCTCTCTAGCCAACTTTGCTACATCTATTAGTGACTTAGTTCTACCAGTATGTGAAATAAGTACCACTACATCGCCTTCATTACTGTTGATGCAACTCATGCGTTGCATAAGAACATCGTCGAAGCATATGACAGGAACATTAAAGCGGAAAAATTTGTTTTGAGCGTCATGAGCTACAGATGCCGATGCACCAAGACCAAAGAAGGAGATTTTTTTTGCTTGGGTAAGCACATCAACGGCTTTATTAATCGCGGTGGTATCTATGCTTTGTCTCGCGGTATCAAGCGATGCCATAGATGATTCAAATATTTTTGTGGTATATGAGTCAGGGGTATCATCTTCTTCGACGTGACGACTTACGTAGGGCGTACCATTGGCAAGGCTTTGGGCAAGGTGCAGCTTAAAGTCTGGAAAGCCTTTAGTATCAAGCCGGCGGCAAAAACGGTTTACCGTTGGTTCACTGACATCTGCCATTTTGGCCAGTGTAGCTATACTAGAATGAATTGCGGTTTGCGGTGAAGAAAGAATAACTTCCGCTACTTTACGTTCAGATTTACTAAAATGGGTAAGACTTTTTTGGACCTTTTCTAGGGTATTCATATACGTACGTCCACTCAATAGTAGTTTTATTATATCGTTATAGTCCCGTTGGTGGCTAAGCACCGGAGCTGACATTAAATTATAATGATAACAGGTACAAAGATGATAAAATTTAGTAATTTTATCACGAAAGCATATCAGAGATTGAGTCAACATGCCTAATAGACTGAGTTGAAGTTTATTATAGAATTTAGATGCAATTACTAATTTCTGTTGTTATATTACAACAAATATGTGAATACTCATCAAAAATGGTGAGACACAGGATCAAAAGGAGATTTTGACGCTATGGGCATACCAACACCAGAAGCCAAAGCTTGTGATTTTGTTCTATTTGGTACCAAGGGCGACCTCGCTAAGCGGAAGTTGCTGCCATCTCTATATCAGCTAGACAAAGCAAACTTATTAAATGTAGAGACCAAAGTACTAGGCGTTGCAAAAGATGACTTTACTCAGGAAGAGTATCGTGAATTAGTTACAACGGCATTGAAGACATTTGTAAAAGACGAGTTATGTGAAGAAACCGTAAACCGTTTTTTAGACCGCTGTCATTATATAGGAACAAACTTTACGGATTCTGAAGGGTATAAAGCATTCCATGATGTTTTAGAGCCTGAAAAAAGAGTGATGGTGAGCTATTTTGCTACGCCTCCTTCTATTTTTGGTGATATATGCCGTTGCTTAAATGAACAAAATCTTATCTTCCCTGATTCTCGCGTTGTATTAGAAAAACCTATTGGTTCAGATCTCGCCACCTCTAAAATTATAAATGACCAAGTTTCTGCCCACTTCAATGAAGATCAAGTTTATCGAATTGATCACTACTTAGGTAAAGAAACGGTTCAAAACCTGCTTGCACTGCGCTTTGCCAATTCTTTGTTCGCTTCAAAATGGGATAATCGTACGATTGACCATGTGCAATTAACCGTTGCTGAAGAAGTGGGTATTGAAGGGCGTTGGGGCTACTTTGATAAAGCGGGTCAGATGCGCGATATGATCCAGAATCATCTACTGCAGGTATTGACGCTGGTTGCTATGGACCCGCCAGTCAACCTAGATGCTGATAATATTCGTGATGAAAAAGTAAAAGTGCTTAAATCACTACGGCCGATAAATTCAGACAATATTCACGAAAATACCGTGCGTGGGCAGTATTCTAGTGGTTTCTTAAAAGGGGCTCCTGTTCCTGGCTATTTAGAAGAAGAAGGCGCAAATGTTCATTCTAATGCTGAAACCTTCGTTGCGCTTCGAGTTGATATTGATAACTGGCGTTGGGCTGGTGTGCCGTTCTATTTAAGAAGTGGCAAACGTATGCCGTTTAAGAGCTCTGAAATTGTGGTTTATTTCAAAAATCCACCGCATAACTTATACCGCTCAAACTACCGTAATTTGCCGCCAAACAAGCTTACTATCCGATTACAGCCTCATGAAGGGGTTGAGATCCAAATGCTAAATAAGGTCCCTGGCCTTGGTGAAAAGCAGCGTCTTCAGACGACCAAGCTAGATTTGAGTTTTTCTGACACCTTTAAAAATGAGCGCATTGCCGATGCATATGAGCGTTTGTTATTAGAAGCGATGTTGGGTAATCAGGCACTGTTTGTTCGTCGTGATGAAGTAGAACAAGCGTGGAGCTGGGTTGATGGCATCATCCAAGCTTGGGAAGAAACAGACGAAAAACCTAAGCCATATCCTGCGGGCACCTGGGGACCTGTTGCTTCAATCGCCCTGATTACTAAAGACGGCCGTTCTTGGGATGAGTAAGGGATAAAGATGATTAAAGAAACTGTGTTCAAATCATTCGACAGCAAAGATGCGCTTGAAGCGCAACTTGCAGACCGAATCGCCAACCAGTTACAAGAAGCTGTTGATGCCAAGGGCAAAGCGAGTTTAGTTGTTTCTGGCGGTTCGACACCTTTAAAGCTTTTTGAGTTATTAAGTAAGAAGTCTATCGATTGGAATGACGTTTATATCACGTTAGCGGATGAACGCTGGGTCGACAACGACCATAGCGACTCTAATGAGAGACTGGTTAGAAATAACTTACTTAAAAACCGTGCCGCTAGCGCCAAGTTCTGTGGTTTGAAGAATATGTACTCTACTCCAGAAGAGGGTCGAGTAATGACCATGGAGCAGTTGGCACATTTTCCAAAACCGTTTGATGTTGTAATACTCGGTATGGGAAATGACGGACATACTTGTTCTTGGTTTCCTTGCGCAGAAGCACAAGAGCTTGAAAATGCACTCACAACAAATGACTTATGTGTAGCAGTAACCCCAGGTAGTGCTCCACATGCACGTATATCGCTTTCAAAGGCAGCCATCTTGGCTAGCCGTCAAATCTATTTACATATTGTTGGTGAACAGAAACTTGATGTTTATCGACTCGCGTTAGCAAACGACGACAGCAGTGAAATGCCGATCAGAGCGGTTCTCGATCAACATAAAACACCTGTCGATGTTTACTGGAGCGCCTAAGGAGTGATTATGCACACCGTTGTACAGTCTGTTACAGACAGAATTATTGAACGAAGCAAAGATTCCCGCGCAAAGTACCTTGCGGCTTTAGATGATGCAAAAAATAGAGGCGTTCATCGTAGTGCATTGAGTTGCGGTAATTTGGCTCATGGTTTTGCGGCGTGTAATCCCGCGGATAAATCAGCGATTAAACAGCTCACAAAAGCTAATATCGGCATTATCACCTCATTTAACGACATGTTATCTGCGCATCAGCCCTATGGCGAGTATCCAGATCTGTTAAAGCAGGCTTGTAATGAAATCGGCAGTGTAGCGCAAGTCGCCGGTGGTGTACCTGCAATGTGCGATGGTGTAACGCAAGGTCAGCCCGGAATGGAGCTGAGCTTATTAAGCCGTGAAGTTATCGCAATGGGCACGGCTGTTGGTCTATCACATAATATGTTTGACGGCGCATTGTTGCTTGGTATTTGCGATAAAATCGTACCTGGGCTGCTTATTGGCGCACTCAGTTTTGGTCACCTTCCAATGCTGTTTGTACCCGCAGGACCGATGAAGTCAGGCATTCCTAATAAAGAGAAAGCCCGTATTCGCCAGCAGTATGCTCAAGGTAAAATTGATCGAGAAGCACTGCTAGATGCTGAGTCAAAGTCTTACCATAGTGCCGGTACTTGTACCTTCTATGGTACGGCAAACAGTAACCAGTTGATGCTCGAAGTTATGGGTCTGCAGTTACCCGGTTCCTCTTTTGTGAATCCTGATGATCCTTTACGTGAAGTCTTAAGTAAAACAGCAGCCAAACAGGTTTGTCGTCTGACCGAAATGGGCACGCAGTACACACCGATTGGACATATTGTATCTGAAAAATCTGTCGTTAACGGTATCGTCGCATTACTAGCAACTGGTGGTTCAACTAACTTGACGATGCATATCGTTGCTGCAGCTAGAGCTGCAGGCGTTATTGTCAATTGGGATGATTTCTCTGAACTTTCCGATGCAGTGCCATTACTGGCACGCGTTTATCCTAATGGCCATGCCGATATTAACCATTTCCACGCAGCTGGTGGCATGGCATTTCTGATTAAGGAACTGCTCGATGGCGGTCTTTTGCATGAAGATGTGCAAACGGTTGTAGGTTTTGGACTAAAGCGCTATACGCAAGAGCCGCAGATTAGAGATGGACAGCTGACGTGGGTCGATGGCCAGCGTACCAGTTTAGACGAAGAAGTATTAACCAGTTTAAATACGCCGTTCCAAGTCAATGGCGGCTTGAAGTTATTGAAAGGTAACTTAGGCCGAGCGGTTATCAAAGTATCAGCCGTGGCAGAGCAGCATCGCATTGTTGAAGCGCCAGCCATTGTGATTGATGATCAGAATAAGCTGGAAGCAATCTTTAATGCCGGTGACTTAGATAAAGACTGTGTTGTGGTAGTGAAAGGACAGGGCCCTAAAGCCATTGGTATGCCTGAACTACACAAGTTAACCCCCATACTGGGTACGCTCCAAGATCGAGGTTATAAGGTCGCTTTACTGACTGATGGCCGCATGTCTGGTGCATCGGGTAAGGTTCCTGCCGCTATTCACTTAACCCCAGAAGCGCTTGATGGAGGCTTAATTGCCAAAATCCAAAATGGTGATTTAGTCCGTGTTAACGCCACGACAGGCGAATTAAGTCTTTTAGTCGATGAAGCTGAGCTTCTCGCTAGAACCGCTGAAAAAGTTGATCTACACAAATCAAGCTATGGCATGGGACGTGAACTCTTCGGAGCGCTAAGAGCTAGCCTAAGTAGTCCTGAAACGGGTGCCCGTAGTACTAGCGCCATCGATGAAAATTATTAAAGACTAAGGAAGAGTAACGCAATGCTTGAGAATAACTGGTTAATTCAACCACAAGATATTTTTGATCGCAGCCCTATTGTTCCTGTCATGGTGATCAATAAGATTGAACATGCAGTACCATTAGCAAGAGCACTTGTTGCAGGCGGTATTAGTGTTTTAGAAGTAACTTTGCGTACTGACTGCGCATTAGAAGCGATTAGTAAAATTGCTAAAGAAGTGCCTGAAGCATTAGTCGGCGCAGGTACTATTCTAAATGAAGTTCAGTTAGCTCAAGCTGTAAAAGCTGGCGCTCAGTTTGTTATCACGCCTGGTGCGACCACTGAACTGCTAAAAGCTGCAATGGCAGGTACTACACCGTTGATCCCGGGTGTAGCAAGTATCTCTGAAGTAATGGCAGGCATGGAGCTTGGATATAAGAACTTTAAGTTTTTTCCTGCAGAAGCGTCTGGCGGTGTTAATGCCCTTAAAGCATTTTCAGGCCCATTAGCGGATATTCGTTTTTGCCCAACGGGCGGTATTACCCCAAGTAGTTACAAAGACTATTTGGCGCTTAAAAATGTTGATTGTATTGGTGGCAGCTGGATAGCGCCGACTGATGCAATGGAGCAGGGCGATTGGGGCAGAATCACCGCTTTATGTAAAGAAGCCATTAGTGCGCTTTAATCTACATTAGTTTTAGCTTGCGTCAGGCGAGCTATTTTAACTAAACCCCTAAAGTAAAAAAGCTACCTATACGGTAGCTTTTTCTTTATCTGCTGTTACAACTATTTTTGTTTATCACCTGAATAAGAAAAAGGTGATTCAACTTTCCAGATTCTATAACGTACTTGGCTATTTTCAGGCAGGTATATCACTTTAGGTAATCTGCTGTCATAGCGCATCTTCAAATCCGTTGTAATAGGGAGGAACTTCTCTGTTAATGCTTGATCAAAACAAGCCATCATCGTGCTCGGACCTGCAGATATGCTCTCTACTTCATAATAGCTAAAACCCCAGCCCTGTACTGATTTTTGAATGACCTTTCCCGAAAGCCCATGCTTATTGCAATCGACCATTTTGGTTTGCCCGATTTGGATCTCTAGCATGTAGTCAGCTTCGTTCTCTAGTGTTTTAAGCGTCAGTATATGCTGGACTTGACCCTCTTTAGGCGCAGGAAACATTTTCGAGTTTTCCTGTGACACGTAATTTGAGGCTGAATAAGTTTGTGCGTTAACCATCTGCTCATTTTCTCCACTCGGGTGCTTAGGTGAAGTTGCATTAGCTGAAAAAGTACAAACAGAGAGTAGAAGACCTGATGTCAGCGTAAAAGAACGGATTTGTTTGTTAGTCAATAAGTTGAAAATCATAATATCTCCAAAAATAAATATAGGGTGTACTTGTTTGATATGTCTCTATAAACGGCATTAAAATCCAAAAGGGTTAAATATTTCCAAAATAATTTAAAACTTATTTCAATATTTAAACATAACACATTAAAACAATGGCTTACTGTAATGTCTCGATATTCAATAAAGGCATTATCTGTGGTGTGAGTATTGCGATAAGCTTGAGCACTAGTCCCGGTTTGGGAGTGTTGCAACGGAATCAACTGATCTTGCCATACTAAGTCTTTTGGACTTAGATCACATGATTTTTGTTTTTAGGTTGTCAGTTAAAAATAAATGAAGGATTATTGCTTTGATTTACGAACTATATGGTATTCAAGTTAAGTGGCAGTCAAACTAGTTGTATATCAAACAAAATGACGTTTAAAATCAAAAGATACAGACAAGCCTTTATCTAAACACTTATCTAAGATAAACGCTTAAGGGGTGTTTGGTCGATGATTAAGAATCATTAACGCATAAAACAACTGATGACAAAACACTGATGACAAAATTAGTGACAAGACATTAATTACAAGACAACGAACGTTGCACAAAAGGTACGGGTATGATGGAAAACACAGAAAAATTACGTCAGCAATGGTCACATCAGCACAATTTTGCAGGTCACAATAATAGCGGAGAACGTAATACCGCAATCGTGCTGTTATTGACCGTGGTGACCATGTTTGCTGAGATTACAGCGGGAACAATCTACGGTTCAATGGCTTTACTTGCTGATGGTTGGCACATGGGTACCCACGCGGCCGCTTTTCTTATTACGCTGTTTGCGTACCGCTATGCACGTAAACACGCCAATTCAGCTAGCTACTCATACGGCACTGGCAAGGTGAGTGTATTGGGCGGTTTTACCAGTGCCGTCGCATTAGGCTTAGTGGCGCTTGTTATGTTGGTAGAATCGGGCGTTAGGATATTTAATCCGCAAGACATTCACTTTGATCAGGCTATTATGGTTGCGGTCATCGGCTTAATCGTCAATATAGTCAGTGTGTTTTTACTAAAAGATCATCACAGTCATGATCACGGACATAGTCATAGTCATGGACACGATCATGATCATAGCCACGAGCACTCTGTTAGCCATGGTCACTCGCATGGTCATGAAGATCATAATTTAAAAGCCGCTTACTTCCATGTACTGGCCGATGCTCTGACTTCATTATTGGCAATCGGTGCGTTATTACTGGGTAAATATGTCGGACTGAACTGGCTCGACCCATTAATGGGTATCGTGGGCGCGGTGATCATCTCTCGCTGGGCTTGGGGGTTAATGAGGCAAACCGCCCCCATTTTACTTGATGCCAGCATGAAGCAAAAACAACTTACTGAAATAAAACAGATGATAGAACAAGAGGGCGATTGTTTAGTTGACCTGCATGTATGGAAAGTCAGTGCAGACCATTATGCAGCTAGCTTGATTGTTGTCAGCGAAAGTGGTGCAAATAGTGACCATTTTAAAGATAAATTGGCAAAAATTAAGGCCTTAAGTCATGTAACCGTTGAAGTGCACATGGCGAGTCAGGCACAATAAGCCTGAAACCGCTAAGGAATATTAATTAATGAAGAACCAAGACGATCATCTAAATCATGCGATTATCGAGTTTTATGAAAAGTTATCGTCTTGGGAAATGGCTGTAGTCAAAGATAATGGATTTAGCTTACCTCAAGTTCACATTGTTGAAATCCTAGGTCTTAATGGCCCTATGCGAATGAAAGAGTTGGCAGCGAAAATTGGGGTGACTACAGGCACGTTAACCGTTCAAATCGATAAAATGGTTAAAGCTGGTCTAGTGTTGCGCCGTGCTCATGAAACCGATCGACGCTCGATATTAGTTGAATTAACGGATCCAGGCCAAGTTATGTTTGAAGAGCACGACAAACTGCATATGCAGTTAACGACCGATCTTACGGTTCAATTTAGCGAAGCCGAACGAGCGCAGATGTTAGATTTTTTTAATCGTATCAATAAAGAGTTTTAATCGGCTTAAAGCACCATTTACAAACCCAAATGTTCAAAGTTAGTGCTAAACGTTCAACACTGATTGCGAGTTCTTACTATCTAGCAAGGCTAGATAATGTCGCCTTTTAGGGGGCAAAAGCGCTTCATCTATTGTTTTATGCCTCCTCTTTATCTTCCTGTGTAAAACGTTATGAACTTATAGGTTCATTCGTTGCCTATAAGTCAGTGCGCATAAATCACGCTAAATCGTATTATGTTTGAATACTCATCAATGCAAAGTAGATTCTTTTATTGAAATAAAGGGTCAAAAGCATTCATTCAACAAAGATCAAATGTTAGAATATTTTCATATGTTCACTTTTAAATAAACTTTGTTACAGTGAGGTGTAAGTTAAAGTATTCATCATAATCACGCTGACCAAGCAGAATGTGGCTCAGTATCGTAACGTTATCAATCCCAAATAAGAAGAGAGTGTCTCATTGTGTTATCTCGTTTAAAAAGCCTTAGTAGCAATCAGTTCACTGTCTTACTGGCACTTTATTATGTCTGTATTTTTAATATTCCTTTTTTCCAAATAGTTAAGCAAGGTATAGACAAGCAGGCTGATGTAAACTTTGTTTTTATTGCTACCATCCCGCTATTTCTTATTTTTGCGTTGAGCTTTATATTCAGTCTTTTTAGCCTTAAGCATGTAGCGAAGCCCTTTTTTATCGTACTAACATTGATGTCGTCGAGTGTGTTTTTTGCAGCGTTACAATACGGGGTTGTGTTTGATTACGGCATGATCGAGAACACATTTGAAACCAATTACGCCGAAGCGGCGACCTATTTGAATTGGGCTTCAGGGCTCAATTTTATGCTCACCGGCGCTATACCAGCCTTGCTCATATATAAAGCCAATATCCAATTTAAACCATTAGCCAAGGAGTTGTTACATAAACTGGTCTTTATGGTCGTGATGCTGATTGGCATTGCTGTTATTGCTGTCTTTTTCTATCAAAACTATGTCTCTTTTGGTCGAAATAATGACATTATTAAGCGCAATATCATTCCAACTTACTTTATTGGCTCTACTGCTAAGTATATTAATATTAATTACCTGCAAGAGCCTATTGAGTATAAGCAACTAGGACTAGATGCTAAAAACAGCACTGACAAAGCCAACGGGAAACCTAATTTAGTGGTGTTAGTCGTGGGCGAAACGGCTCGTGAGATGAACTACGAATACTACGGCTATGACAAACCGACCAACGCGCACACAGAAAGCCAAGGCTTGCTAGCCTTTAAAGACACTTCTTCTTGTGGAACCGCAACAGCGGTGTCATTGCCTTGTATGTTCTCGCGGATGGATAGAGAAGATTATGAGTCAAGGCAAGCCAGAGCTCAGGACAGCGCCATTGATGTCCTTAATCATGCAGGGATTGCGTTAGATTGGCTGGATAACGACAGTGGTTGTAAAGGCGTTTGTGACAATGTCGACAATATCGTTATTGATCGTAGCAGTGATCCTGAGCTTTGCAATGGACAGTACTGTTATGACCAAGTGCTACTCAACACGCTTGATAACCGTCTTGAAAATATCGAGAGTAAAGATAGCCTATTAGTACTGCACATTATTGGTTCTCATGGGCCCACTTACTATTTACGTTACCCAGCAGCACATCGCTTTTTCACGCCTGATTGCCAGCGCAGTGATATCCAAAATTGTAGCGATGAAGAACTGATGAATACCTACGATAATACTATTCTCTATACTGATTATATCGTCTCTGAAGTGGTTAAAAAGCTAGCGCAGCAAAGTGACAAGTTTGATACCGCGATGCTTTATATTAGTGATCATGGTGAGTCGTTAGGTGAAAGTGGCATGTACCTTCATGGTGCACCTTATGCCTTTGCACCTGAAGAGCAAACCAAAGTGCCATTTCTAGGATGGTTTTCGAAAAGTTTCGCCAAACAAAATCGCCTTAACCTTGCGTGTTTAGCGAAAGAAGCTGAACAGGGTGGTTATTCTCATGACAACTTATTTGACAGCTTACTGGGGTTGATGAACGTTAAATCTGATGTTTATCAAAAAGATAAAGATATATTCTCTCGCTGTCGTCAGTAAAGTTTAGTCAAAAGTGTTAAATAAATTATAAAAGAGGATGGCAACATCCTCTTTTTTGTTTATTGTATTGATATATATCAAGTTTAAAACTAGGGATGGGAATTATATGGATATGGCTCAACATTTGTCAGAGATAGAGCTGTCAGCGAGAATTTTACGGCATGCTGTTCCTAAAATGTCTGAACTGAACATCCCCGTCACCCCTAATAATTATTCAGTATGGTATGAATATTACTTAGGGATTAATTTGGATTTAAAGCGAGCGATCGATGGTTTACTCGCGAATGAAGTAAGCTTTACCGTTGATGTTAGCGATGGCTTATTTACCACTTATATCCAACAGCATTCCCCCGCAGTGATAGAAAATGTGCAGATAGAGACGCAGATGTTGATTAATAGTCTGCTGTCTAAAATTGCAGGGATGAGTCAAGGTACTGTAAAGTTTTCAACCTCGCTTAAAACGTTTGATCAAGCGCTCAAAAATAATCCAAGCCCTGAAGTATTACAGACGCTTGTGGATGACATCGCCACAGAACTTGATGACATTATCAGTGCTAATATCGCGATGGATGAAAGCCTCAATAGCATGAATCAGGAGGTGAGCGCGCTTAAAACAGAGATGCTTGACCTGCGCTCGGTTGCTATGACGGATCAACTTACTGCCCTTAATAATCGCCGTGCTTTTGACGAAGAAGTGATTAGCCATATGGACACCTTCAACCAACAAGAGTTTAAAAGCAGTTTATTGGTTGTTGATATCGACCATTTCAAAAAATTCAATGATGTACATGGCCATTTAATCGGTGACAAGGTGCTAACTTATGTGGCTCAAGCCCTAAAACAGAGCGTCAAAGGCGATGATTTTGTTGCGCGCTATGGCGGCGAAGAGTTTGTTATTTTATTGCATAATACTGGAATAGCAGAAGCCAAAATAGTTGCGGAGAACCTACGTAAAAAAATTGCCCAGCGGAATCTAACCATTGGTAAAGAGAAGAAACTTCCATTAGGTAATATTACCGTTTCAGTTGGTTGTGCATCACTGAAATTTAACGATAGCAAAGACAGTTATTTTATTCGCGCTGATGAAGCCTTGTATCGCGCTAAATCTGCAGGGCGAAACTGTGTGATAGCGGAGTCAGCAGTAGAGTAGGCTGCAGCGTCACTTTATCACTATCGAAATGGGCAGCTCCGTTACTGCCCATTTGCACATTGAGTGAAGGTTGCTGTTAAGGCTTAGGTTTTAAATCCATATGCATTTTAATTAAACGCTCCTCCATATCAAAAGTGACCGTAAAGCCTAAATGTTTAGCTAGGCTCGCCATATTGCGATTTTCAAACAGGGTAAAGCCGGTCAAAACCTCAGTATCATTATCTTTATAATAGCTAATCAGCTTTTCAAGCAGTAATTTACCGAGTCCCTGTCCTTGGTGGTTACTTCTTACTGCCATCGCAAATTCAGCCTCGGTGTTATCAGGATCGATAGAGGCCCTAATCGCACCTAAGGTAATATCCTCTCCATCTTCCCCTTTGGTGGTGGCGATAAAGGCCATTTCGCGAGCGTAATCAATCTGGGTGAGTACCGCCATCTCCTCATGTGTCATTTTAGAGCGAACACCAAAATAGCGTTTATATCTATCTTCATCAGACAATGAGTTATCAAACGCCAAATGTTTAGGTTCATCCTCCGGCAAAATAGGCCGTAACATCACTTGCTGGCCGTTTTTAAGCGTCGCTAGTTGCTCAAGCTCTTTAGGGTACGGAGAGATAGCTAAACGGCCTGCATTGTCTACTGGCTCTTTATGCAGTTGGATATTCACATCCAATAGCGTGATTGATGTGCCCGCACATAAAACAGGATTTAGATCTAACGAGGCTATCTCTGGACAATCGATAATCAGATGCGATATTTGCGTTAACATTACGCAAAGGGCATTCATATTGAGCCCAAGGGGTAGATGTCTATCTTTAAGCTTTTTAGTTTTGAGTGCTTGGATCACCATATAACGAGCCAAGGTCATGTTTAATGGCGGCAAGGCAACGGCGGCATCCTTTGTTGGGTCCCACTCAGAGCCACCTTCACCGAGTAATATCGCGGGACCAAATACTGGATCATTCGCCACAGCGACCCTAATCTCTTGTGCTCCGGCTGTTAACGCCATTTTTTGTACTATAAGTCCTTCAACTCTGGCGTCAGGATTAAGCGAGATCACTCGTTCAATCATTGATTTTGCGGCATGCTTAACTTCTTGATCGGAAGTCAGGTTTAACATCACCCCGTGTACGTCAGATTTATGATGGATATCAGGAGACTGCACTTTTAACGCGATAGGGTAGCCAGCTTGATTGGCTAAGGCAACTGCTTGTTCAGGGCTACTGGCAAACCAAGTATCAATCGTTTTAAGACCATAGGCGTTTAAAATACTGCGTGATTCATGTGTTTCTAAAATGGTTTTACCTTGGCTTAAAGCGTGTTGCAGTCTTTCACGCGCCACTTCGGTATTGGCTGGAATATTATCGGGGATCGATAGTGGCACTTCTTGCAGCAATTTTTGGTTACGGCGGTATTCAACCATGTGCATAAAGGCGCCGACGGCGCCTTCTGGCGTGCGATAAGTTGGGATCCCAGAACGGGAGAAGTGTTTGCGCGCAGCATAAGCTGAATCTTCACCGCTCCAGTTGGTTAAGATATTGACTCTATTTTTATTGGGATGTTTTGCGATCGTATTAGCAATCTCTTCTGCTATCTGAACACTTTCGCCTAATGCTGAAGGCGAGTGCAAGATTAATATAGCATCCAAGTTATCGCTATCCATCATGATCTCAAGTGATTTTGCATACCTTTGTGCATCGGAATCCCCGCCAATATCGACGGGATTTTGTCCTGACCAACTTTTTGGTAACAGTGCATTTAATCTTTGATGAATATCGGCAGATAACAGCGGTAACTTGCCGCCGCTTAACATTAACACATCAAGAGCAAGTACCGCGGGGCCACCACCATTACTGATTATCCCAAGACGTTCACCTTGCAAGGGCGCTGAGTGCGCTAACGTTTCTACCGCGGCAAAGAGTTCGATTAAGTCATTTACGCGCAGCATACCAGCGCGCCTGAAAGCAGCCTCGTACACCGCATCATTGCCAGGGATCCCACCAGTATGCAGTTGAGCGGCGTTGGTGCCTTCAGCGCTTCTCCCTGATTTAATCACTAGAATAGGCTTATTTCTGGAAGCTGCTCTAGCTGCAGACAAAAAATGACGCTTCTCATTAACAGAATCGATATACAGCATAATGGCGTTGGTTTTTGAATCTCGACCTAAATAATCCAAAAGTTCATCAAAGTCGATATCATTAGCATCACCTAAAGAAATAAATGATGAAAACCCAATACCCTTATTATTAGCCCAATCCAAAACCGTGGTGCATATTGCGGCTGATTGAGACACAAACGCAATTTTTCCTGGCAGGGCACTGGTGTGCGCTAAGCTGGCGTTAAGCCCCAAGTTAGGCAGGATCATGCCAAGACTGTTGGGGCCTAAAATGCGCATGCCATAACGGTTAGCATGCTGCTGCATTTGAGTCAGTAGGCTAATACCATCTTCGGTTAACTCATCCGCCATCCCCGACGCCATCACGATAGCGACTTTACAGCCAAACTGGGCTAAGGTTTCGATAATGGCAGGTACGCGACTCGCCGCGGTACAGATGATGGCTAAATCAGGTTTAAGCGGCAAAGCTTGAATATTTGGATAAGCAAGCACCCCCATTACAGCTTCATATTTTGGCGTTACAGGCATAATAGGCCCAGAGAAACCGCCTGAGAGCAGGTTCTTCATCAACACATTACCCGCTCGTTTGGGGTCATTTGAAGCGCCAATAATCGCCACTGATTTTGGTTTAAAAAGGTTATGAAGCGTACGTTGGCTCATGCACTTATCCTATAAGTCAGTATGTTATGAGTGTACATGAGCAGATTGAATTATCCATAAGAGTTTAGTCGTGCATACCCTCTAATTTAACCTAAATTGATCATCATCAATGCGGCAAACTAGGGTTGGAAACGCGCCCTCAGTTGATTGACTGTATCAGCGGGTACCCGAGTCGATAACTGCTGTAAGCATTGCTTAGCCTGAGGGCTGTGATGACTTAGCATCAGCTCACATAAAGCATATAGGTACTGCGGATTACCACTGATCTGATAAGCTTTATCAAATGCGGCGCCCGCTTTGACGACTGAAGCGGGCGTTATGGCAATGGCGTACACATACCAAAATCGAGCGTTATTAGGTTCAAGCTCTGTTGCTCGAATAAGGTGTTCCATAGCTTTTTCCGTTTGTTTCGCCCGTAAAAGAGCAAGGGCCATACTAAACTGGATTGCACCTGAGGTGGGTTGCGCCTTAATGCCTTTCTCGAGAGTTGTCAGTGCCAGCGTATCTTGTTCATTTGAGCGATAGAGATCGGCAAGATTGATATAGGCAGCTGCATAATTTGATTGCACAGCAATTGCGGCTTTATATTCTGTAATAGCTTGTTTTACTTTACCTTGATTAGCATAAAGATGAGCAAGGTTAGTACGAGCAAAGCCACGGTCGCCATTAAACTTCAAGATTTCAATATACTCAGCCAATGGCGCTGATAATTGCTTTTGCTGCGCAGAGGTTAGTTCAGGCCAAAACCCCGCTAATGCTCCTGCAGCTTGACTGCGCACCATAAGGACATCGTCATTAAGCAGCGGCGCTAACATACGCCATCTGTCTGCAATCGGGTACGGAGTACTGCCTTGTATTGCACCAAATCTCAATAAAGGGTCGTCATGGCGAGTCGCTCTTGCAATAGCGACCACCCCGTTTCTACCAGGATATTGCTGTAAGCGCTCAAGCGATCCAGCGCGAATAATGGCTCCTTGCTGGTGGTCTTGGGCAATATAGGAAAGTTGATCTCCAGCCGTGGGCATACGCGCTCTAGCGCCAGCAAAAGCACTGCTAAAATGTGTTGCATCGTAGGTGTTTAATGTTGGATACCAAGCGGTTGTTTTATCGACTGCCCACGCTATGTCTTTGTCTTGATGGCATTGATTACAAGCATTTGGGGTGCCTATGCGCTGAGAGTTTGCGGGTTTTGGAATGCTAAAACTATGATCTCTGCGCTTATCGATTTGCATATAGGTTGTTTGTGGCATATGGCAATTGACACATTGAGCGCCACTGCTATTGGCTTGATGCTTATGGTGCTCGTTAGTATCAAACTTAGCAGGACTATGGCATTGAGTGCACAACGCATTACCTGGCAGTACCGTTTTTGTCGAATGGGGGTTATGACAGTTGCTACAAACCACACCATTGTCATGCATTTTTGACTGCAGAAACGAGCCGTAAACGTAATCTTCATCGTAGACCTGGCCATCATCATAATAAAGATCTTGGCTGATCAGGTTTAACTGATAGCGATCACCAAAATCTGTATTAACTAATGGATTACTATCGCTTATTTGCAGTCTGCGACTATGACATTGAGCACACGTTTGTAATTGGTCACTGGGTTGTGTACCTACGGGTTTAGCGGTGTAAATGGCCGTATTGGCTAAGTCACTTTTACCAGCATCGTCTTGTTGCCATGTCCAGTTTGACACGGGTTTGGTTAAGACTCTGTCGAAGCCTTTGGCTTGCGACGCTGACTCAGCTGTTTTATTCGCCCATGATAGATGCTTGCTTGCAGCCCCATGGCAGGCTTCACAGCCGACGTTAATCTCGGAAAAGGTCGTGTTG
The DNA here is from genome assembly GCF_002836205.1 of Shewanella sp. Choline-02u-19. Taxonomy (NCBI): domain Bacteria; kingdom Pseudomonadati; phylum Pseudomonadota; class Gammaproteobacteria; order Alteromonadales; family Shewanellaceae; genus Shewanella; species Shewanella sp. Choline-02u-19. The sequence continues at coordinate 1,227,850 of NZ_PJBE01000013.1, forward strand.
AAGCGATCTTTTTCGAAATCGTAGTTCTTTTTAACATTGGTTGAGTGGCAATCTGCACACATGAAGTTCCAATTTTGGCCTACATTCTGCCAGAAGAAATCATCATGTTTAGCGCTAGAGTCTGGGTATAGGTGGAACCATTTCTGCCCGCCTTTTGCGACTGGGCGGTTATCCCATGCAAAAGGGATGAGTTGCACGCGTCCATCTTCAAACTCAACCATATATTGCTGTAATGGCTCGATACCGAAGGTATAGCTTATTTTAAAATCGTTGAACTGCCCGCTGCCATCTTCGATATTGACCCAGTATTCATCACCTTGAGTAAAAAAACGGTTTTGCTTACCTTGGTAGGTGAATTGAGTACTAAAATTTGCGGCAACAGAGTGCTTATTGGCGTGTTTCATTGCCATATCGTGATCAGAACCGCTCCAATCGTTAAAAGCTTGCTGATGACACTGCTCGCATTCAAATGAACCGACAAACTCAGCTGCAATGATGTGCCGAGTGGCAAATATACTCATCAACATAAATGTTAGTAATGCCCAGCGTTGAAACGCACTTTGTCTTAGCTTTTTTCTTGGCAAACTTTTGATAATCAGTTCCTTTTGGTATCAAATAATCACTCGAGCCTTATTTGACTTTACACTTAAACAAGATCTTGAGAAAGGGCATAAACACCACCTCTATTCGTTTTGAGTTATTTTTTATAGCTTTTGCGGTTATCTAATATTGGCAGGGATAAGCAATGATTCATAATCACTAATGGTATAAACAGCATTGATGCTTGGCAGTGTTTGATGCCGTTAATTGCTATTGCTCGCTAATAGCGCGGAGCGTAGACAAAAAGTTATCGTGGCTTTGAAGCGTCCATAAGCGCTAGCTCTCGTGATTCTATCTCGAATTGTTACCGCTTAAATCATATCGGCTGGTTACTTTGCGTATTGTAATCTGTGCGTTAATCCACATAGCGGCAGACAAAACTATGACCGCATGTTAAAAACCGCTACAGTTCTACGCAATCTTAGTCTTTTGATGGCAGATACTTTTTGGCATCAATTTCCTCTGTAATACAGATAAATAGCACGATAAAGGCAGTTTAGTATGCGCATAGAAGATCTAAAGTTATTTACGATTGTGGTTAAGCTCGGCAGTTTTACTGCGGCAGCTAATGCTTTAGATCTGCCGCGAGCCAACGTCAGTCGACGAATAGGCGAATTGGAACGAGCACTCAATGCGCAACTCTTTTTCAGAACCACCCGACAACTGAGATTGACTCAACATGGTGAGGCTTATTATCACGAGTTATTAACGGTGCTTGAAGGCTTTGAGCAAGCTAAAACTAAGCTCCTCGACATCGATGACAAACCCGTTGGAAAAGTGAAAGTGGGTTTTTTACCTGAAAGCGATGAAGCTTTGCAGCCTGCATTGGCAAAGTTTCAGCTGTTATATCCACATATTGAACTGGATCTGCGGATCACCAATAACTATGTCACCGATATCTATTCTCAAGCGCTCGACTTTGTTCTTCATGCCGGTAAAATTCAAGACTCGGGCTTTATTGCTCGACGTTTGCTCAGTCTTGGACGGGCAATATATGCGAGCCCTGAGTATATCCAAGACAAAGGCGAGCCCAAGTCGTTAGCAGAACTGGCACAGCATCAAGCCATCTGTTATCGCTGGCCTGATGGAACACTAGATGATAACTGGGATTTAATTACTGATACCGTTAAAGTTAATTGTCGCTTTAGTTGTAACCATATGGGCTTTGTACGGCGAGCCATTGTTGGCGGGCAGGGCATAGGTTTTATGCCCCCGCTATTTGCATTGGCGGCAATTGAAAGCAAAAACTTAGTACGGATCTTACCTGAGTATGAATCTAAGAAAGAAGATGTTTGGCTTATCTACCCAGATAGAAAAGGGATGAGCTTGCCGACTCGGCTATTGATTGATTTTTTATTACAAGAAATACCACAACGTGCGAATTTGTAATGAAATTCGTGACAGTGTAGTGCGGGAAAGACTGATTATCTTGCAAAGTTAAACACATACACTCTCTCCCAATAGTTCTATTGGGAGAAAATAATGAACCACCCGACGTCGAAAATCGTAAAGTTTGCTGTAGCACCACTTGCATTAGTGATCACTTCAGCCTGCAGCCAGGCTCCAGCTTCTGTGCACATAGATATGTTAAAGCCTGAACGACCTGTTCAAGTGATGACACTGGACAATACACAGCAAGCCAGTATTAAACAATTTTCAGGCGTGCTTGAAGCGACGCAAACTGCAAATTTAGCCTTCAAAGTTTCGGGTACCATCGAAGCTATTCTGGTCAAAACCGGTGATATTGTCGAAAAAGGCCAAGTATTGGCAAGGCTCGAACCTCATGATTACCAAGTCAATGTGGTTGAGTTACAAGCTCGCCTAGCCGAAGCAAATGCCGCTCACCACCTAGCAAAAGTTGAACTCGACCGAGTCGAACAAGCCATCGCTGATGATGCTATTTCTAAAGTTAATCTAGATAGAGCCCAAAGCGGCTTTCAGCGTAGCTTAGCCATGGTCGATGTTGTGACGCAGAACCTGCAAAAATCCCAAGATGCTCTCGATTATACTGAGCTTAAAGCCCCCTTTAGCGGCGTTATAGGTGCAAAGTTTCAACAAACATTCGAACAAACGGCCTCAGGCGCAGCGGTCTTTTCCCTGCATCAACCTAACGAGTTAAAAGCCATTATCGATGTGCCTGAAAATTTGATGGGTCAGTTGATGCTGTCTCAGCAAGCATCGGTTAGCTGGCATGGAGAGGAAGGGCTTACGTCAATACTTAGCGCAATGGACACCTTGCCCGATCCGATTAAACAGACTTATAACGTTGAATTTGTCATCGAACAGCCAACAGATGCGTTGCCAGGTAAAGCGGTTAATGTCGCGGTGAATTTCAACAATGAACAGGTCAATTACTGCGTACCTTACGCGGCGCTGATCCAAGATAAAGCAGGAAAAAGTGTTTATGTCATTAAAGATACAACGGTTATTGAAACCGCCGTTACAGTGCAATCCCTACAGAGTAACAGTGTTTGTTTAAGCGGAGACTTACATGTGGGTGACGCCATTGTGACAGCCGGTGTTAATTATCTTCAACCCAATCAAACGGTCACCAAAACCGTTGTTAAAGCTTTTAGCTATTAGGAATTATGATGAATTTGGCTGAATTTGCGATTAAACAGCGTCTGTTTGTGCTGTTCTTTAGCGTGTTATGTGTGATTGTCGGTATCATTTCCTATTTTGAGCTGGGTAAGCTGGAAGACCCTACTTTTACGGTTAAAAGCGCAGTAGTTGTGACGCTTTATCCCGGTGCTTCTGCAAAAGAAGTTGAGTTACAAGTTACTGATAAAATTGAGACTAAGCTACAAGAAATGGGCTCAGTGTGGAAGCTGCGCTCTTTGTCTCGTCCTGGTAGTTCGATGATTTTTGTCGATTTAAAAGAAACGACTAATTCTGATGAGTTACCACAGGAGTGGGATTTACTGAGACGCAAGGTCAATGACGTTAAGCTTACTTTACCTGTTACCGCGCAAGTCAGCATAGTGCAAGATGAGTTCTCAGAAGTGTACGGCATGTTATTCAGTGTCTATGGCGAGAACGCTCAGCCTGAAGCGTTACGTCAATACGCAAAAGAGCTACAACGTCGAATTAAGACCGTTGATGGCATTAAGAAAGTCCAGCTTCACGGGGTCCAAAGTCAGGCGGTTTATATTGACCTTCCTGATGCGCGATTAGCCCAGTACGGGATCTCTTCTGCACAGGTGATTAATCAGTTAGCAACCCAGAACTTAACCTATAACAGCGGTAGCTTTGCAGCTGACAATGAGCGTATTCGTGTTGACCAAAGTAGCGCCTTTAAGTCCATTGATGATATTAAAGCACTCACAATTAAAGGAGGGTTCGGCGACTACAGCACGGGACTGTTAAGATTGGGAGATATTGCCGATGTCAGCTTAGGTTACCAAGCCCCCGCAATGACTTTGAGTCGTTTCAATGGTAAGCAAGCCGTTACACTGGCCGTGAGTCCGGTTTCTGGAATTAATGTCGTTAGCTTGGGTGAAAGCTTAACCCAGATCATTGCTGAATATCAGCAAGAGCTGCCGATAGGCATTGAAATTGGCACTATCGCTTTTCAGCCAGACGAAGTGCGAAAGTCTGTAGAAGATTTTGTGGTGAACCTACTTGAGAGTGTCACAATTGTATTTGTTGTACTGCTTATTTTTATGGGCTTTAAAAGCGCAACCATTGTTGGTGGCAGCTTAGTTTTTACCATCTTGTTAACTCTCATTTATATGTACCTTGCAGGGGTCGACCTTCAACGCGTCTCGTTAGGAACCTTTATTTTGGCACTGGGCATGCTAGTCGATAACGCGATTGTTATCACCGACCTGTTCGTGGTCAAGTTAAATAAGGGGATTGAACGCACTAAAGCTGCAGTTGATTCAGTCAAAGAGACATCTAAACCCTTATTTGCTGCCACAATTATTGCCATCATGGGCTCTAGCCCTGTCTTGTTTTCGCAAACTGATTCGGGTGAATTTGCTGGTTCAGTATTCGTTATTATGTGTTCCTCACTGCTATTTTCGTGGCTTGTGGCAGTCACACTCACACCGCTATTGTGCTGGTTATGGATAAAGCCAAGCACGAAAAAGGTAGATGCTAACGCCAAACCAAGTCGTTACCAATTATCGGTTAACTGGACGGTGATGAATCCAGTCAAAGCGATTTCTATGGTCGTGCCGTTGTTATTGGTGACAGCATTGGCAGCCCCTTATGTCGCTATCAATTTTATTCCTAGCTCTGACCGCCCTATGGTCTTCTTAGATTACTGGTTACCCAATGGTGCTAAGATAGGAAGCACTTCAGCTGACATGAAGAAAATTGAAGGCTGGTTGATAAAACAACCCGAAGTGGCGGTTATCTCGAGTTACGTAGGGGCAAGTGCACCAAGATTCTCAGTCACAGTAGAACCAGAACCTTTTGATACGAGTTATGGGCAAATCGTGATTAATGTAGTTGATTACGAGGCTATTGAGTCGCTCACCAAACGGGGTGATATATGGCTGGCAAATAACTTTCCGGGCTCTGAGCCTCGCTTTAGAAACCTAAAGCTGGCGACTAAAGATAAATACAGTGTTGAAGCACGTTTCTCTGGCCCTGATCCACAGGTCCTGCATAGATTGTCGGCTGAAGCACAAGTTATCATGCAGGCAAACAGTAATACCAAGTATGTTCGTGATGACTGGCGTCAGCTGAGTAAAGTGATTAAACCAGTGGTAAACCAGGAGCAGGCTCGCCGAGCAGGTATCAATCGCACCGATATTTCCCTTGCGATTAAGCGAGCCACAGAGGGCGTCACTGTGGGTACATTGAATCAGGGGGATCAGCTAATTCCTATTAGTTTCAGAAGCGCAAATGCAGATCTAAGTAGCTTAGAAACCTTACCTGTTCGTTCATTGCTAGGCGTTAACAGTGTGCCGTTAGGGCAGGTGGTTGATAGCTTTGAGCTGAAGAGCGAAGAGAGCATAATCTGGCGCCGCAATCGTGTGCCGACAATTACAGCCCAAGCGGATGTGTTTGATGCGACGCCTGCTGTAGTGCGTAATCAGATAAAAGATCAAATTGAAGCCATTAAGCTCCCAGCGGGCTATGCATTTAATTGGGGTGGTGAATACTACGATGAAAACCGAACTATCACCGACACGTTAAGCCAGTTACCTAAGGCGCTATTGATGATGGTGGTGATTATGGTGGCGATGTTTAATGGCTTTAAGCAGCCAGCAATCATTTTAATCACTCTGCCACTAGCGGCTATAGGTGTGACTTGGACCTTACTCTTGCTAGACAAACCCTTTGGCTTTATGGCGTTGATTGGTGCCATTACGCTATCGGGCATGATTATTAAAAATGGCATTGTATTGATGGATCAAATTGAGCTTGAACGGGCTAATAACAAGCCATTACAAGAAGCAGTAAAAGCGGCAACCCTTAATCGTACGATGGCGATCTCTATGGGTGCACTGACTACAGCATTAGGGATGATCCCACTGTTAAACGATAGATTGTTTGACCAAATGGCAGCAACAATTATTGGCGGATTAGCAGCGGCGACAGTGTTATCACTGTTTATTATGCCGGCCTTCTACTGCCTGTTTTATCGCAACTGCGATGATAATGCAGAAGCAACTGACCCAATATTTTCTAGTGCCGCTATGGAGCAAAAATAATATGAATCTCTATAAAATTGCGCCGTTAGCGATTGCTATGATCATGACTGGTTGCGCAGTAGGACCTGATTATCAGGCGCCGACCACTAACTTAGACAGCGAATATTTGTATCAAGATACAGCTGGGACGGTTGCTGGTGAGCGAAGCGCGGCTAATACCGATGCATGGTGGACGCAGTTTAATGATCCTATTTTGAATCAGTTGGTCATTGATGCGCAAAATCAAGCGATCCCGCTAAAGATCGCAGCGCAACGCATCAGAATGGCGCAGTCTTATCAAAGTGCGATTGAGTCATTTAAAGTGCCTACGGTTAATCTGGGCGCGGGTTTTGGTAACTATCAGATCAGTGATAATGACCCTTTACTCGGGGGCGCGATAACCGCGACTAACCCTGTTAGTGGTGAAGAGTTGGGCTTGGTTGATGATAACAATAGCGCTTTCTTTGCGGGAGCGACCATTGCGTGGGAGGCGGATCTCTTTGGCAGAATAGACCGGCTAGCAAATGCCGCCGCTATCCGCAAAGAACAGATGATCATTATGCGTGAAGGCTTAACAACACTGATTACTTCTGATGTGATCCATAATTACCTGCAAATGCGTGGCGCTCAAGAACGTAAGCAGATCGCACTGCACACGGTTGAAGATCAACAGAAGACGCTCAAATTAGTGCAGTTAATGGTTAAGAGCGGTTATGGATCAAAGCTTGATGAAGCACGTGCTAAAGCCATGTTAGCAGTGACAAAATCTGTTGTGCCACAACTTAATATTGCTGAAAATGCCCATAAACAGCGCTTAGCCATCTTGCTAGGTGAAACGCCAAAACAGGGTGAACAACGCTTTAGTCAACCTATGCCACTGCCTAATTTTGATGGCGTTATCCCAACAGGCTTGCCATCTGATTTACTTAACCGCAGACCGGATATCAGGATTGCCGAGCGAGAAATGGCGGCGCTCAATGAAGAGCGCGCTGCAGCCATCGCCGCTCAATATCCAAAAGTATTCTTAACGGGTGCTCCTGGTGTTTTGGCAAAAGACTTTGACGACTTGTTTAGCAGTGACTCCATAGCATGGGCCGGTAGCATAGGTGTGAGTTGGAATGTTTTTGATGGTGGTCGAGGTGATGCCATTGTTGAAATGCAAGAGGCACGGTTCGATTCCAGTGTTCTCAGCTATCAACATGCAGTGATTGCCGCTTTTGGTGAAGTTGAAACCTTATTGCAGGGCTACGGCTATAGCCAGCAATATGTGCAACTCATCAGCGAAGCAGAAGCTGAGACCACTAATGCGGTCAATAAAGCCAAATCACTGTACAAAGCGGGACTCAGTGGCTATTTGTCTATTTTGGACGCGCAGCGTCAAGAAAATATGATTAAAGACCGTGTGGTTGCTGCAAAATTACAAACTGCGCATATGACCATTGGCCTCCATAAAGCCCTCGGGGGTAACTGGCAGGTTGAGAATGTTCCTGCTCACTAATCTTTATTTTTAGTCAATCTATATAAGCAGCACTCAGTGCTGCTTTTTTTGTTAAAAACGAGACACTAAAGCTGCAACTAGCCTAGGGAGTGTGGTTCTTTGAGGGTTGTTTTTACCGCAGTTTATTGGCAGTTTTGACAAGGCGGAGGCTATGTCGTTTAGTCATTCTCCACAAATAACCTACAACACAGTCAAAATAATCAAGAAGCGCGACCTTGCGTTATCTATAAAGGATATTGTCGACACTTGTTGACTTCATGCTAGTGCCTATATTTGTCCCCACAATGCAAATGTGACTCGTGAAATTAAAACCAATAAAGAGCAGTTCTGAGTCTATTTGATAATACTCTAAATCTTGAGGTTTAATCTGTAACTTTAATATAACCTCATGAATCTAAACATTACTGTAGTGATTTTAAAGACTGATCATTTAAAGTTCGCTCCTTGTTATGCTGCTATTGAGTGCTAAAAATTAGAGATTCTTACTGTCAGTTAAATTTGCCATATTTATGTGGGTGAACAAAAGTTGTCCATTATGCTTTACTCTACTTTGTCGACAATTTAGGGCTAAAGTGTTGACTAGGTCACATAATGACGCTAAATTGTCGACAATCCTTTTAGCAGAACTCAACGATGGTTTATGACATTTTTCACCGAACAGCCAGTAACGTCAGCAGATAAGACCTTTTTTCAGCTACGTAAAGATATCGTAGAAGGGGCTATATTGGCGGGTTCTAAGTTAAGTGAAACCGAGTTGTCGACAAAGTATGCCGTTAGTCGAGCGGTGATCCGTGAAGCGATTAACCGTTTAGAGGCAAGCCATTTAGTTGAGCGCAAAGCCAACGTTGGTGCAAGAGTGGTGACATTAACACCTGAAGGTTTGATTGAGCTTTATCAGGTCCGTGAGTCACTCGAAGGCATGGCGGCACGCTTAGCGGCACAAAATATGACAGATGGCGAAATCACCGATCTGCAATCGCTGCTCAATTCTCATTTTGAAAAAGTGCAATCGGGCCAGTCTTATTATCAAGAAGCGGGTGATGTCGATTTCCATTATCGCATTATTGTTGGTAGCAAAAACAAACACCTTATTTCGATGCTGACGGATGGTATTTATCATCTTGTACGCATGTATCGCGTTCAGTTGGGAATGAGTGGACCGCGTGTGACCACAGCTTTTGATGAACATAAACACATAGTACAAGCGATTTGTAACCGAGATGCGGAGCTCGCTGAAATGCTAATGCGCCGTCATATCTTGTATTCAAAATCGAGTATTGAGAGCAAGCTTTTGAGCTAAATAGCTCAACGAATAGTGAAACCGTTAGATCATAAAAACGTAATCAATAGACCGTTAAGTCATCATTATCATCTTCACAGGGCCCAGCTTGTATAAGCTATTTATACAAGTCGTTTAAACAAGCTGTGTGAGCAACAAAGAAAGGAACAGCACATGAGCGCAGGTAAGAAGTTTCGCGAGGCACTAGTTGCCAATAGTCCGCTACAAATTGTCGGTACCATTAATGCTTATTCAGCAATGATGGCGAAAAAAATTGGTCACCAAGCTATTTACTTATCTGGTGGCGGCGTTGCAAACGCATCGTACGGCTTACCTGATTTGGGCATGACATCCCTAAACGATGTGATTGTTGATGTGCAGCGTATTACTTCTGCATGTGATCTGCCGTTGTTAGTTGATATCGATACTGGCTGGGGCGGCGCGTTCAATATCGCCAAAACGGTTCGCGATATGGAAAAAGCCGGTGCAGCTGCTGTGCATATGGAAGATCAAGTTGCGCAAAAACGCTGTGGTCATCGTCCAAATAAAGAGATTGTGTCAACAGAAGAGATGGTCGACCGTATTAAAGCGGCTGTCGATGCTCGTACCGATCCAGATTTCTTCATTATGGCCCGTACAGATTCATTCGGACAAGAAGGACTTGAAGCGGCCATTGCACGTGCTAAAGCTTATGTTGCTGCTGGCGCCGATGGTATTTTCGCGGAAGCGGTTAAAACCGAAGAACATTACCGCGCCTTTGCTGACGCGCTGGATGTGCCTATTCTTGCCAATATCACTGAATTTGGCCAAACTGAGCTGTGGAACAAAGAGCAGTTAGGTGAGTGGGGCGCGTCTATGGTGCTTTATCCATTAAGTGCGTTTAGAGCAATGAACAAAGCAGCGGAAATGGTTTATACCTCGATTCTAGACCACGGCGACCAAAAGGCGGTGGTTGATTCTATGCAAACGCGTATGGATCTTTACGACTACCTTGGTTATCACGACTATGAGCAAAAGCTAGATAGTTTATTTGCTGAAGGTAAAAACCTTTAAGCAAGCAGCAACACGCTCGACAGCAGTACCTTACAAAACAAATCTAAAGCGCGATGAAATTGCGTTTTAGAATAAAAATATAAATACCCGCAGTCGTCATTTGACGGGTAACAAAAAATAGAAGGAAGATAGAAATGGCTGATACTAAAAAGGTAGATAAGAAGTTAGCGGGTGCAGGACTACGTGGTCAAAGTGCAGGTGAGACAACGCTTTGTACCGTGGGTAAATCAGGTTCAGGTCTAACCTATTGTGGTTATGATATATCTGACTTGGCAGATAACGCGACATTTGAAGAGGTCGCTTACTTGCTTTTTAATGGCGAACTGCCAAACCAAACTCAGCTGGATCACTACAAAACAGCGCTTTTTGCACAGCGAGATCTGCCACAAGCATTAAAAGAGGTGCTGCAACGCATTCCAGCTGATGCTCATCCAATGGATGTAATGCGGACCGGTTGTTCTTTCTTAGGTAACTTAGAACCAGAGAATGACTTTAGCGAGCAAAATACCTCGGCAAACCGTTTATTAGCCGCGTTTCCGGCCATCATGTGTTACTGGTACAAATTCTCTCACGACGGTGTAGAGATAGATTGTGTTACCGATGAAGCGTCTATAGGCGGTCATTTCTTACACCTGCTTAATGGCAAAGCGCCATCAGAGCAGCATCGCCGTGTTATGGATGTATCACTGATTCTTTATGCAGAGCATGAGTTTAACGCATCGACCTTTACCGCCCGTGTTTGTGCATCAACGCTATCAGATATGTACTCGTGCATTACGGGTGCTATCGGTACGTTACGTGGTCCACTGCATGGTGGCGCAAACGAAGCGGCAATGGAAATGATCCAAAAGTTCAGCTCACCAGCCGATGCTAAAGAGCAAATGGCGGGCATGCTTGCACGTAAAGAGAAGATAATGGGCTTTGGACATGCCATCTACAGTACCTCTGATCCACGTAATGTGATTATCAAATCTTGGTCTGAGAAGCTGGCTCACGAGTCTGGTGATACTTCACTTTATGATATCTCTGTCGCATGTGAAGAGTTTATGTGGGACAGCAAGAAACTATTTTGTAACGCTGACTTTTTCCATGCGTCGGCTTATCACTTTATGGGCATTCCAACTAAGTTGTTTACCCCTATATTTGTCTGTTCACGTCTTACGGGCTGGGCGGCACACGTTATGGAACAGCGTACTAATAATCGCATTATTCGTCCAAGTGCAGATTACACCGGTAGCGATCCGCGTAAGGTTTCTCCGATAAGTGAAAGATAATCAATAGAAATTAGTAGTGGCAATTTATTTTATTGTCACTACTTAAAAAACTATTGATTTTAATCGGTTTTATTCTATCTAATAATTTCAATGCAAAGCGGGCCCACTTCGTAAAAGAAGTGACCGTAAATGAATAAGACCCCACCCAACGTGATGTCATGCTTTTTAAGTGGAACGCCTTATGAATACAACCTACCGTAAACCGTTACCTGGTACTGAATTAGATTTTTTTGATACCGAGGCTGCAGTTAATGCGATTAGCCCAGATGCTTATCGTAAGCTGCCATATTGTTCTCGTGTTTATGCCGAGAACTTAGTGCGTCGCTGCAACCCAGAAACGCTAACTGACTGTTTAAAGCAGATCATTGAGCGCAAAAGTGATTTAGACTTCCCTTGGTATCCTGCTCGAGTAGTGTGTCACGATATTCTAGGCCAAACTGCCTTGGTTGATTTAGCAGGTCTGCGTGATGCTATTGCAGATAGGGGCGGGGATCCTTCAAAAGTAAATCCAGTGGTACCAACACAGCTGATAGTCGACCATTCGTTGGCTGTAGAGCACGCCGGTTTTGAGAAAGACGCGTTTGAGAAAAACCGCGCTATTGAAGATCGACGTAATGAAGATCGCTTTCATTTTATTAACTGGACCAAAACGGCCTTTAAGAACATTGATGTGATCCAGCCAGGTAACGGCATCATGCATCAAATCAACTTAGAGAAGATGTCTCCCGTGGTGCAGGCTCGAGAAGGTGTGGCGTTTCCGGACACCTTAGTGGGTACCGACAGCCATACACCTCATGTTGATGCATTGGGTGTTATTGCCATTGGTGTTGGCGGTCTTGAAGCTGAAAGTGTCATGCTTGGCCGACCATCTTATATGCGTCTGCCAGATATTGTGGGTGTTGAGCTGGTGGGTAAGCGCCAAGATGGCATTACTGCAACTGATATTGTGCTCGCTATTACTGAATTTTTACGCAATGAAAAAGTCGTTTCTACTTACCTTGAGTTTTATGGTGAAGGCGCTGCAAACCTAACGTTGGGCGACCGAGCAACCATCTCAAACATGACGCCAGAGTTTGGTGCAACAGCGGCGATGTTTTATATCGATGATAAGACCATCGATTACCTTAAACTGACAGGCCGTGACGACAAGCAAGTTAAGCTCGTTGAAACCTATGCAAAACGTGCAGGCCTATGGGCTGATACGTTAACTGAGGTTGAGTATGAGCGGGTACTGCGTTTTGACCTGTCCAGTGTCGGGCGTAACATTGCCGGACCATCCAACCCTCATCGCCGAGTATCAACCAAGGATCTTGCCGAAAAAGGCATTAGTGGCGTAGTTGAAAATGAAGAGGGCTTAATGCCTGATGGCGCCTGCATTATTGCGGCGATCACCAGCTGTACTAACACATCAAACCCCCGCAACGTGATTGCCGCAGGACTTATTGCTCGCAACGCGAATGCTAAAGGGTTAACCCGTAAACCATGGGTAAAAACCTCACTCGCTCCAGGTTCAAAAGCGGTACAGCTTTATCTTGAAGATGCCAATCTGCTAACAGAACTTGAAGCATTAGGCTTTGGTATTGTCGGTTTTGCCTGCACAACGTGTAACGGCATGAGCGGCGCACTGGACCCAGTGATTCAACAAGAAGTAATTGAACGCGATTTGTACACCACTGCGGTACTGTCTGGTAACCGTAACTTCGATGGCCGAATTCATCCATACGCCAAACAAGCGTTTTTAGCATCACCACCACTCGTCGTCGCTTACGCGATTGCCGGAACAATCCGTTTTGATATCGAAAAAGATGTGCTGGGTACCGACGCGGATGGTAATGCCATTATGCTAAAAGATCTGTGGCCATCCGATGAAGAGATTGATGCGGTCATTGCTCAAAGTGTTAAACCCGAGCAGTTCCGCAAAGTCTACGAACCCATGTTCGATATTAAAGTTGAATACGGCTCTGATAACGATCCACAGTACGATTGGCGTCCACAGAGTACTTATATTCGCCGTCCTCCTTACTGGGACGGAGCACTAGCCGGTGAGCGCACAATGAAAGGCATGCGTCCATTAGCGGTACTTGGCGATAATATTACCACTGACCACTTGTCACCTTCGAATGCGATTATGCTCGACAGTGCAGCAGGGGCATATTTAGATAAAATGGGCCTACCTGAAGTTGACTTTAACTCGTATGCAACTCATCGCGGCGATCATTTAACCGCGCAACGTGCCACCTTTGCTAACCCTAAGTTATTTAATGAAATGGTCACTAAGCTTGGCAAAACCGGCGAAGTTGAAGTGAAGCAGGGCTCTTTTGCACGTATCGAGCCAGAAGGCACTGAATCGCGTATGTGGGAAGCGATTGAGACCTACATGGAGCGTAAGCAGCCGTTGATCATTATTGCGGGTGCAGACTATGGCCAAGGTTCAAGCCGTGACTGGGCAGCAAAAGGTGTTCGTCTTGCGGGTGTTGAAGTGATTGTCGCCGAAGGATTTGAGCGTATTCACCGCACTAACCTTGTAGGTATGGGGGTATTGCCGCTTGAGTTTACTAATAATGAAAACCGTCATACTCATCAAATCGATGGAACAGAAACCTATGATGTGATGGGTGATCGCACGCCTGGCGCTGCACTGACCGTGATTATGACGCGCAGCAATGGTGAGAGCGTTGAAATAGCCGTTAAGTGCCGCTTGGATACCGCCGAAGAGGTGTCTATCTATGAAGCTGGCGGTATTTTACAACGCTTCGCCAACGACTTTCTAGAGTCTTCAGTCGCGTAGACTTTATATCTTGCAACGCAGATGAGATCCCGCAAGCAAATGCTTGTAGGCTCTGCAGCGACATCCCCGTCGCCGCAGCTCATCTTCGCGGCAATAACGCCATTGACTCAGTGCATCGACTGCCCGCGCAGGGTTTACTTGCTCTCGCGGTGTTATGTCAGCGCACAAGAACCTAAGCTCACTCACGGTTCTAGTGGCGGCGCCGCGATCTGTTGTACCCAATATTAGCAATCTAACGGTAATCCTTATGACGCGTAACACAGTACATTTACCCCAGATTAAAGTACCAGCAACCTATATGCGTGGCGGCACCAGTAAAGGTGTATTTTTTAATTTAACTGATCTGCCACTAGCAGCGCAGGTGGCAGGTCCCGCCCGTGATTCACTGCTACTTCGAGTGATCGGTAGCCCAGATCCTTACGGTAAGCAAACCGACGGTATGGGTGGGGCAACCTCAAGTACCAGTAAAACGGTGATTGTGGCAAGCAGTACTCAGCCCGATCATGATGTCGATTACCTTTTCGGACAAGTCGCTATTGATAAGGCTTTTGTCGATTGGAGTGGTAACTGCGGTAATTTATCTGCCGCGGTTGGCTCGTTTGCCATTAGCTGCGGACTTGTTGATAGCAGCCGTATTCCTGAAAATGGGATTGCAGTGGTTAGAATTTGGCAAAAAAACATCAGTAAAACCATTATTGCCCATGTGCCTATCACCAATGGTGAAGTGCAAGAAACCGGTAACTTTGAACTTGATGGTGTCACATTCCCAGCCGCTGAAGTGCAAGTCGAGTTTATGGACCCCGCCGATGGCGAAGGAGCTATGTTCCCCACTGGCAATCTAATCGATGACTTAATCGTACCGACTGACGTTGTCGCTGCTGGGGTGTTAAAAGCCACCATGATTAACGCAGGCATTCCTACCGTGTTTGTTAACGCACAAGATCTTGGTTATAGCGGTGCCGAATTGCAAGAGGCGATAAACAGTGACGCTAACGCGTTAACGATGTTTGAAACCATACGCGCTTATGGCGCCGTGCAAATGGGGCTTATTAGCCATATAGATGAAGCTGCTGGTCGGCAACATACCCCAAAAGTGGCCATCGTCGCCGCGCCTATTGATTACACGTCTTCAAGTGGCAAGGCTATCGCTAAAGGCGATATCGACCTTAACGTGCGCGCCTTATCTATGGGCAAGTTACATCACGCAATGATGGGCACTGCTGCAGTAGCCATTGGCACCGCAGCCGCAATTCCTGGCACGCTGGTAAGTATTGCTGCCGGTAACGTTGAACGTGAATCTGTGCTCTTCGGCCATCCATCTGGCACCTTAAAAGTGGGTGCTCAAGCAAAACGAGTTGATGGTCAATGGAAGGTGAACAAAGCTGTTATGAGCCGCAGTGCTCGAATACTGATGGAAGGTTGGGTGAGGGTGCCAAGCGATACTGTTTAAACATAACGGTAACCTAGCTGGTTAATCTAAACATAAGAAGCAGAACACCAATGTACGTGTTCTGCTTGTTATGCTAAAAATCACTTTCTTCAGTCCAGTCTTTTAGCTTTTCTAATATCTCTAACGCGGTGCGACCAAACTCGGTTATCTCATAAGTGACAGCAATAGGACGAGTACAAATCACCTCTCTGATAACCAGTCCTTGGCTCTCTAGCTCTTTAAGACGTTGATCAACCATTTTCTTACTGGCACCTCCTAACATGCGTGACAGCTCATTGAATCGCACTGGCCCATCTTTTAAATGCCACAAAATAGACGCTTTCCACTTGCCGCCTAAAATGCGCATTCCTCGTTCGATAAGGCAAGGCTGCTCGCAGTTTTGAATATTTATTTTTTCATCTTTAGTCATTGTATTTAAAGTCTTATTTATCATGTCGCAATCAAATTTACAGTGGTTACTAAAAGTATACTGGTTGCTTTAATTCTCCACTCTAGCAAAATATGCCCTAAGAACCAAAGATAAATTGCTCTGCATCACGATAAGTGAATGCCTTTTTAAGGAAGCAAATAGATGACAATGCTTATATCTTACGATCCAATCGATCAAAAACCACTCGGCGAAGTTCCCGTTACCACGATTGAACGTATGCCAGACTTGGTTAGCCAAGCAAAAAAAGCACAGAAAACGTGGGCTAAGTTATCGTTAATAGAACGCCAGAAAAAAGTGGTTCAAGCTTATCAGAATCTTGCAAAAGTGCAGGAGTCGCTGGCGCTATTAATCAGCAAAGAGATGGGAAAGGATTACCGCAGAGCAGGTTATGAGGCGGCAGGTACAGTGCAAAATGCTGATTACTTTTGCCAAGAAATTGTTGCAGCGTTGCAGCCTGAATCTTTGGGGCATGGCGCTGAGCTGCAATATAAGCCTTTGGGCGTGGTCGCTGTTATCTCACCGTGGAATTATCCGCTGGCGATGGCGAATAACTTGCTACTGCCAGCGCTCATGGCGGGTAATAGCGTGATATTAAAACCATCAGAAGAAACCCCCTTGGTGGCCGACTTGTTCGTTAACACACTTAACGAAGTATTGCCGGTCGGCGTATTGCAAGTCGCTCACGGTGGGGCTGACACAGGTAAGGCGTTAGTCAATGCCGATATTAATATGGTGGCTTTCACCGGTTCGCTTGCTGCGGGCAAACACATAATGGCGTCGGCGGCATCGTCTCTTAAAAGACTCGTGATGGAGCTTGGCGGTAACGATCCTATGATCGTCATGGCAACGGCTGATATCGATAAAGCGGTGCAGTATGCCGTGGCAAGTTCATTTGAGAATGCAGGACAGATGTGTACGTCGACTGAACGGGTCTATGTCGATGCGCGAGTTGCCGATGAGTTTGAGCAAAAGGTGGTGGCGCTTGCTCGCCGCTACCGAGTGGGCGCTTGGGATCAAACTGGCGTTAATATAGGGCCGATTGTTAATCATAAGCAGCATCAGGGCATTATCTCACAGCTTAAAGATGCCGAGCAGAAAGGTGCAAAATTCCTTTTAGGCCAAGCGCATTATGAAACGCCTTTTGTACAGCCAACGGTTGTTACAAATATCACCCCTGATATGCAGTTAGAGACGCATGAAACCTTTGGCCCTATTGTTGCCATCAGTCGTTTCAATCATATATCTGAAGCCATTGAACGCGCAAATGCGAGCCCTTATGGACTTGGTGCAGCGGTATTTGGCGGCGTTGGCGCTGCAGATGTTGCAGAGCAGATGGAGGCTGGCATGGTGGGCGTAAATCAAGGTGCTGGTGGAGCAGGGCCTTGGGTCGGTGCTAAGCAAAGTGGCTTTGGTTTTCATGGCACGGCGGCTGGCCACCGACAATTTGCTCAAGTAAGAGTGCTCAGTAAATAGAATCACTCGGTGCAGCACCTTATGTCGTTAATAGCGTCAGTAACCATCACATAAAATTAAATACAGTTGAGTCGAATATGAGACAAGAAAATAAGCCAGAATCGTTCTTTGTTGCCGCGTTTGAGCCGGGCGCTGAGCATCCAGCATTACCAGCATGGGGCAACAGCACACTCAATCCTGCCAAGCTAAGCAGTGATTTTGATATTAGCCAAGTAGAGCGCCGGGAACTTGCCGACGTACCCGGCGCTTTTCAGTTGTTAAACGTGCTGTCTAAAGATGAATGCAAAAGATTAATTGAGATAAGTGAGCAACTTGAGTTTTTACCAGATGCAGCAGTGTCGTTACCCCGAAGTGTTCGCCATAACGATAGCTTAACCTGGATTGTTGACCCAAAAACAGATGGCACTATTTGGCAACGTATTGCTCATTTGATGGATGATAGACAGGGTATTTTTAACGGCGATAAAGCATTAGGTATTAATGCACGTTTTCGTTTTTATCGTTATAGCCAAGATGATTATTTTAAACCGCACTCCGATGGTTCTTGGCCTGGCAGCCGAATTATAGATAACCAGTTAATTGCCAATGCCTACCCAGATCGTTTTAGTCAAATGACCTTCTTAATTCTCCTTAGCGAAGACTTTGAAGGCGGTGAAACTCGTTTTTTGGTGAACGCAAACGATGCAACTAAACCCGCAAAAGCAGGCGATGAGGTTGTTAATGTCGATGTCAGAACACCCGCTGGTGGAGTATTGTGTTTTCCACACGGAATGCATCCTATGCACTGTATTCATAGCTCTGTTGCGATCACTAAAGGTGTTAAATACATCATCCGCACCGATGTTTTGTTAGCAGTGTAAAAGATTCATCGCTTGGTTTAGGCTTCATTAGTCCTAACGATTAGTCTTTCTACTAAGAAGGACTAAAGTTTACTCACTAACCAAATACTAATGGAATGGCATTGAAGGTGGAGGTTTGCTCTGCCTGCTAACACATCAAGTGCTAATCATGCTAATTTCTAATTTGCTCTAGTTGAGGTAAAATAGCAGATTATTCGATTTGATGACGCGCATGACCATTAATATTAAAAATATACCAGAAAAGGAAGTCACCTGTTCAAACTGTCAGGCTTGCTGCTGCCGTTTAGAGGTGTTTCTTCTGACTGATACTGGTGTTCCTGAAGAGTATATTGCTGTTGATAATTGGGGCGGCGAAACGATGTTTCGTTTAGAGGATGGGTGGTGTGCAGCATTAGATCGGGAGACACTGATGTGCTCTATTTATGAAAATCGCCCTTGGGTTTGTCGAGAATTCGAAATGGCTTCTTATGAATGTCTCGTAGAAAGAGAAGGGATGCTGTAGCGATATTTATGACCTTGAGAAATCTAGTTTGATTTGTCAGTAAGCTAGCTGCTTTAGGTCTTTATATGTTGATAATGACGGTTTGATTAAAGCGGTTATAGCGTTATATCGGCTCTAAAAATAATGGCCATCGTGTAATCTCGACGGCCATAATGCTGCTTACATCGCTGACGATTTTGGTGCAGCTTTTTTAGCAGCCTTAGCGGCTTTCTTTTCTTTTGCATTTAAAAGCGGCTGTTTTTTAACTGCCTTTTTACTGTCTTGTCCTTTACTCATAATACTTTCCACCTTTTTACGTGATACACCCAAAGCCAGTTTGAACCAGCCTAAGGATTGAAGTAATCAGTGACTTTTAGTATAAAAGCCAATTCAATCAATAACTGCTTCAGTATGGCCTTATAGCAGGACAATTGATAGGCCTAGCGCATCTGAAATTCTTTAACTCAGTGGGATCTATCGATGGACGCTGCTTCTTTGACCAAGCGACCATTTTATACTCAAGTGACTTCTAAATGTTTGTTTCTGAGCTCAGAATGATAAGGCGAGCAGTATCTATGGTGCAAGGAGATTGATCACCGTGGCCACCGTTCACACACTAAACTCGGCTAATTAAGCAAATTACGTAATTAACCCAAGACTATTGCCTCAAAAACACCGATAATTCTCACCATTAAGGCACGCTAGCCGATTGACAACGCGCGACTCTGGACACTATTCAATGGAAATCAAAGTTAACTTTCTCGACAACCTCAGACTTGAAGCAAAGTTTGATGACTTTACCGTCACTGCAGATCAGCCTATTCGTTACAAAGGCGACGGTTCAGCCCCTAGCCCTTTTGACTATTTCTTAGCTTCGTCAGCGCTATGCGCCGCCTATTTTATCAAGGTGTACTGTAAGGCTAGAGATATTCCAACGGAAAACATCAGACTGTCGCAAAACAACATTGTTGACCCTGAAGATCGCTATAACCAAATATTTCAAATCCAAGTTGAGCTACCAGCAGATATTTCAGAGAAAGACAGAACGGGGATTCTTCGTTCAATCGACCGCTGTACTGTAAAAAAGGTTGTTCAGACGGGGCCTGAGTTTAAAATCGAAACGGTTGAAAACCTCGACGAAGACGCTAACGCGATGTTGATGGGACAAGCCGATGGCGATGCTAGCACCTACATCTTAGGTAAAGACTTGCCGCTTGAGCAAACGATTACCAATATGACCAGCATGCTAGCTGATTTAGGGATGAAGATAGAAATATCGTCATGGCGTAATATTGTGCCTAATGTTTGGTCTTTGCACATCCGTGATGCTGCATCTCCAATGTGTTTTACCAACGGTAAGGGCGCAACGAAAGAGAGTGCACTTTGTTCAGCGCTGGGCGAGTTTATTGAACGCTTAAACTGTAATTTCTTTTATAACGATCAATTCTTCGGTGAAGAGATCGCCAACAGTGAGTTTGTTCATTACCCGAATGAAAAATGGTTTGCGTTAGAAGAGGATGACTCACTACCTGCAGGCATTTTGGACCAGCATTGTTTAGACATTTACAATCCAGACGAAGAGCTGGCGGGTTCTAATCTTATCGATACTAACTCAGGTATGACTGAACGTGGCATTTGTTCTATCCCTTATGTGCGTCACTCTGATGGTGAAACGGTTTACTTTCCGTCTAACCTAATTGAAAACTTATTTTTAAGTAACGGCATGAGCGCGGGCAATAACCTAGCTGAAGCGAAGGTGCAATGCTTATCAGAAATATTTGAGCGCGCCGTTAAAAGACAAATCATTGAACAAGAAATCGTTCTGCCAGATGTCCCTATGGCGGTACTTGAAAAGTACCCAAGTATTTTAGCGGGTATTCAAGGCTTAGAAGAACGCGGATTCCCTGTTGTAGTAAAAGACGCCTCACTGGGTGGCCAATTCCCTGTTATGTGTGTCACCTTGATGAACCCAAGAACGGGCGGTGTATTTGCCTCTTTTGGTGCACACCCAAGTTTTGAAGTCGCCGTTGAGCGTAGTTTGACTGAGCTACTACAAGGTCGTAGCTTTGAGGGCTTAAACGATGTCCCTAAGCCTACGTTCGATAGCATGACAGTGACTGAACCTGAGAACTTTGTTGAGCACTTTATCGATTCTACCGGTGTTATTTCATGGCGCTTCTTCAGCAGCAAGCATGACTATGATTTTTGTGAGTGGGATTTCTCAGGCACCAATGAAGAAGAATCTCAGAGCCTCTTTGGCATATTAGCTGATATTGGCAAAGAAGCTTATATAGCTGAGTTTGATCAGTTAGGCGCGTCAGTGTGCCGTATACTCGTGCCGGATTACTCAGAAGTTTATCCCGTCGAAGATTTGATTTGGGACAACACCAATAAGTCGCTGCATTATCGCGAAGATATCTTAAATCTTCATTCTCTAGATGATGACCAACTGGCAGGCTTAGTTGAGCGACTCGAAGAGAGTCAACTCGATAACCAAACGGATATTCCGACATTAATTGGCATTGTGTTTGACGAGAACACTGTTTGGGGCCAGCTCACTATCATCGAGCTTAAAATCCTTATCTATCTAGCAATGGGCGAGTTAGAAAATGCGATGGAGCTTGTCGCTGAATTCCTACAGTACAACGACAATACCGTAGAGCGTGGTTTGTTCTATCAAGCGGTTAATGCAGTCCTTGAAGTCACCATGGACGACGAACTCGAGCTCGAACACTTTATTGGTAACTTCAATAGAATGTTTGGTAAAGAGAACATGCAAAACGTAGTCGGTTCTGTTACCGGTGAAGTGAAGTTCTTTGGCCTGACGCAGACCAGCATGAAGCTTGAAGGCATAGAGCCACACTTAAGATTGATTGAAAGCTATAAGAAATTGCATCAAGCGCGTAAAGACAAAGCTGCAAGTTAATACTCTTTACTCGCATTAGCGTTTCAGCTCTTTAGATATTTAGCCCATCAATGGATGGGCTTTTTATTGCCCGCGCAGTGGTTAAAAGGGAGGAGGTGGCTCAGTTATGCCCCTTTATGTGTTATCTCCAGTAATTTGTCCTATGCAGCACTGACCTCTTTGTAATACTTTTTCTCATCAGTCGGAAAGGTATGGGTTCCGTCTAGTGAAAACCTTTTAGTTAACCAATGCTTGTACTTTTATACAGTAGTATCGGTTTTGTGCGGTTAATCTCTAAATTTTGCGCAATCAGTTCACGGTTTGCTATTGAGTGAAAAGAAAAAGAGGTGTAAATTCAGTAAGATGTAAGTGTGCGTTCATGAAAAGCTCAGATAACCGGAAAGCAAAGTGTGCGACTCACTTTTCTCCCTAGGTGTATTGGATACAATCTTAAGCGTAAATGTTTAATAAGCTGTTATTAATGATTTTTTCAGACTTTTTACTGTGCACGCTTTCTCAACATGGCTTGGCAAAACGCGCACGCCGTATATTAAAATGTTATATTTTTATCGGAGTGCGGCATGAAACAAACATTGGAAGACGCTTTTAGCCACCTGATTAAAGAGTATGATTTCATCTTTGATAATTACTATCCCTCCCATGACTCAACAGGATTTATGGAAGTAAATCAAGTTCACCTTTTTATTAAATCGTTAGGGTATCTTAAAGGTGATGCTTTTGCTTGGCTTGAACCCCCATTAAAAAAGGTAGGTATAAAATACCCTCATATTGATGGTGTGGTTTTTATTCCAAGCGAGAAATCAGTCGTTTTTATTGAAGCTAAACGAATAGATAAGCCGAATAAGAAAGTTAATGAGGTTTATCGTGATATTAATAGATTGCTTATCGAAGACAATCGAAAGCATATTATTAGCAAAGCAAACTTCGAAATAGAAAAGCATTTTATAGTTTATTTAGCTGATCTTTGGTTAGAAGGCTCTCACAAAGAGTCAATTCCTTTTTGGTGGACATCCAAAGAGAACCACAAAGATATGAATGGGGTAATCTCTAAACGCTATAAAGAGAAAAAAACATTTTTAGAATCAATGGCTTTAATAAATGTCCGCTGGAATCCAGAAAATCAATTAATACATAGGTTCAAAGGTACTAAAGATTATCCCTATTTAAAAAATTATTGCTTGATGTGTGGTATTCACAAAATATAACAAAGCAAATCAAGCAGACGCATTACGGCTGTCACTGTTTTTGCTAAAACAAAAAGCCAGCAACAACAACGCCAACCTATGCGCTGTTGTTTGCGGCGTTAGCTGTAAGTCATACTCGGAGTTTATATGTCTATTCAAGAAGTTGATGTTACATTGGAAGAGTTACAGTCATTAGATCAAGATGAAATTCTAAGATTATGTAAAAGTCCCGTGTACTATGAACTGGAATCAGCTTTTGGGAGTATTAAAGGCTCTGAAGCTGCAAAGTTGTTGTCTGCAACTTGCTCTATGCATTTAAAGCCTGAAAATCCGAAAGCTCCTTTTTCACCAAAGTTTATTATGCAAGACCGAAGAGGACTTATTGCAAATGATTTTTCTAAAAAGTCTTTGAACTCTCTTTCTCAGTTTTGTTCGTTTGTAACAATACCTGAATTAAAGGCTAGATTAGCGGATATTTCTTGGGTTACAAAAGCTGGAAGTGTTGAACATGCGCATATGGCAATAGAATCATATATTGAATCAGCAAAGCATTTATTAGCTGTAGCTGATTCATGGGTTCATCCTGCAGAACGAATTGAACGAGCCTTAAGATTAAGTTGCATGTTTCGTCGGGATTCGCAACGACCTGATTTGTTTGAAAAATTATCAGACTTTATTTCAGATGAAATAAACAATAAAAAATTAGATGATTCGCCTTTTTATGCATTACGTTTATTGAAACTATCGCATGAATGCGGTGTAGGTGATGATGACTGGATTCTTAATACAGCGGAAGAAATTGCTCAAACTCGTTTTAAACTAGGCGACACGAGAACAGCGATAAGTGGATGGGAATGTGCCTTGAACTCGGCAATTTCAACACGAGATAAAATTAAACAGCAAGAAATTTGGAGAGAAATAGCGGCTTGCCACGTTAAAGATTCTGAATTACAAGATGGTGGGTTGATAGCCGCTAACTGCATACTTAGGGCAATCGATGCTTTGTCGAAAGCTCCTAATACTAGACAAGAAAGACTTGAGCTATATGAGACTATGAGAGATCATCAAATTGAATCCCTGCATCAACTTCATGAGTTTTCAACTCCGCCTCAAGACATTAGCGAAATTGTTCATAAATCAAAAATTGAAGTTCAAGGTAAAGATTTTTTCGATATGCTTTTTAGACTCGGTGTTTTGGTTTCAAGACCTACAGATATTAATAGGCTTAAAGAACAAGCTATCGAACAAATGCAAAATAGTTTTGCATGGATATTTGGCGGAACGCATATAGATCATGAAGGTATCACCGTTGCTACAGTCCCATCTGGAATGGGTCTTGATGATAAACAAGATGGGCCTGCTACTTGGTCCACTATGATGAAAAATATCGGAATTGATCATCAACTTGCAGTACAAGGGCAAATACGACCTGCTCTAGATGAGTTAATGATACAGCATCATGTTTCAGAGTATGCCTTAGAGAGGATTTTAAAAAATAATCCGTTCATACCTTATGGGCATGAACACTTTTATATAAAGGGTATTACATTTGGCCTTGAAGGTGATTTTCTTAGTGCATGTCACATTCTTATTCCACAGGTTGAGAATTCACTTAGGTATGTAGCGCGGACTCAAGGGGAGGAACCAACAACATTACATGGTGACGGTTCTCAAGAAAGAAGTGGTCTTAAATTTCTATTAGATCATCCTGCTGTTATTGAAGCTTTAGGGCAAGATATTGTTGGTAATCTACAGGCAATATTAATAGATAAGATATATGGGGATTTGAGAAATCAAATGTCACATGGGTACATGCCAGCAGGGCATTTTTATGGCATTGCGCCTGTCTTTCTTTGGTGGCTAATTTTACATATTGTAATGTTGCCTTTAGGTAGCCACTGGAAACAACACTATAAACCAGAAAATACAGCTAATAAGAGCTTTAAACGTAACTAAAACAGTGGGTTAGGTTTCGCTTTGCTACACATTTTAACCCACTATTTTAGTCCATTTAAGCAGGCGTTATGTGTCTAAAGAGTGATATGGATATTCGCATCAATAAATGGTGGTTGTTCTGCGGTGTTGTTTTATTAGTAATGAGCGCATTAGGCTTTTATTATGAAAGCGTTTGGGTTTATGAAAAAGTAAAAGGGCTCTCTTCCATTTCAAAATACGAGAATGGATTTATGTATTGGAATTCTATTTTTATGTATTTTAATGGTTTTTTACTTTGTTTGTTCATGGCTGCAAAAGAGCATTACCCATACAAACTTTGGTATCTAATGAGCATCAATACCAAAACTAAGTTAAGTTTTAGTCAAGTTGCTTTTGCACTAACATTAGCTGCCCTTTATTTTGGTTCATCTTTTTATATTGCTGGGCAATTAGGCCGCGGCACATAACGTATAAGGATAGGCCGCGCGCAGTCGCGTCCTTATCCCGATTGTTGAACAAGCCCGAGTGATACCTTTATAGTGTAAATATCGGCGTAAGATCTTACGCTTTTTTTTGTGTGTGGAAAATACATAGACAGCCATAGTTAAGGAAAATACATAGACAGCCATAGTTAATGGCCTCAATAGCGACCTTCTACTATGCTTTGAACGAGCATTTAACAAGGAGGTTGTATGCCGCGCCCAAGACGAACCCTAATTAGCATTGAAGACACTCCCTATTACCACTGTTGCAGCCGAGTTGTTCGGCGCGCTTTCTTGTGTGGCGATGATAAATACGCAGGTAAGAACTACGACCATCGTCGTGGTTGGGTAGAGGAGCAAATACTTAAGCTCTCCGAGGTGTTTGCTATTGATGTAGCGGCTTACGCAGTGATGAGTAACCATCTGCATATTGTGCTTTATATTGACCTAGAGACGGTGAACAACTGGTCAGATAGAGAGGTTGTTTTACAATGGCATAAGCTATTTAATGGCACGGCGCTAACGCAAAAATTCGCCAAAGGTGAAGTAATCGATGAGTATTTAGTGATTCAACTCAAACACCTTATTGCTACCTATCGCTCAAGGCTCAGTGATATAAGCTGGTTTATGAGGTGCTTAAATGAGCCTATCGCACGACAAGCCAATCTAGAGGACAACTGCACCGGGCACTTTTGGGAAGGGCGTTTCAAGTCACAAGCTCTACTTGATGAAGCAGCAGTCCTTGCTTGTATGGCTTACGTTGAGCTCAATCCTATTCGAGCTAAGATGGCTAACACACCAGAGCAATCAGACTTCACCAGTATCAAACTAAGAGTCAAAGCCGCTCTGAAAGGTGAGCAGCCCAAGAAACTATTACCTTTCATTGGTAACGAACGAGCACACCAGCCCAAAGGCATTAATTTCTCACTTAAAGACTACTTAATACTGGTTGATGAAACTGGCCGAGTTATTAGTGATGACAAGCGTGGAGCCATTTCTGCTAGTGCAGAAAGGATTTTGAGCCGATTAAATATCCCAGCGGCAAATTGGGTAAAAATCATCACCGAGTTTGGGCAGCTGTTTCACGGCCCCGTAGGGACGTTGCAAGAGCTCAGCAGCTACTGTGAACACTTAGATAAACGTCGACGGCACTTTTCAAATAGTTGTCAGTATATGCAAGTAGGCTAAGCTAAAGGCCGTAACTTCAAGAGCACTTTCCTCTGTTAATGCACAGGGTTAACAATCCACGCCTTAAAACTCACTAATCTCTGTTAATTCACTTCTTTCCCGGCATCTATTCGCGCCACTTTTGTTGAAAATGGTTCAAGTACTTCTTTGATATACGTCAATCGTTGATATTGGTTTTTAAACTGGTTATGTTATTGATTAATAATGGCTGGCAATAATTATTTATGGCCCCAGTAGTGATGAGCGAGAGATGTATTCAGTCAGTATTAAAGAGTTAGAAGCGTTAAGTCTGAGATCAGGGCTCAAAATTCTTGATAAAGCTTTAGCCGTAGTTGATAAATTAGGCCGAAAAGAAGTACGCTGGCACACTGTAGTGTTAAGCAAATTCGACAACCAACGACCGATTTCTCTTGGCGATGATTTACTTAGTGGTGAACCAATATGACTCAAGCTGCAACAGATGATGTAGCTGCACAGTTGCAAGTAGATTTTATTGCCTATCTGCAACGGTTACTTGTAGAAGGAGACTTTGCCGCCACTTACAAGTTTGCGTTGTTACATGCACTTGCTGATATTTGTATTGAGCGGCCGTTACAAGGTGAGTTTTCCGCTAATCAGCAACAGGTTCAATTAGACGGTGTTATAGCCATCGATGAGTTAGTTGAGAAATTCATTGACCTTTATTGGCAACATTCATTGCCCTACAGCGGTAAAAACAACAACCAGTTTATTCTTTTACAAAATGCAGGTTTGCAGTCAGCATTGATTAACAGCTTGGCTGATTTTCGCAATCGAGGTGTAACAAGTCTTGCTGAATTAAAAAAACATGAAGATTGGTGCAAGCTCATGAGTAAAACGCGCAGGACGTTTAAAGACGGCCCTCTTTGGCGGTTACAGCTTCTGGCTGGTAAAGAAGTTTGCTTCTATTATCCGCACCAAAAATCTATAGATTACATTGAGTTAAACCCTGGAGTTGCGTTTTGTTTTCGGCGTTTCTACGATTTGGTAATCTCGCTTTCAAGAACCCATTGGACACAAAAGGTGAGTAACTTTCCTACTAATATTCAGTTGTTTGGCGGGCAAAGTGATGTGTCAAATTTTTTGTTTGGTAAAGAACGTAATGCGCTGATTAAAGTTAGGCCCGTATTGCATCAGATCCAGCAAGGTAATTGCTTTTACTGCAAAAAACCGTTAAAGGAAGCTGGTGAGGTTGATCACTTCATTCCTTGGGCGCGTTATCCAAACGATCTTGGGCATAATTTTGTCTTAGCGCATCGGGTCTGCAACAACGCTAAGCGTGACCATTTAGCGGCACAACAGCATAAAGATCGTTGGTTTGAACAAAATATTATCTGCAATGATAAAACGATCACTTCAGCGCTAGGGCAGTATTTTATTTGCGAGAGCCAACGTTCAGAGGCTATTGCAGCATGGGCTTATCAATCAGCAATACAAAGTCATTCATTGCTTTGGTTATCAGGGAGAGAATTCGAAGCCATCAGTGATACAAAGGGCGGAATAGACAGTGAGCAAGGGTTACTTGATATGCCACATGAGTAGGACTTGAGTAAATCCATAAATTGTTAGGATTACTGCACTTATTGTCTTACTTCAGTGTGATGTCTTAAACCCAGCATTATCCAAAACACGAATAGTCAGATTCGGTTGCTACGATCTGTTAGAATACCGCGCATAATAATAAGAACTTATGGGATTTATGAAAGAATTTATCATCATTGGCGCTGGTCAGTCTGGGCTGGCAATGGCTTATAACTTATCCCAAACGAATAAAGATTACCTGATTTTAGACGCCAATGAGCACATTGGTGCGCCTTGGTTGAAGCGCTGGGATTCGTTAAAACTGTTCACTCCTACCGAATATAACCATCTCCCGGGCATGTTATTTCCATTTCCTAAAGGCTACTACCCCAATAAATATGAAGTGGCAGATTATCTAAAAAGTTATGTTGAAAAATTCTCGATCCCGATTGAATTTAATCAAAGAATAACTTCAGTAAAAAAAGTGAATGGTATTTTTGAAATAACCAGTGCCACGGGTAGCTACAAGGCTAAACAGGTTGTTATAGCCACTGGTCCCTTCCATACGCCTTTTACGCCCCCTTGCCACGCTGATATCGCTGAGAATGTGGTTCAATTACACAGTGAACACTATAAAAGTCCTGAACAGCTACAAGATGGTGATTGTTTAGTGGTTGGTGCTGGTGACTCTGGGGTGCAAATTTTATCAGAAATTGCCGAGACGGGACGCACAGTGCATTTCTCTGGAACGGATAAAATCACTGCGATCCCACAATCATTTTTAGGTAAAACCTTATGGTGGTGGTTCACTAAAATCGGCTTTTTATCGGTGACACGCTTTAGCAAGATGGGTAAATGGTTGAGCAAAGGTGTGCAGCCAGTGATTGGTACTGACGTGAAGTCACTGCTGGCAAAAGATAATGTTATCCATATGGGCAGAACATTGTCAGCAGACAAAAACAGTATTAAGTTTCAAAAAGGTAGCATCAGTAGTATCAAAAATATTGTCTGGGCGACAGGATTCAAACCTAACTTTTTTTGGATTGAAGATATCACTTTTGATGAGACGAACTACCCGAGTAATTATCGAGGAGTGAGCAATGATGTTGAAGGATTATATTTTATTGGGCTTCCTTGGCTGTATACCCGAGGTTCGGCAACATTGGGTGGTGTATGGAAAGATGCACAATACTTGATGACCCATATCCAGAAAAACCAAACTAGCGGTATAGCTGACCCAAGTGCTGAGCTGGTTGAGGTGGGTTAAGAAAAGTGGATGACTGCGACACTGTTATCATCATTTAACTTACACCTAAGCGACCCAATAACTTCCAGCCTTACTTCACGCGCCTTACATCAGGCGCGTTTGATTATTCCTTACCTGCTTATTTCCTTTCATACTTTCAAACGATTCTGATCGTTGGCCTTTGAGCAAGTCTGCTATTAAGTTAAGCATTGCACTCCAAAATTGATAAAGCCTAATGTTGTTGCCTTAACGAACGGATCCCCAGTTACGGTAAGACATTTTTCTATTTAGATGATAAACGTCATGGTGAGGACGATCTGCAAGATGTGGTGTACAACAAAAGTCCCTACAGACTCAGATTGGGTGGATGCGGATAAGATTGGCGTTATGGCAGACTATTATGGTGGTTACCTAACGATGGCCGCTATGGCGTTACAGATGAGTTTAAAGTGGGGATCAATATTTTTGGTGATCAGGTTAAAAGTCCGGTACTACTGCTAGTTGTAGTGCTGAGTATAAGTGATGCTCGATAAACATTAAGAAGGCGGGTCAGTTATACAAAAAGGCCATTTGATTACTCAAATGGCCTTTTCTTTACGCTTTTATCGACACTGATGAGTGCTGATGTTTAGGCTATTTTTTGACTAATGCTTCGGCTTGGCTCGACATGTATTCGTCGAAAGTACCGTGGAAGTTGACCAAGTGTTTGTCTTTCACATCGATGATACGAGTTGCAAGTGATGACACAAACTCTCTATCGTGGCTGACGAAAATCAAGGTGCCTTCGAAATCTTTAAGCGCGTTGTTTAGCGCCTCAATGGCTTCCATGTCCATGTGGTTAGTCGGTTCGTCCATGACGAGCACATTGACATCCATCATCATTAACTTACCAAACAACAGACGGTTCTTCTCACCACCTGAGCAGTTACGGGCTTTTTTGTTGGCATCGTCTTCAGTAAAGAGTAGACGACCTAACATGCCACGAACCGAAAGGTCGTTATGCTTTGGTGTACGCCACTGCGACATCCAATCAAATAGAGTGAAGTCGTTATCAAAATCAGCGCTGCTGTCTTGTGGGCAGTAACCGATAGCAGCATTTTCAGACCACTTAATGACACCGGAATTGTGTGTTAGTTGATTAACTAAACAACGAAGTAGGGTTGTTTTACCCACGCCGTTCTCACCAATAACCGCTAACTTAGCGCCAGCTTCAAGAATGAGCTCGCCGCCTTGGAATAGTGTGTTGCCGTCAAAACCGTGGCTTAGTTCTTCAATCACTAGCGCTTGGCGATGCATTTTCTTACTTTCTTCGAAGCGTAATGACGGTGTCATACGACTCGATGATTTAACGTCATCCAGAGAAATCTTATCTAATTTCTTAGCACGAGAGCTGGCTTGCTTTGCTTTAGATGCGTTAGCACCAAAGCGGTTAACGAAGTCTTGCAGCTCTGCCATTTCGGCACTCTTCTTCGCGTTACCCGCGAGCAGTTGCTCTTGGATAAGGCCAGCAGCGTCGAGGAAGTACTCATAGTTACCTGGGTAAACGCGAAGTTCACCGTAATCGATATCAGCCATGTGAGTACAGACAGTGTTTAAGAAATGTCTGTCATGCGAGATGATGATCATGGTGCACTTACGTTTGTTCAGCTCATCGGCTAACCAACTAATGGTATGAATATCCAAGTTGTTGGTAGGCTCATCGAGCAACAAAATATCAGGATTTGAAAACAATGCTTGTGCAAGTAACACACGCAGTTTTTTACCCGGTGCAACTTGGCTCATTAAGCCAAAGTGATACTCTTCTTCAATACCCGCTTCAAGTAAGATTTCGCCAGCGCGACTTTCTGCACTGTAACCGTCCATTTCAGCAAACTCGCTTTCAAGCTCGCCGACTTTCATGCCGTCAGCTTCGGTCATGTCAGGCAAAGAGTAGATACGTTCACGCTCTTGCTTTACTTCCCACAGTTTTGGATCGCCTTGAATTACAGCATCGATAACGCTGTATTGCTCAAAAGCGAACTGATCTTGGCTTAGGGTACCGACTTTTTGGCCTGGTGTGATTGACACGTTGCCAGATGTCGGTGCAAGTTCCCCACTGAGGATCTTCATAAAGGTTGACTTACCACAGCCGTTTGCACCGATTAAACCGTAACGGTTGCCGTTGCCAAATTTTGCGGAAATGTTTTCAAACAATGGCTCTGGGCCGAACTGCATGGTGATGTTTGCGGTAGAGATCAATGGAATATCCTGAAAGGTTAAGTATTCAAAGCTAAGCAGATAACCGCCACCCTAAAATAAGGCGAGCGTTTGCATAGGTAAAACAGGCGCGGATTATACAGAAATAGGTGCTCATATGTCGAGCAAGCAATTAATTAAAACGGTTTATTTGTCCTGTTTTGCGTGCTTTTATCAAAAAATGGATGGCTTAGCGGATTTGAACGGGTGATATCGGTATTTTCTTGTTATTATTAACGGAATATTTTGGCCATTACAAAAATGGCCTCGTTAGTTATCTAACGATTTTGTACATTATCAGCGATTTTTTGGACACCCCATGATTGAACATCAACAGAACAACCCATTGCACGGCCTAAAACTTGAAACTATGGTGACAGAGCTTGTCGAATTTTACGATTGGAAAATCCTCTATGCGGCCATTCGCTTAGAGTGTTTTAACTCTAATCCTAGTATGCCAGCTTGTAATAAGTTCCTTAAGAAGACTGAATGGGCGAGGGAGCGTGTTGAGGCCTTTTATCTTTATCGCTTCAAACGTATGCCTAAAGGCAGCGAATCGCAATTTGATCTTAAGCCGCGTGAGCGTGGGTTTGCAGATGGTATTGTGCCACGTAAGCCGCAAGAGTTAACCATTGAGTTGATTGAAGAGATGCGCGTTAAAGCTACGGCTGATTACGAAGCGATGAAACAGAACAAAGGCAGTCGCCCAAGTTACGGTAAAGATAAACCTAAAGCGCAAGATTCTTACGCGCAGAACAGCCGTAAAGACAGTAATCGACCTGCACCGTCACAAGATCCGACTAACCCTTGGGGTAAGTAATCTTTTAGGTCTGTTATTTTAGGACCGGTTCGTACAGAACACGTGCTTGAACTGAACCACATCTAGTTTATCGTCTCAATGGTAAACTAGGTGTTGGCTTTAGGCTAAACGCTTATAATATTCATACTTTTCAACCCGAGTATCCTTAAACGGGTATTGCGGCGCCGACAATGTCGTATATTTTCCTTCACTCTTCATACCCCTGTTTAATCGCAGTATCTCCCTAATGTAATATACCCAGTATTAACTTTAGTCACTCTTCTCGTTATCCAAGCTGAGCAAGTTAGCTACTTTTTCTTTCATAGATTCAATCTATTGCGCTGCTTTATATCTTTCTAAGTCAGTATCGGTACTTTCTGCGTGAATTTGAATTTAAATTTAAAAGTCATATAGGCTGGACTGGGTTTTCGCCTGTAATATCGACCCGTTACAGATAAATGGTAGGTACTTTCGAATCCATTAACTCATGCAATACAGAGATGCACCATTTCCATGTGGCCGTATATGTTTTAAGCCAATCATTATTAATGCGTTGATCTCGATAGAGGATATTGAGTCTTATCTTGTATGTAACTGCAGCGCTTAACCCTCTATTTGATATCAGCCACACCGGCGTGTGGTTCTAAGACATTTTTATCTGTGGGTTGCATTGACTCAAAAATGGATCTGGATTTTACATCAAGGCAGCTTGGATCAAAAAATGAGACGCGCTGAACTGGCACTTCTATAGACTGGCTTTATAGCAGTGTTGATCATTATGGCGCTGAAAAAAGGGCTTTGTTTAAGTGTTATTGATTAAGACATCAGACAGAGTAGGTGAGCCGTTACTGGATTTTGGATATTAAAACCGTTGTCCGCGGGCCAATGTATTGATATGTTTTGGCTTTGAGAGCGGAATGAATCTATTTAGAGCTGAGTACCATCTTGAAAAACACTGGGCTTCTATGGCCTTCTTCTATTTTTGTGAATCTCTGTGGGTAGATCTGTGAATGGTATTGTAAATAATTAGGAATCGTTGAGTCTGATTTTTATCTACGAGGCGATTTTAGGCGCTTATCATAGCAACATTTAGCACGGTGTTATTGCTGCCATCAAATTATTGTTTATAGAGCTAAAATTTAGACACAAAAAAACCAGCTTCCGCTGGCCTACTAGTCGATATAACATTGGTTACGGGAGCTGGATTACTTTTCATAAAAGAGCAGGGCAATAACCTTCGCCAGTCTTTTAATAAAGCGTTGAGTCCGAGTAGCTTTTATACTGCTCCATCCCGTGTCATATCTACGCTAATAATTATTTTAATTCTACTATCAAAGAATTGGTTGCGGGAGCTGGATTTGAACCAACGACCTTCGGGTTATGAGCCCGACGAGCTACCATACTGCTCCATCCCGCGTCCGTGTTAAACGCATTAGTTGTTTTGATTCTACTAATAAAGAATGGTTGCGGGAGCTGGATTTGAACCAACGACCTTCGGGTTATGAGCCCGACGAGCTACCATACTGCTCCATCCCGCGTCCGTGTTGAACGCATTAGTTGTTTTAATTCTGCTAATAAAGAATTGGTTGCGGGAGCTGGATTTGAACCAACGACCTTCGGGTTATGAGCCCGACGAGCTACCATACTGCTCCATCCCGCGTCCGTGTTAAACGCATTAGTTGTTTTGATTCTACTAATAAAGAATTGGTTGCGGGGCTGGTTTGAACCAACGACCTTCGGGTTATGAGCCCGACGAGCTACCATACTGCTCCATCCCGCGTCCGTGTTTTACGTATTAATTGTTTTAATTCTATTAATAAAGAATTGGTTGCGGGAGCTATTTTGAACCAACGACCTTCGGGTTATGAGCCCGACGAGCTACCATACTGCTCCATCCCGCGTCCGTGTTTTACGTATTAATTGTTTTAATTCTACTAATAAAGAATTGGTTGCGGGAGCTGGTTTGAACCAACGACCTTCGGGTTATGAGCCCGACGAGCTACCATACTGCTCCATCCCGCGTCCGTGTTTTACGTATTAATTGTTTTAATTCTACTAATAAAGAATTGGTTGCGGGGCTGGATTTGAACCAACGACCTTCGGGTTATGAGCCCGACGAGCTACCATACTGCTCCATCCCGCGTCCGTGTTGAACGCATTAGTTGTTTTAATTCTGCTAATAAAGAATTGGTTGCGGAGCTGGATTTGAACCAACGACCTTCGGGTTATGAGCCCGACGAGCTACCATACTGCTCCATCCCGCGTCCGTGTTGAACGCATTAATTGTTTTAATTCTACTAATAAAGAATTGGTTGCGGGAGCTGGATTTGAACCAACGACCTTCGGGTTATGAGCCCGACGAGCTACCATACTGCTCCATCCCGCGTCCGGATGTATCATGTTTAAAAACTAGTATTTGAATTCAACTAAAAAGAATTGGTACAACCGAGTGGATTCGAACCACCGACCCCTACCATGTCAAGGTAGTGCTCTAACCAACTGAGCTACGGTTGTATTGTAAAGCGTGACACTATAAACAGAATTGGTACAACCGAGTGGATTCGAACCACCGACCCCTACCATGTCAAGGTAGTGCTCTAACCAACTGAGCTACGGTTGTATTGGTTGCGGGAGCTGGATTTGAACCAACGACCTTCGGGTTATGAGCCCGACGAGCTACCATACTGCTCCATCCCGCGACTGTGTATACTGCATGTCCTGTTGGCTGATGCCTTGGAACGAGCGCTATAGTACGGTCGATGCTGGATTGGCGCAAGTAAAAAAACATTCTTTTGTGTTAAATGCTGCTTTGCTCGCCAACTTGTATGCTCATTAAGCGTTTCGAACGATTTATAAGTAAAAATCTTACATTGCCGAAAGTTTTACACCCCTTTTTTGGATATACCTCAAGCGCATAGCGAATAATATTGCAGCAGTAGTGAGTCCTGCGATGAGTCCAATCCAAAAACCTTGTGCGCCCATGGCTGGAACCAGTATGTCAGTTCGAGCCAATGTGTAGCCAAGTGTCATCCCTACAGCCCAATACGAGACTAACGTAATGTAAAAAGCACTACGGGTATCTTTATAACCGCGCAAGGCGCCTGAAGTGACGACTTGTACGGCATCCGACAATTGATAGATAGCGGCAAAGAACATTAGGCTACCTGCTAATGTAATGACGTCAGGGTTATCATTATAGAGTAGTGCAATTTCATTTCTAAACGTCACCGTAATAATTGCAGTAAATAGTGCAAGTGAGAAAGAGATAATTAACCCAAGTCGGGTGATCATCGCTGCAATTGCAGGTTTATCTTGTCCAAGGTAGTAGCCAACGCGTATCGATACGGCAATACCTATAGATAGTGGCAGCATAAAGACAATGGATGAGAAGTTGAGTGCGATTTGGTGACCAGCGACAATAGTTGCACCGAGGGGCGCCAGTAATAGCGCAATGATTGCAAATAAACTGACTTCAAAAAATAGCGCCATAGCGATTGGGAAGCCATGCTTTGTCATATCGACCATTACTTTTACATTGGGACGATGAAAAGATTTGAAGGGAGCAAGTTCTTTAAATTTGGCATGAAACTGCATATAAATAATCATGGCAATAAGCATTGCCCAAAATACTAAGGCTGTTGCGATGCCACAACCGGCGCCGCCCATTGCGGGCATACCGAAATGGCCATAAATAAAGATATAGTTTGCAGGGATATTGACTGCTAAGCCGACAAAGCCGATCACCATCGTCGGCAGAGTATAAGAAATCCCTTCACTGCAACCGCGAAGTACTTGATATAAGACAAAGGCGGGAACGCCCCACATAAAGCCATTGAGGTAACCCACACTGAGCTGAGCCAGTTGCGGTTCCAAATCCATCAGAGTTAATATATTGTCGGCAAGTGAGAGGAAGAACATCACACCTACGCTGCCTATTATGGCAATATATCCAGCTTGGAAAGCCAACGGTTGTATTGCTTTTTGATCATTAGCACCATGATGGTGAGCAAATACCGGGGTAAATGCCATTAATAGTCCTTGCACGAATAACAATGCAGGGAGCCATAAACTGGAGCCAATAGCAACGGCAGCCATATCAACGGCGCTAACTCGGCCGGCCATTACAGTGTCGATGAAGCCCATCATGGTTTGGGTAACTTGAGCAATGAGTACAGGTAGTGCTAATTGAATTAAACGTTTGGCCTGAAAGCCTGAGTGGTTCATGAATACAGCCCTTAATACATACGAGAGATAAAATGTTTACAGGTATAGTTCAAGCAACATGCGAAGTGTTGGCGATAGATAAAAAAACGGGTTTAAATACGCTACAAATCGAAATTGGACCGGATTTGCGCGAGGGACTTTCACTAGGGGCAAGTGTCGCAAATAACGGTGTTTGTTTAACAGTCACAAGAATGGAAGATGATAGGGTGTTTTTCGATGTAATGGAAGAGACGCTAAAGCTAACTAACCTATCTAATCTGAGACCTGGATCACAAGTTAACATCGAACGGTCGTTAACCTTTGGCAGTGAGATTGGCGGCCACATTTTATCAGGTCATGTACACACAGAAGCAGAGGTTAAATCGGTAAGTAAAACAGAATCTCACTATGATATTTGTTTGTCTGTTGAACCAAAATGGATGAATTATATTCTTTATAAGGGATTTGTTGGTGTAAACGGCTGTAGCCTTACGGTTGGGGCGGTTACTGAGTCTAGCTTTATGCTGCATTTGATCCCTGAAACATTAAAATTGACCAACTTGGAGTCATACACTGCTGGTGACAAAATCAATATTGAGATTGATAGCCAGACGCAAGCGATTGTTGATACCGTTGAGCGAGTATTAGCCAAGCGTTTTGTTAACTCAATGGACGTTTAACACCCAGTGCACTAAGTATTTGACCCATTTAGAGCGCTTCAGACTTTTCAATTCAAGGCGCATTGGTGAAAAATGGTATTCCCTTTTAAGCCAATGCAAAGCTGGAAAGACGGAGGCGCTTAACGAGTGCAGCCGACGTTTAAAGCAAATGGCAAAGCCCTTAGCTCCAATCCCCATCTTGTCTACAGGGCTTTAAATTCCTGCCGAATGGTCAAACTTTTAAAGCAACTGGATCAATGCGCTGTTTGACTCACAAACAGTACATTGAGCTAATAAATTTGTTCGTCATCGGAATCGATATAAAGTTCGATTGTCATTCGCGATTCATCCAGATGCATCCGCATATGAATGGGGTTGCAACATACTCTGCAATCTTCGTAGTAATCTTGATCACCGCCAGTCGCATCAATATTGAGATGTTGATGATGTCCGCAATGTGGGCATGAAATGGTTTTATTGATAAATCGCATATTAAACTCCCGTAAATCCGACTGCGCTTCGTCCTCCATCTACTGCAATAATCTGCCCTGAGATATAAGGAGCGCTGACTAAATGAGATATCAACTTAGCAATGTCGTCCGGCTGGCCAAGCTTAGCTAAGGGAATTTCTTTTAAGACATGGTTTTGAGAGTCATCATTAGATTGTTCTGGCCAGAGGATTGCGCCTGGTGCCACTCCATTTACGCGGATATCAGGTGCGAGTTCTTGTGCCAGCGAAAGCGTTGCCATCTCAAGTGCTGCCTTTGATATAGAGTATAGTCCATGATCTTTCAGCGGGCGCTTAGCATGGATATCAATTAAGTTGATTATGCAGCCTCTTTGCTCTTTGAGTGTCGGCGCAAATTGCTCGGCTAAAAAGTAGGGCGCTAACAGGTTTGTGGCAAGTAGTTGTTGTGCTGCTAAGTAATCCGTTTCACCTAGGGGAGTAGGGGTGAACTCTGACGCATTATTAACTAATACTGCTAAGGGTAATGCCAATGCGTTTACGTTGACTATAAATTGTTGTAGTTCAATCTGGTTGTTAAGTTCGGCCTGCATAATTTGTGCAGAGTTAGGCCTTGTCGCATTGAGTTCAGAACACAGTGATAGCGCGTCGTTATAAGATTGGCTGTAATGAATTAATATGTTGAACCCATCGTGGTGAAGCTGTTTAGCAATACAATGTCCAATACGTTTTGCTGCGCCGGTGATGAGTGCCCATTTATTCATAACGCTTTTCCATAAAGTTGTTTGCTATATATAAGGTATTATGGCCTTATCATAAGACATCACACAATCTAATACTGGGTTTAGTATTGATATCGATTGTGCTACTTCGCGACATTATACGTTGTGACCGCCATGCTGCTTAATGATGTCTTGTTTGCTAATTGAAGATAGCTCCCTTGCTCTGTGGCAACGATATTTTCGGTTAATGCCTTTGTCATGTACACCATAGTGTTAGTTAAGTCTGTTTCTATCTCGACGATTAGTTGTGCTTTGTTGATTGTTTGTGATGGTACCTGTGGGCTTTCAGTATATCCGGCTTGCATTAGCGTTGCGGTCAATAACATTAGCTTAATCATAACGTCCTCCTTGTTTAAGACGCGGCTAGATTAACGACTAAAAATGAAGCTGAAGTTACAGTCAGCCTTTATCACTGATGATATTCCCCTGATGTTTTTAATGGTTTGAATAAGAAAAACTAATCTCAAGGTAAAACTTGCATCCACCCATGGCTATCACTTAGAATCACGCTCTTACGCGTCGGAAAACATAGACTCCTGTACGGTCTTGTCCTGGCTGCGTTTTAACTCTTAATTATTAAACCCAAGTGGCCCTACGTGGGGGTCACCACTGGAAAAGGAAAATTCATGCCTGTAATTACACTTCCTGATGGAAGCAAACGCGAGTTTGCTCAACCCGTTTCTACTTTAGATGTTGCTGCCGATATTGGTCCTGGTCTGGCGAAAGCTTGTATTGCCGGACGTATTAATGGTGAGCTGAAAGACGCTTGCGATATCATTGATACCGATTCAGAGCTTTCGATTATCACAGCTAAAGATGAAGAGGGTGTAAAGATCCTTCGCCACTCTTGTGCACATTTGCTCGGCCATGCATTTAAGCAGCTTTGGCCTGACGCTAAAATGGCGATCGGTCCTGTTATCGACAATGGTTTCTATTATGATATCGACTTAGATCATAAATTGACCCAGGAAGATATTGATGCGCTAGAAAAGCGTATGACCCAACTTGCAAAAACTAACTACGCTGTTGATAAACGTGTTGTTAGCTGGCAAGAAGCGCGTGATACCTTTGAAGCTCGCGGTGAAAGCTATAAAATTGCAATCCTTGATGAGAACATCAGCAAAGATGCAACTCCAGCGCTTTATCATCATGAAGAATATGTTGATATGTGCCGTGGTCCGCATGTACCGAACATGAGATTCTGCCAGAACTTTAAGTTGATGAGTGTAGCTGGTGCCTATTGGCGTGGTAACTCAGATAACAAAATGCTGCAACGTATCTACGGTACAGCATGGGCAGACAAGAAAGCACTTAAAGTGCACCTTAACCGTTTAGAAGAAGCGGCTAAGCGTGACCATCGTAAAATTGGTAAGCAGCTAGATCTTTACCATATGCAAGAAGAAGCACCTGGTATGGTGTTTTGGCACAACGATGGCTGGAGTCTATACCTAGAACTTGAAAAGTTCATTCGTCAAAAACTGGGTCAATACACTTATCAAGAAGTTAAAGGTCCATTAATGATGGATCGAGTGTTGTGGGAACGTTCAGGCCATTGGGATAAATATTCCGAGGCAATGTTCACCACTAGCTCTGAGAATCGTGAATACGCCATTAAGCCGATGAACTGTCCTGGACACGTTCAAATATTTAATCAAGGCCTTAAGTCTTATCGCGATTTGCCATTACGTATGGCTGAGTTTGGTTGTTGTCATCGTAATGAGCCATCAGGTTCACTGCATGGCTTAATGCGTGTTCGTGGCTTTACGCAAGATGATGCACATGTTTTCTGTACTGAAGATCAAGTTCAGCAGGAAGTTAGCGCATGTATTCAAATGGTGTATGACACATACGAAACATTTGGCTTTAAAAATATCG
This sequence comes from Shewanella sp. Choline-02u-19, assembly GCF_002836205.1. Taxonomy (NCBI): domain Bacteria; kingdom Pseudomonadati; phylum Pseudomonadota; class Gammaproteobacteria; order Alteromonadales; family Shewanellaceae; genus Shewanella; species Shewanella sp. Choline-02u-19. The sequence goes on from NZ_PJBE01000013.1 coordinate 1,268,200, forward strand.
CCGTTAAGCTTTCTACTCGTCCTGAAAAACGTATTGGTGATGACGATATGTGGGACCGAGCTGAAGAAGCCTTAAAGCAAGCGCTTACAGCTAATGATATTGAATTTGACATCCTACCCGGTGAAGGTGCTTTTTACGGACCTAAGATCGAATTCACATTACACGATTGTTTAGATAGAGCATGGCAGTGCGGTACTGTACAATTAGATTACGCATTACCTGGTCGTTTAGGTGCAACTTACGTAGCGGAAGACAACAGTCGTCAAACGCCCGTAATGATCCACCGAGCCATTCTTGGTTCATTAGAGCGCTTCTTGGGTATTCTTATTGAAGAGTACGCCGGAAAATTCCCAGCTTGGTTAGCACCTCAACAAGTTGTCGTGATGAATATTACTGACAAACAGTCGGATTATGCTGAAAAAGTTGTCAATTCATTAAAAGAATATGGAATTCGTGCAACTAAAGACTTGAGGAATGAGAAGATAGGCTTTAAAATACGTGAGCACACGTTAAGGCGTGTCCCTTATTTATTGGTCGTTGGTGATCAAGAAATAGAAAATAAGGAAGTCGCGGTGCGTACCCGAGAGGGAGTTGACTTAGGTAAGATGCAAATCGAAGAATTTGCGACTAAGCTCAAGAACCAAATTTCGCTCCGTAGTCTCAATTTGTTGGAGGAATAGGTCATAAAGATCAAAAAAACTGCAGGGCGCCAGGCGGCCCCGAATAGAATAAACGAGCTCATCACTGGTGTTTCAGAAGTCCGTCTTAACGGTCTTGACGGTGAGCAATTAGGTATCTTGACTATTAGTGAAGCACAGGAAGTTGCTGACGAAGCAGGTGTTGATTTAGTAGAAATCAGTCCTAATGCTGAGCCGCCGGTTTGCCGTGTAATGGACTACGGTAAGTTCCTTTTTGATAAAGCGAAAGCTCAAAAAGAACAAAAAAAGAAGCAAAAAATTGTACAGGTGAAGGAAATTAAATTCCGTCCCGGTACAGATTCGAACGATTATCAGGTAAAACTACGCAACCTGACTCGTTTTCTAGAAGACGGCGACAAAGCGAAAGTAACGCTTCGTTTCCGTGGTCGTGAGATGGCTCACCAAAGCCTAGGTATGGATCTTTTGAACCGTATCAAAGCTGATTTGGAAGCAATTGCAGTCGTGGAGTCCTTTCCAAAAATGGAAGGTCGCCAAGCTGTCATGGTTCTCGCACCGAAAAAGAAATAGTAAGGCAATTGAAAGTAGCAGGGTCTTTTTATTAAGATACCTGTTCGCCTTGCGTTTTATTAATTGTCCCAATGCGGAGTTTTAGCAATGCCTAAAATGAAAACAGACAAGGGTGTAGCGAAGCGTTTTAAGAAAACCGCCAATGGTTTTAAACGTAAGCAAGCCCATTTACGTCACATTTTGACCAAGAAGAGCACTAAGCGTAAACGTCACTTACGTGCTAAATGTTTAGTATCTAAAGCTGACATGCCTGCTATTGCACGTCAACTACCTTACGCTTAATTAAAGGAGCAAAGAACAATGCCTAGAGTTAAGCGTGGTGTAACCGCTCGTGCTCGTCACAAAAAAGTACTCAAACTAGCCAAAGGTTATTACGGAGCTCGCTCACGTACTTACCGTGTTGCAAAGCAAGCCGTAACTAAAGCTGGTCAATATGCTTACCGTGACCGTCGTCAGAAGAAACGTCAATTCCGTCAACTTTGGATTGCACGTATCAATGCGGCTTCTCGTCAAAATGGTCTGTCTTACAGCCGTTTCATTAATGGTTTGAAAAAAGCCTCTATTGAAATCGATCGTAAGATCCTGGCTGACATCGCTGTTTTTGATAAAGTTGTATTTACAACTTTAGTAGAAAAAGCAAAAGAAGCTTTAGCTAAGTAATTAGCTGTGATTCTTGTAAAAAGGGAGCCTTAGGGCTCCCTTTTTTGTATCTGAAATTTGTCCCGTCTTGAGAATAAGTTGACGTTTTAGAGACTGATTGATGAAATCTTTAAGTTCCATCAGCAAAAGCGTACACAAGGTGAGCACACTCTGGACTTAGCAGTGGTTTTGCTTAGGCCTGCAGAAAAAGGCGAACTGACCTAGGTACCGTGATAATTAAGCTAAACATTAGATTATCACCACAAACGTCTTATCTTATCGCGGTACTCATTATCTGACGCTTTTGGTTAATTACAGATACAAAAAAAGCAGGCTTAAAGCCTGCTTTTTATCGAAACTACCAATTACTTCTTGGCGTCTAAGTAACGCTCAGCGTCAAGTGCGGCCATACAGCCTGTACCCGCAGATGTAATCGCTTGGCGGTAATGTTGATCCATTACATCGCCAGCAGCAAATACGCCTTCTATGCTTGTTTGGGTAGCGTTGCCATTAAGGCCACTTTCTACTTTGATATAACCATTGCTCATCTCTAGCTGGCCTTCAAACATACCAGTATTTGGGCTGTGGCCAATGGCGACGAATACGCCAGCCACTTCTAAATCCTTGATGACACCATCTTTAGTGCTCTTCATCTTAAGACCGGTAACGCCCATCGCATTACCAACAACTTCATCGAGAGTGTTGTCTAGGTGTAAGATGATATTGCCGCTCGCCACTTTATCCATCAGACGCTTAGTTAAGATTTTTTCACTGCGGAAACTATCACGACGGTGAATAAGGTGCACTTCAGATGCAATGTTACTGAGGTACAGTGCTTCTTCAACTGCAGTGTTACCACCACCAATAACAGCGACTTTCTGGTTACGATAGAAGAAACCGTCACACGTTGCGCAAGCTGATACGCCACGGCCTTTAAAGGCTTCTTCAGACTCAAGACCTAAGTACATCGCTGATGCACCTGTAGAGATGATGAGTGCATCACAAGTGAACTCGCCGTCATCACCTTTTAACTGGAAAGGGCGGACGTTTAAGTTAACTTCATTGATGTGATCAAAAATAATTTCAGTATCAAACTTTTCTGCATGCTTTTGCATACGTTCCATTAATGCTGGACCGGTAAGATCATCCGCATCACCTGGCCAGTTTTCAACTTCTGTCGTTGTCGTAAGTTGCCCACCTTGCTGCATACCTGTGATCATGACAGGTTTTAGGTTAGCACGAGCGGCATATACTGCTGCAGTATAGCCAGCAGGGCCTGAACCCAGAATAAGTAAGTTACAATGTCTAGCTTGGGTCATTTGTTTCTCCGTTCTTTTACGAATGCAATGTCTATCAAGGGGGATCAACCCCTCTATCTCTATCAATTGCAGCGATTGTATGGAATTTAAGGTTGTGGGTAAAGCTCTGTATTGAGAGAACACTGCAACGGAAAGCTTACACAGCGTCGATTTTTAGGGGTTTTTACACTGTTTAGGCTGCTCCTTATCACATTTTGGTTTATTCTATAGCGCAAAGATTGAAATCGAGCTGGATCACAGCCTAAAACAGTAGAAAGGAAGTGTTATGCGTATTAGCGCGAATTTTGATGGCGGAAACATAGAAGTAATCAATGCTGACAATAAAGACGATGTGCAGTTGGCCATTCGTCCCGATGAAGGTGGAGAGTTTTTTCAATGGTTTAATTTCAAACTCGATGGTGTTGTTGGTACTCAGTACACGCTTAATATTGTTAATGCGGACAAAGCTTCTTACGTTAAAGGTTGGGATGATTACCAAGCTGTAGCGACTTACGATAGACAAAACTGGTTTAGATTGCCGACGACGTATCAAGACGGCAAGTTAACTATCTCAGTCGATCTTGATTGTGATGCAATTCAAATCGCTTATTTTGCGCCATACAGCTATGAGCGTCATCAAGACTTATTAGCGGCCGTACAGGTACATCCACAAGTCAGCTTAGAGCATTTAGGCCTGACATTGGATGAACGTGATATGACGCTCATCAAAGTCGGTGACGGTGACGAAGAGAAAGCCAATATCTGGATCACAGCGCGTCAGCATCCTGGTGAAACTATGGCTGAATGGTTGGTTGAAGGATTAATTAACAACCTGCTTGATAGCGATTGCCCAACGGCTAAATCACTTTTAGACAAAGCTAACTTCTATATTGTGCCAAATATGAACCCAGATGGGAGTGTTCGAGGGCATTTGCGCACCAATGCGGTAGGAACAAATCTTAACCGTGAGTGGCAGTCTCCCTCTTTAGAGAAAAGCCCTGAAGTATTTTATGTGGTTAATAAAATGAAAGAGACGGGTGTTGATCTTTTCTATGACGTGCATGGCGATGAAGGCTTACCGTTCGTATTCCTTGCCGGCTGTGAAGGTGTCCCAGCCTATACCAAAGAAGATGCAGTACGTCAGCAAGCATTTGTAGATGCATTACAAATGGCGAGCCCTGATTTTCAAACTGAATTTGGATATGATAAAGATGCGCCGGGTCAAGCCAACTTAACCGTTGGTTCTAACTGGGTGGCACATACGTTTGGTTGTCTTTCTAACACGTTAGAAATGCCATTCAAAGACAACGACAATATGCCTGATCTTATGGCTGGTTGGTCGCCTGAGCGCTGTATTTACCTTGGTGAAGCATCGTTGATTGCGATGAACGCTGTGGTTGATAAATTAAAGTAAGTTGTACGTTTATTAAATGAGTATTGAGGGGAGTAAATGGCATTAGTTAAGTGTCCTAGCTGTGGTGAACGCATTTCAAGCATGGCTAAAGAGTGCTCGCATTGTAAAGCTAGCATTTCTGCCAACAATGAAAGCCTGCAAGTGATTAGTCATATAAAGCGCTCTAATCAGTTAATGAATCAGAGCTTTTTGGCATTAACGTTATTTATTGGCGGCGTAGTCACTTGGTTTTGGGGGGGAGAACCTGCAGAGGGGACCCGTTCTATTATTGCTGTGTCTGCTTTTACACTGGGTTTTGTTGGCTACTTGGTTACCCGAATGCAAATCGTGCTACATAAACGGAAAAGAGTATGACCGATATAAATAAAGTCATTGATGATATGCCGACTGAAGTTTACCAGCGCTTACTGAGTGCGGTAGAGCTGGGTAAGTGGGAAGATGGCACTGTGCTAACACAAGAGCAGCGTGCGTCGACTCAACAGGTCGTTATGCTTTATCAGGCTAGAAAGCTTACACAAACGGAACACTTCACTATTAACAGTGAAGGTAACGTAAACGAGCTCTCTAAGTCAGAATTAAAGAAGCAGTTCAAAGGCGAGACTATCGCTGAGTTCCAAGAAAAAGAGCTGTAGATTAACACTAAAAGCCCTGTGCTAATTTATTAGCGCAGGGCTTTATCTATTTCTAGAGGCTGATGGTCTAATCTTGGGTTAACTCACCTACAATGGATACTTGCATGGCTTTTCGGATGGCATCAGGGGTGAGATCCGTTGATAATAAATAATGTAGCTTAGCCAGTGCAGCTTCTGTCGTCATGTCGTAGCCGCTGATAACCCCTGCCGATGCAAGTGCATTACCCGTCGCATAACCGCCCATATTGACTTTACCTTGCAAACACTGGGTTAAATTCACCAGTACAATCCCACGCTCGTGTGCATCACGCAGTGTTTTAAGTAACGCGGGTGTTTGTGGTGCATTGCCAACGCCAAAGGTCAGCAATATCAGCGCCTTTACAGGTTGCTGTAATATATTGGCGAAGATTTCTGTACTAATACCAGGGTAAAGAGTCACGACACCTATCGGTTGTGGACTGATATTAATCACATTAAGTGTTTGGCTCGGATTATCCTTTGCGAGTTTACCTGCATGCCAGCGGATCTTAATTCCAGCTTCTAATAATAATGGGAAATTCGGCGAAGCAAACGCATTAAAGCCGTCAGCATGCGCTTTAGTCGTACGGTTGCCTCTAAACAGTTTGTTATTGAAGAATAAGCACACTTCATCGACAGGATAATTTGCTGCGATATAGAGCGCATTAAGTAAGTTAGTTTGTCCATCGGAACGTAACTGTGCCAGTGGGATCTGTGAGCCGGTAACAATAACGGGTTTAGATAACCCTTGTAACATAAACGATAAAGCAGATGCCGTATACGCCATGGTATCGGTACCATGCAAAATCACGAAGCCATCGTATTGGTCATAATTGGCTTTGATATCATTAGCGATCATCTGCCAATCAGTCGGTGCCATATCTGATGAGTCGATTAGGGGAGAGTATTCACTGATGACAAAGTCTGGCATTTCTTCATGGTAAAACTCAGGCATTGCTTTGATACATCCAGTCAAAAATCCTGCAACAGGGGCAAAGCCTTGTTCAGTTTTTTGCATACCAATAGTACCGCCCGTGTAGGCTACATATATACAGCGTTTAGTCATGTTGGTTTTGATTTTGTTTTTGAACACAATGGGATGATTATAAAGGTGTGGATATAATAAAGCCCAGTAAAACTGGGCTTTATTTAATAAAACTTTAGTGAGTGATAAAGCTTTATGACTTAGTCACTGCAAGTATCACAGTAAAGATAGACACCATTTGGATCATCAAACGTCTGCAATGTCTGAGCAACTGTTGAAAACTGACCCAAAAGTTGTTCAATTAGCGTGGTTTTTACCAAACTTTGTGGCATGTATACCGACGCGCTAGCAAACATCTCTTGTACAAACAGATCTTGCGGTGATAGCTCTTGCTCAATCACTTCGGTATCAAAATGTTCGATTGATGCCATATCCGCTGCTCGCGATACTGCGTCTTGTAGATCACCGAGTTCATCTACCAGACCAAGCTCAAGTGCCTTACGGCCAGTCCAAACACGGCCCTGTGCAATACTATCTACTTGCTCAAGGCTCATATCACGCTCTTTAGCGACTAATGAAATGAAGTCGTTATATCCGCGTTCAATATGGCGCTGAATAATAGCACTGATCCCTGGAGAAAGACCTTTAGTGACAGAAAATCCTGCCCAGTCAGAAGTTGCAACACCATCGGTATGGACACCTATGCTCGCAAGCGAGTCTTCAAAGGTGGTGACCATTCCGAAAATGCCGATAGAGCCTGTCAACGTTGTTGGGGTGGCGTAGATATAATCTGCACTGGCTGATATCCAGTATCCACCGGACGCTGCATAGCTGCCCATACTGACAACAACAGGTTTATTGGCTGTTTTAAGGGCTAATACTTCTTGGCGGATCTGCTCTGATGCGAATGCACTGCCACCAGGACTATCAACACGAAGTACCACGGCTTTAATGGAATCATCAAAACGTGCTTTACGGAGCAACTTAGCGGTGCTTTCTCCGCCAATCTGCCCAGCAGGTTGCGCGCCATTCATGATCGTGCCTTTGGCAACGATGATGCCGACTTTATTGTCTGATAAAAGCAGTGGATGACTTGCCGTTACAGAAAGGTAATCATAGAAATCGATCTGTTTGAATGACTCACCATCGGCAGATTCACCGACGGCATCAACCATGCTCAATCGAAATCCTTCCGCTGTTTTAAGGTTATCAACCCAATTCATATTCAGCGCCATTTGACTAGACTGACCTTCCGCTTTGTCTAACTGGGCTAAATAGTCCTCTGCGCTCAAAGATAGACTCGTTGCAGGGATATCTCGGTTTTGTCCAACCGTAGTACTGTAGCTTTCCCATAAATCATTTAATAAGGTTAAGTTAGCCTCTTTAGCTGCGTCTGACATGTCATCACGAATAAAGGGTTCTACTGCAGATTTAAATGTACCGACGCGGAAGACATGAGCTTTAATTTTAAGCTTGTCTAAGGCTGACTTAAAATACTGGCGGTAACGACCTAAGCCTTCAATTTCAACGCTGCCCTGTGGGTTTAAGGTGATGCTATCTGCAAAGCTGGCGAGGAAGTACTGATTTTGTCCGTACCAATTTGCGTGAGCAACAATGGGTTTACCCGATTCTTTAAAGTTGTTTAAGGCATCACCAATCGATTGTAGCTTACTCATGCCTGTGCCACTAAGGTGGCCTAAGTCGAGTACTAACTGACTGATCCGATTGTCAGCAGCGGCATTGTTAACAACATCAATGACATCTGCTAATAGGATCTCGCCACCAGCATCTTTACCATTACCACTTTTCATTGCCGCTTCAAAAGGGTCTACATGGCGTTTTTGATCAACGATTGCTCCAGAAAGGTTCAGCACCAGTGCTGAACCATCTTCTACTTTTATGCTTTCTTCACCGCTTAATACTACGATGAGTGCGATGACAATACCGAAAAAGAAAAGGTTTAAAAATAGTTTTCTTGTGCCGTTGATTACATTCCAGCTAAGTAGGAATATCTTTTTAAATATTGAGGGTTTAGCGGGCATCAGCCACTCCTTTGAATCCGAATTATGACAATGCTAACTGAAAACAGTCTCGAAAGGAAAATTCAATTGTAAAGGAATCTAATCACTCACTTATTGAGCTTATGGTTTACACAATGTATGCTGAATTAAATCACTTGTTTAAAAAGGACGTTTGAATGTCGTTTCCGCATTTATTAGAACCCTTAGATCTGGGCTTTACCCAGTTAAAGAACCGTGTGCTGATGGGCTCAATGCATACTGGTTTGGAAGAAGAAAAGGGCGGTTTTGAGAAACTGGCAGTGTTTTATAAAGAGCGTGCACAAGGCGGAGTAGGTCTTATCGTTACCGGCGGTATTTCACCTAATCTCCGTGGGCGGTTGGCGCCTAATGCTTGTCAGTTGAGTTTTCCATGGCAGGTAAAGAAACACACTATCGTCACTAAAGCAGTGCATGACGCCGGCGGTAAGATATGCATGCAACTACTACACGCGGGACGTTATGGTTATCACCCATTCTCGCAGGCCCCGAGTAAAATAAAATCTCCGATTACCCCTTTCACACCATCTGAAATGTCTACAAGACAAGTAGCCGCAACGATTAAAGACTATGCAACCAGTGCTGCACTGGCTAAAAAAGCAGGTTATGACGGCGTAGAGGTGATGGGCAGTGAAGGTTATTTGATAAACCAGTTTGTTAGCTCTCGCACCAACAAGCGTACAGATAAGTGGGGCGGTGCATTTGAAAATAGAGCACAGTTCCCTGTTGAGATCGTAAATCAGATCCGCGCCAAAGTGGGCACTGATTTTATTATCATTTTTAGATTGTCTATGCTTGATCTGGTTGATAATGGCTCCACTTGGGATGAAGTTGTACAACTTGCAAAACGGTTAGAAAGCGCGGGTGTAACGATTATAAACACCGGCATAGGCTGGCATGAAGCGCGTATTCCGACCATTGCCACTAGCGTACCTCGCGGCGCGTTTGCATGGGTGACGGAAAAGCTGATGAAAGAGATGTCTATTCCGCTTATCGCGACTAATCGCATTAATACACCCGAGATAGCAGAATCTATTATTGCGTCGGGCCAAGCAGATATGGTGTCGATGGCTAGGCCTTTCTTAGCCGATCCTGAATTTGTAAATAAAGCTGAAGCTAACACACCTGAACTTATCAATACTTGCATTGGCTGTAACCAAGCGTGTCTTGATCATAGCTTTGCGCTTAAACGAGCAACCTGTTTAGTTAACCCACGTGCTTGCTATGAAACCGAGCTTAACTTCACCCCAGCGAACATTAAAAAGCGTATTGCGGTAATGGGCGCAGGCCCTGCAGGGATGGCGTTCTCAGTATATGCGGCGACTAGAGGTCATGAAGTGGTTTTGTTTGAGGCAAAATCTGAAGTCGGTGGACAATTTAACTTAGCCAGGAAGATCCCTGGCAAAGAGGAGTTCGACGAGACCATTAGATATTTTCTAAACCAGATAAAACTGCATAAGATTGAACTGCGTCTAAATACTCGACTCGATGCTAGTGTCATTAGAGATGAAAAGTTTGACGAAATAGTGATGTCATCGGGGGTTAAACCGCGTCCGCTTGATTTACCTGGTTTCGATAGTGAAAAAGTGGTTGATTACCAACAAGTACTCAACGGCGAAGTTGAAATTGGACAGAAAGTTGCTTTGATTGGTGCTGGCGGTATTGGTTTTGATATGGCGCACTATTTATGCGAAGAAGAATCCTCTACGTTAAACCCAAATAAATGGTTAAAGCAGTGGGGTATCGATAAAGAATACCAAACTGCAGGTGGCTTAACAGAGCCTGTTCTCGATGAAAAGCATCGTGAGGTGGTGTTACTGCAACGTAAAACCACAAAAATGGGTAAAGGATTGGGTAAAACAACGGGCTGGATCCACCGTTCAGTATTGAAGCAGCATAAAGTGGTGATGAAAACCGGCGTATCTTATGAAAAGTTTGATGATGAAGGGCTGCATATCACCGTTAATGACAAGGCTGAGGTGTTAGCAGTCGATAATGTTGTACTCTGCGCGGGTCAGGTTTCAAATACTGCACTGCTTGAAGAGATGAAGTCTACGGGAATTCCGGTTCATCTGATTGGCGGAGCTGACGTTGCCGCTGAACTTGATGCCAAGCGTGCTATACGCCAAGGTGCGGAGCTCGCTATCGCTCTTTAAGCGAACCGTTCAATATTCCAATAAAAGCCTGTTTAGTTCAATACGCGAACTAAACAGGCTTTTTTGTCATTGATGTTTTGTGTTTAGATAACAAGTTAAAGATTAATATTTTCCAAAATAATGAGGCTGCTAGTGGTTATTGCAATAGGTAGTCATTTAACCTCCTAATTCCTACGCACGAGAGCATACGGAGAAGTAGAGGGAGTCGGGTATTAGCGGGGCATGTTAGGTTATAGAAAGCTTGGAGGAGTCTATAGTTTGATATGTCGAGCATTGATGAAGCTCTAGTGTTCACTGGTGCATACTAACGGAGTGTTTAATGTCTGGGTAGGGTAGTGCGTTATGCACTGAAATAAATGAACTGCAGAGATTAATGACATAAAACTGCGGTCATGACTCTCTGCAATCTAAACTGTTGCTGTTAATCTATAGATTCGTGAGTTTCAGGTTGCTTACGTTTGGGTGCTCTAACAACGACTTCCGCACCTTCCCCTGAAAGTTCTAAATTTATATCGGTCGTTGGAATACAACAACATGGCAGACATTCGTCTGCTTCTAATGTCACTAGCGGTTCAGTTATATAGCTAACGGAACCACTAATCACTTTAGTTTTGCATTGCCCACAAAATCCATTTCGGCATTCAGAAAAAGTCTTCACTTTTTTCTGCTCTAATGCTTCAAGCAAGGTCAGGTGCTGTTGATTAAACAACAGCACCGGTTGGCCTTGTAGGCTAACGATGGGGGCTTTTTTTAAGCTGAGATGCTTAAAGGTCAAAGTCTAAAAACTCATCTTCATCAATAGAAGAATCGATTTGGCCAACTAAGTATGATGAAACTTCAACTTCTTGAGGTGCCACCTGAACCGCGTCACTCTCGAGCCAGTTCTTCATCCATGGAAGTGGGTTAGTTATCTCAGCGTACGGTGATTCAAAGTTAACTGACTTCATACGTTCGTTAGTAATGTACTCGACGTACTGACAAAGGATGTGTTCATTTAAGCCAATCATTGAACCGTCTTTGAACAGGTATTTAGCCCACTCTTTTTCTTGCTCTGCAGCTTTGACAAAAATGTCGATGGCAGTTTGCTTGCACTCTTTAGCTATCTCTGCCATTTCAGGATCATCTTTACCTGCATGCATGATTTTTAAAATGTGTTGCGTGCTGTTCAAGTGCAATGCTTCATCGCGGGCAATTAGGCGAATGATTTTTGCATTACCTTCCATAACGTTGCGCTCTGCAAATGCAAACGAGCAAGCAAAACTAACATAGAAACGAATGGCTTCAAGCACGTTAACAGACACCATACATAAGTAGAGTGCTTTCTTTATTTCTCGCTTAGTGACTTCAACAGTTTCGCCATTAATTTGATGGCTACCTTCACCGTGTAAGTGGAATGCTTGGCTAAGTATGATGAGCTCGTCGTAATAAGCTGCAATGTCAGTTGCTCGCTTAAGGATCTCTTTATTCTCAACGATATCGTCAAAAACAACCGATGGATCATTAACGATATTACGGATGATATGAGTGTATGAGCGCGAATGAATCGTTTCTGAAAACGACCATGTCTCAATCCATGTCTCTAATTCAGGCAGAGATACTAACGGTAAAAATGCGACGTTGGGTGAACGTCCTTGAATTGAATCAAGTAGAGTCTGATATTTTAAGTTCGAAATGAAAATATGCTTTTCATGCTCAGGCAGTGCAGCGTAATCTATTTTATCTTTGCTGACGTCAACTTCTTCAGGGCGCCAAAAGAATGAAAGCTGTTTTTCAATCAGTTTTTCAAATACTTCATATTTCTGTTGGTCATAACGCGCAACGTTAACTGACTGCCCAAGAAACATAGGTTCAAGCAGTGCATTGTTAGGTGTTTGACAAAATGTAGAATAGGCCATTTTTCTATCTTCCGATAATGGGGGCTTTGCCCCCTTTAATTAACGTTTAATACTCATGAATAACTGCTCGAGACTAGATTTTACATGCGCCGCCTTCGCAGCTGTCATCTTCTACTTCAACGGAAGTAATGTCATCATGATTATCTGAAGCACCATCACGAGTATTGTGATAGTAAAGTGTCTTCACACCGTATTTATAAGCAGTCAATAAGTCTTTCAGCAGTACCTTCATTGGCACTCTTCCACCCTCAAAACGAGATGGGTCGTAGTTGGTGTTAGCTGAAATAGATTGATCAACAAACTTCTGCATTAAACCGACTAACTGTATGTAACCATCGTTATTAGGCATCTGCCACAATAGTTCATAACTATGCTGATATTTTTCAAAGTCAGGAACAACTTGCTTTAATTGACCATCTTTACTGGCTTTAACGCTGATGAGACCGCGCGGTGGCTCAATGCCGTTAGTGGCGTTAGAGATCTGCGAAGAGGTCTCTGACGGCATTAATGCCGAAAGGGTAGAGTTACGCAGTCCGTGAGTTTTAATCTCTTCACGCAGCGTTTCCCAATCCATATGCAATGGCTCGTCACAGATTTTGTCCAAGTCACGCTTATAGGTATCGATAGGTAAGATCCCTTTCGAATACGTGGTTTCGTGGAACGCTGGGCAAGCCCCTTGCTCTTTAGCCAAGTTCATTGACGCTTTCAATAGATAGTACTGGATTGCTTCAAATGTCTTATGGGTAAGACCATTTGCTGAACCATCTGAATAGCGCACACCTTCTTTCGCGAGATAGTTAGCGAAGTTGATAACTCCGATCCCTAAAGTACGACGATTCATCGATGCTTTTTCAGCAGAGATAATCGGATAATCTTGATAGTCTAATAAGTTATCCAGTGCTCGTACGGCAAGATCTGCCAATGGCTCTAGCTCTTCAAGCTTTTTAATCGCGCCTAAGTTCAACGCTGAAAGCGTACAAAGGGCAATTTCACCGTCAGGATCATTGATGTTGTTCAATGGCTTAGTCGGCAGCGCTATTTCTAAACATAAGTTAGATTGACGGATTGGCGCTACTTTTGAATCAAATGGACTGTGCGTGTTGCAGTGATCCACGTTTTGAATATAGATACGACCCGTAGAGGCACGCTCTTGCATCATCAATGAAAACAGTTCAACGGCTTTAATTTGTTGCTTACGGATACTCTCGTCAGCTTCATATTTAAGGTAGAGACGTTCAAATTCATCTTGATCTTCAAAGAACGCATCGTACATGCCAGGCACATCTGATGGGCTGAACAAGCTAATCATGCCACCTTGGATAAGGCGCTGGTACATCAGCTTATTAATTTGCACGCCGTAATCTAGGTGACGAATACGGTTGTCATCTACGCCACGGTTATTCTTAAGTACCAGTAACGATTCAACTTCTAGATGCCACATAGGGTAGAAGAGGGTGGCAGCACCGCCGCGTACGCCGCCTTGTGAGCACGATTTGACAGCGGTTTGGAAATACTTATAAAACGGTAAACAACCGGTGTGGAATGCTTCACCACCACGAATAGGGCTACCTAGCGCGCGAATTCGACCGGCATTCACACCAATCCCAGCTCGCTGAGAGACGTATTTAACGATTGAAGATGCAGTGGCATTAATTGAATCTAAGCTGTCACCACATTCAATTAGCACGCAAGAGCTGAATTGGCGTGTTGGTGTACGCACACCCGCCATAATCGGTGTGGGTAGTGAAATCTTAAACGTCGATGTTGCATCGTAAAAATCTTTTACGTACTTAAGACGTGTTTCTTTTGGATATTTAGCAAATAAACACGCAGCAACCAAAATATAAAGAAACTGTGCACTTTCATAAATTTCATGAGTGACACGGTTTTGAACTAAATACTTACCTTCTAACTGCTTAACGGCTGCATAAGAGAAGTTCATGTCACGCCAATGATCAATGTAGCTACCTAATATATCGATCTCTTCGCGGCTATAGTCCTGCAGTATGTGGGCATCGTACTTGCCCAGTTCTACTAAGTGAACGACATGTTCGTAAAGTTTTGGTGGTTCAAACTGACCAAACGCCTTTTTACGAAGATGGAAAATGGCCAATCTTGCAGATAAAAACTGATAGTCAGGTGACTCGGGGGAAATTAAGTCTGCAGCGGCTTTAATGATAGTCTCGTGGATCGCTTCAGTTGGGATCCCTTCGAAAAACTGTAGGTGAGAACGTAGTTCAACTTCAGACACCGAGACATTAGTCAGTCCCTTTGCCGCCCATTCAATAACACGATGGATTTTTTCGAGATCGATTGTCTCACGTTCGCCACTGCGTTTTGTGACTGTCATATTACTATTCATTAAAGATAAACCTTGGTTCTTATATTGATGAAAGTGACCTGCATAGGTGCACCGTACATTTCCCTGTAAACAATCCAAACGAAACCGTAAAACAGTGGCTTCCAATTTATTGACACAAACTGCTAAATAGTGTCTCTGATTGCCACTTACACACAATATATGGTGTTTTTAAATTTCTTAGGTACAAGATAGTGAGGTTCGGGGTTATTTGCAAGTACGAATTCTGGGAACAAGTTGTGGATATCTTGAGGATAATTTTGACAGTTAGTAACAGCTAACCCTTAAAGCTTGTTTTGATTTGGGTTCCTAGCGGAAGATGAATATTTATACAGCCAAAAATGGATTTGAAGATCGCAGGATCCTTGAGCGATCTTCACTTATCAATATACTGATAATATAACTCAGTCATTAAGCTGAAGCGTGAACCATTTCATCAGCTCATCTGAGTTAGCAAAGCAAATGTCAGTTGGCCAGGCATTAATATCATCGTTGGGCGCGATATAACCCCACGCTGCTAAGCCAGCTTGCATATTGGCTGCTCGAGCAGCAACCATGTCTCTTTCTGCATCGCCCAGATAAAGAATATGTTGGCAACTTACACCGATTTGCTGAGCCGCCAGTAGCATAGGGGCGGTATGAGGTTTTGAATAAAGTGTTGAATCGCCACTCACAATGGCAGGCATCTGTTTGTCTAGGCCTAATTTAATCAGCAGTGGCCGAGTAAAACGAGCAGGCTTATTGGTGACCACGCCGTAGGGAATATCATTAAGCTTTAACAAGCTAAGAAAAGGCCACAGCCCAGGGAATAAGTCACAGTTGTTACCATTAACCTTTTCATAATTCTCTAGCAGCGCCAATTGTACTTGTCGTTGAATATCATCATTGGCATTAGGAAGTGCAGCGCGAACCATGGCTAAGCTGCCATGAGATGCGTGATTACGCTGTTGACTTAAGGTGACTGTCGAGTAACCAAATTGGGTCAGGCTGATATTTAGCGCATCAACCATATCCGGAGCGGTGTCTGCAAGTGTGCCATCAAGATCAAAAAGCACCGCTTTAATGGCACGGTGCTTTGTAGAAGGGTTACTGTCAGTCATTCTTTACTGTGGTAATCATATAATTGACTTCTAAGCTTTTAGTATACTTAAACACATCCGTAATAGGGTTGTAGGTTATCCCTACGGCATCATTACAGATAAGCTCGGCGTTATCCGCAAGTGCAATGAGTTCAGAAGGCTTAATGAACTTTTTGTGGTCATGAGTGCCAACAGGTAACATTTTCAGCAAATATTCTGCGCCGAGGATTGTTTCGACATAAGCTCTCATATTTCTATTAATAGTAGAGAAGAAAACAAAGCCACCCGGTTTTACCATATCTGCGCAGGCTTGGATCACTGAGCTTGGATCGGGTACATGCTCGAGCATCTCCATACACGTAATGACATCATATTGTTGTCTGTGCTCATCGCGATGATTTTCTGCGGTGTTCTTTATATAGTTTACCGAGACACCCATTTCTAATGCATGTAAACGAGCGACGTCGAGTGGCTCATCACCCATATCTAAACCGGTCACGTTTGCGCCGATACGCGCCATGCTTTCAGACAAGATACCGCCACCGCAACCAACATCAAGTACGTTCTTGCCAAAAATGCCACCAGCGGTTTGATCTATATAATTGAGGCGAAGTGGATTTAAATTGTGCAGAGGCTTGAATTCACCGTTTAGATCCCACCAAGTGGCGGCCATTTTTTCAAATTTAGCAATCTCTTCAGGATCGACATTATGATTGTTTTGCACTATTAATTACCTCAGATCGATTAATTCGTCTTTTGTGCTCATTATAATGATTAGTGCCAATAAACAAAGCGGATATCGCGTCGTTTCTCAGGAATCATTAAAAGTGACCAAAAAATACACTTATGCCTTGATTTTAATCAATAGTATTGCCTATTACTTCATATAGTAAATGAATGCTGTATTGGGTCTAGCGCCGTCAAATAACTGTGTTAGAATGCCAAATCACGTTTTCAAGCATGACTATTCTTATCTGTAAGGATTGCGTGCTAAATTTCAAGGGATCGAGCGGTTTATGACTGATCTGGCTTCATCTATAACACCAATTAATATTGAAGACGAATTAAAAAATTCATACCTAGATTACGCCATGAGCGTAATTGTAGGACGGGCACTGCCCGATGTTCGTGATGGCTTAAAGCCTGTTCATCGCCGCGTATTGTTCGCCATGAGTGAATTGAAAAACGACTGGAACAAGCCTTATAAAAAGTCTGCTCGTGTCGTTGGTGACGTTATCGGTAAATATCATCCACATGGTGATACAGCGGTATATGACACTATTGTTCGTCTGGCACAGCCATTCTCAATGAGATATCCACTTATCGATGGCCAAGGTAACTTTGGTTCTGTCGATGGTGATGCTGCGGCAGCAATGCGTTATACCGAAATCCGCATGGATAAAGTTGCGCATCAATTATTAGCGGATCTTGAAAAAGAGACTGTTGACTTTGTACCTAACTATGATGGTACTGAGTTTATTCCTGCTGTATTGCCTACGCGCATTCCTACGTTACTTGTTAACGGTTCATCAGGTATTGCGGTCGGTATGGCAACTAACATTCCACCTCATAATATGAGTGAAGTGATTGCAGGTTGTTTAGCGCTGATTGAAGATCCGGCTTTATCAATTGAACAGTTGATGGAGTACATTCCTGGTCCAGATTTCCCTACTGCAGCAATCATTAACGGTCGTAAAGGCATTATTGATGCTTATAACACGGGCCGTGGTCGCGCCATTATGCGTGCCCTTGCTGAAGTCGAAACCGAAGAGAATGGACGTGAGCGAATTATTGTTCATGAAATTCCTTATCAAGTTAACAAAGCGCGCTTAATCGAAAAGATTGCAGAGCTTGTTAAAGATAAAAAGATTGAAGGCATTAGTGGCCTACGTGATGAGTCTGATAAAGACGGCATGCGTATTGTCATTGAGATCAAGCGTGGTGAAGTAGGCGAGGTTGTACTTAACAACCTATATGCTCAAACACAAATGCAGTGCTCTTTTGGTATCAATATGGTTGCGTTGACGAATGGTCAGCCAAAACTATTTAACCTTAAAGAGATGCTAGAGTGCTTTATCCTTCACCGTCGTGAAGTGGTTACTCGTCGTACCGTATTTGAACTTCGTAAAGCACGTGAAAGAGCTCATCTTTTGGAAGCTCTCGCCGTTGCACTTGCAAACATTGACCCTATTATTGCGCTAATTAAAGCGTCACCTACTCCTGCTGAAGCCAAAGTTAAGCTGATTGCACAGGGATGGGAGCTCGGTCATGTTAAAGGCATGCTCGAAAAGGCCGGTGATGATGCTGCTCGTCCTGAATGGTTAGAACCAGAATATGGTATCCGTGATGACAAGTATTATCTGACTGAGCAACAAGCACAAGCCATCCTTGAGCTACGTCTGCACCGTCTAACGGGTCTAGAACATGACAAGATCATTGCTGAATATGAAGAGCTACTTGAAGTTATTGCAGCGCTACTTCTTATTCTAAGCAGCCCACAACGTCTGATGGAGATCATCACTGAAGAGCTTCATGAAGTATTAGAGAACTTTGGTGATAAACGCCGTACGGTTATCAATGCTAACGAAGTTGATATGAGTCTTGAAGATCTTATTAACGAAGAAGATGTTGTTGTTACGCTTTCTCATCTTGGTTATGCGAAATACCAAGTGTTAAGTGATTATCAAGCGCAGCGTCGTGGTGGTAAAGGTAAAGCAGCAACTAAAGTGAAGGACGAAGATTTCGTTGAAAAGCTTTTGGTTGCCAATACCCACGATACGATTTTATGCTTCTCAGATTTTGGTAAGATGTACTGGCTTAAGGTTTATCAATTACCACTAGCAAGCAGAACTGCTCGTGGTCGTCCAATTGTGAACCTGCTACCGTTATCAGAAGGTGAGCGCATCACTGCAATCTTGCCTGTACGTGAATACGCAGATGATAAGTACATTATCATGGCGACGTCACACGGTACGGTTAAGAAGACAGCGTTAACGGCATACAGCAATCCACGTGCTAACGGTATTATCGCGGTGAACCTTAAAGATGGCGATCAGTTAATTGGTGTAGATATTACCGATGGTAATGACGACATCATGCTGTTCTCTAATGAAGGTAAAGTGGTTCGCTTCAACGAGAAAGCGCGGAATGCAGAAACGGGTGAAGTTAAAATTGATCCGGAAACCGGCGAAGAGATTATCGCGTTACGTGCTATGGGGCGCACTGCTACCGGTGTTCGCGGTATTAAACTTGAAGCAGGCCAGTCTGTTGTATCATTGATTGTACCTAAAGAAGATGGTGCGATTCTAACGGTGACAGAGAACGGTTACGGTAAACGAACTGCGTTATCTGAGTATCCGGCTAAGAGTCGTGGCACTAAAGGTGTGGTTTCAATTAAAGTCAGCGACCGTAATGGTGCTGTAGTTGGTGCTGTGCAAGTTGGCGACAATGATGAAATCATGTTGATTAGTGACAAAGGCACCTTAGTGCGTACTCCGGCTACTGGCGTATCAAGTATTGGTCGTAATACACAAGGTGTAACGATTATCCGTACTGCTGATGACGAGAAAGTTGTTGGTCTCCAGCGTATTGATGAGATACAAGATGAAGATGTTGAGCTTGATGAAGAGGGAAACCCAATCATCACTGAAGCGCTTGATACCGAGGCTACAACTGAAGCTCCAGCGACAGATGAGAAACCTGAAGACGACGCATAACGCGGTTGTTTAAGTCAATAAAAAGGATGCCAATTGGCATCCTTTTTTAGTTCTGTTGTTTATACATTTTGTTTAATACAATCAAGATGATTTATGGCCTGCATTACTTTTGCTGTTTAAATACGTCGTGCCAAAAGGTAGCACTTAATTTTGCGATGACTCTAGACTCACCATTCAATAGCATCACCATGCCAATATTGAGCTCTGGTGAATAGGAAATTTCAGCGACGTAACCTGCAACCCAACCCGCATGATAAATGAGTGGGCGACCGTCAAACTCATAAACTCGCCAACCTTTACCATAATGTGCATCATCAAGATAAGTCTTCCAATCTCGACGGCGGAGTTCTTTTGTGGTTTTAACCCCTGGTGTCGTTACATCTGCAATGACACCAGGAGATAACACCGAGGGTCTTTCTCCTAAGTTAGCGATTAGCCATTTGGACATATCCGTAATACTGGCGTTTACACCGACAGCAGGAGCCAGTTTGTAATAGTTAGCTTTAACTTTTACTTTTTTAAAACCTGACTTTGTCTTTACATGTGGCTCAGCTCTATTGCTTTCTTGTTTGAAAGCTTCAAAACCCACAGAGGCTGTGTTCATGTTTAATGGTCTAAATATTCGTTCATTGATGTAACTCTCATAGGTTTGTCCGCTTTTTTGTTCAATAGCGGCCTCGATGAATGAAAAAGCCACATTTTGATAGCTGTAACACACACCTGGTTTACACATAGGTGTTAATTCAGAGAACTTACTAATAATTTTTTCTATGTTCACGTCAGCATTAACTAAGTTATCGTAGCTATTAGGCATTAACCCCGTGCTTTGGCCAATAATATGTCCTAAATTAATTTGCTTACTACCATTGGGATCCGCTAATGAAAAGGAGGGAAGGTAAGCGTTTATCGATTGCTTCCAATCCAATTTGTTTTCTTGAACCAACATACTCGCGAGAGAGCCAGCAAAGGTTTTTGATACTGATGCTAATCTAAATACGGTATTCGCATTAACGTTTAGTGAGCCTCCTTTACTGCGCTTCCCGTAGTAGCTGAGCTTTAATATCTTGTCGCCTTCGACAATAACAAATGCACCACCAGGCACTTTTCTCTTTTTTAATTGACTATGAAAACTCTGTTTGAACTTGTCTGATACCGTGTCAAATTGCGAGGCTTGTACTTGTTGAGTGTTTAGCAAGGCACTTAAAGATAATGAGATAGTGCCGAAGAAAAAGGCTGATTTTAAAAACATGTAAATATCCAGTTGACCATTTATTTGTGTTATTTCAATTAAAAGTGAGACTTCCATGAGCGCTGAGTAACAATTGATAACGACTAAAATATTTAGGGGTATATTGCTAATATTCAAATTTTTATTAGTCGACTCAACATGTAAACTTAAGTCATCATTAAAGGAACTCAGCTAAATTTATCGTGCAAACGGTGTAAAACAGTACGATGAATAAGCAACAATGTTCACCTCCACACTCTTATATAAGATTACTATTGTTGTTCAAAAAGCAGGACTTTACTAGTGATTACTGATTTTGTTTTAGCGTAAAATAACGGCCTATTTTTACTTGATGACTAATTTTTTTCTAACCACTAATCAGCTGTTAGTTACGATATACTGTAGATTATTGTATATCCTATTAATGTGTTAGCTGAAAATGATATAAGGACAATGCTGTGAGCGCTATTTATAATTTCTGTGCCGGACCTGCGATGTTGCCTCAAGCTGTTATGCAAAAAGCACAACGAGAATTATTAGATTGGAACGGTATGGGCACTTCAGTGATGGAAATAAGCCATCGCAGTAAAGAGTTCATTGCATTAACGGAGCAAGCAGAAACAGATCTTCGAGCGGTAATGGATATCCCAGCAAATTATCATGTTCTTTTTATGCATGGTGGTGGACGAGGTCAGTTCTCTGCAGTCGTTAATAATTTTCTTGGTGAAGATGGGCGCGCTTTATATCTAGTCGATGGCAGTTGGTCTTCTGCGGCTGTTGATGAGGCAAAAAAACTCGCCGGCGACAGGAACATCGACACGATTAACATCGTCGAAAAATCTACCGGGAAAAATGCTGTAGTCTTACCTGATTTATCTCAAATCGATAAAGATTATCGGTATTTACATTATTGCCCTAATGAAACCGTCGATGGTATTGAAATTTTTGAACCATTAAACAGCCCATGGCCTGTGATTGCCGATATGTCTTCAAATATCTTATCGCGCAAAATTGACGTTAGCCAGTTTAGCCTCATCTATGCTGGCGCCCAGAAAAATATCGGTCCGTCAGGTTTAAGTATCGTTATTGTGCGTGACGATATGCTGGCCCTACCTAGCTTACCGCAATCTTCAATCATGGATTATAAACTGGCCGTCAAACATGGATCTATGTATAACACCCCGCCAACATTTGCTTGGTATTTGGCTGCAGAGGTCTTTAGCTGGCTACAATCAAGCGGAGGTGTTGCCGCGATAGAAAAAATTAATATTGAAAAAGCAAAACTGCTTTATCAATGTATTGATGAACTAGATTTTTATACCAGTGGTGTTGCAATTGAAAACCGCTCGCGCATGAATGTAACATTTCAATTGGTGAACACTGAACTTGATAGTGTGTTCCTTGAAGCCGCCAAAGATGCTGGTTTGGTCGCCCTAAAAGGCCACCGTAGTGTCGGTGGTATGCGAGCAAGCTTGTATAACGCTATGCCTTTAGAGGGCGTTATAGCACTTGTTGGTTTTATGCGAGAATTTGCAAAAAAGAATGCTTAAGCTTATAAATTGAGTAATAAAAAGCCGCTGAACAGCGGCTTTTTATTGAGCTGGCTGACTGTTAAAGAATTTTTGCAATCGACTTTGCTAAGTAATCCACATTTCCAGTGCCGATTCCGGCGATGCTAATACGGCTTGAATCTACCATATACACACTGTATTCGCTTTGAAGTTGTGCCACTTGCGCAGGCGTAATACCAAGGAAAGAGAACATCCCTTTTTGGTGAGTAATAAAGTCAAAGTTACGAGTAACGCCTATCTCTTTTAGCTTGTTAACCAGCATGATGCGATTGCCATTTATTCTATTGCGCATCACTGTTAATTCATCAAGCCACTCTTGCTTTAATTCTGCAGAACCTAAAATGGTTTCAACAATAGCTGCACCATGTGCTGGCGGCATTGAATAGATGCAACGGACGACATACAGCAACACTGAAAACGCAATATCACTAGCTGCAGCGTTTTTACCTATGATAGAACAGGCACCAATACGTTCACGGTACAGGCCGAAGTTTTTAGAGCAAGAGCTACATAAAATCATGTTGTCTACTCTGGCTGCCATTTTTCTAACGCCATATGCGTCTTCATCAACACCGTCACCAAAGCCTTGATAAGCCATATCAATTAACGGAGTGAAGCCTTGTTCAACAGTCAGCTCAATAATGTCATCCCACTGCTGTTGATTCAGATCCATACCACTCGGGTTATGACAGCATGCGTGCAATAACACTACATCATCACTCCCCACTTGAGATAAAGCGGCTTTCATTTCATCGAACTTGAGTGATTTAGTCTCATAATCGTAATATGGGTAGGTCTTAACCGTGATGCCTGCCGCTTCAAATAAGCCAGTATGATTTGCCCAGGTTGGATCGCTAACCCACAGTACAGCGTTAGGATTACAACGTTTGATAAAGTCCGCCGCGACTCTTAAGGCGCCTGTGCCACCGGGGGTGGATACAGTGCGAACTCTATTGGCCATAATGGCAGGGTTTTCGGTGCCAAAAGCAAGCTCTGACATTAGGCGATTAAAATCAGCAGAACCGGTAGGGCCGATGTAAACTTTAGTTGACTCGGTGTCCAACCTGTACTTTTCAGCCTTTTTCACACAAGACAAAATAGGCGTGTGACCGGTCTCATCTTTGTACACACCAACGCCTAAATCGACTTTCTGCACATTGTTGTCTTCTCGGTATTTTGTAAGCAGACCCAAAATCGGGTCTGCTGGCATAGCGGTCAGTTTGTTAAACATAGCTCCATCTACCTCATGTTGATTAGCCTAATTGGCCCAATTTAATTATTATTTTTTGTTAAACCTAGGGTAACGTAAATTAGGGGGGAGTTAATAGCATTTGTGATTAATTGAATGTGGATTAAAAGTGGCAAAAAAACATTCCACTGTTCTAAGTTCAGCCTCAAGCGAGCTTATTTACCGTTATTAATGTTCAGTTTCACCCTCTTGAGTAACATTTAGCAGCTAAAGGGCATTTTTTAGCAGAAAAGTGTTGAATACTTCGCAGCAATCAGTAAATTTGTAACTACGAAGTTCAAACAATCGCTAAACCAGCTGTCATTTTGTCGTGGTGACATAAAAAGCTTTTAGCATGAACATCTACTGTTAACCCGCAGGTGAGTTTGACTCCTGCAGTCATATAAAGAAGTTATCAATGAATCAATTACGTTTAGAGCCGATCGAACAAGTCAACGGGACTATTAATATCCCTGGATCTAAAAGCATTTCTAATCGCGCTTTATTGCTAGCAACGCTAGCTGAAGGGACCACGACATTAACAAATTTACTCGACTCTGATGATATTCGATATATGCTCGCATCGCTTAAACAGCTAGGTGTGAATTATCGTTTATCAAACAACAATACTGTTTGTGAACTTGACGGTATTGCGGGCACACTCAACAGTGAGAAAGCCCAAACTCTGTTTCTTGGCAATGCAGGTACTGCAATGCGGCCTTTATGCGCCGCTTTGACGCTGGGTAACGGTGAGTTTACCTTGACGGGTGAACCGAGAATGGAAGAGCGACCTATTGGTGACCTTGTTGATTCACTGCGCCAACTGGGAGCTGATGTTGCCTATTTGAAAAATGAAGGCTTTCCACCGTTAACCATCAATGCCACTGGGCTAAGGGGCGGTAACGTAGAGATAGCGGGGGATTTATCTAGTCAGTTTCTGACGGCGCTATTAATGGTCGCTCCTCTCGCGAAAGGCGACGTTAATATTCAAATTAAAGGCGAGCTAGTATCAAAGCCTTACATTGATATCACCTTAGCATTGATGGAACAGTTTGGTGTCAAAGTCACCAACAAGGATTATGCCTCTTTTGAAATTAAAACCGGTCAGCGTTATATCTCACCTGGAAAAATTTTAGTCGAAGGTGATGCATCTTCAGCATCTTACTTTCTTGCGGCTGGCGCGATTAAAGGTGGCGAAGTTAAAGTCACCGGCGTGGGTAAGCTCAGTATTCAAGGCGACGTTAAGTTTGCCGATGTCCTCGCACAAATGGGCGCGGATATAGAGTGGGGCGATGACTACATTATAGCTCGAGGCTCTAAACTGAAGGCGGTTGATCTCGATATGAACCATATCCCGGATGCCGCGATGACAATAGCAACAGCGGCTTTGTTTGCTGAGGGAACGACCCATATCCGTAATATCTATAACTGGCGCATTAAAGAAACCGATCGTCTTGCTGCAATGGCGACAGAGCTGCGTAAAGTTGGCGCTATTGTCGATGAAGGGCATGATTATATTAGTGTGACCCCACCAGCAAAGCTACAGACTGCTGATATTGACACTTATAATGACCACAGAATGGCGATGTGCTTTTCTATGTTGGCATTTGCCGATTGTGGTATCACCATTAACGAACCAGAGTGTACCTCTAAAACCTTTCCTGATTATTTTAATCAGTTTAAGGCCCTCGCTAAGTAGCTTCCGCACTAATACCTTTGATTAATTGGTTCAGACTCATTTCAGTAGTCTGAACCATTGCTTAATGGGATCCTTGGATATTTGAATTAGATGCCGCTTTCTAGTGTCAGATGGTTTATAATACGCGCGCTCATTTTCGGTTATATCAAGGAAGATTGAATTTCTTGTGGAGGATTTTATGTTAGAACGGGCTCCTGTTGTCACTGTTGACGGCCCTAGCGGTGCGGGAAAAGGTACTATTAGTCAATTGCTTGCCGAAAGGTTAGGCTACAAGCTATTAGATAGTGGTGCAATTTACCGCGTATTAGCATTGGCTGCTATTCATCACAACGTAGAACTTGATAATGAAGAATCATTAACGCTACTTGCAGCACATTTAGATGTGCAGTTCATTACTGGTAATGGAAGTAGAGGCATCAAAGTGGTACTCGAAGGCGAAGATGTATCCATTACGATACGTAGCCAAGAGTGCTCGAATGCGGCATCAAAAGTGGCTGCATTTCCACGTGTTAGAGAAGCATTGTTGCGTCGCCAACGCGCATTTGCTGAGACACCGGGATTGATTGCAGATGGTCGCGATATGGGAACTGTTGTATTCCCAACAACACCGGCGAAACTTTTTTTAACTGCTACGGCAGAGGAAAGAGCGCAAAGACGCTATAATCAGTTGCAGGACAATGGCTTCGATGTTAAAATTGATCAACTTTTGTCTGAGATAAAAGAGCGAGACGACCGCGATATGAATCGTAGCGTCGCACCTTTGGTTCCTGCCGAGGACGCACTTATTATCGATACGACTGATATTTCTATAGAAGATGTGTTAGACATGGCGCTAACGCATATTCATAAAAGTTTTCGAGTACCTGCGTAAGCAGGTATTTAACTATTTGCCCCAAGGATGAGGCAAATTATTATACTGACTCCGCGTCTAGGATGGACTGTGGTTTATTAAAGAAAGTAACCTAAACATGACTGAATCTTTTGCTGATCTATTTGAACAATCCCTTGAAACTTTGGAGTTCCGTCCAGGTTCTATCGTAACTGGTGTAGTTGTACGCATCGAAAACGGTACTGTACTTGTTGACGCAGGTCTTAAGTCTGAAAGCCCAATCCCAGCTGAAGAATTCAAGAACGCCAATGGCGAACTTGAAATTTCTGTTGGCGATACCGTGCACGTTGCTCTCGACTCTGTTGAAGATGGCTTTGGTGAGACTCAATTGTCTCGCGAAAAAGCTAAGCGTCACGAAGCTTGGATCGTTCTAGAAAAAGCGTACGAAGATGCTGAAACTGTAATCGGTGTCATCAATGGTAAGGTTAAAGGCGGTTTCACTGTTGAATTAAACGGTATCCGTGCATTCCTACCAGGTTCTCTAGTTGACGTTCGCCCAGTTCGCGATACAGCTCACCTAGAAAACAAAGAATTAGAATTCAAAGTTATCAAGCTTGACCAGAAGCGCAACAACGTTGTTGTTTCTCGTCGTGCAGTTATCGAATCTGAAAGCAGCGCAGAGCGTGATGCTCTTCTTGAGAACCTTCAAGAAGGTCAATCAGTTAAAGGTATCGTTAAGAACCTTACTGACTACGGTGCATTCGTTGATCTTGGCGGTGTTGATGGTCTTCTACATATCACTGATATGGCTTGGAAGCGTGTTAAGCATCCATCAGAAATCGTTAATGTTGGTGACGAAATCAACGTTAAAGTTCTTAAGTACGACCGTGAGCGCACACGTGTATCACTAGGTCTTAAGCAACTTGGCGAAGATCCATGGTTAGAAATCAGCAAACGCTACCCAGAAAACACACGTTTGACTGGTCGCGTAACTAACCTAACAGACTACGGTTGTTTCGTTGAAATTGAAGAAGGCGTTGAAGGTCTTGTTCACGTTTCTGAAATGGATTGGACTAACAAGAACATCCACCCATCAAAGGTTGTTAACCTAGGTGATGAAGTTGAAGTTCTAGTTCTTGACATCGATGAAGAGCGTCGTCGTATTTCTCTAGGTCTTAAGCAATGTAAAGTTAACCCATGGGATGACTTCGCAGAGCGCTTCAATAAAGGCGACAAGGTTTCTGGTAAGATCAAGTCAATCACTGACTTCGGTATCTTCATCGGTCTTGACGGCGGCATCGACGGTCTAGTTCACCTTTCTGATATTTCTTGGAATGGTACTGGCGAAGACGCAGTTGCTGAATTTAAGAAAGGCGACGAAATCCACGCAGTGGTACTTTCTGTTGACCCAGAACGCGAGCGTATCAGCTTAGGCGTTAAGCAAACTGAAGACGATCCATTCAATGCATACCTTGCTGATAAGAAGAAAGGTGTTGTTGTACATGGTGTTGTTACAGCAGTTGACGCAAAAGGTGTTACAATTGAACTAGCTGAGACTGTTGAAGGTTACCTT
The DNA here is from genome assembly GCF_002836205.1 of Shewanella sp. Choline-02u-19. Classification (NCBI taxonomy): domain Bacteria; kingdom Pseudomonadati; phylum Pseudomonadota; class Gammaproteobacteria; order Alteromonadales; family Shewanellaceae; genus Shewanella; species Shewanella sp. Choline-02u-19. The sequence goes on from NZ_PJBE01000013.1 coordinate 1,295,802, forward strand.
CGCGTTTCAGATATCTCTCGTGAACGTATCGAAGATGCATCAACAGTTTACTCTGTAGGTGACAAAGTCGAGTCTAAGTTCATGGGTGTGGATCGTAAGAACCGCACTATCAGCCTTTCTATCCGTGCTAAGGATGAAGCTGAAGAGAAAGAAGCAATGGCTAGCTTGAACAAGCAAGAAGATGACGTCATGAGCAGTGCTATGGCTGAAGCGTTCAAAGCAGCTCGTAAATAATCGCCTTGAAGTTCAGGGGTGCATGCACCCCTAAAAGGTGACTGTGTTTGGCTTGATAAATAGAGGGTATAGGATGACAAAATCCGAACTGATCGAAAAACTTGCCACTAGGCAGTCGCAGCTGTCTGCGAAAGAAGTGGAAAGTGCTATTAAAGAGATGTTAGAGCAAATGGCCGAGACATTGGAAGGTGGAGATCGCATAGAAATCCGCGGCTTTGGTAGTTTCTCGCTTCATTATCGTGCACCGCGCACTGGCCGTAATCCTAAGACTGGAACATCAGTTGATTTGGAAGGCAAGTACGTACCGCACTTTAAGCCAGGCAAAGAACTGCGCGAACGTGTTGACGCGCTCAACGCGTAATTTACAAAGTATTAAAAGCCTCCCTCGGGAGGCTTTTTTATATCTAAAACTTAGGTATCACTAGCTAGTTCGCTCTTTTTCTTAGATAATCAAAGCCTACCAACACGTGTCTGGAGCTTAACGTGAAGTCATTCATCATTGCCGTTTTAGTTGCCGCCTTTTTTTTCATAGCGCTTATTTTTGGCGCTCGGAACGAACAAGTCGTCACCATCAGTTACTTTGTTGCTCAGGGTGAATTTAGGTTGCCAGTCGTGCTTGCGTTTGTATTTCTATCTGGATTTTTAGTGAGCTGGATATTTGCGATGTATCATATTGCAGGTCTTAAGTTTTCAATTAGACGTTTAAAAAAACAGTTGGCAGCATCAGCTAATCCAAACGATACTAAGACATCGGATAATAGCACTGCTGTTATTGAAAGCGCAGCAAAGGAAGTAGACGCTTAATATGTTAGAAATCCTCTTTCTGCTTCTTCCTATCGCCGCCGGTTATGGTTGGTATATGGGGCGCAGAAGTGTCAGGCAAAAGCAGAGTAATCAGAGAGAACAGCTGAGTCGTGATTATTTCACCGGCTTAAACTTTTTACTGTCTAATGAGTCTGATAAAGCCGTTGATCTGTTTATATCTATGCTAGATGTCGATGACGACACCATAGATACTCACCTTTCGTTGGGCTCCCTGTTTAGAAAACGCGGCGAAGTCGACCGCTCCATCAGAATTCATCAAAACCTTATCGCAAGACCTAGCTTAACCACAGAGCAAAGAGATATTGCGATGATGGAGTTGGGTAAAGATTATTTAGCCGCCGGCTTTTATGATCGCGCTGAAGAAATTTTTATTAACCTTGTAAACCAAGACGATCATAGCGAAGAGTCAGAAACTCATCTTATTGCCATTTACCAAGTGACTAAAGATTGGCAAAAGGCTATCGACATTATTAAAAAGCTTAAGCGTAAACGCCAGCAAGTATTAAAGCATGACAGTGCTCATTTTTATTGTGAATTGGCCGCTGAAACGGATGATGATGCCGTTAAACTTAAGCGTTTACATGCGGCGATTAAGCTTGATGCTAGTTGCGGAAGAGCCTTACTGACACTCGCTGAACTTCACTTAAAATTAGAAGATTTTAAAGCGTGTAAGCAATCGATAGAGAAATTGCTTAGCAGCAACATTGACCTGTTTCCTGATTGTTTAACGATTGCTAAGCAGGTTTATTTACTGACTGATGACAGTATTGGGTATCAAGAGCTCCTAAGAGAAGCTATCGAGAAGGGCGCTGGCGCCAGTATTGCGGTGACATTAGCGCAGCATATGATATCTCAAGGTAATGAACAGGATGCAGAGAAACTCATTCTAGAAGGCTTAATTCGACATCCAACAATGAAGAGCTTTCAACATTTAATGAAAATGCACGTCAAACAGGCTGAAGATGGTCAAGCAAAAAAGAGCTTATCGATGCTTGAGCAACTTGTTGAACAGCAAATAAAATTTCGGCCTGGATACCGCTGCAGTGAATGTGGTTTCCCATCCCATCGACTGTATTGGCACTGTCCCTCTTGTAAAAATTGGGGAAGTATAAAAAGAGTTCGAGGGTTAGACGGAGAGTAAAGTGATTTCCTCCTCCGTTAAAAATACGATTAGTCAAATGACAAACGCAAAGCGATTGGAGACAAAATGACAAACAAACCTATTTTGGTTGCCTTAGATTACGATAATAGAAATGATGCTTTGCAGCTAATAGATAAGCTCGATCCTGATATGTGCCGACTTAAGATTGGCAAAGAAATGTTTACTTTGTTCGGCCCACAAATCGTTAATGATATTCATAGCCGCGGCTTTGATCTCTTTCTAGATTTGAAGTTTCACGATATCCCCAACACGGTAGCAAAAGCCGTTACAGCGGCAGCTGAACTGGGTGTGTGGATGACCAATGTGCATGCCTCCGGTGGCCTTGCCATGATGGAAGCCGCTAAGCGTGCACTTGAGACTTATGGTGATAAAGCACCGCTGTTAATCGCTGTAACTGTATTAACCTCAATGAGTGATGAAGAGCTTAAATTGCTAGGCATTAACGTCCCGGCTTCGGAACATGTATTACGCTTGGCAGCTTTAACTCAAAGAGCCGGGCTCGACGGCGTGGTCTGTTCTGCGCACGAATCTAGCTTATTAAAAGCAAAGTTTGGCCAAGAGTTTAAGCTCATCACTCCAGGGATTAGACCTGTCGGTAGCGACAAAGGCGACCAACATCGTGTCATGACGCCACCACAAGCATTGGCAGCCGGTTCAGATTATTTAGTGATAGGTCGACCAATCACTAAAGCTGCTGATCCGTTAAAAGCATTGCATGATATTCATCAGTCAATAGCATAACAGTATCAATTAAATGCTTTAATAAAAGAGTGCAGTCATATAAGTTACAAGTTAGTTAGATAATTAACCGTCATTTATACCGCAAGTGGAGTGCACTCTATGTTTAATTACCAAGGAAAAAACGTTGTTGTCGTCGGTGGCACCAGTGGCATTAATTTAGGTATAGCGCTTAGTTTTGCAAAAGCAGGGGCTAACGTGGCGGTGGCTAGCCGCAGCAAAGACAAGGTCGATGCCGCAGTCGCCAAATTATCAGCGACAAATCCTCAAGGTCACCATATTGGAGCTTGCTTCGATGTACGAGATGTAGACGCATTATCCTTAGGTTTTGATTATATTCGCGCTTCTTATAGCGTTATTGACGTGCTTGTCAGTGGCGCTGCGGGTAACTTTCCGGCCTCGGCCGAAAAGTTATCAGAAAATGGCTTTAAGTCAGTGATGGATATTGATTTACTGGGTAGTTTTCAAGTATTAAAGCAAGCTTTACCTTTGATGGCAGAACATGGTGGCGCCATCATTCAGATCTCAGCGCCGCAAGCTTTTGTCCCTATGGCAATGCAAGTCCATGTTTGTGCTGCAAAAGCGGGTGTAGATATGCTGACTAAAACGTTAGCCATTGAGTGGGGCAATAAAGGCATTAGAATAAACTCAATTGTGCCGGGCCCCATCGCAGGCACAGAAGGCTTTAATCGATTAGCACCAACAGAAGAATTACAAAATCATGTCGCTAAAGGTGTTCCTTTAAGGCGCAATGGTCGTTGTGAAGATATCGCCAACGCAGCACTGTTTTTAGCCTCTGATATGGCGTCTTACATTACAGGCGCTGTATTGCCGGTAGACGGTGGCTGGTCACTCGGTGGTGCTGGCGCGGCGATGGCCGAAATCGGTCAATTAGCGAAACAAAAATAACGTTAAAGTAGAGAAAATAAGATATGGCAAATCCTTTTCAGGAACAGCTACTTAAGGCTGGTTTGGTTAGCAAGCAGAAAGTAAGAGATACAAAAACTCAAAAACGTCGTGATAAAAAAGCAAAAGTCGATGATGGCAGCGACGAGCTCAAACAAGAGATCGCTGCTAAGAAGCTAGCGCAAATTGAAAAAGATAAGCAATTAAACGAAAAACGTTTTGCAGAAGCCTCTGAAAAAGGGCTTGTGCGTGGTTTAGTGACCGAATTTAAGAAACTTGCTATCACACCATCTAGATCGGCAGAGATTAAATTCAACTACACTTTTGATAAAAAGATTTTCTCTCTTTATGTTGATGATAAGCTCCAAGCGCAGCTATTAAATGGACGCCTTGGCATTATCAGACATGAAGATGTGAGTTATTTGGCGCCGCATAAGCTCGTTGAGCGAGTCAATCTATTAGTGCCAGCTTGGATTGGTTACTTATGGACTCAAGAAGATAATGTTACTGCGGTAGAAGCGGATGATCCTTACGCTGACTACGTTATTCCAGACGACCTGATGTGGTAACTTAAGAGACTGTTATTTACAGCTAAGTGTGGAAGCCGTAATACAAGATGATTACGGCTTTTTTATAATGACTATTCCTTTAGTCTTTCGGATTATCAGTCATTATCAGTCATAGTGTTCAACGCTGCATACCGTCAGCCTCTGCCTTAAAAGCAACGTCATCAAATACCGCAACAATCCCAAACTAGCACCATTTCGCTTCCATCTATTGCTAGCCAACTAAATCCTTTTGGCTGCTTTCATATTCTACTTTTAGCACTATTAACATCAGTATTAGTTTCGTTTCTAAAACTTAAATATCAATTTTTTAGCGCATTGAGACGATCATTTGAATGCCGATTAGGCACATGAATTCGTTATGTTGTAGCTTAAAGATAGAGCAAGAAAAGGCTTTCTTTTTTGGTGTTATCTGGTAGATTTGAAACAACTGTTTTAATCTATCGTTTGAGAGTTGAGTATGAACCCATATAACGCGCCATTAGCTGAGATGCGCTTTCTGCTAGAAAAAGTATTTAATGCCCCTAAAACATGGGCTTCTATGCCTGCAATGGCCGAGTCTGTAGATATGGATACGGCGGCAGCGATTTTAGATGAAGCAGACAAGATCAGCCGTGAACTTATCCATCCTATTAACCGCAGCGGCGATGAGCAAGGTGTTCGTCACGAAGGTGATAAGGTGATCACACCTGATGGTTATAAAGCGGTATACAACCAGTATGCAGAAGGTGGCTGGGTGGGTCTATGTGGCGATCCAGAGCTTGGTGGCATGGGTATGCCAAAAATGCTTGGCGTGCTCGTTGATGAAATGGCTTATAGCGCGTGTAATGCTTTTACCCTATATGGTTCGTTAACCGCTGGCGCCGCATTGGCGATTCATGCGCATGGTACTGAAGCGATCAAAGCCCAATATTTGCCGATGATGTACAGCGGAGAGTGGGCTGGGGCGATGGATATGACAGAGCCTCAGGCGGGTTCTGATCTGCGTAATATACGCACCAAAGCCGTCCCCAACAAAGAGGGTAGTTACAACATCACCGGTAGCAAAATATTTATTACTGGTGGCGATCATGATTTAACTGAAAATGTGATTCACTTGGTATTAGCAAAATTGCCTAACACCAATGGTATTTCGCTATTTTTGGTGCCTAAAATAAAGGTTGATGCCGACAATAATCTGGGTGATGCCAATGGTGTTACCGTGGGGTCTATTGAACACAAAATGGGCCTTAAAGGCTCGGCAACTTGTGTGATGAATTTTGACGATGCTGAAGGTTATTTGATTGGTAAGCCAAACCGTGGATTAGTGTGCATGTTCACCATGATGAATTATGAGCGACTCGCCATTGGTATTCAAGGGCTGGGCACGTCACAAGCGGCTTATCAAATGGCGTCTGAATATGCAAAAGAGCGTGTTCAAGGTGTTGCTGCCGGCGGTTCACCTACGGGCGCAACAAGCGACCCCATCTTAGTGCATGGCGATGTCAGACGCATGCTCCTCACTGTCCGTACGTTAACGGAAGCTGGGCGAGCGTTATCTGTTTATACTGGACAGCAATTAGATTTAGCGAAATTTTCCGATAACGCAGACGAAAAAGCGAAAGCGAGTCGCTATGTTGGCTTACTCACTCCGGTTTCAAAAGCTTTCTTAAGCGATCGCGGTTTGGATGCCGCGATTATGGCGCAACAAGTGTTTGGTGGTCATGGTTATATTCGTGAAACGGGTATAGAACAACTGGTACGTGATACCCGTATTGCACAGATTTATGAAGGCACCAATGGCATTCAAGCTATTGATTTCTTGGGGCGTAAGGTCACTGGAGACAATCTTAAAGCGTTGACCGAATTCGTTGCAGAACAGACTGCCAATATTGACCAATTTGAGCATGTATCGGGTGCTGATAAAGCCAGAGTATTAGGCTTATTTGAGAAGCTATTAGTCATTGGTCGTGAAGTGAATGAACATAAACTTACCCAGCCTGCATTAATTAATGCGTGTGCCGTTGATTACCTAGATGCGTTTGGATATAGCTTGTATGGTTATTTTTGGCTGGCGATGGCAGATGCAGCAAATGACCATGAAGACAATAACTTCAAGGTGCAAAAGCAGCATTTAAGCCGTTTCTATTTCGACAAATTGTTAGCAAAAGCAGATTATCATTTGTCTCAAGTTGCAACAGGCGACGCTTCAATAATGGATATTGATGAATCACTTTTCTAACTAAAAAGCGCCAACAATTAAAAGGCGGATTAAGTTAACTTAATCCGCCTTTTTTATCTTTTAATGTTGTGAATCTAGTGATTAGCGTTATTAACAAGCTGTTTTAAGATAGAGACATCATAAGTGGGGACATTGGCCTTAACGGGTGTCGGACTGACGCCGTTTTGCAAAATAACCACAATAGACGGCAAAGCATCATTTTGTTTTATAAATCCTGCAATATTCACCACGCCCAGCATAGAACCTGTTTTGGCCACTATCTGGCCTTTTAGGGGGGCTTGAGCGTAGCCATGACGATATTTCAGCGTGCCTGTGATGCCTGCAACAGGAAGTGCATCAATGATGTATTTGTAGTGTTCGTTTTGTTGTATGAGTGCTAAAACCTGAGCTAACTGGTTGGCGCTGAGTAAGTTATAACGAGATAAACCTGAACCATCAACAATATTGGCACTGCTTAAGTCAACACCTTGCTCAGATAATATCTGTGTCATTGCAGCGCTACCATTGGCAAATGTTCCAGAGGATCCAAATAGATACTGCCCCATGCGTTTTAAGAGGCTGTCTGCTATTAAATTATCAGACTTTAATAGCATGGTTGTTATTAAACTAGATAAGGGCTCTGATTGATGCTGAGCGACTAACAGAGCATTAGCAGCGTGCTGCTGAGTTAAGGTAATACTGCCGTTAATACTAATGCCGTTGTAGTTAATGCTTTGAGTCAGTTTATCTATTGCGTAAAGGCCTGGGTCTGTAATGGCGACAGATAACTTCAAGGCTTTATTTCCTGGATAACAACCGTCTAAGCGATATTGGTTTTTCTCAAATCTTGCCAGCGTTAAATTGCAAATCGCCCGCTGACCACTTTTATCAAATGTAGCGCGGCTTACAATCACTACAGGTTCATTTTTTGACAGTTCAACCACACCCGCATTGTCTGCCAGTCTTGGCTTAAACTGAGCTTGTATACAGTTTTTATTGAGTACATAACTTGATACTGGTGCGGCATAACAGATCCCTAAATCGTCCCATACTCGGCCCGGAGCATGTTGGATCTCGTATTGTTCGCCTACAAGATAAAGGTTACCTGTAATGTGTTTTAAGCCTTGTTGTTTAAGTTGGTCCAATAACGCTTGAATATCTTCAGTTGTCAGAGTGGGGTCACCGGTAAAAGAGAGATAGACATCGCCTTCAATTTGACCATCTTGGATAGGGTTATCAGCGTATATGTTAGTGTGGTAACGAAAGTCCTTGCCGAGTGCCGCAGTAGCGGACACCGCTGTGAGCAATTTCATCGTGCTTGCGGGGATAAATAATTTATCGGCATTTTGACGCTGGGTTACGCCACTTGGATTCGTCGCGATAACGGTTAATGCTGTGAGTGTGGTGCGCGGTGGGGATACAAGCTTGAGTTCAGCGGCAATCCCTGTGCTGGCTAGGGTCATCAAGAGCGCTGTAGAAATGATATTCCGAAGTATCAATGTACTGTCCTTTATAAGAAACAAAGCGGATTACTCAGGTTTGTCGTCATCATCATGGCTCATTAAATGATACAGTTTGAGCGTGACAAACAACACCAAGCCAAAAAATAGCGGGAACATCAGTAACCCTAACTGCGCTTTAAAATGAAAGATAGCCCATGCGGCTAACAAAACACCTATCAACGTTAATAATGATTTAAAATTCATCGTGATCTCAGCTGTGAAATAAATGAATAGTGATGATAACAAACGACGCTTAGCTAAGCTGTGATCATTGTGTAAATCACCGACTGCTTGGCGAATAAAAGCACAGAGATAACATTGATATGTAGACGTTGTTTGTCTAATTATTTACCGAATAGTGACACTTAGTGCTGTTTTATGCTCTCAACAGGGCTAAACAGTAGAAATGACTTGCCGAGAGCGTGTTAAATCGGTAATTTCTATGCCCTTATCTAGGAGGATCTTGATGCCACATATTAAAGTGTATGGAATGCCAGAAAGCGTCGTTGCTAACTTAAGTGACCAGCTGATTGAGGTTCTTGCTGAAATTTGTCAGGTAAATGCAGAATCATTCATTATCGATTGTATTAGTAGTCAGAGTTATAGACGCGGACAATGCGTCAACGATACAGCGCAAGTCGAAGTGCTATGGTTCCCTAAAGATCCCGAAACACACCATCGTGCAGAAAAGGTGATCCGTGAAGCCGTTATACGTGCTTATCCTGGACTTAAACATACCATTGTTATGTTTAGAGAGTTAACACCTAGCACCTATTATAAAGATGGTACGCATTATTAAGGAGAGAGCCTTGCTGAGTAAGCTAGGTGGTATACCGCTACAGTCTGATTCACTGCAATGGTTATTAACACCAAAAGCGTTGAAAACAGAGCTGCTTAAGCGGATAGAAAATGCAACACATTCAGTCTATATCGCAGCCCTTTATCTTGAAGACGATGAAGCGGGCAGAGAAGTACTGCAAGCGTTAATGGATGCAAAGCAAAATAATCCAGCACTCGATATCAAAGTTTTGGTCGATTTTCATCGTGCCAGACGTGGGCTTATTGGTCACAAAGGTGACAGCGGTAATTATTTAATGTACCGCAAGGTCATCGAAGCCGCAGAGCATCCGATTGAGATCTTAGGTGTGCCGGTAAAATCTCGAGAATTTATGGGTGTGTTACACCTAAAAGGCTTCATTGTTGATGATGCCGTGATCTTTAGTGGCGCTAGCATTAACAATATCTATCTCCATCAAGAGGAGAAGTATCGATTCGATCGCTACCATGTCATCGAATCTGCTGAGCTTGCCCGCAGTATGCGTGACATGATCCAAACTTACTTAGTTGATGATGTCGCGGTGAGCTCTTTGACTCAACCAAAAGCGTTAGAGCATCTGCCAACTAAGACTGAAGTGAGCAGTTTAAAGCACCGCTTGTCTAAAGCTGAATACACATTCAATTCAACAAAGATAGGCAGCCGTGTCACACCGCTTGTTGGGCTAGGCCGTAAAAAGAACATTTTGAACAAAGTGATTGTGGCGTTGGTGGAAGAGTCTGCAGACGCATTGTTTATCTGTACTCCTTACTTTAATCCGCCCTATATCTTAGTGCGTGCTTTAGCGAAGCATTTAAGACAAGGCAAGAAAATCGATATTGTTGTCGGAGATAAAACAGCTAACGATTTTTATATTCCACCAGAAGAGGCATTTTCGACTATTGGTGCACTGCCGTATATGTACGAACAGTCACTGCGAAAGTTTGCCAAGCGTCAGCAGTGGGCAATCGATAATGGTCAGTTAAATATTCACTTATGGAAAGATGGCCGTAATAGTTTTCATCTTAAAGGGATCAGCGCTGATGGCAAACGTCATTTGGTCACTGGTAGTAACCTTAATCCTCGCGCCTGGGCGCTTGATTTAGAGAATGGCTTGTTACTGCAAGATGATAACGAAAGCTGGAAAGAGCAGTTCGAAGCAGAACAAACTCATATTTTGCAGCATACAGAGCGACTGTATCACTATAGTCAAATCGAGACGCTGCATAATTATCCCGAACCTGTTCGTAAAATTATGACGCGGATTAAACGCTTACGCGCTGATTTTTTATTACGCCGTATACTATAGTTATAGAACGATAGTGAGCAACCGACGACCAATGAGCCTGCTGATTAAGTAGGCTTTTTTATTTCCTATAGAGGCTCAACCGTAGCATGCATTTGCCAGATCACGCCGTTCATCGTTTATACCAATACCGTAAAGCAATATCATCTAAGCCGTTTACGGCCCGCGGCAAAAATGTTGTCCGCTGTGAACGTTGTTTATTAGCCAAAAGGTATTGCACTTGTGCCTATCGCAAATTGGTTAATACGCAGATAGCCTTTATGCTGATCATGTATGACGATGAAGTGCTTAAGCCCAGTAATAGTGGCCGTCTCATTGCAGATATTGTCCCTGATACCCATGCCTATATCTGGTCCAGAAATGAGCCTAACCGTAAGATGCTATCTGTTATTACAGATCCAAAGTATCAAGCTTATGTGGTTTTCCCATCTGAATATGCAGTCGAAAATCAGCCAATAGCCGAAAGCATTGATCAAGGCGCACTCTCAGTGGGTAAAACACCCTTGCTGATCGTACTGGATGGTAGTTGGCGAGAAGCGATTAAAATGTTTAGGAAAAGTCCCTATTTACACGGATTACCTATGTTGTCTTTTTCTCCGAAAGCAGCGGCATCTTATGCACTTAGAAAAGGTAGCCGCGATTTTCAACTGGGCACTGCCGAAGTGGCATCATTGGCTATTGCCGCAGCGGGTGAACCCAAAAATGCTGGCGTATTGGAAACCTGGTTTAGCTATTTTGTAGAGTCCTCTTTGCATGGCCGTAGTCGTAATAAACGTGATGAACTAGGACTATTGAGTCAATTGAAACAAGATTATTTAGAGGCTAGGAAACAAATCGAATAGTCGCTGCGGTGACTCGATTCAGCTTTGTAGGCCGAAGCTAGAGCAGATTGAATTGCTGAAAAGTGTCAAAAGTAGATTGAAGTCGTTGCTAACGGTAAACAGTGAGCTGGACATTGAACTAAGAACTGAACTAAGAATTGGACTGAAAACAGTGACCAGGATTCATTTGTAAGCGAGTTGCAATTAAATGGAGATCCGTTAACCTTAAATGAAGCCCAATAGACAGGAGGCCTTACTCAGTATGAATACACCTTATTACCAGCAGAGCTATGGCTTAAAAGGGCATAACGTAAAAGCTTATTGCTTTACTTTAATGCTGTCGATTTTTGGTTTATTGTTCACCGCACTCAATGCACCTAGTGATCATGGCCCCATCTTGGCTAAAAGCCGCTACAGTGCTGGATTAGTCTGCCAAGTTAAAGGTTGGGAATTTTGTGCTACATGGGCAAATTCTATCCGCGGTCCAGGGAGTCGCATTGCATAGCTAAGTGTTGTTCTCTCACGCAAGGACAACTGTTAACTTTGATTTTTGAGGTTCTAATCAATATTTTTCCCCATTAAAAATGCCAGTTCCGCGACATTGCTGACCTGCATTTTTTGCATGACTTTTTGGCGATGTAACTCTAGAGTGCGTTGGGCAACATTAAGTTCAGCAGCAATGACTTTATTCAGTTTCCCTTCCAACACCTTTTCCATCACTTCCCGTTCTCGTGGGGTTAGTGTTACGAGCTTATTGGCTAGCGCTTGCCGTGTCGCTTTACGGAGCATGTTTTGTTCCGTCTGTGCGCTCGCTTGTTCGAGCAGTAACACCAGCTTGTCACCGTCTACTGGTTTTTCCAAAAAATCGAGCGCGCCTTTTTGAATGGCTTGTACTGCCATTGCAATATTGCCGTGACCGCTTAACATAATAACGGTAATAGGGCTGCCGGCCTTTGTCATATGATTCAATAACGCGCTGCCATCCATTCCTGGCATTTGCACATCTAAAATCGCGATAGCGCTTTGTTGCAGATCAACTGCTTGTAGAAAACTATCTGCCGATAAAAAGCCTTTTGGTTGATAACCCAGCCCGGTTAGCATCCAGGTTAATGAGTCCAATACAGCTTGATCGTCGTCGACAAGGTACAGGTTATTCATTAGAAGCCTCCTTCGTGGGTAAGATTATTGTTATGGTTAAACCAGACGCGCTATTATCTGTCTCTTTATGGGGATTATTGTGTGCTCTAATCTCGCCATGGTGCTCTTCAATGATGCGCTTACAGATTATCATGCCAAGGCCTAAGCCATTTTCTTTTGATGTCTCAAAGGGGAAGAACAAACGTTCTAAGGCGCTCTCAGTGAGCCCGCTGCCCTTATCTTTGAAATCAATTTGTGCATACTGCTCGTTTTTAGTCAGTGAAATAATCAATTGGGGTGAACTGACACCTTCCATTGCATCCAATGCATTGCGGATAATATTAACAAAAACTTGTTGTAGCAGACTTGGATCGGCATTAAGAGAGACTTGCTCTGCATTTAACTCTGGAGCAATTTGCATCCTGCCAAACTCTGCAGCCATTAAACTTAAAGTTTCATCCAAGATCTGATTGAGACTGCAATGGCTCATGACACTGGGCTGTTGGCAGAAATGCCTAAATCGTTTAATGGTCGATTGCGCTCGATCGACCTGCTGTATCGCCTTTGTCATCGCTTCTTTCAAATCGACTTGTTCATCGGATAAACGATAAATACAACCCTGTGTTAAATAGCGGATCCCCGCTAAGGGTTGGGTTAACTCGTGAGCGATACCTGACGCCATCTCTCCGGTTAACAGTACTCGCTGAGCCTTGTAGAACTGTTTTGTTTGTTCTAATAACGCTTTTTGGGTTTGAGTATGCTGCTGAGTTTCAGCTTGTAGATCTTGGGTGCGTAAAACGACCAGACGTTTTACCCGTAAATGGTGGATGTAACCCAACAAAAGGAAAATAGCTGCAAAACATGCCCAGGGTAGTGCGCTTTTAAATATCGAGGTCCAGTTGGTGACAAATGGCCATCGCTGTAACTGTTTTAATAATTTAAACACCTCACTATCATTGACGGTTGCAGACCAGGAATCATAACGGCCTTGAATTGCTGCGGAGTCTTCGGCATGAATCGATAGTAAGGAGCGAATGACATTAGTTGCTAAGCGGTGGTCTGTTTTACCTAATTTTGAAAAAGAGTAGTAAGGATACAGCTCGCTTGAACGTTGGCAGTTAAAACCTGAGGGTTGCTTAGGTAGAACAATATGTAAGCTATCGGGAGCTATCTCACCGGTACTGATAGCATTCTCAAGGACGCAGGTTGGTAAAATGGCGATATCGGCTTCGCCGTTAACAACTAATGTGAGTAATTTTTTCTGTGGGAATCCAACAAACTTAAGCTGCTTAAAGTCACTGAAAGGGTTGAGGCCATTATGTGCCATCTCTCCGGCAAAAATTTGAAAACCACCAAACGCTTGTTTATCACTTGAGACTGCATTCAACTGTTTTAAATCGTTGAAGCTAGTGACCTTTAAGCTCGAACGAGTAATTAATGCTGAGCCAACGGAGTAGTTTGGGTCTTTGTTACCTAAAGGGATGAGTGTCAGTATGCTACTACTGCCAAAATCCTTCTTGTAGCTCACCCCTGTTAAGGCATTGGTGATTAAAAAATCTAACTTGCCTTCGGCAACGCTACGATCAAGTTGACTGGGCGTTAAGGCCATCAGTTTAAAGGACTTCTTAAGGTCTTGTTCTAACTTATCTATCGTTGGCTGCCAACGTTGCTTGACCTTATCAGGATGCGTGAAGGTCAATACACCGACACGAACCGGATCGGTATTATCGGCGTAGCTACAGTATGAAAGCACTATAGTACTTAAGATGATGAGTTGGCGAAGCTTGGCTATCATTATTTAGTTCAACAAAGAGACACCTGAGTATTATGACGCCATTATCATAAAATGTACTGATAAACAGCGACACGAAGAGAAATAAATCACAGTTTCCTTTATATTGCGGAAAACCACTACAGCATTTATAAATAACCTCATTTATAATATATGAGCGATGTGCCTTTGTTTTAATAAACGTTATCGTCTAGAAATATATGGTAGTAAATAATTATTTTATTAATGTCAGTCTAAAATGACTTTCTGTATTTATTAAACTGATCAGATTCCACTTTATCTCCTTGTACATTCAAATACCAAACTGATTCTACATCCTCATTTTTATTAGCATAGGCAAGCGCTTCTTTTAAAGGCATTAAGAATAGAGCAGTAGAAATCACATCCGCGAAAAGTTGGTTATTATTGACCACTATCGTTGTCGATATCCCTGTGCTTTTAGGATACAATGTTTTTGGGTTGATAATATGATGGTATTCTTTACCTTTGACTCGGTAGTAGCGTAAATAATTGCCACTCGAGACAATGGCTAAATCTTTACCTGTCACCACTTCATGATATTGGTCTTCAAAGCTCTGGCACTGTTCAAGAGTATTATTGTATTTTTTGCAAATAGGATTTTCGACTGCAGTGGTAAAATCTCGGCCCTCAGGGTGAACGCCGTAATGCCGTATATTACCCCCTGCATTTATCATGAAGTTCTCAACACCGTCCGCTTTTAACTGCCTATAAACCATTTCAGCCATCCAGCCTTTCGCGATCCCACCAAGATCGATACTCATGCCTGCTTTCATCTGTATGGTGTTGTTGGTAAGATCTAAGTCTATGTCTTTAATATTAATCAATCGCTTAACCTTGGCTAGCTCAGCTTCAGTAGGAATACTGCAGCGGTCTTGGAGCTTACGTTCACCCTTACATTTGGCCCGATACCCGCGCCAGATATCGATGACAGGCGATAGGGCGATGTTAAAGTAGCCATTGGTTTTATCATGCCAATCAATACTCGCCTGGATCAGTTCAGTCAACTTTGGATCTATTTTATGTTTTTTATCAGGTTGATTATTGATGCTTTTAATATTGGTGACATGGGGGTAAGTGCTGTAGTTTGATGCGAGATAATGATATTCCTGAATAACATGTAGTGCGTTACATAATGCAATTCCTATACCTGTATTGTTATTATCATATATATCAATACTGATGGAAGTGCCAAAGTATTTAAGCGTGGTGAGATTACTGCTGACAGTATTATGAGTTATTAATGCATTTCCTTCACACCGATAAGGTTCTCCCTTGGTGTCGACTTTAATAACCTTAAAGTCTGGTGCTACTGGTTGCGTAATGACATTTGCATAGTTATAACTAGAAAAAAACAATAGCGTTAATATAGGAAGTGATATTTTCACAATATGGCCTAGGTATGTTGATTGGCTATAATAAGTATCATAACAAGTAATTTAAAATTAAAAAAATAGTTTGTTTATGTTAACCCGATCAAATAAATAAGCATCAACTCATCACATTGCGGTTTTCCGCAATTGTGTAGAAATTTAAAACTTATATTCTGGCCTCAATGAAATAACACATCTAAAGGCTGACAGAATGAAAAGCTTAAACATCTTTAATAAAACATTAGTAAGTAGCGCTGTACTATTCGCCACGATGACGCTTGCAGGTTGTGCTGGCAGCGTCGATCACGGCAAATACGCCGATGGCGTTCATGATGTATCTGCTAAAGGTAAGAAAAGTCTTATTACCTTAACCGTTGAGATTAAGAACGGTAATATTGTTGATATTAAAACAAAATCCCAAAAAGAAACGGAATCTCTCTATCTCAATGCAGAGCGTTTATTAGCGAAAGTTGTCGCGAATAACGGCCATGAAGGCATTGATGCCGTTTCCGGAGCGACTTACTCTTCTAACGGGATCTTAAAAGCCATTAACAGCCTTCCGAGAGCGGACGGTAGTCAGCCTGAATATGTTGCCGTCGGTTCTAAAGAAGAATCTGGAGACGATAATTTTAAACTTAAATGGTCTATTCAGCCTCAATTGGGTTTATTGAAAGGGGATTATTACTTCCAAGAAGCCCGCTTTCGTCAAGGTCATATGGGCAGTGTTGCTATCGTCACTGACAGCAATAATGCTGACAATGTGATTTTTGCCGAATTTAATGAGAGTGGTCGCCCAAATTATTACACTCGTCTTTACCAAAATGTGCCTAAGCGTATGTCTGAATACAACTTCTCAATGGGTAAAAAGAAAGGGACTGCTTGGGTACAGTCTGCGTTGACCATGGAAAAGCTCATGGTAGAGCAGGACAAGTTAACCTTCGAGCTAAACCCCGATTTTGATCCTGCTTTAGGCAATAAGTTGAAAGAGCCGAATCGATTAAAATATGCCGGTATCGATATTGTTGCGGGTGCCTCTAACAGTGTTCAACAGTCTATGGTGCCGCTTACGGCTAAAATCCATGCGCAGATTAATGGCGAGGGCACGAATGAGCTGTTTTACCAGAACGCAGAAAAGTTACTCGATGCTAAAGGCAAATGGACCGGTGTGACCGCCGTTTTACGCCTAGTGGTTAATCGCGACAGCAAGCAAATTACTAAAGCCCATTATGACGAAATCTTCGCTGATGAAAAGACTCAGATAAAAGATGCTTCGTTAAAGAAATTCTACCGCCAGTCAAAATATGAATCGATTAACTATGTGGAACCCGCACGTATCGGTTTTAACGTCATGTTCGATGCGTTAAATGTCCACCTTCAGCAAGGCGGCTCTCTATTCTCAATCAATGATTTACCAGCAACTGGCGATACCGGTAGCTACGCAGCAACGGGCTTTACCAAGCGCTCAGATTCTTGGGATCTCTATTTACATCAAGCTGACATTTTGTATCGCCAGATGCGTCAAGACGGCGTAATCGTAGCACACAATAAAATCTAAACTTGCGGTGAAAAAGACTCCTAACCGCCTTAGAGCTGGGGAGTCATCTTCGTTTTAAACCAATAATAATGTTAAGAGATATGATGATGAAAACAGTTCAATTGACTTTACTTGCCGCGGCAATTCTAGCTTCACCCGCTGTTATGGCCGATGCCTACAAATTTTATGGCCGTATCGATTACTCGATTACAAACTCTGACAGTGGTAGTGCGACTCATAGCGGTAAAAGTGGCACCATTCTGGAAAACAACTGGAGTCGATTAGGCGTTAAGGGCAACGCGGCGCTAAATGATGATTTTACGGTATTTTATCAAATCGAAGTGGGCGTAAATGGTGCCAGCGAAGGTAAGCAAAATAATCCATTTTCGGCGCGTCCTACATTCTTAGGCATAAAGCATTCTACAGTCGGTCAACTTGCTGCAGGTCGTATCGATCCAGTGTTTAAAATGGCTAAGGGTACCGCTGATGCAATGGACATGTATTCACTAAAGCATGACCGTTTGTTTGCCGGTGATAAGCGTTGGGGTGATTCTCTAGAATATAAAACCGTTAAATGGAACAAATTACAATTTGGCGCCAGCTATATTCTAGAAGATAACTATTACGCCGAAGACGATGTTCATCGTGATAACGGTAACTACCAAGTCGCAGTGACTTACGGTGACAAACTGTTTAAAAGCGGTGATTTTTATCTCGCCGCTGCTTACACTGATGGCGTTGAAGACATCAAAGGTTTTCGCGCGGTTGCGCAGTATAAGTATGGTAACTTAAAACTGGGCTCTATCTACCAGAGTGCCAAAATCGTTAACCCTAACTTAGATAACTGGCAGCAACGTGATGGCGATGGTTTTATCATCAGTGCTAAGTATCAAATTGATAAACTCACGTTAAAAGCGCAGTACGGTCAGGATGACTCGGGTACGGGCAAAATTGCTGGCCGAGTTTACGATCAATACGGCGCCGCGGCCACTGACGTACCAGAAGTATCACAATGGGCCATTGGTGCCGAGTACCGTTTATCAAAGTCGACGCGAGTGCATACCGAACTGGGTCAGTTTGATGTGAAACAATATTCTGATTTTGATGACACTATTATTAGTGTTGGTTTTAGAATCGATTTCTAACATCGATTTAAATGTCTAATCCCAGAGAGCGTGCAAAGCAGCGCGCTCTTTATCTCATTTACACCACAGCCTTAACTCACCTTTCTCAAATACTGCCACTGTAGGGGGATTTTGACTAGGATAGCCACACTACATTGACATTAATCATCAATCTTTAAGCGTTAATGTGACTCATTATTCGATTAAATGAAAAAATCCTCGGGGTTATATTTTAATAAGTGAGTATAAATTCAATAATATGACTAGAGTGAGTCTGCGCTACTCTTTGCCCTCAATACTGTGATTACTTAGCCAAGGTAAGTTGCGCCACGATAAGAGTCGTTATCGGTCGGCATTTTCTCAATCCCCAATAGAGCTAAGTCTGGTAAACTCCTGCATCAGTAATCGTTATAACGCCACAGGAATGTTATATGCCGCCATCGGCTGATGATTTTATTGCACCTCCTTGTTTTGAAGATATTTCAATTATCTATCAAGATGAAAATCTATTATTGATCAATAAACCCTCCGGCCTTTTATCCTTGTCGGGTAAACACCCCGCAAACTGGGATTCTGTACATTACCGTCTCGTTAAAGATTATCCAGATTGTACGCTAGTGCATCGACTCGATTTGGGAACCTCTGGGGTTATGGTGGTGGCGAAGAACAAAACGATTAATGCCGCCTTGTGTAAACAATTTAGTGAGCGCAACGTGCTTAAGCGGTACACCGCATTATTGTTGGGTGACTTACCAAATGACGAGGGTGAGATAGCACTGCCGATAGCGAAGGATAAGCCCAACTTTCCGTTAATGAAGATTTGTGAGAAAGAGGGCAAACCAGCCCTTTCAATATATAAAGTCTTGTCTCGAGAACATTTTGTTGCTGCTCCTTTAGGCAATGCAGCCACAACAGATAACACCCAGAAGACGGCGGCCATTGCGACAGTAGTGACCAGAGTAGAGCTAACACCCGAGACGGGTCGCACCCATCAATTGCGGATCCATAGTCAGCAAATTGGCCATCCTATTATTGGCTGCGATCTATATGGTACAAGTGACTCTTATAAGATGGCGTCGAGATTAATGCTGCATGCCACTCGTTTAGAGTTTGATCACCCTGTGACAGGATTGCGCGTACTCGGCTTTAGCCCTTGTCCTTTCTAGTGCGCGAATGCATCTAGACACCTTTGATGCAGTTTCATGTATCGTTATCAAAAACCGTCCTGCTTGGATACATTCAAGCCGCGTTAGCCAAATATATTGTTACTTATACCGCGATTTCTATTGGTACATGAGGCAATTCATTGGCGTGCTTTAAATGTATTAGCATTAGAACGGCAATGAATTGTTACAACAAGGTGGCCTTTCAGTTCTCTATCGACTGCCGTTACCGTTAAAGTTTTGTTATCTTATAGCGGTAAAGGACGCGAGGTAAATGCCCGTCCTTAATCGATTAAATTGTAGCAATAGATCAATCTATTGGAATACTGGATAACAGGGAATCATATGTATCGAATAGTTACGGCTTCTTTAGTCACGCTGACATGTGCAACTAGCTTTAATGTGCTCGCCAATGAGTATGTACTGAGCAAAGTTGCCAAGCCTATAACGCAAAGTGTTAAGCTGAATTTAGATCCAGCAAAGGATAGTTTTTCAGGTAGTACTTCAATAAAGCTTGAAGTGACGGAGGCCACTAAGCAATTACAATTAAATGGCTTGGAATACAATACCAGCAATATAGTGTTAAATGGCAGCAAAGATTGCCAAATGAAAGCGACAATGCAATCGACTGGTGTGGTGTTGTTTGATTGCCCCCATATCATTGAGCCTGGCCAATATACGTTATCGATGGACTTTACTGCGCCTTATAACAGGCAATCAGTCGGCCTCTACAAGACCATTGATGCAGGCCAACCCTATCTATTTACTCAGTTTGAAATGAGTGATGCTCGCCGCGCATTTCCAAGCTTCGATGAACCTGCATATAAGATCCCTTTTCAAGTAACGATTACCGCTCCAAGCACTGAGAAGGTGTATAGCAATACTCCAGAAGTGTCAGTGACAGATAAAAATGGCGCAACAACTCATGTCTTTAAGCAAACTAAACCATTGCCATCATACTTAGTGGCTTTTGCAGTCGGTCAATTTGAAGAGATAGCGGTTAAAGGCATGAAAGTGCCCGGTAGAGTCATTACGACTAAAGGCAAGATTGAGCTAGCGCACTACGCAGCCAAGAAAATGCCTGAAGTACTTTCAGCGTTAGAAGCCTATTTTGGTGTTGACTATCCTTATGAAAAATTAGATACCATTGCGGTGCCAGAATTTCCTTTTGGTGCGATGGAAAATGCTGGGTTAGTGACGTATAGAGAAGATATTCTTTTAGTTGATGAAAAAACGGCGAGCCAAAATAGTAAAGAGCGCGCCGTGTCTATTATTGCTCATGAGCTAGCACACCAATGGTACGGTAACTTAGTGACGATGCAATGGTGGAATGACCTCTGGTTAAATGAAGCATTTGCAAGTTGGATGGCATCAAAAATCACTCATCAGCTCCATCCTGAATTTGAATCTGACCTGTCACTTTCAAAAAACTATGTAATGGCAATGGATGCAAGAGTCTCAACTAAACCGATTCGAAAGCCGATCAAGACCGAAGCCGATATCATGGATGGCTTAGGCTTAGCTTATAGTAAAGGAGAAGCCGTACTTGCTATGGTTGAAAACTATATTGGTGAAGATGAGTTTAAGGCCGGGATCCGTCAATATATTAAAGATAATGCCTTTAAAAATACTCAAGCGGATGATCTATGGAGCGCGCTGTCAAAATCATCAGGTAAAGATGTTGGCTCTGTACTCAGTACTTTCATCGAGCAATCTTCTTACCCGTTGGTAAAAGTGTCGCTTGTGGGTAATAAGTTAACATTAAAACAAAGCCGCTTTGTTTCCGCAGGCACTAAAGCTGACCCGCAATCTTGGACCGTGCCGGTATCGATTAAATATGGTAAAGGCGCCGAGGTTTCACAACAAACAATTTTGTTAAGCGGTGACACACAAACGGTTGAGCTCGCGTATACCCCAGAGTGGATCTATCCAGATTCTGACGCTATGGGTTACTACCGTTGGTTGTTAGACGAAACAGAAATGGCAGCACTTTTGCAGAATGCCCAAGCTCATTTAACGCCACGTGAACGTAAAGCACTAATTTCTTCTGCTGATGCCTTACTCGACGGTGGATTTATTTCAGGTGGTGAATTGCTTAATATTTTGGGTGAGTTCATTGCTGACCCACATCCAGAAATAGTATCGACTGCACTCGGTTATTTGCAATCACAGAAACGTACTTTTATTGATGAGAGTAATCAACAGCAGTGGGCCAAGTTTATTGCGAAACGTGCTAATAGTGCGATAGAAAAGTATGGAGTTGAAGCCAAACCCGGTGAAAGTCCAGCAATCAGTAAGCTGCGTCCAACATTGATTAACTTGTTAGCATTTGAAGCGAAAGATAATGCGATTATTGCGACAGCAACAAAAGAAGCAAAATCTTACATTGCTGGAAATAATGACGTTGATCCATACTTGATTGGTAACTATCTTACTATTGCAGTTTATTACGGTGATGCTAAATTATTGTCACTGGTTAAGAGTGAGTTTGAGACCACTAAAGATCCTCAAAAGCGTACTCGATTAATGTCAGCACTAGGATATGCACCTACTGATAAACTGCAAACAGAAGTGTTAGCTTATACATTAACAGATAAAATTAATGCGCCAGACTTGAGATATATTTTATCAGGTCAAACTTATACTGACGTGCGTAAGCAAAGGTTCAGAGATTGGGTTTATGCCAATTATGAGACCATAAAGGAAAAGCTGCCTCCGTTTGCGGTGGCGAGTATTCCTTATTATACGGGTAGCGGTTGTGATATTACTGCACTTGACACTACGGTGCAGTTTTTCACCCCTAAAATGGAACAAACTCCAGAGTATGCTCGAACGTTAGCCAAGCTGGATGAGAGTGTACGAAACTGTGTTAGTTTGAAAAAACGTGAACAAGCCAGTGTAGAAGACTACTTAAGTCGCTACTAATCTGAGTTGATTTAATATAAAGCCAGTCTTCGTACTGGCTTTTTTTAACTTCAAATATCATTAAATCAATCAAAATAAACTATTTTCACTTTTATTCACGCTACAATATGACAACCATCAAGGAGCGTAAATAATACGTTTAGGTAACCATTAGTTGGGCGATAAATTAATATTCAAAATGTTAATCGGATTTTGTATTTAGCAAGTGCCTGTTCAATCATCTTCAATGTAACAATACCTTTTTTATTTATTTCTCTCAATTTGACGTATCCAAATCACCTGTAGATTTGTAACTAACTTGTTGTATTTGTTCGATTTACAATCTATTAACGCTGGTGGTTTATTTTATTATCTTCTGTTATTTTGTCGTCGGGTCCTTTACAAAGAAGAAATAAAAATGAAACTACAAAAGACTGTATTAGCTGTAGCCCTATTGGCTGCATTATCAGCCTGCTCAAATGATGATGACAATAACCAAATTACTGATGGCTTTAACTTAACCATTGCTCATGTTAATGATACTCATTCAAATTTTGATCCTGTGAAGTCTAGTTTTACCATGGGTAAAGACGGAGAAATTGTATTTAATGAGTTTGGTGGTTATCCAAGAATACTTGAAGCTGCAAATGAAATTAAAGAAGATGCTACTGATGCAAACCAACCTCTACTTTTTTTACATGGCGGTGATGCATGGCAGGGAACAGCTTACTTCAAACTCAATGAAGGCACGGCAAACGCAGATCTATTATCACGAATGGGACTAGATGCTATGGCACTAGGTAACCACGAATTCGATTTAGATACGGCGAAACTGGCTAGTTTTATCGATAGTGTTAACTTCCCTCTACTTGCAAATAATATAGACACAGGTCTAGACGCTAACCTTAGTGGTTCTACAAATCTAAAACCTTATCAACTGTTTGCATTTGATGGAGTGTTGAAACGTAAAATAACTGAAGTTTCTGATGCTAAAGAGAATGAGCAAATCGTAGCTGTGATTGGTGTCGTCTTAGAAGATATGCCCACTATTGCAACAGGGACTGGCGATGTTAAATTTGAAAGCGAAATAGTATTAACTCAAATAACAGTCAATAGTCTTAAAGCCCAAGGGGTTAATAAGATTGTAGTTCTATCTCATATTGGTAATGCACGAGACATCGTACTAGCGGAAGGCACTACCGATATTGATGTTATTGTAGGTGGACATTCCCATACCTTACTCGGTGATTTTACTGAACTTGGTCAGGGCGATAATGGGATCTATGCTCAATTAGTAAATCAAAAAGATGAAGTTGGAAAAACCTGTATTGTTCAAGCCGGTAAATATGCGGAAGCAATAGGTCAAGTTGATATTAAATTTAACAATGAAGGTGATCTTCTGTCATGTGTAGGGCAGAACACACTGTTGACTAATGAAACCTTTTATCGTGATGGCAAGCGTGAACCTAGCGACCTATTAACTGGCGCTGAGCATGAAAAGGTTGAAGCCTTTATTGATAATAATAATCTTATTGATGACGTCGATGAGAATGATGCCATGCGGGTGCATATAGATGCTATTTATAAACCTGCTTTAGAAAAAGCTTATGGCGATGTGATTGCTAATACTCCAACCGATATTAATCATGAACGTCGACCAGGTGATGCTGGTACTGACGAACATGGATCTGACGTTGCACCATTAATTGCTCAAGGCATGGTGTTTTGGGCAAATCAAGAAAGTGTAAATTCAGTTATTGGAAAGAAAGTTCAAATTGGTCTTGTAGGTGCTGGTGGTGTGAGAACTGATATCACATCAGGTGATTTCAGAGAAGGAAACGCGAGCCTAGAGCTATTGCCTTTCTCAAACTATCTATCCGTTTTGACTATTAATGGCACAACGCTTAAAAATCTACTAACGACAACCATTAACGATACACTTCCACAAGGCAGTCACGCAGGTAAGTTTCCGTATGTTGGCGGAATGCGCTATACATTTACCGAAGATAATAAGAACGTCAGCGGTAGTATCACTGCAATTGAAGTTAATACTGGCACCGAAACTGAACCTAAGTGGGCTGCTGTAACTGGCGATGCTGAATATGTTGTGATCGTTAATAATTATAATGCTAGCGGTAATGATGGTTGGAATGCGTTAGGGAATGCGCAGCTGTCTGCGACTGATCGTGTTGACCTGGTTAAAACACCCAATGGATACCGTGCTTATGAAGTTGACCATTTAACTTTCAATGCCGATAAGAATACATATAGTGTCGTTTACGCAGGAGACGTTCCTAGTTGTGATGATGGTGGTGTTGATATTTGTAAT
Source organism: Shewanella sp. Choline-02u-19 (assembly GCF_002836205.1). Lineage (NCBI taxonomy): Bacteria > Pseudomonadati > Pseudomonadota > Gammaproteobacteria > Alteromonadales > Shewanellaceae > Shewanella > Shewanella sp. Choline-02u-19. The sequence continues at coordinate 1,320,250 of NZ_PJBE01000013.1, forward strand.
ACTGATGCCTTATCTTTTATCGATTATGCCAAAGATAAAGTGGTATTAAAAAGCCTTCCATTTGAAACTACGACTGTTATTTACAAATAGTCAGTAACTTAGAAATATTGTATTAAGAAGGGCATCTAAATAGATGCCCTTTATTTTTATAGGTTTACGTCAGTTACTATTTTTATAGAGTCGAACACATTTTAAATTAACAAGTCATTGTGATCTGTTATTCATTCGGCTTCAGGTAATGATTCAATGAACGCGGATCCGTATGTCCTGTACGACCCATAATGTAAAGATGATCTTTTTTATTTTCATGTAGTTGCGTTACACATCCGCTACGTAAACTGTGAGCTCCGTAGTACTGAGGATCTAAGCCAGCCTTATTACAATATCGTTTAATCAGTTGATAAATATCATCACCACGCAGAAATCCTTTCCCCAAATTAGTATCGGTAATCTGGTAGTCTCTAATTTGATTTCCATCTCTTGTTAACGATCTAAATAAATGACCTTCTTTAATTTCTGCAGCTGAGAGCCACTCTTTAACGGCATCAAACGCAGAAAATGGTTCTTCTTTTGGTAGTACTTTCCATTCTCTTTGTCCTTGCTGATTGCTTTTAGAGTAGGGTAGTCTTACTTTAAGTTTATCGCGTAAAAAGCTTAAATGATTCACTTTGATATTCGCGAGTTCAGAACGTCGAAACCCTCCTTGAAACCCTAACTGAAGAATCGCTTTATCTCGTTTTTTTGTGAGGTTTTGATTTCGTTCATCAATAGTTTGTATCAGTAATTCAAGCTCATCGTACATGATGGGCTGTTGATCATAATCCGCAACCGTTCTATTTTGATTACGCATAAGCCCACGCATTACTCTGATGACCAAAGGGTGCTCTGTCGGTGATGGAGATCCAGATTGAATATGAAAAAATCGTATAGCTGCTAATCGACTATTAATTGTTTGTGTTGAAAGCTGGTGGCCGCTGTTAGCTTGATAAATATCTTTTTGATGACCGATAAACGAAATAACACTTCTTGGATCTGCAGGCAATGAACTTAAACCATGTGATTCGCAATAAGTAACGAAAATTCCAAAGCTGGACTGATATACCCGTCTGGTATTGTGCGAAATTTCATAACGAGTTTCTTTAGCGGCGCTTTCAAAATCATTGAGGATAGAAAGAGGTAACTCATGCTCCTGGTAAAAACCGTCGTCTGAAACCGTCTTTAACGCCTTATTAGAAATAGGGCTAATACGCTTTCCACTCATTAGATGATATTCCTCAATTAGCACTGTGGTTGTGGGTTTTTATAAGACGTTATTCGGCCACTATTTTAACGATTTTACGCTATCTCTACCAGTGATAATCGTCATTATCACTGGTAGAGAGCAATAAGCCAACATCATGCACGATAAGTAAGCTAATTTGTTTGAGGTTATCAATAATTGAGTAAAGTCAGACGTTTTTTAAAGGGAGATAATTAACTACGACGACTCCACCACGGTATTCTTATTAATCGCGATTGGATGATAGAGCATCAATTTAAGCCATGAAAAATGTTAAACATTAAATGGCTGAGTTATCCTAAAGGCGTTAGCAATAGAATGGTGAATAATCCGCTATAAATAAGGATAATTTTGCTGCATTACTGCTCAGAATGGTTTAACCATATATTAAATATAAAGGGACTATCTGATGAATCATACTAAGCATGAATGGAATATCCTGATAAAAAGCTAACAAAACTTCCGTAAGTTATGACTACTGCAACAAAGATAGCGCATGAATACACTATCGCCAATATTAAGATTGGCCATAAGTACTGGCAATAGAACACTGAATAAAGCGTTATTAGTGCAGATTATTTATTCGCATTATCATTCAAAAAAGTTAAACATACTTTAAATCTAAGGGCTCAATATGATGTGCTTATGACTAAGTATCACTGGAAATATTATGATAAGAAGCTAACAACAGTCCGCAAGTTAGGGCTACTGCAACAAAGATAACCAGAATATGCGCTATCGCTAATATTGGTAACCAATACGATCAATACCAACAAGAGAATATTGAATAACATCCTATTAATGCTGACTATTTTGCCGTATTATTACTTAAAATGGTTTAACCATACTTTAAGATTGAAAGGTCTACATGATGAATAATACTAAGCATGAATGGCAGTATCATGATAAAAAGCCAACAAAGGGCCGTAAGTTATTATTACTGCAACCAGATGAACTGGCGTACGCGTTACCGCTGCTCTTAAGATTGTTACCCATGCAAGAAAATTCTAAAAGATTAGATTGGTTTTTACCGTTTGAAAGTAAGTTGCAGTTACAAACTCACCATATAGCATTATCAACACAGCTGACAGTAATCGCGACAAGCCTTCCTACAGACAGTGCTTTATCATTAGATTTAGACGCGGTAAACCTGGCGCTAAACAATTACTTTAGTGATTATGGATGGCGCATGGTAAGAAAAGAATTGTCGCAGATAAAAAAACGGAAAAAGAAATCACATATTGAACTGAGTAACGATCTAATATATCGGCTAAAAACATTTATGTCGTTGAAGCAATTAGATAGCTTTGATCAAGCAATGGACCATTTACTCAGTAATGAAGAGCAAAACCATGATATAGACATGATTGAGATGGGTTGAACACGGCCACCTAATTGACCGGTAAAGGCTATTTTCATGATGATTTATTGAGTGTAGCAATAGCTGCAACAGTTAGACGGTGGCTAAAATTTGTGCGTTTGGCATGTGAAGGTGCCCAGCCTGCCAGAAAACGTTCAAAGTCAGCCCAAGAAATATTCACTAGCGGACGCCACTCTTTTTCTATTTCTTGGCTACTAAATGCACTTTGGAATAAACGCAAAGCCGTGTGAAGTTCAGTAAAGTAGTCGTCGATAAGTTGCTCAAACTGAAGCTCAAGAGTCGTTTCATCTAAGCAGCTACCTAAAAAATAGACCACATCTTTAACACCACAACCGCCACCAATGTATTGAAAATCGACTGCCGCAACATGGGCTAAATCATTGGAAAAACAGAAGTTAGCGATCTTTGCATCACCATGGACTAACGTTTTGTATCTGCAATTATTAAGGCTTTTATCAAGCTCAACTGCAGCATCTTTTAATGGGCCTTTTTCCATAGCGTCAAATTCTTTCGCTCTTGTCGCAAGGTGCCAATAAGTCCCAATTGGCCAAAGTTTGTTTGGCCAATTGTCTAGCGGATCATGTTGCATATTGTACGCATGAAAACGTGCTAGCCAATGTAAGCAGATTTTCGAGTTTTCAGCAGAGGCGGTAGTTAATCTAGTCGGAAAACCTTCGCTATCTAAATCGGACATAACGATCATTTTTGAAGAGAGGCAAGACTGACTTAAACTAGCTTGGCCGATAAACTGAGGTAATGCACAAAAGGGTTTTATTTTATTGGCCCAATGTTGATAAAACTCCGCTTCAACATCATAAGATGCTAGCTTTCGTTGATGTGATATGGCGCCACTCCAACCTCGCGGATGCTGCTGAATAACAGGGGGACGAATATGTTTAACGACAAAAGTCATATCCCGAACGTCACTGAACTCGTCTAAATCTGGTTCTACTGTTTCAAAACGTGCTATTTCACCATAACCAGACCAGAGTGTCTGAATTACCTCAGTTTTAATGAAGTGAGTTGTTTTAATTATCTCTGACAACAGTTGGTTAAACTCGTGCTCATTATTTTTCAATGTTTTAACCTAAGTGGCGTCAATGCACCATAGTCTAAATAACGAGTCCTTTTGTGGGCGTGCAGACATAGCTTATATAAGTTTGGCCTGCCATTTGTTTTTCTAACTCAATAAAGACCATTTTAGCAGTTTGTTTCAGTTAATATTACTTAGAATATGAATGTAGACATAAACGTGGCGAATATAAAAATATTCTATTTTACATCGTCATCATGAATTATCTCTCCATGTAACATATTCTAGTCTTTCTGTAATTGATAGTGCAACTAAAGGTAAGGTCATAGTGTGAGATCCTAAAGAAGCTTCTGCTTTGATACTGATAAATGATAAACGGCGATAGGGTGATGGTTTGGCATTTTATCTAACGGCAGAATAAAATTGTGCAGTGCTAATAAAATTAAAATAATAAAAAGGCTAAGTCACTAATGCGCCTTAGCCTTTATACTTTTCTATTCAGGTAGTGAAATTGTTAACCAACGGTCACTGTGTTCAAAAAGGAGTGACTGTAACTTACCTTGTCCCTCAATATTAACTAAGTTAACCTGCGAGGGCCAAAGATCCTGTAATGCTCCATTTGAAATAGACATTCCTGATATTTTTTTGGGTATGTTTGTTTCCTGATAAATCCACAAGTATTTGCCATCTAACTCTAAGCCGACGAAGTTTAAAGGCAACGGTTTACCATCGTTAGATTCAATTGCAAACTGATGTTGAACATAGTCTGCAAAAGTATTTTGAGTTACTTTACTGCTTAAGATGTCTGCACTCGGGTCAAAAAGATCTCTTACTGCATGTTCTGCATCATGTAGATAGAACTTATGCATGACTTCAATAGTATTAATTCTATGGTTAAAACTAATCGTTGTGACCGCCGTTTTTTGCTGATGAGCATTCACGTTGCCGATCATAAAGAAAAATAGGCTAGCGACTAATACACGGATCTTCATTTATTAAGCAGCCTTATCTGTTTTTAAAGTACTCTCATCATCTTCACTTTTAAGCTCTGTCTTAATGTCCTGCATAATATCGCGTTTAAGTTTGTGCTTACTCTTCTCTTTCTTGTAGGCTTCGATCCTAGACTCAATGATACGACGCGGAAAATAGTTGTTATTTAGGTCCACATCTGCGGTTTGCCAGCTCGGGTCAATTTCAACTTCCTTAAGTACTTTGTCAGTCACAATGAGTTTATTCACTGAAGTAGGACTTCTACGCCAGATCTCTGCCGGAATATTAATAGATTCAATCGAACCATCTTCATAAGTGAGCTGCAAAAGAATCGGCATGACTAGGCCGCCTATATTGGAAAACTCGAGTACATAATAGTTTTTGTCTTCCTTCACCGCTCTTTCTATTACGGCAAGCTCCCAAGGCTTAAGGTCTTTTACTAACTTGTTATACTTATTACGCTCTTTATTCGTAACCGTGTACTCATCATTTTTATCATAAAAATCAGTAACGTCTTGATTTAGCTCAACCCAAGTTTTTATGCCTTGTTGCTGATCTTTTATTATCGCCATTGGCACTGGCTTGTCTTGTTCCATTTGACGTTCACGAGCAAAATCAATATCTGGATTTTTGGTATTCATTTGTAACTTATAGATTTTATCTATTGAGATATCAACATGATCTGTGGTGTAAAACCAGCCACGCCAAAACCAATCTAAATCGACACCGGATGCCTCTTCCATTGTTCTAAAAAAATCTGATGGAGTAGGGCGTTTATACTTCCATCGAGTGGCATACTCTTTAAAAGCAAAATCGAACAATTCACGACCCAGTACAACTTCTCGAAGAATGTTCAAGGCGACTGCAGGTTTGGTATAGGCGTTAGGTCCAAACTTTAAAATACTGTCAGATTGTGTCATCACCGGCACTTGTACCGTTGACTTCATGTACTCAATTATATCTCTCGGTTCTCTAGCCCAATGAGCGTCTGTTTCCCACTCTCTCACTGCTAAAGATTCTAAAAAACTGTTCAGCCCTTCGTCCATCCAAGTCCATTGACGTTCATCAGAATTAACGATCATAGGAAAATATATATGGCCGATTTCATGGATCACCACACCAATTAAGAAACGTTTTTCAGACAAGGTATAGGTACGGCTACCATCATCTTGCAATTCTGTACGTGGTCCATTGAAGGTTATCATTGGGTATTCCATGCCACCAACAGGTCCATTTATTGATTGGGCTGTCGGATATGGGTAATCAAAAGAATACTTGGAATAAACTTCCATGGTATGGATGACCGATTCTGTTGAGTATTTCTTCCAGAGATCGCCACCTTCCTTTGGATAGAAAGACATCGCCATAACCAGTGGCCGCTCTGATGATTTTTGCTGATAGCCTTTAGCATCCCACATGAATTTTCTTGATGAAGCCCAGGCGAAATCTCTTACATTTTCAGCTTCAAAGTGCCATGTTTTTGTTTTACTGGTAGCGTTCGCTTCATTTTCTAATGCTTCTGCTTCAGTCACAATAAAGACGGGCTTTTGACTGCTTTTTGCTTCTTCAAAACGCTTACGCTGTTTTTTATTTAGCACAGAACTGGCGTTTACTAATTCCCCCGTAGCAGCAACAATATGATCTGCTGGGACCGTGATTTCAACATCATAATCACCAAACTCTAAGGTAAATTCACCACTCCCCAGAAAGGCTTTATTGGTCCAAGCTTCGTAATCAGTATAAGCGTGGAGGCGTGGAAACCATTGAGCTAATTGAAAAATATCATTGCCACCGTCACGTTTATCTTTAGGGAAATGTTCATAACCAGAACGACCGCCCATCGCTTTTTGATCCGTTATGTTAAAGGCATAATCGAGCTCAAATTCTGTTGTCTTGCCGGGCTTCAATGGTTTCAGTAAATCGATACGCATATTTGTGCCAACGATAGTCGCTGTTAACAGTTTACCATTGATGGTCACTTTACCTATTTCGTAGCCGACTTCGTTATCCGCTAAAAATTGTTGGCCGCGTAAGGTCTTTAAGCTTATTTTTGTTGGTTTTCCATCGACACTTTTTGCCAGCTCTGAAGGGCTAGAAAATGTACGAGTACGACTCGCAATAGAGTCTGCCTTGTAATAATTCTGGTCCAGTTGTAACCATAAATATTTTAGGGTATCGGGAGAATTATTTGTATAGGTCACCGTTTGTGTGGCTTCTAAGCGTCTTTTATCTTCTAAAAGAGACGCCTTAATATGATAGTCAACTTGCTGTTGCCAATACTGATGTCCAGGTTCCCCAGCGGCATTTCTGTAAACATTAGGTGTGGGCAGATCGGCATCTAATTGACGAAATTTATCTTCAAAATCGCCTTTAGACTGCTTTATTGCTGAAGCGTAGGCTGGTAGTGCCACACCTGACAAAATCGTAAACGCTACGATTGATGACGTTAGTATTCTGTTCACTGAGTACTTCTCTTATTTTATTGCAGTGATAATGCATCACTACTTATAGTTATTTTTTTATACAGTCAGATAATTATACAGTAGACAATAGGTAAGCAGTCAATGTAACTTAATACTTTGTAACGATTAATCTAGTTTCAGAAAAGGTATTTTTGTAAGGTTTCATGCCATTTATGTGTGGATGCTTCTATAAACTCTCGTTAGAGAAGCCTTCCGCAAACAACGTATTAAGTGAAAGATCTACAGTCTCATTTATAGAGGTAGCTGGAAGATTTACATTTTAACGTCACTCGGTTTTTGCGGGAAATGCAGGCGATATGCAGGCTTTAACTTCAAATTTATAACCGTGTGGCATAGTACTATCAGGTGTAATTTGCAAAATTTCATAGTCATTTAATTCAACAACATGCGCATTATTTGTAATCAGGCAACGGGACTTTTCATTCGCTTCCAATTGATAGGCAAAATGCGCAATCAGATCACGTATTTTTTGTGAGTAAAATGTTTTAATTTTTACTGAGTTATTGACTTCATTTTTTATATTTTTCTCTCGTTCTGAGATCTTCTCATCATCTGTATTAGTCGTCATATCAAGATTATTGGCAGATTGTATTGTTGGCTTTATGGCTTTATTTCCGGTTATTAGGCTCAATCCTTCCACGTTATCTTTGTTTTCTGTGGTGAGTATTTTAACGATGGTATCTTCTATCGTTGGATTATTATTGGTCAATGTGGGAGGTGTTATTATCGGTTGTTCGTTGGTTAGGAAGAATGATGAACTATAAAAATTATCTTCGATGACAGAATCAACATTACTGAGTAAAGAAAGGTTAAAGATAAGAATACTAGAGAGGATCAGACGGATAAACATGGTCCACTTTTGAAAGTGTTGATGGCTGGTGATCCTAAAACCTTTAATGCCAAAGGGCCTTGCTATAAGCAATAAAAAGAAATATATCGGTGCAATTATCTGTAGTAAAAGTAACGCAATAATGCTCATAGCTAAAGCCCAAGAGGGCAAGAAAAGCAAAATGGCAAAGTTATGAGTGTAGTTAAAGTGTGATGATGAAACACCGACAACCTCATTGACGACGGAAGCAGATCCAGCCAATGCAAAATTGGCTATAATCGCATAAAAAAGCAACAAAATAGCTTTACCTGCCAGTGAATGCCATACACGGTTAAATAGAGGCCAGAATTCAGCAGTTAGACCCAGCACCGTTAGCAGCGCCACAAAAACCAAACTATCAGAGAAAATAAGCACGACTATTGCGAGTAGATACAGCTTTTGAACCGTACTTAGTTTTCCGGATAAAGAGATAGTAGCGTCATAAACACTATTGTTTATTGCCATTAGTTTTTTTGCTAAATTGAAAGCAGGTGGCAGAATCTTCTTTATGGTCACTAAGACAGTATCCTTATGATCGCTAATGTAGAATTAATTTTAGGAAATATTCAGTTTATTACGATAATGCATATGAGTACATCAGTTCAAGAGGAAGTAGGCAGGAGGTTCATTCACAAGCGAGTTTATATAAAAAAGCGCATGAAACATGCGCTCTTTGTCATTACGATCTCAGTATCTAACGAGATTAGATCTTAGGGTAATTTGGACGGATATCAGTTGGTATAGTTTCCATCTTACTGTTTAACTGCGCAACTTCTGGTGCGAGTATTGCGTAAGTATCTAGGAATACCTTTGACTGCTGATAATCACCTAACGCTTGGATCATACAGACATCATGTACTAACTCTGTAATGGCTAAGACCATTTTGTCAAAGTTAACACTGTACGTTTGTGTGGTTACATCAAAGGTAAATGCTTGTTTTTGCTTGAAGTAATTATACTGATATGCGGCTCCAGCACCATGAGCTTCATGCACTCCAAAACGCATTGAGCGAAATAGACCCGCAAAATAAGTCACTAGCATGTTGTCTCTTTCTGCAATGGGAAGCTCACCTTTATCCATTAAGAACAACATGTTATAAGCCCCCATTACATCTGCTTTTCCTTCCTCAATTTTTGAATAGGTTTCTTCAAGCTGGGCTGAGACAGTCGTTGTTTTGCCGTCAACGATAATCGTACCGGGACCTAGACCATGTGATAGTTCGTGGAAAAGAGTTTCATTGAAAAAATATTTTTCCATCAACAGTGACTGTTGCGATTCGGCAATGATTAGATCGGAAATCGGTTTCATAACGGCTTGATATTTTGCATTAAGCACGTTTTTGAGCATCACTTTTTTGCTGCCTTTAACTTCTCTAACATATTCATCATTAGGCAGGTTAAATGCAGTTGTCTGTACTCCAGGTTTATTATCACCACCACCAGCAACCTGTTCTACGACAGAGATAGGGGATTCAGAGCCTCTATTAACATTTTTATGTTCATCTGGGATCGGTAAGTTGGATTCCATTGCGGTTAGATACTTTTTATAGATATCTAACTTAGCGCTATCTTCTGGATTTCTGACGGTGATAAACGCTTCAAAAAATGTTTTATAACCAAAGAGTTTATCGGTATAGGTTTCGTAAGGTCCAATCGCAATTTCTAAAGAACCATTGAGATCCATCCAAGCCATTTCTGAGTCACGGTATTCATCATTAAGAAAAGCATCGGCGCGTTTAGACAAAAAAGTTTTTAATGACTGGTCTTCGGTTAACTCGGCTGCTTCGCGCATAATCTTTGCCGCTTCGGTCAGCTCTTTTTTGTAGTAGATACTATATGGTATAGCCTTTAATTGTGCTTTATCTCTAACAATAACGGTATAGCCACTTTTAAAACTTTTTTCATCTTCTGGATGTGCAGCAATCCATTGATTAAACTCATTCTTAGTTAAATCAACTGGATAGACACCTGCACCATCTGGGCGAGCTAGGTTGCCAAAAAACGCTTTATCGCCGTCTAAGGTGTCCCAAGCGCCATAATGCAGATCAAACAAGGATAATATTTCAGACTTATTAGCATCGTTTGATGCCAATATCTGTTGTCTAACTTGGGCATTATTTTCAAATGTCTGCTTAAAGTAGATCCCATCGAGTATATCTGCAACTTCTATTATCTTGCGCAGTACACGCGTGTCAGTCGCGGTCAAACTGGTTAGGTCTGCTGCCATTTCAACATCTACAAAACGGTCAAGCATTGCTTGGTAAGTAACCGATAGCTTTGTTTCTGTTGGATTTTTGTTGACGTTATTTTCTGTGGTAACGTTGGACGTTAACGTGTCATTTGCGGCTTGAGTATGCTCTGGTTGAGAACAGCCCGTAATGGCAACGGCGAGTGCCAAAGTGATTAATGAGCGTTTCATTTATTAAGACCCCTGTATTTCTTTTACTTTTTTTATAGTTATATTTACTTTGTTCTAGCAAACAATCTACACCTTCATAAAAGTAAGGAGAAGCTAAACTTTGCGCTAGAGGTGTGAGTGTTGGATCTCTATACAGCCTGTAGGCTATGGGATCTTATTCGGGACGTAAAGAACCGCAGTTATTCTGCACTGCTTGCCACCATTTTACGTGTCGTTTTATCTCTAAGATTAGTGTGGCAGGCAAGGCTGTAGGGTCGTCTGAAAAGTAATGCTCAATCAACTGTTGATACTGGGTATCTTCAAACAACGCGATTAAAAGTTTATTCAGTCTAAAATGAACGCTATTCATACGTGAAAGGTATGCTTGAATGTCTGCTAAATAGTATTTATTAAATACATTTTTAAGTATTGGCAGTTTTTGATTTGACCGGCCTGTTTGACATTGCACTAGGTTAGAATACTGTTCCAAAAAATCGTTAGTCATTTTAAGCTGATGCATATTAATCACGAGACTGCGCATATACTTTTTTAAAAACGAGTGCTGATGCAGCAAGCTCAAATGTTTCTCAAGCTCATCAATGTCGGCGTCTTCCCACCGTTGCTGCTTAATCGCTGTCTTTACAATGAGTAATCTAGTTAGTGCATTTTCTAAAGGGTTTATCCCTTTAAGTGTGGCATCAAATTCCAATGATTCATGACTGCTAAACAGCAGAGCCGCTATGGTTTTCTCCGAATTTATAAAAGTATTGAATTGGGCATAAGCACGCTGTTTTTTCCTGATTAACTCTTCGCGAAGCTGATTCGCTAACATTGGGTGCTCAATTGATAGCGCTTTAATACATGCAGGGGCTAGCTGAATAAACTTAACATGATAGATAAGTTGTTGGCTTGATAAAGCGACCTTGCCTAAGATACTATTTTGATTAGCGATTAATTGACCCAGATGACATTTGTTGAGCTTAAAACTATCAAGTACCGATATAGTCTGTTTTTTCTCAGGCGCTTCCTTTAACGCTGAGTTAAACCTTTTAAAATAGGGGGGTTGCAACTTTATCTCATGGCCTAAAACGGTACTTAAGCGCTTTTGGTAATTATTCCACAGAAAGTCTGCATCCTTGACCGGGCGCTGTAATACCACACTTAATAACAAAGCAATTATGGCCAAATAGCCAACGGTTTTTAGCACTATAGCCTCGTTATTGGTAGAGTTAAAATATGAATACGTTAACGGCTAAGTTTAGATCTCTTTGTGTAATGACAGTATATATTGAGCATTAATTAGCTTGAACACTAGCCGGTAATTTTAGGCGGGAGCGATTTCCTATTAACAGTTCAAGTCAGAAGAATCTGAGATAAACACTTCGACTATGGTAAAATGAATACTGGATACAAATAATAATTAGAAAAAATATGATCCAACCCCTTGAAGCGCAACACTTTCATGATGTCATTGAATTAGGTAATTTAGTTCATGGTAATGGCTACTTGGACAGAGCCTCACTACAAAGCATTGTCGATAAAGGCAATAGCAACGGCATCAACAGTTGTTTTGTTGCCATTGAATCTGGCCGACTATTGGGCTTTAGATTAACGTATGCCGCTGGCCAATGGCCTATCGACCTATGGTGTACACCAAATCGTTGGGGAGTAGATCAAACTCAAGTTGGCTACTTTAAATGCAACACCGTAGCATCTGATGCTCGCGGCAAGGGTATTGGTGGTTTGTTACTTAATGCTGCTATTGGCGCACTAAAACAGCAAGGCGCAATCGCGGGTGTGAGTCATTTGTGGCAACAAAGCCCGCATAATTCAGCTGTTCGCTATTTTACCAAGGCTGGCGGTGTACTGATAAAAGAACATCCTGATCGTTGGAATAATACCCTTGAGCACCCAGATTATAATTGCGTGCTTTGTGGACCTAGCTGTCACTGCGTTGCATGTGAAATGCTACTCATTTTCTAATAACAAACTCTTTTGAATACGTTAAAAAACCTTATTATGAATAGCAGAATATTTGATCCTTTAAAACATAAGTCACCAGCGAACCTAAGTCCCTGCGATTCATATTGGGCTAGTACTGTGTCTTTAGGTGAGGCAAATAAAAGTCTCCGTGGCAGTCAGACTGCAGACGTTGCAATTATCGGTGGCGGATACACAGGCCTACTAACGGCGCATTATTTGGCAGAACGCTATAATGTAGATGTATGTATTCTCGAGGCAAATCAGGTTGGTTTTGGCGCAAGCGCTCGTAATGCTGGTTTTGTTCTAAAAGGGGCTGGCCGTTTAGGTTATTCTCAAATGGCCAAACGTTGGGACTTGAATACGGCGAAGGGCATCTATAACGAATTTAGCCAAGCCGTTGAGCGCGTAGAAGGGCTAATTCAAGACTATGATATCAAATGTGACCCACAACCTAAGGGATACATTAAAGTCGCGCATAACCCCAAAGCACTGACGCAGCTAAGAGATACAGCTTCATTTATATCAACACATCTCGGTGAAGATGCCCAATTCATAGATGCGTCAACACTTAAAAACGAGTACATGGATCATCACCAAGCTTATGGCGCATTACGACTTGAAGATGGATTTGGTGTCAATCCACTAAAGCTGCTTTTGGGTTATAAGTCGTTGCTAAATAAACAGAGTGTAACGCTTTGTGAGCATAGTTGTGTTGAAGGCTGGATAGAGGAAAATGGAAAACATCGTTTAATCACCTCAGAGGGTGAGTTAAGGGTCAATAAAGTCATTACCGCGGGTAATGCCTATACTCCAAATGAATTTAACCCTCGCATCGATAATCGATTCCTTCCTATATTAAGTAATGTGATAGTCACGGAACCATTAACGGAAGATGAGTTGGTTACTTGTGGATTGAAAACACATCAAGTCACCATGGATACGCGTATTCTAAAGTACTATTATCGACTATTGCCTGATAATCGCTTACTGTTTGGGGGGCGAGGCGCAATATGGGGGAGGGATGCATACGACGCTGTCTTTCAACGCCGATTAAAGATTGCGATGACACAATGCTTCCCTTCGTTAGCAAATAAGTCGATTGCTTATAACTGGACTGGATGGATAGCTGCAACTTTAGATGATATGCCGCATGTTTTTTGTCATAATAGCGTGGGTTATAGTCTAGGATACTGCGGTTCTGGTGTATCATTTAGTACGCAAGCCGCTTTTCGATTGGCGCAACAGATTACGGGTCATAAAGTCCCCAGTTTACCTTTGTATGGTAATGAGCTGCCTAAATTCCCGTTGCCTAAATTTAGACGCGTAGGACAATGGGGCTACTATCATTATGGTTGGCTACGAGATAGATTTTTATAACCAAAGTCAGCTGGTTTTATGTAGCTGTGCTACCTTTATAGATTACAATTTTTTGAGGAACCGTTAGTGAAGAAGCATCCTGTTGATAAAATGTTAGAGAACCACGATGAACTTACCCACTCTGAGGATGTGAAGGTTCTATCGCATATTCAAAGAGAGAAAGAGGAATGGGTTTTGCACACTGTAATGATTGAAGGTTGTGATACGCCTTTCAAATTCAAAAGACGGAAGAAGTACAAAAGTCTTAAGGATGCCAACGTTAACATGACGTACTACAGCGGAACTGAAGGTATTGCAGGCTTTGAGATAGATGTTTTTAAAGTCGTTAGAATAAAGCGTAGCTAACTCATTTTTTGGTTGTACAAGATTCTACAGCGTCATTCTCGGATATTCAGTGTTGCGTATTGTGCATTATGCTACTCAATATGGAAGTCATCGAGCTTCCATATTTGATTGAATACGCACTGATCTGTGCCCTTTAAACGCTGTTAGCGATGGTTTTTCGAGTGAAAATTATGAGTGTATTCGGTTCGCCCATTCAGCACGGATACAGCTAGAGGCACATATAATCCATATCAAAGGTGGTTTTTATTCCATTTATGATGAAGGGTGACATATGTACTTTACACAACAGAATCAATTGCAACACACAGGACTAGCGGCACAAATTGTTAATGACGAAAGATTAGCAATGTTAACGGATACTGTAAAAACGTCAATGAAACTGACCCAGGCTGCATTATTGAAACGTGCTTTGAATAGTGTAAATGCCTCATCGCTTATCCTGCTCACTCATAAATCAGAATCATTAGAGCTACATCGAATTGTATTAGACTCACTACTTGGCAATACAGAAAAATCAATCTTACTTAGTTATATTGATCAAAATATTGAGATCATTGACGAAGCGTTATGCAAAAAAAGAATTAATTAGCCAGAACGCTCTCATACAAACCCGCTATTAAAGGGAATAACCCACTCCGCGATTTGACTAAGCACGCTGCGAATCATAATGCCAACAGCTCTTTTTTATTAAGAGCTGTGATTGTCATTAGTTGCTCCTATCAAACGCTGTTACTTATACGTCATATGTTATTTCCAGCTAGTTTTCCTCGCGCAGCCTTTACCGTTATTCAAGACAAGTTACGCTTCATTCTCACTGTGTATCTCAATTCCATTTTTGGAATGTGTTACAGCACTTTGTCCAATGATGTTGTAGCTACTCGCTGGAACAGGTCTACTAACGGTAATCACCGCAATGTTATGCTTCCATTTGATAAACAAAACAATGGGCCACGATCAAGTTTAACCTTAATGTTGTTTGATATAGATATATTCATAGGATTAACGAGAATATTGTTCACGATGGTGGCGACCAAACAATATAGGGATTATTACTAGCGGTTAAAAAGTTGCTCTCAAAAGACGGTTTTTAGGGCGGGTAAATGCAGACTCGATCTGTGTCTAGTGAGTATAAAGCGCAATCTATAGCTAAAAGAAAGCCCAGCATTTAGCTGGGCTTTTCACTCAAGATATCTGAGGTTTTACTTAGCTGACATTAACGCAACAGCGTTATCCAACATGCGGTTACTGAAACCCCATTCGTTGTCATACCAAGACATCACTTTAACTAAACGACCATTAACACGGGTCTGAGTCGCATCAAAGTTAGATGAGAATGGGTTGTGGTTAAAATCAATAGAAACTAAAGGTTCATGATTAACCGCTAACACTTCACTCAACGGCGCGACAGAAGCCGCCTTTTCAATGATAGCGTTAACTTCTTCAACCGTTGTGTCACGAGCCGCAACAAACGACAAGTCGACAAGAGAAACGTTTATTGTTGGTACACGAACGGCTAGACCATCAAACTTACCGGCAAGTTCTGGGACTACAAGACCAACTGCTGCAGCTGCACCAGTGCGTGTTGGGATCATATTAAGCGCGGCAGCACGAGCACGACGCGGGTCAGTATGATACACATCAGATAAACGCTGATCATTGGTATAAGAATGGATGGTCGTCATAAGACCAGATTCTATGCCAATTTCGTCGTTCAACGGCTTAGCAAAAGGTGCTAAACAGTTAGTGGTACAAGATGCACTTGAAATAACCGTCATGTCACTTGTTATGATGTCGTTGTTCACACCGTAAACGATAGTTGCATCAACGTTTTTACCTGGAGCAGAAATAATAACTTTCTTAGCACCGGCCGTTAAATGTGGTTGGACTGATTCTTTAGAAGTGAATATACCTGTACATTCAAAAACAACATCAATCTCTAGCTCTTTCCAAGGAAGTTTTGAAGGATCACGTTCCTGGAACGTTAGAATCTTATCTTCATTAACAAAAATAGCTTCATCAGTATGTTCTACCTTCGCATCGAAACGACCATGAACAGAATCGTATTTAGTTAAGTGAGCATTGATTGAAGCATCACCAAGATCGTTTAGAGCAACAATCTTGATTGGGTGGTTCTTTTCGCTTTCATATAAAGCGCGTAGAACATTGCGGCCGATACGGCCATAGCCGTTAATTGCAACTCGGATAGTCATCTCATATCCCTCAAGGAAAAGTATAAATAGAATCTGGTTGTAAAATTACCAAACTGACAGCTACCGTCAAGTAATATCGGCTAAATAGGCCATATTCTCTTAACAAAGTTGGTAATTTTTTTACATGGATCGCGTATTGAGCTATTTTTCTACTAAATTTTAAAAAAAACTGTAAGTTGGCAAACATATTGCCGAATACAAATTACAAAATACTTTTTACTCAGTTTCTTGGTTTATGTCCTGTTCCAATACGATTCTTAGCTTACTTTCTGCATACTTTCCAGATTTTAGTACATCAGCTAAATCTTTAGCTTCTTTATCTAATTTATCTTGCAACAATCTATTACCTTGGAGCATGGCTAACATCTCTTTTTCGGCAAAATTAGCTTGGGTAATAATGATATTGGTTTTTGACAGTAAGTAATGCATTTCTGGGCGCTGTTCTTGCTGATAAATGGTCGCTAAGGCGAGCAACCAGTCAGGATCGAATGTGTCTTTATCACTTCCATCTAATGCTTGAGCATATAAACGTTTCGATTTTAGCGGATTTTCTCTTAAAAAGTGTGCCGCGAGTTGGGCTTTTAATCTGATATCTTTAATAAGGCCGTTTCTTTCTGCCGCAAATAACACCTTGCCAGACTCGACATCATTAAATCGTGACCAATGATAATAGGCTAAATGGGGATCTTGACTATGTCTGGTGGTTTCTTGAAGTTGCATTAATGTTTGGGAGCTAAGGCCAAATGCTCGAGCACGATCATTAGAACGTTCAGGGTGCAGAATATGTTGTACTCCCGCGGCTAGCTCAATGCACTTGTTATAATCTTCAAGGTACAATAACTGGTCAAATAATTGCTCACCTCTGGGCTCTTTAGTCTGCTTTAACTTGTAACGGCCACGAATAAGGTCACCTTTTTCGAATCGACACCAACTATCTTTATGCAAATCTGAACAAAGTTCAGGATTTTTGTTACATATAGCCTCTGTATTTGAGCTAGGTTCACAGCCAAACAGCCCAAAAAAAGCAATAAATACTAAAAATGATGTAAACATTACAAAGTTTCTGCTCAAAAGGGGCTCCATGCGTCTTTTTTTCTAATAAAATTACATTGTTATATAAAATATCTAACTAGCCTGAAAGGCGACTTTTCATTACAATAGCGCCGACCAAACGGGGAAAGATAGCCTACATAACCTAGATTATTGGTCTTTTCTTTTTGTTACTCAAACATTTCTGATAAAAAATCAGAAAAGTGAGATAAAGGATCTGTTAATGAGCGCTGATAAACACCTACAAAGCTGGCAAGAACGTTTCGAAATGGCTGAGGCTATGCAGCCTCTACTTGGTAAGTTATATCGTAACCAAGGTGTAGAAGTTGTCGTCTACGGTAAACCCTTACTAAATGCTTCTACCATTGAAATCATTAAATCACATCGCTTAGTACGTCGCCATGTCGGTGACAAACTAAGACTACGTGAAAGCTTTCCATTTATCGAAGCTTTAAGCAAATTAGCGGTAAAACAGTGCAAAGTAGATATTGGTAAGCTTGCTGTTAACTACTGGCGCGAATATAAAGATGCTAGCCAAATCGAAGCTTACATGAGCAGTGAACTGGCAGCAGCAATCACACAAGAAGATACCGAAGCGAGAGATGTTGTACTTTACGGTTTTGGCCGTATTGGACGCCTATTGGCTCGCCTGCTAATTGAAAGAACAGGTGTAAGCAACAAGCTTAGACTTCGTGCCATTGTACTTCGTGGTGGCCGTAAGGGCGATTTAGAGAAACGCGCAAGTTTACTGCGTCGTGATTCGGTTCATGGACCTTTTAATGGTTCAGTTGAAGTTGATGAAGAAAATAATGCCATTATTGCAAACGGTACTTATATTCAAATTATCTATGCAAACTCTCCAGATGAAGTGGACTATACAGAGCATGGGATCACTAATGCGCTGGTAGTTGATAACACGGGTATTTGGAAGGATGAAGCGGGTCTTGGGTTACACCTTAAATCAAAAGGTGCTAGCAAAGTGTTGTTGACCGCGCCTGCTAAAGGTGCGATTAAGAATATCGTTTACGGCGTAAACGAATCAGACATTCTTGAAGAAGACACTATTGTATCAGCCGCAAGCTGTACCACAAACGCGATAACACCTGTGCTTAAGGCCGTTAACGATAAATACGGTATTGTAAACGGTCACGTAGAGACGATTCACTCTTATACCAATGACCAAAATCTGATTGATAATTATCACTCAGCTGACCGTCGTGGCCGCAGTGCTCCGCTAAACATGGTGATCACTGAAACTGGCGCTGCTCAAGCGGTATCTAAAGCGCTACCGGTTCTTGAAGGTAAGCTAACGGGTAACGCAATTCGTGTTCCAACGCCTAACGTTTCAATGGCGATTATTAACTTGAACCTAAATGGTGAAACTAATAAGCATGAAATCAACGAATACCTGAAAGATATGGCGCTACAGTCTGATCTGCAGAACCAAATCGATTTCACCGATTCTACAGAGATAGTATCAAGTGATTTAGTCGGTTCTCGATACGCAGGTGTTATTGATTCTCAAGCGACCATTGCGGATGGCAAGCGCGCTATTCTGTATGTTTGGTATGACAACGAGTTTGGCTATAGCTGCCAGGTCGTTGGTGTTATGCAAAAGATGTTAGGCCTTAACTATCAATCATTGCCGCTTGGCTAAGATTGATTTGAGTTAACGCTATTTAAAACGCCTCTATTACAGAGGCGTTTTTGTTTTTAGTCTCTTACCGTTAAATTTAGATTGCCCAACAGCTAGAACGTAATAACGGCTTCTAGATTAAACCCGCTTGCTTGAATCATCGACTTTTAATGCAGATGCTTTTTATTAACAGCGATAAAGAGTAAAGGCAACTCTTCATTTATTCGTCTGAGTTAGTCGGGTATTGTTAAGCGGGCAGGGAGTAAAGCATTACTGTGCTGAGCAAGATTCGATCAATAAGAACAAAAAACGTTATCTTTGATGAATTTAACATCAAACAGTCATAAAAATGTTTTTTCGCGATTGACTCTCTAGGGCAAATCGGTAGAATGCCATCCCGTAGTCAAGGGGAAGCGAACTAAGCAAGAACTAGATTACAGATTAAATTGAAACGCGACATTAGCTCAGTTGGTAGAGCGATACCTTGCCAAGGTATAGGTCATCAGTTCGAACCTGATATGTCGCTCCAATTTAACACCGGCGCGATGGCAGAATGGCTATGCTGCGGATTGCAAATCCGCCTATCTCGGTTCGACTCCGGGTCGCGCCTCCAAAGATTAAGAGTTTGATGAGTGGTTAAGCAATTAACTACAGTGTTTCTACCGATAACACGTATCATCAAAATCAACGAGTTTGCCCGAGTGGTGGAATCGGTAGACACAAGGGATTTAAAATCCCTCGCTTAATAGGCGTGCCGGTTCAAGTCCGGCCTCGGGTACCATCATTTAAGCCTCGACATTAGTCGGGGCTTTTTTGTATCTTGAATTTAGCAATCCTAGGTAATGACACTCGTATTTACCGTGTGAATAAACTCGCCCATAACCAAGCTCCGTGCGCTTATAAACGCTGTAGACAGCTGAAGGGATTGGGGAAGGGGAAATAACGCATCTAACAACCATCAGATTACAGCTCGATCCCCATTCATTAGCAATCGTGTTATTTACATAGGCTGATCCACTAGATTCATTGTTAAAGATTGTACGAACAATTGGTATGTTCCTGTTTTAGCCAGCAGTAATAGCCACAAAAAAGCCCTATTTATAGGGCTTGATGGGGCAATATTGATGATGACGCAATTTTAACTAGCTCGTCACTAAATGCATTTTGCTGGTTTAGGCAATCCCGCTATTTTAGTTGCTTGTTTAGCGGGGCCAATCGGGAAAAGTGTATAAAGGTATTTTGAGTTACCTTTATCGGCTCCTAGCTTTTGTCCTATCGCTTTGACTAACACGCGGATCGCAGGGCTTGTTTTAAATTCTAAATAAAAATGGCGGACAAAGTTAATGACTTCCCAATGTGCATCCGTTAACACTATTTGTTCATCTTGAGCAATGATCAACGCAAGCTCTGGACTCCAATCATTGACAACTTTTAAATAGCCTTGGTGATCTGTTTCTATCTGCTGTCCGTTATATTCAATCATCTGTTACCAACTAATCACTTTCTTATGGGTTAACGTCTGTTCTACAAAGTCACTATAGTCAATGTGCTTATAAGCGCTTAAGCGGGCTTGTAAGCCACGCGCAATAACATCGTCAGCGAGCAACATTAACGTGTATGGGCTCAACCGTTGTTGCCATTCTTGAGTTAACAGGCAATTTACCGCGTTTCCTGACAGTAAAATGGTGTCAGAGGGATCTATGTAGCGTAAGCATGTTTTTAACGCTGAGCTTTGCATTGGTGAAGACTGGATATGATGTAAAATCATTAAAATACTAAGACCTCATCAACCTGGCTAAAGTGTGACGCTATCATGCGTGGTTCGCAGACCTCAACCACAAGTTTAAGATCATCTTCCACTAGTGATAACTCTTTCATTGAGTCCTTACACACTAAAATAGTATCAACATCATAAAGAGGTAGGGCGCCAAAAGTCGCAATATAATCCTTAGCACCAATGGTTTCTGGAGATTGATGATTAAGGAGGTTCAACAGGCCTTCATCAGTAAAAACAAGACTGACTTCCTGCTCAAAACTGGCACTCAACAACGCAAGATCGAGAGCTTCTCTACCTTGTGCGCTTCCATGAGGACCTTGACGAAACACAATACACAGTTTTTTCAACGTTAACTCCTAAAAACTAACCAAGCGGTCGGCAGATTCTATTCCAACCACCAGCTCACCTAAACCACCCATCATAAATGGAGGCTCCATATTCCAATGAGATAATTGGTTTTCATTAGCGTCAGTCTGTGACAATACGCCACGCCGCAGTGCCGCTGAGACGCAATTAACCAATGGCACGTTATAGCGTTCACTGAGCGATAACCACGCCTTACCCAAATCAAATTCATCACTTGCAGGGCTGTTCAGATGATTAGTGTTGAGTACACCATCTTGATAGAAGAAAACTTTATCAACGACATGGCCATTTTTTAAGGCTGTTTCGGTAAAACGATAGGCATTATAACTCGATGAACTGCCGTAGGCAGGGGAGTTAACCTGGATAATAAATTTACTCATAATAAAAAAAATGGCCCTTAAGTAGGACCATTTTAACTCAATAAAAATTAATTGGTATTAGTCATCACTTCCGATACCCATTAAATGCAGCAGAGCGACGAAAAGGTTTAAGAAATCTAAATATAGTGAGATAGTTGCACGGATGTAGTTTGTTTCGCCACCATTAATGATTCGACTGGTATCGTAAAGAATAAACCCGGTCATCAATAATGCAATACCCGCGTTAAGGGCCATAAAGACCATACCATTACCCAAGAACATGTTTACCAGCAAGCCGACAACCATGATCACCAAGCCAGCAATTAGAAAGCCGCGCATGAATGAAAAGTCTTTTTTAGTGGTAACCGCGTAACCAGACAAGGCCACAAAGATAACGGACGTTAAGCCTAGCGCTTGCATAATAAGCTGTGGGCCGTTAGCCATGCCAGCGTAATGGTTAAGGATATAACCCAGTGATGCACCCTGCATACCAGTGAACGCAAATACCCAGAAGAGACCAGCGCTAGATTCTGCTTTACGTAATGTCACAAACAGCAGTACCAAACTACCAATTGATAATCCCAAAGACATCATTGGGCTGATCGCGAGTGCCATTGCTAGACCTGCACATACTGCAGAAAAAGCTAACGTCATTGATAGCAGCATGTAGGTATTTTTAAGAAGTTTGTTCACCTCTACAGTCGTACTACTGTAGGCGGTTTGTTGTGTCATATCTTTCATTTCTTTCTCCGAAGACAAATGCTCGAGCTGTATGTTTGAACCTTATTTAATCCGGTAGTTCCCGATAATCTCAATAAGTGTCAAATCTCTCGTTAAGTTACTGAATCATACCCTAGCTTTACGGCCGGATAAAGCTAATGGCCTGTATATCGGTATTATCAATACTGATCCCCACTGATTGAAGATCAAATTTTTAGTCTAACCAATCTTTATGCAGTTTTTCGGTATCGCCCAAGTAATCCAATACCCAAGCCATAGCGGGGGACTTATTGGCATCATTCCACGCTAAACAACAGGGACTTTTCTTTTTTGGACGCTCTAATTGTTTTTCAATTAACGCCCCTGTTTTTATGAAAGGATAGGCAAAATGTGCTGGCATGTAGCCAATACCTAAGCCTTCTCTGAAGCAATTAATGGCGCGGACCCAATCAGGTACCACTAATCGTCGTTGGTTCTCTAATAACCAGGTCATGCGTTTAGGGATCTCTCGAGACGTATCCTCTAAGCAAATCGAAGGGTATTGACGTAGCTCGTCATCAGTAATTGGCCGGTCAATTGTTGCTAATGGGTGATTTTTGCCGACAAGAAAACACCAGTCAATGTCACCCATGTCTTTAAAATGGTAATCTCCCCCCACTGGGATCGCGGTGGTTGCGCCGATGGCAATATCGCTTCGTCCCGTTGCAATCGACTCCCATACCCCATTAAAGACTTCAATTCGAATAATCAATTCAACATTGTCAAATGTGCGATAGAAATCAGCAATCAAATTACTGATTTTATCGGCACGAACGATGTTATCTAACGCGATAGACAAAGTAGGTTGCCACCCATTAGCCACTCTAATAGTGTCAGAGCGCATGGTTTCCATTTCAGTGAGTATAGTGCGTGACTGTTTTACAAAATGCTCACCCGCTGGCGTTAAACTAACACTGCGGTGATGCCTAATAAATAGGATCACCCCGAGTTCTTCTTCAATTTGCTTAACGGCGTAACTCACAGCTGAAGGGACTTTGTGAAGTTTGTTGGCGGCAGCGGTAAAGCTCCCTACGCGCGCAACCATATCAATTAACCGCATAGATTGTTCTGAAATCATGGTTCACATCCTGCTGTGAGTTTTTTTGAAGGCTAATATGAAAAATAAACGTTTCACAGCCATTTAGCAAGTGTTTACACTGCCCGACTTAATTAATCCAAATTCAATTTTTTACTTATGAAATCTCTAATGAACGCTAAATACTATATATTTCTATCCTACCTAGCGCTGTTAAGCATGCTTGGATTCATCGCCACTGATATGTATTTGCCTGCTTTCAAAGCAATTGAAGACACAATGGCAACATCCCCCTCACAAGTGGCAATGTCATTAACATTTTTCTTGGCTGGGTTAGCATTAGGTCAACTAATCTATGGTCCAATAGTAGAACGTTTTGGTAAACGGAACGCGCTTATTTTTGGCTTATCCTTATTTACATTGGCGAGTCTTTCACTTGCGACAAGCGAATCAATGTTGGTGTTTAACCTTTCCCGATTTGCGCAAGCTATCGGTGCCTGTTCTGCCGGTGTTATTTGGCAAGCCATAGTGATTGAAAAATACGATGCTAGCAAAGCACAAAATGTATTCTCAAACATTATGCCTTTAGTCGCGCTTTCACCCGCATTGGCGCCACTTTTGGGTGCCTTTATACTGCAGTATTTTGGTTGGGAAAGTATCTTCATTACATTGAGCTGTTTAGCTGTAGCCATGATTGCGTTAACATTTTTCTTTGTCCCTAGTGAAACTAAGGTCACTGAAAAACAAACGAGTCAGATTAGTTACCTTTCTATTTTAAAAAATACCAAATATTTAGGTAACGTTATTATCTTTGGTGCATGCTCAGGTGCGTTTTTCTCCTACCTTACGGTATGGCCAATGGTAATGGAACAGCATGGATTCGATGCAACAGCAATCGGCCTTAGCTTCATTCCACAAACACTAATGTTTATTTTAGGCGGTTATGCGAGTAAGACACTTATTCGTAAATCTGGTTCTGAGGCTGCGCTTAAAGTACTTCTGAGTATATTTGGTCTCAGTGTATTTGCCATTGTTATCGTCACGATTCTAGTTAAAGGACTTTCTATATTTCCATTGCTTGCAGCATTTTCTGTTTTAGCAGCGTGTAATGGTGCTATCTATCCGATAGTGGTGAATGGTGCGTTACAGGAATTTTCGAAAAATGCCGCTAAAGCAGCAGGACTTCAAAATTTCATACAAATTAGCTTATCATTCGGTGCTTCAAGCTTAGTGGCTATTTGGGCGAGTAAAGGCGAAACCGCAATAGGTTGGGGTATCATGCTCAGTTCATTTATTGTTTTTGTTGGTTTTAAACTGCGTAACTATAAGTCATGGGAAGAGGCTAATAAAAACTTTGTTTTCCCTGACCCGGCTAGAGTTGGCGTAGATAGAGACGAAAAGTAGTCAATTTGCAGTGTAATTGACCAAGTGCGTCAAAATCTACAATAAAGTCTTTACAAGATTAATCGAGCGCTATATTATTCGCGGCGTTCGGAGAGATGGCAGAGTGGTCGAATGCACCGGTCTTGAAAACCGGCATAGGTTTGTAGCCTATCTAGGGTTCAAATCCCTATCTCTCCGCCACATTAGAAAAGCCCGATATCGAAAGATATCGGGCTTTTTGCTTTGTAAAATAGACCCCGTCGAACCTAGGGTTGCTATTGTTTAAGTTCGCTATCTTGGCACAACATTAAGACGTAGCCTGTTATTTTGTAATGGCCTTTGCTTTGAATAGAGCAACAAAAAAGCCAGTTACATTAGCAACTGGCTTGATTGAGATAGGTGACAACCTAATTGATACGACTAACGTTGATCTTACTGGGTACTATTTTAAAGCACAGGTTCTAAAAACTCCTGATTTTCAATTGGTTCTTCCGCTCTTGATTTACTGCCAATCAATCGCTTTATGTCTTCGATAGTCACGTAAAGACAAGGAATAAGCACCAAAGTAACCACTGTGGCAAACAACACACCAAAAGCGAGTGATACAGCCATTGGAATGACCATCTGCGCCTGCATGCTGGTCTCAGCCATAATAGGTACTAGGCCGATAAATGTTGTTAGTGATGTCAACATAATCGCTCTAAAGCGTCGACAACCCGCCTCTAGTACCGATTTTTTCATCGGGATCCCAGACTCTCTAGACTTGTTGATGTAATCGACCATCACCAAGGAGTCGTTCACCACGACACCTGCGGCGGCGATAATACCAAATACCGAAAGAGCACTCAGATCTAAACCTAACAGCATGTGTCCCAGTACAGAGCCAATTACCCCAAATGGAATAACAGCCATTATCATTATCGGTTGTGCGTATGATTTTAGCGGCACGGCAAGCAAGCTGTAGATCACTAGCATCGAGATGAGGAAATCTCTTAACTGGGTATCGGCACTATCAAGTTGCTCTTGGATATTGCCAGACACTTCACTTTTAACCCTTGGGTACTTAGTCAATAATTCAGGTAAGAAGTTATCTCTAACATCTTTGGCTAACTTAAACGGTTCAGCCTGGTCTGCATCAACAGAACCCCAAACGTTGATGGTACGATTACCATTTTCACGTCGAATGCTGTTAACACCGTCGGTGACAACAATCAAAGCCACTTCAGACAAAGGAATTTCAGCACCCTGTGGTGTTTTGATATTGACATCAGACACCTGAGCAATTGAGTTTCGCTGCTCTTCAGGATAGCGAAGCATCACTTTTATCTCTTCACCATTACGTAAAATCCTTTGGGCTTCTAGACCATAAAAGCTATTACCTACTTGGCCTGCTATATCTGCCAATGTTAAACCTAAGCTATGTGCCAGCGGCTTAAGTTCGAACTGGATCTCTTTCGCACTCGATTGACGGCTATCATTGACATCGCCTACACCTTTTAAGGTGTTAAGCTTTGCTTTTAGCTCTTTAGCCGCAGCAACTAATTGTGCGTCGTCTTTACCCTCGAGCCTGAAGCTAATATCACCATCATCGCGTCCACCACCAAAGAGGTTATCTTGAATGGTGAATGATTTCATACCTGGGATCTTTGGCATGTTTTGACGCCAAAGTTCGGCAACGGCAAAGGTATCCATAGGGCGAAGTTCAGGGTCAACCAACTTAGTCATTACCTGCGCTGAAGTTCGACCTCGCAACTCAACCTGCATGTCGGAGATCATTTTCTGGCCGTATTGTGCTTCAAGATCAACATCAACCTCACGTAGCGCACGTTCAATCTGCAGTGCCGCGGTTAACGTCGATTTTTCTGAAGCATCAATATTCATCTCGAAGGTAATGCGTGGAAAGTCATGAGGGATTTTCGGCTGACCAATAAATCTGACCAAACCGCCTGCATATAACCCAGCACAGATTAAAATCATACTGATAAATATCATAATCACCGTGTAGCGATATTTAACGGCAAGTTCTAGAGAGGGACGGTAATACTGGCTGATCAGTATTTTCAGGCCGGTATCGACCTTTTTCTGCAGGTAATTCACAATATTACGCAGCCAATCTAATGGATTTTTAGAACCAGGTTGCACTACTTTCGGTTGCTTCATGCGTGCCAAATGGGCTGGCAGGATGAGTTTAGATTCAACTAACGAGAATATTAAGCAAAGAATAACCACAAAACCAATCGCCTTACCAAAGGCAGAGGAGGGGCCATCATCCAGTGTTATCGGTAAAAACGCCGCTATCGTAGTCAAGACTCCGAAGGTCGCAGGCATTGCAACCCTCTTGACACCCCGGATGACATTGTCGATATGCTGGCCTTTCTCTTCGCATTCAGCATGGGCACTTTCGCCCATCACAATGGCATCGTCGACCACAATACCGAGCACTAAGATGAAAGCAAACAAGCTAATGACGTTAATGGTGACATCGATCATTGCTGTTGGCATGAAGAGCAACGTGCCGAGGAAGCAAACAGGTAAGCCCATCATCACCCAAAATGCCAGTCTTACCCGTAAGAACAAAGCCAGTAGGATAAAGACTAAAATAGCGCCACTTTTCATGCTGTCTAACATCAAGTTAAGACGGCCTTCTAAGTAGTAGGTCATATCAACCCAAGGTTCTAGCGTAACGCCATTAGGCAGCTCTTTTTGCTTATCCGCTATATAGCCTTTTACCACATCAGCAACGTCGGTTAGGCTTTGGTCATTGGCGGCGCCAATAAAGAAGGTGACCGAGTTTTTACCATTGAACTTTGAATATTGAATGCCTTCTTCAAAGCCATCAATGACAGTAGCGACATCACCAAGCAGCAGGGTAGTTCCATCTTGCAAAGTGAGCAGCGGTAAGCTTTCAAACTCATAGCCGACGTAAGCTTGGTTTTGCACTCGCAGATTGATATAACCGTTTTCAGCGCGTATTTGCCCTGCTGACATGTTGCGCGAGTAACCGCGTACTGCAGCAGCGACATCGTTAAAACTTAAGCCAAACTCCCTTAAGCGATCTTTACTGACCTCAATGGCAATTTCATAGCCTAAGCCACCATAAAAATCGGTGATATTAACTAAAGGCAGTTGCAGTAATTCATCGTGTATTTTCTCACCAAGATCTTTAAGCTGACGTTGGTTTAAATCACCATAGAGGCTCATGTACATCACTTCTTGGCGAAGTTTAATACGCTCTACTTTAGGACGTTCCATATCATCGGGGAAGCTCGAGATAGAATCAATTTCTGATTTAACCTCTTCTAGTACCACTTGAGGATCATAAGAGTCTTCGACTCTAAAATAGCCAGAAGAGACGTTACGGTTTGAATAGGTAATTACGCGTTTAAGACCTTGAACGCTCTCGAGCGCTTCTTCGATCTTAATCGTTATTCCTTCTTCAACTTCTTGTGGGGCTGCGCCTGGATATACAGCGTTGAATTCTAGCCAATTTATTTCAACTGCTGGGAAAAACTGTTTGCGTATCGTGTTTGCAGTTAGCAAGCCGCCGACAATAATGATGATCATTAATAAGTTTGCGGCAACACTGTTACGGGCAAACCAAGCGATTACGCCTTTATGGGTATCTATCATGGTTATTCCTTCTCACCCATCGCTATTTGCGTTGGTTTAGGGGCGAGAACTTCACCATCAAACACTTTATCTTTGGGAAGGGCAAGTTGCATACCTTCGATTGGATAATCAAGCGCGGAAGTAATCACGTTCATCCCCACGTCGAGTCCGTCAGTGATAATCACCTTAGAACCTATTTGACGCACGATAGTCACATCTTTGTACCTAAGTACGCCCTTATCATCTATAACAGCCACTTGATTATTAATAACTAAGTGACGGGCGACTTCAGTGACCTGTCCCGCGTGTAAGCCTTCGATGGTCGCAGTTACATAGGTGCCATAGCGCAGTTCGTTCAGATTACTTTTCAGTCCATAAGGATCTGAAACCTCTGCAACCAGGTAGGTCATGCGGCTGCGACTATCAATAACGCCTTCACTGCGGACGATAGTGGCTTTCCACTCCTGAGGCTTGCCGGCGAAATCACCTTTTAAGATAACTTCTGCGTTCTTACCTTTATTGTTTAAAAATTGAATCTCTTTATCGGCAATTGGCAGACGTATTTCGGCATCCGCAGTGCTTAACACTTTCCCTAGTTGGGTGCCCATACTGACATAAGAGCCTAGTCCAATTTTGCGTGATTCAATTAGAGAGTCATAAGGCGCTTTAATGATGGTGCGTTCAACATTACGTTTTGCCCGTTTAAGGCCTGCTTCAGAAGAGTTTAGTTTGGCTATTTCCTGTGCAAGTTGTGGTTTACGCAAACTCAGCTCAGTAGGAACTCCGTCTTTGATACGTTTCCATTCCGCTTCGGCAACCTTACCAAAAGCTTTCTCTTGCACTAAAGTCGCTCGTGCCGATGCCATGCTAGCTTGTGCATCAATGAGTGCAGCGTCATAATCGCTTGGATCAATCTTAGCTAATACGTCGCCTTTTTTGACGAAACCACCGCGGACAAACTTGTCTGACAAATAAACAATTTCGCCATTTACTTGCGAAACCAATTCAGTTTCATATTTTGCTGCAACAACACCGTAAGAATTGACTGAAAAGTCCATCGGCTTGATTTCAACTGCTTGCACCGACACTAAAGGGGTCGTATCAAGCTCCGGTTTCTCTTCAGGGGGCTTTTTCAATGCCGATATTCCAATAAATCCAGCGACACCTAATGCAATCACTACCACGGGTAGAATTATTTGTTTTTTCGTAGCCACAAACACGTCCTCTTGTTGAAGCAGTTCCAACACACACTGCAATTTAACCTTGATCCTGATGCTTGTACGGCCAAGGTCAGCGCAATCGAATAATTATTTTGAACGTATGTTAATTGATATGAGTAATTGTAACAGTGTGATTGTGTAAACGTGTGTTTCGGAAGGGGACGATATTGTTCTATTTGTGGTGCACTGAGTGGGTTGTCTTTTAAACTTAGATAAGGAGTGTATCAGTAAACTAATCAACAATTACAAGAGTATATTGTGTTTTGAAATGCAGGGGATATGTCTAAACTTAGTTTTTAATGGTCTATTTTTGCTATATTTAGGGATATTCTGAATGGTTAAAAATGTAACAAACTGAACCTCCGTAGAGGCTGGTAATGGTTAACGCGATAGAGATAAGCAAAAGATGTTTCAATTGTACAAACAAAGAATCTGTCGGCGAAGGACATTGCATCCTTCACCAATAACATCTTTTACAAAAATAGGAATAGAGTACAAAATTAAAAATGCTTCACTAAATCGGTGAGTTTATGGGATTAACCACAGCACTTTTTAAACTTGTTGCCACTACCACATGGGCAAGGTTCATTTCGATTAGGTTGTTTTTCAACGCGCGTCGTTTCAGGTCGATTAAGAATACCCATTAAATCGATAACGTTTTCTTCAATAGTCGCGTCAATGGTCACGTTTCCAAGAAGCTGGTTATCAGACAGTAAGAGGTTTACCTCTTTAAGGCGCTCTTCACTTTGAACCGTTAAAACAAGAGGGTTTACGTCGGTACCAAGCTTGGCTACACGTTTAGTATTGAATCCGTAACTTTCATGTTTCGGTTTAGGGTTTTTGCGACCTTTAAAAAAAAATTTGTCTGACATCGTTACCAAGCTCTAGTGTGAAAAGTGTAATAGGACGCATGCTTATACAGGAAAATGGCACATTTTGATATATTTGGAGCCCAACTCTAGCGTAATTGGGTAGATAAACACCCTTTTTGAGTATTACATCGCAATTAGCAAATAAGTTTAGCTCTGTGAGGCGTGATGACGATTAGGCGTTAGACTTCCGATACTCAGCGCTTGGCAAGATAGAGTGGCTTAAAAAGGAGTATATTGGTGTAAGGACAGTGTATTCGACCTTTTTGCTAATTCCGCATTGCCGAAAAGTTTGTTAAAATCGCTGAAAATTAAAGGAGAGCGTTATTTATGCCAGTTTATGTCGTGGGCCACAAAATCCCAGATTCAGATTCAATTTGTGGTGCAATTGCACTTGCACATCTAAGAAACCAAATTGGAGAAGCTTCTATTGCTTCTCGTTTAGGTGAAATATCACCTGAAACTGCGTTTATTTTAGAAAAGTTTGGTTTTGACGCACCAGAACTCAAGATGAGCTACGCTGGCGAGGAAGTATACATTGTTGATCACTCTGAGCTTACTCAAGCGCCGGATGATATCGCTGAAGCGACAATTGTCGGTATTGTTGACCACCATAAATTGGGTGATCTAACAACCTCTACACCGCTCGAATGTTGGATCCGTCCAGTAGGCTGTAGCAACACTATTATTAAAATGATGTATGACTTTTATAATGTCGAGATCCCTAAAGGGATTGCTGGCATTATGATGTGTGCCATCCTAAGTGATACCGTCATCTTTAAATCACCCACCTGTACTACCGCTGATATTAAGTGTGTTGAAGCACTTGCTGAAATCGCCGGTATTGAAGACTTTAAAGAACTTGGCATGGATATGTTTAAAGTGAAATCCGCAGTGCAGGGCACACCAGCACGTGATCTCGTACTACGTGATTTTAAAGACTTCAATATGAACGGGAATTTAGTCGGCATTGGCCAGCTAGAAGTGATTGATTTGTCGGTGTTTGATGATATTAAAGCCGGTTTAGCCGCTGATATCGCATTATTAAAAGCTGAAGGCAAACGTCACAGCGTTTTGTTGCTACTGACTGATATAATGAAAGAAGGTTCAGAAATGCTTATCGTTAGTGACGATTTAAGCATTATCGAATCTGCTTTTGATAAGCACTCAACTGACGCTAAATTTTGGCTTGATGGCGTGCTGAGTCGTAAGAAGCAAGTGGTTCCGCCTTTGCAAGCCGCTTTCGCTTAGACAGAAAATGCATCAAAAAGGCCGAACATATGTTCGGCCTTTTTATTTACTTCCAATATGTCAATTATTGTTTTGTTTTATAAAGAGACTTCAACCGGAGCTGAGCTTTGCCCAATAAGCTTTTAGGGTCGTAGTTTCCTTGCTTATCCGCTTTACCCGCTTTAATTCCAGTGAGTAGTTCTATCGCTTCATCTACGTGGCTGATGGCCCATATATGAAATTTCCCTTTTTTAACGGCATCGACGATATCAGCTCTAAGCATCAAATTATGAATATTTGAAGCTGGAATGATCACGCCTTGACTGCTCTTGCGGCCTTTAATTTTACAGACATCAAAGAAACCTTCAATTTTCTCGTTAACCCCACCAATAGGCTGAGATTCTCCAAACTGGTTCATTGAACCGGTAATTGCAATATCCTGTCTCAGTGGCTGGTCAGCAAAAGAGGACAACATCGCGCATAGCTCAGCCATAGTGGCACTATCACCATCAACACCGCCATAGGATTGCTCAAAAGTCAGGTGCGTCGACAGGGGGATTTTATCTGTTTTACCCAAGATCGAAGCAATATAAGCGGTTAAAATCATCACACCTTTTGAGTGAATACTACCGCTGAGTTCAACCGTGCGTTCAATATCAAATACGCGCCCTTCACCGAAAGAGGTGGTCGCTGTAATCCGACTTGGTGAACCAAACTGGTAGTCAGTCGTCGACATGACTGATAGTGCATTAACTTGACCGGTTTGCTTACCTTCAGTGGCAATTAAGGTAGTGCCGTTAATGAAACTTTGCATGTAATCGTCTTTAGCACGACATATACGCTGCTCTTTGTTGATTAATGCTTGTTCGACATGACTGGTACGGATCATATTTGAACTGACGGCCCGCGCGCAGTAGTTTGCCTCTCTGAGTAAATTAGCAATATCAACCGAGTGCAAAGAGAGCATATTCTGATCGTCGGCTTGCCGAGAGCTAAACTCAATTATCCGTGCTATCGCTTTGCGATCGCAATGCAGCATCTTATTGCTGTGTACAATGCTAGAGATAAACTGCGCGTAATGGCTCTCAGAGTCATCGGTTCTTGGCATTCTATCTTCAAAATCAGCTGTGACTCTGAATAGCTCGGTAAACTCAGCGTCATATTGCTGTAATAGCTTGTAGGTGGCAAAGTCGCCAAACAGAATGATTTTCACATCTAACGGTATTGCTTCCGGCTCAAGAGAGATAGCGCCGGACAACGTCACTTCACGCTCAAGAGAGGTCAAGCTCAATTTACGTGAACGTAATGCGCGTTTAAGACCATCCCAAACGTAGGGATGCTCAAGTACTTTAACCGCATCGATCATCAATACGCCACCATTTGCTTTATGCAAGCTACCTGGACGGATCAAAGAGAAATCGGTAAATACTGTGCCCTTGTAAGTCGCTGTTTCCACGTAACCAAATATAGTGTGGTAGTTAGGGGTCTCTTCAACAATTATTGGCTGATACGGAGAGTCCTGTGCAACCAGTACGTTAATTTGGTAGCGCCTTGGCATCTTCTTGCTCATTGATGCGTAGGCTAGGGCAGCTTGCTCTTCACTTTCTTCAAGAAAGATATCAAGGTTGTCCAAAATATCCTTGTGCATCGCTTTTATAAAAGCTTTAACGTTAGCTTGATCTTTATAGCTTTCTTTTAGCTTGGTAAAGGCAAGCGACAAGACTTCTTCTGCCACTTGTTCATCATGCTTTTGCTGTTTTTCAGAATACTCGTCTTCCCATACCGTTATCTGTCTAACGATACCGCGAAGTTTTGATTCAAGTCCGCTAATTGCCGTTTGCAGTGTGTCTTGCTTTTTTGCCGACAGCATTAGGTAGCTAGCTTCTGTATGTGGCTCTTCACCATCAAGTGCCACTAGCTCGTAGTTTCCTTGCGCAGAAATTGATAAAGAGATGCTCTCTTTTTTGGCTTCCTCAGTGAGTAAAACTAACGCTTCTTCTTGCTTTGCGGCTAATTGATTTTTCAATTTATCAGCACGAGAAAAATACATGTCATTATCAAACGCTAAAGGTAAACCTTTAGCTAATTTGAGCATTAACTTTTCAATCTGCTTTTTAAATTCGAGTCCACTTCCCGCGGGAAGCTTGAGTACTTTAGGGCTGCGCGTATCGTCAAAATTGACGACATAGCACCAATCATAAAGCGTACGCCCGTTAGCGTTTTCTTTTTGTCGACTCAGGTGGCGTAACACCATAGTACGTTTGCCTAGTCCATTACGGCCTAGTGCATAAATGTTGTAACCTTTTTCTTTCATGGACAGTGCGAATTCAACAGCTTGCTGCGCTCTTTCTTGGCCGACAATTTTGTCTAGCGGCTCTAAATGCTTGGTTGATTTACAGGTAGGCGCAAGCTGATTAAGTCCTGAAGTTCGATATAGCTGGTCACTGCTGAGAGGTGTTATTGGCATAGTCGTTCCTCTTATGACGGTTAATAATTCTACTCTATACAGTTAGATAGCATTTATCCGCAAAAAATTGATATGAATGAGTAAAATCACCGCTATATGGGCTCAAGTGCTGTATAAGTAAACAAAGTGACCTTGTTCGCTTTTTATTTACTGAGATGCGGATGTTCAATTCTGGCTGAATTGTTCTAAAGGTGCGTAAAAAATAGACGACTATCGTAAAGTTTGCTCAGCAAGTATTAATCAAATGTTAGGGGCAGCGCTAACAATTCCTTATTACAATGAAAACTGTTTCTCGCCATCAAATGATATTACGACTCTATCATTCAACTTCAAATACGGCGCTTATATCTGGCGCGGATTGTAATAGATTAAGACAATAGCAGTGTCGTTAATGCTGATGCAGTTAACGACATAAACCTCTGTTATTTCGCGCCGATAATTTATGCCCTAGCAATCATAAGCCTTTTAAGTATTGAGCTCGGGTTGAAGCTGAAAGCGCTTGCTTAAGAAAGTTAACCTGCTCAGGATTAGAGTCTGGGGTCAATAACCGCTTAACAGCACTAACAAGATCTGCTTTTGGCCACACAAATTGACTCTGTGTTTCTATCGCTCTTAGATCCAACAATATATGTTCAAATTTATTGGGGATTTCATGAATAATGTCTGGGTTGAAGAAGTGCTCTGCACCGATCAAGTTATTGTGATCCCGCCTTTTTTTATCAATGATAAAACTGACGTCTTTAACATTAGTAATTGTCGTCTGTTTTTTGCAAACCGATAGGCACTCGCTATCCATTACAGACTTATCGCAACCAGAAGATTGTAAGAACAAACACTGTCGACTCGTCATCAGTAATACGGGATGCAATGCGCTGTAATGTAGGCTGAAATTCTGTGGTGGATTAATGGCTTTTATCTGTTTTGCATTAAGTTCATTAGAGATAAATGCGCCAACACAACCGACTTTTTTCAAACTGTGCAAACTAAATGAATTACTGGTATTGAGGTGGGGCCCTGCAATCCAGTTAACACCCAAGGTATGTGCGATATGGCCTACACCGCTATTATTCGTGGCTATCAGTGTTTGCGGAATACTCTTAAGCAGTTGCGCTACGGTAATAAAGTCTGCTTGCAGCACGATGGCGCCAAACCAGGGAGTGAGTTCTGGGTGTGCGTTGAACAGCGCAATGAGTTTTTCCTGTTCAATGGCAATTGAGTCAGGCACCGCGTAGTAAAATCTCACTTGTTCAGTCGAGCTTTGTTGCTTTAATTGTGTGTATAAGGCCAGATCTTTTCGATTACCGATCAAAACAGATAACTCAGTTGGCTGCGCGGTATTTTGGCGTGTGTTCAATACTGCATTAGCGAGGCGTTGTTTACGAATATCACTGAATTCAATCGGCTTATATAGCGCCTTGTTGCCGTTCAAAAACGTTACAATGGCCGTTTTCATCTGTGTCAGTTCTTTAAAAGAGAGGTAAATGGCGCTTGCCAAGCCGGTGCAGTTAACTTTCTTTAGCACATGTTTATAAGAATTGAGGCTAGCGAAGCGGCTGGTTAGTTCCTCAACCGATAAATGATACTTGTCCGCAGCGGTTAAACAGCTTGTTGATATCACGCTAAAACTTGGGGTGTCACTCGCTGCGACAAAAACACTAATGTTAAGTGGAGTGCCAATATCACCGCTGATCTGTAGCTCAATTTCAGGCTTACTAATATCCAACGTTTTGATTTGTTCAGTTACTGAATCAATAATAAGGGTTTTCTTATCATAGAGCCGTTGCTTAACGACCTGAATAACCTCACTTGTCGGTTGGTCACTTTTAGACGCTATCGCGCTAAAGTGTTGTACAGCGTTATCTCGGGGATTGTCGATGTACATCTCTTTGCCCACGTTCCCCGTTAGATAGCCGTTGGTAAAGTCACGGTTAAACACCGTATATAGTGCTGTTTTATCACTTGTTAATGTTTGCTGCTGTTGCAGTTTTGTCAGTTGCTGCCGCCAAGTATCAATAACGCTATAAACGTAATGGGATTTTTTTATTCGGCCTTCAACTTTTAATGAATCAACACCCGCGTTAATGAGACTTTCAAGATCATCAAAGGCGGAATTGTCTTTCATATTTAAAGGGTAATCAGATCCTACATCCGTACGTTGATATTGATCTCTACAGGGTTGACTACAGCGGCCGCGATTACCCGAATTACCGCCGTGCGCGGAGCTGAAATAACAAAGGCCAGAAAAGCCGATGCAGTTGGAGCCATGTACAAATACTTCCGTTAGCATGTCGAGCCTATGCGCCATCGTCGATAACTCGGTGATCTCACCAAGATCCAACTCTCTAGACAGGTTTGCTCGCGTAGCTCCCATCTCCTTTAAAAACGCCAGTTGACCGCTATTGTGAGTGGTTAATTGAGTTGAGGCATGCACCGCTAAACTGGGGTAATAACGGGAAATAATGTCAAACACACCGAGATCTTGCACGATGACACCGTCAATATCGGTATTCACAAGTTGGTTGAGTAGTTTGAAAAGAGCGGGTAACTCATGCTCTAGCACAATAATATTCAAGGTTAAAAATAACTCACAGTGGTGCTTATGAGCGACTCTTAATAATCCGCATAGCTGTTCAAAATTGAGATTTTCAGCGCGTTTTCGAGCATTGAAATTATCAAGGCCGCAATAAACGGCATCAGCCCCTGCAACGATAGCCGCTTTGATTGACTCTATATCACCACCCGGTGCCAACAACTCGATTTTTCTCACGATATATATCAACCTACAACATGTATGACTAAGATCTTCAAATAGGCAAACGATGTGCTGTATTAGAAGCTGTTAAAAATGGATTTTAGTGATTCAATAATCCCGTGGCTACGGAACATGATTAACTTATGACTAAACTATGAAGTTGATCGCCTTTGACTCGCATTTTCGACCTATCCATTATTGAATGATGCTCTGACATACAACACCTGAGCAATTGAAGCGGCAATTCGCTAGACAAAATAGGCTTCAACAGAGCTACAAATGTTAGTTTTATCGCTATGCAATGGTCCAGGATTGTTTGCTGAGGCGTTAATGGATCAAAATCTGGCAAAAGATTGCTCAATATTGCCTTTTATTGCACAAGGTCAATTGATATAAAGTGAAAAAGCTCATAGGATCAGCATTCACTTATCAATATCAAGATTGAAGTAAATGAACAACGATACCAAACTTAATGATGCCCAGCTTGAGCTGTATTTTATTTATGACAGTCATTGTCCATGGAGCTATGCAACAACGCCCTTAGTTAATGCTCTATGTGAAGCTTTTCCAACCATACAACTTCACTTACTGCACTGCTGCCACTTTGACGGCACAGATTCTGCGGGTCTTGACCAAGTTGACGCGATTAAAAAGCTATCTAAGGTTAAGTTTGGTAGAGAGCATATTCGTTATGCAAACAGCCCAAAAGATGCCACTAAGGTCGCCAATCTAATGGCTTGGCTGGAAACCAAACAACCAGATAAAATGCTAACCGTGCTTACTGCATTACAGCATGCTCATTTTGTCGAAGGCAATCCACTGACCAACAAACATGATTTTAGCACCATCATTGATACTCATAAGCTATCGCCATCGAATAAGGTGTTTAGAGAGGGGTTAATCAATGATGCTGAGCAGACGCTGGCGGGGATTGCTGAGATCTATGAAGTTATTGGTACAACATCATTTCCAGTGCTAATGTTAACCGTTGATGACCAAGGTATTTTCATTGATCATTCAAAGTATTTAGCGGCCCCTGAAACCGTTGTTGAAGCAGTGCGACAAGAGGCTGAACACTTAGACTAATACTGAGTGCTGAGGCTTGTGACTTATTGCTTCCGATTGTGATTGAGTTACAGGCCTTTCTATTCAGAACAACGCTAAGGTAATAAACTCAGTTTAACGCCAGCAACACCGTATAATTGAACAAAACGATGCCCGTTTACGGTTAAGCAGTTAAGTCATTTTCAGCAGTGTATTTTCTTATTTGCGAGGCCACTTACAATGCTTGTAATCAAAGCCCAGCTAGTAAGCCCCGAGCCAGAGCATTTAGAACAGATGCTGACTTGGTTCACCGATACACAAGCGGTATTTGATTGGGCTGGCCCAAATTTTAGATATCCCTACAATCTAAGCTCTTTTACAGCAGATCTTACGCTTGATAAACTAGCTTCTTTTGTATTAGTGTCTGACAAAAAACAGCTTTTAGGCTTTGGCCAATACTACCGGCGAATCGATAGGTGTCACTTAGGTAGAATCGTCATCAGTCCACAATGGCGTGGTAACGGTTTAGCCAAAATGCTTATAGAACAACTGACAGCCAAAGGGCTTAAGGCGTTCAATGTTGAGCAAAGTTCATTGTTTGTGTTATCTCACAACCACCAAGCATTATACACCTACCTGAAATTGGGTTTTGTGCAAAGCGAATACCCCGCAGCAATACCGCTACAACACTGTTTGTACATGATTAAATAAACCCATTCGAGCGGTAACCCAGTCTCATCTACTCGCTAGAGTTAACCCCGCCATAGATGTCGATAGTTAAGCCTCTTTCTTCAATGTAATTTTTCGGCGTTAAGCCAATTTATTTTTTAAGTTGCCGAATGAGATGAGGTTGCTCACTAAAGTCGAATGTTAACGCCACATCAACCCAATCAATGTCCGTTGCATTGCGCTGATACAAATATTCTAACATCGTTTCTAATTTGTTCATCGACTGGCATTGTTTCATCGTGAGCCCGGTGACTCGATTAAAACTGCGCTCTAACGTTCTCTGCGAGCAAGACAGCTGCGGAAATAGGTGTTGAATCTAATAGTGGCAGCACCTTACGGGTTATTTCACTATGTTGATCTTCGATAGCATTGTTTAACAATGGAAAAATAGCTCATCTAGCTTTGCACAACACACTAGAGGATCTGTACGCCCTAGTTGTAAAAGTGATCCCACCGAAAAATCAGTGACAGAAAGCCATTGCGCTATATCAATGCTCGCCGCAGAGTTTAGGCTTGGGTGATTGTAGTTGGGTAGAACAACCGACTGCATCGATGTTTTAACTGTGCTTTTACATTGGCTTTAGATTAGTTTTTCTCTTTCTGTGCACGACACAAAAATTACCACGCTTAGTGCGGCATTTTGAGCATCTTTCACAATCAACTGCAGCTTTTTCGCCTTGTTTCCAGCGCTTAATTAAATGAGGTTCTGCCAGCAAAGGTCTTGATATTGCGAAGTATTGGATATTGGTTTTGTAGGCAATCTCTTCAATCGCAGTAATGTCACTCAATCCGCCAACGGTAATAATGGGGACATTGACGTCTTGGCTAATAACATGGCCATATTCATGGAAGTAGCCTTCTTGTTGAATAGTATAGCCATCAAAACATTGACCAATCATGGTGCTGGCCTTGCCGTGGATATTCCCTGAGATGATAATAGCATCCACGCCAATCGCTTCTAATTTTTTACAAATTATGCGGGTTTCAGCAAAGGTTAACCCCCCCTCAAAAAACTCAGATGCGGTCAATTTAACTAATATTGGATAGTCTTCACCTACAAGCTTTCTTATCTCTGCATAGATCTCTACTAATAGTCTCATTCGATTGTCTAAGCTGCCACCATATTCATCTTCTCTTCGATTGTAATATGGGCTTAAAAACTGATTGATCAAGTAGCTATGTGCCGCGTGTATTTCGACTCCATCAAACCCCGATGATTGAGCTCTTCGACTTGCTTGAGCAAATCCTTCAACGATGTAATCTATTTCATCCTTGGTCATGGCTTTGCCTAAAGTTAGTGTACCTCTTTCGCACACTTCACTCGGCGCATAGATCACTCTTTCGCCCACATTATGCGTGGTTTTTGTGCCACCGTAGGCAAGTTGCATCACTATTTTGGCATCATTGCTGTGTACCAACTCGGTGAGTTTTTTGTATTCAGTGATAAAGGAATCATTGTACATTCCCATCATGCCGGCATTAGGCTGCTCTTCTTCTACAATATTGGCGTAACCCGTGACAATGAGACCGACTTCTCCTTTAGCGAGTTCTGCGTAGATAGCGTACAACTTATCTGTCATATGGCCATCTTCAGTCGCCATATTTTCCCAGGTAGCGCTTCGAATGAAGCGATTTTTCAATGTCATCTTGCCAATACAGGTTTCTGCAAACAAAGTACTCAAGTCTAATCCTCTTAAAAATCGATTTTTGTAATATAGCGTGATCATGAGATAAAAAAGAACAGCCATGCATTAAGCATGGCTGTTCTTTTTTGCTATGTACGAATCAGCAATAACTAATATTACCTATAATATAGAAGACAATCCTTAATCTGGATTAAGATAGTGTCATATAAATCATCTGAAAACCGGTTTAAAACGAGTGATGAACATCACTCAATAGGGGCGTCGAACACGCATACCGCCTGAGCATAGCAGGCTCAGAGTTGAGCGTAGATTACCTACTCAAAATTACTGGCGTTTGCACTACAGAGGTCTGTTAGTACTGCGATCCTCAAGCCGTTTTTCAATCTTTAATGGCTATTGTTCTTGAATCTGATTTCTATATATAGTTAAAGCGCTATTTGTGCTTTGCAATGCTGTAACGAGAATAATATTAAAGGAGAGGGCACTTAAAAGATTGAAGTAATACCACTGATTTTAATAAGGATTAATGTTTAAATGGGATTTGTGCATTCATTAACGACGTATTATCAGGATATTATGAAAACCATTGGACTGTTAGGCGGGATGAGTTGGGAATCAACGAGTAACTATTACAAGGCACTCAATGAAGGCGTTAAATCTAAGCTTGGTGGATTACATTCAGCCAAAATATGCCTTTATAGCGTCGATTTCGCTGAAATTGAGTTACTGCAACATCAAGGAAAATGGACTGAGACTGCAGATATTCTTGTTCACGCCGCTAAAGCCGTAGAACTTGCGGGTGCTGATTTTATAATGATTTGTACCAATACTATGCACAAAGTTGTCCCTGAAATAGAAGCTAAAATTACCATTCCTATCCTACATATTGCCGACGCGACCGCAGAGCAACTGGTTAAAGATGGCATAACAACGGTCGGGCTTTTAGGAACACGCTTTACCATGGAACAAGACTTCTATAAGGCTCGGTTAACTGAAAAGTACGGTATCAATGTCAACGTCCCCAATTCAGCAGAGCAAACGGTAATACACAACATAATCTACGATGAGCTATGTCTAGGCGAGATAAAGCAGGGATCTAAAGAAAAATACTTAGAGGTTATTAACACGCTATTTCAGCAAGGCTCTGAGGCTATCATATTAGGCTGCACGGAGATTGCGTTACTTGTTCACCAAGCAGACACAGAAATTCCATTGTACGATACGACTGAAATTCACGCGAGAAGGGGTGTTGAGCAGGCATTAGCGTCTGTTTAGTCGTACTCATCCTTTAAGGTTAACGGCTTACAAATAGATAATTTCAGCTTTAAAACGTTATGTGGAGTTCTCTGTTTGCCGCTAATATCGACTAAATTCGCAGTTCATAAACTTGAATTTTATTTAACGACGGTTCAAATGCCACTTTTATGGCAATCGACCGAGTACTAAAGACCATACAATAAAGATGTAATCTTTATCTTAAATAGTTGAATTTCAAATTAATCAAAAAAACTAGGGCCATTTGTTGTCCGATAGGATAGGAGCAGCTTAATACCGTATTAACAGCTCAAGTTTAGGTCGATTTGAAATTCAATTGCCATTCAGCCCCAGACAAACTGACGAAGTGCTATCAGCAAAAATTTACAATCTATTACCGGGAAAGTAACA
The DNA here is from genome assembly GCF_002836205.1 of Shewanella sp. Choline-02u-19. Classification (NCBI taxonomy): domain Bacteria; kingdom Pseudomonadati; phylum Pseudomonadota; class Gammaproteobacteria; order Alteromonadales; family Shewanellaceae; genus Shewanella; species Shewanella sp. Choline-02u-19. Next base: position 1,362,194 of record NZ_PJBE01000013.1, read on the forward strand.
TCAGAGATGATTGATTTCAGCAATAAGCTGCAAGTTGCCGTCTAATAACGTAAAATAAAGCCACATTTTCGAATGAAAGTTGTTCTAAACGAGGATCAATGAATACTAAAAAAGATAAATACAGTATTGATAATACCGATTACACAGTCGGTCAAGATAACATTCAAAAATGGGGTTTTGATGTTCATAACCCTGTTTTTGGGATCAGCGCTTCCTTAATTGGACTCTTCTTAATCGCCATTTTAGTGGTCGATCCTGAAACATCAAAATCCGTATTAGATGGCATAAAATGGAAAATCATTGGTACTTTTGATGGTTTGTTTATGTGGTCTGCCAATATTTTTGTCATATTTTGTTTGGCAATGATTGTCTCGCCATATGGCAAAATTCGCCTCGGCGGTGATGAAGCAAAAACTGACTATTCGATGATGTCATGGATAGCAATGTTGTTTGCAGCAGGCATGGGTATCGGTCTAATGTTTTGGGGCGTAGCAGAACCTGTTGCTTACTTTACCGGATGGTTTGAAACCCCCCTTAATGTGACTCCAAATACCCCCGAAGCGGCTAAGCTAGCGCTAGGTGCAACAATGTTCCATTGGGGACTTCACCCATGGGCGATTTACGGTGTTGTGTCACTGTCGTTAGCATTTTTCGCCTACAATAAAGGCCTACCGCTTTCCATGCGCTCAGTCTTTTACCCAATCCTAGGTGATCGCACTTGGGGCTGGCCAGGACATATTGTAGACATTCTAGCGGTGCTTGCCACTCTGTTTGGTCTAGCGACTTCTCTTGGACTTGGTGCTCAACAAGCCGCAAGTGGTTTTCACCATGTGTTCGGCATTGAAAACGGCTTAATGCTTCAAGTAGGCATTATATTTGTAGTGACTCTGTTGGCCGTTGGGTCGGTAGTCCGTGGTATTGATGGTGGCGTTAAAGTCATCAGTAATGTCAATATGCTGTTGGCACTTGCTTTAGTCCTGTTTGTCACTCTGGTTACTTTTGCTGTTTCGATGGGTACCATTCCGACAACAGTCATGGGATACATTGAAAACATCATTCCATTAAGTAACCCTATTGGCCGTGAAGACGAAGCTTGGATGCATGGCTGGACAGTTTTCTATTGGGCATGGTGGATTTCATGGTCTCCTTTTGTGGGCATGTTCATTGCGCGTATTTCACGTGGACGTACTATTCGTGAGTTCATGACGGCTGTGTTACTTGTCCCTACGTTAGTTACAACGCTTTGGATGTCAGTATTCGGCGGTGTTGCGATTGATCAAGTCATTAATAAAGTCGGTACGTTAGGCGAAAAAGGCTTAACAGAAGTGCCACTAGCAATGTTCCAAATGTTTGACGCATTGCCAATGGGTAACATTTTGTCTCTACTTGCTGTTGTGTTGGTGCTGGTTTTCTTTGTGACCTCATCAGACTCTGGTTCACTGGTAATTGATAGCATTACATCAGGTGGTAAAGTCGACGCACCCATCCCACAGCGCGTATTTTGGGCATTTATCGAAGGCGCGATTGCTGCAGCTCTAGTTTGGGTGGGTGGCACAGAAGCCATTGAAGCCTTGCAAGCGGGTGCAATTTCAACGGCCTTGCCGTTCACCATTATTCTATTGGTGATGTGTGTCAGTTTGATAATGGGACTACGAACAGAGAAACGTATTAGTTAATCTGTTGCAATGTTCGATAAAAATAGAAACCGAGTGATGCACTTATTTTAAAATAAAGCATTACTCGGTTTTTTTATGGGTTTAACTATTTAGCCATAGCCATAGCTTTATAGTTAAAACTTCATAACCATAGCTTCTTAATCGGTGTGTCTGGGCTAAAATGGTGGTGGATTTGCGCTTGTAGTAGCTCTGCGGTAGCAATGGCATCGGTCAAGGCATCGTGTGGCGGATAAGTGGGCAGATTATAACGGGTACGACTATTGGCAAGCCGAATCGATTCTGGGCGAGTATTTTTAAACCAGTCAATAAACTTTTTCGGACGAGCCTGTTGGATATCAGCTTCAATCTGCATGGTATCAACGACAGGGAAAACAATACCTTCATTGATCAAGCTTCTAAGTGCAGCATCAAAAAAGTCACGTTCAATTCTGCGGTAATGCACCACCACAATTTTCCCTTCTAGCTCGTCCAATAACTGCTCTAAAATCCGCAACAGATCGGGCGCACCCTTGAGATCAGAATGGGTAATCCCATGGATGATAATTGAATCTTCCTTGAGTTTATCTTCCGGTGTTATAAACCAGTGTTTAGCCCGTCTACAAGCAATTCGTTGCAGAGTAAAAGGAACCAAACCAATGCTTATAATGCTATTTTGATCAGCATCCAGACCGGTTGTTTCAAAATCTAAGGCAACAAAGTCTATATCCTTGAGTTCGGTTTCACCATGGTAAGTACTGGCATTATAAAAGTTAGTCAGGCGGCTATCTTTACTCTCAAGCGCTTTAATGTGCAAAAACGCTTCCCAGTTTAATACTTCTTGATTGGTAAAATTACGCATTATTTACCCTGCATACTGTTAGCGGTATAGCGGAACTTTAAAAAGTTTTGTGCACTGCTTAACACCAAAAAGGCATCTTTTAGATTACGCCTTTCAAAATCGGACATGTTTTCAGGCTCGATATTGTTATCCGGCTCTTGATCTGACTCAATGTCTAATGCTTGATGACGAATACGAACCAAAGAGATGAACTCCATCGCATGTTGCAGATCTTTGCCCTTTGATGGCGGTAAAATTCCTGCCTCAATGATGTCTTCTAATCGATCAAATGAATTTTGCGATTGAGAACCAATAGCAAGGGCGTGCACACGGATCAAGTCGGCTAAGGGTGCTGTACCGCGTCGCTTCAAATTAATAGTGTTGTTATGACGACCATCTTTTTCCATCACAAAATCTTTAAAAAAGCCAAGTGGAGGTGTACGGTTTAATGCGTTTCTAGCAAGGCAGGCTAAGAATCGGTTGTTTTTCTTCGCTTTTCTAAGGATAAAGGCATTCAACTGTTCAGCCCATTTTTGTCTGCCATAGACGCCGTAAAGATCGAAAAATATGGAGCTATTAAGCAGCGCTTGCGGGTTTGGATTCTCTATCCAATCAGCAAAACACTCTTCCCATTGAGACTGGGTTTTTCGATACTCAGGATTAGTCGCCATGATGTCACCAGTGCAATAGGTGTAACCGCATGCGGCCAAACCATCACAAACATAAGTGGCAAGCGCCTTAAAGTAGTCCCCATGTAGCGACTCTTGATACTCGTTATCAAGAATAATTGCATTGTCTTGGTCGGTCACGATAAGTTGTTCATCGCGCGCCATAGAGCCTAATGCTAGGAAGCAGTAAGGCACAGGTGGTGCCCCCAACTTCTCTTCCGCTAATTCAAGAAAACGCTGTTTAAAACTTCTGCCAATTTCCGACATGGCTCGACCCACCATGTGTGAGTTTGCATCTTCGTTAATCATGCGCACAAAACAATCTTTGAGTTGACTAGACAGAATAATAAGGTCTTCAATACTGTTCTGTTGAAATATGCTGCTAACAATTAACAAGCTATTTTGAGACTCATAACGAATAATGTCAGTAACTTCTATTAAGCCAATCGGTTGTTTGTTTTTTAAAATTGGGAGGTGATGAACGTTATAACGAAGCATTAATAGCATCGCTTCAAAAATATAGGCGTTGTGGTCCAAAGAGATGAGTTCTGTAGACATCACCTCGACCACTTGGGTATCAACATTTAGCCCTTGCGCGATCACTTTAGCGCACAGATCGCGCTCGGTAATAATGCCAACAAAGCTATTACCGCCTTCATCCGCAAGGTTAGGATCATTGATGATTGCCGCAGAGACATTCTCAGCAGCCATAATTTTAGCCACATTTTGAATCGTGGTCGTGGTCGGCAGCATCACTGGCTCGCCACTGAGTAGGGTTTTTACCTTTGAGGTCGTCAGTGAATTAGCATCATCACTATTATCTTCAACGGCTTGCTGTAATCGAATACTGCCTTCAACTTCAACAAAGTCGGCAAAGGTGTCGAAGCGTTCACAAAAATCAGCAAAGATGTCATCTGGAATACAGTACAAAAGGGTGTCTTTAAGCGATTTGGCTGGGAAACGCACCTTATTATTGGTCAACAGCCCCATTTGGCCGAATAAACCACCTTGATCAAGACGGTTATAAAGCTCACCGGTACGGCGATATATCTCTACTACACCGCTGCGGATCATATAGAGGTCGTGGATCTTGTTACCAAACTCAATGATCATACTGTCAGCTCGGTAGTATGAGATCTCGACACTTCTTGAAACTTCGATTAATGCTTTTTCTGGCAGTTGATCAAAAGGTGGGTATTGGCGGATGAAATTTCGAATTTCAAGTAGCTCGACTTCCATTGTTCGCTCGATATTGATAATTTGAATATATATTAACAGTATATGGTATCTACGGCATATATGCAGCTAGCCGGTTTATCAGACTGTTATTATTAATGTTCATCTGTTTTTTTATCGGTACTTAACGGTAAAACTCGTTATCATTCCGTTGGTTCTGCTCTGATATAACGAGCCACCGAACCAAGCTGTATAAAGAAAAAAATGTAAATAATGGCAATGATTAGACGTTGGCTAAGCAAAAGTCATTGACCAATCATTCGGTATAATTTGAGTTTAGTACTGGGTTAGAGCAGTAACCTAGCGGTTAAATTCACGCTTTAAAGAACTATCGGATAGCTAGCCTATACGAAACTCGCTGCGTTCCATGTTGCTGCTGTCTAATATGGAATGTAATCGATTGAATTGTGAATAAAAAAATTCCCATCGTCACGGATATGAAGGTAAGCCTCTATAGTGCGGTTTGTTTCTGGTGCCTTATTGCGTAATGTCATCAATCCGCTAAAACAGAGTCAAAAAATAGTTATGTATAAGAGGTAATGCAATGAATATGAAAGAGTTTTCAAATATAGTTGGTCTATCACCTCATACGCTGCGTTACTATGAAAAAATAGGCTTACTTAAAAACGTGCACAGAAACACTAGTGGCCACAGAGCATATACCAGCAGAAATATAGAGTGGGTTAGTTTTGTGAATCGCCTGAAGGAAACTGGAATGCCTTTAGCGAACATCATTGAGTATGCAACGCTCCGAGAATTGGGCTCAAATACCGCATTAGAGCGTCAAATGTTGTTAGAACAACACCAAGAAAGCTTAAAAATTCATATTCAGCAACAGCAAAAGCATCTGGCGGCTTTGGCGCATAAAATCAGCCAATATAAAGAGGGAAAGTGAGTTGACTTAGAGTTAACTCTAACTAGTAAGCTGTGGCTTCAGTTTGAAAATTGGAGTTTACGCATGAAAAATACCAGATTCACCTTAGGTCTAGCGCAGCTGTCAAAAATTGACGGTGAGGCGGGACATCAAGTTATTGAAAGCCTACAAGAGATCTGTCCTGACCTGGCTAGGTTCACTATTGAATATCCTTTTGGTGACATCTACACCCGCCAGGCTCTTGATTTGAAGTCGAGAGAAATCGCAACGGTTGCAGCGCTAACCGCATTAGGTAACTGCACTCCACAGCTTAAGGTTCATTTAAATGCCGCTTTGAACGTGGGTTGCAGCGAGGAAGAGGTAAAAGAGGTACTGTTGCAAATGTCAGTTTATGCCGGCTTCCCAGCAGCGCTAAATGGAATGTTTGCCTTTAAAGATGTTCTAAACCAGCGAAAAGTTTAAGCTTTAACTTCCTTTAACTGTTCTGAATTAAATGCGTTAGGGATTTCACCTAACGCATTTATGTCTATAAGTAGTCTAGGTCAGCACAACCACAGTGACAGCCACAAAAGAGCTCCAACTTTAGTGTTAAATTCAGAATTTTTTTCTATTACTTCCCATGCTACAAGTCATCTTAGAGTCGAATTAGAAATGAAGAATAAACTTACGCATACATGGGAAGGGTACTTGTAGATATTAAACTTAACAGTACTTAATCGACCGACTACACTTACATGAGATTGCCAGTGTTAACTGACAATGCCCGGTAAAAAGAGAACGATAAAACTGCAAGGTAAACAATTATTTAAATATATAAGACGTCGTTTTACATCAGGCCTGCTGTTAACTTCAATAACCATATTTGAGGACGTTGAAGTGACTGTCAGGATAAATAATCTCATGGATAGAGTTGATATATAATGCCATTACCTAAATTCAGAGCCAATGAAGATCATCTGCGCTTTTCTATAAAACAGAGTCATGCGTGGATTGAACATTCTCCTATTTGTACAAAAATTATAGATCTTGATTTCAACCTGCAGTTTATGAGCTCAGCAGGGGTTAAAACACTTGCCATTAGTGATGTTAAACAGTATTACGGCAAGGCTTATCCTTTTGGTTTTTATCCGCAATCTTTTCGTGACCAAATGTCCAATAATTTAAGAAAGGCGCGAGATACCGGCTTAGTTATAGAGCAAGAGGCTGCTGTGGTGGACACGCGTGGAAATGAAGTGTGGTTTCATTCAACTATTTCGCCAGTCAGTGAAAATGGAGATCAAATTGATTACTTAATGGTAGTCTCAATCGATGTAACTGCAAGGCATGCCAGCATACGAGAATTAGAACAGCTTAATGATGAGCTTGAACGCAAAGTTTATATCCGAACACTTAAACTTGAGAATGCAAATAAGGCATTACATCAACAAGTTGAAACAGATTTTTTAACCAAGTTATCTAATCGCCTTGCCTTTGATAGACACATAAGCATGAGCATAACATCTGCTAAATTAAGTGAAAAATGCCTTTCGTTGTTGATGATAGACGTTGATAATTTTAAAACCTATAACGACAAATATGGGCATGACGTTGGTGATCTAGTTTTGGCAAGTATCGCGGATTCGATAGACAATTCATTACTTAGACAAACCGACATTGCAGCTCGAATTGGCGGTGAAGAGTTTGCAATTTTGTTGCCGGAAACAGATGTTAACGCGGGCTTTTGTATCGCTGAGCGGGTTCGTACTAATATCGAGGCATTACAGGTTCGGAATAGCGACTCAGGTATGATCGCTAATATAACGGTTAGTATCGGCGTCGCGTGTTTAAAAGATGATGAGCTAAATGCCACGGCTTTACTAAAACAAGCAGATAAAGCTCTTTACCTCGCTAAACATTTGGGGAGAAACAACTCGCAGATCTACTTTGCAGATGTAGTCAGCAAACTAGCATAAACTTTTATCGAAGCTCCTTTTTATGAAGACACTATAATCAAAAAACAAGACGAGTAACTAAGCCAAGTAAAACGAGTCTCTCAACTAAAGCCCTAATGATGGCAGAGAACAAATGGAATTCTAAATATAGCGTAAGAGCCCTTTTTAGAGTTAAAAGGGATTGCTGATGGATTCAATATGCTTTTTTAAATGATGAACATCAACAAGATGCCACTTCATCTCTCCACGTATCATCAGGCTGCCAGTGTGCCGCCCACTCAGGAATATCCTTAGCAATCATCGGTCTGGCAATGCCATAACCTTGTGCCAATTCACAACCTAACTTCAACAGAGCAATACCATGAGCGATAGTCTCAACACCCTCTGCAATCACTTCACGTTTAAATGACTTCGACAACACCACTACACTTTCGACAATCGCCAAGTCATCAGGGTCAATCAACATATCCCCAACAAAAGTCTGGTCGATCTTAATTAAGCTCGCTGGTAAACGTCTCAAGTGACTCAGTGAAGAGTAACCCGTGCCAAAGTCATCTAATGCAAAATTAACCCCAAGTTCGATACAGGCTAGCATGGTTTCTGACACCTGTAGTACATCGGCTATCGCACTTGTTTCAAGTACTTCTAGTTCTAAAGAGCTAGGAGCAACCCCCGGGAATTCGGCCAATAGCTCCGCTAAGCGTGTTGCAAAACCTTCACTCTGTAATTGAAGTGCGTTAATGTTGACACTGACAGGAATATCCAACCCCAACGCTTGCCACGCTTCAATCTGACGAAGAGCAGTGCTGATAACCCATTCACCTACCTCGATACTGAGAATATGATTTTCAATGACGGGCAAAAAATCGTTAGGGGGGACTAAACCACGCTCGGGGCATTGCCAACGAATTAACGCTTCGGCACCAATCATCTTCCCCGTTTTCATATTGACCTTAGGTTGGTAATAAAGCACAAATTCATTTTTGTTCAGAGCTTTACGTATACAATCTAACTTTTCATGTTGAGTGATCATCGCAGCATTATGTGCAGAGTCAAACAAACGATATCGGTTCTTTCCCTCTTGCTTCGCCACATACATGGCTTGATCAGCATGTCGCATAAGTTGGTCTGCATCGACACCATCTTGCGGGTAAATGGTGACACCAATACTGGCAGAGACTTCCAGCCTGACTCCGCCTATGACTACCGGTTCCGATGCAGCTTGCAACAGGCGTTCCAACATAGGTTCACAATCTTCCACTGTGGCTATATTTTCCATCACAGCGACAAATTCATCCCCGCCGATACGGGCCAGGGTGTCGACATCGCGTAAAGCTTCCCTCATGCGAGATGAGACGACAATTAATAATTCATCACCAACGACATGACCATAGGTATCGTTAACGTCTTTGAATCCATCCAAATCAAGAAATGCGACCGCTAGTAATGAGTGTTGACGTTGGCTATGGCTCATAGATTGCGTTAGACGGTCTGCCAATAATGTCCGGTTAGGTAAGTGAGTTAACATATCATAGTGAGCAATACGTTCTAATTGCCCCTGATGCTCTTTAATCGCGGTGATGTCATTGAATAGCGCCACGTAATTTTGCACTATGCCAGTATCATCGAGTACCGCGCTTATCGTGAGAATCAGCGGATAAACCTCGCCATTCTTACGTTTATTCCAGATCTCACCGGTCCAATGCTCTTTTTCTTGTAAAGTGTCCCACATTTCTTTATAGAATTCAGGCAAATGACGTCCGGATTGGAGGATTCGCGGGTTTTGTCCTATCACTTCATCACGGGGGTAGCCTGTGATCGCACTAAAAGCCTCATTAGCGTTTATGATGACACCAGTAGTATCTGTGATGGCGATACCTTCTCTGGCATAGGTGAATACGCTAGCGGCAAGTTTGAGTTCTTCCTCGGTTTGCTTGCTCTTGGTTATATCTTCATGCGTGCCTGACATTCGCACAGACTTGCCATCATTTGTCCATTCAACCACTCGCCCACGATCGAGTATCCAGACCCAGCTGCCGTTCTTGTGCAGCATCCGATATTCGCATTCGTAAGTATCTGTTTCATTTTTGGAACAACGCATTAGCAATTCATTGGTATTATGTGCATCATCGGGATGGAGTCGTGTCTCCCAGGTGCCGATGTCAACGGGTTCAAGCTCTTTAAGGCGGTAACCCAACATCTCGGCCCAGCGTTCATTGTATGCGGAGTCACCTGTCTGTACATTCCATTCCCAGGTGGCCATGTTGGCGCCCAAAATCACTTCTGCATAACGTTGGCTTTGGTCGCGAAATGCCTTCTCAGTCTCATGCAAGGCAGCTTGAATTCGCCTATTTTTGGTAATATCTTGGACCAATGATGTCACGCCAAGCACTTCACCGGTCTCACTTACAATGGGCGTGTTGTACCATTCACAAATGATGGCCCTGCCATCTTTTGTCATGTTCTCATTTATATTTCTGGACGCTTTATTATTTTCAATCAATCTTTTACCGATCTTATTGACATCTTCTCTAGCTCCTTCAGGCACCAAAAGTTCTAATAGAGAATGACCCATGACTTCGTCGACAGAGTATCCGAATATCTTCTCGGCTGATTTATTCAATTCACTACAATTTAAGTTTTTATCCCATGAAATATACCCAAGCGGCGTATTCTGAACATGGTGGGACAGTATCGTCTCACTAGCCTGTAACTCCGTTGCTGCCTTGTTGCGGTCTGTCACGTCCCGAATGAACCCCATATAGCCCTGAATTTGGCCATCAACAGCTTTGATCACGACTCTACTTGTTTCACCTACGACGATACTGCCATCCTTGTGCCGGTAGTTCGCTTCATAAGGTTTGACCTTATCTCCAGCGGCGAGATTGAAATACATACGACCATGTCGCTGGAACTCTTCATCGCTTTCATAAATGATCGATGCTTTTTCCCCCACAAGTTCTTCACGGCTATAGCCTAACAAAACTTCCATAGCCTGATTTATCGAAATAATCTGGCGATTTAGATCTGCAAAAATGAAGCCATCGGTAGCACAATCAGAAATTGTTCTGAACAACCTTTCGTTATGAACGGAGGTTGTTTTAGTTTCCTCAAGGGCGCGCAGAGCTTCTTCACGTTCGCGAATCTTTCTTGGTACCCAGAGCTTTAGGAGAAGCAAGATGACTAGTAAGCCAGCAGCAATATTGATTAATTTTGGGAGAATGAGCAAAGAGGGTTGCGACAACAGCTCGTGGATAGATTTTGGCACCAGCCCGTACAATGAGTTGAAATACAATCCAAAATAGACACTTTCAATTATGGTCCTGAATGCATCAATGCTAAGCACTATAAGGAGAACCGCAACCGTTCCGCCAACTGCGCCATCAACGGCTTGTAATTGTCTAAGTTTTACCAGATAAATACCGACTATAACTAACCATAAGGCGGTCAAGATCCAGTATGCTATTGGTGTAATGATGTCAAACGTATGCATTTTTATTTCTCTAATAAACTTACAAGCAGACCTTCTAGGTCTGATGGCCATCAGGCTAAATAAAAGAGCGTATGACAAAAGCAATTAACGCTTTTAGCCACTCTTATATACTTTAAATTCGAATGTTAATCTTGTTAGTCATTAGTTGAAGCGGCTCAATAATAATATGGTCTTTGATGCACCCAGTATTAAAGCAGAATTTTAACATCAACGTTTCATCATGGATCATAATTGATTTAGACCACCAACATATATAGAAAACAATTATTTAAACTTGAAACTCCCACTCACTCACGCTTTGGAATTAGTCCCAAAGTGACGTTTAATGACAAAGTTTTTAGTAGTATCTAATAATTTCTCTCCTACCATTATTGTCACAATGAACAAGTGTTACGCGCAAATAATTGATAGAAATAAGTGTCACGAGTACATGTTCGCGACCTTTATCACCTTTTCGATTGCATTTAGTGCCATCCACTGCGATCCGAGTCATACCTTTTTATTTTGAAAAGCGTTATTTAAAATAAACCCACTTTAATCTGTGACAGCATTAGCGGAGTCGTTGCCAAAAAGTAATAACTTAAACTCAGTCCTGAACAAAACCCGTAAACACATCAAAGGTGACCATAACAATTTGGAACTAATTCCATAAGTAGACAGGGTTTACAGATATTTACCATGTTGCAGAAGACTTCAAAAGTCAGGCCGAACTACGTTGCCCATTATAAAGATTATTTGTATCTTGCCTTTAATTAAAATGAAGTTTTTATGATCAAGTCTGTAATGACTAAGTAAAAACCCTCTGATTCTTTGTTCTTAAAATATGGACTGAAATATCTATGCTACTGAAACACAAAATAACGGGACTCTTTACTTCGTTATCATTTTTTATGGTGCTCTTTGTATCCATCCTTGCTTATCAAAATTTCGCGGAGTTCAGTCAGGCCAGTTATCAGGATAAAGTTGAAACGCAATCAGAGCTCGTAGCTCAGACATTAGATGAAAAGTTAATGCGTTTTTTCGACGTAATCGATTCTGGTACATTCTTTTTCGATGACTATGGCAACCTCGATCTTGAACGAGCAAATCTCACTGTCGAAGAGATTGCTAATACGATTGAAGGGGAGGCTGGTATCTATTTAGGTTTAAAAGATGGCACCCTAATTAGTGATGGTAAAGCCGTACTCAATTTCAATGCTATCACCGCTAAACGTGAATGGTTCTTGAAGATTTTTGAAGGAGAGCACTATGTAGTTACTCGATCTTTTGTTGATGTCACTAAGAATGTTGAAGTGTTTGGTCTTTCTGTGCCTATCATGCACCAAGGACGAATTTCCGGAGTCGTGTTAATCAATATCCCGGTTAAACTATTCAGTGATTATGTCGCTTCTCTTACCAGTAACAATCAGATGTTCGTCTACCGAAGCGATGGCTACATAGTATCGAGTGAGGTAAAAGACAATATTGGTAAGAACATATTTGAATTACGTCCGCAGTACAAAGTAATATCTGAATCAAACAAGTCGATGACATACATTGCTCCGGGTTTGGGAGAGTACTTTGTAACAAGTAATAAGATGAAGGTTCGTAACTGGACTGTGGCTAGTTATGAAGCCATGAAAGTCATAGAAGCTGCCAGCATGAATAACCTATATGACACGCTAATTTTGATTGCTATCTCACTCGCTGCACTGATGATCGTTATCTACCAGATGGTTATTCGTCTTATTTATAAACCTATCGGCGGGGAACCACTGGAAATATCAAACATGGTCAAACAAGTTGCAGAGGGTGATCTAAGTATGGATTTATCCACTTCAGGCTTGGAAGAAGGTATATATGGCAATGTGATCTCCATGACACGGAATCTTAGAGCTATTGTCACCAATATTAATGAAACGACAATTGCACTTAATAGCTCTTCAGCCTCCCTGTCATCGTCAGCACAAACTATGAGTGATGGCTCAAAGGCACAAACAGTGCAGCTCGAGCAGACTTCGACGGCGATGAACGAAATGACTTCTACAGTCGATGAAGTAGCACGAAGTGCACTGCAAGCGGCTGAATCGGCCCAGGGGGCGAGTGAGCATTCTGAAGTCGGAATGAAGGTGGTAGAGGATATGAACTCTAATATCCGCTCACTGGTCAATGAGATGGACAATGTGACCCATGTCATCGAAAACGTTGAGGCCGAAACTGTCAATATTGGTAGCATTCTCGATGTGATTAAAGGAATAGCTGATCAGACGAATCTTTTGGCTCTAAATGCTGCAATTGAAGCGGCACGAGCCGGTGAGCAAGGTCGTGGTTTCGCGGTCGTGGCTGATGAAGTTCGAAGTCTTGCAAGCCGGACACAAGAGAGTGCTAATGAGATCACCTTGATGATTGAAAAGCTACAAACAGAGGCAAAAAAAGCGGTAGAACAGATGGGGAAGAATACTCAGCTGGCTCAACTGACCTCGACAAAGACAGAGGAAGCAAATCAATCCCTGACACAAATCACCACATCTGTTTCTATTATTCTCAATATGAATGACCAGATAGCCACGGCATCAGAGCAGCAGACTCAGGTAGCTGCGGAAATTAACCAGAGTGTTTTAGAGATCAATGATTCGGCCAAAGAAACAAATATCCACTCTAATAGCACTACGGAACTTGCACAAGAACTCGGCGGAATGGCTAATACCCTAAATGGTATAGTGAGCCAATTCAAACTTTAAAGACTGGCACCTATTCAGAGGCTGACCACTCTTCTAAAAACTTGTGAATAACCTATTCAATCAATTTTAAAGGCGAACCTGACATGGTTCGCTTTTTTAATGAGGTTTATAAACATCTGAATTAAGGTAATAATGATTATCCCATTTAAAGTTAAATGGCTTGAGCTAACCGATTATTACATCTTTATAATTTATAATTTATAATAATACACATCATTATGTGTATTATTTTTCGTGTTCCAAAAACCTATCTTATAATATTTTCAAAGATGTATTACTAAGGTGATTCTCAGTTACCGTGGTAACAATAAAGGCGACAGCCTTTAGAATAATAGCTATTAACCCTATACTGACTTTTTAGATTTATCTTTGAGGCTATCATTTGGTTTTTGATTTTAGTTTGTCCTCAATTATACATTCAGCCTGTTTGATTATCGGTCATTATGTCTATCGAACATACGATTGTCCTACATTTCCTAATCCAAGCACTCGCTCTTTTATGTCCAAGTAGGTGTCAGTGGATAACTGCGTGATCTCATCGAGATCCTACTACTCCCATCCCTTTAAAAAGGCGAATTGGCCACTATTGTGAGTGGTTAATCGGATAGATGCGAAGAGCGTTACAAAAAGTCTAAGCTGGATATATGAGTTTTTTAAGTTATATACATGTTCTGACTGACGAAGCTTTCCTAACAACAAACCATAGAAGCAAGCATGTGCCACAGTAGAAACTGTCATGATATGCAGTCGCTGAATGCTTTTTTCATTGTTGAAGAAAGATAGAGTGAAGCGGAAAAGCGATAAAAGCAGGGACGAGTCACACTCCGAGATATTAGCGACAGCTAACCCCCAAGAACACTAGTTAATTCATTGAATTCAGCCTATTATTTTATACTAATTAGGTAAATTAATTTACAATAGTGATGTTTAAACAACAATAATGATGGCTATAATGACAAATGATAAACCGTGGTTAAAACGATATCCTGAGGATGTACCCACAACAATAGATTCAAGTATGTATAACAATATCAATGATTTGTTTAAAGAGTCTTTTAGTGCACATGCTAAAAAATCAGCCTATATTAATATGGGACATAGCTTATCCTATCAAGATCTTGAAAGTAAAAGTAACGCTTTTGCTGCTTATCTACAGTCTGAACTAAAAATGAAAAAAGGCGAACGAATCGCCTTGATGATGCCTAATTTATTGCAATATCCCATCACTATTTTAGGTGCATTAAAAGCAGGACTCATTATTGTCAATGTTAATCCACTTTATACCCCTCGAGAGTTAAAACATCAATTACGAGACTCTGGAGCCAGTGCTATTGTTGCTGTCACAAATTTTGGTAATAACCTGCAGCAAATACTGCATGAGACTAACATTAAGCATGTTATTTTAACCAAGATTGGCGATGAGTTAGCTATTCATAAGCGTACATTGGTTAACTTCCTTATCAAACATGTCAAAAAAATAGTGCCTAAATATCATATTCCTGACGCTATTTCATTGCGTAGAGCGTTAACCGAAGGCAAAAAACTTCCCTTTATTGATCCCCAAATAAAAGTAGATGATTTAGCATACCTCCAATATACAGGTGGAACGACGGGTCCTGCGAAAGGGGCAATGCTTACTCATAGTAATATTATTTCTAACGTTCTACAGGTTCATGCTCATTTTAGCCCAAGAACCTTATATGATAAGGAATATGCAGTAACCCCACTTCCGCTTTATCATATTTTTGCCAACTCAGTGAGTATGATGTTTATGCTCTTTCTCGGTGCAACTAATTTACTCATTACCAACCCAAGAGATATAGATGGTTTCGTAGCAGATTTAAGTAAATATCCATTCACTATGGTTTTTGGATTAAATACACTTTTTAATGGTCTAAACAATCATGCTGGTTTTCAGGAATTAGATTTTAGTCATGCTCGTTTTACTATTGCAGGTGGAATGCCGACGCAGAAACATATTGCTGACCGTTGGCAAGAGCTCACTGGAATGCCCGTCATAGAGGGTTATGGCTTAACTGAATGTTCCCCAGTGGTCGCGGCAGGGACTCATCAACAACAATCATTTATTTCTTCAATTGGTGTCCCTTTACCCAGCACTGAACTCCGTATCGTTAATGATGATAATGAACCTTTAGGTCCCAACCAAATTGGTGAAATTCAAATTAGAGGGCCCCAAGTGATGAAAGGCTATTGGCAACAAGAAGCCGAAACCAATACTGTAATGCATGCAGGAGGTTGGTTAAGCTCTGGTGATATAGGAAGAATGGATGACGATGGGATTTTTTATATTGAAGACCGTAAAAAAGATATGATTCTAGTGTCGGGATTTAATGTTTTTCCAACTGAAATAGAAGAAGTTGCAACACTTCACCCTCACATCATCGAAGCTGCTGCCATTGGCATTCCTGATGACGCCACAGGAGAAAAAGTTAAATTATTTATAGTACGCAAAGGTAATGTGACCGTTGAAGAGATAAAAAAACATTGTAGAAAATATCTTACCGGTTATAAAAACCCAAGGATAATCGAATTTAGAGATGAATTGCCAAAATCAAATGTTGGCAAGATCTTACGTCGAGAATTGCGAGATTCTTAGGAGCGATTGCTGACGTCCTAAGGATAACCGGCATATTTGGCATAGATATGAGGCGCAGTCGAGCAAATCCGACTAAACCTCATTCACATGCTGACTGATGATCCCGTCAACGACCATTTCAGCAATTTGGTGCAACTCATCTTTAGTCGCTCCCTCTGCAGACTGTAACGACATCCCTTTAAATAACGTCATGATCAGTCGGGCCAACGCTTCAGGTTGGCAACTGTCGTTGAGTTCACCGCAGCTTTTAGCCAATTCAAATCTATTAATTATCGTAGCTTGATTTTTTTCTTTGCGATTATTGATAGCGATTTTTATTGATTCACTCGCTTCATTGCATGACAAAGTACTATTAATCAATGCGCAACCTTGGGGATGACTGGTGTCAGTAAATTGTGCTGCTGCACCAATCAATAATGCTCGAATGACATCGGCAATATGTGCATGTTGAAATGCGATATTAAACAATGAATCAGGACGATTCTCATACAATTCAATCGCTTTTAAAAATAGTTGTTCTTTATTACCGAATGCCGCATATAAACTGGGTTTTTTAATCCCCATGACTTCAGTGAGTTCACTTAAAGAAGTGCCTTCATAACCATTACGCCAAAATACATTTAGCGCTTGCTCGAGTGCGATATCGATGTCAAACCCACGAGGGCGACCGACACCAGCCGCTTTGATTTCTGTCATAAAAGTAGTCCTACATTAGCGATTCGATATAAATCATGCTCTTACATACCTATTGATGTTCCACATCAAATACCCGTCGGCAAGATACCAAACAATGAGCAGCATCTCAACTGCTGTTAATGCACTGCATAATTTACATACAAATATAGCTTAGCCAGCGCTATTTCATCGAGTACGAATCTGACTTACATAGATTATCAAGTTATATACCGAACGGTACATAAATGATTGACAAGATATCAACAATCTATATATTACCGTTCGGTACACAACATATGTTACCAAACGGTACATATTTAGGTAAGCAGTAACTAACACCATAAAAATCAAGATAACCTTAGCGGTATTGGGAAAGGACAGTAACATGAACATGATTAAATCAATTCGAAGCCTCGTAATCATCAGCTTTTCAGCGTTTGTATTGGTTGCATGCAGCGAGCAAACCACCACTCAACAAACTCCACCAACCGCACCCAAGGTGAATGTTGCTAAGGTGCTTTACGAAAGTATTACCGAGTGGGACCAATTCACGGGTCGCTTGCAAGCTCCTGAAAAAGTAACACTAATCCCACGTGTTTCTGGCTATATTGAGTCAGTCAATTTTCAAGAAGGCACATTGGTCCAAAAGGGTGAGGTGTTATTTACCATCGACTCGAGTGTGTTTGTTACCGAGGTTGAACGCTTACAAGCAGAATTGACCAGTGCAACGTCCGTTCATCAACTCGCTAAAAATGATTTCGAACGAGCCAATAAATTATTCAATCAAAATGCAGTCTCAGAAGAGTTAATCGATACTCGTCGTGCCGGCATGCATCAAACCGCAGCGGCCGTGGCATCAGTAAAAGCAGCCTTAACGCGGGCCCAACTCAATGTTGAATATACTCAAGTTACCGCGCCAATTAGTGGACGAGTCTCATTTGCCAGAGAAACAGCGGGCAATTATGTCACTGCAGGTCAAACCCATCTCACCAATTTAGTCTCAACCACAAAAATGTATGCCTACTTTGATGTTGATGAACAAACTTATTTAAAATATGCCGCATTATCGACTGCAAATAAGCGTAACGATCCACGGTCAGGCACCAATGTTGTGTTTATGGCATTAGCTAACGACACTGGTTTTGGCCATCAAGGCAAAATCGATTTTGTCGACAACACGGTGGATCAACAAACTGGCACCATTAGAGTTAGAGCTGCATTTGCCAATCAAGATAATCGCCTATTACCCGGTTTATTTGCCCGAATTAGAGTTGCAGGTAGTGCAACATACCAAGGAATTTTAATTGACGATAAAGCCATTTTTACTGACTTAAACAAAAAATTCGTCTTGGTGGTTAATGACCAAAACATCCTTGAATATCGCAATGTACGCCTAGGTGAAAAACTTCATGGGTTACGCATTATCAGCTCAGGTTTGACCCCAACCGACACCATTGTCGTCAATAGTCTGCAGAAAGTGCGTCCCAACGTCACCATTGAACCAAACGTCACTGAAATGGCAGACAGTACTCAATTGGACCATATCCACCAAGCACAACGACTCCTCAATAGCCTTCCACTAACAGCGAATGTTGTAGTGCAAGCCAACCAGGGTTAAGGGAAACACACTATGTTGTCGCAATTCTTTATTAAAAGACCTATTTTTGCCTCCGTGCTATCACTACTATTTTTGATATCCGGTGCGCTGGCCGTATGGCAATTACCCATCACCGAATACCCTGAAGTGGTGCCACCTACCGTGGTTGTTACCGCAAGTTACCCAGGTGCTAACCCTAAAGTGATTGCAGAAACGGTTGCTTCCCCCCTTGAGCAAGAGATAAACGGTGTTGAAAACATGTTGTACATGTCTTCGCAAGCCACATCTGACGGCCGTATGACGTTAACCATTACGTTCGCTATTGGTGCCGATGTCGACTTAGCTCAAAGCCAAGTACAAAGCCGAGTAGAGCGAGCTAAACCCCGCTTACCTCAAGAAGTGCAGCGTTTAGGTGTCGTAACCGAAAAATCATCGCCCGATTTGACCATGGTGGTGCATTTAACCTCGCCAGATAATCGTTACGACATGCTATACCTATCAAACTATGCGGTTCTTAACGTCAAAGACGAATTAGCGCGTATCGAAGGCGTAGGTAATGTACGGATATTTGGTGCCGGTGACTACAGTATGCGAGTGTGGTTAGACCCCAATAAAGTGGCGGCCTTGGGTTTGTCACCTAGCAATATTGTTGCGGCGATTAGAGAACAAAACCAACAAGCAGCTGCCGGCAGTTTAGGCGCTCAACCCAGCGGTGAAAGTGATTTTCAATTACTTATCAACGTGAAAGGGCGTCTATCCAACGTCGAAGAATTTGAAGATATTATCGTTAAGGTTGGTGAACAGGGACAAATTAGTCGCCTAAAAGATGTGGCTCGCGTTGAACTGGGTGCATCGACTTATGCATTACGCTCGATGCTTGATAATAAAGATGCTGTAGCCATACCCGTTTTTCAGGCTTCTGGCTCAAACGCCATTCAAATTTCTGATGATGTACGTACCAGAATGGAGCAGTTATCACAATCTTTCCCTGAAGGGTTAGCTTACGACATCGTCTATGATCCCACTGTATTTGTGCGTGGATCCATTGAAGCAGTCATTAAAACGCTACTTGAAGCCTTATTACTCGTGGTACTGGTGGTAGTGCTGTTTTTACAAACGTGGCGCGCCTCTATTATTCCATTAGTCGCGGTGCCAGTTTCACTGATCGGTACATTTGCATTCATGCATTTACTCGGGTTTTCACTCAATGCGTTATCACTTTTTGGTTTAGTATTAGCCATCGGGATCGTCGTCGACGATGCTATTGTGGTGGTTGAAAATGTTGAGCGAAACATCTCAGAAGGGTTAACACCCGTCGCTGCAACCCAAAAAGCAATGAAAGAAGTGACCGGTCCTATTGTTGCCACTACTTTGGTATTAGCCGCAGTATTTATTCCGACCGCATTTATGTCTGGTTTAACCGGCCAGTTTTATAAGCAGTTTGCCTTAACCATTACCATTTCCACCTTTATTTCTGCGATTAACTCTTTAACGCTAAGCCCTGCGTTATCCGCGTTATTGCTAAAAGGTCACAATGATAAAAAGGATCTGCTCACCCGTAGCATGGACAAAATGCTAGGAGCTTGGCTGTTCAAGCCGTTTAACCGCTTCTTCGATCGCCTGTCCACTGGTTACAGCTGGGTAGTGAAGAAGGTGATCCGTTTTGGCGCCGTTGTAGGAATAATCTATATCGGTCTCGTCGGTTTGACCGGCATGCAGTTTGCGTCGACACCAACCGGTTATGTGCCTGGCCAAGATAAACAGTATTTAGTGGCCTTTGCTCAACTGCCCGATGCCGCGTCGATAGAGCGAACAGAAGAAGTGCTCAAAGAGATGTCGAGCATCATACTCGAGCAACCGGGTATTGCCCATGCGGTCGCATTCCCAGGCTTGAGCATTAATGGCTTTACTAACAGCACCAATAGCGGTGTGTTGTTCACGCCATTAGATGACTTTGATGACCGTAAAGATCCCTCTTTGTCTGCAAATGCGATTGCTGCTGCATTGAACCAGAAATTTGCGTCCATTAAAGATGCCTATATCGCCATTTTCCCACCACCACCAGTACAAGGTCTAGGCACCATTGGTGGCTTTAGATTGCAGATACAAGACCGTGCCAACTACGGCTATGAAGAACTGTACAGTGTCACCATGCAGGTGATGCAAAAAGCGTGGGCAACGCCCGAATTAACGGGAGTATTCTCCAGCTATCAAGTCAATGTGCCGCAACTTGATGTCGATATAGACCGTACTAAAGCAAAGCAACAATCAGTTTCATTGGATGAGTTATTTCAAACCCTACAAGGGTATATGGGGTCTGTTTATGCCAATGATTTCAATCAATTTGGCCGAACTTACCAAGTCAATGTACAGGCGGATGAGCAGTTTAGACAAACCCCTGAACAAATTTCTCAGCTTAAAGTTCGTAACATGAAGGGTGATATGGTGCCGATTGGGTCATTCATCAATGTTACCAACACGGCAGGGCCCGATCGCGTCATGCACTATAACGGTTTTACCACTGCAGAACTGAACGGCGGCGCTGCGCCGGGTTACAGTAGCGGTGAGGCACAAGCAGCGATTGAGAAGATTCTTGCTGAAACCTTACCAAACGGCATGACTTATGAGTGGACCGAAATCACCTACCAACAAATTCTGGCAGGTAATGCGGGCATGTATATTTTCCCACTCATTATCTTGTTGGTCTTTATGGTATTAGCGGCCCAGTACGAAAGCTTAAGCTTACCTTTAGCGATCATTCTTATTATTCCAATGACGCTATTATCAGCCTTAAGCGGTGTGCTGCTTTACGGGGGAGATAACAACATTTTCACCCAGATAGGTTTGATTGTTCTCGTGGGTCTGGCAACCAAAAACGCCATTCTTATTGTCGAATTCGCCAAAGAGTTACAAGACAAAGGCATGAGTCCCTTTGATGCGATACTTGAAGCTGGTCGGTTACGTTTAAGGCCCATTTTAATGACTTCAATTGCCTTTATCATGGGGGTGGTACCCATGGTGTTTTCAACTGGACCAGGGGCAGAAATGCGTCAAGCTATGGGTGTAGCAGTCTTTTCGGGCATGATTGGAGTGACCATTTTCGGTCTGCTGCTAACACCGCTGTTTTATTATGCATTCGCGCAACGTGGCAAAAATAAACCGCAAGCATCAGCACCAGAAAGCTCACAAGAATAACGGCTGCATTCATATCTTGCGACCTTGATAATAAAGGCCCAAACATTGGCATCAATGTTTGGGCCTTTTTATATCTATTTTTTGCGCGGTTAAACTCTGTTTCGCCATACTGATCATAATACTAACCGCAAACGTTAGAGCTTAAAATCGAACTGATTTTCCATAAATAGGTTGGCGGTACGCAAAAAGTCTTAACGGTGCCCCAGGAGAGTAATTTAATCCGTTGAGAGAAGTAACACTTTAAATCATCGATTGTAGGTTGTCGGGGCAACGGTCAAAATAAGCCGTACCGCACTGCTATAAGTATCAATGGTAGCGGGCCGCTTGCCTTGCAGAATTAAGTTGGTAAGATGCTGTTCATAAAGGGAATCGAAGCGTTGCTGATCGAATGTGTCCATGAGCATACTCTAGTAGTAAACAGCTAGCTTAGTCAGTACTAGTAAGTATTTAGGGTGAGAGATAAAAATAGCTTTTATCTTTTCTGCCGCAGAGCGGTTTCGTTCAACAAGTCATTCAAAAGGACAAAAACCGTTGGTTTTTGCTCCTTCGTCGCTTGTTTTGACCAACAATTATTTGCCCATTATTAGGCGTTAAATTTTTGTGGTCACATCAGTGTTTCAAATTACTAAGGATAGTTTAAATGATAAAAAAAATATTATTAGCATCTTTGTTAATCTTAGGAATTGTATCAATTTCTATTTCAGCCAGAGAAAATTTAAATACACCAGATAATTTGTCAAAAGAAGATAAATTGTATGGTTTATCGTTATTCTGGAAAGAAGCAAGTTATAACTTTGCATTTTTTGACCAAGTACCTGAATTGAACTTTGATAAGGCTTATAGAGAATTTATTCCCAAAGTTTTAGCGACTGAAACAACTTACGAATATTATCGTGAATTAATGAAATTCAACGCTTTATTGAAAGATGGACATACTAACATCTACTTACCTAAAGGGCTTTCTTCGAAGTCTGTTGACTGGCCAGCATTAAATATTACAGAGGCTAATCATCAGGCAGTAGTGACTAAAGTAGGAAGGGAACTTCAAAATAAAATCCCTTTAGGCTCTACCATTATTTCAGTTGAAGGAGTGAATTTAGAAACTCATTTAAAAACTCATATCATGCCTTATATTGCTAGCTCAACAGAGCATATTTTGTGGAACAATGCTGTAAGAAATATGTTAAATGGCACACCTAACACCAAAGTTAATGTTAGCATAAAGACCCCCTCTGGAGAGTTAAAAGATTTAACACTTACACGAAATTCACGACACAAAAAAGCAGATAAAATATCATTGAAGCAGCCTAGCTCTAATGGAGAGTTGTTTGAGTTTAAGTGGTTAGATAATAAAGTCGCTTACATATCTTTAAACGGCTTTCATGATGAAAAAATTCTACAAGATTTCAATGGTGCTTACAAAGAAATCAAACAATCTAAAGGGCTAATTATTGACCTAAGGTTTAATGGTGGCGGTAACACAAGTATTGCTGCTGAAATATTGTCTCACTTTACTAATAAAGATTTAGAAGGATCAATTTGGAAAACCAGAAAACATATTGCTGCGTATAAAGCTTGGGGGAATTATAGCGAAAAATATAAAGATTACACCCAAGATAATGCGTGGGAATCTGGGCCTATGGAGCTACTTAAGGCAAAAGACAATAATCACATCGTACCTACCTATATATTGATTGGGAGACATACAGCCTCTGCTGCAGAGGATTTCTTGATCTATGCAGATAAATTAAAACACTTTTCTACTATTGGTGAAAAAACCTATGGTAGCACCGGACAGCCAATTTTCTTTGATTTACCGGGAGGAGGCTCTTTAAGAATTTGTGCTAAACGAGATACATACCCTGACGGGAGAGAGTTTGTAGGTTATGGTATTAGCCCAAAAATTGTCATTAACCGTATGCCTGAACACCTAAAGTCAGAAAAAGATATAGTGCTTACTAGTGCTATTCAAAAGTTGAAAACAAAAATCTAACGAGTAAGGATTGTTGAACAGGCCCGAATTTGCTGGAGGTAATACCTTTATATAGTAAATATCGGTACGAAAATTTACCCGGGTTTAAGTGACAAATTTAAAGAGTTAACCCGATACAGTGAGCATATGGATAAACAACGAGTAGCTAATGCAGGTACTTGCCAGTATTGGCCTGACTAAGCAGCCAGCTTCAACGTCATACACTCATAACTTCCGTGTTTCATGGGAACGCATAGCGCCTAAATTGGCTATTTAATGCTTTAAGCCAGCTTAGCTTCACCTACGTAATAAAGTCCCTTAAATTACAACCGAATCTGGTATAAGTACAACGGGACTTTTGATATGAACAGTTCAAAGATCCTGTGGTTTTACCTGATTATTAAAATGGGTGTCTTATTAGTCCGTGATCGCAGTGGTGGCATAGCTATCTTAAATTCATCGTGCCCAGCCCTCATCTTGCTAGATATCACTATGCCTGAGGTGATACAGAAAATGGTCGATCAGTAACTCCCTTACTGATCGACTCTGTGCATTAATAATGCAAACTATCTTGATTGGCGATTATGACAACACACTGGCATATACAGACATAACTCAGCCTTGCAATTTTGTTACATAAAGCCATTTAAACTCAATTCCTTACACCTTTGATGGCAGATGAAGAAAATTAGAGCCTATCGATTAATAGGTGTACTTAGCCTCTACGTAATAGTAACCACCGTTGAAACCGAAAGGAGAGTTGGTGAGTGGATACACGAATATACCATTGAAGTTATTATCTTCCGGACGCTTGTCGGGATACACATCGAATAAGTTCTGCACTCCGCCGCTCAAAGCAAGATCGGCAGTTGCCTGATATCGCATACTAATGTCTGTGGTCCATTTATCGCCATAGGTAACATCAGTGCGCGAGTAGCCAATGGTGTAAGAGCCAAAATAGCTGAATCTTAGATTAGTGGTGAAGTCATCGTATCTGTGAGTAAAACCAATATTGCCCTTATTATGTGGCGTGCCTTCGGTCATGTTCACTTCTTCTTGGTGATCGAACAACTCTTCTTCTTGACCACTTAAGATGCTCGGCAGATGTAAATCCTGGACCTCTGTCTCGTTGTAGGAGAAGGATAGGTTGGTTTCCAAGTCACCCAAGCTGCCTAAATCCAATTGTTGGGAGATGACCAGATCGACTCCGCGAGTGCGACTATCGATGGCATTGAGGAAGAAACGCGCCGAATCGGCATTGGTATCGGCGAGAATGGCGGCGATTTCCTCAGAGCTCTCGCTATCGACCGAACCCGATAGAATGATGCGATCGTCTAAGTCGATTTGATACATGTCCAAACTAGCGGTCAGCCCATAGCTACTGGTGTAGACCAATCCTAAGCTATATGAGTGTGAAATTTCAGGCATTAGCGCCTCGACGCCCAAGCCTGTAGTGATTGGAGATAGGCTGTTAAATGTACCTGATTCTCTTGGCACAAACTCGCCGGTGATCGGGTCTGGATCGAAGAAGGTCGATACGTTGGTGAAGTAAAGCTGCTGGACGCTAGGAGCGCGGAAACCTGTGTCTGTGCTGGCTCGGATTGCCAGCTGGTCGGTGATATCATAACGACCAGAGATCTTCCAGCTGGTGTTGCCACCAAAGTCTGAGTAGTGCTCATAGCGCACAGCCATCGCCCAGTAAAAATCGTCACTTAACTGGTTTTCGAGTGACAGGTAGACACCGGTGTTTTGGCGATTTATATCGACTTCAGATCCCTTACTGAAACCACCGAAGCCTTGGCTACCACCGGCTTTATTTTGATAATCTCCCTTAATATATGACTCTTCCTGACCCGCCTCAATTTGATATCGACTGTCACGCCAAGAGATCCCCATTGCCACCAGTATGTCGGATTCATTGAAAAAATCGTAATAGGTCGTGGCATCTAGGTTAAGGTTTGTCTCATAATTCGACAGAGTGCCGGCATCGAAAGAGGTCGGGCTGGTCGTCCCAAGAGAGGCATTCAAGGTATTTTCAACCTGGTACTGAAAGGAGTTGCCACCATAGCCGCCAGAGATATCTAGGCTCCATTGGCCCAAGTCAAATTCATATCCTGTCACTAACGAATAATCGAGAATCTCCGGGCTAATCTGAGGCAAGAAGCCGTCAGGGTAAGTTTCAATGATATTGCGAGAGTCTTTGGCGCGGCGATAGAAGGCACCAGAGGTCGAATTGCGTGAACTTACGCCGCCGAAGGCATAAAATTTGCTGTCATCGGTGAATATTTGTGCACCATTAATAAACAGGCCGTAGTTATTATAATCGCTGTCACCGACATGATGATTTAGACGATTTAAGGTATCTTCGCGGGGATCCAGACTGCCATCTTGGAGCAAGGGATATTGTTGACGAGGGTCTAACCCAGCACGATTGGTGCTATTTTTCTGGTGCGCCTCGAATGACAAGTTTACAAATGCATCTTCGCTAAAACTAATACCTTGGTTAATTCCAACACGTATCTGCTCGCCATCACCTTCATAGGTCTGGCCGGTTTGGGCCATTATGCTACCTCCCTGGGCACTGTCTTTCAATACGACGTTAATCACGCCGGCTATGGCATCTGAGCCATAGAGTGCTGCGGCGCCATCTCGTAATATTTCGATACGTTTGATCGCTGTCATCGGGATCGCGTTAAGATCCACATTCGATGAGCCCTTGCCTGTGGTACCACCTAGGTGAACTAGGGCGGAGCCGTGACGGCGTTTACCATTGACCAATACCAAGGTCTGATCCGGCGACATGCCTCTCAGACTCGCCGGACGTACCGCATCTGAACCGTCCGTGATAGATGAAAATGGAAAGTTATAACTCGGTGCGGCAAATTGCAGTGCCTTGGCCGTTTCTGACATGCCCGTTGATTCAAGTTGCTCCGCCGTGATGATATCTACAGGCACTGCGCTGTCAGTCGCAGTACGCAATGAGATGCGTGAGCCGATCACCTGAATACGCTCAACTTTGCTGATCTCTTCGGCCGCCATGGCGTGTGGTGCGACTAAGCTAGCGCCTATGGTAAAGGTTGCAATTTTATTTTTCATGAAATCCATTTGTTACATTAATCTATATGATGTTGCGCGCAGGCTAACACCGTTACACTTGATACCCTTAGAATGAAACCTGCTGTTTCAGAGCCAAGAGTTATAGAGATCATCAGCGCTCTGAGGGATGGGTCAAGTTTATTGAATCGGTGTGATGTAGGTCGTGCTATATTGGTTTTATTTCATCCACAAACAGCTCCGGCTCGGCGTTAAATACTCTTCCATTGCTCTAATACAACTAGGCCAACTAATAGGCCACCCATCATAGTGGGTTAAGTTTTTGAGCCTTGCCTATACTTAATTTATTCAATTCTGGATGTTTGAGGAGGCAAGGATGCCTAGACCCCGTTCAACAACTAATAGGCCACCCATCATAGTGGGCTAAGTTTTTGAGCCTTGCCTATACTTAATTTATTCAATTCTGGATGTTTGAGGAGGCAAGGATGCCTAGACCCCGTTCAACACAAGTTAGCTTGGAAGATACACCCTTTTATCATTGTGTCAGTCGCACGGTGAGGAGGGCGTTTTTATGTGGCATTGACGATTACTCTGGTCAGTCTTTTGAGCATCGGCGTGAGTGGGTTGAAGATAGACTTCTAATGCTGACTTCAGTCTTTGCTATTGATATTGCCGCTTACGCTGTCATGTCGAATCACTTGCATATCGTGCTTAGAATTGATTTAGAAACTGCACAATCGTGGTCAAGTATTGATGTGGTTAATCAATGGCATCAATTGTTTAAAGGCACGCTGTTAACACAGAAATTTGCTCACGGTGGTTCAATCGAAGCCTATGAGCTGGAAACGTTGAACGACACCATTGTTGAATATCGCAGAAGACTCATGGATATCAGCTGGTTTATGAGGTCATTGAACGAACCCATCGCAAGGCAAGCGAATAAAGAAGACAAGTGTACAGGGCGTTTCTGGGAGGGACGTTTTAAGTCGCAAGCCTTGTTAGATGAAGCGGCGGTACTTGCCTGTATGGCTTATGTCGACTTAAATCCTATCCGAGCTAATATGGCGACGACACCTGAACAATCAGATTTTACGAGCATTCAACGTCGAATTAAAGCGGTAATCAAAGGTGAACAGCCTATTGAACTGTTATCTTTTCTTGGTAATGAGCGTCAGCCTATGCCAAAAGGGCTGATGTTTGAGCTACAAGACTACCTTGAACTGGTTGATGATACAGGCCGAGTGATTAGAGATAACAAGCGAGGGGCGATTAAAGCAGGCACGAGTAACATATTGAATCGGCTTAATATCCCATTAGCAAATTGGCTTAAAGTCACTAATGAGTTTAAATATTTATTTAAAGGCCCAGTTGGCACACTAGAAGAGCTAACGCGATACAGTGGGCATATGGATAAACAACGAGTGGCTAATTCAGGTACTTGCCAGTATTGGCCTGACTAAGCAGTCAGCTTCAACGTTATATACTCATGACTTCCGTGTTGCATGGGGACGCATTACGCTTAAAAATGGCTATTTAATGACTTTAAGTCAGCTTAGTTTAACCAATGTAATAAAATTGCCTTACATTGCAACCGAATCCGGTATAAGGACAATGGAACTGTTGATATGAACAGTTCCATTGTCCTGTTGTTTTAGCTAACTATTAAAATGGATGGCTTATTAGTCTGTTAGTAAAATTCAGCTGAGTCTGTGTCGTAGTAAACGTTTTATGCAGGCGTTAGCTTTCAAGAGAGCCTAATGAAAATTTCAAAACAAATTGGCATCTGGTCCAGGGCATTCGGTCGAGGTGTCTATCCATATCAAATGACGTGGTTTCTTGATTTGCCGGGGCGCGGCCTGATAATGTCAGCCAAAACCGTGGCTGGGCGTTTACCCGTTAGACCAGATGCTAGTGTTCTGGAAATTGGTCCTGGTTCGGGCTATTACAGTGTGCAAGTTGCCAAGCGTGTACCAGACGGTGCTCTTACTCTACTCGATATACAGCCCGAAATGCTTGAAAAAAGTGCAAGCAAGCTCAAGGCAGCGGGTATCTCTAATTTCACCATCAAGCAGGCCGACGCAAAGATACTTCCCTTTGAGAATGAAAGTTACGATGCGATCTTTTTGGTTACGGTGTTTGGTGAAATCGAAGATCGGGCGTCGTTTTTGTCGGAAGCGTCTAGAGTGTTAAAGGCTAATGGTGTGCTTTCAATTACGGAGCATCATCCTGATCCTGATTTTGAATATGCAGATGCGGTTTCCATTAGCCTACAGAAGCACGGGTTTGTGCCATTGCAAAAGCTGGGATGGCGTTGGGCCTATACGCTCAATGCAGTAAAGGTCAGTACCGGCGAAAGCTAACACGTTTTTGTCCAAGTATGGGCTAGGGGGACTAACTCCTTTTTGCCCCAAACAAGTTACTAACTACGCTAATTGGCGGAATAATATCTAATGGAAAAAGTTGGATATAGTCTTCCCATGTCTTCTAAATAGTAATCAAAATAAATTAACCACTTCAATCGAAAGAGGCTAACAAGTTGCTGTTAACATAGAATGTCCTAACTCAAAATATGTATTAGTATCTTGATCAATACCTTTTAATTTAAGATGGTCGGCAAAACCAAGTCGTGCGCTCATTACTAACCAAAACGTTGCACTTATGAAGCCGACAATACGCCATGATGTTGACTTTGCCCACTTAAGCGCAAAAGTAATAGAGAGTACATAGAGTACGAAACCACCTAATTTAGATGATGCCCAGCCATTCACGAAGGGGTACAAATTAAGTGGGTTAACTACAACCAGATAAATAAAGGTACAGGTAAATAGAGTATATAAAACGTGTGGTCCAATCTTAAGCAGTTTATTATTGACCTTGTCAGACCCTTTCATAGTTAACACAAAGTTAATGATGAAAAATATAAACGTAATCGCTATTATTGTCAGGTGGGTGTGCTTAACTATCATGTACATATTGTTGTTCCCTAAGTGTTTTTACATTTTAAATTATACTATCTGTTTGTAATTTAATTATATATCCGTAGATCTTAAGTTTTAACAATCTTATGATTTCTAAGAATGCTTACTAGATTTAATGAAATATTCCCATTGAAAAATTACGTAAAAAGATGAAATAAAGATCAATCAGGTTTACTAATTCTGACCAAGAGACCTCTATTATCGAACATATTTATGTCCAGAAGTGGGTTATTGGTCTAACCCGTTAATGCCCTTTATTAGTTACGTTGGTCGTTTAGTTCAATCTGTAAAATATAATGTAGGCATACTTTTGTAATGTAAAACTTCTATATAGCTGGTCAATACACTACGTTGCTGTTAGCGATTAATATCAATACTCGCCGCGGCACTAGCCATTTGCTGTTGTAACGTCGCGTGGTTGCTAGCACTGAAGTTGATATGGCCAAGCTTACGATTCGGTTTAGGTTGTTTGTTGTACCAATGCAAACTAGAGCTGGCGGTAAGGCTATTCATGGGAGGGTTATTAGTGCCTAAAAGGTTGAGCATACCAACATTCCCTTGCACTTCTGTGTTACCCAACGGCAACCCGGCAATAGCACGAATATGGTTTTCAAATTGACAAGTTTGACCACCAAGTTGGGTCCAATGGCCACTATTATGTACCCTTGGTGCTAGCTCGTTGACTAGTAATTCCCCATTTATCACAAACAACTCAATGGCTAACACGCCGACATAATCAAGATGCTTAACGAGACGGCTAAAATAGTCTTCAGCGGCGTTGGTCATTGCAGGGCTAACTTTTTGAGCCGGAGCCATAGAAGCTAATAAAATGCCTTTGTCGTGCTGATTTTCGGTGAGAGGATAGCAGCGAATGTTACCTCGTACGTCTCTGGCACCTATAATCGACACTTCACGCTCAAAATGAACAAACTGCTCAGCAAGATAGGAGTCCGGTGCTATCTTGGGGGAGGCATTGACTAAATCGTCTCTATTGCGGATGACCCATTGATTTTTGCCATCATAACCCTCTTCAAGTGATTTGATCACCAAAGGAAAGCCCAGTCTTTCACCCAGTGAGCTTACAGCTTGTCCGTGGGAAAAGTCAGCGCATGGAATGTTCAGCTCACGAAGTAACTGCTTCTCCTTAATGCGGCTTTTGCATTTTGCAACACTGTCAACGTTCGGATGAGTAGTGCAATAAAGTGCTAGCCCTCGCAGCAAGGACAGCTCCACCTGCTCTTTTTCTACGCTAACGACATCTGGGCGACCCAAAGATTGATATAACTGACCAATATTATCACCTGTTTGCCAGGTAACCACGCTGCCTAACCCGTCGACACATGCGGTGTCGCTGTCTGAAGCATTGTCGTTAACAAAACTGAAATTTATCCCCAACGGCATGCCAGCTAGCGCCATCATTCTTGCTAGTTGGCCACAACCAATAATTGCGATGTGCATTACTCTACCTCCACTGGCACATTGGCTGTTTGCTTCGCACGCCAGTGACATAAACGTTCGGTAAGTGCTTTATCGCCAAGAGCTAAAATTTGCACCGCCATTAAGCCTGCATTGTAAGCACCAGGATCGCCAATTGCCTGAGTCGCTACCGCAACACCTTTTGGCATTTGCACTATAGATAGCAAGCTGTCCATGCCTTTTAACGCTTTACTCGATACTGGTACGGCAATCACTGGCAGGTGAGTCATAGCCGCGGTCATTCCGGGGAGGTGCGCAGCGCCGCCAGCACCAGCAATGATCACCTTTACACCGTTGTTTGCTGCTTGCTTACTAAACTCAATTAAACGCTCTGGTGTACGATGAGCCGATACCACCTGCGCATCAAACTCTACCTCTAATGCTTCTAACACTGTGGTAGCATTTTTCATGGTTGGCCAGTCACTTTGAGAGCCCATAATAATCGCGACTTTTGCTTGTGTCATAATTGCCTCATAATTTTAATTAGTTAACCAAAATGTGAACAACGCGTAGGTTGGAATGCCAACTAACACATTAAACGGGAATGTGATTGCCAGTGAATAAGTAATAGATAAGCTTTGATTCGCTTTGGGGACGGCCACCCGCATCGCTGCGGGTACTGCAATATATGATGCACTTCCACCTAGCACGCCAAGTAGGGTTGCTCCGCCAAAGCTCAGCTCCATCTGTACGCCGAGTAGGCAGCCTAAAAATCCCCCCACCAAGGGCATTGCTACACCAAAAGACAACATAAAGTTACCCATCTGCTTTAAATCTTTTATACGGCTGGCAGCCAACATCCCCATCTCGAGTAAAAAGAGTGCTAGTACGCCATGGAATAACTCAAAAAACAGTGGTGTGACGGTGCTCACTCGACCCGCGCCCCAGTAACCTATCAGCAGCGCACCGACCATGATCACTAGGCTTTGATTACAAAACACTTCATGCAGTAGCGCTCGCCATTTAATTTTTTCACCAGCTTGCTGGGCAAGCCCAATGCCGACGATAATAGCGGGGATCTCTAGTAGCACCACAAATAGTGGGAAATAGGCTTCGTACTCGATATTTTGCGATTCTAGAAACGACACTGCCACTGCATAAGTACCAATACTGACCGAACCATAGTGTGCAGCTATCGACGCTGAATCTTGTTTATTTAACTGACCGACAAATCTCAATACAGGAAAGGCAATCAAGGGAATGAGCAACCCCAAGCCAATCACCCATAACGATTGTGGTAATAGTTGTGCATTGCCATATTCTGCTAATGCAACACCGCCCTTAAGGCCAATAGCAATTAATAGAAACAAGGTTAATGACTGATATAATGCCTTAGGAAATTGAATATTGGCTTTCACTAAGGTTGCCAGCACACCTAAGATGAAAAAGGCGATAGTGATATCTAACTGCATGTTAGTGTCCCTTAAGGGGAGGTGAGCCAACTTTTGCATTTAGCAGCTGAGAAACTCGGTATTGGCGAACCCGTTTTGATATCAATGACAGGCAGATTAGTGCGGCAATACCAACACCAACACTTAAAAGCCCTAGGCTAGGCTGCCCTTGCGCTAATCCAGTCAATGCAATGGTGCAAATTATCGCAGCGGTAAATAAACCAAATAACGCTTGTTTATCTTGTAACACGTTCTGCTTTACTTGCTTCATACTGACTCCAGCATTCATTGAGGGTCACAAACTGACCTTGGCTTTATGCTGTGCAGTGTGCCAAAAAATGTTTATATATAAAAATAGATGTTTATGTGTTTTTATATAGATAAACATCTATATAAGGTAAACAATGTCACTACGCTTACAAGCCCATATGGGCACGCTCAGACAATTAGAGATCTTATTAGCAGTGTATGATTGCGGTACGGTAGGCGGCGCTGCGCAAAATTTGCACCTCACTCAGCCTACCATTTCAATGCAGCTTAAGAAGCTCGCCGATGTCATTGGCTTACCGCTATACAATGTCATAGGTCGTAAATTAGTATTTACAGAAGCAGGGCTAGAAGTGGTTAAAACTGCCACCGAAGTGCTAGACAGCTTTGCCAAACTTGAAAGTTCCTTGTCTGACTTAGGGGAACTAAAGTCGGGAACGTTGCGTCTTGCGGTAGTGACAACCTCTAAGTATTTTATCCCCCATTTGTTAGGCCCGTTTTGCGAGCGTTACCCAAATGTTGGCGTACAGCTTAATATCGGCAACCGCCAACAAATTATTGAACGACTTAAACAAGGGGTTGATGATTTTTATGTATTCAGTCACCCGCCAGCCGATCTTAATACCGAAAGCATAGAGTTTTTTAATAACCCTTTAGTGGCTATAGCCCACGAGAACCACCCCTTTGTTAAACAAAAGTCCGTATCGCTTGAGGAGTTAAGTCAAGCACCATTTTTAATGCGTGAAAATGGCTCTGGCACACGTTTAGCCATAGAACGTTTTATGGAAAAGAAGGGAGTCAATCTCAATATCAAGATGACCATAGAAAGTAATGAGGCCATTAAGCACTCCGTGATGTCGGGTCTAGGAGTTAGTATTTTGTCAGCGCACACCTTAGCATTTGGCGGCAATATGGGATTAGCGCAATTACAGGTAGAATCTTTGCCTATTAACTCGAACTGGTATTTTTTATGGCTAAAATCCAAACGACAAACCGCCATTGCTCAGGCCTTTTTACAACATGTTGAGAGCGACGGTCGCCGTATGTTAGTTACAGAGCTGAGTCGCCATTCATTCTAATTCCCGCTACAGGGTTAATTGCAATGGCAAGTTTAGTTTCTCAGTAGAAGGTAAAAGGCTTGAAGATGTTAGCGTTAACCGCCACGAGATTGGCTGTGTCCACAAGGCATTTCGCTACCCAGAAACCTACCAACAGTCATTTATAGAGCTAAAGCATTAACACATTTCTACCCCAAAACGTGTTTGAAATGGATATATCTCGAAGTTTAGCTGTTTGTATTTACCCTCAAAAACCTAATGTAACCTTTAATTGAGTGGCCAAATTATCTATACCACTTCAGAACGATTTTAATGTGGTTATGTTAGTGTGTTTACTAAGCTTAGCAGGAAGTACCAATAAACGTTTATAGGGAGATCAGTGATGACAAATTCGATGCAATTATTGAAACAGCTTGAAAGTAAAGGAAAAACTTTCCGGTATTATAGCTTTGATCGATTAGCCGAACACTATGATTTATCCCGCTTACCCTTTGCGGCAAAAATCTTATTAGAAAATTTACTGCGCTATGAAAATTCAGAATTTGTCCAGCCAGAGGATATAGATACCTTGGCCCGCTGGGATTTAGATAACTGGTCAGAAACCGAAATCGCTTTTGTGCCCTCTAGGGTTATTTTACAGGATTTTACCGGTGTACCTTCTGTGGTCGATTTGGCCGCGATGCGTGATGCTATCGAAACATTAGGTGGCAATGCTGACGCGATTAATCCACTCAATCCAGTCGAGCTGGTGATTGACCATTCGGTAATGGTTGATGTGTTTGCCGAATCCGGCGCGCTGCAAAAAAATACCGCCATCGAAATAAAGCGCAACCGTGAACGCTACCAATTTCTGCGTTGGGGTCAGCAAGCCTTTGACAACTTTAAAGTGGTGCCGCCAGGGCGCGGCATTGTGCATCAGATTAATTTGGAATATTTGGCTCGGGTGGTTTTTGTCAAAGAAGATGAAGACAACTTATTGTATCCCGACACCTTAGTCGGTACAGATTCTCATACCACCATGATTAACGGTTTGGGTGTGCTGGGCTGGGGCGTAGGAGGCATTGAGGCTGAGGCCGCCATGTTAGGCCAACCCGTTACCATGCTGTTACCCGAAATTGTCGGCTTTGAATTTACCGGTACATTACCACCAGGGGTTACAGCTACCGATCTGGTGTTAACGGTCACCGAGCAATTACGTGAATTTGGGGTGGTAGGAAAATTTGTTGAGTTTTTTGGTGCTGGCATCGATCAACTGACCCTAGCCGATAGAGCAACCATTGCCAATATGGCCCCTGAATACGGTGCCACCAGTGGTATTTTCCCGATCGATCAGCAAACTGTAGATTACTTAGCCCTTACTGGTCGTGATCCTGAGCGGATCGAGCTCATAAAGGCTTATCTTAAAGAGATGGACATGTGGGGCTGCGGATCTGAGAACAAAGCCTGTTATCACGCCAGTTTACAATTAGATTTGGGCAGTATTGTGCCTTCTATTGCGGGTCCTAAAAGGCCGCAGGACAGGATTGCACTTGATAAAGCGGGTGTCAGTTTCCGTCAGTGGCTGGACAGCCAGATCCCTGTTAATCAAATCGAAACTGTAGGTAAAGATGAACTGTCAAGCGAAGGTGGTCCCTCTGCACCGGTCGCTGATGGCAACACAGGCGTTGCCTGCCAGTATCGAGATAAGGACTTTGTCCTCGAAGCGGGCGCGGTGGTGATTGCCGCGATTACCAGTTGTACTAATACCTCCAATCCATCAGTGTTAATCGCCGCCGGATTATTGGCCAGAAATGCCCGCCAAAAAGGCTTGCAGGTTAAACCTTGGGTGAAAACCAGTTTTGCACCTGGATCGCAGGTGGTGACAGATTATTTAATAAAATCGGGTCTCAATGTCGATTTAGATGCTCTAGGGTTTCAGTTAGTGGGTTACGGTTGTACCACTTGTATTGGTAATTCCGGCCCCTTACCTCAGCCTGTTAGTGAAGCGATACAACAGGGCAGGTTGAAGGTGTGTTCGGTGTTGTCGGGCAACCGTAATTTCGATGGACGTATTCATCCTGAAGTACAAGCGAATTATCTGGCATCGCCGCCCCTTGTGGTGGCGTATGCACTGGCCGGTAATATGAAGGCCGATATTGCTAGCGAGTCACTTGGGAAGGATGCTGATGGTAATGCGGTTTATTTAAAAGATATCTGGCCGGACAATCAAGAAATCCAACAGGTCATGGCCAGCGCAGTACAAAGCGATATGTTTGTGTCCCGTTATGCCGATATTTACAGTGGCGATGTCGACTGGCAAGGGTTAGAAGTGGTGCAGAGCCAGAAATATAACTGGCCGAATTCCACCTATGTTAAACAACCGCCATTTTTTGATGGGATCAGTGCTGAGATACCAGCAATAATGGCTATCGACAATGCCCGTTGTTTACTCAAATTGGGTGACTCGGTCACGACCGATCATATTTCACCAGCGGGATCTATTGCCCCAAACAGTCCTGCTGGAGACTATTTACAACAGGCTGGTGTGGCCATTAAGGACTTTAACTCTTACGGTTCGCGTCGCGGAAACCATGAAGTGATGATGCGCGGAACCTTTGCCAATATCAGACTGAAAAATCTGCTGGCTCCGGGTACTGAGGGCTGCTGGACACGCTTGATGCCTAACGGTGAGTCGATGACAGTATTTGATGCTGCCATGCAGTATCAACAACAGGGCAATCCTTGTATCGTGCTTGCAGGTAAGGAATATGGCACGGGTAGCTCACGAGACTGGGCAGCCAAAGGGCCTGCACTGTTGGGCGTTAAATCGGTCATTGCCCAAAGTTATGAGCGTATTCATCGCTCTAACCTGGTTGGAATGGGTATTTTACCTTTGCAGTTTATGCCAGATGACAGTGCAGAGTCGCTGAACCTCACTGGTGAAGAGCAATTCAGTATTCCTGCCGTGAGTGCTGGTCAGAAAATAGTCAAGGTAACTGCGACCGACAAAGCGGGTAAGCAAGATTCGTTTGAAGCGAAAATCCGTATTGATACTCCCAATGAGTTCAGTTACTACCAACATGGCGGTATTCTGCATTATGTATTGCGCAATCTAGCCAAGTAATCAGGGTTCTACATAAGGTAATCACCCGTTTAAGATAACCTGTAAATAGGCCCAAGTTTGACGACTTGGGCCTATTTGTATTCTGTCGAAATGGATATGGGCAGCGACGGTTTGTTGTTTAGCCGTTTGGTGGCACTGTGTGTCTCAATCAAAGGTTCAATCAAAGGTTCAATCAAAGGTTCAATCAAAGGTTCAATCAAAGGTTCAATCAAAGGTTCAATCAAAGGTTCAATCAAAGGTTCAATCAGCATGTAAGTAACCACAAATATTAATGCTTTACTTTTTATTCGAATATATTCGATTTATCAACTTAAACAGATATTGGCTTAAATCCATTAAGTGCATTGAACTTCGTTAAAATGCGACGACTATGAGCGGCATCAGGAAGCGTGTATGTCCTACCAAAAAGTAGTGAAAGAGGACTAAGGTTCTACACTGAAACTGTTTTGGATAGCTTAATTAAAAGTGCTTTGGATACCGGCGTGACTATTGAGAAAATCAATTCTAGCCTGAGAAATGTCAGTTAGAGCCGCTACGTCGTCTGAACTCATGATTATGGATTGGCTACTCCACTTGAACCATATGGCTTAATCGAGTGTTATGTAGACATTCACTCCTTAATTGTCCAAGAATGGGTAAGGGGGCTAACTAACTTTTCCCCAAAACGAGCTATAAGCCATTTTTAGCTATGCGCATACCCTATCCATTTCCCCTATTTTTTCTTATCGGTTGCAGCTCGATTTATAAAGATGCTGAGTCATCGTTAATCAAAATAAAACAACACCCTTTGTTTACACTGGTGTAGTCACATGTATAATTGGCGCAGATAGGAAATGGGAATGACGCATTAGAGCTTCTTGATATATTGTCAAAATGGTAAATATAACGAGTCGTTATGTGCTTTATATTAATTCAACGAGTTTAAATGTGGAGAGGAAATGGATACGTATTATAAGCTGTTCGGTAAAGAGTTAGTTGAAGGCTATAAGCCATTAATCCTTAAAGCATTAAATGAAAGTGAAGGTAGCGCTTACACCTTTGCGAGTTCGAACGAGTCTAAACGGGATATAAATCGAATTTATATGTCGGAGTTAGTTTATCGAGCACACTTTGGAGCGGCATCGTCTCTAGCTCGAAACCTAGAGTGGATCAAAGGAATGGCATTAGCGTATGAGCAGGGAGTGTACTTGCCGTTTGCATCTGCATTTCGATCATTAATTGAGTCAACTGGTGATAGCTCAGAGGCTTTAATTAATGTGGCTAAGTCCTTGACTGATAATCACAAAATTATCTCTGGCGGTATTGCTGGAGAACTCGATTACATAGTTACCATTAATGAACTAGAAGATATGTTAATCCATTATTCGCATGGTCGGCGCTTAGATAAGAATGATGATGCCGCCCCAACTCATAAAGCCCAAAGTACTGCTCATTATGTGAACAGTCTGGAAAAACAAACAGAAAAAGAGTTTTATGCGTGCTATTCTGAATTATGTCAATTAACGCACCCTGCAGCAGAGAGTGTATTACATTTGATGGTTCCAAATTCCAAAGGAGGTTATATCTTTTCGCAAGGAGACGATAAGAAGAAAATTGAAGAGTTAATGTCAAAATATCAACACATAATAGTTGATTTATTGATGTTTGCGTTTAACCCTGGACTTCTCATTTTGAAGACCTTGAACTATTTGCCAGTTAAGGTTTGTCATTCTAATTCATTGCGTAATGCAAACTTCAGTTGGTTACCTGCTTGGAACAAGTGTGAACAAGCTTTGGCTCGCACATAAAAAAGCCTTAAAGCGGGATTCAAAACGTCACGCTTGTGTAGTTTGAATCCACATTTGTGTATTCGATGGTCAATTTGAATTGAGAGGTGGTTCCCCTCTTCCCTTAAGGCGACGTTAAATATCCACTTGCCATACATTCCTTAATGAGACTCATCATTTTAAGAACTTTAACTCTAACAAGCTTTTGTCCAGGTACGTCTTAGAATGATCCCTCTAAGCCGTTATTGCCCCAAAACGTTTTAGTCAAATATAATCATTGAAATAACGGGTCGTGGTCAATACTAATATCACAGACTCCAAATATCTTACCTACTATCGATAGCCAAGTTTTTTCGATATGCTAACCAAAACTTATAAATCAGTATGTTACGAAAAAAATACATAGACAGCCATAGTTAATGGCCTCAATAGCGACCTTCTACTATGCTTTGAACGAGCATTTAACAAGGAGGTTGTATGCCGCGCCCAAGACGAACCCTCATTAGCATTGAAGACACTCCCTATTACCACTGTTGCAGCCGAGTTGTTCGGCGCGCTTTCTTGTGTGGCGATGATAAATACGCTGGTAAGAACTACGACCACCGCCGTGGTTGGGTTGAAACGCAAATACTTAAGCTTTCCGAGGTGTTTGCTATTGATGTAGCGGCTTACGCAGTGATGAGTAACCATCTGCATATTGTGCTTTATATTGACCTAGAGACGGTGAACAACTGGTCAGATAGAGAGGTTGTTTTAAGCAAAAAATACATAGACAGCCATAGTTAATGGCCTCAATAGCGACCTTCTACTATGCTTTGAACGAGCATTTAACAAGGAGGTTGTATGCCGCGCCCAAGACGAACCCTCATTAGCATTGAAGACACTCCCTATTACCACTGTTGCAGCCGAGTTGTTCGGCGCGCTTTCTTGTGTGGCGATGATAAATACGCTGGTAAGAACTACGACCACCGCCGTGGTTGGGTTGAAACGCAAATACTTAAGCTTTCCGAGGTGTTTGCTATTGATGTAGCGGCTTACGCAGTGATGAGTAACCATCTGCATATTGTGCTTTATATTGACCTAGAAACGGTGAACAACTGGTCAGATAGAGAGGTTGTTTTACAATGGCATAAGCTATTTAATGGCACGGCGCTAACGCAAAAATTCGCCAAAGGTGAAGTAATCGATGAGTATTTAGTGATTCAACTCAAACACCTTATTGCTACCTATCGCTCAAGGCTCAGTGATATAAGCTGGTTTATGAGGTGCTTAAATGAGCCTATCGCACGACAAGCCAATCTAGAGGACAACTGCACCGGGCACTTTTGGG
The DNA here is from genome assembly GCF_002836205.1 of Shewanella sp. Choline-02u-19. Classification (NCBI taxonomy): domain Bacteria; kingdom Pseudomonadati; phylum Pseudomonadota; class Gammaproteobacteria; order Alteromonadales; family Shewanellaceae; genus Shewanella; species Shewanella sp. Choline-02u-19. The sequence continues at coordinate 1,402,088 of NZ_PJBE01000013.1, forward strand.
AAGGGCGTTTCAAGTCACAAGCTCTACTTGATGAAGCAGCAGTCCTTGCTTGTATGGCTTACGTTGAGCTCAATCCTATTCGAGCTAAGATGGCTAACACACCAGAGCAATCAGACTTCACCAGTATCAAACTAAGAGTCAAAGCCGCTCTGAAAGGTGAGCAGCCCAAGAAACTATTACCTTTCATTGGTAACGAACGAGCACACCAGCCTAAAGGCATTAATTTCTCACTTAAAGACTACTTAATACTGGTTGATGAAACAGGCAGGGTTATCCGTAACGATAAGCGTGGAGCCATTTCTGCTAGTGCAGAAGATATCCTCACTAGGCTTAATATACCTGTAGCTAACTGGGTGAAAATCGTCACCGAATTCGGACAATTATTCCATGGCCCAGTGGGAACACTGCAAGAGCTGAGTGTCTATTGTGAGCATTTAGATAGACGGCGACGGCATTTTTCAAATAGTTGCCAATTTATACTATAGCGCTACAGAGCAACCGCACCTTAGGCACCCATTCCCCTTTAAGTAATTCGTGGGGATTTTCCATGTATATAACCTCATAAATATCTATGTTTTTACCTAATATTTAGTGTTTATCAATATTTCCTACTGCACATTTCTCAAATTCCTTCTTTAGCTGAGACTCGTAATTGTTTGCTGTCACGAATGTTGTTATGTTATTGATTAATAATGGCTGGCACGTCATTTTGTGTGAGACTGAGCAATACATTGATGCCCAAGGCAGAGTGCTACGCATTGCTACCCAAGGTTTTGATGGCGGTTATCAGTATCAAGATAAACACTATGATGCACTGGGGCGCCTGCTGCGTGAATCTGCTCCTTATGGTAATGGCACGGGCGCCGAATACACTGAGTTTAGCGATTTCGATGAGTTGGACAGGCCTGCAAGGCGCAGTATGCCTAATGGCAAGTCAGGGCTTGAGTCGACATACGACTACGATGGCCTCACCACCAATATTACTGTCGGTGGGCGCACTATGTCGCGCACCTACGGTAGCCAAGGCTGGTTGTATGAAACGGTTGACGCCCAAAATGGCACGAATCGTTTTGCTTATGACAGTGCAGGTCGCCCGTTAATCATTCAAGACGCTAATGGTAATGTTATCAAAGCCACCTATAACGGTTTTGGTCATAAAACCAAAGTGGATGACCCTAACCAGGGGATAACTTTATTTGGCTATAACACCTTAGGTGAGCTGGATAAGCAAACCGATGCCAATGGTGTAGTGCAAACGTTTACCTTGGACACATTAGGACGCATAGCCACTAGAGCCACGGTAGGCGGTAATGCACCAAGTACCGCAACCTATGTGTGGGATACGCCTAAACTAGGTATGTTAAGCTCTGAAACTGAAAATGGCATTAGCCGCACTTATGCTTACACAACTGCGTTGCAACTGGCCAGCACCACCGTCAATGTGGATGGGGCTAATCGCACCATTAAACATCAATACGACAGCTTCTATGGTCGTCCTAAAGCACTGGAATATCCTAACGGACTAACCCTTAAATACGCTTATAACGATTACGGCTATTTGGAGCAAACCAGTAACGCCGCTTCTGGCTACATTTATCGCCAAGTTACTGCAATGGACGAAGCTGGCCATATCACAGGGGCAGAGCTTGGCAACAGTGTTATGCGTGAGTCTCGTCAATATAATCCTGAAGGCACCATGGCCAATGTGCAAGTGGATGCACCACTGGGGCGTATTCATGGGCATTACTATGACAATTACGATGATTTTATGAACCTTATCGATGAGCGTAATGCTACTACAGGGTTAAATAAGCATTACCGTTACGACACACTAAACCGTTTAGAAGCGTACACCTTTAGCAATACTAACCCTTTGATTAACGCAACAGTCAATTATGCCTATGATAAGGTCGGTAACTTTTTAAAGAAAACCGATTACAGTGCCAATAGCAACACCGCATATCGTTATGGTGGTTCGGCCTGTGGCAATAAGCCGAATGCGGTTTGTCAGCTAACCAAACTTATCGGTAGCACTGTTAACTTTCAATATGATGCCAAAGGTAATTTACGTATCGGTGATGGGCTAACCATGACCTATAACGCCATGGACAAACCGCTAACCATCACCGGAAGAGGCCCAGGCAACAGCACAGTGACAGGCTTTACTTACGGCAGTGATGGCATGCGCGCCAAGCAAAGCAGAAATGTGTCAGGTGTTAACACCACCACTTACTATGTTGATAAATATTATGAAATCGATAATGATGGTAGCTGGCGAACCTATATAGATGACATAGCGGTTTTGAGCTACACGCCCGCGCGGAAGCATTTGTTGCAGTTTACCCTCAGGGGCAGGCTAGGCAGTGCGACGACCATGGCTGACCAAAATGGCAATATTATCAGCCAGCGTTACTTTGACCCCTTTGGTCGAACTGCCGCAGTTGGTAGTAGCCATAGTAAGGATATATTGAATAAAAATACCTTATTATCAAGTTTACAAGATTTAAACATTACCAACAAAAACCGTCGCGGCTTTACCGACCATGAGCATTTGAACGAGCAGCAGCTCATTCATATGAACGGTCGGGTGTACGATTACAACCTTGGGCGGTTTATGAGTGTGGACCCTCTTATTCAGAGCCCCACCTCGACCCAGAGCGTGAATCCGTACTCGTATATCATGAACAACCCGCTGGCAGGCACGGATCCGACAGGGTATGCGGCGGAAGAATTTGATAAAAAAATTCAAGTCGATAAAAAAACAGAGGCATTAGTATCGAATACTGGGTCTCATATTAAGCGTAAAGTGACCTCGGCTTCTGGCACTGCTACAAGCTCTAATGGGGCTAGAGCATTTTCTGCGAATATCAGTAATGGTAAAGTGGAGAGCATAAGCGTCGGGAAAATGTCCGATTTTGGAAATTTGGGGAACAATGCGGCTAAGGGGAATAGTGGTACCAATGTAGGTGGTGAAGCGAATTTAAAAATTAACAGACTGAATGACCAAATTAATGAAGTTGAAGCAGCAAAAGCTAAAGAGTCTGAATATTCAATTACCTTAGTCGCCCACCAAGATGAGTCAATAGAATTTAAAGGGGTAGAAATTCCAGACGTTATAGGTCACGCATTTGTTATTATGAGAGGGCCAAACGGAGAGTTCGCCAAAGGCTTTTGGCCAGGTGGTGACGGGGCTTCTTTTGAGGACTTTATCTCTGACACTCCTTTAGGGGGAACCCTGTCAGATGAAGGGGATTACAGTTCGAGGTTCAAGGCTTGGCAAGCAACAGGTAAAGACCCGCAAGGCGGTCAATTTGCGTTCCGCTCATTTGCACTGACTAAGACACAATACCAAGGTGGAGTGAGCGCTATATCAAGTTGGAATTCAACCCCTTACATGGGACAGAGTCGCATGTGCGGTTCGTTCGCTACGCATGTATTGCGAGCGACAGGACAATCTTACGGTAATAGCAAAACACCTTATTATTTATTTTCTGACATGGGAGGTAGTTTTGATAAAAACTAACAGTTTGATTTTGAGCCTTTGTATTATAATGTTAATGGCTTGCGGGGAGAGAGAAATGAACGAGCTAATCTACAAAAAGGAATTCTCATACGGGTCAATTTATGCGCTTCAATTCACCAGCGAGATTGATAAAGTGACCGTGTCATTTGACTCAAAAGGTGAGGAGATTACCGTTAAGGGGTTAAAATACAAGTACTTGATTAAATTTTCTGATGTAGAGTCAGTATCTTTTAAAGGAAATGGTACTAGTGGCGTGTTCGTAATTCAAACCTCAGGCAAAGTCAATGAAATAGGCACCATTGACAAAGCGGCCTTTGACGCCTTTGCGAAGGAAATCAAAGCTCGTTCCCTTAACCTGAAACTCGAAAAAAACTAACTTTCGACCCCCTCAAAGCCCTTTAAGGTTTAGACCTAAAGAGCTTTGAGGGGAGTCTCTACACCACTAGCAATTCCCACCCACCATCACCGTGTAAAGAAAACCACCGTTTATGAACCATTGCCATCATCATGGCTAATCATGGTCAAAACAGCCGATAATCTGTAAAGAAACTTGTAAAGTTATCAATGTCACATTACTAGCAATCTTCATCACCGTATAAATCTTTCCAACCTTGGGCTATAATCTCGAAAGTTATGGATAGCCGAATGAGTAATATCAGCAACTTAGAAGATTACAGAACACCCACCCCAAACACCGAAAACTCGAAAGTTACCAATACCCGCAAATATAAAGATGTTCGTGAACGTGAATATCTAACCTCATCAGAAATTGAACGCATCAGCAAAGCTGCCAAGTCTGTCGGTCGGTCGCCACGGTCATCGTGACAGCACCATCATCATGATTGCTTACCATCACGCACTGAGTGTGTCTGAGTTGGTCAATTTGAAGTGGTCACAGGTCGATTTAACGCAAGGATGGCCTTCATGAATGTTTGAGATACTTTTTCTAATCAATATTAATGACATTAGACTGAATACTCTAAGCAGTTTCTGTCCAAAAGCGTGTTACAGATAAGATACCGAGTGTCGCTTTTGTGTCGTGAACGGACGCTGGCAGCGTGTTCAAAAGTTCAGTAACTGCGGCGCTCATTTCCCCCCAATTTCTAGCGTGGAGTAGGGCATGTTTAACTCCTACATTGGATGTCTTAGCAAAGTCGCTCTTTTGATTTACAGTAAGTTGTTTAATTTCTTGGAGCAAAACAGCCGAGAATAGAACTTGGGAACATAAAAACAACTCACCAAGTGGGCTTGCCTTAGTTCAATTGAAAGCAACACAGTCAAATATCCTGGACCTCCGCTTATCCTACTATTGGCAACTACGATAGAGAAGCGCCTTCAAATCTTAGCTTTAACATGGTTGGTAACGACCAGGGGTTTCCTCACTTATGGCACAGGTCAAGGACAATGGCAGAACTTACAAGCAAGTTAAAGTAGCCTCGACTTCCAATACAAAATGCAAGCTAATAGGCTATTTAACCTCAAAACTAAAGACAAGCATCCAGCATTCGGGGCAAGATCATTCACGTTGGTTACTGTGACAATTGTACTGTGCGTTAAATCTGATTGACCAAGATACTCAACTTTGTACAGGTTTTACGTACAGGCGCTATTTGCACATTGGCATAGTTCGCAGTGATTCTGGGGAATAGCCGTAATTCAAATCTCTGCCAATATTTACATTGATCTCACTTATATTTGAAAAACAAGTTTTCTTAAGGATGTTAAATCTTGTGCAAAGCCAGTACCCGAAAGGGCTAGAGGAATACAAACAGTCATGAGATCGGATCTCAGTCTCAACTTGAAATTACAAAAAATCATGCCAGTTCATTTCCTCATAAACCCTATTTAACATAATATACATTGTGCGCATAGTAGTGTGTAATTGATAATGGACTAGAAAAGGATGTTATCGAATGAGTTTTACTCATTAAGGTATTTGCAGCTTACATAGCTAACATAATGTTTAATTACCATTATGATGATGTACAGCGCTACTGTGTTGATTCTGCAGTACTAAGCCAATCAATCTCTAAAAGCAGCCACACAGCGCACGCCACTTTTATCATGCTATAGATAAGAGTTTCTGATTAAAGCCTGATTTTGACTATCAACTGATTTGCCAACTCAATATCTCTGTAGCTGTATTTCTAGATGCTAACTGATATTGAACTAACGTAGTTACTGCAAACACTAGATACACAAGTCGTTATTATCACGTATCAACATTGAACTTGGTTTGTTCACTGACATTAGCAAATGTTAGTAATCATCTATACAAGAATTAATCTTAGCATGATCATGATTTGAGCTTTGCTCATAGCGTTTGCTTGATATCTTTAATGCACTGAGTAAATTGTTCTATGAATGCGTGAAACTCTAGTCCGGTTAAAGTAACTTGAGACTAAAACTAACTTAGCTAACATACGCAGAAAGCTAACGTTCACTGCAAACTTTCAATGCTAACTATGCTCGTTAACTCAATAACAAACATTGGCTCCGGCCATGCATATTGGTTTGACGGTCGCGTTCTGTTGAAATAGCCCGCTGAACAAGTTCGTAGAAATGATGCTGATTGCTTTGGCTAACCCAAGTTCCAGCTCAAAGCCCCACAAAAGAACTCGCTCACGCGCTCATACAAAACCTAATTTTAACCTGCATTGCAGCTTAGTTTAATCATGTTCACAAGACGTATTGTTAGATAACCATCTATAGATGGCTTTTGATACTTAGTGCTCGATAAACACAGCATCTGCTAGATACCATAATGACAAGCACAGTTCGATAAAACTGTAGATCCTTAATCAACACTGGCGTTAACTATTTTAGCGCCGACTGTGCGATTTAATCATTCGATAAACTAGTTCGTCAGTGTATACAGCAGCACTGATTAGTCATTGCTGTTGCAATGTTGATGGTAATGTAAGTCTTGAAGTCATTGTAGCTATTATAGAATAGTAACTAAAAGACGTGAGATTAGGCTTGGGTTTAGACTTATTAATGAGATGCCGATAATGTCACTTATCGGCATTAACTGTTCTGGATTTTATGATAGTTCAAATATTGTCTATGACTTTAAAGCTTTGATATTGTGATTAACGGATAAGAAAAAAACCAGGATTTGGCTAATTCATTCTCTAGTTAAGCCTTTAACCTATACCTTGCAGGTTATCTAAGGGTCTATTTTGCCCACTTTGATGGCGCTCAATTTGTGTTGTGTGCAAGTATTGCGACGTTGTATCGATGCTCTCATGCCCTGCATCAGCTTGCACATGTGACAATGGCCGGCCATGAATATTGATGTCATGGGTAATGCCGGTATGGCGAATGTTATGGATACTTAGCTGCCGCATCTGTGCCCCATCTTCAACAAAGCCATCATTTTCAGCACATATCGCAGCAAGTACGATGATCTTATCTACCTCTTCCCTTATTTGACGTATTCCAAGGTTCGCATTGATTAAACCGACTTCCCTACCTCTCCCAGCTGCTTTTTGCCTAATAATGAGCGGGTGACCTTCATTGGTTTTTGGATAATCGGGTAGATTAAGGTAATGACGATACTCCACTAAAGCGGCAAGTAAAGCATCGGACATGGATACAGTACGGCGCTTGCCGCCTTTACTTGAAGGAATATGAAAACTCCATATTCCCGTTTGAGGATTACGCTTAAATTGATCCATAATAGGCGAGTAACCTGCCCTTGCTGATACTTCTGACACTCTTAGATAGCAGGCGTAAATGAGCTTAATGAGAAACAAACTACGTTGATGAAGTTCGGGCTGCTCTGCTGCAAGCTTAGTGACAGTCGACATCACATAAGACCACTGTAATTCAGTGAAGGCGAGTTGATTCTCACCGTCATTATTGATGCGATACTTTTTATTGGACGAGAACCTACTTTTATTGAGCCACATTTGAGCCGGATTCTTTTCAACAAAATCTTCACTCATAAGATAAGCATAGAAAGAGGACAGAATCGCCATTTTGGTTTTGAGCGCGCTTTCACTTAAGCTGTATGGCTGTACAACACCTTCCACCTTCTTACCTCTAAAAGGTAACCATTGTGGATTGGGGCTTCTGAGTTCACTGCCCTTTTGCTCTTTAAACTGAGCGACATTGTAAAAACCTATTAGCGTGAGTGGCGGTGCCTGGCAATATTCAACGTATTGGCTTATCTCTTTTCGCCCTGCTGCTGAGACTTCTATTTGAGCGACATCGAAACACCAATGTAAAAAAGTGGTTAATTCGCTCCGATAGGCCTTATAGTTGTTTTCACTGAATTTCTGTTCACACAGCCAGTCTGTGGCATGCTCAAATACCAAACTCGCGTCTTCAATTCCACAGAGTGCTAGCTGAGTAATATGTTGATTTATGATGGGATTGCCGCTTTGAATGAATTGGATAGAGTCAAACAGTGGCATAACATTGGGTAGCTGCATTTTATTACTACTAAGATCACTGACTATAACTGCATATTAATCAGTTACGCTGCATCAAAGTAGCCTTATATTGCTCAGAGGTTAGTTATTAAGCATAATTAAGCTGTTGTTATACTTATTTTACTGCCGCAATGACTAATACAGTCGCTTAAACAGGCTTTTTCACAATGAATCCGCTTTTCGCAACACCAAAGGCACAACTGCCAAACAGTCTGCTTTGACTCGGCGTCTAAGCATTTAAAATCTGCTGCACATAAGTGCCCTTGCTGTATTAGTTGGGCCATCTTTTGTTGCGATATATTGATATTGAGGTTTTGACTTACAGATCCCATAACATTCTCTTATACGTTATCTTATTTATACGCCTAATATAACTTAATGAGAATGATTATCAATAGCGATATTGAAATATTGAGATTTAAACCACACCTACAACAAGAAACAGCTGTTTATGCAGTCATATTTCAGATGATGTTACCGCCTTAAATACACTACTTTGAAAATCATGAACTTGATCATATTGCTTTAATCGCATTAGCGGGTCTTTTCGCTGTCAGCAAGAAACTCAAAGATGGTGAACTTTTCGATACCGTCTTGCTGGTAACTTACAATGGCTTGCCACACCATGTAGCCGCTACTGCAAGATCCATAGATCAGCGGTGCGCTATAGGTCGTTTCGCTGTCTTTAGACAAGTTCACAGGGATAATGCCCATAAACATGTCTCGCCCTTCAATACGCATTTTTACATTTTCGAGTGGTTCTGAGCTATTCAAACTTAAGGAAAGTGGCTTTTCACTTGGGGTATCCCATGGGGTAATGCGTAAACTAAGTTCAATGTCATCAACGGTGTTGGTACACGCCTTTTCTTGGAAGTTGCACAGTCCTGTATCTTGCTCAAATGATTTGTTATTTTTACTGTTATCAGGTTCACATCCACTGATGTTAATCGCTATAAAAAACGTATATAAAACTCGCAATACTACTGAATTATGAGTAATTTGCACAATAATTAACCTTTTAATCAAATCTATTAACATTCTATTGAGTAGCTTGATCTAGATCAACTTTTCAGCAGGCCTAATTCCTATCTTTTTTGACATAGCTCAAGTATCATTGCATTGCCTTGCTTTTACTTCATAAAACGCAAGGTTACACATTGACACAGGTGGCTAATTTCCGATAGGTAATCCGCTTTTTTGTGTCATTTTACCGGGTAGAGTCTCGCTCTACTTAATAATAAGTATAAGTAATAAGCAGTGGAAGCAAAATGATGAACCATTCCCAGCCTCAAGGCGCTGATTACAACTACACTATTGTTCGTCAATTTTCCTTAACGACCGTGTTTTGGGGAATTGTTGGAATGTCAGTAGGTGTATTAATCGCAGCCCAGCTAATCTGGCCGCAGCTAAACTTCGATACTCCATGGTTAACGTATAGTCGTCTTAGACCTCTACATACGAATGCCGTGATTTTCGCGTTTGGTACTTCAGCCCTTTTCGCTACATCCTATTATATCGTTCAACGCACCTGTCAAACTCGACTATTTGCACCTAGGTTAGCTGCATTTACGTTCTGGGGTTGGCAAGCCATCATAATATCAGCAGCAATTAGCTTACCTATGGGTTTCACCCAGGGAAAAGAATATGCTGAGCTTGAATGGCCTATTGATATCGCAATTACCATCGTTTGGATTGCATATGCAGTGGTGTTCTTCGGTACCATCGTTAAACGAACAACGTCCCACATTTATGTGGCGAACTGGTTCTTTGGTGCCTTTATTATCACCGTAGCAGTGTTGCACATAGTTAACTCTATGGCTGTGCCGTTATCACTAACCAAGTCGTACTCACTTTATAGTGGCGCTGTCGATGCAATGGTTCAGTGGTGGTATGGACACAACGCGGTTGGTTTCCTACTGACAGCAGGCTTCTTAGGTATGATGTATTACTTCGTCCCTAAACAAGCTGGTCGTCCTGTTTATTCGTACCGTTTATCAATTGTTCACTTCTGGGCACTGATTGCTTTGTACATTTGGGCTGGTCCTCACCACCTCCATTACACTGCTCTACCCGATTGGACTCAATCACTTGGTATGGTGATGTCGCTTATCCTATTCGCTCCTTCTTGGGGTGGTATGATTAACGGTATCATGACGCTATCGGGTGCTTGGCACAAACTTCGTACGGACCCTATTCTTCGTTTCCTTGTTGTTTCATTGTCTTTCTATGGTATGTCTACCTTCGAAGGCCCAATGATGGCGATTAAAACAGTTAACGCATTGTCTCATTACACTGACTGGACAATTGGACATGTTCATTCTGGTGCTTTGGGTTGGGTTGCAATGGTTTCTATCGGTTCTTTGTATCACTTGATACCGGTACTGTATAACCAAGGCCGTATGTACAGCACAAACCTTATTAACGTTCATTTCTGGTTGGCAACAATCGGTACTGTTCTTTATATCGTTTCAATGTGGATCTCTGGTGTAATGCAGGGTCTTATGTGGCGCGCAGTTAACTCTGACGGTACATTGACTTACAGCTTTGTAGAAAGCTTAGAAGCATCTTACCCATTCTACTTTGTTCGTTTCATAGGTGGTGTTTTCTTCCTGACAGGTATGTTCATCATGGCATACAACGTGATCCGTACTGTTAAGGCCCCTAAAGATTCTTTGCCAGCGATTGCTGATGCAAAAGCAGCTTAAGGAGTAGATTCGATGAAATTTAATCATGAGTTAGTTGAGAAAAACATCGGTCTATTAGGGATCTTGACTGTAATCGCAATCAGCTTCGGTAGCTTGGTTGAGATCACTCCCCTACTTTTCCAAAAAGACACGACTGAGCCGCTAGAAGGCCAGATCCCATATACTGCTTTGCAGATAGAGGGTCGTGATATCTACGTACGTGAGGGTTGTTATAACTGTCACAGTCAGATGATCCGTCCACTACGAGCAGAAACAGAACGTTATGGGCACTACTCGGTGGCTGGCGAATCTGTATGGGATCACCCATTCCAGTGGGGTTCTAAGCGTACAGGTCCAGATCTAGCCCGTGTTGGCGGTCGTTACAGTGACCAGTGGCATGAAGTTCATTTAATTGATCCTCGCGCTGTTGTACCTCAGTCGAATATGCCTGGTTTCCCTTGGTTGGCAGAAAACAAGCTTAGCGGCGAGTTGACTGGCAAGAAAATGGATATCCTACGCAACCTTCATCCGACACATGAGCTGTATACAGATGAAGAAATTGCAGCTGCTAAAGACGCAGTGAAAGATAAGACGGAAATGGATGCATTGATCGCTTATCTACAATCACTTGGTCACGCGCTTAAATAAGGAGGCAAGATATGGATTACGGTACATTACGAGGAATTATAACCATAGTTGTGATGGTTACCTTTATCGGTATATTTGCTTGGGCATATAGCTCTCGTCGTAAGAAGCAATTTGACGAAGCAGCTAACCTTGTGTTCTCTGATGAAGAGAAAACCGAGGTTTCAAAGGACTCAGGAGAGAAAAAGTAATGACTGATTTCTGGAGTATATGGATCATTGTACTCTCGTCTGTGGTCATCATTGGTTGTATCGTTCTACTACGCGCTTGTTCTAAGAACAACACTGGCGTAAAAGAAGGCGAATCAATGGGCCATAGCTTCGACGGTATCGAAGAACTCAATAACCCACTGCCAAAATGGTGGAGTTATATGTTCTACATTACTATCGTGTTTAGTGTTATCTATCTTGCACTTTACCCTGGTCTTGGTAGCTTCAAAGGCCTTTTAGGCTGGACGAGTTCTAACCAAAGTGTACGTACTCTCGCAGAATCTAAGCAGGCGGTTATCGATGCTCAAGAGGAAGGACGTTGGGTACAGTATGACCAAGAAGTAAAGCATGCTGATGAAAAGTTTGGCCCTATCTTTAAGGCCTATGCTGACACGCCATTAGAAGAGTTAGTTAAGAATAAGGAAGCGCTAAAAGTTGGCGGTCGTTTGTTCTTGCAAAACTGTTCAATGTGCCATGGTAGTGACGCTCGTGGTAGCAAAGGCTTCCCTAACCTCACCGATGGTGCTTGGTTATATGGCGGTGAGCTAGCAACGATTAAGACAACCATTATGAATGGTCGTCACGGTATGATGCCGCCTAAAGGTGGTTTACCAATCGAAGATAGTGAGTTACCTGGTCTTGCTGAATATGTTGTTAAGTTGTCTGGCCGTGAACATGACGCAGCACTTGCTGCTCAAGGTCAAGGTTCTTTCATGAAAGGCTGTTTTGCCTGTCATGGTATGGACGGCACAGGTAACAAATTCATGGGCGCACCTAACCTAACGGATAATGCGTGGCTGTACGGCGGAAGCCGTGGTGCTATTCAACAGTCAGTTAAGAATGGTCGTAGCGGCGTCATGCCAGCATGGAAAGATGTATTAGGTGAAGAAAAAGTTCACGTAATCTCAGCATACGTTTATAGCTTGTCAAACAAGTAGTTACACTTAAGTAACATTAAACGTAATATTAGGCCTCGTCACAAACGAGGCCTTTTTTTTAAGTGCTAAATCACACTTTTAACGGTAAAATGGCGGTTCTTAAAAACGTCGTCTCAGCAAATAATAGGTGTTAAAAAATGTCTACTCCTCAGCCTTGGTATAAACAGTTCTGGCCCTGGTTTCTTATCGTACTTCCGCTTTGTGCCGTCGTTGCAAGTTTCAACTTATTATATCTAGCAATTGATAATAAAGACTCCCTTGTTTCTGAGGATTATTATAAAGAAGGTAAAGCCATTAATATGGACCTTCGAAAAATCAAACATGCAAAACAGTTGGGCATGAATTATCTGCTCGAGTTTGATGATAAGTATGTCGAACTTTCTCAGCAAGGTGGAGAGCAATACCAAGCTGCTCTTAGTGTTGGCTTTTTCCATCCTACAATGGCAGAGCGTGATTTTAATCAGATAGTCACAGCTGACGCGAATGGCGTATATCGCATTGAAATCCATCAAGCGATGTCAGGACCTTGGGAAGTTCGCATTGAAGGATTTGATCAAACATGGCGGATCCAGCAGCGCGTCACGCTAGTTGATGATAAGCAGTACTGGCTAAACTAATTTGAACCTTTTTGATCGCAACATAAACGTATGAACCCAAATCTATGAGTCAAATCAGTTGTTACCATTGTAGTGAACCTGTATTAACCGGTAGCCAGTTCACTACACGTATACAAAATGAAGATAAAGCGATGTGCTGCCCTGGCTGCCAGGCTGTATCGCAAGCGATTATCGATGCGGGTTTATCGAATTACTATAAGTTTAGAACCGAGCCAGGTAACAAACAAACGGCTTTGGTGCCAGAAGAACTTAACAGCGTCAGTGCCTATGACCTGCCAGAGGTACAGCAAGATTTTATTCATCAACGCGATGATCTAAATGAGATATCGTTAACCATTGACGGAATAACCTGCGCTGCATGTGCTTGGCTCATTGAACACCAAGTCAAAAAACTCAACGGTATAGCGAGCATTCAAGTTAACTCAACAACGCAACGCGCATTGATATCTTGGCATGCCGAGCAGGTAAAACTTAGCGAAATCCTCAATAAAATCGGTGCTATAGGTTACCAAGCCGCGCCGTTTCAGATTGACGAGCAAGAAACCAAAAGCAAGAAAGAAAGTCGCAAATTTTTATTGCGCTTAGGTCTTGCGGGTTTTGCGACCATGCAGGTGATGATGTTCGCCCTGGCCCTGTATTCTGGTTACTTTACCGAACTCGATATAGAGTTTAGAGATTACTTCCGTTGGGTGAGCATGCTCTTTGCTGCCCCTGTTGTTTTCTATTCTGCTCAACCTTTCTATTTTAGTGCCATTCGTTCCATTTTAATGGGCCGGTTAAATATGGACGTCTCTGTCAGTATCGCAATTTGTGGTGCCTACATAGCCAGTTGCATAGAGACTATTAACGGGACTGGAGAAGTGTATTTTGAGTCCGTCTCTATGTTTACCTTCTTCTTACTGCTTGGACGTTATTTTGAGCAAAATGCTCGCCAAAAGGCGTCCGTGAGCTCCAGTAATCTACATAAACTGGTGCCGCTGACTGCTTTTCTTAAATCAGACAATACGATTGAAGAAGTCCCCGCTAAGCGTCTTGTTATTGGAAATTTGATTTTAATTAAGCCTGGCGATGTTATTGCCGCTGACGGTATTATTATTGAGGGCAGTTCGTCGGTTAATGAAGCCATGTTAACCGGTGAGCAGATGCCATTGGCTAAATCTGTCGATGCTCAAGTCTTTGCCGGCACCATTAACATTGAGCAACCCATAACGGTAAGAGTGACGGCATTAGGACAAGATCAGCTAGTTGCAGAAATCATCAGGTTGCAAGAAATTGCTTCAAACAGTAAACCTAAAATTGCGCTGTATGCCGATAGGTTTTCAAATTATTTTACTGCAGCCGTGTTGCTAATTGCGACTGGGACATATCTCTTTTGGTCGTTTTATTCACCAGAAGATGCATTTTGGGTGACTTTATCAGTGTTGGTTGCTACCTGCCCTTGTGCGTTAGCGCTGGCAACGCCTACAGCGGTCACATGTGGCACAGCAATACTCACAAAGCTGGGGATAATTACTCGTAAAGCGGGTGTATTTGAAAAGCTGCCTAAGCTTAACCATATTGTTTTCGATAAAACAGGCACGCTGACACTAGGCTCATTGTCTATTACAGATATAGAACTGGTGGAAAGTGCCACTAATGCTATGACGAAAGAGCATGTTCTTGAGTATGCGGCAGCACTTGAGGCAAGCTCGCTTCACCCTATTGCCCATGCATTTCAAGGCCACTTTAACCCAGCAATCAGCGTAGCCAACAAGCAAAACTTTGTCGGCAATGGCCTTCAAGGTGATATCAACGGCCAAAAGGTGAAAATTGGTAGCCAATCATTTGTTAACGGCACTCATCACCTTGAGTCTGACATCATTGTTTGGCTGAGTCTCGAGGGCGTTGTGCGGGCTAAATTCACTTTAGCAGATGAAATTAGGCCCGATACAGCCAATGCGGTGCAGTTGTTGAAGAAATTGGGGTGTAACATCAGTATTGCCAGTGGTGATAACTCTGGTGAAGTTGAAAACCTAGCCAAACGACTTGGTATTGAAGATGTTCACAAAGGTTTATCTCCTGAAGACAAATTAACGTTAGTCAGAGAACTACAACAACACTCCCAAGTCGCTATGTTTGGCGATGGCATTAATGACGCCCCAGTGCTTGCAGGAGCTAACCTTTCGGTAGCAATGGGCAGCGGCGCCGCCATCAGTAAAAACAGTGCAGATATTATTTTGTTGGGCGATAACCTATCGCGTTTCTCTGACGCCGTAAAAGTCGCTAAATTTACCGGACGGGTCATCAAACAGAATTTGTTCTGGGCGCTGGGTTACAACCTGTTTATAATCCCTTTAGCTGTTAGCGGCCATGTTGCGCCCTATATTGCAGCTATTGGCATGTCCGCCAGTTCACTTATAGTCGTTAGCAATAGCTTAAGACTACTCAAGGTACGTGTATGAGCATTATTTATGTCCTGATCCCCATCGCTATGTTATTTGTTCTTGTCGCTGTAGGTGTCTTTTTTTGGGCAGTTAAATCGGATCAATTCGATGATCTTGATAAACAAAGTATATCTATTTTGTTTGAAGACGACAGTCATGAACAAAAAGCTAAGACAGAGATAGATACCGCCACATCAACGGTTGAGCCGAACGCCACAGGGAAAAATAAAGACGGTGAATGATTACAGCGTATTCGGTGCCTTTCTTGTCGGCATAATGGGCGCCGGACACTGTATTGGGATGTGCGGTGGTTTGGTCGGTGCTTTATCCGCAAATTTACCTCAAAACGATGGCAGTAACCGATTAGTCAATCAACTGGGTTACCTGTTTAGCTATAACAGCGGACGGATCATCAGTTATACCATGGCTGGAGCGCTCGTGGGGGCCAGCACTAATGCGTTAGGGTTATTGTTTGACGTTGACCTATACTTATTAGTGCTGCGGATTTTAGCGGGCCTTATGATGGTGATCACTGGCCTTTACATTGCGCAAATATGGTCGGGTATTGTACAACTAGAGCGTGCTGGTAAATGGCTTTGGAAGTTAATATCGCCCATCGCAAATCGCTTTATCCCGATTAAAAATAAACGACAAGCCTTTATCGCTGGCGGGTTATGGGGTTGGTTACCTTGTGGTTTAGTCTATAGCATGCTGACTTGGGCTGTAGCGGCTGGGAATGCTGTTGATGGCGCTATGGTGATGGCCGCTTTCGGTTTAGGCACCCTTCCCGCTTTATTAAGTGCGGGGGTTGCAGCGAGTACTTTTAGTCGTTGGGTGCAAAAAGCGTCAGTCCGCAAAGTCAGTGGCTTAGTGTTAATCGCCTTCGGAATACAGACGCTATATATTGCAATTGGGCAGCTAAACTAGCCCCATTTATTAAATTAGTTTAACATAGTGTGTGAACACAAAACTGAGATAGATAATGAGCGTAGATAATAATAATAAACATCGTCGTCAAATGGCATCAGGCTGTGCGATTCATTGTCATGACTGCAGCATGGGTACTCTGTGTATTCCGTTTACTCTAAATACTACCGAATTAGATCAATTAGACGAAATCATCGAGCGTAAAAAGCCTATCCAAAAAGGTGAAGCTATTTTTAAGTCTGGTGACCCTCTTAAGTCTCTTTTTGCCATTCGTTCTGGCACCATAAAAAGTTACACCATTACTGAGCAAGGTGATGAACAGATCACAGGGTTTCATCTCGCGGGTGACGTGATAGGATTTGACGGAATTCATTCTCAATTCCATCAAAGCTTTGCACAAGCACTTGAAACCTCAATGGTGTGTGAGATCCCTTATACAACATTGGATGAGCTCATCGGCAAAATGCCTAAACTCAGACAGCAAGTTATGCGTCTAATGAGTAATGAGATCCAAACCGATCAAGAGATGATTCTGCTACTGAGTAAGAAAAATGCCGAAGAAAGATTAGCCGCATTTATCAGTAATCTTGCTAAACGTTTTGGTAGCCGTGGTTTTTCACCAAGAGAGTTTCGTTTAACCATGACTCGTGGTGATATCGGTAATTATTTGGGCTTGACCGTAGAAACGATTAGCCGACTTTTGGGTCGTTTTCAGAAAGCTGATCTTATTGAAGTAAAAGGTAAATACATTACCATTCTCGATATTGATGCGTTAAGTGAGCTATCAGGCAACAGTAATATTGCCCGTTAAACGTTATCGACTATTCTGTTGATCTATAACAATACAAAGCCATCTTTATGGTGCAAGATGGTAATACGATATTAGATAAGGATAAAGTTATGATGGATTATCAAAAACTCCTTGTAGTGGTTGATCCAACCACCGATAAACAAGCCGCATTAGCCAGAGCCATTGAACTAGCATCGGCTAATAATGCCAGTATTACCGTCTTTTTATCTATCTTCGATTTCTCTTATGAGATGACATCTATTTTGTCAGGCCAAGAACGAGAAGCGATGCGCGAAGGCGTAGTGGCACAACGTAAGGCGTGGTTAGATGATATTGTTGGTCAGTTTAAGACTGGAAATATCAGCATTGAATCTAAAGTCGTTTGGCACAACCGTCCTTTCGAAAGCATCATTAACCACGTTATTCAGGGCCAATATGATGTCATCGTTAAAGGTACTCATGAGCACGATAAGCTAAAGTCAGTTATCTTTACCCCAACTGATTGGCATCTGTTAAGAAAAGCTCCTGTCCCTGTTTTATTAGTCAAAGAACATGATTGGCCTGTTGCCGGTAAAATCCTCTGCGCCATTAACGTGAGTTCTGAAGACGAAACCAACCAGTCATTAAATGTTAAAATAATCGAACATGCACAAAAGCTCGCAAAGCAGTTTGATGCCCAGATCCACCTCGTAAACGGCTATCCAGGCACACCGGTTAATCTGGCGATTGAGTTACCAGACTTTGACTCTCACTCCTACAGTGAAACCATTCGCAGACAACATGAAGAACGTATTACCTATCTTGCCGAAGCCTATGATATTTCGCCTGATTTTTGTCATGTAAGAGAAGGTTTACCGGAAGATGTGATCCCAGATCTCGCGCAAAAGCTTGATGCCGAATTAGTCATTCTGGGCACCATAGGCAGAACCGGACTTTCGGCTGCGCTCATTGGTAATACCGCAGAACATGTCATCGACAGTATTAACTGTGATTTACTTGCGGTGAAGCCTGACGGATATAAATCACCTCTTGAAGAAGCTTAACGCTTAACGGGCTTTACCCGAAGTGCTTTAGCTGGAATAATACGCGCCCTGAACATTTGTGTACTAGGCGCGTTTTTTTATGTCCGAAGAATTATCACCAGAACAGATCTCTCGTCGCAGCAAACTACAGAAACGCTTGCGCTCTGAAGTTGGCAAAGCCATTGGCGACTACAACATGATTGAAGAAGGCGATCGTGTTATGTGCTGTTTATCTGGGGGCAAAGATAGCTATGCTATGTTAGATATTCTGCTTAACCTTCAGCAACGAGCGCCGATCAAGTTTGAAATAGTGGCGGTCAACCTTGACCAAAAGCAGCCTGGTTTCCCTGAAGAGATCTTACCCACCTACCTAGACACGCTTGGTGTGGCATATCATATCTTAGAAAAAGACACCTACTCTATCGTCATGGATAAAATTCCAGAAGGTAAAACCACTTGCTCATTATGCTCACGTTTGCGCCGTGGCACGCTTTATGGTTTTGCGCAAAAGATTGGTGCGACTAAAATTGCACTGGGTCATCATCGAGATGACATTATTGAAACCATGTTCCTAAACATGTTTTTTGCGGGCAGAATGAAAGCGATGCCACCCAAGCTTTTATCTGATGACGGTGCCAATATGGTTATTCGTCCACTGGCTTATAGCAAAGAAAAAGACATAGCTGAATATGCTGAGCTGAAAAAGTTTCCCATCATCCCCTGTAACCTTTGTGGCTCGCAAGAGAATCTAAAACGTGCAGCAGTTAAAGATATGCTAGTTCAATGGGACAGAGATTTCCCTGGACGTATAGAAACCATATTCACTGCGATGCAAAATACAGCGCCTTCTCAAGGTGTCGACAGGGCTAAATTTGATTTTCTAGCGCTAGAGCGTAATGCAGATGCGCCTTTGAAGGGCGATGTTGCTGAATCTGACCTACCTGCCTTTGATTTTGTTGATATCACCAATAATGGCCATATTGATTTAGATAAAGCGGCGCGTATTGATGTCGTTAGCACTTATAGTCCGAATAGCTAAGTTAAGCGTTAATCGATATTAATAAAGCCCTCTTTAGAGGGCTTTATTCGATCAGCTTAGAGGCTATTTGGCTGTCCATGGGCTAATGACTTTAGGCGCCTGACTAAACTCGATTGAGTTAAGGCTTTCAATCACTTCTTTATCCAAACGGTAAGTTCCACTAACAGGTATTTTTTTCCCATCGAGCGTTATCACAACATCGGCATCAAACTCTAAATTAAGTCCGGCTATTTCAGATGCAAAATAACGCATAGGAAACCCTTGCATCATACTTAACAGGGTATTCATTTCTGTTTGGATCTGCAGTAACTCTGCACCGTCATATGCTTGTTTTGTATTCTTTGATCTCACCTGCATCGCAATTGCGCAAGACTTCGCATCGCCATCAACATTAAGGTTAATCAGTGCTCTGTCTGATTTTAACTGTGCGTCATAAGGCAAAAATATTCTTTGGTCTTTGGTGAACGTTAATGGAAATGACTCTTTTTCAGTCGAAATTGTTCCATCAATAAGCTTGCAACCATTGGCTTTTGATACTGAAAAAGCCACTTCAACCAGTTGATAATTACCTTTATTGACTTGCTTAAGTCGCTGATAAAAACTTTGGTACTCTAACGATATAGGTTCAGCATTTACCGTTGCGCAACTAAACATAACTAAGCTAAACAGCAGGGATTTTTTCATTTTTTTCCACTAAATAGGGTTGATTTTGACGTAACATTTCAAGTAACTCATCGATATAAGCTTCTTGTCTTTCTGAATAATTCACCAGGCCATAAACAAGTTTATCAGCACTGGGCTCTTGGTTCTCCGCTCTCATATCTGCTCTAATTGACCTAAACAAGGCATAAGCAGCATTGGAGTTAAGATTGCGCATATAGGAGGCTATAGAGTCCTCAACTGTTTTAAAAACAGCAACTTCATGTGATAGCCCATTAGTGCGAGATTGTGGTACTAATCCACAGCCCTTTCTAAAGCACCATTGGCCGAAAAAGTTAAGCCCTTCTCTCGCGAAACGAGAACTGCCCCAACCCGTCTCATTGGCGGCTTGTATCAACACCATATGTACAGGGACAACATCGACTCTGACGAGCAGTTTGTTGATGGTGTTAGTATTAATTCGTCTCGAAGTATACTGGTATTTTTCTGCAATCTGTTGCAAACGGAACTCATCTGCATCAGTGAGTTGTTTGTCATTTTCAAGCTGGGTATTAATACCGATCAAAAACTGACGCTCATCTTCAATAATGGCATTTTGATGTTTAACAGATGGGCGCAGAAAATCAAAAAATGCACGTTTCTTTGCTTTTACATCTTTAATGTCGCTAAATCTAGGGACTTTGCTAACCAGTTCATTATTTCTTATGGCTTTACCTAATGGTTGCCCTTCATGAGTAAGCGAAGGGATTAGTGTTAGCCTAATAAGTAAGAAACCACCAATAACGACACCAAAAGCGATGGTAAACAAACCAACTTTACCTGTCTTCACTGCACATCCTTATAATATACAAAATATGTCTTTGCTTAACCTGTGATTTTTGTATTATATGCCAGCTAGATCAAGATTACATCGCGAAAGATTCCGATTAAATCGTTATACTTATTGCGACCAATAAAACATCTGGGTATTCAGGAAGGAGACCCCCCATGGAACACAATGCACTTAATCAATATCAGCAAGTCGTCGCCATTGGTGGCGGACATGGCCTAGGACGCGTACTCTCAGCATTGTCATTTCTTGGCCCTAAACTGACAGGGATCGTAGCCACAACTGATAATGGTGGTTCTACCGGTCGTCTAAGAGCCGAAAAAGACTGTATTGCTTGGGGCGATCTACGTAATTGCCTTACACAGCTATCTAAAAAACCTTCAATTGGTTCACTCATGTTTGAGTATCGCTTTAAGGGTGAAAGTGAACTCAATGGCCACAATTTAGGTAATTTAATGCTCACCGCATTAGATGAGCTATGCGTTAGGCCGTTGGAAGCGATTAATTTAGTGCGTCAATTTTTAAATATCACAACTCGTCTAATCCCGATGTCTGAAGAACCAACACACCTTGTCGCCATCGAAGCGAGCGGCAGAAGTGTTTTTGGTGAAATGAACGTCGACAAAATGACCGATACTCCCATAGCATTGTCACTTGACCCGTTAGTACAAGCAACGTGTGAAGCCTGCGATGCAATACGCGATGCAGATTTAATCATACTCGGCCCAGGCAGTTTTTTAACCAGTATAATGCCTCCACTGCTGTTGCCTAAAATAGCAAAAGCGCTAGCCGAATCTTCGGCGGAAGTGATTTTAATTGACAATCTAACCGATGAACCGTCACCGATAGCAAATTGTGGACTCACGCAAAAGCTAGATTGGTGTCATCAAGTGCTTGGCCTTAAAATCATTGATAAGGTACTTAGCCATGCTGAAACCGCTTATCGAGAGGGTAACACCAGCTACTATCCCTTAAGAAGTTCACATCATATTGGGCTACATGATAAGCGTGCGTTGGCAAATGCACTCGCAGAAATGTTGCCAGATAAACTCAATATTGTTTAAACATTAGCAACAAAAAAAGGACCTAAGAAGGTCCTTTTTAAGTGTAATATCCGTTTATAGAACCGCGGCAATCGCCTTACATATAATCGGCATATTCGTTTTAGTCATGCCGGCAACGCTGATACGTCCAGAACCTACAATATAAACGCCAAACTCATCTTTTAGACGCTTTACCTGCGCTTTATCCAAGCCTGAAAAACTAAACATGCCATTTTGGCTAGAGATAAATTCAAAGTCTTGAGTCACACCACTTTCTTTCAATGATGCGACGAATAAAGTCCGCATTTCGGCGATGCGCTCTCGCATACCTTGTAGTTCATCATGCCAAAGTTGCTTTAACGACTCATCTTCTAAAATAGTACTAACGATCAATGCGCCATGCGCTGGAGGGTTAGAGTATGAAGCACGAATGGTGCTCTTTATCTGGCTAAAAGCATTTACCACTTCGGTATCGTTTGCGGCTACGACTGTTACAGCGCCAATACGTTCGTTATACAGACCAAAGTTCTTCGAGAAAGAGTTGGCAATAATAAGCTCGGGGACAGTGTCGGCAACAATACGTAGTCCTGTAGCATCCTCTTCAACGCCAGTGCCAAAACCTTGATAAGCGAAATCAAATAACGGCACTAATGACTTACTCACGCATAGCTGTGCTACCGCGAGCCATTGGGCCTCATTTAAATCGATTCCTGTCGGGTTATGACAACAACCATGGAGTAAAACAAGATCGCCCTCTTTTGCGCCACTCAAATCAGCTAACATGGCATCAAAATCTAGACTGTGCGTCTCGGCTTTATAATAGCCGTAAGATTGCGTCTTCAAGCCTGCAGATTGAAAAATATTTTGATGGTTTGCCCAGGTAGGATTACTGACCCAAATGGTGTCAGCTTTCGTATGTCGAACTAAAAACTCCGCTGCGACTCGAAGTGAGCCAGTACCGCCAGGAGCTTGTGCGGTTAACGCTCGGCCGTTATTAACAACGGTATGATCATTGCCAAACAATAGCGTTTGTACTGCACCGTTATACGCCTGTACGCCTTCCATCCCTAAATAGCTTTTAGTCTTCTCTGTTGCCAGTAACTTTTCTTCTGCTAATTTAACGGCTTTAAGAATAGGGGTTTTTCCAGATTCATCTTTATAGATCCCAACGCCTAAATTGACTTTATCCTCTCGGGGATCTGCTTTGAAGGCATCGGTAAGGCCTAGGATTGGATCGGCTGGGGCAAGTTCAACCTGGGAAAATATCATAACTGCTTTCCTAAATAGAGGTGTGTAGGGGGTTCTGCTGTAGTTATACCATTGAAGTCACGCCGTAGAAAGTGAGTTTTAGCGACTAAAAAATAAAATTACCCATATTATCAATATTTGTCATTTATAGCCCTAGTATGATCAATAAACAGCATTAATTAAGTCAATTAATTGATATTATCTAAATGAGTAATTTGCGATCAAAAAACACACATAAAAAAGCCCCTACACTGTAGAGGCCTTTTTAATGAGTTTGGTTTAGCCGATTTTTTCTAAACCGCCCATGTAACCACGTAACACTTCAGGTATCGTAATTGAACCGTCTTCATTCTGGTAGTTTTCAAGGACAGCCACTAAGGTACGACCTACTGCAAGGCCTGAACCATTAAGCGTATGTAATAGGCTTGGTTTCTTAGCTGTTTTAGCTTTAAAACGGGCTTGCATACGACGAGACTGGAAATCCTGCATGTTACTGCACGATGAAATCTCTCTAAAAGTGTTTTGAGCCGGTAACCAGACTTCGATATCAAACGTCTTGCTTGATCCAAAGCCCATATCACCGGTACATAGCACCATAGTGCGGTACGGAAGTTCAAGTTTCTGTAGCACTGTTTCAGCATGAATCGTCAGCTCTTCAAGCGCTTGCATTGAAGTTTCTGGTTTTACTAGCTGTACTAGCTCTACCTTATCAAATTGATGCTGACGGATTAATCCACGAGTATCACGGCCATATGAACCCGCTTCACTTCTGAAACAAGGTGTATGAGCCGTCAACATTACCGGCAACTCATCTTCATCGATAATAGTATCACGAGCCATGTTGGTCAGTGGCACTTCAGCGGTTGGGATAAGGCTTAGGCCCTGCCCCTCTTCTGTTGCGGGTTTGGTATGAAACAGGTCTTCACCAAACTTGGGTAACTGTCCTGTGCCCAACAAGCTATCTTCATTGACCAGCAGCGGAACGTAAGCCTCTGTGTAGCCGTGTTCAGTCGTATGAAGGTCAAGCATAAACTGTGCTAACGCACGATGCATGCGAGCAATTTGGCCTTTCATTATAATAAAGCGCGTACCGGTAATTTTAACAGCACTCTTAAAATCAAGCCCGCCAAGTGTTTCACCGAGTTCAACATGATCTTTGACGTCGAAGCTAAATTCTCTTGGTGTACCCCAGCGACGTACTTCAACATTACCAGACTCATCACTGCCAATCGGTGCTGATTCGTCCGGTAAGTTAGGCACGCTCATCGCAATAGCATTAAGCTCTTCAAGCAATGCAGATAATTCTAATTTCTTAGCATCAAGTTCTGCACCAAGAGTGCCGACTTTAGCCATAATAGGGGCAACATCTTCACCCTTTGCTTTTGCTTGGCCAATCGATTTTGAGATCGCATTGCGTGAAGCTTGTAACTCTTCAGTAGCGACCTGCAGCGACTTGCGCTTTTCTTCTAATTTACCTAAACGGTCGACATCTAAAATGAAACCACGAGTTGCTAAACGCTCAGCGGTTACTTCTAATTCATTTCGTAAAAATTTTGGATCTAACATGTCTTATTGTCTTAATAGTTAATAACGAGAAAACACCAATTGCTGTCCTAGAAAAACGACGAATATACACACGCCTACATTGACAACAACATTCAAAATCGCTTTAACCAAATAACCTTCTTGCATCAGCAATAAAGACTCATTGGAAAAAGTAGAAAACGTAGTGAGGGCGCCTAACATTCCCACACCAATAAATGCTTTAATTTCTGGGCTCACTTCACTGACTTGACCAAAGGCGTATACAACACCCATTAAAAATGATCCCAGTATATTGACTACAAGTGTACCAAAAGGAAATCCACTACCAAACACCTGAAGCATTAAAATTGAGATAAGATAACGTAAAACTGCACCAACAGACCCACCTAACGCAACAAAAAGTATATTACTCATATCTTTTTACCTTACTTTGCTGATTAAGAATCGCTAAGTGCTCAAGCTTTTCTTTTATTCGTTTCTCAAATCCGCGCTCTGTTGGATAATAAAAACGGCTATCGGCAATCGATTTAGGCAGGTAAACCTCCCCTTCAGCATAAGCATTGGGTTCATCATGAGCGTATCGATATCCTTCACCGTAACCGATGTCTTGCATCAGTTTAGTCGGTGCATTTCTTAAATGCTCCGGTACACTTTCATTGCCCGTTTCTCGTGCAAGCTGTCTTGCGGCTTTAAAAGCGGTGTAGACAGCATTACTTTTGGGCGCACTTGCTAGGTACAAAACAGCTTGTGCTATCGCTCTTTCCCCTTCAGAGGGGCCCACTCGATGAAAACACTCCCAAGCATTGACCGCAACAGACATCGCATTAGGATCTGCATTGCCGATATCTTCTGACGCGATGGCAAGTAACCGTCTGCCAATATAGAGAGGATCGCAGCCACCTTCGAGCATTCGGCAATACCAATAAAGCGCAGCGTCGGGGTTTGAGCCACGAATAGATTTATGTACCGCTGAAATTAGGTCGTAGTATTGGTCGCCATTCTTATCAAACCCCGCGAGTTGCTGGCCTGCCACCTGAATGATCATCGCTTCGGTGAAAACTTCACCGTCTTTAAGCATATCGCTAATCAATTCGATAAGGTTTAATGCTTTACGTGCATCGCCGTCGCATACTTGTGCTAATTTTAACGCCACATCTGGCGGTAAAATCAACTTACGCTTACCGAGTCCACGCTCTTCATCAGCCAAAGCCTGCTGGGTGATCAGACAGATCTCCTCGGTAGTCAGCGCCTTAATCAGATACACACGTGCACGCGATAAGAGTGCGTTATTTATCTCAAAAGAAGGATTTTCAGTTGTTGCACCAACAAAAATCACCGTTCCATCTTCTATAAACGGTAAAAAGGCATCTTGTTGGCTTTTATTAAAACGATGAACTTCATCAACAAAAAGTAAAGTACGTTGCCCACGAGATTGAGCAACATTTTTTGCATGTTCTATTGCACTTCTAATCTCTTTAACACCTGAGGTGACGGCAGAAATACGTTCAACATGGGCATTAACATGACTGGCTACAAGCTCTGCCAGTGTGGTTTTACCTGTTCCTGGTGGCCCCCAAAACATCATGGAGTGAGCTCTTCCAGCTTCAAGTGCTTGCCTTAACGGTTGCCCTTCGCCCAATAAATGTTGTTGTCCAACATATTGCGCTAATGTTTCCGGGCGCATTCTAGCCGCTAGAGGCCTAAAATCGGGTGCGAAATCTAAACTTAAACTACTCACGGAACACTCTTAATGACTAGACTTCAAACGTTGATCATCAATATCAACATTTTCAGGCACGATAAATTCAAATAAATTACCTTCACTCTCGGTTACATGGGTTTGATCTGTAAGAGTAAAGTTACTGGTATTGCCTTGTTGATCTTTTAGCACCATTTTAGTCAATGTTAGCTCGTTAAAGCAGACCTCAACTTCCGACACGCCAGCCTCTTTATCTATTGGGCTTATTTCAAAACATTGGCCATTATTTTCAACCTGGTATTGTGACCATGTTTGCGGATCAGAATGGACAAGTAAGGCGATAGGAGATGCACTTATTGCTTGGTTAACATCCATAACCGACACCTCTTCTGCAAAAGGATTGTAGATCCATACATCAGTACCGTCGGCGACAATCAATGATTCATCCGGCGCGGTTAAGTGCCAGTAAAATTGATTTGGCTGCGCCAGTGCAAAAATACCTTCACCCGTCTGAATCACTTTGTCATTAATATCGGTGACGGTCTGACTAAAATTGGCTTTAAGGTTATTGATTTCGGCAAGCTTTACTTTTAGCTCCTCAGAAGCATCCGCTTGAACTGAAAAATGCGCTAATAAAGGTAACCCTGCCATCGCCATAGCGATAAGTCTATTCATGTTGGTTCTCCCGGTTGCGCCCTAGGCACAACACTGATATTGAGTGTCTTCATTATTCATAACCACAAATTCATCCGCTAAACTTATTGAAATTAATCAAAGTCTTTAGGTGGAGGCGGTGCTAATACTTCACGGTTCCCATTGTGGCCTTGGGCACTAACTACACCTTGAAGTTCCATTTGTTCAATAATCCGTGCCGCGCGGTTATAACCAATTTTGAATTTTCGTTGCACACTAGAGATTGATCCGCGACGCGTTTGGGTAACAAATGCCACTGCTTCATCGTATAACACATCAGTATCTTCGTCAGATTCGCTGGCCTCACCAGGAAGCAACACCTGCTCTCCTTCTGCTGAGCCTTGTAAAATATCTGTAATGTATTGTGGTTTTCCGCGAGCATGCCAATCAGCAACAACCTTGTGTACTTCATGATCGTCAATAAAGGCGCCATGGACGCGACTAGGAACACTCGTGCCCGGTGGCAAATAAAGCATGTCACCCATACCTAATAAGGTTTCTGCGCCTTGTTGATCCAAAATCGTTCTTGAATCGATTCGTGAAGACACTTGGAAAGCCATACGAGTTGGAATGTTTGCTTTAATCAAACCTGTAATAACATCAACCGATGGTCTCTGCGTCGCTAATATTAAATGTATGCCTGCCGCACGTGCTTTTTGCGCGATACGTGCAATAAGCTCTTCAACCTTTTTACCCACAATCATCATCATGTCGGCAAATTCATCAACGACGACAACGATTGAAGGGAGCTTATCGAGCTCTGGCGCTTCGGGTTCCATGCTGTCGGATGATTTCCATAGAGGATCGACAATGGGTTCGCCAGCCTCTTTAGCATTTTTAATTTTAAGGTTATAACCTTTAAGGTTACGTACCCCAAGAGCTGACATGAGCTTATAGCGACGCTCCATTTCACCGACACACCAGCGAAGTGAGTTAGCCGCTTCTTTCATATCAGTAACAACCTCACACAACAGATGTGGGATCCCTTCATAAACTGAAAGTTCTAACATCTTCGGGTCGATCATAATGAAGCGAACATCATCTGGCCCCGATTTATACAGTAAACTAGTGATCATCACGTTTACGCCGACTGACTTACCTGAGCCAGTGGTACCTGCCACTAACAGGTGTGGCATTTTACCTAGGTCAACAATGACGGGCTTACCGCCGATATCAGCCCCAAGTACCATACTTAAATGAGATGGACTATCTCTGAATTCATCGCAATCTAATACGTCGCGCATAAAGACCGTTTCTCTAAACTTGTTAGGTAACTCGAGACCTACAAATGCTTTACCTGGTATAACTTCAACCACTCGGACACTCTCTGCCAGCAGCGAACGCGCTAAATCTTTGGATAAACTAGTGATCTTTGAAGCTTTAACGCCAGGCGCTAGTTCGAGCTCAAAACGAGTAATAACAGGACCTGGATATACGCCAACGACTTTTGCCGTAATGTTGAAATCAGCAAGTTTAACTTCGACTAATCTACCGACTTGGTCTAACTCTTCTTGGCTTATGGGGTTACTTTTTCGATTGGGTACATCGAGTAATGAAATACTTGGTAGCGGCTCCATCGCAGCTTTGCTCACCGGACCTTCCTCTTGGCCAGGTAAAATAACGATGCCATCGACGATCTTGGCTTTGCCATCATTTATGCGTTTGCTTGCGTTTACCGCGCCAGTTGATTTTTTTGCGTCAAAATCAATCGTCTCAACTTCAGGTTGAACGTCTGCAATCCAAGGCGCTTGAATTGTTGGTTCTATGGCTTGCGATGGCTGTGTTAATAAAGGTTCTATTTTAGGTTCTAACCGAGTATTAGCACTCTTTGCTGTTTCTGGGTTAACTGAATCATCCTGCTCATAAAGATTAGCATCACACGTTTCTTGTTCATCCCGTTCTTTACTGCGTTTTTCACGAAAACGCTCAACCACGGATAAGAAACCGCGAGTATCTTCAGTTTCTTCTTTATTAGGGACAAGTTTTGCGGGTAATTGTCGTAATGACTTAAAGCACCATAACGTCGCGAAGCCAGTTAAATCAATAATAGTTAGCCAACTAATACCAGTAAGCAGCGTAAAACCGGCACCCACAAAACATAATAGCAGTAGTGTTGTCCCTAACTGATTAAAGTAGGGCAGCATCGCTTGGCCTATTACATCCCCCGTGACACCACCGGCTGAAAATTCGTAAAGTCCATTTGCGTTCATACTGCCTAATGCTGCAAGGCTAAACACAATAAGAAGAAAGCCTATTAATCTCAAGCCTACAGAAAAGTAGTCAATTTCTAGCAATCTATGGGTGCGTTTAAACAGCGACCAACCCGTTAAAGCGATAATGACCGGGATGATATAAGCGGTATAACCGAAAATATAAAGTAATACGTCGGCTAACCAAGCACCAACAGCGCCGGTGAGGTTTTGAATATCTCCATCAAAATGGGATTGGCTCCAGCCGGGATCGGATGCATTAAAACTGCTTAGCGCAATAAGGATATAAGTTGCAATCATGCAACAGATGATCAGACTACCTTCTAATAGTCGTTGTACGCCGGAAAGGGTTTTTACACTAGTTGCCTTGGACAATCGCAAGCCTACAATAAAAAAGACGATAATGTCAGTAAGATACCAGAAATGAGTTTATTTTGCAGCGTTTGAGTTGGACACAATAAAGTGAATAATTATTCATGTGGAATCTTTGCATCATTTTGTATCAATTGTATTTTGTATAAAAGAAGGGAGTCGATTGACGCCCTTCTTGCACAAGAAAACAACAAAATTACATTTCAGAAGTCGTATTGATAGCCACACGATTCGTCTGCTTAACCTCTTCCATCACCACATAAGTGCGTGTATCAGAGACTGAAGGTAGTTTAAGTAAGGTTTCCCCTAATAAACGACGATAAGCGGACATATCGGATACTCGAGTCTTCAATAAGTAATCGAAATCACCTGAAACTAAATGACATTCTTGAATATCATCAAGTAGTTGCACTGCATCGTTAAACTTATCAAATACTTCCGCTGTATCACGATTTAACGTGATCTCAACAAACACCAGTAAAGATGCACCCAAAAAGTGGGGATTGACTAATGCTGTATATCCTTTGATATATCCTTGTTTTTCAAGCCTTTTAACTCGCTCTAGACAAGGAGTGGGACTCAGCCCAACACGTTTTGATAGTTCTACATTGGAAATGCGCCCATCAAGTTGTAACTCATTAAGTATATTTCTATCGATTCGATCTAAGTCTTTTATAGGACTCTTTTTATTATTAACCATATTTACAACCTTGAATTGCATCTATAACAAAATAAAACACTGTGTTTAGATAAACTTCAGCAGCATAAACTGCCGAAGGAATACTATACTAGATTTCCCTGAAACATTCACGTTCAGGCATAACAAAATAACAATTACACCCATAGAAAATGGGTTTTTATGCGAAATTGAGGCTCTAAGATGATTATAGGTGTTCCAAAAGAAATCAAAAACCACGAATATCGTGTAGGCATGGTACCTTCTAGCGTTCGTGAATTGACTCTACGTGGTCATGAGGTTTTTATTGAAACAAGTGCTGGCTCTGGCATTGGTTTTACCGATGAAGATTACGTTAATGTAGGCGCTAAAATCCTAGCAACTGCAGCTGAGGTTTTTGCCCAATCAGAAATGATTGTTAAGGTAAAAGAACCACAAGCAGTAGAACGTGCAATGTTAAGAGAAGACCAACTTCTATTTACCTACTTACATTTAGCGCCTGATTTACCACAAACAGAAGACCTTATTAAAAGTGGCTCTGTTTGTATAGCTTATGAAACGGTAACAGATGACCGTGGTGCACTTCCCTTACTTGCGCCAATGTCTGAAGTTGCTGGCCGTATGTCGATTCAAGCTGGCGCAATGGCACTTGAAAAGTCGATGGGCGGACGTGGTATGCTGCTTGGCGGTGTACCAGGTGTTGAACCTGCTAAAGTCGTTATTATCGGTGGCGGCATGGTGGGAACAAACGCTGCGCAAATGGCAGTAGGCCTAGGCGCTGATGTTGTTATTCTTGATCGTAGCATTGATGCATTACGTCGTCTAAATGCACAGTTTGATAATAAAGTTAAAGCAATCTATTCAACAGCTGATGCTATTGAAAAGCATGTTTTAGAAGCTGACCTTGTCATTGGTGGTGTACTTGTTCCTGGTGCTGCAGCGCCGAAGCTTGTCACTCGAGCGCATATTGCCGCAATGAAGCCAGGTTCTGCAATTGTAGATGTTGCAATCGACCAAGGTGGTTGTATTGAGACTTCACATGCAACAACACACCAAGACCCTACGTATATTGTTGATGATGTTGTTCATTATTGTGTCGCGAATATGCCTGGTGCTGTTGCTCGTACCTCGACTTTTGCACTTAACAATGCCACATTGCCATACATTATTAAGTTGGCTCAACTTGGTTACCGTGAAGCTTTGCTTCAAGACAAGCACCTATTAAATGGTCTTAATGTTATGCACGGTAAGATCACTTGTGCGGAAGTAGCTGAAGCGTTGAACCTTGAATATGTTAATCCAACTATCCTATTAAAATAATAGCTTAATTGATTACGATTAAAAAAAGGGAGCTTTAAGCTCCCTTTTTTTATTGCGTTTAATTAGTTACATCTCTGCAAAACTATACCCTTTACCTCTAACCGTATTGATTAAGGATTTAGGCAGCTGTATCGCTGCTAATTTTCTTCGCGTGTTACTGATATGCATATCTAAGTTTCTATCAAACTGGCCTAGTTCTTTTTGCAGTACTCTTAGCTGTAACTCTTGCTTTGCAATAACCCTACCCTTGCGTTCAAATAGGTATTTGAACAACTTAAATTCTGTTTGAGTAAAGGAAACTTCTTTTGAAGAAATAGACACGCTATAGCTACTATCATCAAACAACACATCGGTGGCTAAATCGTCGTTTATTTCAGATTCATTTCTGACTAATTCTATTCGACGTTGAATGGCTCTGATCCTTACGATTAACTCACGTTGACTGAAAGGTTTACTCAGAAAATCGTCTGCGCCTAGCTCAAATACACTAACGCGTTCACGTTCTGTATCCAGTGAAGAGATAACCATTACCGGGGTTTTATCATTGCGTAATTTTAACATCTCAATACCATTTAACTTTGGCATGTTAATATCAAGAATAATAAGATCAGGGTTAATATGCTGCAGTTTTTCAAGTGCCTCTTGGCCATCTGACGCAAGAGTAACCATAAAGTGTTCAGCCTCTAAATGGCTCTTTAATAGACTTTGTAGTACAAGATCATCATCAACGAGCAGTATGTTTTTCATTTCACGTAATCTAAATGCGAACGATTACCATTGAGATTACATTAAGAGCGTTAAATAAGCTAGTAGAGAATGATGGGATAGATCACATTTCTGTTAAATCAAAGGACTAAACAAACAAAAAACCAGCAATTATGTTAACTGCTGGTTTAATGATATTTGAATATGCTATTTATGCAGCATTAGCTCTCTAATATATTTGACTGGAGCACTACCATAACTTAAGAACTCTTCGTGGAATGCCTTAAGGTCAAAGTCCTCACCTTTCAGTGCTTTATACTCTTCTCTAAAGTCATATATTTCACGATATCCTGAATAGTAGCTAGTCAGCTGCACCTGACTCAGCGTTGCTCTACGCCACTTCCCTTGCGCCTCGGCTTGTTGCTGGAAAGCTTCATTGATCATAAGATCAAGAGCCTCTGCTTCTGTCATTCCTTTAACCTGGATACCATAGTCGAGTATTGTGTTACAGATAACACGTAGGTTCCATTTGTAATACATTAACCACATTTCAGGCTCAAAATTACCATAGCCCTCTTCTAACATCATTCGCTCAGTATAAACCGCCCAACCTTCCACCATAGCGCCATTACCAAACAAACTCTTAATTAAGCTTGGCGATTCATTCGAGTAAACCAATTGTGTGTAGTGACCGGGGATCGCTTCATGGATATTTAACACCTGCAGAATCCAATGATTATATTCTCTTAGATAACTTTCTGCGGACTCATCATTCATGCCGTCCAATGGAGTGACGTTGTAATAGGTGTTACCCGACTTTTCATATGGTCCCGGAGCACTAATCGATGCTCCAGCATAACCACGCATATAAGCTGGGGTTTCACGTACGATGAGAGGTTTATTGGGATCAAGCGTGACTAAGTCCTTTTCATTAACGAAGGCAATTAGCTCTGGGATCTGCGCCCTAACTTCATCCACAAAGTCGTCACGCTTAACATGCTTAACCGATAACTTATCGATAAGCTGTTTGATGGCCACTTTATTGTCTTTCGGCATTGGCGTATCGAAATTGGTAGGCCATAGCTTTTTGGTGATCTTTGTCATCTCTGCTTGTACGCGATTCTTATCTTCTATCGCTTTTTCATACAAGGCCTTACCGCTCATCCCCGCTTGAATGTCGTAGGCAAATTTCTGTTCATACAGCGTTTCGCCAATTCTGAAACTACGTGCGCCCTCTTTGTCTAATTTGGCTTCAAGTGCCTTTAACCAGTCGATATGTTCGTTTATGGCTATGGTGGCTTTATTGAAGCGTGTTACAAACAGTACCTTTTGCTCATTAGTTAGCTCTGAAGCGATAACCTGATCTAGAAGGTCATTGTTAAAGACAGAAAAAGCACCTTCATTTTGCATAATCGCCAGCTGTGTATGCTCTAGCGTAGGGTGACTTATATTTTCTCGAGCTGCAGCGTAATAAGCTGGGACGTTTTCCATTCTCGACAGTACTGAAGCTAAACGTTGATCTAAAGGCGCGAAATTTTCATTGATGATCTGCGCAAAGCCGCCTGAGACATTGTAGTTAGTTGGATCCCACTGCCAAGACTTAAAGGTTTCTATGTCCCAACGCATCTGACCAATCAAGTTTTCAATTAAGCGATAATCCGTTAACAAACCGGGAGTTAGACTGTCTTTGTCAAAATGAGTCAACAATGCTGATTGCTTCGATACAAAATCTAAGCTAGCTTGGCGAGCCTGCTCATTGGGGACTTTAAGCACACCGTCATACTGATGAAAACCACTATACAAAGCCCAAGTTGGCGATTCGAGCCACAAATCATCGATAAAACTCTGACTAAACTGTTGAAATGCCGAATTTTGATCTGTCATTTCAATAGTGCTTTGCTCTATAGACGTTTGAGTTTGACAGGCTGTGAGCCCAGTCAGTGATAATGCGATGGCAAGCGTTAGCGCGGCTTTTTTCATGTGAAATCCCTTAGTTATCATTATTCGCAATCTATGTAGCGATAAATTTGCAGTCAGTTAAACATGTTCTTTGTTTTTTTACATTAATAAAGTCGAGTTGGAAAATCTTTGTTACATAGTATGCATAAAACAACGCGTATTATGCATACTACTAATACAGGTGTTACTACTTTAAAGCTGCTGCTCTACCCACGCTAGCACCTCTTTAAAGCGGTAGCGTTCAAATTGTGCAAAGCCTTGCACTTGTCTCATTTTCAGTTTGGTAAACAAGGGCGTTGTTAAGCCGCATAAAAAGCGTGTTAACAACACCGCTGATGTATGCGATTTTAACTTTGAAACGGCTTCAGCGCAGATCTGCTGAAAATCATATTCAATCAAAGGTTTCAAGTACGCGGGTTCGGGTAATACCGCGATGTGATTAAGGCAGACAGAACAATGACCACACGCTGTGATGGCATTTGGATCTGAGAAATACTGCGCGAGCTGCAAACTTAAGCAACGGTCACTACCAAAAAATGACACGAGAAAATTAATTCGCTCAATTTCACTGCTCTCCTTAATGCTAAATTGCTGATAAAGCCGCTCTGCTAGTCCATCAACGTTTAATTCTGCGGCATACACGTCATAAACCTGTGTTAACTGTTTACTTTGCAGCTCTATTAGCTGTTTTTGATCTAAGTAATCTAAAGCTTTTATTGCTCGACCACGACTATTAGGGTAAATAGTCTCAAGTTGATTAAGATCAGCACTGTGCCAAATTTTAGCTTTTACAGAGGTATCGACAATCGCTTTAACAAAATGCTGGCGCTCGGGATCAAAGCGACTCAACATCGCCTCTAAAGAGGTCTGCAACTTATATTTGTATTCGGCAAAATAGCTGTATTTAGGTTTAATAACGCCTTGCATCTCAAGATAAACTAACAAGGTTTTCAAACTCAGAGGTCGAATATTTGAGGATGTAGAAAGCTGATTGAGCATCAACTCCCAAATATTACTCTGTTGAGCCACTGACTTAATCTCATCAATAACACGGGTAATAGCGTTAAGCTCAGGTGTATCGCCAAATACAAAGTTTTCTAATACATTAAGATTATCTTTATTTGCCAGCACCATACATTCGGAATCTTTACCGTCTCGCCCAGCACGTCCAATTTCTTGCGCGTAGTTTTCTATCGATTTAGGCAGATCATAATGCACCACAAAACGTATATCGCTTTTATCTATACCCATTCCAAAAGCAATAGTGGCAACAATGATGGGGACTTCACCTGACATAAAGCGAGTCTGAATTGACTTGCGTTCATCACTGTCCATTCCAGCATGATAAGCCAATACGTTATAGCCGTTGGCTTGTAAATACTTGGCGACTATTTCAGCACTTTTTTGCAAGGTCACATAAACAATTCCACTCGTGCGTTGTCGTTCATTTAACCAATTAACTAAAAATCGGGATTTATCGGCTTCTTTTATCCCAACAGCATTGAGATGTAAGTTAGATCTATAAAAGCCGGTTAATGTAATGTTTTCAGGCGCTATTGCAAATTTACTGCCCATATCGGCAATCACTTTTGAAGTTGCTGTCGCGGTTAACAGCAGCACTTGCGGAATATTCAACATCCGTTGATAACTTGGTAGTTTTAAGTAATCGGGCCGAAAGTTATGACCCCACTCCGAGATACAATGTGCTTCATCTATCACCAGTAAAGAGATTGCAATACCACTGATAAAACGCCTGAATCTTTCGTTATTCAAACGCTCAACTGAGATCATCAGCACTTTTATACTGCCATCGGTCACACCGTCTAATACTGCCGCGGCCTGCTCAGGGGTTTGAGTGGAATCAATAGATGCAGCAGAAATACCTCGAGCGTCTAAATAAGCTAACTGGTCTTGCATCAGCGCCAATAACGGCGATACAACTAATGTAAGGTTTGGCAATGTAACTGCAGGTAATTGATAGCATAGCGACTTGCCTGACCCTGTTGGGAAAATGGCAGCTGCGCTTTGACCATTTAATATCTTGCTAACGACTTCTTGCTGGCCGGTTCTAAAAGCACTAAAACCGAAATACTGTTTAAGTAACGCGTGCGCGTCATCCATACTTTGTCCTATCGGTGACTCTTCACGAGTAGTTGACTTACTAAGGGATTTTTTTGAGTAATCTAAAATATGCTTTAAGCGGATGATGATCTGAACTATCTGTGACAATTGATTCAGTTTTTACCAATTGCAGATCTCGATAAAATATATGGTCAAGCGATTGACCAAAAATGGTCGTTCGCGAGTCATCATTAGGCACAGCTTCCGTTAATGCTGCATTTCTCGCCATTGTTGCTATGTATTCTCCACGCTCGCTACTCCAGGTGTTGAGATCTCCCGCCAAAATAACAGGGCCTTTGTGTTCGCTTATCGCCGCAGCAACGACGTTGAGTTGAGCACGGTACTCTTCAAGTCCTAACGTAAAATTGATACTGTGTATATTAGCGACCAACAACTGGCTGTTATCTGACAACAGATAATAGGATACCAATAAAGATTTCGGATATTGGATTAATGGTTCTGAGTATCTAAAGGCGCAGGTACTTAAGGGATAGTCTTGCGACAAATTCATCACCCCCACAGGCTCACCACCGAATATAAATGCCTTTGCCAACACCCAACCCTGTTTTTGCTCGTTAATTAGTGCCTTTAGATCATCTGTTAGCGTTGCCTCTTGCAGCAATAGCAAGTCAGTCCGGTCTGCCAGCTGTTTTAGTACATTTTGCCAGCCCTCATTCTGCTGCTTATAGATATTCCAGATTGCAATATCTAGATAGCCATGTCTATCAAGCGGTACATTCGGGCTATGTGTGACACATTGCACTGCATTAACACCATCAGTGTCATTTGCTAACAATGTATCTTTAAGCGGAATTACTGTACTTTGGTAAATATAGAGGCCAATCAATGTCACTAACAACAGTGAAAATAAAATGAGCTTACGAAGAATTCTAAACATGATGAGTTATTCTGCTTCTTACTTAGATTTACGGTAATGTTTTCATTATAATAGCTTTTACTCATGTGTGGCATAAACATTAGTCGCTTAACTCACTAGCGCACCTTTAATGACTGTTCCAGTGCTCTTCTCGATCTCCTAAGGCTTATATTATCAAAGAAAACATGTACCACTTTTATCAACTACTCACCCTCGCTGGCGTATTTATTTACTGGTTAGTGATTGCTGGTATCAGCGTGCGAGTCGTTGTTAAAAGGCGGGCAATTGGCGTCTCATTGGCGTGGTTGATGATAATCTATATCGTGCCGTTAGGGGGAGCATTTGCCTACCTCTTGTTTGGCGAGCTCAACTTAGGGAAAAAACGTGCAGAACGCGCACAGCAGATGTACTCGCCCTATGAGCAATGGTTTTCAAATCTCTATAACGTCCGCCAATATAAGCCTCATGTCTCCAGCCTTTACGGGCAATCAATTAGTGCCATATGCGAAAAACAGATTGGTATTCCTGCACTTGCCGATAATCAATTAACACTGCTGAACCAAACCCATGAGATCCTTGAAATGTTAATCAAGGATATTGACCAAGCGACTGAATCAATCCACCTTGAGTTCTACATCTGGCAACCTGGTGGTAAAGCCGATGATGTCGCGCAAGCTCTAGTGGGATCGGCTAATCGCGGCGTTTGCGTAAAGTTGCTGCTCGATGCCGCTGGCAGCCGGAGCTTTTTTAAAAGTCATTGGCCTACTACATTTAAAAAAGCAGGGATCAGCGTTGTCAACGCACTCGAAGTCTCACCATTGAGGATGTTCTTTAGACGGCTCGATTTAAGATTACATCGGAAAATTGTGGTCTTAGATAATCAGATTGCTTATACAGGCTCCATGAACCTTGTTGATCCAAAGTATTTCAATCAAGAGGCAGGCGTTGGAGAATGGATTGACGTGATGGTCAGGATCACGGGCACTACGGTGCCTGTACTAAACAGCATCCATGCGTGGGACTGGGAAGTTGAAACCAATGAGCGAGTGTTACCCGAACTGCCGAAATGTTTACCACATGATGACAATGACATCACAGATTTAGTGCAGGTTATTCCGTCAGGGCCAGGAATGCGAGATGAGATTATTCATCAGGTCTTACTGCAAAGCATCTATCAAGCGCAAAAAAGTATTGTTATTACCACTCCCTATTTTGTACCCAGTGAAAATTTGCAACTGGCACTCATTATTGCTGCTCAGCGCGATGTGCAAGTTGATATCATCGTACCGGATAAAAATGACTCGCTGATGGTTGAATGGGCTAGCCGAGCCTTTTTCTCGGAACTCCTCGATGCTGGTGTGAATATTCATCGTTTTAAAGGCGGATTATTACACACCAAGTCAGTTGTCATCGACGGAAATCATTGCCTAATAGGCACGGTAAATCTTGATATGCGAAGCTTATGGCTCAACTTTGAGGTTACCTTAGCGGTAGACAACCTTCCGTTTACGCAGGAGCTTGAACGGGTCCAACAAAGTTATTTAGCTGACTCTGTAATGGTATCTCCTGAGCTATGGGCAAAACGCTCTTTAGCCAACCGTATCACTGAACGTATTTTTTACCTGTTTAGCCCTTTGCTGTAGGTAGATTGCAAGCAACAGCAACCTCTAACACTTATTTCTTTATATTGGTTTTATAAGCACATGAACAAACTTTTTATTATTGGATTACCCAGAACAGGTACAACGAGTATCAGCGTTGCCTTACTAGACTATGGATTCAATGTCGCTCACACCGCCTACACAAAAAGGGCATTTGAATTAGCCGATGTAATTTCTGACTCTCCATGCTTTTGTGATTACGCACAACTTGATAAGCTTTTCCCAGGTTCCAAATTTGTCTATTTAGAAAGAGACTTAACGCTTTGGGTGCCTTCTATGCAGATGCTCATTAATAAAATGTTGGCTAACTTAGACCTTAAAAGCGGTATATTCAACCCCGTATTAAAACGTACTTTCAATGCTGTTTTTGAATTTTCATCTACACGAGTCCCAGACAATAAAGAGCACCTGGCAAAGTGTTATCAGCAACATAAACAGGGAGTACTCGCATATTTTGAAAACAGAGATGATCTTATCTGTATCGACGTTAGCAAACCAAGTAGCTTAAGCGAGTTACTGACATTTATAGGGATAAGTACAGAGGAAAACTTGGACTTCCCTCATCTAAATGTAGGCAGAAAAGTCGCTTGCTGGAAAGAGCATAAGCACCCCAATAAAGTTAATTCAAATGCCGCAGGCCTAGAGCAGCGTAAGTTCTTTGATTACTCGCACTAAATATTTGGGCGGTAACAAGCAAAAATAACACAGCAAAAAGCCCGTTATCTTTCGATAACGGGCTTTTCTATATATGGCGGTGAGCGAGAGATTCGAACTCTCGTTAGGGATAAACCTAAACACACTTTCCAGGCGTGCGCCTTCAGCCACTCAGCCAGCTCACCAATTGATTCTTTTTATGTGGTTAATCATCACAATAGTCAACAACATAGCTTACGCTGCTAACGGAGCGACACTTTACGCAAAAGGGGCAATTGCGTCAAGCGTATTTGTGGCCAGCTGCAGCGTTTGCATATTTGCTAGCCAAATTAGCGCTATTAGCCGTAATTTTAACCCACTATCAGTCAACTCAGTTTAAATTTACTGACTTCTATAGCAACATTGCTTGACCCTTTAACCAGCTCGTTGGTGAGAGATTGGAGTTCATTAGCGATAGTGTGAGTATTGCTATAGAGCTCACTAATTTTTAACGCATTTTGATTCACCTCTTCCGCCACTGCACTTTGCTCATGCGTCGATGCCGCGATCTGTTCATTCATGCTGTCTATTACCCCGACATGATTGACTATCTTTTTAAGCTCTACGCTAACCTTTTCTGCCTCTTCAACACTTTGACTTGCTTGCTTTGTACCGCGTTCCATTGAAAGCACTGCGATACTAGCCCCGGAGCTTAGTCGCTCTGTCATGGCTTTTATATCTCCTGTTGCACTTTGTGCTCGCTGCGCAAGGTTACGTACTTCATCAGCTACAACAGCAAAACCACGGCCCATTTCCCCAGCTCTTGCGGCTTCGATAGCGGCATTGAGTGCCAGCAAGTTAGTTTGCTCTGCAATACCGCTTATAACATCAGACACAGCTACAATGCCTTGTATATCAAGTTCAAGTGCTTGCAACGCTGCTGCAGACTCATTAATGTCGCTGGCAAGTAAAGTGATAGCAGCGCTTGAACGCCCGACCTCTTCATTACCGTCTTGCGCCTCAATGTTAGCTTCCGCTGATGCTTCAGAGGCATTTTCAGCATTAATGGCTATCTCTGCGACGGTAGCACTCATTTCGGTCATGGCTGACGCGACCTGCTCCACTTCACGGTGGCCCAGCTCGACATCGCTTTTTAGCTGTGTAGAGTGTTGCTCCAATTTTTCTACTGCTTGAAATAAAACTGTTGAATTAGTGGTAACGTGAGCAATGACATTTTCAAAATCTGTCATCATGCCGTTAAATGCCTTGGCTAATTGGCCAAATTCATCATCGCTGTTCTGAACAATTCTGACACTGAGATCGAAATCTTCTCTCGCCAGCGTCACTGAACGCTGCAGGTTAGAAACACTTTCATGGATAAAACGCATGACAGAAATAGAAACCAGCAACACCATACTTGCTGCCAATAACAATATCGCTAATGTTACATAAAGGTATTTAGTCGCAATGGCTAACCTTGCTTCAGTGACGGTGATTAATTCATTTGATAACTGGTGCTCAAATTGGCTTAACAGCTCAATCCGGTTAGTTGCAGTTTGAAACCAGAGCTCCGGCAGCTGTTGTTCTAATTTTGCAGAATTTTGCACAAAACCAATAGCTCGATACGCTTCAACCTCTTTAAAGGCTTGATTGTTCTTTAACTGCTGAAAAGCAGAATATGTTTGCGGGTCAGTTAACGCCAAGAATCTTTCTTGATACGCGCCCTGCTCCGATACAAGTGTCACGAAACGACGATAAGCACCGGCTTTAAAAGTGTCATTACCAAAGGTTGAACTCAGTACCGCGCGTTCAATGCCAGCCCGCTCTTTCATTTGCAAATATGCAGCAAATGCTGCGGCCTTAATGGCAATTTGTTGGTTAGCACCTTTCTTCGCTGTTAAGTCCACGATGCTCAGTAGCTCTTTATTTAAAGCAGTATAGAATGCCACCTCATCCGCAACATTAATCGATAGACCTTTTACCTTTTTTCGAATCTCTGGGATCTCACTGATTAAATTTTTAGTATTGCGGATCTCGGTTGTAAAAGCCGAAGGCAATGGATGATCACTCAGAAATGACTGGAAAGTGTGAATAAGCTTATCGGTATCTCTTTGCTGTAGCGGTAACTTACTTTGAAACGCCGAGCCGTTAGAGCCAATGAAGCCGGCGCTCATGCCGCGCTCTTTTTGTATTTCGTGGACCAAGCTACTATTAGCAACAGCAAGTTGACTCAAAATAAGTACTTGGTCGAGTTCTTTGGTTAACTTGTACTGATCATTCGCATACAGCCCGCCAAATAGGATAGAGGCGAGTAAAGAAGGCGCGATAACAATCACAAATTTTTGTTTTAATGTAAGGTTGCCGATCCAATTCCATTTCATTCGTAAGCCTTATTAATAATTAAATCAATTTATGGCTTAGGATAAACGAAACTAGTTCAAGGTAAACAGTCGTTTACACAAAATGTTATAAAAAAAGCCTGCGATTGCAGACTTTTTCGGCATTGCGGATAAAAACGTGATCCAAATCAATTATTCGAGCATTTATGAGATGGTTATCAACGTTTTATTAAGCATTACCTTTCACTGTCATATTCAAGGTTTTAGCAAAATCTAACATTCTATTGAGAGGTTTTAGTGCATCGAGTCTCAAAGTCTCATCAACGAAAATCTCATGCTGCAGCCCTGCACTCTCAAGTGCGTTTTCAATCGCCTTTAAACCATTCATTGCCATCCAAGGACAATGGGCACAACTTTTACACGTACCTCCATTACCACCGGTAGGGGCTTCCACTAATATTTTATTCGGTGCAGCTTGCTGCATCTTATAAAAAATACCTCTGTCAGTGGCAACAATAAACATATCGTTATCCATTGTATGAGCTGCTTTAATCAGTTGGCTTGTTGAGCCTACGACATCAGCAAGTTCAACCACACTAGCAGGCGATTCAGGGTGAACCAATACTGCAGCATTTGGATGTAGTTTCTTTAATTCTATTAACGCGTTTGCTTTAAACTCATCGTGAACAATGCACTCGCCTTGCCACATCAGCATTTCGGCTCCAGTCTCTTTAGCAATGTAACTGCCTAGATGACGATCCGGTCCCCAAATGATTTTCTTATCTTGACTGTCTAAATGTTCGACAATTTCTAATGCAATGCTTGAAGTGACAACCCAATCAGCACGCGCTTTGACCGCTGCAGATGTATTGGCATAAACAACGACGGTATGGTCTGGGTGTGCATCGCAAAATTCACTGAATGTTTCAATCGGACAACCGATATCAAGTGAACATGTAGCTTCCAACGTAGGCATTAGTACCGTTTTTTCGGGACTAAGGATTTTAGAGGTTTCCCCCATAAACTTTACCCCAGCAACAATCAGTGTTTTTGCCGGGTGATCACGACCAAATCGTGCCATCTCTAGTGAGTCTGAAACACATCCGCCGGTTTCTTCGGCCAATGCTTGAATTTCTGGGTCAGTATAATAGTGAGCAACAAGAACGGCGTTACGCTCTTTAAGTAGCTGTTTAATGCGCTCTTTAGATTGTTCCTTTTCTATGTCAGATAAAGGTACAGGCTTCGCGGGGAATGGATACTCAATACTTTTGATACTGGGGGTGAACGCGCTCATACTACAACCAAAGGACAGTAACTGATTCGCGGAATTATACGGAATTTTTTACCCATTTAAAACTCTTTACCGTAAAGGGAATAAAAAAAGGTGCTTTATTAAGCACCTTTTTATCTATTGAGCTATCAACGAAATGTTTACTGCATTGCGAGTAACATCTCTTGTGGTTGCTCAAGATAGAGTTTCCACAGGTTACAAAAACGTGCAATCGTACCACCGTCGATGACTCTGTGATCACCAGACCAGCTCACCTGCATTATCTTACGCGCCTCGACTTCGCCCGCAGCATTGAATCTTGGTAATACTTGTAATTTACCCAGTGCCACAATCGCCACTTCAGGTTTATTGATGATAGGCGTTGCAACAGTCCCGCCCAATGCACCAATATTTGAGATAGTGATACTGCCACCTTTAAGATCGGCGGGAGACACTCGACCACTGCGTGAAGCCGTCGTTAAACGGGTGATGTCAGCAGCAATTTCCAAAATAGTCTTATCTTGCACATCTTTAACATTTGGAACCAGCAAGCCCACTTTAGAATCAACCGCCATCCCTATGTTATGGCTCGATAACAATGTTTGCTCGGTGCAATCGGCATTGACGCGGCTGTTCATATCAGGGAACTGCGCCAGTGCTAAAGACATCGACTTCATGAAGAAAGGCATCATGGTGAGCTTAAGCTCATCAGTGGAATATTTCTTCTTCATGCTTTCGCGCAGTGCAACTAATGCGGTGAGGTCGAATTCTTCACAATAGGTAAAGTGAGGAATGGTCGACACGGATTCTGTCATCATTCTCGCCATCACCGCACGAACACCTTTAATAGGTTCGAT
Organism: Shewanella sp. Choline-02u-19; assembly: GCF_002836205.1. NCBI lineage: Bacteria > Pseudomonadati > Pseudomonadota > Gammaproteobacteria > Alteromonadales > Shewanellaceae > Shewanella > Shewanella sp. Choline-02u-19. Next base: position 1,446,061 of record NZ_PJBE01000013.1, read on the forward strand.
GCGATCACCAGCAGCCACACTTTGACTTACATTAGGGCTGGCAGTAGTCGACGTTGTCACCGTGTTTACTTGGTTGCTTGGCGACACTATAAGAGATTGATGGCGCTCAATATCTTCCTTAAACACACGGCCATTTTTACCCGTGCCCTTCACTTTGGAGATATCTATGTCTAATGTGCGAGCCATACGGCGTACCGCTGGGCTAGCTAATGCTTTACCTTGTGGGGCAGGTTCGACACTTTCGGCCACTACAGTGTTAGTTGCTTGCTCTACTGCGGTATTGACAGCTGTTGCTACCGTTGGCGTTTCAGAGGCAACTTCAATAGCAAATAACGGGGCATGTACCCGAGCCAGTTGCCCTTTTCGGTAATGTAACTTTGTTATTTTACCGTTTTTCATCGCCGGAATTTGAACCAAGGCTTTGTCTGTCATTACATCAGCAATGGGTTGATCTTCAACCACGATATCGCCTTCACTAACCAGCCATTCAACCAGTTCACACTCAACAATACCTTCACCAATATCTGGCAGCAAAAATTCTTCAATAGTCACATTCGCTGTACCTATGTCACTTTGACTCTCTGTATTGCTGACAGCTTCAATGTTGGTCGCTGCAAGTGGCGCAGCTTGAGATCCGCCTTCCTCTGCAATATCAACAGCATATAAAGGCGCATGTACTTTGGCAATTTCGCCTTTGGCATAATACAATTTAGCAATAGTGCCAGCGTACGGTGCGGGAATTTGCACTAATGCTTTGTCCGTCATCACATCGGCTATTGGCTGATCTTCAGTGACAACATCGCCCTCTTGCACTAACCATTCAACTAGCTCGCATTCAACAACGCCTTCACCGATATCCGGCAGGATAAACTCTTTAATCATGGCGGGCTCCTAAAATTTGACTGACGCTTTAATGGCTTCAAATGTTTTCAATGCATCAGGCATATATTCTTTTTCATGGATTAATGGATAAGGTGTATCCAAACCACAAACACGCGTAATCGGTGATTCTAGGTATAAGAAGCACTCTTCTTGTATCGTTGCTGCTATTTCACCGGCAAAACCACCCGTTAATGGCGCTTCGTGGTTGATCAGTAATCTGCCAGTTTTCTTTACTGATGCAGCAACAGTGTCGACATCCCAAGGAGATAAGGTCCGCAGATCGATAACTTCACATGAAATGCCTTTCTTTGCTGCCATGTCGGCAGCATTTTCAAGAATTTCCATCTGAGCGCCCCAGCCTAACAATGTAATGTCAGTCCCTTGGCGGATCACTTCAGCTTTACCCAACTCAATAACAAAGTCACCATCTCTCACTTCGCCTACTGATGCACGGTAAAGACGTTTTGGCTCAAAGAAGATGACCGGATTTTTGTCTCGGATTGACGCAATCAACAAGCCTTTAGCTTGTTCTGGATTACGCGGGATAACCACTTTAAGACCCGGTGTTTGAGTAAAATAGGCTTCGGGTGACTGTGAGTGATAGTGACCCCCCGCAATACCGCCGCCATAAGGCGTTCTAAACGTTAGACCGCCCACGTCAAACTCATTACCACTGCGGTAACGGAATTTAGCGCTTTCGTTGACGATCTGATCTATCGCTGGAAAGATATAATCGGCGAATTGGATTTCAGCTACGGCCGTCATGCCATTAGAGGCGAGTCCATTGGCAAAGCCAGCGATACCTTGCTCTGTTAGCGGTGTATTAAAACAGCGGTCACGGCCAAATTTTTCTTGCAGGCCCGAAGTCGCTCGAAAAACGCCGCCAAAATGACCAACGTCTTCACCAAATACCATCATTTTTTGATCAGCTTCCATTTCCGAGCTCAGGGCTTCGTTAATGGCTTGCAACATATTCATCTCTGCCACAGCTTATATTCTCCCTGCGCTTTTTGGATAGGCTTCTGGATACTTCTTGATATGTGTCTTTAACTCGGCCAATTGTTTTTCTAATATTGGCGTTGGCTTGTCATACACATCTTGGATAAGGTCATCCAAATGCGGTAACGGGATCTTCTCTGCAACTTTAAGTTCAGCTAGCACTTCTTCACGATATTTAACATAAAGATCGGCATCTTGTTTTTCGTTGAGCCAGCCTTTGTTAATCATCCATAACTTAAATCGTTTCACTGGATCATGTTGCTGCCATTTGGCTTCTTCATCTTTTGAGCGATAACCTGATGGGTCATCTGATGACGAGTGAGCACCGAGACGATATGTCATCGCTTCTATTAACACTGGAGCATTATTGTCTAGTGCGTAAGCGCGAGCTTGCTGCGTCGCGGCTAATACTGCCAACATGTCATTACCATCGACACGGATAGTATGCATGCCATACCCAGGTCCTCGGCTGGCAATACCATTACCTGCAAACTGTTCTTCCGTTGGCGTCGAAATAGCATAACCATTATTACGGCAGAAGAAGATCACTGGCGAACTAAGCACTGCGGCCATGTTGAGGCCAGCATGAAAGTCACCTTCTGATGCAGCGCCTTCTCCGAAGTAACAAATAGCAATGTTACGCTTCTTTTGCATTTTCAAGCTATAAGCAACGCCTGTAGCTTGTGGAATTTGGGTCGCCAGTGGCGATGATATGGTCTGGTAGTTTAATGCTTGGCTACCATAATGGATTGGCATCTGACGGCCTTTACCTAAATCTTTCTCGTTGCTGAACATTTGGTTCATAAATTGTTCAGTGGTAAATCCACGGTAGCGTAAAGCAGCATGTTCACGGTACTGGGCTAAAATAACATCGCCGTCATCGAGTGCAGCGGTACTACCGATGATAGAAGCCTCTTCACCGGTGCAAGTCATGTAAAAACTGATACGCCCTTGACGCTGTGCTCCCAGCATACGCTCGTCTAATACTCGGGTGAACACACATGTATCGTGGACTTTTTTAGCCAAGGCTTCGTCTATAACGGGTAATACCGCGCCTTCATAGGCTGTGCCATCGGCTTGTAATACTTTAAGGATGGGGATCGCGATGGAGTTTTTATCTAAAAAACTTACGCGATGGACTGTCTCAGCATTTGTTGTTGCGTTGCTCATAATGTGCTCTTGTTATTTATGATGCTTCCAAATGACGAAAGAAGCATCTATCTATTCTAATACGCGGGAAGAACATTACGTTAACGTAAACTAACTCTCAATACTTCCCATCACTCAAAAGACAACTAAGCGCCTCTGTGCATGTATATATTGGTTTACATGCACAGTTATTCAGTATGAATTTAGTCCAAATTACTATCATCTGCCGTCTTTAACATCAATACGGTCCGTTGGCCGACCGGCACTTTTGCATTCGGAAAAACAATCGATTCAAACTCATGTTCTATTTTAACCGCCTGACCACCTTCTTTGGCTAAGGTGTAACCTCTTGGAAATGCAGTAAAGTTTTCAACATCGTTAGTGAAGTTAAATTCAAAATCGTCAAAGTGTTTATTAACAGAACGACACACTTGATAAAGGTTTAACCGCTTAAGATCGAATGCTGGCAGTTGTAAATCTCGTCCCGTCATCAATAGTGTCAACATCTCCTTCATGGCGATAAATCGAGTCATGTCATTTTGCCCCATCGGGAATACTTTGCCTAATTCAATGGTAAAGGCATCGGCTCGATAGTTCTCAGACGAAAAGTAACTGAAGGTTGTAGTCGGTTCATGATGGAATAAAATGGTGTTAATACCGCAAGACTCGAGGAACATAATCTGTTCTCGACTGTACTTACGGCCAGGACGGTAGGGATAGATGGCAAACTTTTCGTGTTTTGACCCACGAATAGCTGTATGTAGATCGTAATGAATACGTTGTCTTTGACCTGATTGAGAGGCGTAGAATCTATCAACATATTGTTCTAGTTTGTGCGCTCTGACCCGCTCTGGATTACAAAGGCCATCGCCACGTGAATGCGCCCCATTAAACAGACGGTTTAGATTTTCATCGATAAAGCGTGTGCCATTGTGGATTGCTGCAGGATTACCGATTAAAAACATCACCCGCTGTTTCAGCTTTATTTCTTCAGCCAGAATTTGCGTAATGAGTCCATTACAAAGCTCAATGGGCGCCGTTTCATTGCCGTGAACTGCACAGGACAACACAATATCCTTACTGTGTTTAGTTTGTATCGGTTCAAACACAATAACGCCAGTATCCCAAACTTGTACGTGAGTGTGCTCACCTAAGTCAAATTCAAAACTCTCTGGAAGATATTGTGGATGCGCTAAGGTTAACGCGAGAAAATCCTTGGACTGCTTCAATTCGTGAAACACAAACAACTCCTTATTTAATACTTGTCAGTTCGCTCAGTGATAGCTCGTATGCCTTACCAAACCTATCCCCTTTGCTGATATTGCATGGAATATTAGCATGAATCAGAGACTAATAAGGCAACGAATTTACAGGCTTAGTGCAACAAGTAATCAGCTGGATAAAATTATGCTTGCATTGGTTGAAAAGATAAAACACAATGAGGACATCTAGCCATCCAAACGGCTAATACAATATTAAGGAGTCATCATGGCTTATGCTACATTCGGTGCGGGTTGTTTTTGGGGCGTTGAGTATTTTTTCAAGCAAGTTGACGGCGTAACCGACTGTACGTGTGGCTACATGGGTGGCAATGACCTGTATTCCTCTTATAGTGACGTTAAAGCAGGTAATACCGGTCATGCTGAAGTTGTCCAGATTGAGTTTGACCCTAGCAAAGTGGGTTATGAAACATTGTTAGATATATTTTGGCAAAATCATAATCCGACCACACTAAATCAACAGGGCGAAGACAAAGGCAACCAGTATAGAAGCTGCGTATTTTTCCATAATACCCAGCAAAGAAGCCAAGCAGAAAAGGCAAAGCTTGCACTGATAAAAAGTAGCAAGTGGGGAGATAAACAAATAGTGACTGAAATTGTCCCTACGCAGCAGTTCCATGAAGCTGAAACTTACCATCAAGATTACTTAGCTAAGAACGACCTACCCAGTTGTCACATTAGCTTCTAGATGCAAGTTATACCCATAACATTGGGTATCGGTCATTCATTAGGAATTAAAAGGGAAGTGGCAAGTTTAACACTAATGGTTCTTCTATAACCTCAGTCGCAGAAACCAGAAACCAGAAACCAGAAACCAGAAACCAGAGTATTGAAGCCACAGATATAAAAAAGACGCCATAACAGCGCCCTCTTTATTATTACCCGTATACATTTAGCTCGCTAATGCTTGCTCAACAATAATGGCAGCATCTTTAAGCAATTGTTGTAAATGCTCTTGGCTGACAAAACTCTCACCGTAAAGCTTAAATAATGCTTCAGTACCCGATGGACGAGCCGCAAACCAGCCATTGTCGGTGACCACTTTAATGCCCCCTATCGAGGCCCCATTACCTGGAGCATGTGTCAGCTTTTGGGTAATAGTATCGTTAGCTAGCGTTGTCGCTGAGATTGAAGCGACAGTAATTTTGGCGAATCTAGCTTTGTTATCCAAGCTAATGGGGCTATCAATGCGTTGGTAAAAGCTCTGGCCAAACTCGCGTTCTAATTCGAGATAACGTTGCTGCGGTGTTTTGCCCGTAACAGCTAATATCTCAGCCGCCAATAAACACAAGATAAAGCCATCTTTGTCGGTACACCAAGTGCTGCCATCCAATCGTAAAAATGCAGCTCCAGCGCTTTCTTCCCCACCAAAGGCAAACGAACAGTTGGCAAGACCTTCAACAAACCATTTAAAGCCGACGGGAACTTCAGACATCTGTTTATCATGCATGGCACAGACTTTATCAATCATAGCGCTTGAGACTAATGTTTTACCAATCACCATCTTGTCAGTCCAATTAGGACGATGAGTCACAAGGTAATCAATTGCCACTGCAAGAAAATGATTCGGGTTCATTAAACCGCTGCCAGGACATACAATGCCGTGTCGATCAAAGTCGGGATCATTACCAAAACAAAGATCATATTGGTCTTTATGTTGAAGTAAACCGGCCATCGCAAATGGAGATGAACAGTCCATTCTGATCTTGCCATCTTTATCCAATGGCATGAAACTAAAGCTTGGATCGACCTTGTTGTTTACAATCGTAATGTCTAAGCCATATTTATCTGCTATTGGCTGCCAGTAATGGATCCCTGAACCGCCAAGAGGATCTATGCCTAAATGCAGTTTAGCATCCGCAATCGCCGACATATTGATGACATTGGCAAGATCGTTTACATACGGCGTAATGAAGTCTTCAGCACTGACATACTCCGTTAGCAACGCTTGGGCATAATCAATCCGCTTAACGCCAACTAAGTCATTCGCTAAATACTGATTTGATCTATTTTGGATCCAATCGGTGATCTCGCCTTCTGCTGGACCACCATGCGGTGGATTGTATTTTATTCCACCGTCTTGAGGTGGATTATGTGAAGGCGTGACGATAAGACCATCGACCAGATGAGCAACACTATTATCTTGCTGGCTATTGGCGCAAACAATAGCGTGCGATACCACCGGCGTAGGCGTGAAACCGTCATTTTCGTGAATAGCGACAGTCACTTTATTTGCGACTAAAACTTCAATAACAGAAATGGCAGCAGGTTGTGATAGCGCATGCGTATCAATACCCAATATAAGCTTGCCCGTGATCCCCGCCTCGATACGGTAATCAACTACTGCCTGAGAAATCGCTAATAGATGAGCTTCATTAAAACTACGCTTAATGGCACTGCCACGATGGCCTGAAGTGCCAAAAGTAACCTGTTGCGTCACCTCTTTGGCACTAGGGCTTAACCGATAATACAAACTTATCAGTTTAGATATATTGACCAAATCCTTTTGTTCAGCAATCTGTCCCGCTCTTTCATGTATGGCCAAAAACTAGCTCCTTTAGTTAACGTAGATATCTATTATACTTTATCGATGATAGCGACAACTTGCGCATCATCTGTTCCAAACTGTGTCAGCACTTCAGACAAAATAGTGCGTTTCTTAGCCGTGTTATTATTGGTTGTCACCCAAAAGCCACTGTTGCCAATCTCTTTCGGATTAGCTGACTTGCTGGCTTTTAATAACGCGTCCTTTGACGTTGCAAAGTACAACCTGTCACGCCCTTGGATCAACAGAACTTGTTCAAACTGGCTTTTTGATGTCTGATACACAGTGTCCAAAATAAACAAGAACCGCCCAACAGCGCCTTTTTGCGCCGCTAATAGCTCTGCATCGATTAAACCAATAAAGTCACCAATAAGGTTACTTTCAACTATGATGGGTTTATTGATGACTTCTACAACCTTGTCGTCACGTTCTAAACTTGGGTGGCTAATCGTTTCAGGTTGAGGTTGAGCTGGAGTCACTGCATCAACACGCAGCCCTAATATTCGTCGTAAAATATCAGAAGCGCTTTCACCAATATGTTCAGTTTTGCTGGCAATGTGGCGGTAAAGCTCTTCATCAACCTCGATATATTTCATAACGGTTATCTTCCTTACGTAGAAAACTGGGATCGGTGTTATTTGTACTGATCATGAGCGCATTACGGCCCCAAATTATCCCCTCAGTGTAACGAGGTTTAGAGCCTTGATAAAGCACCAATAATTGAAAACTGCGATCCAAATAAGAAAGAGCGGCTTGTTAGCCGACTAAGCGGTTAATAATGCGTCAAAGAGGTGACAATTTTATGACCTGACTTGGATTCTAAATAGGATACAGGCACAATCTTGCACAATTCGATCTTTTAGGCGGGCATAAAATGCACTATACGACCAATGGCAGCGGACCTGCTGTTATTCTCATTCATGGGCTATTTGGCGATCTTGATAATCTAAAAGCACTCGGGAAAACGTTAGAAGATAGCTTTACCGTCGTTCGAGTCGATGTCGTCAACCATGGCAATAGTGAACATGTCTCCTCAATGACCTATCAAACGTTAGCTGACGATGTGAAACAGCTACTCAGCACGCTCAACATAAACGAAGCAATATTAGTCGGACACTCTATGGGCGGTAAAATAGCGATGGCAACTGCCCTTCTCTATCCAGAATGTGTGACCAAGCTTGTTGTGGCTGATATTGCCCCCGTTGCCTACAACAGTCGTCATGATAAGGTTTTTAATGCACTTGAAACTATGCCATTAACCGAGATCAACGATAGGCGTGATGCACTAACCCATATGCGTAGCCTTGATATCGATGAAGGCACTGCGCAGTTCTTACTTAAGTCACTTAAACGCAGTGACCATGGCTTTGAATGGAAGATGAATTTAGCAGGGTTAAAACAAAGCTATAACGACATCATTGGCTGGCCAACGTTCACAACTCAGTATACCGGTCCATGCCTATTAATACGCGGCGGCGACTCAGACTACGTCACATCCGCTCATAGAAGCGCTATAATTGAGCAATTCCCTACCATAAAAGCAAAAACAATTGAGGGTACGGGGCATTGGCTACATGCTCAAAAAACTAGCATTTTTAACCGTATAGTAAAAGATTTCCTCGTGAGTAATTGATAAAAATTTACTGCCAATAAGATGTAAATCGTCTAGCCGCTTTACCACTTATATGGTATATTCCCGCCACTTTTTTTTGGCCAGAAGGAATGGTAGATGTTAATGCAACATATGGAGCAAATTGAGGCGTTAGGCCTAAACTTGTTTTTTGCAGCCATTTTCTTCTTTATTGGTATGGCCATTCACGATGTACTTAAACAGGGTAAAGTGCCTCTGTTTGGTCGACGTATCGTTTGGTTAGTTTTATTTCTCGGCTGTGCCGGGTTTATCGCAAAAGGGATTATACAGATGACCTGGGAAGGTTCAGGCATCGGTTAAATTGGACTCAATGGCAAAAGAAACATCAGACAGAACCACCATTGATCTGTTCGCAACAGAACAACGACGTGGTCGTCCTCGTAGCAATCCATTGCCGCGGGACCAGCAGCTAAAAATTAATAAAAGAAACCAAATCCAACGTGACCGAGCTAACGGTTTAAAGCGAATAGAGCTAAAGGTGTCACAAGATTTGTATGACGCCTTGAATGAACAGGCAATGGCCAGTAATATTAGCCGCAGTCAGTTAATTGAATTAATACTGCAAAAGCAAGTCAGTAATTGAGCGCTTTTACAGCACGCATACTTTAAAGTGAACTAGACATAAAGGAACAACAATGGCTACAGTAGGTCTTTTTTTCGGGTCTGATACAGGCAACACCGAAGCCGTCGCCAAAATGATCCAGAAAAAACTGGGTAAAAAAATGGTTGAGGTGAAAGATATCGCCAAAAGTACCAAAGAACAGATAGCAGAGTATGATCTGCTTCTTTTCGGGATCCCAACTTGGTATTACGGTGAAGCACAATGTGACTGGGACGATTTTTTCCCAGAACTTGAGCAAGTAAACTTTGAAGATAAGTTAGTCGCTATTTTCGGTTGCGGTGACCAAGAGGATTACGCTGAGTATTTTCTCGATGCCATGGGCATGGTTAACGAAATCGTCGAAGGCCGTGGTGGTATTGTCATTGGTCATTGGCCAACAGAAAGCTACGACTTTGAAGCCTCGAAAGGCTTAGCGGATCCTAAGCACTTTGTCGGTTTAGGCATTGATGAAGACCGTCAACCTGAACTTACCGAAGAGCGAGTAGATGCTTGGGTTAAACAGATCTATGAAGAGATGTGTTTAGCTGAACTAGCAGATTAATAAACGCTTAAGTTTATTCATCTCTAGCAACAAAAAAACGGCATTTATGCCGTTTTTTCGTATTTAAAGATAAATGTCAGCCGTTTAACTAACCAAGGTAGCGAAGCATTGACTCATTACGCATTAAAGCCTGTAAAAACGACAACTCAGTGGGATATCTTTTGCTGTGTTGTCGACAACTATGGTGATATAGGGGTCACTTGGCGACTCGCTAAGCAACTGACAAAAGAATATCAAATCAATATCACCTTATGGGTTGATGACTTAAACAGTTTTTCACACATTTTGCCACCGTTAGATCCAAGTCTTAACAGCCAGAAACATGATGGTGTGCGCATCAACTTATGGTCTGAGCCTCTCCCGGTAAACTATAACGCTGCAGATGTAGTCATTGAGGCATTCGCCTGTAATTTGCCTAACGCAGTTGTGCAAGCGATGCATGCCCAGCATGAAGCCCATAAGCAAGATACCAGCGTCCCTAAAGCACCTGTATGGTTAAATTTAGAGTACTTAAGTGCTGAGTCTTGGGTCGAAGGTTGTCATGGCCTACCCTCTATGCAAAATAACGGCCTCAAAAAGTACTTTTACTTCCCTGGATTTACGGGTAACACTGGTGGTTTGATTTGCGAAAAGGACACTTTAGATCAGCGGAATGTATGGCAATCGAATCTGGACTTTCGACACCAGTTGTTCAACAAGCTTGGCCTCAATAATATTGACGATAACGACACAGTGATCAGTGTATTCAGCTATGAGACCTCTGCCCTACTTCGTTTATGCAAGTTATGGATGCAGTCAGATAATCGAATACATGCGTTGATCCCCAAAGGACGAAGTTTAAACAGTCTACAATCACTGCTACCTTGTGCTATCAATGACCTCAACGTAGGCCAACAAGTGGTGCATGGTAATCTTACTATTCATATTTTGCCCATGACAGATCAGCAAGGCTACGATCAACTGTTGTGGAGCTGTGACGTGAATATTGTTCGCGGTGAAGACTCCTTTTTACGAGCACAATGGGCAGGGAAACCGTTTATTTGGCATATTTATCCTCAAGAGGATGATTACCATCTGGTAAAATTAGCCGCCTTTATGGATAGCTATTGTGATAATCTCAGCCCACAAGCGAGCAATATCTACCGTTCACTCAATATCGCTTTTAATAAAGAGCAAGCTGACACTGCCGCTCAAGAGTGGCAAAACCTAGATTTAATCCAGCCAGAGATGTCACTTCACGCACAACAATGGCCAATTTACATATTAAATGACGCAGATCTTGCTTCTCGACTAGTTCAATTCGTCAAAAATAGCTAAGATACTGCGTTGAAATAGAAAAAACCAAAAATAGGAAATAGTGTAATGAAAACTGCTCATGAAATCCGTCCTGGTAACGTGATCATGTTAGATGGCAGCCCATGGGTTGTACTTAAGACTGAAACAACTCGATCTGGCCGTAACGCTGCTATCGTAAAATTAAAGCTTAAGAGCGTTTTGCTTGATTCGACGACTGAAACAACGTTCAAAGGTGAAGATAAGTTAGATGACATCATTCTTGAACGTCTTGACTGTACTTATTCATACTTTGCCGATCCTATGTATGTGTTTATGGATGCTGAATATAACCAGTATGACGTAGAAGCAGAAAACTTAGGTGATGCAGCAGCTTATATCGTTGACGGTATGGAAGATATTTGTCAGGTTACTTTCTATGAAGAGAAAGCTATCTCTGTAGAGCTGCCTATTACTGTTAGTCGTGAAGTTACCTATACAGAGCCTTCAGCTCGTGGTGACACTTCAGGTAAAGTAATGAAGCCTGCAACTATCGCAGGTGGAAGCACTCTGAGTGTTGCTGATTTCGTTAAAACTGGCGATATGATCGAAATTGATACTCGCACTAACGAATTTAAGAAACGCGTTTAATCTCAATTCGTGTCTCTGAGAAAGCCAGCCTTCAGGTTGGCTTTTTTATTACTTTTGATCTCACAAAATCAACATCAAAAAACCAATTAATACACTTCTTAGATATGTTCTCCACGCCTCACAGACCCGCGACCGAATCAATTGATCTTTTATTGATGTTGATCAACTAGCGAATAACCCAGTCAACCACGCACAAAGAAGAGACTTACACCACAATTGCAACTAATGGCAGTGTATGATGCTTAATAGCATTCTAAAGCACGGTGCTCACGGTAGATCACACTATTTAAGCTAGGATTTAAGGCTATCTTTGTCTAATCATTTTAGCTATTGTTCACTCAACTTACGTCTTTACTACAATAGACTCATTTTTAAAGCATTTTCGAGGTTTAGATGCGCCCAATTATCAAATCCACCAAATTGGACTCTGTTTGCTACGACATTCGTGGTCCAGTCCATAAAGAAGCGAGAAGATTAGAGGACGAAGGTCATAGGATCTTAAAACTCAATATCGGCAATCCAGCGCCTTTTGGATTTGAAGCACCCGAAGAAATCGTCCGCGATGTGATTTTAAACTTGCCTAGTGCGCAAGGCTATTGCGAGTCTAAAGGGCTATTTTCGGCACGAAAAGCGATTGTTCAACATTATCAATCTCAAGGGATCCTTGGCGTCGACATTGAAGATATCTATATCGGTAATGGAGTGTCAGAACTTATCGTAATGGCAATGCAGGGTCTCCTCAATAGTGATGACGAGGTACTTGTTCCCTCACCCGATTATCCGCTTTGGACCGCCGCCGTGCATCTGTCAGGTGGTAAAGCGCAGCATTATCGTTGTGATGAAGAGTCCGGCTGGTTTCCTGATATTGACGATATAAAAAGCAAAATCACCCCACGTACACGTGGCATTGTGCTTATCAACCCCAATAACCCTACTGGCGCGGTTTATTCAAAAGAACTTATTCTTGAAGTCATCGAGTTGTGTCGACTACATGATATGATTTTATTTAGCGATGAGATCTATGACAAAATTTTGTATGACGAGGCCGTGCATATACCTGCTGCGAGTTTATCGGATGACATCCTGACGGTGACCTTTAATGGCCTTTCTAAAGTTTATCGCGCCGCAGGTTTTCGAGTCGGTTGGATGATGCTTACCGGCAACTTAAAATCGGCAAAAAGCTATATTGAAGGCTTAGATATGCTCGCCTCAATGCGCCTCTGCGCCAACGTACCGAATCAACATGCTATCCAGACGGCTTTAGGCGGATATCAGAGTATTCAAGAGTTAGTACAACCGGGTGGACGTTTGTGTGTCCAACGAGATGCTTGTGTCGAAATGCTCAATCAAATCCCTGGCGTCAGCGTGGTTAAGCCAAAAGGTGCGTTATATGCATTTGCCAAGTTGGATCAGAAGAAGTTCAATTTACGGGATGACGAACGACTAGTGCTCGACCTTTTAAAAGAGAAGAAAATACTCTTGGTGCAAGGCACAGCGTTTAACTGGCCAGAGCCTGACCATCTTAGGGTCGTCTTTTTACCCTACAAGGATGAACTTACAAAGGCCTTAGGTGAAGTTGGTGAGTTCCTTGAAGGATACAAGCAATAACCTTTTAAAAAGAGGCTTAACACTTAAACGACCTCTGGGTCGTTTTTTAGTATTAAGCCTATATTAACGTGCTGAACGTTTAAACAACTGAAAATTCAGCTTCAATAATCTCTCCCTGTTCACGCCATTGCTTGAATTTGGCCCTTTTCGCGGTTTGTTGTGAAATGCATTGACACAAATCATCCATCGAACTTATTAGCGAGATTTGACTAGGAAAGAAATTGGCAATAAAGCTGCCACTGTTTATGAGTGCTAATAGCTCTTTACGCTGACCTTCAAAGTTATCTACCATTTCAGTAATCGCAACTTCAAAGGCCTGCTGGCGCTTATGTTCATTCCATGAGTTCCAAGCTTCAAGTGCCACCCCAACAAAAGCTAACGCACCATTAATGCCCTTGGCTAAGTTAACGGCGCCCCAAGGTTTAAATTTCAACATACCGGCAAGATCAATACCCACCATTTTCCCTGCTGCGCTCAATCCGTCACGGGCTGCTAGGATACTCTGATTATTAATGAAACTCCCTTTCACAAGGTAATTAACGCCTTGCTTACCCATCAGCATCACAGTATCGTTGTAGTGCTTAACTTCGTTTTGAAAGTTATTTTGAAGCTGAGTTAACTCGCCAGATAAGGCATTGATTTGACTTTCTATTTCGTTTTGAACCCGAGTGTTTAACATCACCCCTTCATTGCCAACTTCTCTCTCGAAGAAATCGTTAAATGTATTCAGATCTGTCCCTTTTACCTGAATAATCAAGTCACCAAAGTAGTTTATCACAAAGTTACGTAAGCCAATTTGAACTTCAATAATTCGAGTGTTCGCCAAACTAATCTGTTTTTCAAGGCGTATATTCATGGTATTCAGACGAGCAAGCTCTTCACCAATTTTTTCGTCGTTTTCTACCGCCTTCGGCAACTGACGACCGAGTACATCACGGATTATGCTATTTTTAGCCTCTAGCGCAACTGACATTTGGCCGCCATTTTCACGCACCTTCTCTACCGTTGCTTGCTGAAGTTTTTCGATATGAGACAATGCCTTAAACTTTTCAACATTTTCTAGCCAGTATTCCGTTCCCATATCAAATGGGTTAGCAGCCACTGCCACAACCGTAATCAGCTCTTCTTCAGTTAACGTAATTGCGTCATTTAACCTTTCTATGACGTTTTGCTGCTTTATCTCTAGATTAGTCCTGTAATCCCACTCACTCTCAACGTCAGCGACTTCATCGAAGCGGCTTAAAACAAACACCGTCCTAGAAAGAAGCTTTAAATCACGAAACAACCAGTTAAGATCATCGTGATGGCTCGCCTTAATAGGATTAGTCGAGTTCATCACATAAAGCACAAGGTGCGCCTCACTGACATACTTCTTTGTGATGTCTTTATACATTTCGATTTGTGATGAATCCGCGTTTAGCTTTTCTTTAAAACCAAACAGGCCTGGTGTGTCTATAAGCTCACAATTATCATCTAAATCATAAACCTTAACCGCATCAGATGATTCTTGATGGCTGATATTCATACTTTCGCTGTCTAACTTTTCCATCCAAGCCGCAGCAATTGAAGTCTTACCCTCAGAAAAACCGCCAACTAAGGCGATCTTTAGCTTACCTTGGTCAACAGTGCTTAAGGCATGCTCAAGTTTAGCGGTAAGGTTTGCATCAATGTCAGCCCCTGCGTCTACACCCAATTGTAAGAACGTAACTAATTTTTCAAGTAAAGTACGAGCCTGTTGCTTGCTTGACTCAAATTCATTTATAGTTTCAATCATTGTTAAGACTCCAACTGCTTGCAAAGCATTTTTAATTCACTTTTAGCTAATTTTAATTTTTGACTCACAACTTCTATATGCTCGACCGAGGTCGTCATTGCTTGTTTAATGATATCGACATTCGCTTCGACCTCTTGCATGACATTCGCTAACGTATTATCTAGTTTTTCGTTAATGCTCTTCGATACTGTTGAGATATTCTCATCCGTCGACTTTCTCTGCTGAGATTGTTTATAGTTACTACTAAAAAAGGAGCGAACGGCTTTATACAATTGAAAAACCAAGGTCGCGGCAGAAACCGCAATTATTGCCCAGCCAACAGGCGTCCAGAACAAAGCGATACCGCCACCAACCGCACCAACGACGCCCCACACATTAATACCATGATCAATATCGACTTCTAAACTCGTGTCTACAGAATCAATATTGTTGTATAAACCTAACAATTCACTGCTTTGGGTTTGAAAGCGTTCAACAATATCTTTAAGGCTTGTTTCAAATGCGTCCATCTCTTTATTCATAATATCTGGCATAGATTCTATGAGTCGCTTTTGATATTTTTCAATATTGCTCTCTAAACTGCCCTTAAAATCATCATTGCTAATATTGTCATCGATACAGTCATAAGTAGATGAACGTACTGAAGATTCAAAATGACGAACAACTTCTCTCGCCCGATTGCTCAACCTAGATTTTAGGGTCGCTACCAAAGTGTTAAGCTCTGTATCTGTATCTTTAAGCTCTGAGGTCAATGTATGTAAAAGGGGCGTAAACTTTTGACTTAATAAGCCTGTTACATCCTCCAAAGCAGAACTAACGATCTGTTTCGCCTTGTGCTTATTTGATCTAACAATTTTGGCTTTAAAGTCATTGACCATGCTTTGATCGAACATACCCACAACAGCATTTATGTTGGACTTAGCTAATAAATCCGCAGCATCAAATTTGTTTAAAAACTTGCTTTGCATGCCTTGGTCACGTGAACCCGGTAACAAACAAGTCGCAGAGGCTAAGAATGCTGGATATGCACTGAGGGCTAAGCTTTTTTGATAACTGTCACCAAGATGCTCTACCATGACTTTATCCAACACTGCCAAGCTTTCTAATTCCCCTTCAGAAACTAAAGTGACTTTCTCTAACTGAATAGGGTTTTGAATGCGCTTGTTAAAGATTGACCACACTTCAGATTGAGCACCCAAGTGCTGTTTTATCTTTTGCAATGTACCCGGGTTAGATGCATCCCCTTTCTGCGGCGCAGCCGCTTTACTGGTAATATAAAAAACGGCATGAGCTTTATGAACCGCTTTCCATATGGCATCACTCACTTTGTCTTCTTTACCTTCAATACCCGGAACATCGAGTATGTTGAACTTGCATCCATCATGCTCAAACGTATAACTCTGGGTATCTAACGTAAAATCTGAACGGCCATTACCAATGATAAAGCCATCAGCCAAGCTTTGGGCTTGATTCACCTGCACTTCAATCTGCTGATGTCTGCTCTGTAATCCCTCTACATTGGCACTAATATCCAGACACTCTTGTTGGTATCTTGCCGTTTGTTCAGTAAACGCTTGCGTGCCTTGTTCAAGATTTTTAGATGCTGCTTGATAAGCTGACAGCTGTGGCATTTTTTTAAATAGCCAAATAAATCGCTGTAGTAATGTCGCTGTCGCTTGTGCACTGTCTAGCTTTTCCTTAGTACTGAGCTTCTCAGTTTCACAGCGATCAACTGTCTGTTCGAGCCCTTGCTGGCTTACTTTCCAGTCGAAGTGGCACTTTTTAAGCATTGCTTCATTATCAAGAATACCTTGCCGAGTCTGCTCTATCAGCTCGACAGAAATCCCAGACTCTAGCTGCCACTGTTTAAACTCGGCCTGTTGTTTATTTTTTAACTCCTCAGCTAATATAATGCGCAAGGTTTCAATTATTGTGGATTTACCCGCATTGGTTTCACCATACAAAGCAATGGTAAAAGTATCCCACTCTGCGTTTTTTTCTAAATTTATGAGTTGTTGGCTGATTTCAACATGTAGCTTAGTGAGTATATCTCGACTAAGTTCAGTCGTCTCTTTGGTACTAAGATCGCTAGTGTCTTGGCTTAGCTTTTGGATCAGCTCATTAATAATCAACTGAATTTTTTGATAGATTTGACTCGGTGAGTCTTGATCTTCATTCATAAATATAACCTATACCACTCGGTGTTTTCTTAAGGTAGTTAGTACACCTAACCATCTAAATATCGTTAATGTAGCAATTGCAACTAACTCCGATTATATAGCTTTATTACATGCACTTATATCTATTGCAACACAGTTATGGCATCGAATTAACACTATTTAAAAAAGCACTAGCATTCTTGATAAAAGGGCGGGAGGTCACAATATATAAGGTATCGTCGAATTTATGAGCTTATAGAAAGCCGCAAATCAGATAACCAAATGACAACTCTGACGAGATGAGGCTCAGCTAACAAGCGCGAGTTAAGGAGTTAGGAAGTAAGATCTAAGCGGGACATCTGGTTAAGAGGTTTAGCTAAAGCATGAGGTTCACGCTGTAGAATAAAGCATTGGCTGTATGCTTTGAGCATATATAAACCAATATTGGTGTTTCTTTCTCGACCATTAAACGACTTAAGGGTCGTTTAATGGTCTTAAGACTATGATAACCTCAGTGAGTCCGCCATAGATTAAGGAATACTATGAGTCACCTTTTTGCCCACCTTGCTCGAATGAAATTAATTCAACGCTGGCCGCTAATGTATAACGTTAGAACAGAGAATGTACAAGAGCACTCTCTACAGGTCGCTATGGTTGCACACTCTCTTGCCTTAATTAGCAATAAAAAATTTGATGGCAACTATGATCCTAACCAAGCCGCAACCATCGCCATTTTCCATGACGCCAGTGAGATCCTCACTGGCGACCTCCCGACTCCGGTTAAGTATTTCAATAAAGAGATTGAGGCCGAGTATAAAAAAATTGAAGCTATTGCTGAACATCGGTTACTCGAAATGGTGCCTGAAGAGTTCAAAGAAGACTATTGTGCATTGTTAACAAGTGAACATGCTGACCCTGAATACAAAGCATTGGTTAAAGCTGCCGATACCTTGTGCGCTTATTTAAAATGTTTAGAAGAGCGCCGTGCGGGGAATACTGAGTTCAATACGGCACAAAAGCGCTTAGAGCAAAGTCTAAAAGATAACCCTAACCCGGCAGTAAACTATTTTATAGAATGTTTTATTCCAAGTTTTACGCTTGATCTCGATGATATTAATAAATTGCTTTAAGTCATTAATAAGGAACCAGCATGGATCAAACACCCTGGCATGAAAGACGTTTAGCTGAAGACAAGCAAAGACGTAACGATCATCGTAGCCCTTACCAACGAGACCGTGCCCGTATTCTGCATTCAGCCGCCTTCAGGCGACTACAAGCTAAGACTCAGGTCTTAGGCATTGGTATGAATGATTTTTATCGTACTCGCTTGACCCATTCGTTAGAAGTAGGCCAAATAGGCACGGGGATTCGTGCACAGCTTAAACAGAAACACCCAGAGCATGATGAACTACTCGATTCGATGAGCCTGATAGAGTCGATATGTCTTGCCCACGATATAGGTCACCCACCATTTGGTCATGGCGGTGAAGTTGCACTTAACTATATGATGCGCAAACACGGCGGTTTTGAAGGAAATGGCCAAACCTTTAGGATATTAGCTCGCCTAGAACCCTATACCGAATATTATGGCATGAACCTATGTCGACGCACGTTATTAGGTATACTCAAGTACCCTGCCCCCTATAGCCTGCTCCACCGTGAATTGCCTTTTAGTGAGGTTAGCCGCTTTCGTCAGTTAAAACCCTCTGAGTGGCCACCGGTTAAAGGACTATTTGATGATGACTTAGAGGTACTAAACTGGGTGTTAGACCCATTGTCAGAAGCCGATAAAGCACTGTTTCTCTCTCATCACTTAGTTGATGAATCAAAGCATCAAAGAACGCAATACAAATCATTTGATTGCTCTATCATGGAGCTTGCGGATGATATCGCCTACGCTGTGCACGATTTAGAAGATGCTATTGTGATGGGCATTGTCAGCCGTGAGCAATGGACTGAAGATGTTGAAAGCCAACTTAAAGAAAGCGATGACGACTGGATTAAAAGCGAGTTTTCCACTATTGGACAACGACTATTTTCGAGTAAACACCATCTTAGAAAAGACGCGATTGGTACTTTAGTCAATGGTTTTGTCACCGCGATATCGATTACCGAGGTAGACGGGTTTAGTGAGCCACTGCTTAAATTTAACGCAGCGCTTGAAGGCCCTTTTGACTCCGCGCTTAACACGCTAAAGCTATTTGTATATCAATACGTGATTCGAAAACCTGAGATTCAGATGCTCGAGTATAAAGGCCAACAAATTGTGATGGAGTTATTTGAGGCCTTCATTTCAGATCCTGAGCGACTACTGCCAACAAATACCCAAGCGCGTTGGATTGAAGCAAAAGATCAAGGACTCAATTGCCACCGTGTTATCGCAGATTACATTTCAGGAATGACAGACGAATTTGCAGCAAGACTGCATCAACATCTGTTTAGCCCGAAGTCAGGCTCGATGATTGAATTAAACCGCGAGCTTTAATACCTAACTTGCACTACGGTGATAGATATTGATTGGCAATGAAATCGATTCATTTGCAATACTGTCTATCACTTTTTAGCTATCTACAGTAAGTTAAGCAATAAGCTAAACAATGATCTTGTTTTATAACGACGAATTTCAATACCTTATGTAGGCATTTACTTGTTACAACAATCCCATAAGGCCCTTACCTTTATTACCCGCTACAAGCATCAGCTGAAGCTAAGCGCTATACCGTTAAGTGAGCCGTATTCAGAATACGGCTAATAAAGTATGTATAAACTTAGCGCTCTATTGGGTATTTCATTGCAATCCATTCAGGTAAACCTGAATGGCTAACGCAGGTAATATTATCCAGCCCCATAATAGACAGATTGGTTAATGCGGTTTGGGCTCTACGCCCTGAATGGCAGTAGATGTAGATATGATTAAAGCCTTTCAATTCTTCCAGGTGTTGTGACTCAGTCCCAAAGGGTATGTTGTGACTACGAGGGATATGCCCTTTTGAATATTCTTCTTTTGTGCGATTATCGATGATTAATGTGTTGCTGTTTTCTTTTAGCCAAACGCTATAAAGCGCATTCATCGAAAAGTCGTTATGAATATAAGCATCCGGATTAAAGTTAATACCGCAGTTAGTATTGGCGGGGACAGCTTCATTGATTTTTTTAGGTATGTCTAAGTTCAGATTACTCATGATCTGCAAAAAATCATCGAATGATTTTTTTTGACCCACCCGAGGATTCCATTGTTTCTCTTCAGCAATCGTTGAGCTGGTTTTACCGTTATAATCATGCCCTGGATAAATGACCGTTTCATCTGCCAAACTAAACAGTTTTTCGGTGATGCTATGGTACAAATCCCCTGAGTTCCCCTCTTGAAAGTCTGTACGGCCACAGCCCCGGATTAATAAGCAGTCACCGGTAAAAACCATACCATCCACATAAAAACTCATACAGCCATGGGTATGGCCCGGTGTATTTATTGCCCTGATGTGATGTCCCCCAATAGGAAGTTCATCACCCTCTTTCAGGTCTATATCAATTGATTTGACAGCTGCCGCCTGACTGTAAACAATCTGCGCACCGGTTTTTTGTCGGATTAAACCAGCAGAAGTGATGTGGTCGGCATGAATATGCGTTTCAATGATATAGAGAAGCTCGATACCAAGCTCTTCAATATATTGCAGGTCTCGTTGCAGATGTTCTTTAACCGCATCAATAATCGCCCCTTCATGGGTTTTTGGATCTCCCAGCAGGTAGGTGTACGTGCAACTATCCCTATCAAACAGTTGCTTTACATATAAAGGACGCTGGGTGCTTGTGATTAGCATGGTGATTTGTCCGTACTCATGTATTCGTTCTTGAAAGTATAGCGAGTGTCTTTAGTATAATGTTAATAAGTACCTGTATTTAATCTCTAGACTCTGTTATCTGCTACCGGCACAAAAAAGGCACCTTAATAGGTGCCTTTGCATTACTGTAGGTAATCGTTAATACATCATCCCGGGAAACAAGCCTTTAACGCCAGCAGCAATAACTTCAATGCCTATGGAAAGCATCAACAATCCCATCAGACGAGTAATCACGTTAATGCCAGTGTTGCCCAGCACTTTAAATATAACAGGGGCCATACGAAACAGGCTAAAACTCAATAGTCCAAACAAAATAATCGTAATAGACATACCAATTAGATTTTCTAAAGTCTTATACTCAGCGGCAGTGACAATAACCGAACTAATAGCACCAGGGCCTGCCATTAAAGGAAGGGCAAGCGGCACAACCGCAACGGATTCCATACCAGATGCTTCTCGATCTTCCTCTTTGTTGCGTTTAACTTCACCTAGCTTACCTTGCAACATCGACATCGCGATGATGCAAATAAGAGTACCACCGGCGATCCTAAACGCTGAGAGAGAAATGCTGAACATATTCAAAATATGTTGCCCAGCAAAAATGGTGACTAACAGTATGATCACCACGGCAAGGTTAGCCACTTTGCCGGTTTGATTGCGTTCAGCTATCGTTTGGTGACTGGTTAAGCTCACAAATACAGGTAACAATCCAACTGGATTGATGATTGCTACTAACCCTAGAAAAAACTTAAAATAAATAGTTAAATCCAACGTCTTATCCTCTGCGGTCGAGCGCGTTATTGATGATATAAAAAAAGTTGCGCTACTCTAACGCAACTCCTTAAAAAGGAAAAATGAGTTTATCTAACCAAAATCACAATTTTGAATAAATTTTATTAAACCATTTACACGGCACCTTGCTGTAAAAACGTAACACTCTGTTGCTAACATAGTTATTTTATTACAGATAGCAACATTTTTGCGGGACTGATCACGGTGAAATAGGTCATTTGAGTGTAATTTTTCTTCATAGACTCTAAAGGTAGTCAGAGAAAGGTTAGCAAACCCAAATTTTGCTAAATTTTTTTAGGATACACACTATGACAGTCACCAATGAGCAAGACCTCAATAATCTGGTAAGCAAAGTCGTTGAAGCGCAGCGACAATTTGCCGAATTCTCACAAGAACAGGTCGATATTATATTCAGGGCAGCCGCGCTTGCTGCTGCAGATGCACGAATACCATTAGCTAAAATGGCGGCAACCGAAACGAGAATGGGTGTACTTGAAGATAAAGTGATTAAAAACCACTTCGCCTCAGAATATATCTACAACAAATATAAAGATGAAAAGACCTGTGGGATCATATCTGAAGACCCAACTTTCGGGACGATTACTATCGCGGAGCCTGTCGGTATCATCTGTGGTATTGTGCCCACCACAAACCCGACTTCAACCGCGATATTCAAAGCACTCATAAGCCTTAAAACCCGTAATGGGATTATCTTCTCGCCTCATCCTAGAGCTAAACAATCCACAACCACAGCTGCACGAATAGTGCTAGAAGCTGCAGTTGCTGCTGGTGCACCTAATGATATTATCGGCTGGATTGATGAACCATCTGTGGCATTATCAAATCAACTGATGACACACCCAAATATTAATCTCATTTTGGCCACGGGTGGCCCCGGAATGGTTAAAGCCGCCTATTCATCAGGCAAACCTGCCATTGGCGTGGGAGCGGGCAATACGCCTATTGTCATTGATGAAACCGCTGATATTAAACGAGCGGTTAGCTCTATATTAATGTCAAAAACATTTGATAACGGGGTGGTATGTGCCTCTGAACAAGCCGTGGTGGTGGTCGATGAGATCTATGATGTAGTCAAAGAGCGTTTTATCAGCCACGGTGGTTACATGTTAAGCACTGAAGAAACGGCTTTGATGCAAAACGTCATTCTTAATAATGGTGGATTAAATGCCGATATCGTGGGTCAAAGTGCCGCTACCATTGCCAAAATGGCGGGTATTGATGTACACAAGAATACCAAAGTGCTTATTGGTGAAGTGACCGATATAGATGAAGCCGAAGCCTTCGCCCATGAAAAACTGTCTCCGCTGCTGGCTATGTATCGCGCTAATGATTTCGAAGATGCAATGGATAAAGCTGAAGCGCTCGTCACGCTAGGCGGCATTGGTCATACATCCGGGCTATATACCAATCAAGATACGCAAACCGATCGCGTTGAAGCATTTGGCTTTAGAATGAAAACAGCGCGTATCCTAATCAATACTCCGGCATCACAAGGCGGAATTGGGGATCTTTATAACTTTAAACTCGCACCATCATTAACCTTAGGTTGCGGTTCATGGGGCGGTAACTCAATATCTGAAAATGTTGGCCCAAGCCACCTTATCAATAAAAAAATGGTCGCTAAGAGGGCTGAAAACATGTTGTGGCACAAACTTCCATCCTCTATCTATTTCCGCCGAGGTAGCCTGCCGATTGCATTAGAAGAGTTATCAGATAAGAAACGAGCACTTATCGTGACAGATAAATATCTGTTTAATAATGGCTACTGTGATGAAACAATTAAGATATTGAAGAGCCAAGGTCTCGAAACCGAAGTGTTTTACGACGTTGAAGCTGACCCTACAATGCTCATCGTGAATCAAGGTGCAAAAGTGGCTCAAAGCTTTCAACCTGACGTTATTATTGCACTCGGTGGTGGCTCTCCTATGGATGCGGCTAAAATTATATGGGTCATGTACGAACACCCTGATGTCGATTTTGCCGACTTAGCACTGCGTTTTATGGATATCCGTAAACGTATCTACAAATTTCCAAAGCTAGGTAAAAAAGCCATGATGGTGGCCATACCTACAACCTCAGGTACAGGCTCTGAAGTTACCCCATTTGCGGTAGTTACAGATGAAAAGACCGGGATGAAATATCCGATTGCAGACTACGAGCTAACGCCAAACATGGCAATTATTGATCCTAATCTCGTCATGAATATGCCGAAATCACTAACGGCCTTTGGGGGAATTGATGCCATCACCCATGCACTTGAAGCTTATGTCAGCGTGATGTCAAATGAATTCAGTGATGGTCAAGCACTGCAAGCGCTCGATTTGCTGTTTACTCATTTACCTGCTGCATATGAACACGGTGCCAACGCACCTATCGCCCGAGAGAAAGTCCATAATGGGGCTACAATAGCCGGGATCGCATTCGCCAACGCATTTCTAGGCGTCTGTCACTCAATGGCCCACAAACTCGGGGCTGAGTTTCATTTAGCCCATGGACTCGCTAATGCTTTACTAATTAGCAATGTCATTCGTTTTAATGCGACAGATATGCCGACTAAACAGGCTGCGTTTAGCCAATATGATAGACCGAAAGCACTGTGTCGCTACGCCAAAATTGCAGAACACTTAAAACTTAATGGCACCCAAGGTGAAGGCATTACAGATGAAGAAAAAGTCGAGGCTCTACTTAAAGAAATTGATGCTCTCAAGGAGAAGATTGGCATTCCAAGCTCAATCCAAGCTGCCGGCGTCAACGAAGCCGATTTCATCGCAAAATTAGATGAGCTTGCCGAAGATGCATTTGACGATCAATGCACAGGTGCAAACCCACGCTTCCCGCTTATTGCAGAGCTAAAGCAAGTTCTATTGAGCAGTTATTACGGTAATGATTATATCGATGAATAATCTGCTTATAGGTTCGCAATTCTAGTCACCATAACGAAAAAAGACTAGCCAACTTGGCTAGTCTTTTTTACTTCTAAGAACTTATAATTAGCGGCTGCTCTTTCTCTTTCCGCTTAAACATTCTCATACATTCAATCTACAGACTCTTTTAACCTTACACGTATATGTTCAGCAATAATACACACTGCGCCTCCGGCTAAATAAGCAACTAAATCTCCCACATCAAATGTCGCACCTAAAATGATACTTAACACTGTGGCTGATTTGATCCCCAGCAGTTCAGCTATATTTAAATACTGCGAAAACTCAACACAAAAGGCGATGAGTATGGTGATTGCCACCAGCGTTCTAGAAGTTAAATTAATAAAACTCGATAGCAAATAATATAGCCACACAACAACCAGAGCATCGCCTAAAATTGGCCGAATAAACGCATCTCGAACAAAAAGAGCAATAAAAATTAGCACCAGTAATAATACTAAGCTGGTAAGCGCACGTCCCAAGGAGAAATGTAAATAAGTAAGGTCTACTTTATGTCCTCTATCAATCATTCCTTTATGAGTTGTCATCCACAACCTCTATTTCACTCATTTTAGTTTCATGCTTTTTTGCTTCTGGTAAAGCGTCGCCGCTTCGTTGGTACCAATCTACATTTCTTGTAAGTAGCATCAACAAGCTTAAAATGGCAAAGCAAAGTAAGCTTCCCATTAACAAAGCATAGCTTTCAGCCTGAAGCAGGCCAAACAATAAACCATAAAGAGCGATTAGACAGACACCAAATAACTTGCCATGTTTGCCATTATGTAACATACCACCGACATAGCCGCTCAGTAATACCGTAGAGGCTATAGCTGATAAGACATAAGCCCAATTAAAGCCAATATGCTCACTTAAAGAGATAAGTAATAGATAAAATAGCGCCAATGCTAGGCCAACAAAACCATATTGGACAGGGTGCATTAAACGAGCTTGAAACAGTTCCAATAAAAAGAAACTCGCAAATACAAGCGTAATAATCAACAACGAATAATTCACTGCTCTATGGGATTTAAGGTAATGATCAACAGGCTCAATTAAATCAACTCCCATTTGACGACGTTCCAGCTCAACACATGCCGTAGAATCGGCCATGCAACGTTCAAACAGCTGACTAATATTTGAAGAAAAGTTGTTGCTTTGCCATTGCGCGTTAAATCCTTTAGCAGAGATCTCAGACGAGATCGGTAAAAAGTCACCAATAAAACTCGGATGAGGCCACTTAGATCTCATTTCAATGCTAGATACTTTACCGATTGGCGTAACCTGAATCGACTCCATACCTTGCAGTAAAAAGTTTAAGTCATAGGCCATTGGAGCCGAAACTGTAAGCTGATTTATATCAAGATTGATATGAAACCCTTGAGCAAACTGATTAAGCCCAGTCCCCGGTTTCACCTCAATGCTTTTGCCCCCTAACGTCATCTTGTTGAGTTTTATCAGTCCCCTGCTATCACGGACACCTACAACCATTGAAACCGATTTTATCTGATGCTGATCTAACTCTTTTAAGGGGCTTAGATCAAAGGACCCGCTTAGATGGCTATCTGCTTTGTATAATCGCGCTTGGTAGATCCCCCGATACTTGGCATAGCTTTCTAAGTCAGCATTCATTTTAAATGACTCAGGTAAAATATACTTCCGATATTCAGTGGAATAGAACTTGCCTTCATGATTTACCATTTTAGTATAATTAACGCTAATAAACGGACCAATAATCCGCTGTGCGCCATGACTACTGCGCGCGATCTCTTCCCGCACTTCTTGTAAACGCAGAGAACGCTCAGAGATTAAATTACTGACCATCGATACGGGGATCTGCAGTAATACAAAAAGTAAAAGGATAAACCCCAATTTAGTCACGATCTGATTATTTAGTATATTTTTCACACGTCATTCTCCAATAGTTGATTGTTTCATTTTATAAATAACAATTGGAGATTTAATGGAGTGAATGTGGAGATTAGATGGAGTTTGTGCTTCTAGGTAAAATGATAGAGACTCTAACGCCCTGAAGAACATTATCTATCTTGAGTAAACCATGGTGCAGCTTAACTACTTGTTCAACAAAATTGAGCCCTAAACCGGTGCTTTTAATGCCATTTTCTCTTGGTAAGGAGTAAAAACGTTCAATAATACGCTCCATAGCGTATTCGGGGATCTGCGGGCCAGTATTGTCAATAGTAAGCAAAACCCCATTGCTGTCACACGTCAGTGACCATTTAATAGTGCCGTTCGGGTTAACAAAATCAATCGCATTATCCATCAAGTTAAACAGCGCTTGTTTAAATAAAAACTCGTCTCCCAATACGTGGTAAGTGTTGCCTTTATCTTGTAATGCATGATTTTCAAACTGACATGTGACCGACTTAGCGATTAACCGTACCTCAGATGCCAAGTTAATCTCGTTTATAATGTCGTGTAGATTAATTTGCACTAATGCATCCAGCTGTGGCCGCTTTTCTAACCTAGCAAGCTCCAATAATTTATCAATTAAAGATTGCATACGATCGCTTTCACGCTCGATATTAGCTGAAAAGCGTGTGACTTTATCTGTAGATAACGGCGTTTGTAGAATTTCGCTGGCCCCTTTTATTGCTGAAAGCGGACTCTTTAACTCATGAGTGAGCGTTTCTACATACTGCTCTACATATTTTTTACCATCAATTTGCTCTCGCATTTTCTCTAAGGCATCGCTCAAGTTGCCATATTCATAGAATACGCGAAATGTGGGTTTAATCACTTTTTCGCCGCGACCCATTTTATCAGCGTAATCTTCTAGTTTGTGCAAAGCTGAATGGATCCGCCATGAAAAAATCCCACCAGCAAGTAACACTAAGCCACTCATTAATATCATCCAATAAAGAACATTTCGCTTAGAAAGGTCTATATATGGCTGTACAGAACGGTTAGCTTTGGCAACCGTGACGCTGCCAATAATGGTATTGTCATGATAGATTGGCGCAGCAACATGCATCACCGACGATGAAGGATCGTTGGGGTTCTCTGTTGTACTGCGCGCGCCATATTCTCCCCGCAAGGTTAAATACACATCGTTCCACTGTGAATAATCTTCACCCACATCTTGCTGCCAAGAATCAGCAATCACAATGCCATTTTTATTGGTAATATAGATGCGGTGATTAAGCGCTTTTTTACCTAGCTCCCACGTACGGGACTCAAGTTCACGCTGTCCATAGGCTGCAAGTAACTTAGAGAAGCGGCTTTCTGAAATAAGATTATTAGCCACTTCTTCCTCAGCGAGAACGGCTAACAAATTAGCCATGTCAATAAGGGTTTCTTCGGTTGTTTGGCGGACGGTAGGCTTAAGCTCTTGAATAACGGTAGTACTGACCATATAAGCCGTGACACCAACAAGAATGAAATACAGCGAAAATAATCTTAACCCTAACGGGATCTTTGGCCAGTGGGTCATTACACAAGCTTCTCACTGTAAAAATAACCAAAACCACGTTTAGTCTTAACAAATTCAGACAATTCAAACGGCTTAAGTTTACTCCGGATAGCCTTAATATGAGAATCGATGTTTCGCTCATAGGCAGCTGAGGGCGCGAGATCGGCAGCGACAAGTAACTGCTCTCGACTGAGTATATTGCCACCGTCCTTCATTAACTTGTTTAAAATTTTAAACTCTACTGCGGTTAAACCAAGCATCTGACCATTAACACAATAATCAAAATTTATAGGCTGCAAACCTCCATTTAGAGTGTGTTCAATGGTCTTCTTATTATCCACTACAATACTATGCGTTATCGCTCGCTTAATGCGTAATTTAATTCGAGCCAACATCTCTCTAGGGCTAAAAGGTTTGGTGACGTAATCATCTGCGCCAATTTCTAAACCTACGACCCTATCTATCTCATCGTTTCTCGCGGTTAAAAAGATAATCGGTAAATCAGAAAAATCTCGAATGGTTTTACACAGCTCAAAACCATTCACGTCGGGCAAACCAACATCAAGCACCAAAAGATCAACCATATTCTCAGTCAAAAATGCCAAGCCTTGTTCACCGGTTGCAAACCAGCACACTTTAAAGCCATCCATTTCTAATACATGGATAAGATTCTCTGCAATGGCGGACTCATCTTCAATGATGACTATCGTCGCTTTAGCGTTCACCTAGTTAACCCTTTTACTTTACATTCTAGGCAGCTAGCTTAACTTAGAGCGATATAATAAATCGACATAATAATCATATTGTTGGTGTCAAATTTTGCGTAAGGGAGACTTAAAAGGAAAAGTGAGGCATTAACATCTGAAACTTACCTAGGCAAGAAGCCAGAAATTTACGTACAAGATATCTCGTCTGCAACCAATCTGTTTTATAGGCGTACTAAAACGACCGATAAACTTAAAAGTCATGATTTAACGTTGGAAATAACGGTAATGGTTTAACTGATACGATGTAAAGTTAATTTAAGAGACTGAAATTAAAGTTTTAAGCTGTTGACCATTGCGCTGAGGGGCATGCTGACTAACGAAATGTAGCCTGATAACGATCACTTCAAACAGGGCTTGTTGAACACTTGGGATAAGGACGCGGCTTCGCGCGACCTATCCATATTAGTTAGTATGCTTTAGCACGATCAAATATTGTTTCTACACAACCGCTAATTGTTGAAAATAAACTTGATGCATTTATGTGATATTTATATAAAGCATTTATTCTAAAGCTTTATTTGATGGTAGCATAAATTCACATAACACTAGGCCATCAAGACTACTCCCTAATAATTGCAGATCTAGCAAGGTTTTATTCTCACTTTTTTCATCTTTAATATATGTTACATAAAATCAATTTTTTATAAAAGTACACAATATAAAGCATGATTTTATGTAACTGTATTGACGATAATAAGCCTTAACTGGCTTTAGCTGTTGTTATCGATTTAGCTTGGATGCGATAAGCATGTAAAAGAGGTTCGGTATAGCCGGATGGTTGCTCTTGCCCTTTAAATACTAGATCACAAGCCGCTTTAAACGCAATACCATCAAAATTAGGTGCCATATTGATATAGAGTTTATCCACTTTATTCTGACTATCAACCACCGCCGCCATCTTTTTAAGTGCAGCCATTACTTCATCTTCAGTGCATATTCCGTGTGCTAACCAATTGGCCAGATGCTGTGAAGAGATCCTTAATGTCGCTCTGTCTTCCATTAAACCAACGTTATTGATATCAGGCACTTTGGAGCAACCCACACCTTGATCAATCCAACGCACCACATAACCTAATATACCTTGGGCATTATTTTCTAATTCAAAGGCTTTAAGCTCTGCTGACAACGTATCAGGTTCGAGCATTAAAGGGATGGTGAGCAGATCATCGAGCTTTGCGCGTGATCTTAGCTTGAGTTGGTCCTGCACATCCCTAACATTGACTTGATGGTAATGGGTAGAATGCAGTACTGCGCCATTGGGTGAAGGAACCCAAGCCGTATTTGCGCCCGCTTTAGGGTGCCCTATCTTCTGCGCTAACATGGCGGCCATTTCGTCAGGCATCGGCCACATACCCTTACCTATTTGTGAACGGCCTTGCAGACCGCACTCTAAACCGATATCAACATTCCAATCTTCATACGCTGCTATCCATTTCTGTTGTTTCATCAGCGATTTTGCTACAAAAGGTCCTGCTTGCATTGACGTATGGATCTCATCCCCGGTCCTATCTAAAAAGCCAGTATTGATAAACACCACACGCTCTGATGCCACCCGTATACACTCTTTAAGGTTAACGGTAGTACGACGCTCTTCATCCATAATGCCCACTTTAATGGTATTACGGGCAAGCTTTAATGCGTCTTCAATTTTAGTAAACAGATCACAAGTAAATTTAACCTCTTCTGGACCATGCATCTTGGGCTTAACAATATTGACTGAGCCCTTGCGGCTGTTACTACGATTATTGTTATTTCCTTTAAGATCATGCATTGCAGCAAGTACGGTGAGCATACCGTCTAAGATCCCTTCAGGAACTTCTCTGCCCTCTTTATCTAGCACAGCATTGATGGTCATTAGATGCCCAACATTACGCACAAAGAGTAAGCTTCTGCCCGCAAGGACCAATTTTTGACCTTTAGGATTGAGGTATGTACGGTCTTCATTAAGCTGGCGGATAATCTCTTTGCCATTTTTGGATACTGAAGCAGACAAGTTACCTTGCATCAACCCTAGCCAATTACGATAGATCTCAACTTTATCTTCAGCGTCAACAGCGGCCACTGAGTCTTCACAATCCATAATGGTTGTGACTGCGGCTTCGACTAACAAATCACTCACGCCAGCCAGATCGCTTTTACCTATGACACTGGTAGCATCAATCTGGATCTCAATATGTAGACCGTTATTTTTCAGTAAAATAGCACTAGGGCTCGCCTTTGAACCTTGATAGCCAACAAATCGCTCTGCTTGTGCCAGTCCTGTTATATTGCCATTGTTAAGCGTTGCCTTTAGCTCACCAGCGTCAACAACGTATTCAGTCACCTCTGCATGACTGGCGTTAGACAATGGAGCGGCGGTATCAAGATGCTGTTTCGCGAAGGCTATCACCTTGGCTCCGCGCACAGGATTGTAACTTTTGGTGAGCTCTGCGCCATCTTGCTCTGATATTGCATCGGTACCATATAATGCGTCATATAAGCTTCCCCAACGCGCGTTTGCAGCATTTAGCGCGAAACGTGCATTCTTAACGGGAACGACCAGTTGCGGCCCTGCTTGCTGAGTAATTTCGGTATCAACATTTTCAGTACTAATCGAAAAAGGTTCACCTTCAGCGACTAAGTAACCAATATCGTAAAGAAATACTTTATAGGCGTCCGAGTCAAAATCATTGCCTTTATTGCCGACATGCCATTCATCCAACTGATGTTGCAATTGCTCTCGCTTCTCTAACAGCTGACGATTGATTGGGGAAAACTCAGTGACGATCTCTTCGAATTTAGCCCAAACCGACTTTGCATTCATTCCTGTACCAGGACACATTTCGTTTTCGACGAGATTAGCTAACTCAGTGGCGACTTGTAGACCACCGATTTGAATATATGTTGTCATGTTTTGCCCCTGTTCATCCTTTGCACCGCTCTTAAGTTGCTCGAGCACTTATCATCCATCTATTGATTACACCTATGAAGGGTAATTTTCTTTACCCTATATCAAGCAATACACATTTATCCAGTTTATAGCTGTTATTCCCACTATTCACCAAACTTATGCAAAATAGCTTTTTGGTGTTATTTAACGTCACTTTTGACTAAATACAACTTATTAGCCATTACCACGACTAAAACTATCGGCTGTTTTAGTGATCAGTTGCCTCATCCATTTATGCGCTGGATTATGCTGTAGTAAAGGGCTCCACGCCATAGTGAGTGCGATGGGTTGTATGATAAACGGCGGTGCGACAATGCTAACACGGTCGTTATGCTCGTACTGCCTGGCCATCTTACTTGGTATGGTTGCGATCAAATCTTGTTGCTCCGCCAACAAACAGGCTGCTTGGTAATGCCGAGTAAATACAGTAATACGTCGCTTAACGCCTATCCGTGTTAACGCTTCATCGACCCATCCTAACCGCTGTACATCATCTGGGTCCATACCAACCCCAACGCCCATTCCCGTCTTGCTAACCCATACATGTTTGGCTTCTAGATAACTTTCAAGTGAAAACTTCTCCAATACAGGATTTGTCTTACTTATCAGGCAACTAAAGTCATCACTCCAGAGTACTTTTTGATGAAAAGATTGTGGAATACTATCAAATCGATTGATCACCATATCGACTCTTCCTTGTTCTACATCAGGGAAATTGACGTCGCTTGGGGTCATGATATCAAGAATAATATTAGGCGCTTCAGTACGAAGCTTTGCAATAAGCGGTGGGATCAATGTCGCTTCAGCATAATCACTTGCCATAACACGGAAGACTTTTTCACTTTCTGCAGCATTAAAATCGGCACGTGGCTGTACGGCTTTTTCTAAACCAATCATTAACTCGCTTATTGTTGGCTGCAACTCTTGCGCTCTTTCAGTGGGCGTCATCCCTTGGCTAGTCCTAATGAGCAAGGGATCATCAAACAATGTCCGCAACCTTTTTAGACCATTACTCATCGCGGGTTGGCTGATTCCTAGTTGATCAGCTGCTCTGGTAACATTTCGTTCACGTA
This sequence comes from Shewanella sp. Choline-02u-19, assembly GCF_002836205.1. Classification (NCBI taxonomy): domain Bacteria; kingdom Pseudomonadati; phylum Pseudomonadota; class Gammaproteobacteria; order Alteromonadales; family Shewanellaceae; genus Shewanella; species Shewanella sp. Choline-02u-19. The sequence continues at coordinate 1,478,969 of NZ_PJBE01000013.1, forward strand.
GTAAAACATCTAAATAAACCAACAAATTCAGGTCGATACGAGATATATTCATAAGATAAATACCGAGAATAGAAACTATAAATTAGACTTATTTAACCAAATCTAACTAATATTTTCAACGTAATCAATTGCCGCCAATCATATTGTTAAAGGAATATACGCATGACAAACTACAGAACTAACATCGATGAAGCCGCTACCTTGATTAATGCAGAAGGTAGTGCATGGAATGCAATCAACCCAGAATCAGTAGCGCGTATGCGGTTACAGAATCGTTTTCAAACTGGGTTGGACATCGCTAAGTATACTGCCAAGATTATGCGTGAAGATATGGACAACTACGATAAGGACACTTCGCAGTACACCCAGTCTCTCGGTTGTTGGCATGGTTTTATTGCCCAGCAAAAAATGATTTCGATTAAAAAACATCTGCTAACCACTAAACGTCGTTACTTATACCTTTCTGGTTGGATGGTTGCGGCGCTTCGTAGTGAGTTTGGTCCCCTCCCTGACCAATCAATGCATGAGAAGACGTCTGTAGCGGCCCTCATCAAAGAATTGTACACCTTCCTTCGCCAAGCCGATGCGCGCGAATTAGGCGGCTTATTCCGTCAGCTAGACGCTGCTAGTGCAAGTGAAAAGAGCGCGATTCAAGATAAAATTAATAACTTTGAAACTCACGTAGTACCAATTATCGCCGATATTGACGCTGGTTTTGGTAATGAAGAAGCCACCTATCTGATGGCTAAGCAGATGATTGAAGCCGGCGCTTGTTGTATTCAGTTAGAGAACCAAGTGTCTGATGTTAAGCAGTGTGGCCACCAAGACGGAAAAGTCACCGTCCCACATGTTGAGTTTTTAGCAAAAATAAACGCAGTGCGTTATGCATTTTTAGAACTCGGAATTGATGACGGCGTCATTGTAGCTCGTACCGATTCTTTGGGTGCCGGTTTGACTCAAAAGATTGCCGTGACTAGCGAAGCTGGTGATTTGGGTGACCAATACAACTCATTCCTTGAAGTTGAGGCTATCGATGCAGCCGAACTTGCAAACGGTGATGTTGTCTTCCAGCAAGGCGGACAACTCGTTAAACCTTCTCGTTTACCAAACGGACTGTTTAAGTTCCGTGCAGGTACAGGTGAAGAGCGTTGTGTATTGGATTGCATTACTTCATTACAAAATGGCGCAGATCTACTTTGGATTGAAACTGAGAAGCCACATGTATCTCAGATTGGTGCCATGGTTAACGAGATCCGTAAGACCGTTCCAAATGCCAAGCTGGTGTATAACAACTCACCATCGTTCAACTGGACTCTTAACTTCCGTCAGCAAGTGTTTGACGCAATGAAAGAGGCTGGCCAAGATGTGACAGCTTATAACCGTGAACAGTTGATGAGTGTCGATTACGATACTACTGAACTCGCCATTCAGGCAGATGAAAAAATCCGTACTTTCCAATCCGATTCTGCTCGTGAAGCCGGCATTTTCCATCATCTTATTACGTTACCGACTTATCATACTGCTGCGCTATCGACTGATAACCTTGCCAAAGAGTACTTTGGCGACCAAGGTATGCTTGGTTATGTCGCCAACGTACAGCGTAAAGAGATCCGCCAAGGTATTGCATGTGTTAAACATCAAAACATGGCAGGTTCTGATATGGGTGATGCTCATAAAGAATACTTCTCTGGTGACCAAGCGCTTAAAGCATCGGGTAAAGACAACACCATGAACCAATTTTAGCTAATGTCGTCTTTGGATTTACTAAGTTTTTTGAAGTGGACTTAGCCCCAAAGTAAGCTAACGCTAAAAGGCCTGCTCTAATGCAGGCCTTTTTACATCTAAACATTTCATCTAGATGAAATGTTGCATTGAAATATTTTCAACCGACCATAACGATATAGAATAGAGATAACTGTCAATTGACGTGTCTACGTATGATTTTAAAATCAAAAAAATTCACAATGTAATGATAGACATTATCTAATACCTACTGAGAGTTCATATTTAGAATAGTTTTAACGCTTAATTCACTTTCATTATTCTCCTTAAATAGCCGGATAAATAAATAGGAAATCAGCATTGTTAAGGGCTGTCGAAAGGGTCATGTTTCGGAATGACGTCACTGATTGATAGATAAAGACAATATGACGGTTATTGGAGGGCTTCACTTTCAAAATGCGATCCATGTAATATTCAACCATAACAATATATCAATACGTAACCGCAATAATTATTGCTACCGTTTAGGTTGATGTAGGCTGCGCATTCGTCGTTATGAGTATTTTTATATCACCCATTGGACTTATGAAAATAGGCTTTACACTGATAGAAATTATCATTGCTTTTTTGACTCTAACAGGAAGATCAAATCAACTTTTCTTAAGCCGCCTTTGTTAATTTATTAATACCAAAATCTTTTTAGATTAAGTAGTCACGTTCCACCTTTGCGATCCTCAGTGCAAAACGGCTATACCACTTCTCTTTCCCCATTGCCTGTGCTTGCAGGTGTTCAGCATTTTGTTTCCACGCCTTAATGGCATCGAGCGTTTGCCAATAGGAGACCGTAATGCCGAGCTCTTCTCGTGCTGCTTCAATCCCTAAAAATCCCGGTTGGTTTAGTGCTAATTCAACCATGCGCGCCCCCATTGCATGGTAGCCTTCAGTATCGGCAGATAAAACTGAAGTAAACACCACACAGTAATACGGTGGTTTAGGAGTATTGGCTAATGTTGTCATATCATTCCATTGTTAAATACTATTTGGAAAAAGTGCGCTCAAGAAAGCAAAAAAAAACCAGAACATATGTTCTGGCTTTTCATCATCGTATTTACTTCTCGGTCCAGCGGTCCATCCAGCCTAGAACATTGTCGTACCATTGCTCTAAGTTATCAGGGTTTAAAATCCAGTGGTTTTCATCTGGGTAAACCAATAGCTCAGATGGGATCCCTTTACGCTGCATAAATGTGTAGGCAGCAAGTCCTTGACCGTAAGGAACACGGAAATCTTTCTCACCATGAATAACTAACATCGGTGTCTTCCAGTTATCGACGTAGTTAACTGGGTTGAACTTTTCGTAAAGGTCTTTGTTGTCGGCATAGGTGCCGCCAAATTCATACTCAGGGAACCATAGCTCCTCAGTGACGTAATACATAGAGCGCATGTCGAATAGACCCGCGTGGTTAACGAGGCATTTAAAACCATCGCTCCAGTTACCCTCGATCCAGTTCATCATGTAGCCGCCGTATGAACCACCCAGTGCACAAGCACGGTCGCCATCAAGCCATTTCTGCTGCTGAGTCACCGCCGCGAGGCCTTTTTGTAGATCTTCAAGCGGCTTACCGCCCCAATCTTGAGTAATTGAATCGGTAAATGCTTGGCCATAGCCAGTTGAACCGTGGAAATCAATCATCACTACGCCATAACCAGCGCCGGCCCATAGCTGTGCATTCCAGCGACTGCTAAAAGAGTTACCGAATGAACCTTGTGGTCCACCGTGTACCAAAAAGGCAATCGGGTATTGCTCGCCCGCTTTATAGTTACTTGGTTTTATCCAGTAACCATAAACCTCTTCGTTATTCCAACCTTTAAAGCTAAACTGCTGATATTCACCAAATTTAATTTCAGCCAGCTTATCCTTGTTTATCTCAGTTAAACGGTTTAGGTTTTGACCATCTAGATTAATTGAATAAAGATCGCCAGGTTCAACCAGTGACTTATTGCTGAATATAATCTTGTCCGCATTGATCCCAACGACACTGTTACTGCCTTCGTTATAGATGGTTTTAACATCACCAAACTGGGTATTAACTTCGAAGATAGAGACTTGCCCAATATCTTGAGCGGTGACGTAAAGCGTTTTGTTGTCTTTACCAAATGCCAATGAGCTTGGGCTACGATCCCACAGCGGCGCAACCTCTTTTTCTTGGCCAGTGACAGTGTCACGCAGCATGATGCGATAACGATCAGCCTCAAAACCGGGTTTCGACATCGCTAAATAAGCTAAATAACGTCCATCTGCAGAATAAGTGGGGTGAGCGTCCCACGCTTTATTCGCTTCAGTTAAATTTTTAACATCACCGCCATCAACACTGACTTGCCATAAATCGTAGTTTGTCGTCCAAGCTTGATCTTTACTCGGCGCTTTAGCGCTATAAACAACGTACTTGCCATCGGGCGTGAACGTCACTTCTTCCATACCAGAGAAAGGCTTTGGGGGCGTTTCAGTATCTAAGCCTGCGGTAACATCAACAGCCGTAGTGACCGTCTTACCATTTAGCTTAGCGACAAATAAGTGGCTTCTTGAATGGTCATTCCAGGTATCCCAGTGGCGAACCATTAACTGCTTATACTCTCGACCTGTTGAGGTACGCACAGCTTCGGCATCAAACTTCTCTTTTGAGCAGTTGAGGTCTTTACAGTCTGGGAAAACACGCATGTTAACCACGGCTTGAGTGCCGTCATTTGAAAGCTTAAAACCTTCAACGTCGAGTGGGAAATCAGAAACTTGTTTAGCTTCGCCACCATCGAGTGCTAGTTGATATAGCTGACTTGAGCCATTGCGAGCAGCAAGAAAATAGATGCTCTTGTCGTTTGGGCCAAAGGCAACACTGTGCTCTGTACCGGCAAACTGGGTAATTTGTTTCACATTAGCAGTGCTTGAGTCTAAATCTTGGATATAAAGGTCTGAACTGCCCTTTCCATTAGTATCAACATTTTTGACAGCATAGACCACTTTGGTGCCATCATTGGATAATACAGCCGAATGGAGCTTATTGATTTTAACTAACTGTTGGACGGTGAAAGGCGTGGGTGTTGCAGCTTGTACGCTAAAAACAGCGCCAGCAGATGCTAACGCCATAATGATTGCAGTTTTTTTCATCGTTTTAGTCTTATTGTTATGTTTAAAGGTGTGTTACCACGATGGGCGACAAAATAATCCCTGGAGCGATACAGACACTATCCAAAATAAATGGCTTAAGCAATACGTTTAAGCCATTCAGAGCAGACGCTATATCAATAGCGCCGTTAACTTTCCGTTAATGTGATAGCGACTATAGAGTCATGCCGCTGTGTCACTACCCGTTTAGCTTCACTTTCCAGATAGCAGGTCCTGTCTCGTGAGCATTCACGCCATTAGAATCAACCGCCACGGTAACGGGCATATCTTTTACGTCAAATTCGTAAATAGCTTCCATGCCTAAATCGGCAAATGCCACCACTCTCGACTTTTTAATGGCTTTTGACACTAAATATGCCGCGCCGCCTACAGCCATTAAATAACATGACTTATGCTGCTTAATGGATTCAACTGTCGCAGGGCCACGCTCAGCTTTACCTATCATGCCCATCAGGCCAGTTTTATCTAACATAAGATCGGTGAACTTATCCATACGAGTCGCCGTCGTAGGACCTGCAGGGCCAACCACTTCGTCTCGAACAGGATCAACAGGACCAACGTAATAGATAAACTTACCTTTAAAGTCCACGCCTTCAGGTAAGCCTTCTCCGCTTTCAATCAAACTTTGAATACGCTTATGTGCCGCATCGCGTCCGGTGAGCATTTTACCGCTTAACAAAACGGTATCGCCGCTTTTCCACTCTTGCATCTCAGCTTGTGTAATCGTATCAAGATTAACCCGACGTACACTCTCACCGACTTCCCAAGTGATCTTAGGCCAGTCTTCAAGTGACGGAGGCGTGAGTTCTGCCGGCCCGCTGCCATCTAGATGGAAATGCACATGACGTGTTGCAGCGCAATTAGGGATCATAACCACAGGCTTAGAGGCTGCGTGGGTAGGTGATGATTTAATTTTTATATCCAACACCGTTGTCACGCCACCAAGCCCTTGAGCACCAATACCCAGTTTATTGGCTCGGTCAAAAATATCTAATCGAAGCTTTTCTTCAGTCGTTTTTGCACCGCGAGCTTGTAACTCATGAATATCGACCGGGTCCATTAGCGATTCTTTCGCCATAACCGCTGCTTTCTCGGCCGTTCCACCAATACCGATCCCGAGCATTCCAGGAGGACACCAACCCGCACCCATTGTCGGCAGTGTTTTTTCTACCCATGCTGCAATGTCATCAGATGGATTAAGCATCACCATCTTAGATTTGTTTTCAGAACCACCACCCTTCGCTGCAATAGCAACGTCAACATGATTGCCCGGCACCATTTCAACGTGCACGACTGACGGGGTATTGTCTTTGGTGTTCTTACGGCCACCAGCAGGATCTGCGACAATAGAAGCTCTAAGAGGGTTATCAGGATTAGTGTAGGCTCGGCGTACACCTTCATCGACCATTTCTTGAACCGTCATATCGGTTTTATCCCACTGAACCGCCATGCCGATTTTAACGAAACTGGTCACGATACCGGTATCTTGGCAAAGAGGACGTTTACCTTCGGCTGACATGCGCGAATTGATCAAGATTTGCGCTATCGCATCTTTTGCGGCAGCGCTTTCTTCACGCTCATAGGCATCGGCCATTGAGTCAACGAAATCTTTTGGGTGATAATAGGAGATATATTGCAGGGCATCAGCAACGCTTTCGATTAAATCGGCTTGCTTGATTACAGGGACTATTTTGCTCACAGACACTTCCTTTTTAACAGACACTTATTCTATTGACTGATACATCCCATGAATAGACCGGGATGTACGCTCCAGCTGCCTTAGCGGCATGTGTGTTTTGTTTTTATAACTTGTGTGAGCAATATGATACTCTTTCGCGACTTTGAGTTAAACATCACATTTTAGATAGGGTTAATAGATGAACAAATTGGCGCCTAAATCCGTATTTTCGATGCGTCTTGATTGGAATTTAACCACAGAAACACTTTTCGGCCTGTTTTCAGATTCACCTTGGGCCATTTTACTCGATTCAGCTGACGCTGATCACGTTGACGCGAAGTTCGATGTGATCTGCGCCAGCCCCATTGCGACATTGGTCAGCAGCAAAAGCTCTACCCAAATAACAAAATCAGCAAATAGAGCACCTTTATTTGCGCTTGCAAGCGATCAATTATCATCATCGCATTACATTGAACAACACGAAGGCGAGCCTTTTAGCCTGTTAAAAACCACCTTGTCTGAACTATTTCCCATTCATAAAAACAGCTTGTTACCCTTTTCAGGGGGCGCCATGGGCAGTTTTAGTTATGACTTAGCCCGTAAGATCGAGAAAATCCCCACTATAGCCTTAGATGATATCTCACTGCCGGTGATGAATGTCGGCTTCTATGATTGGGCGCTGGTGTTTAACTATGAACAACGGCAGTGGACTCTAGTGCATTATCAAAGCCAACTCGCATTAGAGGCAACAAAAAACGCACTGGATAGCTTACTTGCTCAGGCAAATCTTATCGCATCAGAACCACGCGTAGGTAAAACGGTCGATTTTACATCTGTGAGTAAAACGCCTTTTAGATTAACCCGCGATTGGCAAAATCAAATTGATGCTACAGCTTATAGTGACAAGTTTAAGCAAATACAGCAGTACCTTCATAACGGCGATTGTTATCAAATAAACCTGACACAACGATTTAGCACCCAATATGAAGGTGATGAATGGCAAGCGTATTTAGCACTTAGACAAAGTAATGCCGCGCCCTTCTCCGCGTTTATTAGATTGCCTCAGCATGCTGTGTTATCGATATCGCCCGAACGCTTTGTTTCCTTGCAAGCTGACCAAATCCAAACTAAGCCGATAAAAGGCACGATGCCAAGAGATAGCGATCCGCGGATAGATAAGCAAATGGCTTCGCTGTTAGCCACATCTGAAAAAGATCGCGCTGAAAACTTAATGATTGTTGATTTACTCAGGAATGATATTGGTAAAGTTGCCACTGCTGGCTCCGTTAATGTGCCTAAGCTATTTGACATAGAAAGTTTTCCGGCAGTGCATCATCTTGTGAGTACGGTAACGGCGACATTAAAACCAACTTTAGACGCTAGTGACCTTTTGAAATCCTGCTTTCCTGGAGGCTCTATTACGGGCGCCCCTAAAATACGCGCAATGGCGATCATTGAAGAACTTGAACCATCACGAAGAAGTCTTTACTGTGGATCTATTGGTTATATTAGCCAAAATGGAAATATGGACACCAGTATCACCATTCGAACTTTAGTCGCGCAACAGCAAAGTAGGGATATTAGTCCCAAACAGGATAACATTCTGTATTGTTGGGCGGGAGGCGGCATAGTTGCAGACTCTAAAGTGGATGCTGAATATCAAGAAAGTTTCGATAAGGTGAGTAAGATCCTGCCGGTGCTATCTCGGATTAATCAAGAGGCGTAATGATATGGATTTAGTGGAGTTTAGACTCAAATTTAATCTCCACTCTTTGCCGCAGTCACATCATTTACCGGCTTCTCATCAGTTTGAACTCACTAAACCTTTTCGTAAGGCTGCCGTGCTCATTGCTCTGAGTTTTAATCACGGTGAACTCGAGCTTATTCTTACCCGGCGACCTACCCATCTGCGAGCACATCCTGGACAGATCAGTTTTCCTGGTGGCAAAGTAGAAAAGTTTGATACGAGTTTAGAAGCTACTGCTTTACGTGAGGCAGAAGAGGAGATCGGACTGTTTATTGACAATGTTGATGTCATTGGCTTATTGCACGACCATAAAACGTTTACTGGTTTTGATATAACACCGGTGGTAAGCATTGTAAAACAGCCATTTACGCCCATTATTGATCCTGGTGAGGTCGATGAGCTATTTACCATTCCGCTGTCATTTCTATTGAATAATGATAATAGACACACGCAGTACTTTAGCCGCAATGGGATTAAATACCCAGTTCACTTTATCCCTTACAAATCCTATTTTATATGGGGCGCCACGGCAGCGATGATTGATCAACTGTGCAGGCTTATCTCCCACACCGATACTTAACCTTAACCCCTATCCGAATTCGTTATACCCGATGCATCCACTCTAGGTTATTCGTTATCCTATCTAAATGGGTAAACTCAACGTTCGCTGCTTTGTCTTCTACGGGAAACACCTAAACACTCTGCTTATTAATGCCTGTAATTGGCAAGACACTCGCCCTTAACCCATCAATGCATCTTTGATTAACACACTTAACCGTTTATGTATTGGCTGAAATTTAATGTGATGGGTATGAGAAAGTGTTTTGATTGCACACTGAGTTACACCACAAAGCGAATATAGAGCCCTGCCGATAATGAGCATAAAAATAGCAAAGGAATATTCACCCACCAGCCAAGACGACTGTGCTTGGCAATATAATAATTGAAGCCTAAGTTAATAAAACTCACGAATGCGCACCACCAAACGATATCGGCTAGTAACACCGTTTGTACGGGATCCCATTCAAACTGAATTTCAACGCCCTTACTTTTAAGATACCCCACAGCGGTATCAGGTCTTGCACCATCAAACAAAATCAATGCATAAACCGCTAATGACCAACCCACGACAGACAAGGTTGTCAGCAAATATTGGAAAAACCTGAGCCTTTTCATCGATACTATCCGTAGTTTTCGCCATCTTTTTGAAACAATAACAAGATCCTGACCAACTTACCTTACTTTCCACTTGAGAAAAGCGTGTATCAAGGTAATATAAACGTCCAAATTTTTATTTAAAACGTTTCGTTGGAGAGCTAAGCAACAATGAGCATTACATCTGTCGCTTCTGTATTTAAAGGTGACTTTGCGATTGGTTCGCAAATCACAGTACGTGGCTGGGTTAGATCCCGCCGCGATTCTAAAGCTGGGATCTCATTCCTCGCTATTTATGACGGTTCATGTTTCGACCCTATTCAGGGCGTAGTACCGAATAATTTAGAGAATTACGACAACGAAGTGTTAAAGCTTACTGCGGGTTGTTCTGTCATTATGACCGGTGAAGTTGTTGAATCACCGGGTAAGGGCCAAGCCTTCGAAATGCAAGTGACCCACGTTGAGGTTGCTGGCTGGGTAGAAGATCCAGACACTTATCCGATGGCAGCTAAACGCCACTCTATTGAACATCTACGTGAGCTAGCGCATTTACGTCCGCGTACCAATATCATTGGTGCCGTGGCACGTGTGCGTAACTGTTTATCGCAAGCGATTCACCGTTTTTATCACGAACAAGGTTATATTTGGGTTTCTACTCCCTTAATTACCGCCTCTGACGCTGAAGGTGCTGGTGAGATGTTCCGAGTTTCAACTTTGGATCTCGAAAACCTACCCCGTGACGATAAAGGCGCCGTTGATTACAGCGAAGACTTTTTCGGTAAAGAATCTTTCTTAACCGTATCGGGTCAGTTGAACGCAGAGACATACGCGTGCGCGCTATCTAAGGTTTATACCTTTGGTCCTACATTCCGTGCTGAAAATTCAAATACCAGTCGTCACCTTGCTGAATTTTGGATGGTTGAGCCTGAAGTTGCTTTTGCCGATCTAGACGATGTCGCAAAACTTGCTGAAGATATGTTGAAGTACTGCTTTAGAGCGGTACTAGCAGAGCGCAGAGATGATCTTGAGTTCTTTGCACAACGTGTTGAAAAAACCGCTATCGAGCGTTTAGAAGCATTCGTCACCAGTGACTTTGCTCAAATTGATTACACCGATGCTATCGAAATTCTTAAAGCGTCTGGTAAGAAGTTTGAGTACGACGTTGAATGGGGAATCGATCTGCATTCAGAGCATGAACGCTATCTAGCCGAAGAACACTTCAAAGCCCCTGTTGTTGTTAAAAACTACCCTAAAGATATCAAAGCATTCTATATGCGTTTGAACGACGATGGTAAAACAGTGGCAGCGATGGATGTATTAGCACCTGGTATTGGTGAGATCATCGGTGGCGCTCAACGTGAAGAGCGTTTAGACGTTCTTGATGCACGTCTTGCAGGGATGGAACTAAGCCAAGAAGATTATTGGTGGTATCGTGACCTACGTCGTTATGGCACTGTGCCACACGCAGGTTTCGGATTAGGTTTTGAACGCCTAGTCTCTTATGTTACTGGCGTGGCTAACATCCGTGACGTGATCCCATTCCCAAGAGCACCTAAATCAGCTAGCTTCTAACGATTAGTATTAACTAATTCTTAATGTAGATTTAAATTGCTTAACTAAAAAAGCCTCTAACTAAATTAGAGGCTTTTTTGTATCTGTCGCCAAGTCAATTAAGTCATCACACTGACACACTACCTAACTTCTTTATCTCATTGATATATAGGCGTCTAGGCTGTATTAACTTTAATTCTAACGTTTATACTAATACTCGCCCGCTTTGCGTGTCATCGACTGCAGGCCATCAATCTCTTTGTGGATATATAAACTTAATCAGGCCAAAGCAGCCCCTACATACTCAGCCAAAACTGAAACAACTTATAATCACCAACGGTGACAATCTCACCTTGGATATCATTGTGCATTAGCGCCACAAGGTACATCGCAAGTAAAGGACCGAGCACCAGTGCAATCCATTTAGATTACAGTACCATTCCACAAACAAACGCCAAAAATATTATTTCAGCCGTAATAGCTCCCTTCAATATGACGGTATTACTGTAACACTGCATTAACGCCATTAAGATCAGAACCGCTAAGCTCAGCCTCAAAACAAGATAAATCAGACGTTTATCACCATTGGTTTAATTAACAATCACTTAACTAAAGAATGATAACAAAAGGTGATGCGAGTCACACTTATTTTACAGCGTAGACAAATTGTCCTTTACCCCAATAAATAAATGATCTAGCTCAAGGGAGTAAACCTTACATTTTACCTAGCCCGCCAAACCCTTATAAAGCTTGACGCACATCAATATTAGGGGGCTTTTTGAGGCATAGACTGTCTTCGTAGAGCAAATTCCTTACCCATAATAATAGGTATAACCATGGATACACACGAAGCCCTTTATCAGCAAGGTGTGACGCGAATGGAGCAGCTGCGCCAATTACAACCTCGTCACGGTGAAACGCTCCAAGAAAAGATGTTGCAAAATGGCATTAGCCGCCGTGATTTTATGAAATGGACCGCATCTGTTGCTGCCATGCTGGCCCTTCCCTTGCCGTTTAGCACCTTGGTTGCTGAAGCTGCAGAACTGGCAAACCGCGTGCCGCTGATCTGGTTACATTTGGCTGAATGCACAGGTTGTTCAGAATCCCTTATTCGCACCGATACCCCTAATCTTGATGCGCTAATTTTTGACCATGTTTCTCTTGAGTACCATGAAACATTGATGGCCGCCGCTGGTTGGCAGGCTGAAGAGAACCTAGAGCACGCATTAGAAGCCTATAAAGGCAACTATTTACTTGCTGTTGAAGGTGCTGTACCCACCGCGAATAACGGTGCTTACCTTACTGTTGGTTGTAAAGGCCATACTGGACTGCATATTGTCAAAGAGGCAGCAGCAGGCGCTGCAGCAATAATATCTGTGGGTACATGTGCAGCATTTGGTGGCGTACAAGCTGCATCACCAAACCCAACCGGCGCTAAAGGCGTTTATGAGGTAGTTGATAAGCCTGTTATCAACCTCGGCGGCTGTCCCCCAAGTGAGAAAAACATTGTCGGCACGCTGATGTATTTCATTATGTTCGGCAAACTTCCTGCGTTAGATATGTTTAACCGTCCTAAATGGGCTTATGGCGCGCGTGTACATGACAACTGCGAACGACGTGGGCGTTTCGATGCCGGTGAATTCGTAGAAGAGTTTGGCGATCAAGGGGCCAAAGACGGTTACTGCTTATATAAAGTCGGCTGTAAAGGTCCCTACACCTACAACAACTGCCCAACTGAGCGATTTAACCACCATACCAGCTGGCCAGTATTAGCAGGCCATGGATGTATGGGCTGCTCAGAGCCCAATTTTTGGGATGAGATGGCTGACTTTGAAAAACCATTGGGTAGACAGTTACTACACGGCTTAGACGCCACGACAGATACGATAGGTGCCGTCATATTAGGCGCCACAGCTGTCGGTATTGGTGCACATGCCGTCGCCAGTGTCTTTGCCAAATCTGAAGAGGAAGAATCATGAGTAAACGTGTAGTAATCGATCCTATCACTCGAATTGAAGGTCACTTGCGGATTGAGGTTGAGGTTGATGAGAATAATGTTATTCAAAAAGCATGGTCATCTTCTACGCTTTGGCGCGGTATCGAAGTGATTCTAAAAGGTCGCACGCCAATGGACGTTGGCTTAATCGTACAGCGTATTTGTGGTGTGTGTACCTATTCCCACTACCGCTGTGGTACAGAAGCCGTAGAGAATGCGTTAGGCGTGAAAATTCCGTTAAATGCTAAATATCTACGTAGCTTGATGCAGGCTTCACTTTATATGCATGATCACATTGTGCATTTCTACCATCTTCACGGTTTGGACTGGGTTGATGTCGTATCAGCTTTAAGTGCAGATCCAGCTTTAGCCGCTCAAGTTGCGCTCAAATACACTGATAAGCCAATTAATGCCGGTGAAGGTGACTTAAGAGCAGTGCAAGAACGAGTAAAAGGCTTAGTAGAGACCGGTAAGCTGGGCCCATTCGCTAACGCATATTGGGGCAACGGTACTTACAAGTTTACCCCTGAGCAAAATCTTATTGCGCTATCTCATTACCTCAAAGCACTTGAAGTACAGCGTGTTGCGGCAGAGATGCTAGCCATATTTGGTGGTAAATCTCCCCATCCACAGTCCATTGTTGTTGGTGGCGTAACGTCAGTTCGTGACATGTTAAGCCCGGCACGTCTACAAGAGTGGAAACAAAAACACGCCATCGTAAATGATTTTATTATTCGCGCATATAAAGCAGACATAGTGATGGCAGCAGAAGCGTTTGGTAGTGAGCCAAGCGTACTCGGTGGCGTCAACGTAAAGAACTTCTTAGCCACAGATGACTTCTTATTGGGTGACGGGCAGTACATGTTCAACCAAGGCGTGATCATGAACGGTGATCTAGCAGGAGTGAGCGATTTAAACCCTGATTTAATCAAAGAAGATGTTACCCATGCCTGGTACAAAGCCGATGGACCACAGCACCCTTACGATGGCACTACCGTACCAGATTACACCGGTTTTGTAGAAAGAGACACGGTTTACGGCAAGCTGCCTACCGTTAATGGTGATGGTAAATACAGCTGGGTTAAATCACCTCGTTACCAAGGTGAGCCAGTTGAAGTTGGCCCACTCGCCTGCTTGTTGGTGAACTATGCTCGCGGCAATCAAGTGGTGGTTGACGCTGTAAATGGATTACTCAGCGAAACGGGTCTGCCGATTGAGGCGCTATTTACCACCCTAGGCCGCACTGCTGGTCGTATGCTGCAGACGGTGATTGTTGCTGAAGAAAGCCTGAAAACCTTTGATGCTTTACTCACTAACATGCAGTCCGATGAGTCTACTTATACTAAGCCTGAAATTGATCCGAATAAAGAATACGTCGGTCACTCTATGATTGAAGCGCCACGCGGCATGCTAAGTCATTGGATCCGAATAAAGGGAGGCAAAGTTGAGAATTATCAAGCTGTGGTGCCAACCACATGGAATGCTGGACCTGTGGATGTGAACGGTAACATGGGACCTTATGAGGCATCTTTGATTGGGTTAAAACTTGAAGACCCAACCAAGCCATTAGAGGTCATCCGTATTATCCACTCATTGGACCCTTGTATGGCTTGTGCAGTGCACGTTATGGATTTCAAGGGTACTGATTTAGGTGCGTTTAAAGTCAATCCCAACGGGTTTTAGTAAAGGGGGTAAGCATGAAAATTCAATCAGCACCCTACCAAAGACAACTTGTTTTTGGTGCGGCGATAAGGATATTTCATTGGTTAAGAGCATTAGCCATTCTGATCCTTATCATTACAGGATTCTACATTTCCTGGCCATTTTTGGTCGCACCAGAAAGTTCGGATGTGTTGGTACAAGGCTATATTCGCGCCGCCCACCAAGTTTTTGGTTTCCTTCTGGTTTCCATTACATTGGTGAGAGCCTATCTGTTCTTTTTTGGTAAAAGTGATAACGAAAGACGTTCATTTAAAGATGTATTAAGCCCTAAAAGTTGGATCACCCAGCTAAAGTCTTACCTTTGGATGGGACATTTAGACAAAGCCGGAGTCTACGGGCCACTGCAATTTGTGACTTACCTTGCAATTTCATTAGTTGCCTTGCTGATCTGCGTTACGGGCCTAGTGTTATATGCCAATGTATATCATCAAGGACTGGGAGGAATGCTTGGTGGAGTGGCTAGTTGGATCACCATGATGATGGGGGGATTAGCACCGGTCAGAATATGGCACCATTACTTTACTTGGGTCTTTATTATTTTTGTCGTTATCCACGTCTATATGGCTGTTTGGACTGGGATCCGCTTTAAGCACAATTCAGTGGACTCTATTGTCTCTGGTTATGATTATCATAAAAAGAAATAAAAGGAAAACATGAAGATATTGCTACTTGGTATTGGCAATGTCCTGTACGCCGATGAAGGTATCGGCGTACATTTCGTCAATTATATCCAAGAAAATTACCTTTTCCACCATCCAGAACATCAACTTGATCTCATTGATGGTGGCACTCTCGCTCAGGGACTTATTCCCACGTTATGCCAATATGACTATTTACTGGTGGTTGATACCGTTAACGCCAATGGCGTCGAACCCGGAGAGGTTTATTTCTTCGACTTCGATAACGCTCCCGCTGAAATTGATTGGCAAGGCAGTGCTCACGAAGTTGAGATGCTGCAAACCTTGATTATGATGGAAATGGTCGGCGACAGGCCAAAAACCTTTGTTCTTGGTGTGACTCCCACCGTGCTTGAACCTATGACTCTCGGCTTAACGCCGCAAATTCAAGCCGCGGTGCCTTTAATGGAGCGCACCTTAATGAATCACCTTGAACAATTGGGCTTTTCACACACCCGACGGGCAAACATCGATATCAACGCTCTTATCCCAGACTCATACAAACGGGGCCTAATATCAGATGAAGAATATTAGATTTGAATTTGACTGTCAGCGCGAGGTGCCCTTTTATGGCCACCTCTGCAATCAATACTTATTAAACGACCAATACGATGTCACGATCGGGCAAACGGGCAACCGCTATTTTATTGAAGCTAAAGGTGAACAATCAGAATTAGAACAACTTGCTGATGCCATAGCAGAAGATTTTTTGATCTCATCATGGCTGATAAAGCCCAATATCTCGCTTATTGAAGCTCCCATAGGTAATCATAAACTGTTGCAGCATACACCACTGTTACAAGAGTACTGCCAGCACTGTCAGCCACAATTTGGTGATAATCAAGCCGGGTATTTTGGCCAACTGGACTATGTTTGTCCTTGTTGCCAAGCAGAAAAGCGCGTTAACGAACAACATAAGGCTATCGATCTAAAGGCAGTCAAGGTGCTGGTTGATAACCTTGAAACTAAAGGCTATGTTGATCTGCCAGTCGTTGATGGCAAACAGATAGTACAGCTTAGCTATAAGCCCAATAATGCAATCGGGAACAGTGAGCGGCAAAAACTAGTGATCTGCAACCCTAACAACCTCAATGCACACTTTGTGGTCACAGAGCAGCAAGTTCTCGCATTATCAAGCATTGAAAAACCACTGATTTGTAGCAGAGCAATTGATAACCACCCTAGGCTAACAGACCCGCTTTACTCTCTTTGTTTCGCTAATTCGAGATTATTATTAGTTATTTGCGAACTGTTACGTCAGCGTGGTGTGGATTGGATCTATATTAGTCGCACCGATAACCCACAGCTCGCTTTAGTTAACGCGCTATGGGTTCCTCTTAAAGAAACAGGCCATAAAACTTATCACTCAGATAAGACCCCACTACATGATGATGTACATCTTGGACAATATGACGTGCACTGGGTGAAAGATCATATTGAAGTGAGTACGCTAACTTCTCCGCAGTCTACAGATATAGAGCTCGCATCGATTCAAGAACTGCATGAAGCAGCAACTTGTGCACTACATGCAGCCAATCTGGGGGTGAAAAAGGCAAAAAACTGCGCTGTACTCTACTTAAGCGATACCAATAAAAGTCGTATTGTAACCATGGATTCTAAACAAAAATTAGAACTGTTTTTTGAGTTTCCAACGTTACCTGATAATGGCTATGACATCGTCCATCAAATCGATTCGTCACCGCAAAAGAACTTGTTTGATAAATTTAAACAGCAACACCCAGAAGACTATTTAGCATTACTCGAGTTAAAACTGACGGCACCGACAAACAATATTCAGTCTTTGTGGGCGATAGCGGCCGTTTTACTCGGCGCCGCCACAACAAATGAAAATATAACGTTAAACAAAGTCCAGCTAAGTGATTTCGTTATCGCCAGTGCTATGCGACACAAAGGCAGCAATGCACCAAGAGTCGACTTTCCTCTCACACGAGGCGAAGCATTTCGCAGTCTAAACTGGTGCAAAACACTGGGCAGCATTATCAGTTTTAGGTTGGCAGAAGATGGCAATATTGAAAAGCTCGCGTTTGGCATGCACGATTCGCTCGCCGATTTCATCTGTAACTGGATTGAGCATTTAGATCAAAACATCTGTATTAAATCGGTCGCATTAGCAGGCAGTTCTTTTAATAATGAGTTGTTGGGAAAAAGGATCTCATTGCGCTTAGGTAAAAACTTTACCCTTAACCCCAATCAACAGATGGATTTAGAGGGTGTAAATATCGCAGTAGGATCACTGTTTTTAAAACAGCGTAGACATTAATGACCCAGTCTATTAAACGGGTACTTATTAAGATCACCGGCATCGTACAGGGTGTCGGGTTTCGGCCTTTCGTCTACCGATTAGCCCATGAACTAAAATTGACTGGCAGTGTCCTTAATAATAGTGAAGGCGTTACGATTGAGGCTCAGGCCAGTGAAGATGTGATCGATCAATTTAAAACATTACTCATCCAATCGCCACCGCCACTCGCCCGAATCGATAATATCTCAATGACTGTTCTACCGCCTGTTGAAGTTACAGAGCCATTTTGTATTATCCATAGCAAGCATACGACTAATGCCGTCGTTGCAGTATCGCCGGATAAATGTAGCTGTGATGATTGTATTGCCGATATTACAAATCCAAAGAGTCGCTATTTTAGATACCCGTTCACCAACTGCACTAATTGTGGGCCAAGATATTCGATTATCAATACCTTACCTTACGATCGTAAAAATACCTCTATGGCACATTTTGACATGTGCTCAGCCTGCGAAAGCGAGTACCAAAATCCGTTAAACAGACGTTATCATGCACAGCCTGTAAGTTGCCCAGATTGCGGTCCCCTACTGACCTTTAAAAAACCAGACTTAAGCCATCACAACGGCCACAAAGATGCTCTAGAGCAAACCGTTGCAGCGCTTAAAGCGGGAAATATCGTTGCCATAAAGGGATTAGGCGGATTTCATCTAGTTTGTGATGCAAGCAATCAACACAGCCTAGAGGCGTTACGAGCGCGTAAGCACAGACCAGCCAAACCATTAGCGATAATGGTTAAAGATATTTGGGTTGCTAAGCAGCTTGTTGAAGGAAATGAAACCGAGTGGCTCACTTTAGCAAGTAATGAACGGCCTATTGTTGTAATGAGAAAAAAGCTCCAGCCAACCTTAACGATAAGTAAGTTGGTGGCCCCTGATATCGATAGGCTGGGAGTATTTTTGCCCTATACTCCTTTGCATCACTTATTGCTGCAACAAGTCGACTTACCGCTAGTGATGACGAGTGCCAATCTATCCGGCGAACCTATCATTACCGATAGCGCAGATATAGCGTTTAAGCTTGGCCACGTTGTTGATTACATCTTGGACCACAACCGTCCCATTTTAAACGGCTGCGATGACAGTGTCGTACAGGTGATAAACCATAGATTACAAGTTATTAGACTCGCTCGTGGCTATGCCCCACTATCAATTTACAGTCCTAAGCGGATAACCTCACCCACATTGGGTTTAGGTGCACAGCAAAAGAATACCGTTTGCTTTGGCTTTGAGCATAATGTTTTCTTAAGTCCACATATTGGCGATCTTGTCTCTATAGAGGCTGAAAGCTATTTTCATGACACGCTAGAGACATTCTCAAGACTATATCGTTTTAAAGCTGAGCGGCTAGTACATGATCTTCATCCTGACTATTTTACTAGCCGCTGGGGCGAATCATTAACAGGCATAAAAAGAACTGCAGTCCAGCACCATTATGCTCACGTATTAAGTGTGCTTGCTGAAAACAAATCAACACAACAAGTCTTAGCGTTTGCTTTTGATGGAACTGGACTCGGTACCGATAACACCCTCTGGGGTGGCGAAGCATTGATCGCCGATGCGCACTGTTATCACCGCATTGCTTATCTAAAACCCTTCAAATTAATTGGTGGTGAACAAGCCATTAAACAACCCGTTAGGTTGCTTTTGTCTATATTGCTTGAAAAATATTCACTGCAACAGATAAATCACTTTGCAATACCTGCTATAGGAAAATTATCCACTATTACCTTGTCCAATTTAAATAAGGTATGGCAAACAACACCCGCAGCTAAAAGCACAAGCTCCATCGGTCGTTTGTTCGACGTCGTTGCAGTGTTACTGAACCTTATTGATAAAACGCAATACGAAGGGCAAGCCGGAATACTGCTCGAAACCGCCGCAAACCAAGCCGTTTGCATACAATCAATCAAAAGTATTGATATTACTCATGCAGCATCTCTGGCAAGTAATAAAGCGGTCGATAGTGACTCAGAAAGCATTATTTTTGACATGACATTATCAACTGACAATCAATGGGACTCAACTGCGCTTATCAAACAAATCCTTGATGCAGTGATAAGCCAACCGTTAACTCAGGCAAGAACAGCCTTAATTGCGAAAGCATTTATGGACACTCTTGCGAAAGCCATCTGTGACGTTGCGAAACACTATCCTCAGTACCCCATAGTGTTAACTGGCGGGGTGTTTCAAAATCGCTACCTTTCTGAGCACTGTGAAAAATCACTTCAAATACAAGGTAATAAGCTAATACCAAGTGGTCGGGTACCTATTAATGATGCAGGCATAGCCTTAGGCCAAGCTTGGTACGCTATCCATAACACCCTCTAACAAACATGAGCAGTATCACCTTTCGATGCCGCTAAAACTGATTTACATCAATGCTACGCCATTAAAGATGGCCGACAATGAGATATAACTAATAATACGGAGTTACCTATGTGCCAAGACTGTGGCTGTTCAATTACCCGTCATGATCACTCTTTAAACCCGAGCCATTCTCATTCAAAAAAAGATCAAAACATAGCGACTAACCCGCAGTTAAATGACAAAAAAACCTTGTCTTTGATCCATAAGATTCTAGATAAAAACGACATAGAAGCACAACATAACCGCGAACACTTTGAAGCCAAGTCAGTGACTGCGTTTAATATCATGAGTAGCCCAGGCAGTGGTAAAACAACAGTGCTTGAACATTTACACCTGCACATGGATTTGAAATATGCTGTTATTGAAGGCGATCTTGAAACATCGAGAGATGCCGATAGATTAACAGCAAAAGGGATCGAAGCCTTCCAGATCCAAACCGGCTCAGCATGCCATTTAGATGCCTTTATGGTTCATAGTGCATTGCACCATATTGATCTGGAGCCACTCGATATCTGCTTTATCGAAAACGTAGGTAACTTAGTCTGCCCTGCTAGCTATGATGTTGGCACACATAAAAACATTGTGTTGTTATCGGTGCCAGAAGGCGATGATAAAATCGAAAAGTACCCGGTAATGTTCCGTCGTGCAGATGTAGTTTTAATCACCAAGTGTGACTTACTACCCCATTTTGATTTCAGTATTGAAGAATCAAAAGCCCAACTTAAAAAGCTTAACCCCAATGTTGAGCTTATTGAGGTTTCGATTAAAGACACTCAATCACTACGCAACGTTGCCGACTGGATAGCGAAGCATATGGGAGGTAACGCCTAATGTGTTTATCAATCCCATCGCAGGTCGTTGAATTACATGCAGGGCAAGAATCTGTCACTGTCGATACCATGGGCGTTAAACGTAAAGTCAGTAGCCATTTGATGAGTGAACCACTGGCGCTGGGTGACTATGTCCTTATTCACATTGGTTTTGTCATGAATAAGATAGATAAGGCTGACGCACTCGAAAGCCTCGCGTTATATCAAGAGATCGTAGAGAAACTAGAGCAAGAGGAGAACGTATCATAATGCTCTCTTTAAACGAGCTCTACCAAGGATTTAGAGATCCGGAGGTGATTAAGTCGCTGGCAAAACAAATAGCCATCACGGCGGCAAAATATCCGGGCCAAATTAATATTATGGAAGTGTGTGGCGGACATACCCACACCATAATGAAATACGGTTTAAATCAATTGTTGCCAGACAATATTGAATTTATTCATGGACCTGGTTGCCCCGTATGTATTATGCCAAAAGAGCGTATTGACCATGCTGCGGCGTTAGCAAGCTTACCCGATACTATTCTTATTACACTCGGTGACATGATCCGAGTGCCCGGTTCCAACGGCAACCTTGCTCAGTTCAGAGCCAGCGGCTGCGATATTCGACCCATTTACGATCCACTAGACTGTCTTACTATAGCCACTGACAATCCGGAGAAAACAGTCATTTTCTTTGCTATTGGATTCGAAACCTCAACCCCAATGACGGCAGTGCTGTTAGAGCAAGCAGAAAAACGTCATATTTCCAACCTGCTTTTTCATATCAACCATGTACTGGTCCCACCGGCGATCGATGCTGTCATGGCAGACCCAAATGTTAAAGTTAACGCCTTTATCGGCCCTGCGCATGTCAGTGTGATCAGTGGCGCCAAGGTATATCGCTCAGCAGTTAAAACCTATAATACCCCATTGGTTATATCCGGTTTTGAGCCCGTTGATGTAATGGAATCGATCTTAATGATTGCTAAGCAAAAGGTTAAAGCCATTGCATTGCTCGAAAACCAATATAGCCGTGCAGTGTCAGAACAAGGTAATCTAACCGCTCAAGCACTGATCAACAAATACATGATCATTAGACCCAGTTTTCGATGGCGCGGACTTGGTCCCATTGCTGATTCAGCTCTAATGCTCCGCGATGAATATCGTCACCGAGATGCTGAACAGGTATATAAAGAGCAACTACCAAATATTGAAATAGACGATCATAAAGCTTGCCAGTGTGGTGATATTTTACGTGGTTTATCAAAACCCAAAGATTGCAAAGTTTTTGGCCGTGGTTGCACCCCGGAAACACCTTTGGGCAGTTGTATGGTCAGCTCTGAAGGTGCTTGTAATGCACATTTTCGTTATAACGGAGTTACTGAATGAGTCATTTAAAAGCCAATAAAACCGTTCAGCTAAGTCATGGCGGTGGCGGTAAAGAGATGAACCGTCTGATTAAAGATATATTTTTCAAAGCCTTTGACAACCCTATCCTTAGAAGTGAAGAAGATGCAGCTCGACTGCATTTTAGTGGATATACGGCTTTTACAACTGACTCCTTTACCGTTGCCCCCCTTTTTTTTGCGGGTGGAGATATAGGCAAACTTGCCATTGCAGGAACCGTTAACGATTTAGCAATGATGGGGGCTGAACCACAATTTTTAAGCAGCAGTTTTATCATCGAAGAGGGCTTTGCCATTGATGATCTTAAGGTCATTGTAACCAGCATGGCGAACGAGCTTAAACGTTCAGGTGCCCGTATTGTTTGTGGAGATACTAAGGTGGTACCGAGAGGCTGTGCAGATGGCCTTTTTATCAATACCTCAGGTGTTGGCCGAATTATTAATAATGAAATCTCGGTTAAAAATCTACAAGACGGAGATGCCATTATCGTCTCCAGAGATATAGGTCGTCATGGCGCCGCTATTTTAATGGCTCGCGAAGGCCTTGCACTCGAATCAGATCTCACCAGCGATTGCGCTAGCCTTTGGCCAATTGTGGAGCAGCTAATTGCCGCCAATATAGAGATCCATGCCATGAGAGATGCCACGCGTGGTGGTTTATCCGCAGTGCTAAATGAGTGGGCATCTGCGTCAGATGTTGGTATAGAGGTGAACGAATCAGCGATACCAGTGAGCAGTGAGGTGTCTGGCTTATGTGAGTTATACGGTTTTGAGCCTTTTGATTTAGCCAATGAAGGCACCTTTATTCTCGCAGTACCTCAAACCTCTGTCGCGGCAACACTAGAAGTAATGAAGACTTTCTGCCATTGCGAACAAGCCGCGCTTATTGGCCATGTAAATCAAATAAAACCGGGTAAAGTGATATTGAATACTCCATGGGGTAGTCGCCGATTTTTAGACGTCCCCCAGGGCGAACTTCTACCGAGGATCTGTTAGTGCACGAATATTCTATAGTCACAGCACTGATCGAAGAGTGTGAAAAGTTTGCGCAGCAAAATGATGCTAATAAGGTGACTCGGGTCAGTATTAAACTGGGGATCTTAAGTGGTGTAGAACCCAGCCTGCTAAAAACTGCTTTTGAAACGTTTAAGTTGGAAGGTATATGCGCAGAAGCGACCCTCGAAATGAATATACAGCCACTCGTCATAAGCTGTTTATCGTGTAACAACGAATCGATACATGACCAAAGAAACATCGTTTGTAGCCATTGTCAAAGTACCCATACTGAAGTTTTAGACGGTGAAGATATGATGTTAATGCAACTAGAGTTAGAGCAGGTTTAGTCATTGATTGAATGATTTAAATTTAAACGAAGTGCACATTAATAATGGGTCATTGGCATAACAACCAATAACCCCTTAACAAATAAGTTGGATTGATATTTTGACTAATTAGTAGCGTGACTAAACTCATCTGATAGTTCAGCTCTCGCTCTTTTTAAGTTTTTCTGTGCTTGTTCGAAATAGCTTGGTGAAGTATCGATAGCTCTTTCAAATAACTCTATCGCTTTATCGTAGTTGCCTTCTAACATTAAAAAATAGCCGAGATCATTTAGTGCATCTGCTGGTTCCATTGCTTGTTCAAATGTCGCTAGCGCTCGCTTATACAAGCCCTTTCGAACATAAACTAATCCTAAATTGGTCCAAGCACGGTCCAAATTTTGATCCTCTTGAATTGCTTGTCGTAAATATTTTTCAGCCGTTGTGAGATCCCCCGTTAAGTAATAAGAATATCCCAAGTTTGATATCAAGATGGCTGAATGTGGCTGAAGCTCTATTAAAAGCCTGAAATATTCTCGTGCTTTATCATGATCATCTTGTACATCATCAAGGATGGCAATCGCATTATAAACTCGAGCTGGTGATTCACGATCTGGAACATACAATGTCCCAATTAGACGACTGGTCTTGATTGACGCTAACCTTTTTTGATCTAACTCTATCGCTTTTTCTAAATGGATTCTCGCCTCTCTATATTGACGTTTATCCATGCTAACGACCCCAAGATCTGCATGTACCATCACCAAATTAGGGTCAAGTACAAGGGCTTCATTATAAGCTCTAAAAGCGATATCAGGATTTCCCCGCATCGTATGGATCCGGCCTATATGATAAAAGGTGTTAGCATTTTTGGCATTAAAATCTAAAGCCTGAATATACGCATAAAGTGCTTTTTCCAAATTACCAGCTTGCTCCTCCTTCCTAGCTTTACTCAATGCTTCCTCTTCCGTTTTTGGAGCTTCAAAATCAGAGGTTATAGATGATAAGGCTCCGGCATCAAGTAGATCTTGTCTGTCAGGTGCTTTGATTGCTAACGGTTCTTCTGGAGTGGTTGAAGAACAGCCACAAAATAGTATAAGAAATAACATCGCTAAAACAGAGTTGCGTGAAATTCTAAAAGTAGGTTTAACAGTCAGCATTTTGGATCCCTTTTGGTCTCTGATTGTAGCCATTAATTATTTAAAAAGCCTGACCCCATACTTTCATCACTTTTAACACCGCAGGTCCTACAGCCACAATAAAAAATGAAGGCCAAATACAACACATCATTGGAAAGATCATCTTTACCGCTAACTTTGCAGCTTGCTCTTCAGCAGCTTGCAAGCGCTTATCACGATACTCATCTGAAAATACTCTGAGCGTCTCCGCTATACCAGTACCTAGGCGCATACTTTGTGAAATAGCAGAGTTAAGGCCTTTAATATCTTCAAGGCCCGTTCTATCGGTAAACTCTTGAAGAGCAACTTTAATAGTCAGTCCGGCTCTAGTTTTACTGCAAACAAGCTCTAATTCACTCGCTAATTTTGGATGGCTAAATGCAAGTTCTCTGGCCACCCTTTGCATTGCAGCCATCAAGCCTAGACCCGCTTCACAACAAACAACAAGTAGATCTAATGCATCTGGAAAACCAACCCGTAATTGACGCATACGACGATTAGCCAACGATTGTAAGACCGTTGATGGGGTTATAAAAGCACCACCTAGACATAAGCAAAATATATATATAGTCCATATCCCAGAAATATTCGGAAAAATATTGAGTAAAGCAATAGCAATAATAGTGCCTAATAGAATTAACAATAAACGAGAAGCATTGAACACTGCTAATGCATTCTGAGAATGAAACCCTGCATGTATGAGTAGTCGCTTTGTTTGGTAGTTGGACAAATTAAAAAAAGGCTTTTTCGCCATTTCACCGATACCATGCTCAAGTGTCCCTGTTACATCTTCTGTTTTAATGGGTGTATTATCATTTAATAATTTTAGCCTCTTTCTAATTGGTGAATAAACACCACTGATCAAATACGAGATTGAGATAGCGAGCGTCACTCCAGCAATTGCAGCTACAGTGTAAATAGCCCATTCGACATGTTGGGGATCTTCAAAAAACTGACCAAATAAACCAATGAGGAAGTCCATATTACATATCTATCCTTATTAATTTGCTTATCCATATACCACCGATAAACATCCCGATAGCGCCCCAAATAAGTAATTTATGTCCTTCTTCAGTACCAGTTAACTCTCCGACATACCCAGGGGTCTGGATATAAATAACAGCAAATAGAGCAAAAGGAAGTAACATAAGGATCCATGCTGATAACCGTCCTTCTGCAGATAAAGTTCTCACTCGACGCCTAAAGGTAAATCTCAGCCTAATAACTCGAGCTAAGTTCTTAATATTTTCAGCTAAATTTCCGCCAGTTTCTTTTTGCACCATCACAGCACTTGCAAATGCCATTGCGGATACACTTGGTACTCGCTCAATAAACGCCAAAATGGCTCTTTTCGTGTCCTTACTGTAATTAATATTGGCGAACATTAGACTAAACTCTTTCGAAAGTGGCCCTTCCATCTCCTCTGTAACAAGTTTTACCGCATCAGAAAATGAATAACCGGCCTGCAAAGCCCTTCGCAATACATCTAAAGCATCAGGAAAGCTCTCTTCAATTTTGTCCATTCGCTTTGATGTATCACGGTTGAGCTTGAAGTTAAATAAATAGAGAATCATTGCGAACGCTAACAAAGCCGCTAATGGCTCAGCCAAATAGACCCAAGCTGCAATACCTGCAATCGAAGCACTAATAAAGGCTAAGATTATAAATTGATGACCCATCATTTTATAATCAGCAAGCTCCAACCGATAGCTTATGCTTTCTATGAACTCAATACTTTCTAACCATCGGCCAACAGTACCAAGCTTTCCAAGTCGGCTCTTGCGAAGTAAAGACGTTTCGTAAGTAATATCTCCTGACTGTTCTGATAATTTTTTTAAACGTTTACGAATTAATGCAGTATTGGCTCGCTGTGGGCTATAAACAGGTAGAAACAAGGCCTGCGAGAGAAAAATTACAGCAACAAAAATAAGGCCGAGAAATATGAGTTGATTGGAAAACATTTAAGACCGCCTTTAAAATTCTGCAAATGGATCGCCACAATTGAATAAATTATAAGGCAACTCAATTCCGTGTAGTTTCAGCTTGGTGTGGAAGCCTGGAATGACCCCTGTTGCTTCAAACTCGCCTTTGATTTGCCCATCTTCGTCCAGCCCTTGTCTAGAAAATCTAAAGATTTCCGACATCGTAATAATGTCGCCTTCCATGCCGTTAATCTCTTGAATGCTTGTTATTCTCCTTCTACCATCCTCCTGACGCTCAAGCTGTACTACTAAGTCTATCGCTGAAGCTACCTGAGTGCGGATGTTACTCACTGGCATATCGAACCCTGCCATACAAACCATATACTCTAATCGCCCCAGGGCGTCACGAGGACTGTTTGCATGCAGAGTTGTTAAGGAGCCTTCATGGCCTGTATTCATCGCGGTCAACATATCCAAAGCTTCACCACCACGAACCTCACCAATCACAATTCTATCGGGTCTCATTCTTAAACAGTTCTTAACTAAGTCACGCTGTGAAACTTCCCCTTTACCCTCAATATTCTGTGGACGAGTCTCTAACCTTACCGTATGAGGCTGCTGTAGTTGTAATTCGGCTGAATCCTCAATGGTGACAATACGTTCATCGCTTGGAATAAAACCAGATAACATATTCAGTAAAGTAGTTTTACCACTGCCGGTACCACCTGAAACTAGGATGTTTAGTTTTCCTTTAACCGCACCTTTAAGGAGTTCAATCATCGACTCAGTAACCGAACCAATATCAATAAGCTGTTTCGCATTAAGCTTATCGACTGCGAATCGTCTAATCGACAATGATGGTCCATCTAAAGCAAGCGGTGGGATAATGGCGTTCACACGCGATCCATCAGCTAATCGAGCATCTACCATAGGTGAAGATTCATCGATACGTCTCCCTACGCTGGAAACAATCCTATCGATGATATTAAGTAGGTGTACATTACTATGAAACTTTATATTTACAGGTTCAAGCTTACCTCTACGTTCTATGTAAACTCGATCAAACGAGTTAACTAAAATATCCGAAATAGAGGGGTCAGCCAATAGTGTCTCCAAGGGACCTAGCCCTAACACCTCATCAATAATAAGCTTTATCAAACGTTTTCTGGTGGCTAAATTAATTGGTATATGAAATTCATTAAGTAATTGGCTACTAATCTCACTAATCTGCTCTCGAGCTTGATCCTTAGATATCGTCTCAATTAATGATAAGTCCATAACACTCAATAGCTTATCGTATAATTGAACTTTAATATCCTGTTCTTCCTGAGTTAATGGCTGGAAGTCATTAATCCCTTGGGTCTCTTTATTTATTTCCATATCATGTCCCCAATAGTCTTTTCCAAAAACCAGCCTTCTTAGAAGGCTTACTATTAACTTCAGGCATGAAATTATTTGCAATAAGCTTCATGTCTAAAAACATTTGCTGTTTCTTAGCAATTTCAGTAATAGGCTTCCCTAACTCCACACATTCACTAGATAACTTATAATCATTAATAATAGTGAAAACGGATGTAACACCAATCGCTTCTTTTATATCAGAGAGCTTAATATTAGAGTTTTTGTCGTATCGATTGACAATAATACTAATTCTTTCGTGTGCAACTCCCATATTTGATGTCAACTGGAGGATCAAATCCTTTGTTTGACGTAGATGCATAATATTTTGCTGAGTAACAACCAAAATATTAGCATCATTAAGCATATCGCCATTCCAATATTCAGGACCACGAGAAAAATCCAATACCACTTGGTTATAGAAGTGCCTACACTTCCAGATCAATTCTTTGTTCCGGCTTAAATCTAAGTCATTATTGGTGTTTAATAGTTCAAATGGTTTTGACGCCAATAAATTCAAATTCCCCTTAATCACCATGGTGCTTTTCAATGCGACTTCATCTAATTCTTCTAATGAGCCTAAAACATCACAAAGTGAATACTTTGGCTCAAATCCAAACATGTGCGCCAACGTACCGTGATGGAGATCGGTATCGATTAATGCAACACTGCCTTGTGCTCTTTGAGACACAACGTCAGCCAAACTGGCTGCGATAAAGCTTGCTCCCGAACCAGCCTTACCATTAATAACGGCTATCACGGGTGCCAAATCAGCTTGTTCAATTAATTTTAAAGACACCTTTTCCAGCGAAGAAAACAACTCTTCTTTACTCGCACCAAAAGGGATGAAATCACTCACTTTATATTGAAAGGCTAATCGAAGGATCTTCTGTGGAGTATCCAGACCAAGTATTATAATGTCAGTATTAAAGTTTGAAGCATAAGTTAAGGCTTTAACCGCTTCGGATTCATCATTTGGTAGAACTAATAATATTAGATTAAACTCAACTTGTTCCTTACCAATAAAAGCCTCTAGATATGAGGTTTCACACCATTTAAAGTTATCATATTTAGCGAAATGGTGAGTCATCCACTCCAAAGGCTCATTTCCATTACTCGCAACTATCGCTTGCACTGGAAATGGTAAAGACATATGCAAGCTTGACTCTGGGTTTTGGCTATTATCTGGAACATATAACTCTAGCGGCTTATCCATTTCGCTCCCTATCCCATAAGTTTAATACCACTACATTCACTATAGTCATAAATCCCTAATTCATTTAAATATTTACCGATTAATTTAAGAAAAGTTAGCTACAGTCGGATGTACCGCCTTTAAAAACGCCTAAGCTTTCTCTTGGTAAAGTTGCTGAAAAAGTGGGGGAATTAAGTGTACGTGATAGGCCTGGAATCAGAAATTGGTGTTTATAACCTGTAATTTCAGCTCTAACTAGCCGAATGAGACCGTGATCACTGACTAAATCTTCTATAAGGGTGCCATCCAATTTTAGATAACTAATCGTTAGATTATCATTGGACAAGTTAGGGACTAAGTCAGCACCATTAAAAAGCGCTTGGGAACGAATATCAGTACTCAGCTGGCAAACTACAGCTATTCTCGCAGCACGTCGCGCAGCTTCATGTAAAACACTATAGGTATACAACAACCGACCTACTTCTATAGCAGAAAACAGCACTAAGAAAAATACACTCGCGACAATAGAAAACTCAATAGCATAAACTCCTTTAATATGCTTCATATTGCCCTCACTGCATAGGTTGAATTCATGCTAAAGCTCAGGTCTATGCCCTCCCCCGAGCCAAATCCAGACATTTTATCGAAGAAAATAGGCGTCCAATCATAATCGACTGAAATAACCATAATACCGCTATCAATGGGAAATTCTGAAATTGAAATATCAGTGATACTAATACCAGATAATTGTGTGGTTGCTCCGGAACTGGCACCATATATAAGTATATTTGTAGTTTCGGAGATACAGCCATTACAATATGCGTCGATTAAATCTGAGGGTACACCGTTCCCGGTAGTGATTATGGTTTGGGACAAATGACGGCCAGCATCGCGTATCATTCTTGTTAACTGACTGTATTGATAAAGCGCTCGTCCTAGTTCGGCTGTAAAAAATATTAATACCAAAAACAAAGGCAGAATAATCGTAAATTCGATTGCCGCTATTCCCCTTTGTTTTTTATACAATAATTGGTTCTTCATTGTGTTTCACCTAAGAGTCTGGACTGTCAGGGTCCCAATACAGGACAATCGTTGAGCTATCACCTACATAATCGGGATCTAAAGAAGCTTGGCCTGAATTTGAACAGGTCTTTAAAAACTCACCTACAATATATGAATCCTGACCGGTCTTACCCACCTTTTGCGTTAAGAAGAAGCAAGCTGTACCTAAAATGCTAACATCGTAAGTTCCGCCTGCATCCGGATCGCAAATTCCCACAATAACTTCGAGTTCCCTACGTAACGCTATAGCGTTTTCATCATCCGTCGTTGCGCAAGCTACTGGAGTCTCAGAATGATTGGCGGCGTCGTAATCAGTCCATCGATACGCACCCGCTATTGAGGTAGGATCGATAGCGGTTTGCATAACGGGTTTGCCCTTGTCATCAAACATCAGGTTTCCGCCATCATCGACAGCTTGAACTTCTTCGATAGTTACCGGTGTGCCCTCACATATATTAAAATCGCGCGGATTGTCTTCATTATTTGTTCCTGCCTGGCCCCAATCCGCAAACCGAGTATTCATTCCTTGAGCGGCTGGCCCAACTTTGTTTCCTGGTAGGGTTGTAGCCACAGTGCCTTTACTGACACATTGGTCTGGAGAATAATTGCCAGAAAAAGCGTCTCTTAAATCACTCCCGCCACTATCGCCATCTAGGCTAATCAACTGAAAGTTACCCGAGCCATTTGTACTTGGCTGATTAGCCCCTCGTTTCATCAAGTGCAACCCATCCGCTAATCCGTAATTGGTTTCAGCTGTTGAGCCGACTTTGCCACAAACCAGGAGTGGTAATACTTTGTTTACACAAGCGAGGTCTTGGCTACGTCCAGCGACAGCAGAGGCTCTTATTACTTTGTTAAAATCAAGAATGTCGGCAAGAAAGTTTGATAAAGAAACATCTTCAACTTTAACCCGAACATACCTAGTGCCTTCAGTAAGAACAGGGTTGAAAGGGTCTGGTAACTCAGAAAATTCGATTTTTAAACGGGGGGTTACCTGCGTGCTATTATAATCAGGACTCGACAAAGACACCGAGCTGTTCAGTTCACCATTTTCGTTAAACGATAAATTCTGCAGCAAGATTGAGTAGGCAGCTTGCCTTGCTTCAAACAATGTCGCCCCCTCTTGTAACTCTTTTGCTGCATTCAACGCCGCAGCATCGACTGCATTTTGTAAACGGCCTTTACTTAGTAGCATATGGCCACCATCCAGCGCTAAGGCCGACATAGCAACAATTGCAAAAATACCAAGGGTAAACATCACCAAAATCGCACCGGACTGTCGATGTAATGAAGTTCCACCTTTGTTTGTGTATCCACTATTTAATAACATCATGGCCTTTCACCTCTGACCTAATTACTGCTTGAACCCGAGCCGGAGCTACCTGAACTACTTGCTTTGGTCGACCCCATATTCTTAGATGATTGCGGTTTAACGCTACTATCTCGGTATGCTTGCATGACCTTTTCACCATAAGTGCCATCAAGACTAAGTATAGTTCCATCATTACGTTCTGGGGCTTCAACATCGAGTATTTGAACTTGTTTTATTTGATAGTAACTTTCACCCATTGGAAAATCATTAATTTGGGTACAGCCATTAAGGGAAAATACTGTAAGACAGCTCACCAACGAGATACACCATTTTTCTCTAATTCTTAATAAATTCATTATGCTATCTCCATAACTCTAAATTACCGCTCTATCTCTATTGACTTAAAGTGAATGACCATACTTCTGTTGAGTTCCTGTATCGTCAATATTAGTATCGGATCTGGCAGGCTCATAAGGTGTTTCACCGTCATTTTCAGACTTTTCTTTATGAGATAGCTTTCCTAATAGGTAGAATTCAACATCAGATGGCAACACAAATCCGTCAGTAGGTAGAGAAATATCTTTGCGATTAAAGGGACGAACAAGCCTAGGCGTCACTAGGATCACCAATTCACTTTGCCCATTCTGAAAGCTCTTGCTGGTGAATAGTTGTCCTAAAACAGGGATGTCTCCTATCCCTGGCAATTTATCTATATTTTCTCTTAGAGTGTCGCTGATTAACCCGCTTATCGCGATAGTTTGTCCATCTGCGAGTTCCACTGTTGTCGCCGTACTTCGTTTTACTAAAGACGGGACAATCAATGATGTGGACGTATTACCCGATATTGAAAAGCCATTTGCAGTACTAATTTCACTTACAACAACATTTAAATTTAAGTTAATTTGTCCTGAATCGAGCACTGTTGGCACAAATTTAACCCCAACACCGTAATCTCGATACTCAATGGTTGTGTTACCGTTCTCACCTGGCACCGGAATAGGGAATTCCCCACCAGAAAGGAACTCTGCAGATTGACCGCTCATGGCAGTAACATTGGGTTCTGCTAACACTTTTGCCAACCCATTTTGTTTCGCGACGTCTAGCGCAAAATTCATCAATAGATCACCATTAACGTATTGTGCAAACAAACCTTTTCCATCTACACCACCAATGCTTCCAGGATTAAAACCACCACCGCCGCCGATAACACCTCCAGAAAGATTATCACCTTGATTAAAAATAAAGAATTTGGAATCAAATTGACGCGCTACATTGCGCTGCACTTCCGCAACCACGACTTCCAACATGACTTGGTGGTCTCCCCCAATGGTCATCATATTTAAAACCCTGCTTGGTGCAGTACCGCCGGCAGCGGCTTCAGCGTATCCTTGGGCGAGCTCAACAGCTGTATTCATTTTTTGTAGGTTAGATGCTTGGCCACTGAGAAGTAACTGTCCTTGAGATGTTTGAACGCCCAATTTTTCAGATGGA
The DNA here is from genome assembly GCF_002836205.1 of Shewanella sp. Choline-02u-19. Taxonomy (NCBI): domain Bacteria; kingdom Pseudomonadati; phylum Pseudomonadota; class Gammaproteobacteria; order Alteromonadales; family Shewanellaceae; genus Shewanella; species Shewanella sp. Choline-02u-19. The sequence goes on from NZ_PJBE01000013.1 coordinate 1,512,178, forward strand.
AGGAACTGGTGTAATCGTGTCTTTAACCCATTTAAATCATGAGTAACTTCAATATCCATAATGCTGGACAGTACTTCATTTTTGTCCCAAATCATTATATTAGTACTACCCAACTGCTTGCCTAATATATAAAGTTCATTATTTGGTAAGAGTTTAATATCTGCAATACTAGGGTTTCCTACTGATACGCGATGTACAGGTTGATTTAACATCAATACCTTAGACTTGAAAATTGGAATCTGTTTAATATCATTTCTAACACCTGCAGTAGGACCTCCAGCTTGTGCAACTGACGTAATTAACATAGCTAACAAACAGACGATTGAACAATGACGAAAAAATGACATGTTACTCTCCTTAAAACACGATACTTAACGCTTGTGTCATTAACTGTTAATTATTGACTTTAATCTCTTGCTCTTTCATTCCTTTAAGCAAAATTACTTTTTGTTTACTTCTATTAGAGACGCTAGCCACTTGCTTAATTTCAACTGGTTGAGCACTTTCAGTGTTAACTTCTGCAGTTTCGTCTATGGTTGCTAATTCAATGACAGCCGTATCATTTGGGTTTCGCAGTGCTAGCTGTAATGAACCTCTACTCTTAGCAATCATCAGCACTTCTGCTTGCTCTAAGCTTAACTCCAGTGTTACAGCTCGGACCACAACGGGTTTATTTTCATCATTTGAAGCTCTTTGATCAATCGCGAGAATCTTTACATTAGAAAGTACAACGTCAGTTTTCAAACCATTTGATTTAAAAATATTAATAATATCGACTCTATTTCCAGGAAGTAGAAAACCTGCGACACCAACTACATCGTTCACCCTAATAGTTACCGCCCGCATTGTGGGTGTGATTAAACTGGCTAAAGTACTCCCTTCCCCTTTAACCGTTAACCTTTCTTTCCTCAACACTTCTCCAGCATATAACCGTTGTTTAACGACTTTACCTTCAGCATCTTTAATATCCTGTATTGCTCCCTTAGGAATAAATGCTTCTGGTACCGATGTTAATGCTAGGTGCTTACGCTCTAATATCGCGCCTAAAGGCACTTGAACTGCCATTGTAATGACATTGCCTGTTTTTCCTGAAACCTCAATTTGACTGTTACTTTTAAGCCAGTTTTGAGCGAGATAAACAGCAGTAACGCCAAACACGAGTGATAAAATGACAAATAAGAGAGTTTTGTTATTCATTTGTCGCTCCTAAAAGATAAAATTAAATTTGAATTTGAATGTTATACATTTAGACAAAATAAATGGACCATGCCGAATCTACCAATGAAGGCGTTATGACGGGCTCAAATTCCATAAAGCTAATTTGATCTGACATAATCCCTAACAAATCTCTCGGATAACAAGGGATAAGGGGCTTTTCATATCGCTTATGAAGTTCATTTAAAAGGTATTGAAATACATCTTCCGTACAGCTCAGGTTCAAATCTGCACAGACCTGAAACCAAATTTTTCTATATAACTTTTCATCTAGTGCATCAAAATGAATTTTGTATCCAAGTCGTCTAAGAAAAGCTTCATCAACCAACTCTTTCGGATTAAGGTTAGTTGAGAAAAGTAAAATAAGCTCAAAAGGAATTTCAAAGTGCTCACCAGACTGTAAACTTAAGAAATCTCTACGTTCTTCCATAGGGATAATCCAGCGATTAAAGAGCTGTTTCGCACTAATTTTCTGCCTACCAAGATCGTCTAGCAATAAAATACCATTGTTGGCCTTTAGCTGGAGTGGCGCCATATACGTACGACTATGACTATCAAACTGAACCTCCAACATCTCAGAAGTTAACTCACCTCCGGTTATTCTCAGTGGTCGTTTACACCTCAGCCATCTTGGATCATGTCCTTTAGCCAAATGTAGACTACTAACATGTCCTTCGTTATTCACTTGATGATGAAGTTCTGGATCAAACACCTGTATAATTTCATTACCAATTGCTAAAGCATATGGGATAAGGACATTGTCACCTATCGCCAAATTTAAGTGGCGGCATAAATAACTCTTACCAGTACCAGGAGGTCCATAGATAAGTACAGGTCTACTTGAGTTCATAGCAGGCCCAATTTTAAAAAGGAGATCTTTTGGCAATACCAACGAAGACAAGCTTTTTTCTAACATTTCAAAAGTAATTGGATTAGCCCTGCTAGATTGTTTTCTGCAAACATCTCCATATTGTTTCAAAGGAACTGGTGCGAGTCCCAGATAGCCATTTCTAGATAAAGCCTGCTTCGCATGGAGTTCTCCTCCTGCACTAAGCGAATAACGCATCTGTCCATCATTTGTCGTTTGCCTATTTTCAACCCAAGCGAGTGCCTTTGCTGAGTCGAGTAAATGCTGGATAATTCCGCCAGTAACACCAATTAAACTCACCATTTGTTCTTTTGTAAGCACACCGCCTGCTAAAAAATGCTTCAAAAGCAAATCTAGCAATAATGACTCAGAAAGACCGGTATCCTCTAGTGTTGTAGGCCTTGGTGCCAATCTAGTGGCGGCGTCCGTTAATTCTGAAGCATCAGTATTAACCAAATTAGGGTATCTTTGTTCTTTAAGTTCCATGACTGAAACCCCTATTAAGATATATAATGGCTAAAAGAAGAATATAAACCGTATATATGCGGATCCGCACTACATGCCCATATCCAACCTAAAGCCAATGCTGGAGCATAGGGGACCTTTTGCCCAGCGGCTTCATCACCGTCAGGTTTAAAGTATGTTCTTAAATAAAAGCAGTACCAATATCTTCTAACTGTTTTTAATAACCCTGATAAACCTGTCTTCCAAAGAACCAACAATATACTCGTAAACGCACCCGCAAAAAGTGCATATACAATACTAGAGACAAGAAGACTAGGCCCTATTAGGGCACCAATGCCCATCATTAACTTAATATCTCCAGCACCTAATACTCGCATTAAAAATGTTGGGAAAAGTATAATAAAAGCTAGAGAAAAACCAACAAAAGATAACAGTAGCCCATTAAAGTGGGCAAAATAGCTATTAACTACAAAACCACAAAATATAGCCATCAAGCATAATTTATTAGGTATTTTCTCTTTCAACAAGTCTATTGAAATAGCCATTATGAAAAATACGCTAGTTAAAACAACCTGCACTATTATTTGAATATCATTCATAATAACCTGTTAAAAAATAAACCTCTGATTAAAGCTCACGCTTTACCGTGAGCTATCTTTACACCTTACTCTAATCAAGAACCTGCTGCCGTGGTGCAATCTGCTGAAGCACCATTCACCGCGTTACCGAGACAAGTAATTTTAGCTGTCGCATTATCGCCTAATATATTAAAAGCACCGATCATACCTCCAACCACAAGCCCCCCTGCAATGGCATACTCAACAGCTGTCAAACCACTTTCATCTTCGATAAAATCTTTAAGCAATTTTTTAACATTCATAATAACTCTCCAAATAACCATTAATTCAAGCCAGTTAGAATATTGAAAAACATCATCCCAAAATGGCAGTAGCTTACATAACGTCACCTACTAATATCTCCAATGACGTTGTCAGTTAAAGATAGCAAAGGCTAGAGAGACCGACATTGTTGAATAATTTATTGGTCTATATCTTTTGGAGTTATGAATCGATTAAATAAAAACCTCACCTGCAATTAAATTACTTACCGAACAAATGGTAGTTGTAACCAGCTGAAAAATATAGATAATTATTACACCTACAACACTTCCAACTAATAAGAATTACCATTTGTGAAAAACAACAAATATAACAAGTTACATTATGGATCATAATATTTTATAAAAAGTATGATATCAGACCAGATTATTATTCAACAAAAACATGGTGCGATAGGGATATGACAGTTAACAAACAGAATAAATCGTTTGTTAACAACATAATGAATATGCATGAGAAAATCATACTAGAGGAATATACAAGAGCTGTTTTATATTAAGTGAGCTAGCAATAGATATGATGTAACATGTGCACTTTATATCTTTTTCAATTACCTAAACGTTCTAATAATTTATAGACACTAGATATCTCATAATTAATACCAAAACTTTTAGATATATACTCTTGGATACTTTTCCCTTTCAATTCTTTTTGATGAGACAAGCCGATATTTTTTTTAATATGATGGGTCAATTGTAGCTGCTGCTCATTAGTTAAACTAGGAGGTCTTCCAGAATGTGCTTTTTCTTTTAATCCATTTAGGCCATATGAAAGGTAGTCGCTCACCCATCTATTTACACTAGTACGGCTAACTTTTAAATAAGACGCTATCTTATAACGAGATTTACCTTCTTTAAAATGTAATATTGCTAATAATTTTAATTTCATTCTGGCGTTCTTTTCTTTTCGAATAAGAATAGACAGAGGTTCATTATCATGACAATTACTATCCATTTCACCTACTCCTCAAGTGAATATACGTCAGGTCGTATTTGTAAAATACCATTATCATCAAGCCATAAAGTATTATAAGTCACAAATATCGGTATTGGGTTGCTCAAGGCAAAGTGGCTGGTATGTAGACCCCTTGAAGCAACTTCAACCAAAATCCTTTTTTTAAGCGGTTCTCTGCTCATAAGGTAGTCAGCGAGCAGTTTTGGTTGTTCCACACGAATACAGCCATGACTTAGTGCCCTTTTAGGTACTTTAAATAGATCTTTTCTTGGCGTATCATGTAGAAATATTGAACTGTTATTTGGTACAGTGAATCTATAGTGACCTAATGCATTTTTATCACCCGGTAGTTGTATCAACTGTTTATGTTTCAGTGCACGCCTAAATGATTGTAAGTCTATAGTTTTAATTTTATCAATATTGTTATTCCCACTATAACCTCTAAAAGCAAAATCATTTCGGCCTAAGTAAAATTTGTCGACTTGTATTTTAGGCAATATATCACTGTTTATTATACTCCTGGGGACAGTCCATCTAGGATTGACTGTAATTTGAGAAATGGTAGTATTTAATTCAGGTGTTGCAGTTTTCTTTCTTCCAACAATAACATTAAGTTTCAAAACCTCTCGGTTATTTTTAATTACCCGCAACTGGTAACTAGGAATATTGACTTCGACATACTCACTTTTTTCTAACTTAAATGATGTAATGTGTTTAAAAAGTAATGATGTCAACTCTGATGCTCTTTTAGATGGCGGAGTGTTTAACAACGAAACGGTATCTGTTGTTAATAAACCGGATGGTTCTAAGCCATGTCTTTTCTGAAAATGCTTAATACCTACCGTGATTGCAGGATCAAAAATTTTCTCTCGATAAGGAGGTAAATCTTGATAATGAAGATCTTCTAAACTCACTAACATCCAACGTAATTTTGCTATTTCATCAGACTTCTTTCCTAGTACAAGCTTTACTAATTCCAATGTAGGCCATTCATAATGCTGTAAGTTTCTATATTTCTCTATTTGATGTACCAGGTTCTTAATGCGTTCACTTTTAAGAACAATGACTAACCTTTCTTTAGAAAGCTCTGTTAACTTCAGATATTGTTCTTCAGAAAATAAAAATGCAAAATCAAGCGGGCTTACACCTCTCTCACTTACCAGTATACCTTTGTTATCTATAGCATTAATATCACTAACACTAGAGCTATCCGTATACACATCAAAAGGCACCAATACTGTAACCAGCATAAATGCACGAATACTGAATGATGAAGAATTAAAATCTATAAGCAAAAGAATCCCTCTTAAAAGCAAGTAAATCGTATACCGACGTCCCAGTCTGATCAGCGCTTGAATCCTTTCAAATGGTTATTGAACAACTAACGAAGATGACGATAACCATGTAATAGGTCTAGTACATAATAGTACTTTTTAGCAAATTAGACGGAGGATGTATGTTGAATACTAGTCTGCTAACCTTTCAGTAAATGATTGATAATTATCTTTATTTCTACCTTGCTGCAGTACAGTATATTTTTCCATACTTGAACCAACAACCACAATATCGAGACTAAAGGAACCTCACAAAAAACTTACAGAATCATAAATTAGGAGAACATCTAGATTTTTAAATATATAGCATCATATATTTTCTACATTTAGTAAAAACACTTCTATACTATTAGATAAAACATAAAAAATATTATCAAACAAGCTACTGCTTCGGAATGAATATGATTACAAAAATACACTTGTACAAATTAGAGAACATTATATTGCTCTTTTTTATACTGCTAATTATTGTGGAGCACTTAAGCGCTATGTACGAAACGTACTCCATCGTAGAAAATATAAAAACAGATGATCCATCTGGGTCAACATTAGCAGAAAGATATTTAATTATTGGTGATTGGCCAGCAAACAGAGATAATAATATAGAAGATTTCACACATGATTTTAAAATAAACAAAACAGAACGGGACATGGATGAAAACCAATAACAATAAGGAAGTTAGGGATAAAAAAGAAAATTCTATTGTTAGAATTTACTTTAGAACATTGGGATTACTTTTATTACTCACTGTAGTTTTGATCAACTACCGTAGCGGGCTCCTTCCTTATTCTGCATTTACTATCGCAAACGCTATGACTCACATTGATATTGAACATTTAGTTAGCATTGGTTTGGTTAAGGATATTGTTTATTTTATTTTTATATTACTCACAATCCAGTTTGTCTGGGCACTTATAATAACAATATCCTATATCCCTATAAGGAAAACAAATAAGACGCCCTTACAAAAAGAACTTTACTGGCTTTTGCTAGTACTAACCCACTTTACTCTTACTATAGGATTAAACTCATTTTTATACCCCACATCAACTACTTCATACTTTAGAGAGGGAATGTTTTCTTCCACTCCTTTGATTACATTGCTCACGATTACTTTATTTATAATATTTATTGTTGGATTGTTTCATTTAAAAAACATAAAAACTATCACTATAGCGGTAGCTCTTTCGAGCCTATTGGTGTTATTCCCTTTTATTAGTGTAGAAACGCCAAGACAGAGTGTCCTCACAAAAAAACCGAACATTATAATTATAGGTATTGATGGTTTAAGACCTGACCATTTACATTATGAAGGAGCGCAATTTAATTATGTCCCTTTTATTAACAGAATATTGAAAAAATCACAGGTTTATAAAGATAGTTATACTCCTCAAGGTAGAACCTATGTAGCATGGATGAGTCTTTTAACAGGCCAGTACCCCAAAACTAATGGAGCAAGGTTTAACTTAGCACCACCTGAACTTATCGACAAACAACTACCACTAATACGTAAGTTAAAAAAGTCTGGTTACCAAACCATATATGCAATGGATGAACGTAGATTTAATCAAATAGATGAATCTTATGGTTTTGATAGTACAGCGGGTCCTAAAATTGGAGCAGCAGATGCTATAATTTCTAATTTTGCAGACTTGCCCCTTATCAACATATTGTTGAAACATCCATATTCAAAGCACTTACTACCTTATCTTTATAATAATAGAGGATATGGCAAAGCCTATTCACCTATCTCATTTAACACTGAAGTGTTGAGTAAACTTGACAATAATAAACCCAATTTTTTAGCTGTACACTTTTGTCAATTACATTGGCCTTACACCTCAAACAGTTTTATTGAACATAATCCTTCTGAATGGAATGGTAATTATAACCATTTTATGTACAAATCCATGCTTAAGAAAATAGACAAACAGATAGAATTATTTTATCAACAATTAGAGCTTAATGGATTTTTAAGAAACTCTATCGTTTATATTATTTCAGATCATGGAGAAGGTTTTAAACTCAACGAAAAAGATGATTTTAATGCTCTTAAAAACCGACCACCCATGCAATCCTGGGGGCATGGCACTAACGTGTTAGATCAACAACAAGCAAAAGTTTTGCTAGCAAAAATAAGGTATAAAAATAACGAAATTGTAAGCGAACCTGCTGTTATAGAGGGATTGTTCTCACTTATAGATATTCTTCCCAGTATTGACCAAGAACTTAAATTGAATCTGCCAATAGCATACGATGGCTTCCCGTTACCCGCAAAAACAGAAGCACCAAATGATAGACATCTATTTGTTGAATCTTCATTATCTTTATCATCCTTAAATGCAAGTTTTATTGATGAAGAAAAAGTTGTCTCGGAAACAGCTTCAATTTATGAAATTAGACCCTCAGGAAAAGCAGTAATAAAACCAGAAGAATACAGAACATTAATAAGACGTAAGCAACGATCTATTTATCAAGGGGAACATCAATTAGCAATGTTACCTGACAGTCAGTTAGTATTACTAAATATTGAAAAGAAAGAAGTAAAAATAGTAGGTAGTGCAGAAAATAATCACATAGTAGACAGTCTACTTTTAAAACTTTGTCAGTTCTATAAAACGGATTATGGATTCGACGAAATAAACAGATGCGATTACGATAATAATAATAAATATCCAGATAATGGCTAGGCTATATAGACTAGCGAAGTCTTTTTCCTGGTGAGCATAGGCAACCACCGAGCTATTATCATTAAATTACATCCATATAAAAGAGCGCTTTGAGCGCCCTTTTATATAGCGGTAACACAAAAAGCTTAAGCTTCTGCGATACGTTCCAGTTTTGCGTAATAAAAACCATCAAAACCCGTTTCTGCTGGGCTGATATTGTCTTCTTCGATAAAGCTGAAATGTTTATTTTCAGCTAAAAAGGCATCAACTTGGTTGCGGTTCTCTTCTGGCATGATAGAGCATGTTGCATAAATCAAAATACCACCGACTTTCACCATTCTACTATAGCTCTGTAGGATGTCCTTTTGCAGTGCGACTAATATTGGCAATCTCTCTGGTGTGTCACGCCATTTAGCATCTGGATTACGTTTTAGTACCCCAAGACCAGAACACGGTACATCAAGTAGTACGCGGTCAGCGGTCAGCTTAAGACGCTTAATGGTCTTGCTGCTAGCAATAATGCGCGTCTCAACATTATGAGCACCGGCTCTACGAGCACGTTGTTTAAGGTTATCGAGTTTCCATTGCTCAACATCCATTGCGAGTAATCGACCTTTACCCTGCATTTGTGCCGATATTGATAGCGTCTTGCCACCAGCACCCGCACATGCATCCACAACACACATACCTGGCTTTGCGCCAAGGGCTGCAGCGATGAGCTGTGAACCTGCATCTTGCTGTTCGAACCAACCCTTTTTAAAACATTCCGTTTTAAACAGTGCTGAATCTGATACTACTTCTAACGCAGTATCAACACCTTCAACTTCTTCTGTTTGGACACGCTCGTTACGCAACTTTTTAGCAAGCTCATCGCGGGTACATTTAAGCGTATTGACACGAATAAAACGTTTAGCAGGCTTATTTAACGCTGCACGCTCAGCAGGCCAACGGTCACCCAACTGTGCTTCACCCATTTCATTCAACCAATCTGGACAGCCATCCCAAAGCACCGGTTGTTGACGCGCAATTTCGGTTCGTTCAGCGAGATCATTTTCATCAACTTGTAGTGCATATTGCATTTTAGGTAACGGTAATTGATGAAATAAGTGCCAAACATTAAGCAGACGAGAGCCCATTCGAACCATCTCTTCAGGCTTAACGTCAGACAAATAACAATACAAATTTAAACGTCTTAAAATATCACCCGTAACAAAGGTGATCCGTCCTAGCTCAGAAGACTCTAATTGTAGCCCTGAAAAATGTTGTGAATAGGCACGATCAAGTGGCTTGCCCTCTTTTAATACAAGGTCAAGAATACTAATCACAAGTTCAGTCGAGCTGGGGGATAAAGACGAATTTAGCATTTAAAGTTACCATAGAAAGAAATCGCAGCGATCATAGGAGCAAAGTGCCCAATACGCAAGTCAACTTAAGAAAAGCAGCAATAAAAAAGCGACTTACTTGAAGTCGCTTTTAAAATAACAGCTTTTATTCAGGCTAATACCTAGCAGCCTATAATTTAGAGCCTTTAGCACCATAGTAAAGAATAAAGCCATAACAGATAACAGGTAGAATAAATGCTTGCTGGATCCCCATATTGTCCGCCATAACACCTTGCAGCAATGGCACAATAGCACCACCTACAATCGCTAAGCACAAAACTCCGCTGCCTTGAGAAGTATGCGGTCCAAGATCACGTAGCGCTAAGCTAAAGATAGTGGGAAACATTATCGAATTAAATAGTCCAACAGCCAAGATTGACCACATGGCCACTTCGCCTGAGGTATTCATTGCAACTACAACAAGACTTGCTGCCATAAAGGCATTAAATGCTAATACGGTACCTGCTGGTATTTTTTGCATGACTGCTGAGCCAATAAAGCGCCCTACCATTGCCCCGCCCCAGTAGTAAGCAATGTATTTAGCCGCATCGGCTTCTTTCATTCCAACAATATGCTCTTCACCTAAAAAGTTAACTAAAAAGCTACCGATAGATACTTCAGCGCCAACATAGACAAATATACCCACAGCCCCCAGCACAAGATGCTTATATTGACTCGCACTGGTTTTACCATTCTTGTCAGCTAGGCCTTCAACGGCCGCTTCTGTATGCGCCTTAATCTCAGGGAGATTTAGTTTGGAAAAAATGATAGCAAGCGTTGCCAGCATGGCAGATAGCAATAAATACGGAAGTTTAACGACCTCTGCTTCTGCTTGCATCTGTGTCAGCCCAACTTGTGCCTCTACAGCAACAGACAAAATGAGTATCGCACCAAAGTAAGGTGCTATCGTCGTCCCCAATGCGTTAAAAGCTTGCGTTAAATTTAAACGACTTGAAGCCGTATCAACACTGCCAAGTGCATTCACATATGGGTTTGCAGCCACTTGTAATATGGTGATTCCTGACGCTAACACAAAAAGAGCTCCCAAAAACAGTGGGTAAACAGCGAGAGAAGCGGCAGGATAAAACAATGCACAACCAAAACTTGCGATGACAAGTCCAGTAATGATCCCCCTTTGATAGCCCACCTTTTTAACTAATCTCCCAGCAGGGATAGACACTAAGAAATATGCTCCAAAGAAGCAAAATTGGATCAACATTGCTTCAGTATAATTAAGCGAAAAAACCGCTTTCAAATGGGGGATTAAAATGTCATTCAAGCAGGTAATAAAACCCCACATAAAAAACAGTGAAGTTAAAGATACCAAAGCAAAACGGGTGCTACCGTTTTCGCCAGACGTTACCGTGGCAGTGTTAGTACTAAAAGATGAAGCCATATTATTTTCTCTCTTATTAGGTCAATCTTCTTAAGTGGAACTCAATTTCAATCAAATACTGGTCAACTGAGCATAAAAACAGCCATAAGGCGGCAGTGTAAGTAAGCCATTCGACACAGTGCCATTCACTAACCCATGGTCAATGAGCACCTCGTCAATACCCATTTCAGGTAAAGTTAGCGTTTGTTGCTGAGCGTCTAAATTAAAACAGATAAGGTAACTAATCCCTTCATCACTGCGTATGAAGCTTAATATGGGTTCAGCAGTTACGATGAATTCAATATCACCATTTATCAATGTTGGATGTTTTTTGCGCCAGCCAAGGAAATGTCTGTAACTATTAAGAATCGACTGTTCATCTTGCTCTTGGCTTTCTACTGACAAAGCGTAATGTGCTTTCGCGACTGGCAACCATGGCTTCGCCTCACTAAAGCCTGCATTGAGAGACTTTTCAGACCAAGGCATTGGCGTACGACACCCATCGCGGCCTTTAAACATCGGCCAAAATGCGATGCCAAAAGGATCTTGCAGTTGCCCATATTCTATTTTGGCTTCAGTAAGCCCAAGTTCTTCACCTTGATAACTACAAACACTGCCGCGTAGCGAACACAGCATCGCATTGAGCATCTTAATCATCTCTGGTGTTGCCTGCCCTTTACCCCAACGAGAAGCCACACGTTGCACATCATGATTCCCAATAGCCCAGCAAGGCCAACCATCACCAATACGTCCCTCTAAGGCTTCTACCGTTTCTCGAATATATTCAGCGCTAAAGTCATCGGTTAATAGCTCAAAGCTGTAGGCCATGTGCAGCCTCTCATTACCTTGTGTATATTCAGCCATCGTCGCTAACGAATCTTCCGACGATACTTCACCTAAAGTGACCGCACCGGGATATCGATTAATAAGGGCTCTAAGGTCCTCAATAAAGCTTACTGTTTCAGGTCTGGTGTTGTTGAAATAGTGATATTGATATGCGTAAGGGTTATCTTCGCTAAAACCGCGCCCCTGGCGTTTATCTTTTGGCTTAGCTGGGTTATCACGTAATAAATCATCATGAAAACAGAAGGTAATCGCATCCAATCTAAAGCCATCGACCCCTTTATCTAACCAAAACTGCACATTATCAAGTACCGCATTGCGCACATCTTCATTATGGAAATTCAGATCGGGTTGGCTGGTGAGAAAGTTATGCAAGTAGTACTGCTGACGGCGGGGTTCCCATTCCCACGCACAGCCACCAAATATCGCTAACCAGTTGTTAGGAGGTGTGCCATCTTCATTAGGATCAGCCCACACATACCAGTCCAGTTTAGCGTTAGCTCTGTCTTCACGGCTTTCAATAAACCACTGATGCTGATCTGAGGTATGGCTTAACACCTGATCGATAATAACTTTAATATTTAACGAATGTGCCTTAGCAATCAAATCGTCAAAGTCCTGCATACTGCCAAACATCGGGTCAACATCACGATAGTCACTAATGTCATAACCAAAGTCTTTCATCGGAGAGGTGAAAAAAGGCGATATCCATATTGCATCCACGTTTAGACTGGCAATATAGTCCAGCTTATTGATTATCCCTTGCAGATCTCCAACTCCATCACCATTTGTATCCAGCATACTACGTGGATAAATTTGATAAATGACGGCTCCGCGCCACCATGTAAGCTGATCCATTATTGCCCCTTAACACTCTATATTTGGAAACTAGCAAAACAACCCACTAGTTAAAACAATGTTGCCACCTAATGATCGGTCGCTTTTGTTGTTGGAATGTTGGCAGCATACGTGAATAGCGAAATAAGGTTCAATATCCCTGCATACGTATGCAGTAATAGCATTAACAACCACCAAACATGTAACACTAAAAATCTTGTTTTAAAACAACAACTAGAGTTTAATAAGCCTGTGCCGAACATTGTTAACAAATGTCCTTTTATCGGTTAATTTACAGTTATGAAACCATTGAATACGTATGCATAACATTGTTATGGTCAGAATCTCGGGAGTACTATCTTCACCGTTGCGCAACAATATACTTATAAACGCTGCGATTTTGTTGTAACAAGTGCGCTTCTGTACCCAGTTTTGTTACGACGTCAGTGATAATTAAAAAAATAATAACTAGCCGACAGTTTAGTTAAAGGGGATGGAGATGTTGCAATTTAAACCTAGTATGCTGACCTTAGCATTAGTTGCTGCAGGGGCAAGTATGAGCAGCTATGCTGCTGAAGAAGCCAAAGTAGAAACGGAAGGAAAAGTACAAGAAGAAAAAATAGAAGTTATTGAAGTTAGAGGTTTTAGAACCAGCGTTATAAGATCTTTAAATAATAAGCGTTTTGCTGACACAGTATCTGAAAGCATATCTGCAGATGATTTAGGCGCTTTACCAGACCAATCAATTGCCGACGCACTAACACGTTTACCTGGTGTCACAGCCGTTAGAACGGGCGGACAAGCGAGTGGCCTGAATATTCGTGGTCTTGACGGTGATTTCGTTTTCGCCACATTAAATGGCCGTGAACAGGTTACCACTGGTGGTAAACGCGCAGTTGAATTTGATCAGTACCCGTCTGAGTTAATATCGCAAGCACAAGTATACAAATCTCAAAAAGCATCACTGATTGAAGGTGGCGTTGCAGGTACCGTTGAATTAAAAACAGCAGATCCTTTACAGAGTGATAAAGAGCATTCATTTGTAGTGAATGTACGTGGAAGCTACAACGATCAAGCCGGTGATGTTGCCGATGCTGAAGAGTTTGGTAACCGTTTAAGCTTTTCTTATCAAGGTAAGTACCTTGAAGATACTTTAGGCGTGGCAGTGGGCTATGCGCACCTTTATCAGCCTTATGTTGCCAGTCAATTCATCGGCCTGAGATTTAATGATGATTCACGCGATGTCAACGGCGATGGCGAAGCTGAATCAATCAGTGAAGGCTTCGAAATGCAACAAAAAGGCGGTGAAGACACCCGCGATGGTTATATGGGCGCGATTCATTGGCAACCCAATGACAACTGGAGCATTAAAGGGGACCTGTTCCATTCTAAGTTTGATTCAGAAAATTTTGCTCGAGGATTTCGTGTAAAGTCACTTAAAAACGGCAATATTAGCAACGCTACAGTGCAAAATGGTTCGATGACAGGCGGTACTGTTGCGACCGATGGCACTGATAACTTTGCAGTATTTGTGGTTAACGATAACGACTCTAAGTTCTCAACACTCACCTCTGGTGCGTTTAATGTGACGTGGAATGACGGTGATGCCTTGACCATTGCTGCCGATGTTAGTTATTCAAAAGCAGATGGTGAGTTCGTCAATGGCGGCACAAGAGCGGTTATATATGATGATATCGACAATCAAATTCGTGCATCTGAGTCCGTTGATTACCAACTAAATGGTCTTAATCCTGCCGATGTAAGCTTTGATAAAAGTTACACCGATACGGCGACATTAGGACTTAGAGAAGTTGGTATGTGGCCATACGATCAACAAAATGATCTTATCGCTTACAAACTAGATTTTAACTATGCCTTGGATAATAATTTTATCTCATCGGTTGATTTTGGTGTGCGTTATTCTCAGCGCGAATTTAACGCACAACGCTCACAAGCTGGTTACGGTTTTGAGTATGGCGATAACCCAGCGAATCAACCTGTTCTGCGTTTAACAGACGATATGACAGATGTGGTTAACTTTGGCGGTGATCTTTCAAACTACCCAAGTTTCCTAAAAATCGATTTTGATAAAGCGGTAGACCTGGTTAATCAACAGCTCGCAGCCACAGGACAAGATCCATTTACACCAACGGCTAACTGGGATAATAACTGGACCATGATCCAAAGCGGTTCAGTCAATGAAGATGTGCTTGCAGGTTACGTACAAGCCAATTTAAACCTAGAGATTGGCGACCTGCCTGTGACGGGTAACATTGGTGTGCGCGTTGTCAATACCGACCAATCGAGCAAGGGTCTTCAGCAGGTTGGCTTTGGTTTAGGAGAAGAGATCGCAGATGAGAAAGGTGTGATTAGCTCTGATTACGTTCGTCATGAAGTGGGCAAAACCTACACAGATTACCTACCTTCAATCAACTTGAATTTCCATTTAACAGACAACGACCAAATCCGCATTGCTGCAGCATCGGTAATGGCGCGTCCACCGATAGACAAGTTAAAATCAGGCATGGGTTCTTGGTATGATGACTCTGCAACTCCAGGCTATAAAAAGTACAACGCTTGGGGAAACACCAGTCCATTACTCGACCCATTTTATGCCGACCAATATGACCTTTCTTATGAGCATTACTTTGAAGATAGTGAAGGCGCTATTGCACTGGCTATTTTCTATAAAGATATTAAGTCATTCATTAATAACTTTACTATTGTGCCTTTTGATTTTGAAAAAGCGGGTTTTATTGTTCCTGATACCATCGTCGACAACGGCGTAGAGTTCCCAGTGGTTAAAGATGAAGGTCAATATCAAACTGCGGTTAACAATGATAACGGCGGTTATATCCGTGGTGTTGAACTGACTTACACGCAGATCTTTGACTTCCTTCCTGGCGCATTTAGTGGTCTTGGTTTTACAGGTAGTTACTCATTTTCAGACAGCGAAGTTGAATTTGAAACAGATTTGAGTGGTCAATCACTTTCTATACCTTTACCTGGTTTGTCTGAACATGTTGCTAATACCACGTTGTTTTATTCACTCGAGGGTTTCGATACCCGTGTCAGCATGCGTTATCGTAGTGAGTATGTTTCAGAGCAGGTCGCTGTCGAATCTCAATTAGCATTTTTTGATGCTGAAACGATTTTCGATTATCAAGCATCTTATGCAATGGATAATGGCTTGAAACTGCTACTCCAGGTTAACAACTTGACTGACGAGCCTAACAAAACCTACTTTGGGCAACCGCAGCAAACAGGTACCATTCAAACCTTTGGTCGTCAATATTATCTAGGATTTAGTTACAGTATGTAATCCTCGAGCATCAAAAGCCTACTTCACGATGAAGTAGGCTTTTTGCTATAAAAATAATGCTCTGCAACAAGGTCACCTAAGATGCAATCAACGCCTATTTACCGCTCTTTCAATGCTATTTTCGCTACCATTGTGGCATCTGTGAGCCTAACGACTAGCGCTATGGGCAGCTCTACAGAGAGCATCAGCGAGGTTACATCGGTATTTAGTCAGCAAGAAAGGATCCCTGTTCATCTGAAAATCGAGCCCGAGTTTTGGTGGGCAAATATGGCAAATCCAACACTTGAGCTTATGCTACATGGAGATGATATTGCCTCTCTGCAAGCCAGACTAAATGGACACCCCACTAACATCAGCATTGTTAAAACGACAACAACCGACAATCCTAATTACTTATTCATTAGCCTCTCACTTAAAAATGCTGCGCCGCAAACTATTTCAATTTCGCTCGCTAAAGATGGCAGCACACAACATCAGTTTGACTATGATATTAAACAAAGGCGTGCTGGTTCGGCCCAAAGAAAAGGATTTGATAACAGTGACGTTATCTACCTCATCACACCCGATAGGTTCGCCAACGGCGATGAGTCAAATGATAATCACATCAGCATGTTAGAAACAGCTAATCGAGCCGATAAAGATGGCCGACATGGCGGTGATATCAAAGGTATTCTCAACAGCCTAGATTATCTTGAACAGCTCGGCATAACACAGCTTTGGATCAATCCCCTACTTGAGAATAATCAACAAAAGTACTCTTATCATGGTTACTCAACCACTGATCATTACCGTATCGACCCTCGTTTTGGCAGTAATGCAGACTATCGCCAGCTGGTCGCTGCGGCAAACGATAGAGGGATTGGCATCATTAAAGACATCATCGTCAACCATATCGGTTCAAACCATTGGTGGATGCAAGATATTCCAAGCTCGACATGGGTAAATGGATTAACGACAAACCATAGTAGCAATCTAAGGACTAATCTAAGTACCGA
The DNA here is from genome assembly GCF_002836205.1 of Shewanella sp. Choline-02u-19. Lineage (NCBI taxonomy): Bacteria > Pseudomonadati > Pseudomonadota > Gammaproteobacteria > Alteromonadales > Shewanellaceae > Shewanella > Shewanella sp. Choline-02u-19. Next base: position 1,529,337 of record NZ_PJBE01000013.1, read on the forward strand.
TCTAAGTCAGGTGCAATTCACCAGTCACAGGCGCACTACGGTACAAGATCCCTATGCCGTTGCAAGTGACCGTAGCCATTTTGTTGATGGTTGGTTTGTCGACAGCATGCCCGATTTAAATCAAACAGATCAAAAGCTTGCAACGTATCTCATTCAAAATAGTATTTGGTGGGTTGAATATGCAAACTTAAGTGGAATACGAGAAGATACTTATTCCTATGCCGACAAGGCCTTTTTAGCACAGTGGTCAAAAGCTATTATGACCGAGTATCCTAACTTTAATATTGTGGGTGAAGAGTGGACGGCGAACCCCATTACCGTCTCCTATTGGCAAGCGGGTAAAACCAACAAAGATGGTTATGTATCTTACCTTCCAAGCCTAATGGATTTCCCACTCTACGAAACCATGCTTGACGCAGTTAATACGCCAGAGTCATGGGACAAAGGCTTTATCCAGCTCTATGAAATGATGGCCAATGATGTTGTTTACGCAGACCCGACGAACCTAGTGTTATTTGAAGGAAACCACGATACAAATCGTCTCTTTAGCCTGATGAACGAAGATTTAGGCCATTATAAGATGGCCATGGTGTACACCCTTACCTCAAACCGTATTCCACAGATTTTTTATGGTACCGAGGTGTTGATGACCAGTCCGCTAGAGGGCAGGCATGACGGTACAGTACGTGCCGATTTCCCCGGTGGTTGGCCAATTGATAATAAAAATGCTTATACACAAGAAGGACTAAATCCACAGCAAATCGATGCGCAGAAGTTCGTTTCAACTCTGCTCAATTTCCGAAAAAGCTCTGCAGCTATTCATCATGGAAAGTTAATCCATTACGTCCCTAAAGATGGCACTTATGTGTACTTCAGAATTGATGCGCTGCAAACCGTCATGGTAGTGATGAATAAGAACCCTAATAACGTGCTGCTTAATAGCGACAGGTTTAAACAGCCACTAGCTGATTTTTCATCAGCCACTGATGTATTGACGCAGAAAACGCAAAATATCACTCAAACCATTACCGTTCCTGCTAATGGAGTACTGGTGTTAACACTAAACTAGTATAACCAACTGAAACTAAGAAAATACAACCAAAAACACTAATAATCATAAGGTTACACTTTAATGACTGTTAATAAATTTAATCATCTCTTTAAGCCGACGCTATCAAGATTAGCTTTTGGCTGTAAAAAGAGAGAGTTTGGCAGTAATAAAAGTGAAGCACTGCTTATCAGCCTGCTGTTTCCTGTTTTCCTGCTTGCGGGCGGATGTTCAGAGCAAGAGCAAAAGAGCATCGCCGTGAGTGCGAACAAGCACAATGAGATCTCCTTTAAACAAATTGCGGCCGATACGCAAAACACAGTAAACAATGACCTCCAAAAACCTGTTGTTTATCAGGTTTTCACCCGGCTATTTGGCAATAAGAATACTAACAACCAGCCATGGGGCACTATCACTGAAAACGGTGTTGGAAAATTCAGTGATTTTGATGAAACTGCACTTAATAGTATCAAGTCTTTAGGCACTACCCATGTCTGGTATACCGGCGTACCTCACCATGCGTTGATAGGCGACTACAAGCAATTTGGCATTAGCGATGATGATCCGGATGTTGTCAAAGGCCGTGCAGGCTCGCCCTATGCCGTTAAAGACTATTACAACGTTAATCCGGACCTAGCCGACAACGTTGAAAATCGTTTTGAAGAGTTTAAAGCGTTAATAGCACGTACACACGCACAAGACATGAAAGTGATAATCGATATTGTGCCAAACCATGTTGCCAGAGCATATCAATCACCCTTCGCTGAAAATGGTGTAACTAGCTTTGGGGCTAATGACGACACCAGCGTAACTTACAAGCGCCACAACAACTTCTATTATGTTGTTCAAACGACAGCGATGGGTAAAAGTACCCCAGTTGCATTTAAAGTCCCTGATTTATCGCCTAAAAACCAACCATTAGTGGGTGAGTCACACCCTTTAGCCGATGGCAAATTCAAAGAGTTCCCTGCCAAATGGACAGGCAATGGTGCCCGCGCAGCGCAGCCTGACGCTAATGACTGGTATGAAACGGTTAAAATTAACTACGGCGTTAAACCTGATGGTAGTTTTGACTTCCCAGTACTTGATGGATCAATGAGCAGTAAGGATGTGAATGCGCATTATCAATACTGGCTCGCAATCGAAACAGCAGATCTAGCACTCGCGCCTAAAGATAAGTTGATCCCAGATTCATGGGTTAAATTCAAACAGATCACTCAATTTTGGTTGGAAAATGGCGTCGATGGTTTTCGCTACGATATGGCGGAGATGGTGCCTGTCCCGTTTTGGAGCTATTTAAATTCCAATATTAAACACACGAATCCTGATGCGTTTCTATTAGCTGAAGTGTATAACCCTGCCCTATACCGAGATTATATCCATCTCGGTAAAATGGATTACCTGTACGACAAAGTCGACATGTATGACACGCTTAAAGGCATCATTCAAGGCAAAGAGAGCACTGCAGCGATAGCGGTCAAACAAGCACAAGTTACTGACATTGAAGCAAATATGCTGCACTTTTTAGAAAATCATGATGAGCAACGAATTGCGAGCCCAGATTTTGCGGGTGATGCCTTTGCCGCCCTGCCCGCCATGGTGGTATCAACTACGATCAGTAGTGCACCGACCTTAATTTACTTTGGCCAAGAAGTGGGTGAAAAAGGCGCTGAAAACCCAGGGTTTGGCAGCCCGACTCGAACCAGTATCTTCGATTATATCGGCGTACCTGCGCATCAACGATATATGAATAATGGTAAGTTCGATGGCGGCCAATCAACCCAACAAGAGCTTGAGCTTCACCGCTACTATGCTGAGTTGTTAAACCTCAGTCACAGCGCTCCCGCATTAACCGGTGAGTATGTCGAACTCGACAGTTTTAACCGCTTACAAAAGGTTAATGGTTATGATGAGCAAATCTTCGCTTTTAGCCGTTATTCCGCAGAGCAGCAGCTCATCATCGTTAATAATTTTAGCCAACAGCAAACAAAGCAATTCACGCTGCACTTACCTCTGTCATTGACCCGTAACTGGAATTTACCTTTAGGCAATATTGCGCTGGTGGATCTATTGGCTGCTGACGCCGTGCAGCAACAAACAAAGCAGAGTAACGATACATTACATGTCACACACTACGACGCGACAGTTGCGATAACGCTCGCGCCAAATCAATTCAGGATATTGATGTTAAAGCTAAATCAATAGCTCTTTCTATCTTAATAAAGCGCGTATCTCTTGAGAAGGCACAAATTTAGTGACTTTATTTTTATCTCTGCCAACACAGCGCTGGATACAGATTTGAATACGTATGCAGTCCATTGCAGCCACTTCAATATTCAACTTAGTATGCTTACAACAACAAAATTCTTAATTCAAAAACAATAATTCAAGAAAAAGGATTGCACAATGACAACTCGGCACCCTGCATATAAGGCCCTAGATAGGTGTTCTTCCCCTGTTAAACTAACCACCATGGCCATTACCGCTTCTTTGCTGGTCAGTGCATTTACAAGTCATTGTGCGTTAGCTAAAAGCGTTTCGTTGACCTCACCCAATAAACAAATTGTTGTCACGCTATCAGATGACAATGGCCAGCCAGAATATTCCGTTGAATTTCAAGGGCAAGAGGTCATTACTCCGTCTAGACTCGGACTGGTTTTTAAATCGTTGGGGGAATTTGGTCAAGGTTTTAAAATAGAACAAAGCAAACACAGCTCAACTGAAAACCGTTGGCAGCAACCTTGGGGCGAGCAAGAGTGGATTGAAGATAACTATCATCAAATCACCACTACGCTCAGTAATGGACAATACCAACTCAAACTGCACTTTAAAGCATTCAACGATGGTATTGGCTTTCGTTATGAACTGCCTAAGCAAGGTGAGCTTAACCAATTAGTCATTACCAATGAGCTCACTGAATTTTCAGTGCCTAAAGCTGAACAAGCTCAGGCTTGGTGGATCCCAGCCCGCGGCTGGAATCGCTATGAATATCTATATAGCAATACCACACTCGACAAAGTCACCAATGTGCATACGCCATTGACTTTTAAGTTGGCATCGGGCGTCCACATGAGTATTCATGAAGCCGCATTGGTCGATTATGCTGCAATGACGCTCAATCAACGCCGCACTGGTAAGCTAAAGGCTGATCTAACCCCTTGGTCAGATGGCAGCTTAGTTAAAACCCAAGCAGGATTTAAAACCCCTTGGCGTACCATTCAGATCAGTGATAATGCGACGGGTTTATTAAACTCAAATTTGATCCTAAATTTAAACGAGCCCAACAAACTCGGCGATGTAAGCTGGGTGGAACCGGGTAAGTATGTTGGTATTTGGTGGGGCATGCACCTCAATGAAAACACCTGGGGCTCAGGTGAAAAACACGGTGCAACCACGAGTGAAACCAAGCGCTATATGGATTTTGCTGCAGCTAACGGATTCGAAGGCGTACTGGTTGAAGGTTGGAATATTGGTTGGGACGGTAGCTGGTTCCATAATGGCGATGTGTTTAGCTTTACCCAGGCCTACGCTGATTTCGATCTCAAAGCCGTAAGTGATTACGGCAAGGAAAAAGGGGTTAAACTGATAGGTCACCATGAAACATCAGGTTCTGTGACCAATTACCGTAACCAGATGCAAGATGCTTATGATCTCTATCAAAAGCATGGCGTTAGCCAAATAAAAACCGGTTATGTGGCTGATGGTGGTGGTATTAAACGCGTAGATGAAAACGGCATTACTCGACATGAATGGCATGATGGCCAGTTTATGGCTGGCGAATACCTTCACAGTGTTAAAGAAGCTGCGAAACGTCACATCAGTATCAACACTCATGAACCGATAAAGGATACTGGCCTTCGCCGCACTTACCCAAACTGGATCGCCCGCGAGGGTGCCCGTGGTCAAGAGTTCAATGCGTGGGGCACTCCGCCTAATAACCCCTCTCACACCACAACGCTGGCCTACACCCGCATGTTGTCAGGGCCAATGGATTTCACTCCCGGCATTTTTGATTTAGCGCCAAAAGGGCTTGATGCTGTTAACCGTGTACAAACCACCTTAACTAAGCAGCTGGCCTTATATGTTGTACTTTACAGCCCGATACAGATGGCGGCAGATCTACCAAGAAACTATGTTGAGCGCTTAGATGCTTTTCAATTTATTAAAGACGTACCAACCGATTGGAGCAACAGCGTCGCGTTAGCAGGTGAAGTTGGTGAGTTTGTGGTATTTGCCAGACAAGAGCGAAACGGTAGCAGTGAAGGTAAGGACTGGTACCTTGGTGCAATTACCGATGATAATGCCAGAGATGTCGACGTTAAATTAGACTTTCTAACCCAAGGGGTTCGCTACCGGGCTGAAATCTATCGTGACGGTAAAGATGCTGATTGGCGTACTAATCCTTACGACCATGTTATCGAAAGCGAAATTGTTAGCCGTGATCAGTTATTAACCCTCTCACTTGCGTCAAGCGGCGGTACTGCAATCAGATTTAAGGCGCTTAATTAAACAAGATAGCCAAACAGCCCAAACGTAAACAGAAAGACGAGTCACATCTCATCTTTATCACTAAAAAAGCCCTTGTTAAAGGGCTTTTTTGTTCGTCGCTATAACAATCCATTAAAAGTTTATTCGACTAACGCTTTAACTCATAGTCGCTACCGTCTTTGGCGGTAAAGACTTGATCGAGTACCGATGACGCTACGATAGAGTTTTCAACATTGACCAAACTAATCCAGTACTGATGACCTTCAACTAAGATATCTTCAATATTGGCACAATCCTGTGCGCCCTTTTCACTTTTGCTGTCGAACGTCATTTCAACATGAACGCCATTGTCTTTAAGCAAAATGGCTGTTGGCTCACTCTTATAGCCGTTAAGTGCAACGAACTGCTTTGGGCAACGTAAGCCTGTTTGGCTACCGTCTTTCATAAACACTAATAGCTGTTGATAGTAGACAACATAACTACAAGCGTCTTTATGTGATCCTATTGCTAGCGGAAACTTATTATCCAAAAAGGTTTTAGCACAGGGTGTTGTTGTGTCATTTGCTGCCTGGCTGACAACATTCACATCAGCAAATTCTGCACCAATATATAGATTGTTCTCGTGGTTATTTGCAGTATTATTGATTGTTGATATATCCATAGCCCTGTCCTCATTCAATCCTAAAATAGGTCGCTCATCGTTGCTAACTTCATTTGCTTTCAAAAAACTTGTTCGTTTTCTGACTGCTTGATTTGTAGTCTAGTGCAAATTTCATTACAATTTCACAATAAAAATTTTACACTGTGAATTTTACAATATGAAAAGTAATCAGAGCTTGATCAGAAAGTCACATTTTCTCGGTACCAAGATTAGAAATTTGCGTAAAAGAAATCACCTTACAATGGAAGATCTGTCTGCCCGTTGTGTGCGTGTTGATCCTGAGTCAGCCCCCTCTGTATCTTACCTTTCGATGATTGAACGGGGTAAACGCGTGCCCAGTGCTGGCATGTTAGCCGTCATTGCCACAGTGTTCCAAAAAGAGGTTGATTGGTTCCTCGATGATGTACCTGAAGACGATGCGATCACCCCTGATAAGGGTCGTCGAGGTGGTATAAGTGGTATGGCTTTAGAACCCAGTTTTCTGTTTTCGAGTGATATTTTGCAGATTGCCATACCCGAAATGTTGTCACAAACAGGTACAACAGGGCGTGAATTTGCCCATTTACTCATTCGGGCCCACCAAGAGCACCATCAAAATCACTTCCCTGATCTCGAACGTGCAGCTGAAGAGGTCGGTCAAAAGCGGTTACCACTCGCGTTAGAGGACATAAAAGATATTGCCAAATCGTTAGGGCTTAAACTTAAGTGGATCGACAGAACGCCGCAAGAAGTCGTCGACGAAATGGGGGTCAGCACCGCCCATGTAGTGACATCATTTTTTGAGCCACCCTCAACCATCTACCTGAACAAGATGCTTAAATCCTATCCAACACGACTCAAGTACGACCTGTCAGTGCATATTGGTCATTGTGTATTACACAACAAAGACGGTTTAAAATGCGTTCTAACAGCAGGCCGCCGCCATACTGCTGCGCATGAAGAGATAGCCACCCCAGCATCATCGACCTTAAATGCCCAAGATATTTTGCATGCTTGGCGTGATTTTGAATCAAGCTTTTTTGCCGGCGCGCTGCTTTGCCCTAAAGTGCCGTTTAGGCAACTACTCGACCGACATGGTTATGAAATTAACGTCAATAAAACCGTTGGTGTCTCAGCTTCTGTAGCCATGCGTCGTATGACGGTAGTATCCCCTTATCCTCATTGGCATTACTTTGATGCCTATGCACCGGGTAAATTAAAAGCTGTTTACCGTGGTAACGGCATTCCCCTGCCATGGGGCAACATGCGGGTGGTCGAAGACCCTTGCCAGCATTGGGCCGTATTTAGAATGATAAACGAACCACAAGTTGGAACATCTGCACAAATATCTATTTTGGATGTGGCTCAAGAGCCAAGGATCTATTGCTGTGAGTCGATAAAAGTTGAAGATATGGCGGGTAACAATCACGTGCTCTGCGCAGGTATCGATCTTAACCCCGCCATTGATGCCCAAGGCGGTGATGCTGCTTCTATCGCTGCAGAACTAAAACAGATCTGTGCAGACAATAGCGGTTCAGTAGATATGCCTAAACATATTAAACAAAACCTAATGAGCGTCGCAAAAATTCTAAATATCAATTGGGTAGAACGTGGCATTCAAAACGAAGCACGGCTGATCTGTTCACGCGGCGCCGTTTGCCCAAGACAACCGAGCTGTTATCAAGCAGGCAAAGCCTTATGTGAAGAAGCCTAATGCCACTGGTTCAATCGTTAACAGGCGAACCATAGGCTATCGCATGCACACTTATACACTGCTCTGAATAGCCAAATTGAATTGAAAGCGTATCGTCAATGATCATGTCAGCCAATATGACGGTACCTTCAATTTTTTGTTTTGCCTGGTTAATCGCCGCCAGTGTGGAAACACTCTCATCTATTGGCACTAAATATAAAAACTGTGTCTGGCAACTTTCACCCACCACTGGCCCTAAGTTTACCAGCTGTTCTTGTTGAGCCGGTGTTTGATAGGTTTTACTGGTAAATGAACCATGGTTTGCAACATTACAGCCAGATATTAAAAAAAATATCGATATAACAATTAGTTGCAACTTAAAACTCTTCTGCATCCGCTAAGACTCCGTTAATAATGTGTTTCATTAGAGTTAAATGCACGGCATGAATACGTATGTATTGTGTTGTGCCTAATTCCTGCTCAAGGGTAACATGAAATTCTACTTTTATTCATGTTCAGCTTGTGGTGTGGACGATAAAAGTAGGGTCGTTTCTAGCAATTTATATTGTTAGCTTTCACCCTTTTCTAACAAAATACAGCAGAACTACGCTAACTAGTAGGTCTGTGACTTTGTTAATGACAGAGGTTTAAGGTAACTGCCAGCAAAGGTCGCAGGCAGCTGCCTATTTTTTAATCGTGATTCGACCAACAATAATAATTATAAACCTGAAAGGGATGGTTCATGTCTGATACAAAGCCGTTACTACACCAGAAACCTCAGCTCAGTTTTTGGCAAATATTCAATATGTGTTTTGGGTTTCTAGGCATTCAATTTGGCTTTGCACTGCAAAATGCCAATGTTAGCCGTATTTTTCAAACGCTTGGGGCATCAATTGATGATATTCCCATTCTATGGATAGCAGCCCCACTGACAGGGCTTATCGTACAGCCTATTATCGGCTACCTAAGTGATAACACCTGGGGTAAATGGGGCCGTAGACGTCCCTTCTTTGTTCTTGGTGCAGTCTGCACTACCCTCGCACTTTTCGTCATGCCCCACTCGCCCGCACTATGGGTCGCGGCAGGAATGCTGTGGATCATGGATGCATCAATAAACATTGCAATGGAACCTTTTCGCGCTTTTGTTGGCGATAACTTGCCCAATAAACAGCGCACTCTTGGTTATGCGATGCAAAGCTTCTTCATTGGCATTGGCGCTGTTATCGCCTCAGCACTGCCTTATGTCTTGACTAACTTTTTCGACGTTAGCAATACAGCACCCGCCGGTGAAATAGCAGATTCGGTACGTTACGCCTTCTATTTTGGTGGCGCGGTGCTGTTTTTAGCGGTGATGTGGACCGTTTTTTCAACCAAAGAATACTCGCCAGAAGAGCTCGCTTTATTTGAACAACATTCAGATCAGAATATCGATACAGAGAGAACTGGGCTACGTGATGCGCACCAGTATCAAAACGGCAGTGTTTTATGGACCAGCATAGGTATCTTGTTCACCGCAGCAATTTGGCTATTAGAATGGGATAAACAACTGTTTATCTTGAGCTTAGGCATCTTTTTTTTCGGACCGCTTCAATATTACTGTGCACAAAAAGTAAAGGCACTACAAAGTCATAGCCAAGAAAATAATGAAACAAACAACCACAAAAAGAGTCGTGAAAAGCAGGGGTTAATCTTTAGTGTTGTAGATGACCTTTTTAATATGCCTAAGGCGATGTCTCAACTGGCACTGGTGCAATTTTTCTCTTGGTTCGCACTATTCTCAATGTGGATTTATACCACAGCAGCGGTTACCGATTACCACTATGGTACTCAAGATGTGCTATCTAAAGCCTACAATGATGGTGCAGATTGGGTCGGTTTATTGTTTGCCGTCTATAACGGATTTGCAGCCATTGCAGCCATTTTCATTCCCATCGTCGCTAAAAAATGTGGCCTCAAAGTCACCCATTGCATCAATCTATTTTGCGGTGGCCTTGGTCTTATCAGTTTTATATTTATCAATGATCCAAGCTTACTTTGGCTACCGATGATAGGCGTTGGTATTGCTTGGGCTTCGATTCTATCGATCCCGTATGCGATGCTATCGAATGCTCTACCGGCCAAGAAAATGGGCGTCTATATGGGCATATTCAACTTCTTTATTGTGATCCCACAGCTACTCGCCGCCAGTGTTTTAGGCCTTATCTTGCGGGTCTGCTTTGATGGCCAACCTATCTACGCACTTATTAGCGGCGGCATTTTTATGATGATAGCAGGCATTGCCGTACTTAGAGTTAATGTCGATGGTCATTAATCACTTGCTGTAACGCTTAGGCTATAAACGCTGTTCTGACGGACATAGCCAATAAGAAATAACTAAAAAAGATAGATAATTAATAAGGTTTTTGGGGATGAAAATGACAAGCTCGATAAAACTAACACATAAAATATTGGCCACTGCGATCAGTATGAGCTTAATGCTTACAGGTTGCGGTGAGCAATCAACGGAAACAACTGCTCTTCCCCTTGCAACAGATATAAGCCTACAAGACTCGGTAGCACCCGGAATACCTGGCGCAGAGCCCACTTGGGCATTTGCAGGAAAAACAGGGATCGGCACCTCATACGAACCTTATGTCGATGGCCGTTACCAAAACACCGCTGAAAACCCGCTGAGCCGTGTTTGGTTTTCATTGGCACAAGGTGTCGTTACCGAGACCATGTTTGGCCTTATCCATAATGCTCAGCTTAAAGAGATGCAATTTGTCATTACGGGTAACGGCTTTGTCGATACCGAGAAAGAAGATACCCTGCACTCGATTGAGTATTTACATACCGACGAACAGGGCCGACCATTATCACTTGCATATAAACTCATTAATAAAGACCGCGACAGTAAATACCAGATAGAGAAACACATTTTTACCGATCCTGATCGCGATACCTTGATGATGAAAGTGATCTTTACCGCTTTCGAAGCAGGAGTCACACCTTATCTTTATGTTAACCCCCATATTGATAACAGCGGCGCCAATGATATTGCACGCTATGACAGTGCCAACGAGCTGTTTTCAGTCTCAACTTCAGTGACCGACACCAGCGTCATGACCGTTAAATCAAATCTCGGTTTTGAGCAAGCCAGTGTCGGCTTTGTCGGTAAATCTGACGGATTAACAGATTTACGGCAAAACGGAGAGATGAATTGGCGTTACACCAATACCAGCGACGCTAATCAAGGCGGCAATGTTGCACTAACGGCGCAGTATCCGAGCCCGATAATTGAATCAGGTCAACACGCCGCTAGTATCAGTTTTGATGTTGTTTTAGGTTTTGGCAAAGACATAGAGATTAGCGTAGCAAACGCCAATAATACCCTTGTTCGAGGCAGTGATAACGTATTGGCCGCTTTTAATGGTGAAGGTGAACATCTTGGCTGGGAAGATTATCTTCGCTCGCTACCCGCGCTCACCAGAATGGTTGATACCACGACCGATAACGGTAAGTTGCTGTTTGCCAGTGCACTAGTGCTAAAAGCACAAGAAGACAAGACCCACGCAGGGGCACTGATTGCCTCTTTATCAAACCCGTGGGGAGATACCGTATCTGCAAAAGTCGGTAGTACGGGTTACAAAGCCGTCTGGCCTCGTGACTTTTACCAATGCGCCATGGCATTTCTTGCCATGGGTGATACTCAAACTCCTAAAACCGCCTTTGAGTATTTAGAAAAAGTGCAAGTCACAGCACAGACGCCTGGCTATTCAGGCAGGCCCGGCTGGTTTTTACAAAAGACCCACGTTGATGGGCAGATTGAATGGGTGGGTGTACAGCTAGATCAAACTGCCATGCCGATTATGCTTGGTTGGAAGCTATGGCAAGCGGGCGTATTGTCAGATCTTGAAATAACCTACTGGTACCATAAAATGCTAAAACCGGCTGCCGAGTTCTTGGTTAATGGCGGAGAGGTGAATTTAGACTGGAATCACACAAATATTACCCCTTTGAGAACACAGCAAGAGCGTTGGGAGGAGCAACAAGGTTACTCACCATCGACAACCGCTGCGGTAATTTCAGGCCTTATTACTGCCAGTGATATCGCATCCCACGTGGGTGACACCACAGCCGCTAGTTTATATTTAAGCACCGCCAAAGAGATGCAAAGTAAAATAGCCAAGTTGATGGTCACCACATCAGGGCAACTTTCAGCAACCGCTAAAGAGCCAGTTAGCGCTCAGCCCTATTTTGTCAGGCTCGCTCCCAATGGTGAACCCAATAGCAACACTAAACTCGGCGACAACAATGGTAGAGCGGGCCTTGATCAGCGCCTTATCCTTGATGGTGGTTTTTTAGAACTGGTTCGATACGGTGTTACAGCGGCGAATGATCAGACCATAACCAACAGCGTTAGCTTGATTGATAACACCAATTTAGAAGACAACTTAAGAGTCAAATACCAGTTCAGAGCTAAAGATGGCTCACTCATCCCAGGCTATCGCCGCTACGGAAATGATGGCTATGGTGAAGACCAGATCAACGGCGAAAGTTATGCAGAAAAAGGTAAAAACACGCCTGGTCAACGTGGACGAGTCTGGCCTTTCTTTACCGGGGAACGTGGTCACTTTGAACTTGCCAAAGCGATTAAAACAAACAGTTTAAACAGTGATAGCCACAAAGCACTGATTCAAACGTATGTACAAGGCATGGAAACCTTTGCCAACGAAGGTTTAATGTTACCCGAGCAAGCATGGGATGGCGTCGGCAATCCTACTCGCTATCAGTACACAAAAGGCCAAGGCACAAACTCTGCCACACCACTGGCTTGGACACATGCTGAATATATTAAGCTTGTGCGTTCGATGTCAGATAAGCAGGTTTGGGATAATTACAGTGTCGTGACTGACAAGTTAAATAACTGATAAAACTATTATAAATCATCATTGACGAATAAATTTAAAAGCCTGTTAGCATGAATCTAACGGGCTTTTTTAATCACCTAAGCAAGCCTTTATTCAAACTGTTGATTCAAAACGTCTATTAAAACCTAGTATTAAAGCAGAACCGTCAATATTACCGACTTAAGCCTCTGTCGGACTTTAGCAACGCATATTGATACTCACTGCCCTATTGCCCTTTAAAAAAATGTTATTTACGAAATGAGCTTCCCGGCGAAAGCCGACTCTTTCTAACAATTTATAAGCCGCATGATTGTCGCAATCGGTGGTCGCAATGATCCGATACTTGTTCATCGTATTAAACAGGTGATCCATAAATGCCGAAAGTGATTTACTGCCAATACCTTTCTTGGTTTCCGGTGCCAAGGTAAAACCACTGGCGACCTTCCCCAATGTGTGCCCTGCATTGAGTCATATCATTTAATGGCATCATCATAGGTGTAATTGCTCCAGCTTTGATATTGTGCAACCTCAGGTATTGCTCGATAGCGAGTAAAGGTTTGCAGATCGCTCTTTTCGAATTGACGAATAGTTACATTACCTATTTCTACTATAATGGACATCTTTAGTGACTCGACTGGCTCTTGAATTAACGGACCTTTTAATCAACTGATAGTGTAAATAAACGGCTTTCTTCATCATACGCCGCCAATTTTTCGATTTGACTAAATACAAACCCTAATGCCTCTAGTGCCTTTATCGATGCTTGATTAGACATCGATGTTACCGCAATAAACGCTTTAGCATTCAGCTGTTGTTTGCCGTACTCCAGCACCGATGTTGCCGCTTCCCGTGCATAACCTTTCGACCAAAATGCGTTAGCAAAGCCATAACCAAGCTCATAGTCATCCCGATAGTCTCTGCGGATCAAACCACAGATCCCAATCGGCGTACCAACATCGCGCAGTGCGACTAAGTACATACCATAACCATTGTCTTGATAACTTTTAGTAAAGCTGTTGGCTATATATTCGATCGCTTTTTCGACAGTATAAACTTGCTTATCACCTATCCCCTCGATGAAACTAGGCTCGTTATAGAGCGCCATAATAAACTCGGCATCGGCTGAGGTGACTTCTCTCAAAATAAGCCGCTCGGTGGTAATTAATGCCATATAAATCCTTTTGAGTTAATTACTATTCGGTTTAGTGGTTAACGCTAAGCGTTTTCTTAAATTAGGGACTAGCTTATTGCACTGATTTCATAGCAATGGATCTTGCCAGCAACCGTTAGCGCTATCTCATCATTGACTTCACGTGTCAGTAATTTTTGACCTATGGGAGATAGAGGTGTTATCAGCATAAAACTTCCCGCTGCGGTCTGTACTTTTAAGCCCCCTGCACTCGGGCCCATAAACAGTCTACTGAATTTATCGTTTTCATCAATCAACTCAACCAGATCGCCTAGCGCTATTTGTTTTGCGACTTCCTTGGCTGTTGTATTTGATACGTTAAGTGATACATCGAGCAAGGCACTTGTTGCCGCTTTATGTTTCAATACGGCAAACAATTGCTCGTAAGCATGCATATCGTCTTTGCACTGAGCCACTCTCACTGACTGACCGTGAGCAAGGTATGATGCTTCTAAGCCAAAAGTATCGTACTTATTTTCAGCGACACTTTCGCTGCCAGTCGCCGTGTCATGGGCACGTTTAGCCGCATCAACGGCATCTTGATGCGCTGTTGCGAGGGCTTGTTGAATTGACTGTTCAATGGATATTCTTGGTAACACTTAACGACCTATTTGAGTGACTTCGATTGATTTTGCGATTTTAGAAAAACTGCTTGTGAGTATCTCTTTAATATTAAGCAGCATAACATGCTTGATTAAGCTGACAAATTGGTTAACTTAGAGTGTGAATCAACGTTTTAGTTAGCAACTGAGCAGCTTAAGCGTTACTCATTATTTATCAAGTAAGGATACTGGTTGAATATTAGTCAACAATATAAGCATCGTTTAATCGTTCCCGCTAAAGTGCTAGCGCTTGTCACGCTTTTTAGCTGCGGAACGTTTTGCTTTGCACAAGATTTAGAACCCAGAAGTTATACCAATATCCCCATTGGGATGAATTTTTTAGTCGTGGGTGTAGCCCACTCAGAAGGTGATCTATCACCCGCTCCTTCAGCACCGATTGATAATGCCGATCTCAGCATAGATGCTGGGGTTGTAGGTTATGCTCATACTTTTGCCTTAGCGGGACGCTCAGCAAAAATAGACATGACAACCAGCCGAATCTGCTACAAAGGCAGCGCCGATTTTCAAGGTCAGCGTGTCAGCGCAGACCGATGCGGTTATGGCGACCCCAACATTCGACTCTCTTGGAATTTTTACGGTGCGCCAGCATTAAAGCCGCAAGACTTCGGTGCTTGGCAACAAGGAGTGGTCGTTGGCACCAGTCTGCAGCTTACCCTACCCATTGGATCGTACGATAAAGATAAGTTAATTAATTCAGGGGCTAATCGCTGGGTATTTAGACCAGGAATAGGCATGTCCCACAAACTGGGAGATTGGTATTACGACTTAATTGCATCTGTGCGCTTTTATGGCGATAACGATGCATACTTTAACGATGTGGAACTTGAACAAGAGCCACAATATACCCTACAAGGTCACTTAATTTATAACTTCAGTCGAGGTCACTGGTTGTCGCTCAATGCCAATTTTTATTTCGGCGGCGAGACTGAGAAAAATAAAATCGATTCTTTCGATTCCCAAGAAAATTCACGTTTTGGTATTACCTATTCAGCCCCAATAAACAGAAGCAATAGCATTAAACTCTACGCCAGCACAGGAGTTATAACTCAAGCAGGCAGCGATTTTGATACATTAGGGGCGGTATGGCAGTACATCTTTTAGCGCTGCCCCTACTCAATATAAGATAATTAAGCTTGTTCGCTACATCCTCCTTAAACAATGAGCAAAAAAAGGGTTCAACGACAACAGCCACTGAACCCATTTTTAAATCTTTAGTGTTAGGTAAATTTAGTCGATATCGTCAAAATACCAGTAGCCAGCATTCACCCAAGCGGTTAATTGCTCAACCACTTCGATATCTTCTAACCACGGGCTTAAGTTCACTGCAGTTAGCTCTTGGGTATCACATAACAATGCAATCAACGCTTCTCGACTGGCTGAAAGCGTAAATTGCTCGCCATTGATATAAAGCACACCGTCAGCAACGCTTGCTTCGAAATACAGGGTACGCAGTCCGCCAAGCTTAATTAAAGGCTGCTGCTTAAGTTGCTCGGTCACATCTAAGCTTTGGAAACCTAAATGCTCTTCTGGCAAATCCAGTTCACACTTAGATTGAGTGAGGTAACGACCGCTAAACTCGCTAACTAACTTGTCATCAAGCGTGGCAAACAGTTGTTGCTTAATACGCTCAAGATCGCCGTTGTTAACAACACCAGAGTTTTCGCTTAATACACGATCAGGATCGGCAATTTGCTCATTACACATATCTTTGTCGATGATGTGGTCTGCCATAGCGCTGATCATATCTTTGGCTGACGCAGTTCTATAACCCACAGAAAAGCTCATTGATGGCTCTATCGTGACGCCGTCATGAGGGTACCCTGGCGGTAAATATAAGATATCGCCTGGTAGTAATTCAACATCAATGATGGGGTCGAATGCTTCGGTGTGCAGTAATGCTGGGTGCGCTGCAAATTCTTTATGTGGTCCAAGATCACCCACTCTCCAACGACGTCGGCCGGAACCCTGGCAAATGAATACGTCATAAAGATCGATATGTGGACCGACTCCGCCACCCGGTGTGGCATAGCTGACCATGACGTCATCTAAGCGCCAGCGTGGGATAAAATCAAAACATTTTATCAGTTCTTCAGCTTCAGGCACCCAGTTGTTAAGCGCTTGCACGATTAACGTCCAGTCTGTTTCACCAAGTTCTTCATAAGATTCAAATGGGCCAAACTCAGCTTGCCATTCATCATGTTCTTTAAACACGCGGCGTGATTCAACCACGTCTTCGCAAGCAAGCCCTGCCATCTCTTCTGGTGAAAGAAGATCTTTAAAGTTTTTAAAGCCTTGACGGATCACCAGTGGTTTCTTTTGCCAGTACTGCTCTAGAAACTGTTTTGGCGTTATACCATTTAAATCTAATTGCATATTTGTTACCCACTATAATTTGCGGCGATACTAACAAGTATTAGCATTTAGTAATTTGGTCGAGATCATAAAACGGCTGATTAGTCGTCTTAAACGACGTAATAACGCCGCGGTATGCAATTAACCACAACATTTAAATTGACTCGCTTCGCTGTAGAACTACAATAACGACAAATTTAATAGGGCGCGTAGCACATTGGCACACTTTTCAACTGCAGTAGACTCTCATCGTTTAAGCACCGAACTTAGCAGCAAAGCCAACACCGTTATTGTGTTGGATTTCGAGACCACCGGCTTATCGCCCACCCAAGGTGACCGTGCGATAGAGATCGGAGCTGTGATGTTAAAAGACGGCATTGTCATCGATAGGTTTCAAGAGTTAATGAACCCAGGGTTTCGCGTTAGCAGCTTTATCGAAAGTTACACTGGCATTAGCAATCAAATGCTCAGTAGCGCTGCACCTTGCGATGAAGTGATGGATCAATTTGCGGACTTTATCGGTGATTATAATCTGGTTGCCCACAACGCCTCTTTCGATCAACGTTTTTTAGACGCCGAACTTAAATCGATAGGTCGAGACTATAGCGGTGAATTCGCCTGTTCTATGTTAATAGCCAGAAGACTTTATCAAGATGCACCGAACCATAAACTTGGCAGCTTGATCCACTATAAGCAGATTGAACACGACGGTGTATTTCACCGAGCGTTAGCGGATTCAGAAATGACGGCGGACCTATGGTTAGTGATGCTCGATGATCTTAAACAAGATCATCATATTCAACACCCTGAATTTAAGTTGATGCAGGCAATAACCAAACAAAGCAAAGCCAACGTGCAAAGGTACTTGGCGAGCCAAGGCCGCTAGTGCTCATGAGTATGGTCTATGTGCTTCGTCAACCTTAGAACATCTTAAACTGCTAAGTTGATTGTCTAATCACAAGATTGGTCGGGATCAACTGTGGTGATACCTCTTCGCCATTAATCAGCTTTAACACGCTTTCGACTAGAATTTCTCCAGCAAGTTTGGTGTTCTGCTTAACCGTGGTTAAAGGTGGATTAGCAAAACTTGCCACTGGTATATCGTCATAGCCTACGACTGCAATATCAGCGGGTACCGATAACCCTTTGGCATTGAGCGCTCTAATTGCACCTATCGCGATAAGATCACTTGCCGCAAAAATGGCGTCAAACTTCTCGCCACTGTTAAGTAATTTATTAGTCGCCTCAAAGCCTGAGGTTTCGGTACTTATCGCTTCGAAAGGGATTGTCTCACTCGGTTTTATGTTGGCTTTTTCTAGTGCGGCCAGATGACCCAGATAACGATCTCGAAATTCAGGGCTGTGACTTGAGGAGTCGCCCACAAAAACAATATCTTTATAACCCAGTGCCAATAGATGCTCTGTCGCGCTCATGCCGCCTTGATGATTATCACAACCTATGGTCAGAACCGACTTATGATTATGTTCAGCTCCCCAAATAACAAAGTGGGTATTTTGCTCAAGTAATCTTGCTAACTTTCTCTCGTAATCTACAAAGTCACCGTAACCAAGCAGTATGATGCCGTCGGCCTTATTACTGTCTTCGTAGTCAGCATGCCAATCACTACTTAGCTGTTGAAATGAGACCAGTAAGTCATAGCCTTTTTGGGCCGATGCGCGTGTTATAGAGCCGAGCATTGATAGGAAAAAAGGATTAATTAATGAATCATCGTTAGTTGGATCTTCACAAAGCAGCAAGGCTAGCGTTTGGCTATTTTGCATCCGCAAGTTACTGGCATTTTTATCCACTTTGTAGTTAAGCTCTTTTGCAATGGCTTGGATCCGCTGGCGCGTTTCCAAATTCACTAAAGGACTGTCTCTCAGTGCTCTAGACACTGTAGATTGAGACACCCCTGCTTTGTAGGCGATATCGATTGAGGTTGCTTTTGTGACCATAATATTTATTTAAACCTTTCTTATTATATAAATAACGCTATAGCACGCCTTAATTACGTCTAATTAATACCGTCAATCAATACCGTCAGGCAACCGAGGTTGCCCACTAGATACGCCACTTAAATCCCTAATTCATCAAACAGATCATCTGCACTGGTGCTCATTTGAACATCTTTTTGCTTATTCTGTACTTGCTTTGAATGTTGTGAACCACTGCCTTGACCGTGTTCTGCTAAAAGATCGTCTAGGTCGAAATCTTCATCGGCATCAAAATCGTTTAGCTTAATGAACTCAGTTTTATCCATTGCGAATTCAAGATAAAAGATATGGTTTTTTTGTGTTTTGAAAGACACTCTTCTCGCCACGGCTTCATCGAGGTTGGTGTCAACCGAAATGGTAAGCTCCTTATTAATCGTCAACATTTTTGGCTGACTTTGACTAATCGACGTTTGCAGTTCTTTACTTATTTTATTGATGAAATCGCCTAACATCTGATTCATCAGTTCGCCCATCACATTACTGACTTCATCTGAGGTATGGGAGAACGCGAGTTCAGACTCTGGCATTCCCATGTTAATCATGTATTCGCGGTAAATTTCAATTGCTGCTGGCGCTGAAAAATTGATAACCACTAATCCGGAGAAACCACCGTCAAAAATTGAAAAACAACCTAAGTCAGGTTTTAAACAAGTACGCGTGATGGATTGCACCATTCCAGCGTGCGTGATCTGACTATTAGTCGTGCTAGAAAGCACGTGAGAAACCGACAAACACAGCTTGCGCAATATGTCATCAGTTGTTACAGATTCTTGCGTTGTTAGCATATTTAAAACCTTGTTGTAGTAATCGTTTCATAGTGCCGCAATCCCGTAACAAATCAAAGTAAAAACTAAGCTAAAACGTCGATTTTATCTGCCGTTGTTCAGACATTAGGCTAAATAAATTATGCTTAAACAAATGTCATCAGAACATCTATTCTAAACCTCAAAATAAAATGTCGTTTAGCGGTGAAAAATGAGATCTATGATTTAAAAAATATAAAAATAAATAAAGAGTCGATATAGTTAACATTTTTAAAATAAACATACTGTTATGGGTTCTTTTGGTTAACAATAAACGATACATTCATGACACTCTTTATTTAATGTAGCCAGGCTCTTATGACTGCCCTTTTAAGACAACTAACCATCCTCCAACGACTTATTTTAATGCTCATGCTGGCAGCGATCGGTACCGTTTGTTTTGCCAGTTTTTCGATAAACGAGCAATACAACAACCTTGTTACGCAAAAGTGGCAGCAAAATGATGCGCAGCTAAACACGGTTATCAGTGTTATTGAAGCGCATCGGATGCAAGCGGCTAATGGTGATATTTCTGAAAGTGATGCCAAGGTAGAAAGTGCTAACCTTATCAGCCAGATCCATTTTAGCGATAAAGGCCACTTCATTTTACTTGATAGAGATAACACCATTTTAGCCAATGGCGCGAGTAAGCAAACTATCGGTAACAAACTTGCCAGCATTAACCAGCAAGGTAATGACACCACACTCTCTGCAATCGTTGCTGCTGCTGCAATCAATGGCACAGCCAAAGGCCAAGTCAGCTTTATTAATGCTCAAAGCAGCCAGTTAGAAGATAAGTTGGTTGAGGCTAGGTACTATCCCGCTTGGGATTGGACACTCATTACCGGCAGTTATAATAGCGAGATAAACAATGTCATGTATTCGATGGCATTTGATTACGTGCTTATCATGCTAATGATATCTATTCCCATTTTTTCATTCTTCTTATTGCTTAATCTATCGATTACCGCACCGCTTAAAAATGCGATTGCGGCGATGAAAGATATTGCACAAGGTGACGGTGATCTAACCAAAAGGTTACCCACAAAAGGTAAAGATGAGGTAGCAGAGCTAGCAGAGGCTTTTAATCTGTTTGTGATAAAGATTGCAGATACTGTTGCTCAACTACAACCGCTAGGAAAAAACCTAGATGATGATGCCACACGTTTACTTAATGCCGTAGAGGAGTCAAATAGCAGTGTTGATCATCTCCATCAAGAAACCAGCAGCGTTGCAACTGCAATCAACGAGATGCTATCAACCACCCATGAGATGGCGACCAACACCAGTCAAGCCGCAGACGCCGCAAATAGTGTCAAACAGCAAGCCCAACTCAGCATGGAAAAAATGGATAACACCCTCGATAATACGCAGCGATTAGTCGAAGAGTTAAAAACATCTGAACAGATAACCCACCATCTTGGCACGTCTTCAAAACAGATTGGCAGCATATTAGATGTGATAAGAGGCATCGCCGATCAGACCAACCTGCTTGCGCTTAATGCCGCGATTGAAGCCGCCCGTGCCGGTGCGCACGGCAGAGGATTCGCTGTTGTTGCCGATGAGGTGCGTGCTTTAGCAAACCGAACTCAGGACTCTACCAATGAAATTCAAAAAATCATCACTGAGATCCAATCAGGCGTGAGTTCGGTCGTCTCTAGTAACGAGCGTACACAACAACAATCTGAGCAAGTGCAGAGTCAAGCTAAGGGTGTGGGGGAATCACTAGCTGAAATTTTGGATCTTATTGCTCATATCAGCGATATGAATACCCAGTTAGCCAGCGCAACAGAAGAGCAATCTCTGGTCACGGAAGAGATTAATCGCAATATATGCAGTATTACAGAACTGACTGAAGTGTCAGTAAAGGCCAACGAAAGTAACCGCCATGCCGCAGTGTCATTACAATCGATTAGCAAAAACTCAGCCAAAACATTAAGCCAGTTTAAGGTCAGCTAAACGCTTATCCACATTAAAAAAGGGGCATAATTTGCCCCTTTTTCATTATTCAAACTATGTTAAGCTAAATTCAATTCGGACGATCTATCAATACGGAATTGAATTTATGGCACGCATGACCTTAGCGATTCATCCGCAACTTTTTACTATTCATAGCCTTGCTCCTGACAGTATCGTACCGAGTGCGATTTTTCAGCAAGATATCTACTTTATCGGTAAAACGAGCGAAGAACTGTCAGTTGTCGTAATTTCAACATTCGAAATGGAAAGCCTAGAGCAGGAAAACGGTTGGCGCTGTCTTGAAGTATTGGGCCCTTTAGGCTTTTCTATGACAGGCATATTATCGAGCGTATCAGGCGCATTGGCCGCAGAAAAAATTAGTATATTTGCTATCTCTACATTCGATACCGACTATATTCTGGTAAAAAAAGACACCTTGGCCGAAGCCACAAAAGCACTCAAGAAAAAGAACTATCAAATCATTGAACATCAGAGCAGATAATCATCAGCTTATACAGCCGATTCTTAGCCTTTTAACGAGAAGATTATATGTACCAAAAAACCGTTACAATAACCGCTAAGCACGGTATACACACTCGACCTGCGGCACTATTAGTTAAAAAAGCCAAATCATTTGATTGCGATATCATCGTAGAATGTAACGGAAAACAGGCCAGTGCAAAAAGCCTTTTTAAGCTACAAACACTAGGGCTTTATTTCGGTATAGAAGTCAACGTTATCGCTGAAGGTGAACAAGCTCAGCAAGCAGTTGAAGAAGTTTCTGAACTCCTTATTACACTTAGCTAAAAGGCTCCGTTATGTCGATTAAAGGTATTGTTGTTTCATCAGGCGTCGCGTTCGGCCAAGCCCTACACCTCAATCTACACCATGAAAAAATCGACTATCGACGTTTGTCCCCTGATAAAATCCCTAATGAACAACGAAAACTAGCATTAGCATTCAATAAGCAAAAAAGTCATTTAGCAGAGATACTAGCCAAGCTTAAGGTCGGTTCTGAGCATTATGATCTGATTGAAGCTGATTTACTCTTTCTTGATGATGATTCGCTCCTAGAGGTCGTCGTAAATGAAATTCGCCAGCTACAAATTAACGCAGCGGTGGCCATTGAGAGAGTATTTTCCCATCAAGCTTCGGTGATTGAACAACTAGAAGACCCCTATTTAGCCAATAGAGCACAGGATGTTTTGTGTTTAGCGAGTCGCTTAATCGCCAGACTCAGCGGCGCACAGCATCTGGACCTCAGCCAGTTAACTACGCCAACCGTTATTTTGGCCCATGATCTCACCCCTGCTGAATTCGCCATGCTACCGCTACAACACATAACAGGCTTGGTGCTTAACACCGGTGGGTTAACAAGCCATACTGCGATTTTGGCACGCAGCGCTGGGATCCCAGCGCTGTTAAGTTGCCAATTTGAACGGTCACAAATTAACGATGGCGACGCCGTCGTACTCAACGCTATCGACGGCGAGCTGCATCTAAACCCCACCGCTGACATCATCGAAAGACTGACCCAACTGCGCCAACAAGATGAAGCGCACAAACAGCAACTCTTGCTGCTTAAAGATCTCCCCGCTCAGACCCTCGACGGGCACTGTGTGGGATTACTGGCTAATGTGGGCAGTTTAAATGAAATAAGCCATCTCACCGATGTTGGCGCTGAAGGGATCGGGCTCTTTAGAACCGAGTTCATGCTAATGAATACCATGACTATTCCACAGGAGAAAATACAGTACCACTTCTATTGCGATGCGCTTCAGCTCATGGATGGAAAGCCCTTTACCATACGTACCCTCGATGTGGGCGCTGATAAAGAGTTACCCTGCTTAAATCCAGCTTGTGAAGATAACCCCGCCCTAGGCATCAGAGGCATTCGATATACCTTCGCACATCCTGAAATCCTGGTCACCCAGCTAAAAGCCATTTTGCGTGCTGCGAACCACGGACCTATTCGGTTGATGTTTCCTATGATCAACCAAGTCGAAGAGCTAGACACACTTTTTGAATTGATTGAACAATGTAAAAGCAGCTTAAACGAAGAAGAAAAAGGCTACGGTGAACTGAGTTACGGAATCGTCGTTGAGACACCTGCCGCGGTGATAAACCTTGCATCAATGCTGCCTAGGCTCGACTTCATCAGCATTGGTACTAATGATTTAACACAATATGCAATGGCGGCTGACAGAACAAATCCGCAACTGACACGGGATTACCCTTCACTTTCACCTGCCATTTTAACCTTGGTTCAAATGAGTATTGATACTGCCAAGCAACATAATGTCAAAGTCTCTCTTTGTGGCGAACTGGCCAGCGACCCTATTGTTGCACCTTTACTTGTGGGAATGGGTATTGATGAACTCAGTGTCAATCTAGTCTCATTATTGGAAGTCAAATCGGCGATAAGAGCCAGCAGTTACTCATCTTGCTTAGAGATGGCCAAACAGGCACAAAAGATAGAAAGAATCGAAGAATTAAATCTTTATCTAACAGGTCTTAGTTTATAGAGATATAATAAATGCAGTCTAATTTGAATATTATAATGATTCCAAGGGGCAAATAAATGGGATTTTTAAGCCGCATTAGACGTCTTGTTTCCGGACAAACAGACATCGCGGGCAGTGTAAATGTATATGCACCCGTTTCTGGCAAAATTGTTGCGATCGAGAAAGTACCCGACGCTGTATTCTCTGAAAAAATTGTCGGGGATGGATTAGCCATCGCACCAACAGGCCAGCATATTGTTGCGCCGATAGATGGAACCATAGGCAAAATTTTTGAAACCAACCATGCCTTTAGCATTGAATCGCCGCAAGGATTAGAGATTTTTGTTCATTTTGGGATAGGCACTGTAGAGCTTAGGGGGAACGGTTTTAAACGTCTCGCTGAAGAGGGCCAAGAAGTCAAAATGGGCGAGCCTATCTTAGAGTTCGATATTGAATATCTAAAAGAGCATGCCGATAGCCTATTGACACCGGTGCTTATCGCCAACATGGAAGACGTGAAAGGTTTGGATAAAAAACAGGGGACCTTAGAAGCGGGTAAAGACATTATTTTTTCCGCCATACTTTAAGCTAATGGTTCGTTTCACATAACAAAAGCCGAATGCAATCATTCGGCTTTTGTTGCTTACATGTAATGTTTCCTAATCATGTTTATCACATATCAGCGCCAATAAGTTGAATAAAACTCAATAACCCCAAGCAGAGCTATTTCTTCCTTGAGGCTTTACAAAACCAATGACACAATGAGATTCACTAATAAAATTAATAATGGAGTACCCGCTTTGACACTTTTCGGCATTAAGAATTGCGACACCGTACGTAAAGCCCGTAAATGGCTAGAACAAAATAATCTTAGCGTTGATTTTCATGATTTTCGTGAACATGGGCTCACTGCCGAGCAAGTCGAAGAATGGGTCGCTGTCGTTGGATGGGAAACTTTATTTAATAAACGTAGCACCAGTTTTAGAAATTTAACTGACACCGAAAAAAATGACATTAATGAAAAGAAAGCTATCGCGCTAATGGTCCTTTATCCCACATTAATCAAACGCCCTGTACTCGTCAACGGCAGCAAGGTTAATGTCGGATTCAAAGAAGCTGAATATAAAGCGTGGTTTAGTCTATGAGCCAACCTAAAGATTCTTTAGTACTGGCATTGGCAAAAGATTTAATCTCTCGTCCATCCGTTACGCCGCTAGATGAAGGTTGCCAAACCTTGATGGCTACAAGACTCGCTGCTGCAGGTTTTAACATTGAAGATATGGTGTTCGAAGACACCACGAACATGTGGGCTCGAAAAGGCACCCAAGACCCTGTTTTCTGTTTCGCTGGCCATACTGATGTGGTCCCCGTTGGCGATCTCAACCGTTGGCACACGCCACCTTTTGAGCCTGTCGTCATTGATGATTACCTGCATGGACGCGGCGCAGCAGATATGAAAGGCTCACTTGCGGCAATGGTCGTTGCTACTGAACGGTTTGTTAAAAACCATCCCGACCATAATGGCTCAATCGCCTTTCTTATCACGAGCGACGAAGAGGGGCCCTTTATTAATGGCACCACTCGAGTTATTGATACCTTAGAAGAGCGTAATGAAAAAATCACTTGGTCATTAGTCGGTGAGCCATCATCAACGCATAAACTGGGTGACATTGTTAAAAATGGACGCCGTGGAAGCTTAACAGGCAACCTCACCATCAATGGGGTCCAAGGACACGTCGCGTACCCTCACCTTGCTGACAACCCTATTCACAAAGCGGCACCAGTGCTCGATGAATTAGCCCGGATGAAGTGGGACAATGGCAATGCGTTTTTCCCGCCTACCAGCTTTCAAATCGCTAACATCAATGGCGGCACAGGCGCATCAAACGTTATTCCAGGTGCGCTAGAGGTCATGTTTAACTTTAGGTACTCTACTGAAGTCACCGCTGATATATTGATCGAACGAGTGCTTAACATACTCGACGCACATGGACTGGATTATGATATAAACTGGATATTCAATGGCCTACCATTCTTAACGGGTGATGGACCACTGCTTGATGCGACACGCGATGCGATTAAGAAAGTCACCGGTTTAGATACTGATCCTCAGACATCAGGTGGAACTTCCGATGGCCGCTTTATTGCGCCAACGGGGGCACAAGTGCTGGAATTGGGGCCTGTCAACGCAACGATTCACAAAGTGAATGAATGCGTTAAAGTTACCGACCTTGAGCAACTAGCTCTGTGTTATGAAGCCATTTTGGAAAATCTGTTGTGCCAATAGCAGCCCCTCACCTTTATGGACTCAGCAGTGCTCATTTAATTGAGTGCTCCGGTTACCTCCTTGAGCAAGAAACCGCACACGCATTTGCTCAAATGCGCACCGCTGCTGAAAAAGAAGGTATTGCGATAGAGATATGCTCTGCTTTTCGAGATTTTGATCGACAACAGTTAATTTGGAATGCAAAAGCCAGTGGCACTCGCACATTACTCAACAAAGACGCTCAGCCAGTCGACATCGGCGGTAAAACTGCAGAGCAGATTATCGCGCTAATACTGCTATGGTCTGCACTACCTGGGACCTCAAGACATCATTGGGGTACTGATATCGATATTTTTGATAGTAACAAGATATCAAAGCATGATTTACAGCTAATTCCGCAGGAGTATCAACTGAATGGGCCCTGCTATACCTTGAGTTTGTGGTTAACTAACAATGCTCAACGTTTTGGCTTTTACTTGCCTTTTCAACAAGGCTTGAGTGGTGTCAGTGCTGAACCATGGCATCTTAGTTATTATCCGGTATCTAAGCACTACGTGGATGCGTTCAATGTAGAGACCTTAGCCGATATCCTGCAACACTCGTCGGTATTATATAAAGCACAAGTTCTAGATAAGTTAGACGCGTTAACCCGAGAATATGTTTACCGTGTCGCGCCAGTCCCGCTATAATCAAGTATCGAAATTAACAACAAATAAATTCACAATGACAGAGAATAATCCGTGAAAAATCTAGATTTTGCCACTCATAGACAGCAATACACTATCGATAATAAAGCCATTAGCTATATTGATATCGGCCAAGGCCCTGTGCTTTTGTTTGGGCACAGCTACCTGTGGGATGCGCAAATGTGGGCGCCACAGATTGAACTTTTGAGCCAACAATATCGTTGTATCGTTCCCGATTTATGGGGTCATGGTTTATCAACAGATATGCCAGCTCAATGCCGTAACTTACGCGATGTTTCAGCTCAAATGCTGTCCCTAATGGATTCGTTAGATATCGGAGACTTTTCGGTTATCGGTTTATCTGTCGGTGCTATGTGGGGTGCAGAATTAGCGCTACTTGCGCCAACCCGCGTCAAACGTTTGGTCATGCTCAATAGCTTTATTGGCTTTGAACCAGAGATCACCCGCGACAAATACTACGCTATGCTTGACGTCATAAAGCATGAAAAAGGTATTTCCCCAGCGCTACGAGCCACTATAATTCCGTTGTTTTTTGCGGATAATCCTAATCAATTACTGGTTGATAAGTTTGAATTAATACTCGCCAATATCAGCAGCGAGCAAATCGATAGCCTATTCCGTTTAGGAAAGATGATTTTCGGCCGACGAGATACTCTGGAACAAGTGGAAGAACTGACGTTGCCCTGTTTGATTATGGCTGGGGTGCAAGATAAAGCACGTTCGGTATTAGAGAGTTACCTGATGCACGATGCCATTGATGGCAGTAAGTTTATCCATATACCCGATGCGGGGCATATATCGACGTTAGAGCAAGCTGAATTTGTTAATCAGCACCTAACTGAATTTCTCTCTGCTACAAATTAGCTAGAAATGAAACAAACTAAACATACATTACTGTCACGTAACATTATTTAACAACCAGTTAAGGTTTGTGTTCTACTATTTTACTGATCGTTAGGGCACAAACAACCATGACTGAATAGACCAGCAAGGCAATCAATTGATGATATCCTTACCCTGCATCACCGTTCTAGTTAACTGACTGAAAATAAGAGCAGAATGAAATTACTAAAACCGCTTTTTGATAATAATAGACGCTGGGCTGGTCGCATACTCAAAGAAGACCCCAAATTTTTTGAGCAATTAGCCAAACAGCAAAACCCTGAGTACTTATGGATTGGTTGTTCTGATAGCAGAGTCCCTTCTAATCAGATCATTGATTTAATGCCTGGCGAAGTATTTGTTCATCGTAATATTGCCAACATGGTGATCCATACAGATCTTAACTGCCTTTCGGTACTTCAATATGCTGTCGATGTGTTAAAAGTTAAACATATCATGGTCGTAGGGCATTATGGTTGCGGTGGGGTAAAGGCTGCAATGGGCACAGAAAGGCTTGGGTTAATTGATAATTGGTTAGGTCACATACGAGACATTCATCGTCTGCATAAAGACACATTATCCAAAATGGATGAAGCGGAACGTTTTGACCGTTTGTGTGAGCTTAATGTAATGGAACAGGTGGATAACGTTTGCAGCACCACTATAGTGCAAGAGGCATGGCATCGTGGCCAAGAAGTGGCCATTCATGGTTGGATATACAGTGTCGAAAACGGCCTACTCTCTGATCTTGATGTGACAATAAACAAAGAAAGCGAGCTTAATAAAGACTAAGTAGCTTCTATATAAATACAGGCTATCAGCGCTTTAGAGTCGATAGCCTTTGTTATACTAAGTGAGTCAATGCATTAGCCAAATCCACCGTTCTAGTCGATTTATCCAATGGTCGTTCCCTAAATTAACAGACTTTTTTATTGCCCTACTTCCTTCGACTAAACCGCGTAATTGAGACTCCCGATAACCAAACAAGCATACTCGTATTTCAGAAACCGCCGTTATTGCGTGTAATTCGTATTAATCGATAGAAAATTGCTAAGAAATCTCGCAGTTACCCCCATATCACAGTTATAATCCATTAGTTATTTTTAGCGCTTATGAGCGCAGTAAATTCTAAGGAAATGTCCATGCCTGGTTTTGAATTATTTGGTCCTGAAGAGAAGCAGGAAGTTGCAGACGTAATGGAGAACGGTTTTACTTTCCGTTATAACTTCGATCATATGCGTAATGATCGTTGGAAAACACGTGAGATGGAAGCCTTACTTTGCGAGAAAATGAATGCAAAGCATGCTCACTTAGTATCAAGTGGTACCGCTGCACTGCAAACCGCAATGGCTGCAGCTGGCATTGGCGCAGGTGATGAAGTTATTGTACCACCGTTCACGTTTGTCGCTTCAGTTGAAGCTGTATTCATGGCAGGCGCTGTTCCTATTTTTGCTGAGATTGATGAAACGCTTTGTTTATCTCCTGAAGGCATTGAAGCGGTTATCACACCAAAAACTAAAGCAATCAACTTAGTTCAAATGTGTGGTTCTATGGGTAAGATGGATGAGATTAAAGCAGTTTGCGCTAAGCACAACCTGGTTATTCTTGAAGATGCTTGCCAAGCTATTGGTGCCAGCTACAAAGGTCAGGCCCTTGGTACCATCGGTGATGTAGGTTGCTACTCTTTTGATTCTGTTAAAACCATCACTTGCGGTGAAGGCGGAGCGGTCATCACTAACAATGAAACCATATACAACAATGCACACATGTTCTCTGACCACGGTCATGACCATGTTGGCAACGATCGCGGCGCTGAAGGTCATCCCATGATGGGGCTGAACTTCCGCATCTCAGAGTTAAACTCTGCGATGGGCTTAGCGCAGCTGCGTAAGCTTGATAAAATTATTGATATTCAACGTACCAATAAGAAAGTCATCAAAGATGCAATGGCGACTATTCCGGAGCTTACATTCCGCGAACTGCCCGATCCAGAAGGCGATTCAGCAGGTTTCCTAACCTTCTTTTTGCCGACTGAAGCTCGCACTATTGAGATCAACAAGAAGTTAGCTGAAAATGGCGTTGATGGTTGTTTCTACTGGTATATCAATAACTGGCATTACCTAAACAACTGGAAGCATATCCAAGAGCTTAAGTCTCCGGCCGCTTTACCGATCACATTAATCGAAGATCGTCCTGATTATACTAAGGTTTCAGTACCAAAGTCTGATGCCATTATGAGCCGTACTATCTCGATGTTGATCAAGCTATCTTGGACTGAAGAAGAGATAAACCAACGTATCGAAAATATTAAGCGCGCGTTCGCTTAATAAGATTTATTTCGTTGTCGCGTCTATTCTTAAGACGCGATTGCACTTTTTACAGTAATAGTCTCAACGGAGAATGTTGTAATGAGTTTTAAAAATTTCAAATGTGTACCAAAAATGATTTTTGGTCGCGGATCGTTTGTCCAGCTAGATACTGTTCTCGCTGAAGAACGCAAAAGTGAAGATGATTTTGTGGTCTTTTTGGTCGATGACGTTCACCAAGATAAGCCTCTTAGTGGCCGAGTCCCTGCTAAAGACCAAGACATGCTTATCTATGTCAATGTCGATGACGAGCCAAGCACTAAGCAAGTTGATGCGCTGACTGAACAAGTACAAGCTTTTAGCGGCAAGTTGCCAGTAAGTGTTATCGGTCTAGGCGGTGGTTCTACCCTCGACTTAGCAAAAGCTGTAGCTCTTATGCTAACCAATGACGGTGGCAGTGCTAAGTATCAAGGTTGGGATCTAATAAACAACCCAGCAGTACACCACATCGGTATTCCGACAGTATCAGGTACTGGCGCAGAAGCGTCTCGTACTGCAGTGCTTTGCGGACCTGTGCGTAAGCTTGGACTTAACTCTGATTACACCGTCTTTGATCAAATCATCATGGATTCAGAATTAATTGCTGGCGTGCCTACCGATCAGTGGTTCTATACCGGTATGGATTGCTATATTCACTGTGTTGAATCACTTGAAGGTACCTACCTCAACGAATTCGCT
This sequence comes from Shewanella sp. Choline-02u-19, assembly GCF_002836205.1. Classification (NCBI taxonomy): domain Bacteria; kingdom Pseudomonadati; phylum Pseudomonadota; class Gammaproteobacteria; order Alteromonadales; family Shewanellaceae; genus Shewanella; species Shewanella sp. Choline-02u-19. Next base: position 1,560,418 of record NZ_PJBE01000013.1, read on the forward strand.
AAAGCGTTCGCTGAAAAGTCGATGGATCTTTGCCGTCAAGTCTTCATTGACGACCATGAAGAGAAAGATGACAAGCTGATGATGGCATCATACATGGGCGGAATGAGCATTGCTTACAGCCAAGTAGGTGCATGTCATGCTGTTTCATATGGTCTAGGCTATGTACTTGGTTACCATCACGGTATCGGTAACTGTTTAGCATTCGACGTGCTTGAAGAGTTCTATCCTGAGGGTGTTGCAGAGTTCCGTAAGATGATGGATAAACATAACATTGTCCTACCAAAGAATATCTGTAAAGACTTGCCTGACGAAACTATCGCTAAGATGGTTGCAGTCACAAAGAGCATGGGTCCACTTTGGGACAATGTTTACGGCGAAGGCTGGGAAGAGAAAGTCACAGACGAAATGCTAACTAAGCTATTCCGTCGTATCTAAGTCCTCTTTAGATGCTAAATGGGCTTCTATCAAGAAGCCCATTAATTTTATTATTAGGTAAATTGAATGAATGTAACCTTGTTGATCCCTGCTCGATACGGCTCAAGTCGTTTTCCTGGCAAGCCGTTGGCTCCAATTAACGGTAAACCGATGATCCAGCATGTTTACGAGCGTGCATCACTAGCAAAAGGGCTTAAAGATATCTATGTCGCAACCGATGACGAACGCATAAAAGATGCCGTCGAAGGTTTCGGTGGTAAGGTTATCATGACAAGTGCAGAAGCCGCTTCAGGTACAGATCGTATCGAAGATGCGATTACACAGCTAGGGCTTGCAGAAGATGACTTAGTGGTTAATTTACAAGGTGATCAGCCACTGATAGACCCTATCTCTATCGAACAAATTATTAGCCTTTTCGACCGTCACCCTGGTGAGTTCGGAATGGCAACTCTCGGATTTCAAATTACCGAAGAGGAAGAGCTCAACGATCCAAAGCACGTAAAGCTGGTGTTTGATAATGAGTTTAATGCATTGTATTTCTCACGTGCACGCATTCCTTTTGGCCGTGATACAGACGATTACCCCGTGTATAAACACTTAGGGGTATATGCCTACACGCGTAAGTTTGTGCACACGTTTGCCAAGCTGCCACTCGGTAGATTAGAAGATTTGGAAAAGCTTGAGCAGTTACGAGCGCTAGAACATGGCTACAAGATCAAAGTCGCCATCAGTGCTTTTGACTCTCCAGAAGTGGATACACCTGAAGATATTCGTATCTGTGAATCTCGTTTGGCAGTTGATTAACAATAAGGTAAGAATATGTCTGATCTAGAAGTTGGCTTACTTATTTTATTAGTAATTGGTGTCATCGCCAGTAATTTAGCCGTGCTTAAATACAGCGCTAAATACAAGATGCCTCAGTTCGGTAAAGATCAGAAGAAACCTAAATCAACAGATCCTGTCGATCAGGATAAAAAGAAAGAACAAGATGATAAAGGCGATAAACCACAATAATTTTATCTTTCTATTTTGTTGAAATTCAGACAATAAAAAAGGCGCTTACAGCGCCTTTTTTGTTTTCTATTTTTAACTCACCTTTCTAATGAGCCTAATCCGCAAGCTCTTTTTCAAGTTGTTGGGCAACCATCTCTGGCGAACCCGAATTTTTCGCCAACAGCGAATATGCCACGGGAATAACAAATAGCGTAAAGAAAGTCGCTAAACTTATTCCCGATAAAACGACAACACCAATGACAAAGCGTGTCTCTGCGCCAGCGCCTTCGGCCATGACCAATGGAATCGCCCCCGCAGCGGTGGTGATCCCAGTCATTAAGATAGGGCGTAAGCGTTGACTAGATGCTTGAATAATAGCGTTTTGGAACTCGACGCCTTTATCACGCAGTTGATTGGCAAACTCGACAATTAAAATCCCATTTTTAGCCGCTAAGCCTACCAACATGATAATACCTATCTGGCTGTATATATTGAGGCTTTGGTCCGTCGCCCACAAACCTATTAAGGCACCGAGTGTCGCCAATGGCACTGTTAGCATGATCACCACTGGGTGAACAAAACTTTCAAATTGTGCCGCCAATACTAGGAACACAATACCGAGCGCTAAGATAAAGACGAAGTACATAGAATTACCTGAATCTTGGTAATCTAATGACTGACCTTTATAACTGACGATCGCTTCAGCTGGCAGGTACTCGAGAGTCAAATCATTGAGATAATCAAGTGCTTCACCAAGACTATAACCATCTGCAAGGTTTGCCTCAATGGTAATTGCTCGCATGCGGTTATAACGATTCAGCTGGCTTGCATCTGCAAACTCTTCAACACTGACCAAGTTTGATAACGGAATAAGCTCTTGTGAACGTTCTGAACGCACGTAAATATTCTCAAGATCTGCTGCCGTATTTTGATTATCACGATTACCTTCAATAATGACATCATACTCTTCGCCATCGCGCATAAAGGTGGTCACCAGCCTTGAACCTAACATCGATTCCAGCGTACGACCGATATGTGAAATAGAAACACCAAGATCTGCGGCTCTATCTTTATCGATAACCACTCGAAGCTGAGGCTTAGTCTCTTTATAATCATGATCGACGCCAACAAGATTAGGATTTTCTTTCACCTTTTCGAGAATTATATCGCGCCAGCGAGCAAGTTCCTCATAGCTGGGGCCACCCAGTACAAACTGTACCGGTTTACCCACACCACGCCCAAAAGCTTGACGCATAACAGGGAACGCTCGTACGCCGGCTAAATCAGATAAACGTCCACGAATATCGCCGATAATTTCAAAAGCACTGCGTCTTACGGCCCAGTCTTCTAATACGATAATCGCCATACCGTTGGAAAAGTTAGAACTCCGACCAAAACTACGAGGCGCACGGATCAATAAGCGTTTGATCTCACCTGAATCAACTAACGGCATTAATCTGTTTTCAATTTCATCCATATAAGATTCGATATACTCAAAGCTTGCCCCTTGTGGACCGTTGACGATAAGGAACATAGATCCCCTATCCTCTCTGGGTGCAAACTCTTGCGGTACTTCTGTTGCAAGGTATGCACTGCTGACCAATGCAACAAGGATGAATGATGACACAATAAACGGATGTAACATTGCCTTTCTAAGCCAAGCTCGATAGCCCGCTGATAGCTTATTCATTCCATTATCTATTTTCCTTACAAGCCAAGAAGATTGACCAGCAGGCTTAAGCAGTTTAGAACACATCATCGGGCTTAATGTTAACGCCACAATACTAGAGAAGATCACTGCTGCGCTCATTGTGACGGCAAACTCTTTAAACAGCTTACCCAAATCACCTTCGAGAAAGGTGATTGGCATAAATACCGCAACCAATACTAAGGTTGTCGCCACTACAGCAAAGGCCACTTCCCGAGCGCCAAGGTACGCGGCTTTTAGCGGACTATCGCCCTCTTCAATGCGTCTATGGATATTTTCCAGCACAACGATGGCGTCATCAACCACCATACCAATGGCGAGGATCATCGCCAGCAACGTCAATAGGTTAATGGTGTAACCCAGCGCATAAAGCACGATAAAGGTCGCCATTAATGATACGGGGACAGTGAGTGCAGGTATTAACATGGCACGCACACTGCCCAAGAACAGATAGATCACCGCTATGACCAAGAACATGGCTATAAACAGCGTTTGATAAACCTCTTTAACCGAGGCTTCAATAAAGACGGAGCTATCGTAAGAGCGTTTTATTTCCATGCCTGCTGGTAAAGTGGGGTTAATTTGATCCACTAAAGCATTCGCTGCACGAGCAACATCCAAGGTATTGGCCGTCGATTGCTTAGACACACCAAGACCAATCATCGCCTCTCGGTTACCTCTAAACGTAATGCGCTCCTCTTCAGAGCCTATTTCTACTTTTGCTACATCGCCTAGTTTAATCAAGTAGCCGTCATCACCTTCGGCGAGTACCAAATTGGCAAAGTCATCAGAGGTACGATAACTTCTTTCTAGTCTAACGGTAAAGTGACGCTCTTTAGATTCTATGCTACCTGCTGGTAGCTCAACGTTTTCAGATCGCAGTGCCGATTCAATATCAGCAACGGTTAAGTTTCTTGCGGCCAATGCTTGTCTATCGATCCAGACACGCATCGCATAGACTTTACCACCGCCTAAACGCATATTGGCCACACCATCGATCACAGAGAAACGGTCGACAAGATATCGCCTGGCATAGTCGGTCAGCTGCAATGTGTTCATTTGATCCGAGACCAAGTTGAGCCACATAATGACTTCATCTCCGCCATTGGCTTTTTGGACTTCTGGTGGATCAGCTTCTACAGGAAGGTTATTCAAAAGACCTGACACTCGGTCTCTGACATCGTTGGCAGCGGCTTCAATGTCTCGACCAACGTCAAACTCTAAAGTGACGTTCGAGCGACCATCACTGCTTGATGAACTAATGTGTTTAATGCCTTCGACACCACTAATTCTATCTTCAACGAGCTGAGTAATTCGGCTTTCAACCACTGCGGCACTGGCGCCGCGGTAGTTAGTCTGAATTGAAACGACTGGGGGATCGATATTAGGATATTCGCGCAATGGCAGTTTTTCAAATGCCACTAAACCAAAAATGATTAACAAGATACTGATAACCGAAGCGAAGACAGGCCGCTTAACCGAAATGTCCGTTAAGATCATGCCACAGGCTCCACGCTAGCTTGCTTTAGAAAGCTAAATTTCTCACTAAAGGTCACTTTAACGGTATCACCTGGACGAACTTTTAAAATACCACGGATCACCACTTGCTCGTCGAGTTCAACGCCATCAATGATCTCAACCCAGCCACGTTTTCGTAAGCCAAGCGTCACTTGTTGCTGCTCCACCACGCCCTCATCATTGACCAAGTAAACATAGTGTCTATCTTGTATTGGAATAATCGCAGACTCGGGTAAGATTAAGGCTTCTCGGCTTTGTTTGATCAGTTTTACTTTCATCAACATGCCCGGCAGCAAACGGTGCTTAGGGTTTGGGATCAGTGCTCGGACAATGACGGTACGCGTACTGGGATTTATGCGGCTATCAATGGACACCACTTTGCCAATAAACATCTCGCCATCAAACGCAACAGCTGTCGCTTCAACAACCTTTCCAATCGCTAACGATTGAAGAAAGCGTTCCGGTACGGAAAAGTCCAGCTTAATGACCGAGATATCATCAAGTGTAGTAATAGCGTTACCAGGAGTCACTAATGCACCGACACTGACCTGACGTAAACCGAGTGCACCTGAAAATGGTGCGGTGATCCGTCGATCACTTAACGCCGATTGCGATTGCGCTAATTCTGCTTTCGCGGTATCGATGAGTGTTTGTAATCTATCTCGCTCAAGCTCTGCAATCGTTTGGCTTGTGACTAGCGAGCGGATCCGGTCTAATTCCCGTTGATGGTCTTGCACTTTCACTTTTGCGACCGTCACTCGTGCTCTTTGCTCGCTATCTTGTAACTGCACGATTAAGCGACCTTTCTCAACCAAATCACCATCTTCAAAGTTGACCTTAGTCACGACCTCAGACACTTTAGGGGTTACCGTAATAGATTCGTTTGCTTTGCTGGTGCCTAACGCTTCCACTTCATCACGGATCGGTTGAATCGTCGCTTTAGCGACCACCACATTGGGTGTAGGCCTGGCTTTTTTAACCTTAACCACGTTCCCTTGTTGATAATATTGATACCCAAAGCCTGCTGCTAATGCAATCAGTATGATTATTGTTATTTTTTTCATGGATTTCCTAACAAACAACTTTATTCAATTAGGGGTAGTTTACCTTGCTGTGACTATGCATCAATACGTTTTACTTTTTCTTACAAATAACACACTTCAGTCACATTCGTAATCTGCAGCACTTTATCAATAGATTATCAATTATTCGGGCATACCTGTGGTAAAAATCCTTATCACCACCTTCTGCCTAAAATTTTCCTCTATCGACCGGATATAACACCCTAAGTATTATTGGCTCGAGAGATGACAAAACACTAAACCCGTTTATTGCAGATATAAAAAAAGGAGCCCAAGGCTCCTTTTTTATGTTCTGTAATGCGTTAACGCACTTTTCGGTCTTCTTCCATTAGCTCGGAGAAGCCTTCGTAAATAGCAATAACAACTTCGCTATCTAATGGCGCATTGTCAGCACCTAATAGATTGATCCGTGTTTTATTATCGTCAGTGTCGTCTTTAAGCTCTATACGGTAAGAACCTTCATCGAGTGTCAGTTTCTTTTCACCCCATAATGAGCTCCAAAAACCTGAGTCATCAGTTACATTGATATATAACAATCCTTTGTTGCTATCCATATCAACGATTTCAAAGCCCATTTCTGGCAATACGATACGCAAACGATCCCACGTACGCTTAAACTTAGCGTCAGCAAGCCAATACGCTTGCTCGTCTTGCTCTGATATCAGATTAACGTCAATACCTAGGCTCTGCTTAAGACGCTTAGCTTTCATTGCTTGAGCACGTTTAACACTCATATAGCTTATCGATTCATTTAGAATGTCGATGGTATAACGACGCTTATCTTCGCCACTGAGCAGAATCTCTTGCTCCTCACCATCATAAGATTCTTCATGTTCGATTAAATCGATGGTGACGCTACCGCTGCGACCGTGTGGTCGAACATCAATATTGTATTTGTAGCGTTGACGTAATAGATAAATTTTATCGCTGCTCCAAAAACTGGATTCGACTACCTCTGAGCGTTCAATCCAATCGGTTTCAAATGTGCCCGCTTCATAATCTTCGGCGCGAACTTCAATCGACTGACTGGTGAAATACTCTTCTAGAACATCAAAGATCTCTTTCTTTAGGTCAGAATCATTATCAATCGATTCAACCATAATCTTAATATTGTCATCGCCTTCTTCAACACGTGTACCTGCTGACATAGGTAAAACCTGTAGCGGCGGACGAATGTCTAAGGTACTACCCACTAATGTGGTATCAACTTTAGAACCCACTTCAGGAATATCATATTCCTTGCTGTAGTTAGGTTGATTTAGGCCTTCAGGCATAACTAACTGAGGTGCAGAGGTGAGATCTTGATATTGTTGATCCACGTCATTTGCTTGCCTTCTGTCAATCGGCGTACTGCACGCTGTAACTGCTGCGATCAGTAATAATGGTGATACTTGCTTTAGCATTTATTCTTAAACCTCAATTCGGGCATTTTTCATTGCTTCTAGCAACAGACCATGAAACTCGGTAGAAAGTTCAGTTAAAGGTAAACGAATTTTACCTTGGCTGATAAGTCCCATTCTATGAGCTGCCCATTTTACCGGGATAGGATTAGCTTCACAAAACAGTGCACCGAACAAACATTGAATAGATTCTTCAACTTTTATAGCCTCGGCAGTGTTACCTGCTAATGCAGCATCACACATGGCCTTAAACGCTTTAGGAACAATATTGTTTGCCACCGATATCACACCATTGCCACCTAAAGAAATAAATTCTCGAGCCGTTGCATCGTCACCGCTATAGAGTAAAAAGTCATCACCACATAATTTACGCAACTGACTCACTCGAGCTAAATCGCCCGTAGCCTCTTTAACGCCAATGATGTTGCTAACACTCGAGAGCTCTGCAACTGTCTCTGGTAACATATCAACGGCCGTACGACCGGGTACGTTGTATAGGATTTGAGGAACATCAGTGCTTTGTGCAACCGCTTTATAATGTGCAATAAGTCCTTTAGGCGACGGCTTATTATAATAAGGGGTCACGCCAAGCATGGCGGCAACGCCAACACTTGATAGTCCTTTTGTCAGTTCTATTGCTTCTGATGTTGCATTTGCGCCATTTCCACCAATAATTGGAATGCGCCCTGCTGCAAACTTTACAGTTTGTGCAACAACTTGAATATGCTCGTTTGCTGGCAAAGTTGCCGACTCACCTGTTGTGCCAACAGCAACAATTGCATCTGTACCTTGGGCGATATGGTACTCAACTAAATGTTCAAGACTCTTATTATCTACTGTGCCATCACTATTCATTGGTGTGATTAAGGCGACGATGCTTCCGTTTATCATGTGTATTCCCCAAGGGTTCAGGACTGGCTATGGTACTGATGCAAGCCGTTAAAAACAAGCACTACTGAGCAACTGATGCCAGATTCATTATCAACTTGAAATATATTAAATATGCCAGCTTGCATCAACGACAAAGATCGCAAATTAACTTACTTGTGGTAGCATTGTTAACCGCAAAAAAGCACACGTCATAAATTTGCTGTTTTTTTGTTCTACTAATACAAAAAATGAGGTACTTAATGTCCAATCACTTGGTCGTTACTGCAATGGGGGCCGACCGTCCAGGCATTGTGAGTAAATTTGCTCGACTCGCAAGTGAGTGTGACTGTGATATTGTCGACAGTCGAATGGCACTTTTTGGTAATGAGTTTACCTTGATTATGATGCTGTCAGGTTCATGGTCTTCTATCACTAGGATGGAATCTACCCTGCCGAGTTTAAGTGTTGAGCTTGAATTGATGACAGTCATGAAGCGAACATCAAAACATACTACGCAGAATTATATTTCCCGTTTAGAAGTCAACTTTAATGGCCATGACCAACGTGGCACCATGAAGAAGATCACCCAGTTTTTAGCTGACCGCTCGTTAGATTTAGCCGCAGTTAAGTCCCATGCTGACGAAGATGATGCGGGTAAACCATCTCAAAATATCTTATTCACCATTAATGTTCCTGAGAAAGTTGATCTCGAAAAACTCGAAATCAGTATTCACGAGCTTGCCAAAGAGATGTCGTTAGAGTGCACCTTGGAACATATGCAAGGCATTGATAGTTTAGATTAAAGAGGACATTATATGAATACGTTAGCTGCTGGCGATAAAGCGCCGCTGTTTACCTTACAGAATCAAAATAACGAAACAGTTAGCTTGAGCGATGCGTTAAAGTCAGGACCCGTGCTGGTCTACTTTTACCCAAAAGCTTCAACCCCAGGTTGTACCGTGCAAGCTTGTGGCCTACGTGATAGCCAACCTCAGCTTAATGACTTATCGGTCACTGTATTAGGCCTTAGCCCAGATCCAGTTGCAAAGCTTGCTAAGTTTTCAGATAAACAAGCACTCAACTTTTCATTACTTAGTGATGAAGACCACGCCATCGCTGATGCTTTTGGCGTTTGGGGTGAGAAAAAGTTTATGGGTAAGATCTACGATGGCATTCATCGTTTAAGCTTTCTCGTGGGACAAGATGGCAATATTGCTCATGTGTTCAATAAGTTTAAAACTAAAGATCACCATGAAGTTGTGCTAGCGCATTTGGCTCAGTAAGGCCTGCTGTTATTAAACAAAAAAAGGAGCCTTTTAGCTCCTTTTTTGTTTTAGCATTTTTTATTAACTTAGAATGAGTGTTAAATACGGGTAAACAAGTACAAATGCTATGGTCCACATAGTTAAGCAGATAAATCTATCTAGGTAACACCAGGCTTTCGGTTTTTTGAATACTGGGCTTAAGTATCTTGCGCCAATACTCAAGCTAAAAAACCACAAAAATGAGGCCAGTACTGCGCCAGCGCCAAACCACTGCTTTGCACTACCTTCAAACTGCACGCTTATGCTTCCCAGTAACACAACAGTATCAAGATACAGATGCGGATTAAGCAAACTTATCGCAAGGGTGGTTAATACCGCTTTTTTCAAACTATCTGTTGCTTGGTGTTCTTCATCCACCATGTTGTTTTCACTAAAAGAGGATTTCAGAGCGCTATAGCCATAGAACAGCAAAAAAATGGCCCCGCCAAAACTGGCAATATCTTTTATTAGCGGAAAAGCCAAAATGAGATGACCTAAACCTGCCACGCCCGCCGTAATCATTATCGCATCAATCAGTGAACACAAGGCTGCAATAGGCAGTGAATGAGCCTTCTTTAGTCCTTGCTTTAACACGAAAGCATTTTGTGCGCCGACAGCCATAATGAGGCTGCCACCGATTCCCATTCCTTGAATGAAAGCTGTTTGCATGAGTTTACCTTGATAAATATACGATGATTTGAGGCGCAGAATATTCGTCAAAGAAAAATAAGTACAACTAATTTTATTTATGTATCATAAGTAAAACTTATACAGCTATGTTGGATCATCTATGTTTGATTACGCCCACCTAAAAGCCCTGTCGGTTGTAGTATCACGAGGTGGCTTTGATAAGGCAGCAAAGTTGCTGTTTATTAGCCAATCGGCTGTATCGCAACGGATTAAACAACTAGAAGATAAAGTCGGTCAAGCGCTAGTGGTTCGAGCTTCTCCGGTTTATGCCACCGATATGGGTAAACGATTGCTCAGGCATTACGCTCAAGTTCAATTGCTAGAAAGTGAGCTTCGCAGCGAGATGAATGTTGACGACCCGTCCTTACCGACCATCGTCCGTATCGCGGTTAATGCTGATAGCTTAGCGACATGGTTTTTGCCCGCACTCACCGAAGTTTTTAAACGGCATAGTTGGCTATTGGAATTAGTGGTCGATGATGAGGCTTACACACATCATCTATTGAAAAGTGGTGACGCTGTAGGATGTGTGACCACCAGCCAATCACCAATGGCGGGTTGTAGCAGTGAGTTTCTTGGCCACATGGAATATATTTGTGTCGCGACACCCGAGTTTATACACCTTTACTTTAATGACTTAATAGACCAACCCCAATCAATACTATTGGCACCTGCCGTCGTATTTTCCACTAAAGATAAACTGCACGATAAATTTCTTAGCTTCTATTTTGATATTAGCGAATGCAGTAGTCGAGAGCATAAAATCCCCTCTTCGGAAAGTTTCTTAGAGGCAATAAAAATGGGGCTAGGTTATGGATTAGTGGCTCATTTACAGGCAAAACCCTTGCTCGACAGTGGCCAACTTGTAGAAGTATTTCCGGCTAAACGGATGCAAGTGCCGCTCTATTGGCAACATTGGAACATTAAAGCGAAGCAAACAACGATTGTTTATCGTTCATTAGCCGCGACCGCTCGTCATCTGCTGATCAATCCTAGTGAATAAAAAAAAGGGGCATTAAGCCCCTTTCAATTGACCTAAGTACTCAAGGATTATTTTACTTCAGGCAATGATTCATCGCTATTGGTCAGTAGTGGTTCATGCACTGGCCACGCGTTAATCACTGCTTTGACCAGTGATGCCAGCGGGATTGCAAAAAAGACGCCCCACACTCCCCACATCCCGCCAAATACCAGTACCGCTGCAATGATAAATACAGGATGTAAATCCACCGCGTCAGAAAATAATAGCGGCACTAGTACATTACCGTCTAAGGCTTGGATTATTCCATAACCAATCATGAGATAACCAAATTCAGAGCTTATACCCCACTGGAAAAAAGCCACCAATGCGATAGGTAAAGTCACCAGTGTTGCCCCAACATAAGGGATAAGCACTGACAAGCCAGTGAGCACGCCCAACAACGCTGCATATCTCAGATCCATAACGGCAAAAAAGGCATAGCTCACAACACCAATGATCACGATTTCGATCACTTTACCGCGAATATAATTAAAAATTTGTTGATGCATCTCATTCCAAACCTTACGCGCTAAATCTCGGTTTGAAGGAAAAAACCGTTTGCTACCGCGGATCAGTTGATCTTTATCTTTCAAAAAGAAAAACACCAATAATGGCACCAAAATAACATAAACCATAAGTACTAAGAGCGATGCTGAGTAACCTAACAACTGCTTACCAATATCTAACAGGTGTTGGGTATCTAGCATTTTTTTCAGCTCTCCAACCATCGTATCTAACTGCGTCGGATTGACAAATTGTGGGTACTGATTAATGTATTGCTGCGCTGTCTGCAGCCCTTTATCAATCATATTAGGCAGATCACCAATTAAACTGACACCTTGACGCCAAAGGCTTGGGATCAAGCCAAAACTTATCAGCAACATTAAACCGATAAACAAAATTAATACCAGCGATGCTGCGGGTGTGCGGTTGATCCCAATCCGCGCCATTTGAGCAACCGGCCATTCCAACAAAAATGCCAGGACTAGCGCGACGAGTAAAGGCGCAAGTAGGCCACCAGCAACATAAATAGCTAGCGCGATGCCAACAAGAATAAAGACTAAAGTCACGGCTTGTGGATCACTAAAACGTTCTTTATACCAACGGCTCAAAATGGTTAACATTTATATTCCCTAATCCAGCAAAAATACACACGGTACTGTTGCCGCTAAAAATGATGTTTTACACTTACAGATGTAAAACAGTTTAAAAGTCACTTTACTTAGTGATCTCAAGTGCCAAAATACACTCATCGTGTTTGAAAGTTTGGTGATGATAACCGACTTTTTTTAAAAAGCGGGGAACATCTTGCTTAGACCCAGGGTCTGATAACAATACCCTTAATTTTTGTCCCGGGTTAAGCTGCTTTAAAGCCAGTTTAACTTTGACTAATGGCAACGGACAGCGAAAAGCAGTTAAATCAATAATAATCATAATGAACTTGCTATAAACAATCTAAGGCTATTATCCTAATAAGCAGCGCAAACCACAAGTATGCATTGTGGCCTTACAACAAGAAAAGCATAGCCCAAATTAAGGATCCGCTTGAGTAAATTAACTTTTTCGAAATCAGTTATTGCAGGGACGTTGGCATTTATCTTAAGTACCACTACAGCGGTTACCTACGCTAACAACGATCTGCCTGATTTAGGTACTGCCGCAGTAAACACCTTCAGTTTAGAGAAAGAAACTGTATATGGTGATGCGTACATGCGTGTTATCAGGGCTTCAGCCCCAATGCTCAATGATCCCGTGCTTAACCAGTACCTAACAGAACTGGGCAATAAGCTGGTAGCGCATGCAAGTGGGGTGAAAACACCTTTCTATTTTTTCTTACTGCGTAATGATGAAATTAATGCTTTTGCCTTTTTTGGTGGCCATGTTGGCGTACATACTGGTTTGTTTCTCAATGCTGATACCGAAAGCGAACTTGCTTCAGTGCTTGGCCACGAAATAACTCACGTTACACAGCGTCACTTAGCGCGCTCGCTTGAAGCTCAGGATAAAAGCTCTACTGCCACTATAGTGGGGATGTTAGGGGCGATATTATTAACCATAGCCTCACCTCAAGCGGGTATGGCAGCCCTTGCAACGACCCAAGCGTTAGCTACTCAAGCAAAAATTAACTTCACTCGTTTACACGAAAAAGAAGCTGACAGAATCGGCATGCAGATTTTAGTTGATGCCGGTTTTGATCCCAATGGCGCTGCCAATTTCTTTGGTAAACTTGCAACCCGCTATCGATTCACCACCAAGCCACCACAAATGTTACTGACTCACCCTTTACCAGAATCACGGATTTCAGAAGCCAGAATTAGAGCACAGCAATACCCGTTAAGACATATCCCAGATAATTTGAACTTTCAGCTAGCAAAGGCACGAATTCAAGTTCGATTCTCTGGTTACAGTGAAGCTGCAGTGCTATCGATATTCGAAAAACAGTTAAAACATAACCGTTATAGTTTTAAAAGTGCGGCTGAATATGGCAAAGCACTCGCACTCTTTAGAATGGATAAATTTGACGAATCGGAAGAGATGATTGACGAATTGTTAAAAAGTGCCCCGAACAATTTGTTTTTCATTGATACGAAAACCGATCTATTGACTCAAAAAGGTGATTTTAAAGGCGCTATAGCGTTACTGCTTAAAGAGCAACAAATAAAACCAACCTCCAATGTGGTTAATACCAACTTAGCCAATGTTTACATAGAAGATGACCAAACCGAAAAGGCGATCCCATTACTCGAAGATCTTATCTTTCTTGACAAGCAAGATCAGCTTGCCTATTTACTCTTGTATCAGGCTTATAGAAAGAACGGCAACAAGGCGATGGAACATTATGTTAAAGCAGAATCTTTAGCGCTAGCCGCCGATTATAAAACAGCAATCGATCAACTGAACTTTGCCTATAAACAATCCAAAGATAATCCATTGCAGCTTGCGCGAATTGAAGCCAGAATAAGACAATTTAGACAAGCAGACAGAGCAATGGAAGCCTTGCAGTAACTACTGTTTATTGTGACTCACATCACTAATTACAGTATGATGTCGGCAATTTTAAAATAAGAATACAATGACTATGACAAGTGTAAGCATTATCCACAATCCTAGGTGCTCAAAAAGCAGACAGACGCTGGCTTTATTAGAAGAGCAAGGCTGTGATATTCAAGTCATTGAATATTTGAAAACACCTCTCTCGGCAGATGAAATCACCAGCGTACAAACCAAGCTTGGCGTACGTCCTAGACAAATGATGCGAGTAAAAGAGGATGAATACAAACAGCAAAATTTATCTGACGAAAGTTTAACAGATGCGCAGCTAATTCAAGCGATGGTCGACACTCCCAAGTTAATTGAACGACCCATTGTATTAGCCAACAATAAAGCGGCTATTGGTCGTCCCCCTGAAAATGTATTAGCAATTTTATAAGCGAGCACGCAAATGGAGTCATCCACCCTCTTTACACTTTGCCGCGCTGGATATGTCATTTTAGTTATATTGCTTGGCAGCTGGTTTATTCAACAAGGTATGTCAGGCGAATATTCAATGTTATTTAGTCTGCTATGGTTAGTGCCGTTGCTACTCCCTCTGAAAGGGATCTTGACGGGCAAGCCATACACCTACGCTTGGGCAAGTTTTATACTTTGTTTATATATGCTTCACGCCCTAACCTTACTTTATGTTACAGATACCAGTTTTATGTTTGCTCTGACTGAATCTCTCCTTATCGGCGCACTGTTAATTGGTTTTCCTTTTTACGCTAGAATTCGTGGTCGCGAATTAGGCCTTGGTCTTAAAAAGAAGAAAAAATAACACGTATCCCTAAAGGCTGGTTTGCTCCAGCCTTAACTCTTTACTTCATTTTAAAGCCTTTTCAAGGCTCACCATAGCAACAACTTTCAGTCAACTCTGAGCCAAAAAACTCTACGAAAAATGCCTACCGCGTCCATTACGCTTTTCAATCGGCACCAGAATCCGGCGCAACATATCATTAAAGTCTAGCCATAGCCCAATATTGGATTTTACGGCGTAAACCAGTGGCAGCTATCAATTTGAACTAACAATACTAGGACAAAGCAACTCGCACACGCGAATGACTTTTTCCCTCGCAGAATTCATTCAAACCTTCAAGGGCCAACACTGCTAGACGATTATCAACAGCGAGATAATCAGCAACAGCTCATCGCTGATCAATTATCAGCCATATATCCGTTAAGCCGCGAGATAATGGCGAACCTCGCCGATGTGAGTTTCAGAGCTAAAACTGCCGATAATACCCAAAAGGCCTATCGCCCAAGTGGTATAACATGCTTTTTCTCGACCGATACCGCACTTGATTACTATGCATATTCAACGCGTAGGGAAGATGCTGCGATGTTATTTGAAGAGCATGATGAATTATTGACTTTCAATACTACGAGACGTTGCAGTGACTGACGGGCCTGAAGTGACCACAGCGAAAGCATTAGTGCTGATTGAGGGCAAGAGGGAGAGTCGGTGATAATGCCCTGCTGTCACGCGCTGCATTCGTTATTGGGCAAATATTGCCAGAACTCGATAGTGTTGGCTTGGTGAGTCGCTTACTGCGGCCAAATCTCATTGTTCAAGGAGATAGCGGCTCTGAAAATTTAACGATTTCAGAAGCGATATCTAATTCAACCAATCGCGTATCACACCGAGTTGAAGTGGCAATCGACACCTCTTACGCGAAGAGTCGCTCAGTAGATGCAGTCCAAGTTGCAAAAAGCCCAGCAAACGCTGGGCTTTTTATCTTTAATATTTTGACTCAATGACAACGATTAAAGTCGTAGCATCTCTTTTATAAAAGGAATGGTCAGTTTACGTTGGTGAACCAATGATGCTTTATCCAGACGGTCTAACACATCAAACAAGGTTCTTAAGTCTCTGGCTAATCGATTCAGCAAAAAACGACCAACATCGTCAGTCAGCTGTAATCCGCGCATCGCGGCGCGGCGCTGCAGCGCTGCAAGCTTTTCATCATCAGCCATAGGCTGTAGTTGGTAGTTAAGACCCCACTGCATACGTGAGATGAGATCGGGTAACGAAAATCCGGTATCTCCCGGTGAAACACTGGCACTTAATACCAATGAACAGGTTTTTTGTTCGGATATTCGATTGTAAAGATCGAAAATAGCTTCTTCCCAAACGGGATGGCCTGCGATGGCATTGACATCATCAATACAGACTAAATCAATCTTTTCCAAACCTTCTAACAATGCAGGAGAGATACTGGCATGGATCCCTAATGGGATATAAAAGCTACTGCGTCCGAGCTCGTTAGCATGGGCACACGCTGCATGCATTAAATGAGTGCGACCAGACTTCTCTGGGCCCCAGATAAAAACAGCACCTTCAGCGAACCCTTCGGCGCAGGCTTGCAAACTCTGTATGAGTTGATCATTTCCAGCAGCTGGATAATAACTGTTAAAGGTTTCATCATCTGGTAGATGAACGGGTAATGATAATTGTAACGGTGAGTTTGATTTCACTCAGGAGTATCTCGACAACGCAGTATTCAGTTTAGGTGCACATGCTACCATGTGCACCTCCTAATTGGGAGCTATTGACCTTTCCAATAGTAGATCTGTGTCTGTTTCTCGACCTTGGTCATTGTTTCAAAGCTTGCATATTCGACTTCATCAGCAGTAATACTGCTGATGACTTCAATTCGCGGATCTAGCTTCATCAGGCGATGTAGGTCATCTTCATTACCAAATAGTGCGACGTTAAATTCAACGGTCATGCCTTCAATACGCGCAACGCTTACTGTTTTGATCGCGCTTAACTGATTAAGGTATTTTTCTATTTCAACCAACTGCTTCATTTGACTGACATCGGTAAACGCAACTTTAGCGGTCAACTTTTCACCTGAATCAGCGATCGCATATTGGCCCACATAATACTCACTCGCCGCTGCCGTTATCGCCGTTACAGCCTGTTCTACCGTCGAGACTTCACCATTAGCACTGATTAAGGGGGTGAGTTGACTCGCGTCATCAGCACGCTCTCTTGGATAAAGTGCCATTTGGTAACGTAATACAGCCCCTTGCGGTTCTATGGTCGCCATAATGAAATAGTTTGATTGATACCTTAATGACGCGTTGGCGACATTATCAGTAAACTGACCACGAATATCGTTAACACCAACCTGCATCGCATCATCTAAGTCCATTAAAGGGAACACTAAAGGCACACCACGATTAGCCGACTGTGTATTAAACGCATCACGAGTTGTCGACGAAGAGGCATCACTTAGAATACTTTTATCATCTTCTACATCTTCAACAAGCCACACTAAGGTTAATGGACGTTGCCTTCCCCAAACAGGCAAACCAGCTTGGCGTAATAGACTAATTAAACGTTTATGGTCGAAGTTAACTTGGATGAATAACTCACCGTCTAACTCTTGATACCCGTACTGGGTCATCAATGAACTGGCACTCGCTAACTGCTTAACAACATCTGGATGAGATAAAGCACTCCGGGTACCTGTATTTTTAAGCACAACTTCCTTGAAAGCCTGTTTAATCGCTTGGCTTCTCAAATTATTGGCTCTTGATTCAACAGCCACAAGGCTTTCATCAAGCTTACTCACTTCAGCGGCGGTAACAAGGGGAGGAATACTCGCGAATAGCGCAAATATCATCAAGTAACGACAAATAGATCTCAGCATACTTAGGCTTCAAAAACGACACGATTATGCAAATTGTACCACAGTAGCTGAGATTAGGAATTTTTATCAACAAGGCTTTATTGTAATAAGATCAGTATAGTTTGAGCTAAATCGCTTTATATTTTGCTGCATAAAGATATGATTGATAAGTTTATTTAAAATCAGAGAATAATAATGAAAAACCTTACACTGCCTTTGCAGGGGGCACAAATGTTGTTTGTCGCCTTTGGTGCGCTAGTATTGATGCCTTTATTGACAGGCTTAGATACCAATGTTGCATTATTTACTGCGGGGATCGGCACCTTAATCTTTCAATTAATTACCAAACGTCAAATTCCGATCTTCTTAGCATCTTCTTTCGCCTTTATTGCGCCCATTATGTATGGAGTACAAACATGGGGGATCCCTTCAACCATGGGTGGACTGATGGCCGCCGGCATGGTGTATGTATTATTAGCCACCGTTGTCAAAGTACGCGGCCCAGGCTTTATTAAACGTTTATTACCTCCAGTCGTTGTTGGTCCGGTGATTATCGTTATCGGATTGGGCTTAGCTCCTGTTGCGGTCAATATGGCCATCGGAAAAACGGGCGATGGTAGCTTAGTATTAATAGAGCAAAATACGGCGTTAATCATCTCTTTGGCCTCTTTGTTTACCACCATCGCGGTGGCAATATTTGCTAAAGGCATGTTAAAGCTAATGCCCATTTTGGCAGGTATCTCTGTTGGCTATGGCTTAAGTTTGGCATTTGGTATCGTAGATTTCTCAGCCGTGACCAACGCGAGCTGGATTGCCATGCCTAACTTTGTGGCTCCAGAATTTAACTGGCATGCGATCCTCTTTATGATCCCGGTAGCGATAGCACCAGCGGTAGAGCACATTGGTGATATTCTGGCGATATCCAACGTCACAGGAAAAGATTTTATCAAGAAACCAGGCCTACACAGAACACTCGCGGGTGATGGTTTTGCGACCATAGCCTCTTCTGCATTCGGTGGCCCACCAAACACCACCTATTCTGAAGTGACTGGCGCTGTAACCCTAACAAAAGCCTTTAATCCCGTGATCATGACATGGACTGCCATTACCGCCATTACTCTGGCCTTTGTCGGTAAATTGGGCGCCTTGATGCAAACTATCCCTGTCCCTGTGATGGGCGGTATTATGTGCTTACTATTCGGCTCAATCGCAGCAGTAGGGCTTAATTCTCTAATCAAAAATAACGTTGATATGAATGAACCGCGTAACTTAAGTATTGTAGGTGTGACCTTGGTTTTTGGTATTGGGGGGATGGCCTTTGGTATCGGTTCATTTAGCCTTACTGGGATCAGTTTATGCGGTATCGTAGCGATATTAATGAATCTTGTGCTTCCTGATAATGCAGCAGCACATAGCAAAATCATCAGTGAAGAGATTGACCAGATTTAGGTCACTGAGTTTACATTCTTCATAAAAACCTAAAAACCCCATCAATAAAAAAGCCCTGAATATCTAAAATATTCAGGGCTTTTCTTTAACAAACTGAAGATTAGCTACTCGCTTGCTCATCTTCCGTTTTATGTTTTGCAGCCGTTTCCTTGATAAGGGTCTGTAACTCGCCCTTTTGGAACATTTCAGTAAGGATATCGCACCCACCGATCAGCTCGCCTTCGATCCACAATTGTGGAAAAGTCGGCCAGTTAGCGTATTTAGGCAGCTCGCTACGAATATCTGGGTGCAGAAGAATATCAACGAAAGCAAATTGCGCTTCACAATTAATCATGATCTGCGCGACTTGAGAAGAAAAACCACAGCTCGGTAACTTTGGTGAGCCTTTCATGTAAACGATAATTGGATTCTCAGCTATTTGCTGCTTGATTTTTTCAACTGTTTCCATTTTTATTTCCTGAGTTATACAACATTGCAATTTAGCTATTGTACGCCAGTATAGTACAGAACAAAAACCTACTTTTAGTAAGGACAATTGCTAATAGATATAATCGATTGAGGTAATCGACCAATTCGAATAAACAATGATACACTTCACAAGTTTATTAGGTAAAATGTCTCGCAGTGAGCAAGAACGCATAAAACAACAATCTAGAGTTAACGGAGAAAACTAATGGCTTTCGAATTACCAGCATTACCTTACGCAAAAAACGCACTTGAGCCGCATATCTCAGAAGAAACAATCAACTACCATTACGGTAAGCATCACAACACTTACGTTGTAAAGCTTAACGGCCTAGTTGAAGGAACTGACCTTGCACAGAAGAGCCTAGAAGAGATCATCAAGACCTCTACTGGTGGTATCTTCAACAACGCAGCTCAAATCTGGAATCACACTTTTTACTGGAACTGCC
The DNA here is from genome assembly GCF_002836205.1 of Shewanella sp. Choline-02u-19. Lineage (NCBI taxonomy): Bacteria > Pseudomonadati > Pseudomonadota > Gammaproteobacteria > Alteromonadales > Shewanellaceae > Shewanella > Shewanella sp. Choline-02u-19. The sequence goes on from NZ_PJBE01000013.1 coordinate 1,580,476, forward strand.
TATCACCAAATGGTGGCGGAGAAGCAACTGGACCAGTAGCTGACGCTATTGTTGCAGCTTTTGGTTCTTTTGAAGCATTTAAAGCACAGTTTACAGATTCTGCAGTTAACAACTTCGGTAGCGCTTGGACTTGGTTAGTGAAGAAAGCTGATGGTACTGTTGCAATCGTTAATACTAGCAATGCAGCGACTCCACTAACTGATGAAACTGTTACGCCAATCATGACTGTTGATGTTTGGGAACATGCTTATTATATCGATTACCGCAATGTTCGCCCTGACTACATGGCTCACTTCTGGCAACTAATTAACTGGGAATTTGTTAACGCAAACTTCGCTGGTTAATAGCAAGTCTCTTTCAACGCAAATACTGTTGAAAATGGACTAAATACAAAATCCGAGCTCTTTCAGAGGTCGGATTTTTTTATACCTGCCTATGGTCCCCACTGACCTTAATCGTGCACTTTTTACTGTGCTAAATTATAGCGGCAGCTTATAAGTGCGAATGATGAAACCTAACTATACAAGCAACTTGAAGGTATACCTCGACTTATAACTGTGATTTAAAACCAGTCTTCAAGTGTCGTTAGGCTGACAATGTTAGTGAACTACATTCAATAAAAACTGCGTTTACTGACGTCATAAAACGAATGGATAGCCACTAAGGCGCTAAAACAAAAATGCCGATAAGCAAAGCGTATCGGCATTTATATTCAGGGCAAATGATTCAATCGCCCCCTTTAACTTTACTTACGTTAAAACTTATACAGTACTGGTGCCATTGCAGGGGTTGTAGATTCAGTTGCTCGCCCTGAAAATATTGCCTGTAAGTAATAACCCTTTTCTATAGCGGATGCCATATCAGCAGTAATGCTAAATTTTACGTTTTGCGTTTTACCCGCTGCCATCACTGTTTCACGTAATGCTTGAGTAAACATCATCTCATTAGACCAAGCCCATACTTTTTTGCCTGCTGAATTAAACAGCCATAGGTCAGCAGTCATTCCTGAACGAAACATCAGTGGTACACCATGTGATTGATTATTGGTATATTGCAAGGTTACTTTCATTGCACTACCTGCAACACGATCTACAATCAGCTTGCCATCAAACAAGCTTTTGGCGATAAGCTTAGCCTTCATATCATCACTCTTATCGATTGGAGTAATAATCGCTGGCGACACCTTTGCATTACTCGATGCTTTTGTCATCTCTGCGACCTCTACCGAACTGTGACTCGTCGCGCCCTGTGAGCACCCCAAAGCACTTAATACCACTAAACCTAATCCTGCTTTATGTAACATCAAAATCCTCCGAATTTTTTAAATAAGCTGTCTTTCAGCTTATTGGTTTCATCTTTTAGCTTTGAATCAAACAAGGCTTTAGTATCTAACGAAAATTTAGGCTCTGACATTGTCCCGCTTATTGCAAATGGGATCTCAACACCGTATAGCGCATCGCGTTCATTGCCTCCTTGCCCTTCCAGCGAGCCAACGACCGACGTGGTCAACCTGTAATCTAACGCTTCGTTGATGACATTAGCGGTCCCCGCTCCCGTAAGTCGTATGAGAGGGGACGCCATATGAAGGTCTGGATTTGAGACAAGCCCTTTGGCGACCTTAAAGGACCCCGTCATACTGGTGAAGTCAGTCTTTTGTTCTGTTGAGTCACTTGGTGACATATCACCGCCAAGTTTGGCTTTTGCATCGCGGATCATTTGTGGAATATTTACGCCATGAATAGCACCATCGGCAATTTCAAATTTTCCATTTGCAAGCAAGTTCTTTTTCAAATTATCAGGGAGCAAACTCTTGCCCTTACCTGCAACATTAAAGTTAGCCGTACCATCGAGCATATCAATTTCAGCAGCATCCACTAATAATGCACGAATATCGACACCGCTCAAGCGTTTGTCAAATTGATACTGTGCCACTTTATTTCGGCCATCGAGTTTTGCCGACGCCTTTATCGTTCCTCCATATAAATCGGCAGATAACTGGCTGATATTGGCAACACCTTGCTTCATGACCATTTTAAATACCCAGTTTTGAGTTTTTAAATTGGCTACTTTTACTGATTTAACATTAACGTTGATATCTAAGTTAACTGTTTTCATTGCCGTTAAATCTGGTTCAACGGCAGCCGCATTAGATGGACTGGTCTGTTTTTGAGTTGCAGCACCCTCCTCTTGTTTTGGCAATAAACGATCTATATCAATATCTCCAATATCAAGCTTGGCAACGACAGAGGGGACTTTCGCCCCATACGCAATATCGACTTTACCTGATGCATTAATATCAGCGGCACTGAAACTGGCTAACACTAAGCTCATTGTTTGCTTATCTAACGCCATTTCAAGCGACGTATTGATGTCAGCTTTTAAGGAGCCATTTGGAATACTGTTACCGGTAATGAGGTTTGTCACCACAAAATCGTTAATCGTCACATGTTGTAGATCTTGGGAAACTCTAATTTGGCCTTCACCACTGCTGTCTAGATTAAGATCGGGTAATGACGCGGATAACTCATATTGTAATGTCGCAAACTGATCTAGCTGAAAGCGCCCTAGCGTTAATGACTTGAGTGACAACACTTGTGTCGCGTTTGTTTGATGGTCAAAATTACTGATTTTGGTATTGGTGATTGAAATGCCACCAATATCTAATGTTGATAAGGTTGCACTTGATGTCGCACCGTCACTGGATTGTGGTTGAGCGCTATCGCTAGCCTGCCCAGTAAGCCCGTCAAAACTGGTTCGACCGTCTTTTTGAGTTTCTAACGCCAATGTCAATCCATCTAAGTTTAGCTGGGAGATCTCTACCTCTTTCTTTAGCAAAGGCATTAACGCCACTTCAGCGACGACTTCATTGATTGAAACCATGGCTGCATTTTCAAACCCTGCTGGATTTGAAAGTGTGATCCCCCCGAGCTTGATCCCTAAACTAGGAAAGAAGGTCCACGATAGATCACTGCTTATTGCCAAATTACGACCTGTTTTATCTTTAACCACATCGACAATTTGAGGTTTAAAATCATTTGGGTCAAAAATTAAGGTGATATATAACACCAACGCTGCAACTAAACCTAAGATTGCTACAAAAAACCATTTTAAAAATTTCATGACAGATTCCATCTGAATAATAAAAAGCGATTACTATAAATTTAGCACGGATAAATCTAAAGCATGATGAGATATTGCGATCCCGTTCAGATCAGCATATACAAATGAGTGTGGAGAAATAATGACACCGTATATTTCTACCGCGATATTAATCTCCCCAAGCCCTTTCTTAACTGTTTTAATTGGGTTAGCCCCAATTGCTTGTATGCCAATATCCATAGTCTTAAGCGCAGCCACATCTCGAACGCAGCCAAAAATAACAATACCTTGCCAACCATTATCTTCGGCACTTTTTGCGATCATATCGCCTAGCAATGCACTGTCGGTTATTCCTTGCCCATCGACAACAAGCACCTTACCTTTACCATTTTTCGATAACACTTCTTTTACTAATGAGTTATCTTTAAAGCATTTAACGGTTACAACTTCACCCCAGAAACAATCTTGTTTACCAAAAGACTTAAACATGGGGGGAAGCAGTGACAAACGTTCAGCATATGAATCAAATAAATCAGGTAATAGATCTTGCATCAGCGGTTCCTTGCTTTAAAAGCGTTAACTCATATTAACTAGACTGACAGGTCATTAAGCTAAACCCAAGTAAATAGTTGTCCTTTTATACTAAAAATGACGTTTTTCCTTTTACAGATATAGATTACAAACTATAATCTATATCAATGTCTACTTTTAGACGCGAATCTTGTTAACCTCGGACTCCTATGAAAGAAAATCTTGATTTAGAAAATGCCATCGCAGCTTTAGACCAATACGGTTATGATAAAAAAACCAGCAGCGACCTTGAGCAAGCTCGTAATAAGCCACAAATGCTAAAATATATTGATTCGCTTGATTTTAACTTACGACGTTTACTTATTTTACAAGAGGCTGTGAGTGAACTTGTTGATAATGAAAAAAGATTACTTGCTCAGCAAGAAAGCATTCAAACATATAAAACAAAAATAATTAATCTTTCTCGTCAATTCAATATCTCTTACGATGACGTCATCCAAATCATGAGACAACAAGAAAGCGCATAAAAATAATCCGTGTGATTTTCCACTCATTAATGATTGTGATGTTATAGAAGCACTGCGATATGTATCTCAATCCTCAGTTATTCGTTGAATAAATTGCGCCATTAAACATTCGCAAAACGCCTACGGATGGGCGCCAGCGACACATCGGCTACAAATATCGTTCTTATATGAGATCAATATTCAATAGAACCAGTACTAAGCTACTGCAATAGCCATTTTCGGTGATGATCAACAGCATAATTGATACTGCTTCAAGACATTAATAGCGTTACGTCTTATTCATGCCTATAAAAAAGGCCAGGCATTTATCAATACCCAGCCTCTTTGAACTAGAGATGTTAAGATTCAGGATTTATTACTCTGCCTTTAAACTTACTTTTAACAGATAACTGTTTCCACCAACGTGACTTTTTCAATCTTATTCCTAACAGTAAACCCATTATTATAAAATATAGTATCGGTTCTATAATCTCAGATTTTACCGACCAATAAAAATGTATTGGAATAAGTAAGGCTATTAGGTAAATAGCATTATGCAGCTTTTGCCAGCGTCTCCCCATTTTTCGCATAACGGTTTTAAACGAAGTAAACGCCAGTGCAGTTAGGAGTAAATAAGCTGCTGCTCCCACTAGAATGTAAGGTCGCTTTAGCACTTCTTCAAAAAATAGTCCCCACGCAAACAATAAGTCTAGGCTAAAAAAAGCCAGTATATGCAGGCTTGCGTACGCAAATACATAAAGGCCCACAAGCCGCCTTGTTTGCAATAACATGCCTTGCTTAAACTTTTTGGCAATAGGCGATATCAACAACGTAGCAATCAATGCGTTGAGGGCGCCAACGCCCGTGTAGTGGATGATGTATTGCACTGGGTCGCCGCCAGCCTTATCATTTAATACCAATAACACCAAATAGATAATAGGTAACAATCCGATACAATGCATCAAGCCTTTAAGCCAAAACAGCGAGCGAGCGGTTAATCTAAATTGTTTATTCTTCATCAAACCCTCTCACTAAAAGTTTCTTTTTAGGTCTAGCCCTTCATATAAACCAGATACTAAATCACCATAACCGTTAAAAGGAAGTGTGGGGATCCTTTTCGCTGAAAACAGTCCTCCTTCTGCAATGCGTCGTTCTGACGCTTGTGACCATCGAGGATGATCCACTTCTGGATTCACATTCGCATAAAAACCATATTCACTCGCAGCCAAGAGGTTCCAAGAAGATTTGGGTCTACTATCGGTAACACGAATTCGAACAATAGATTTAATGCTTTTAAAACCATATTTCCAAGGCACAACTAATCTGATTGGCGCTCCGTTTTGTGGCGGCAACGTTTTACCATACAAACCCACAGACATAAACGTAAGGTCGGTCATCGCTTCCGCTAATGTGAGGCCTTCAACATAGGGATAGTTTATTCCACCACCGCTATAACGATTCTTTTGTCCTGGCATTTGTTCAGGGTCATACAGTGTTTCAAACGCGACGTGAGTTGCATTGCTTTTGACACCCGCCTTTTTTAATAGATTGGCCAATGAAAAACCTACCCACGGGATCACCATTGACCATGCCTCAACACATCTAAAGTTGTAGATCCGCTCCTCTAACGGAAACATCTTTAAAATGTCGTCATAATCCAATGTCAAAGGGGTATCAACTTCACCATCAATCACTAACTGCCAAGGATTAACCCTTAAGCCCTGCGCATTTTCGACAGGATCCGTCTTACTGGTACCAAACTCATAGAAATTGTTATGTGATATCACCTTATTTTCAGGTGTCAGCTCACCATAAAGCAGATGATCGTATTCAGTCTGTTTCGCATGTGGCAAGGCTACGCGTGCAAAGGCCGCTTTTTCCTCTTCGCTAGAGAAAAGATCAAACACCCCCGCGTTAGCATGGGAAGAAAGCAAGGCTCCCGCGCCCACAAACCCCATCTGCTTCAAAATACGTCTTCTGTCGTGGTAAACCTCTTCAGGTGTCACATCACAATCTTTAAATTTGTCCCATGCAGCTTTCTTAATTATATTCATTGGCCGCTATCCTCTAGATCCGTCAAATTAAAACACTTAAATAATCAGACCGCGCTATTGTGTAAAAGATTTCGTAACCGTTAAAACATTACATTTCATTAACAGCTGATTACGTCTGCAGCACTCATCTTATACTTGATGTACTTAAGCTTGCAGTGTTTAAAGCAGCATGCCACTCTACGGTTTTCATCAACCATGTTAAGAGCCTTCTCACATGCCTTTAAATATCGCTTTTTCTACTCCTGAGATTATCATCATAATCGCAATCGCGTTTCTTTCTATTTTAATCGGTGCTCTTTTTAACCAACGTAAAACGCGCATTAAATGGGAATACGTTCGTAAACAGCTAACAGATGACATTGAACTGACGAAAGTTGAACTCAATTCAGAGATTTTAGAACTAAAACAGTCGCTACATCAAAAAGATGATCAATTAAGTCATTTGCAAGAAAAATTAGAATATCGCATAGAGCAACTGGGTAAGGCACAAGCACAAGCAGAAAGAGCTCCCGAGCTTGAACAAGCGTTAAGCGATAATCAGCGCAAGCAAATGGAAACCCAATTAGCCCTGTCTAAATCCAATGCTATGCAACAAACCATCACGGCACGCTATGATGCGGAGCAGCAAGCGCTTAACGATAAAATTCAATTACTAGAAGATACAGAGATTAGGCTTAATGCTCAGTTTGAAAATCTAGCCACTAAAATATTTGAAGCAAGAAGCGAGAAACTGCAAACCCAGAACAATCAGCAGCTTGACAGCGTGCTAGCGCCCTTCAAACAACAGCTAGAAGGGTTCAGAGTCCAAGTTCAAACCTCTTATGCCCATGAACAAAACCAGCGCAGCGCTTTAAAACACCAATTAGACTCTTTAACTGAACTCAATCTCAAAATGAGCCAAGACGCTATTAACCTTACCAAAGCGTTAAAGGGCGATAACAAGCAACAGGGTAACTGGGGTGAGGTTATTTTAGAGCGAGTATTACAAGAAAGCGGGCTACGCGAAGGACATGAGTATGACACTCAAGCCGAACTAAAAAACGATGATGGCAAACGCTTTAAGCCCGATGTCATTGTGCACCTGCCTGAGAATAAAGACGTTGTTATCGACGCAAAAATGTCATTGGTTGCTTATGAGCGCTATTTTAACAGTGACGATGATGTAGTGCGCGCTCAAGCTATTAAAGAACACATTGTATCGGTTAGAGCTCATATTAAAGGATTAAGCCACAAGGATTATCAAAAGCTACACGGTTTAACTAGCTTAGATTATGTATTGATGTTTATTCCGCTGGAACCGGCATTTTTACTCGCGTTAGAGCATGATCCAAGTTTAGTTAATTATGCGCTTGATAGTAATATCATGCTGGTGAGTCCTACCAATTTATTAGTGGCACTTAGAACCATCCATAATATTTGGCGTTACGAGTATCAGAATCAAAATGCGCAGTTGATAGCAAAGCAAGCAGGGAAAATTTACGACAAGTTATGTGGGTTCCTAGAAGACATGGAAAAAATCGGTCGCTCTCTGGAGTCTGCTGATAAAAATTATAACAATGCCATGAACAAACTCGCATCCGGTAAAGGTAACGTTATACGTCAAGCTCACCAAATGCAGCTACTCGGAGTCGAAACCAGTAAAAAAGTCGATACCCAGTTGCTGGATAAAGCGCTAAGCTTATCTCAAGATGAAATCATCTCGCAATAAATAGAGAAACATATCTTGCAATAGGGACATTGAAAGAGGATTTAAGCAGATGCACAAGCAATTACGAGGCATTTTATTCGCGGTTATAACGTTCATTTCCTACCCTATTACTGCTGCTCAGGCGTTAACGCCTGAGCAGCAACTTTACCTCGATGCCAAACAAGCACTCGATAAAAAAAAGCTAAATACTTATCAACAATTACGCGATAAATTAGCAGATTACCCTTTAGCTATCTATCTGGATTTTAACAAAAATATCGAATCGATATTAAAACAACCCGGTAGTAAAGCAGCAGAATCTTTCCTCCAATTTGACGGTAGTCCTTTATATAACACTGCTCGTTCTCGATATTTAACCCGCAGTGGCAAACAAAAACGCTGGAATGACTTTCTGGCTGTTAGCCCCGAAAGACCCAATAACATCTCATTGCAATGCTATTTTTATCGTGCCCAATTACAAAAAGGCGACAAGCAGCAAGCCTACAAAGGTGCAGGCGAGCTTTGGCTTTATGGCCGTTCACGTCCAAAAGAGTGTGATCCACTGTTTATGGAGTGGAAAAAAGCAGGTTTTCAGACTCAAGAGATGATTTGGTCAAGAATGCTGCTCAGTTTTAAGCAAGGTCAATACGGCCTATTAAGCTACCTATCTAGAAAAGTCACCAGTAATAAGCAAGCCGCTGAGCGTCTAGTGAATGTCTATAAAGATCCTCGTAGCCTTCGTCACACCTCAAGATTTAGTGGGAAAGCCAAGATAAACGCGACAATTGTAGATTTTGGTCTGCGACGTTTAGCAAAAAAAGATTTAAAGCAAGCGGTTAAGCTATATGCTAAATATCAAAAAGCGGATCGTTTTAGCGATTATAAAGGACGCCAACTTAGCCGTTACCTCGTCCGTAGAGCCTTAATTTACCAGACTGAAGAGCTAAAGAGTTTTGTCGATACTATGTTACCGCTGCTTGATAGTGACGATTTAGTTGAGATGCGATTGCGTTGGGCACTAAGAACAAATGAACGCACTCAATTTGAACAATTTGTCCCTTTGCTCAGTAAAGAAAAACAAAATACCGCTCGCTGGACATATTGGCGCGCAAATATTTTGCTCAATAGTGACAATAAGCAAAACCAACAAAAGGCTCAAAAACTATTATTATCACTAAGCCAACAACGTAATTTTTATGGCTTTTTAGCGGCAAATGCTATTAAGGTCCCCGTTCAGGTACAACATCAACCGACTCTTAGTGTTTTAGCTCGTCAAAGCAAGATTGGTACTGATAAAGGGCTAGCGCGTGTCACGGAACTATTAGCGCTAGACAAACAGTCAGATGCCCGTGCTGAATGGGTTATGTTATTAAATCGATACGATAAAGCCATGCAAAAAGAGTACGCTGTCTATGCTATTTCACAACAATGGCACAGCCTAGGTGTGCAAGCGAGTATCCAAGCTAAATTATGGAACGATATGGATATGCGCTTCCCTTATGCGGCTCAATCTTCATTTACCAATGCCAGTAAAAAGTATCACGTCGATATTGATGAAATACGCGCCATAGCAAGGCGTGAAAGTGCTTATTACCCCAATGCCACCTCAGGTGTCGGCGCAAGAGGTTACATGCAGCTCATGCCAACTACAGCCAAACAGACCGCAAAAAAAGCCAAGCTGAACTACCGCGGTACCCGTAGCCTTTACGATGAGAAACTTAATATTGCCTTGGGCAGTGCCTACTATTCAGGTTTACTTAAACAGTTCGATAATAATAGAGTTCTAGCCACTGCATCCTATAATGCAGGGCCACACCGGATTAAGGGGTGGCTTAAAAAGAGCGACGCGCAGCTCGATGCTGTGAGTTTTATTGAGTCTATCCCGTTCACTGAAACAAGAGAATATGTACAAGCCGTGCTAAGTTATCGAATTATCTATCAAGTAAAGCAAGGTAAAATACCCGAATTACTTTCTAAAGATGAACTCGATTTTGAGTACTAAATCATAAATACTTAGAATGAATCGCAGCTAAGCGGCTTCCATTTAGGGACCGGCATTTAACGACTGTAATTTAAGCACTGACACTTTTGCATGCGCATCAACCTAAGCGTATTACCGTACTCATGAGGGCCCTTACATAGCGTTCTCATCCATCCAAGTGTTGTAAATCAATCCTTGAACAAGCCTATAGTTTCTAGTCTAACCACTTATAAGTGTCTATAAATAAGCCACTTAAATATTATTTCCATTCTGTTTACCTCAATACATGATAGTGTTAACAATTATCATTTCACATGGAAGCGCTACGATTGGAAAGTACTATTTTTGAGCTAACGGGCCTACATTTAAGTGCAGAGTTTCAACCTCTGTTAAATCCTCACAACAATGAAATCTACGGTTATGAAGCGCTTTCACGTTTTTATAACCAAGACGGCATACCAATAGCGCCCAATATTGTGTTTGAAGAATTACATGCTCATCATGAGTTACTCAGCAATGTTGAAATGGCGGCGAAATCTTTCCAGTTTAAGCATGCACCTAAAGAGGGTGTGCTCTTCGTTAATATTGACCCTCATGCGGTTGAATTTAATACTCCTGACATGCTGTCTTTACTTAGGCAGAAACACAATATCTGCGTTGAGATAATTGAGAATACCTGTATAAATGATGCACACCTAGCCACAAGCTTTATCAAACAATTGCTGAAATATGATATTCCCGTCGGTTTAGATGACGTTGGTGCCCCCCACTCCATGCTTTCAATCGATTTAGTAAGCCAAGTTAGCTGCCTGAAATTTGATAAATACTGGCTAGAAACCGCTAAAGATCCTCAATATCACCATCTCATTACCGCCCTATTAAGTTTTGCAAAAAAAACTAATAAACTCACCGTTCTAGAAGGTATCGAAACTGAGGAACAACTGTTATTTGCCCAGCAGATTGGCGTCGATTTAGTACAAGGATTCCTGTTTAAACCCCTGTTTATTTCAGCGGATAAAAAAGTGTTACTGGCACCCTTGATAGAGTCATCTCAGCAACAGCCAATCATTAGTTAACCCCGAACCGGCATTCTATGGCTAACAAGATTTTAATTAGCCTAGTCCAAATAATAGAGTGGAAAGCAAGAGGATTTTCCACCATAGTCATGGTGAAGCTTAATTCGCCAGCGAACAATAGCTTCAGCAGTTTATTATTGGCATCTAACTGAGTAAAGGACGCTCATGACTAATGAAAATATCGCTATTCTATTAGCCCAATTAGATCAGGTATTACTCGGTAAAAATCACCAGATAAAACTCGCGTTGTGCTGCATCTTAGCGAGGGGGCACCTATTGATCGAAGATCTACCTGGTATGGGTAAAACCAGCCTATCTCACGCACTAGCGCAAAGTCTTAGCCTCAGTTATCAAAGGATCCAGTTTACCAGTGACATGTTGCCAGCCGATATCCTCGGCGTGACCATTTTCGACAAACAACAAACAAAATTCATCTTTCACCCGGGTCCCATTTTTAAACAGATGATCCTTGCCGATGAAATCAACCGTGCCAGTCCTAAAACCCAAAGTTCTTTGCTTGAGGCTATGGCGGAGAAACAGATCACCGTCGATGGTGAAACATACCCTTTACCCGCACCGTTTTTTGTTATTGCAACGCAAAACCCCAGCGATCAATCAGGCACCTTCCCGCTGCCAGAATCTCAGCTTGACCGCTTTATGATGCGCTTATCTATTGGCTATCCCGATCCCAGCTCTGAATTCGCGATGTTAAAGAACCAACAAGATGACAACGCAATAGCGTTACCACAATGCTTAAATGCGATGACTCTGCAAGCATTACAAGAAAACGTCAGTGACGTCAGCGCCTCTGATTCACTGCTAAAGTATATTTTGGCTTTAGTGAATACTTCACGAAACCAAACTGAAGGCATAGGTTTATCACCAAGAGCAAGTAAAGCAATTTTACAAGCCGCTAAAGCCTGGGCCTTAATCAATGGCCGCCAATATGTTGTTCCCGAAGATGTACAAGCTATATTCCCTTATGTTGCCGAGCATAGAATTAGACAAAATGCCCAACAACAAGGCCAGGTGATGTCAGCAGCGATATTGAGCCAAGTAAACCCCATTCTTTAATCACGCTGTTAAAGGGATCTATGATATTAACTTTTACCGCCATTAAACGTCAGATAAAGTTTCGATTAGATAGCTGGTTATCTCGGCGTATACCTGCGGCTAAATCAGTCACCTTAAGCCACAAAAGTATTTTCATACTGCCCACGGGTTTCGGTTTTGCTTGGATTTTTTTGTTTATTATTCTGTTTCTCTTCGGCACCAATTATCAAAACAACCTGGTAATGGGGTTAAGCTTTTTGCTATTAAGCATGTTTAATACTTGTATCATCTACAGTTACCAGAATCTTGCTGGGCTCACCCTTTCCAGTACTCAGTCATCAACTCATTCTTTTGCAGGTCAACCTAGTTACATCCCTATATTGTTGTCATCGAAAAGCAGTGCATTTGAGATCCAACTCAATTTTAATGGTCAACCGTTGGAAATTGCTAACAAAGTGGTTGCTCAATCGCTCCCTAGCCGACTCACCGTGCAGCACCCTTTTCGCGGCTTATTAAGGCCTGGCCGACTAAAAGTCGAATCACGCTACCCTCTAGGACTTTGCCGAGCTTGGTCTCATGTTGATTTAGACATAAAACAGGTTATCTTTGCTAAACCCATAAGCGGGCAAGACACACTTGCCTACAATCTCGGTGCACACGATGATCAATTACAGAGTGGTAAATTCATTGCTGGAATCGATGAATTTAAAGGGCTGAAACAATACGTAAAAGGCGAGTCACTTAAGCAAGTGGCTTGGAAACAATGGGCTCAAGGCCGAGGCATGTTAACTAAAGAGTTTCAGCAACCACAAGGGGCCCCAATGTGGCTAACCTTAGACTTAACCGCCAGCAACCCAGAACTGAGCTTAAGTAAGCTTGCGTGGCAAACCGAACAATTGACGAATAAACAACAAATATTCGGCCTCAAAATTGGTTCCAATACCATAGCCCCTGCGAAAGGTGAACAGCACAGAATAAAAGTGCAAACCCAACTGGCGCTATTTCCTAAAAAATACCCAGTGCATAGCGATGATTAAATTAAGCCGTAATAAAAAAGTAAAATTAACTGCACAGAGGAGTATCTCGAGGCACACACTGATGTGGCTGCTGATCACTAATATCGCCATATTATCGCCTCTGTACCAGCAAGTAACAGTATGGTCATTAGCCATTTGCACTATCTGTATTATTTGGCGAGTCGGTATTTATCTCGGCAAAGTAGCCAAGCCTCCACAGTGGTTGGTGACTACCTTAGCTTTTGCCTCAGCGATGACACTGGCAATGGTGGCCAATAAGATTGGTGTGCTCACTGCCCTTATCAATTTATTAATCTTAGGTTACGCTCTTAAGTACATTGAGATGCGCAATCGAAGAGATGTACAGGTTGTGGTGCTTGCTGGGTATTTTTTAATTGCCTTAACCTTTATTCAGCAACAAAGTCTGTGGTCAACATTGCACTTACTTGTGGTCACCTTCATTAATACCTGCGTGTTAATTAGTCTTTATCACGACGAAAATAATTTTAAACACGCCGCTAAACTCGGCGCCAAAATCCTATTACAAAGTGTTCCGCTAGCGGTCATTCTGTTTGTTATTCTGCCACGCATTCCTCCGCTGTGGATGGTTCCGCCTCAGGGCGGCGCCAAAACAGGCCTGTCTAATACCGTGAGTTTCGCCAATATCACTGAGCTCACTCGCTCTGCAGAATTGGCTTTTAGAGCCACCTTTAGTGACAATGTTTTGCTCCAAAATTCAGCGCTTTACTGGCGAGCTATCGTGATGGAGGATTACGATGGCACCCAGTGGTTACAAAATCCAAGTATTATCGCTGTCGAACGAGGACTCACAAGCCCTAAAGGCCTTGATACTGCAGTGATCCAGCGTTTCGCACCCGTTAGCAATAATGTATTTAACTCCGCCAAAGCACTCTCCTATTCAGTCATAGCTCAACCAAGCTCACAACATTGGCTGTTTGGTTTAGATCGGGCCACCAGCCAAGATCACGGCATCAATATGTTGGCTGATTTTCGTTTGTACGCCTCCAAGCCGATTGATCAACAAAGGCTCTATAATGTCACCTCTTACCCAAACCAACCGTTAGAGCCGAGCCTTTCTCCAGCTTTGAGAGCCGTCAATTTAAGCTTGCCTAACAACAGTAATCCGCGCACCACACGTTTAGCCATGCAGTTTGCAGCTCAATATCCCAAAGAAACCGATCGGCTTGATGCCATGATGCTTTACTTTACCCAGCAGCCTTATTACTACACCCTGCGGCCTCCTGCGGTAGGCAAACAGCAAATCGATAACTTTTTACTGGATAACAAAGCCGGTTTTTGTGTGCATTACGCCAGTGCTTTTGCCTTTATGGCTAGAGCATCCGGTATCCCTGCCAGATTGGTCAGCGGCTATCAAGGCGGCGAATATAACTCGGCTGCAGGTTATTACAGTGTTTATCAATATATGGCCCATGCATGGGTTGAGGTATGGCTACCCGCTCGCGGCTGGGTTCGCTTTGATCCCACCGCCATGATCGCTCCCGAAAGAATTGAAGCTGGCTTTGACGCGTTTTTCGATCCACAGGAGAGCTATTTAGCCGACAGTCCTTTCGGTTACATGAGCTACCGCACCAGCGAAATGTTTAACCAGCTGCGAATGCAATTTGCCAGTGTTGATTACTTTTGGAGCGTATGGGTGCTGGGATTTAACACTGACAAACAGCAACGTGTTTTAGAGGAGGTATTAGGTGAAGTCACTCGCATCAAGCTGGCGATGTTTATCATCGCCAGCTTAGGTGTGATAGGGCTGTCTATCGCCTATAGCGCAGGGTTGATACAATTTCATCGTTCAAAAGACCGACATCTTAATGCCTATTATGCGGTGTGTAAGCTACTTAGAAAGCGAAACTTACCCAGAGACTACAACGAAGGGCCGCTGGATTATAATCAACGAGTTGCAGCAGCCTTCCCCAGTATCGCCAAGGATTTTGACAAGCTGACTCGCTACTACATTGCCATTAAATACCAGAATGTTGGAAAAAAGCCACAAAAGAAGCTTTCTCGATTACTTATCAAACAATCGAGGTGGCTAAAAATCATAATCATCAAACAGAGATTGGCACTTAATAAAACAAACACATAGAATGGATAAATTCGAGAAATGATCCGCTTAACCTAGCGCATTTTTGTCAAAGGAACGTCATGCTATACCTAGTCCAATCCAATCAAATGGAAGCCTTGTCGCAATTACTGGCAGCAGAGCTAACTCAGCCACTGCCAGACACGCCTTTACTGATGCCAGAACACATATTGGTGCAAAGTCCAGGTATGTCGACGTGGTTACGACTAGAGATAGCGCGGCAAAATAACATTGCTGCCGCACTTGAATTTCCACTGCCATCGAGTTTCATTTGGCAACTTTGCCACACCTTGCTTGACGATGTACCTAAGGAAAATGCCTTTACCAAGGCGGCTATGACGTGGAAGTTGATGGAGCTACTACCGTCACTTATCGACCAAGATGACTTTACGCCATTAGCTAACTATTTAAATAATGGTAACAATCAAGATAGCGCTATAGATAATAGTGCTGATAGTAGCGTCCAAAGTAATGCAGAGCCCAGTCCACTCAAGCTTTACCAGCTTTGTGGGCAAATCGCGGATATTTTCGACCAATATCTTGTTTACCGTCCCGATTGGATAGCGGCGTGGGAAGCCAATGAGCCCACCCTCCCCCCTAAAGGTGACAAGCTCGGTGAAGCTCAAGCATGGCAACCGATATTATGGCGGGCGCTCATTGAATTTAATGCCAATACATTGCAAAAAAGCCAATATCATCGCGCCAATTTACATCAGGCACTATTTGACGCATTAGATGATCCAGAGACCTCAATGGAGACGTTGCCTAGGCGCTTATTTGTCTTTGGGATCTCTTCAATGGCGCCACAAACATTGGATGTACTGCATTATCTCGCCAAGCGTATCGACGTTATCATGCTTAGCCTTAGTCCTTGCCAGCACTATTGGGGCGATATTGTTGACCCAAGACTCAGAGCACGCATGGCGCTGCAATATGCTAACAAAAATAAACTCGATATTGAATGGGAAGATAAACTGGAAGTTGGCAACCCCCTACTTGCCAATAACGGCAAGATGGGCCGAGAACTGTTAGACCTTATGCTGGAATTGCCTGAAGAGCATACTGCATTTAACTTAGACTGTTATCAAGATCCTGGCGTAGACTGCATGCTACATGGCGTACAGCACGATATTTTAGAGCTCAGCACCCGAGGGCAGATCTTAGGTCCTGATGCCTCGCTATATTTGAATTTAGAAGGTAGAAGACTGTTACAGCAAGACGATCATTCCATTACCATCCGCAGCTGCCACAGCCCGCTGCGCGAAGTTGAAACCTTACATGATCATCTGCTGGAAATGTTATCCAACTCAAAAGACGCCAACGGTAAACCACTGGCACCCAAAGATATCGTGATTATGATGCCAGATGTCGCCGCATACGCGCCTTATATCGACGCGGTGTTCAGCGCGAAAAAAGGCGGTCACTACATTCCTTACGCCATTGCGGATCGCGGTGCAGTGCAAGAATCACCGCTCATTGCGAGCTTTTTACACCTGCTCAATATCAATCAAAGTCGTTTCGGACTGACCGATATTCTCGGCATTTTAGAGGTTCCGAGCGTGTTGAGGCGTTTTGAACTAGATGATGATGCTTTAACCATTATCAAGCGGTGGTTAGAACAAGCTGGCGTACGCTGGGGCCGTGACGAAACCAGCCGTGTGGAACATCAGCTACCCGCTTTTGAACAAAATGCATGGTCGCTGGGAATAAAACGCCTTATTTTGGGTTATAGCTTTGCCGATGACGCGCCTCTTTATCAGCAAACACTCGCGGTGAATGGCATTGAAGGACAAACAGCGCAAGCGTTAGGCAAGTTACTCGATTTTATTGAAGCGCTTGATGATGTGCATAGCGCAATGGCCAAAAGCTGTAGTTTAACTGAACGTATCAGCCAACTAGAGCAATTATTAACTGCATTCTACCTCGTTGACGATGATGAACAGGTACAGTTGCAAGAAATTCGCGATGCCATCGTTAAACTTGATGAGGAGTTAACCGAATCAGGACACAGTACGCCGCTGCCCATAGAGGTACTGCAAAATTGGTTTAACTGCCGATTATCAGAGTCACGTGTCGGTCAGCGCTACCTTGCCGGCAGTGTCAATTTTTGTACCTTGATGCCAATGCGCTCGATCCCTTTTAAAGTGGTTTGTTTACTCGGTATGAACGACGGGATCTATCCACGAGTTCAGCATCCTGTCGGGTTTGATTTGGTAGCGCAAATGGGACCCCGTAAAGGTGACCGTTCCCGTCGCTTGGACGATAGATACCTTTTCTTAGAAGCCATACTGTCTGCAAGAGAGCAGCTTTACATCAGTTACATTGGTAATAGTGAGCGAGATGATTCCGTGCGGATCCCCTCAATGTTAGTCTCAGAACTGGTCGAATATTGTCAATTAGTCTATCTACCCCAAGCGTTATCATCGATTGAGTTGCACACAGATAACAATGGTGACAATCAAGCAGCGGCCAAACGGGTTGAACAGATAGAACAGGCCATTGAGCAACAGCTGATCTGTAAACAGCCGCTACAACCTTTTGATGAACGCCTCTACCGCGCCAACCAAGACGCTGGTTTGCTTCCCGTGCAACAAAGTTATAGCGCTCAGTGGTGCCCCGTCCCAATGGCCCAAGATAACGCTGTCGATATAGCAACCAGCGCTAACGGCTTTATTAACTTAAGCAGCCCGCTATTAGGTATTACGGAGCCAGTCAGTGATGAGATTGAAGAGATTGAGCTTTCTGCGTTAATTCGATTTTTCCGAAATCCTGCACAGTATTTCTTCAATCGCACCTTAAAAGTAGATTTAGCCATTAATATCCGTGCCGATGATAACGATGAGCCCTTTAGTTTAAACGCATTAGAGCGCTATAAGCTGCAGGCGACGTTAATCAATCATGCCATAGACAATCAAACTGAAACACCCGATGACGTGTTACTTGAACGCTTAAAAGCACAAGGCAATATCCCGCTGAAACCGTTTGATGATTTACTATTGGGACAGTACCTGCACGATATAACTCCGCTCATAGGCCGAAGCTTATATCTAAAAGGTGAGTCTAGTCAGTCTGTTGATATTGCCATTGCATTGAGCCCTAAAACGAATTTAGACGATGGGGCTATCGCCAATGAATTGGCAAGCAGAACCATTAATCTGGTGGGTCGAATCGATGATTTATGTGCCAAAGGTCTGGTCAACTATCGACCCGGCACGGCCAATGGCAGAGATCTAGTGCGGGTGTATTTACGCCACCTTTGCCTGTGCGCGATGCAAGGTAAAACCGATGTGTCACGCTTAAACCTGCCCATTAATAGCTACTTACTTGATATTGGCCATTTTCATGTATTTGCGCCAATCACCGCCGAGCAAGCAACGAGCCAGTTAGGGCTATGGCTCGGCTACTTTAAGCAAGGTCAACTACAACCGTTAATGTTTATGCCACGCACCGCATTGGCTTATGTTGAAGCTGAGGGCGATCACTTTCAAAAATTACGTGAAGCACAATCGCAATGGCTTGATGAGCAGAGTCAGCTTGGTGAAGGTATGGAACCGCATTTTCAGCGTTTGTATCAATTCCCGGATGATTTTACCGAACAGTGTTTTGGCAACACTGCACACACCTTATTGTCGCCACTGCTGAGCTTATATCACAAGGGTAGGTTAAGTGAGCTAACCACCTATGTAGAAGCTGGGGCCCAAGTCGCTACCTCGCCTACCACTGCTAGCGAAGAAGGATAATATGAACCCGCTTGAAAATAAGACAAATATCACTGAGCCACTCGATACTCTCACGCTCCCCTTTGGTGGCAGCAGACTGATTGAAGCCAGCGCAGGTACGGGTAAGACCTACACGATTGCCGGCCTATATGTGCGGTTATTGCTTGGTCATGGTATTACGCATGCGCTCACTTGCGAGCAAATTCTGGTGGTCACCTTTACCAATGCCGCGACAGGTGAGCTAAGAGATCGTATACGTAAAAAGATCCAATTGGCTTATCGATGCTTTATTGGCTTAAGCGTTGATGATGTGCTTATCACTCAGCTATATGTTGCGACGCCTGATTGCGATAAAGCGATAGCTCGAAAACGGTTAGATTTGGCGCTCAAATCACTTGATGAAGCCGCGATCTATACTATTCATGGATTTTGCCAACGTATTTTGGCTGATATGGCGTTTGAATCTTCATTATTGTTTGAGTCCGAATTCACCTTAGATGATAGTGAATATTTACACCATGCCGTACGCGATTTTTGGCGAGAGAAATGCTATCCACTCGACGAAAGCCTCGCTGCCGTGATCCAAAAGAAGTTTGCCAGCCCAGATGAATTATCGCGCCAACTGAGGCCACTTCTCGGGGCAAGTAGTGCGATAGCCCACCCCTTGCCTGTGGCTTTTGAGAAGGTAGAAGCCAACTTATTACAAAGTTTAAGTCGCTTAAAACTCATTTGGCCAACGGAGCGAGCACAAACAGAAGCGCTGCTTCATGCTCTGCCACTCAGCGGTGTTCGATTCGGTAAAAAGGCCGATGCTTATCCAAAACTCGCCGTGATGCTTGATGCCCTTGATAACTGGGTCGCCTTCGGTACAGGCTTACCACCACAAAAGGTGCTCGAAGCCCTTTCCCTTAATGGACTTAAATTAAATAAAGGCGGCGAGATCCCAAGTGCGCAGCAAGCCCCCGTGCTAGCCCATATTGAAAGGCTCGCAGGCCTTATTACCGACCTTATACCCAGTTTTCTCTTTAGCGCCAGAGAGGGGATCGCGAAACGTTTTGCACAACAAAAATCAGAGCGTAACCTACTGACCCCAGACGACCTATTGTTAACATTGGCGCGTGCATTAACCGCCTCGCAAGACCAGTTTCTTGCAACGTCAATTGCAAAACGTTTTCCCGTGGCGCTGATTGATGAATTTCAAGATACCGATCCATTGCAGTTTGATATATTCAGTCAAATCTATCAACCGTCGGCAGCGGTTAGCGCTCATCCTGTTACCCCTAGCGCCCTTGCAGCTGAAACGGTAACAACAGCGAATGGTCTTCAGTTAGCAGAGCCACAAGATAGCCTAAGTTTGCTGATGATTGGCGATCCCAAACAAGCAATCTATGCTTTTCGCGGCGCCGATATTCACACTTATATTCATGCCAGAGAACAAACTGAAAAGCACTATAACCTTGATACTAACTACCGCTCAAATAGACAGATGGTCGACGCCGTCAATTGTATTTTTGAGCATAGAGACGATCCTTTTATTAGCGCATCAATCCCCTTTGAGCCCGTAAAAGCCGCAAGCTTTGCAGACACTAAAGTGCTGCAAGAGTCTAAGACGGACAAGAGCGCATTAAGGCTCAGAATTTTAAGTGAAGATCCTGAAAAGGGATTAAATAAAACCACGGCAAGACAACTGCTTGCTAGCGACGTTGCCGATGAGATCACCCGCCTGCTGATTGAAGCCCAGCAAGGCTTATGTGCCATTGGTAAGGCCGCCTTAAAAGCGAAAGACATCGCCGTATTAGTGCGAGACCGACATGAAGCCAATGTGATAAAAAAAGCGCTCGAACAGCGACAAGTGGGCTCGGTATTCTTAAGCCGTGACAGCGTGTTTGACACTATTGAAGCCCGAGAAATGTTGCTTATATTATACGCCATGGCCGATCCTAAAGATGAGCGAGCGCTACGAAGCGCCCTTGCGACCTCTTTATTGGGCTATAGCGCGGAAGAGATCCATGGCTTTAACCAAGATGAAGATAAGCGCCAAGTGCTACTGGAGCAATTCGCAACGCTGCAGCAACAATGGCTTAAACGCGGCATCATGCCAGCACTGCTTAACCTTGCTGGCCAAGCAAAGCTTATCGAACGACTACTCTACAACAGTGAAGGTGAACGTCGCCTAACCGACTTTAGGCATCTTGGTGAACTGCTGCAGCAAAAAGCGACCGAGCTTGATGGCATGAGCGCGTTAATCAACTGGTTTGAACAGGCGTTAATCGGTAATCAACCCAATGAAGAGTCACAGCTAAAGCTCGCGAGTGAGCAAAACCTAGTGCAAATTGTCACCATCCATAAAAGTAAGGGACTTGAGTACCCGATCTGCTTTATTCCGTTTGTGAGCTTAAGTCGAGGTAGTAGTAAGAGGCCTGCGCCTATGCTCTATCACGAGCACAATAAACTGGTATGGGATATCGAACAATCGGATGAGGGTTGGGACAGACAAAAACGGGAAACCTTAGCCGAAGATCTACGCTTACTGTATGTTGCGCTAACAAGACCAGTACTCAAATGTTATTTGTACATCGCCAACCATAGTCGCTTAACAAAAAGCAAAGGAATGACCAGCCAACTCAACGAAACTGCCATCGGTTATCTTCTTGGTATTGAGGATAAAATATGCGAGTACAGTGAGTTGCAAAGCAAAGCTCAGTTATTTGCTCAAAAAGACCCGCTAGCCATTAGTTTGACTGAAATGACCGCGGCAGGTTCGACTCCTTTTGAAGAGGCGTATTTACAGCTTCCAAGCAACACTGACGTGCAAGTAGAACTTGCGCCAAAGGTGCTTAAACGTCCACTGCAAACACCTTGGCGCGTTGGAAGTTACTCAGGACTGGTTAAACACCTTGCCCATGAGAAAGTGCTCCCTGGCGCCGATGATGAACAGTTTCCCGAGGTCGACCTCATCATTGATGAGGTTGATACTGAAGCCTCTCGTTTCAGTTTTGAGCGCGGCGCTAATGCAGGTAGCTTTATGCATTTAGTACTGGAGCTGATTGATTTCACAGAGGCAAGTTCAGGTTTGGATGAACAGTTACCCAATGCCATGAGTAAGTATGGTATTGATGAGCAATGGACTGAGGTGTTAAAAGACTGGTATATGGATCTCCTCCATGCGCCTCTTGCAACCGATGATTCATTATCTCTTGCGCAGCTAACAAACCAGCAAAAATTAGTTGAGATGGAGTTTTACCTGCCTATAACCCAGCTCAATGCCAATAAACTGAACCAGTTACTTATCGACTTTGGTTATAGCGGTGGCCTAGTATTCGATGATTTACAAGGCATGCTCAAGGGCTTTATTGATTTAACCTTTGAGCATAATCAGCAGTATTTTATTGCAGATTATAAATCTAATCATTTGGGTGATAGCCTCAATGTTTACCACTACAACAATATGAAACAAGCTATTCGTAGCCATCGATACGATCTGCAGTACATCATCTATACCTTAGCCTTACACCGATATTTAGGACTCAGAATGACCCACTATGATTACGACCAACATATTGGCGGTTGTTTTTATCTGTTCTTAAGAGGGATGTCAGTGAGTGAGCCTCAATCCGGTGTATTTTATGACAAACCACCCAAAGAGCTGATTGAAAAGCTTGATGTGTTATTTGGCAAGACTCAACGGCAATCAATACCTGTGGAGGATAACTAATGTTGACCACTTCACGTCCAATAGAAACCTTATTAAAAGAGTGGCAAAGCGAGCGATTGTTAACCTCTCTTGATCGACATTTTGCGCTACAAATGGCGCAGCTACATCCAGATCCATCGCCACTTATTGTACTCATTTACGCCCTGCTGAGTCAGAACTTATCGAGTCAACATACCTGCTTACCACTGAGCCAGATTGACTTAGCTAACCCTGTAAAAGAGAAAAGCAGTCAATGTCAGATTAACATAAGTGTTGCAGAGTTAACGGAAGAGCTACTTCGCTGTGCTGCCGTCGGCACACCAGGAGACAGTGACTTAAAACCACTCATTTTAGACAGTGGTAATCTTTACTTGCAGCGTTATTACCACTTTGAGTGTGAAGTTGCCGAGCACTTAACTCGGCTGTCCCATACTCCCGCTTTCGATGACTCATCGGATAAAGCGCAGTTAACCCAGGCCAAGGCATTACTCGATGATCTCTTTCCACAAAATGGGCAAAGCTACGATTGGCAGAAAATATCGACTGCAACCGCATTAACCAAAAAACTCGCGGTTATCACTGGTGGCCCGGGTACAGGTAAAACAACCACAGTGACTAAGTTATTGTATTTGTTAACCTCACAACAAGAGCTTACCATCCGCCTTGTGGCCCCAACGGGTAAGGCCGCTGCGCGTTTAAGTGAATCGATTAAAGCCTCGAAACAGCGACTTGCGAATGAATTAAAACATTTACCTGCCGATGAATTGAAGTTAAACATGGGGCGTATTCCTGAGGGAGCTGCCACCCTGCATCGATTACTCGGTGTTATCCCAAACTCGCATCAATTTAGACACCATAAAGATAATCCTTTAAGGCTCGATCTACTGATTATCGATGAAGCTTCAATGGTTGATCTTCCGATGATGCATAAGTTGCTCACCGCCTTACCAGCAAACGCAAGCCTCATCCTCTTGGGCGATCAAGACCAATTAGCCTCCGTCGAGGCTGGCGCCGTGCTGGCTGATATCTGTAGTGGACTAAAAATGAAGTCAGCAGAGGGTAATACTGGCTGGCAGATGCGCTATTCACCGCCTCAAGCAGAGCGATTAAGTCATTTAACCGGTTACCCGTTGAATGACTTTATCAGCGCTGACCCACAAATTGGTGACAGCCTCTGTATGCTCATGCACAGCCATCGCTTTCAAGGTGATGCTGGCATTGGACAACTGGCGAATGCGGTCAATCAAGCGGACCTGCCGTGCATTGCCAAGGTATGGCAGACCGGTTATCAAGAGTTATTATGGATTGATCATAGTCATCTCAATAGTGCGAACAAGATGACCAATCAGGGTTTAGAGACGCTACTCGATCAATCTGTTACTCAATATGCTCCTTACCTTAATGCAATTGGCACACCGGGTGTGACAGCGGCACATATTATCGAAAACTTTAATCAATACCGAATATTGTGTGCCATGCGCGCAGGAGAATACGGCGTTGATGGTATTAATCAAAGTGTCACTCGCAGTCTTGCTGACAAAGATCTCATCAACCCAGAACAAGAGTTTTACGCTGGCAGGCCGGTGATTATTCAAAGCAATGATTATAATCTTGGACTGTTTAACGGCGATATAGGACTTATCTTGCCCGATGAAGACAGTGATGCCAAACGATTGATGGCGCACTTTATTCAAGCTGATGGTGGGTTATTAAAGGTGCTTCCTGCTCGCTTACCGAGCCATGAAACCTGCTTTGCAATGACGGTGCATAAGAGTCAAGGCAGTGAATTTAGCCATGTATCTTTAGTCTTGCCAATAAAGCCCAGTCTGGCGCAACAGCAACTGCTGTCTAAAGAGCTTGTCTATACGGCGATTACTCGTGCAAAGCATCACTTTACCTGCCTTGGCAGCCAACGTGTATTTGAGCAGGCCAGTTCGCGCTTAACCCAGCGAGCATCAGGGTTAGCACAGCGGCTTTGGCGCCCTGTGGATAACCGTGATACGGCTAATTTATTATAGAGAGGATAATTACGATCTTGTTTAGCCATCTTACAGGGCGCTTTTAGCCGAGGAATTTTGAAGTGGCTTGGATATAATACTGAGCCCCTAAGTAACCTTGAATACAAAAGCAGCAAATGGCAACAAAATCACCGCTAACAGTTGCATTAGCGAATGATTCCGCCATAGTAAGTCTGCAAATTTTATCGAGTAACAAGTGGGGATTAAATGCTTACAACGAATGTTTTACTGCTATGTGGTGGCGGTGGTGATGAACATGCTATTTCACTATTATCTGCCAACTATTTTGAATCTTCGTTAGCAACATTGCCTCATTTTAATGTGCTTCGTGTTGAGCTAGATGCAAACGGTCATTATCGTACTTCAGCAGGCGAAAACTGTGAGCTCAATAACCGTCGACAGATCCGTTTTGAAAATGAGCAAAAAGCCCCTTGGCATGTCGATTATGCTATTCCTTGTATTCATGGCTTTCCAGGAGAAACCGGTGACATTCAATCATACTTTGAATTAATCAACCTTCCCTACTTTGGCTGTAAAGCTGAAGCGAGCCGCAACTGTTTTAATAAGATCACTGCTAAGATGTGGTTTAGTGCGTTAAATATCCCCAATACACCTTACTTGTTTTTAAGCGAGCTATCGGAATTAACAGTAGCTCAAGCCACAGAAGCACTAAAACAATGGGGCAGTATATTTGTTAAAGCTGCATCACAGGGATCATCTGTAGGTTGTTACCGTGTTGATGATATCGACGATGTAGAATCGACATTAGCGCAAGCCTTTCACTTCTCAGACTATGTGGTTGTAGAAAAAACCATTAACGCTAGAGAGCTAGAAGTCGCAGTATATGAAATTGACGGGAACGTCGTTGCAACCGTGCCGGGTGAAGTGATCTGTTCGAATAATAGTTTCTATACCTTCGATGAAAAATATGCAGCTAACAGCCAAGCTCAAACTCACATCGTCGCAGATATTCCAAGCGACATTAGCGATTTGATCCGTAAATATGCCATCAGTGCCTTCAAGGGCATGAAGCTTAGACATTTATCTCGAATAGATTTTTTCTTAACTGATGAGGGTGAAATACTATTAAATGAGATCAACACCTTCCCAGGCCTAACGCCCATTTCTATGTTTCCCAAGATGCTGCAAAATCACGGACATAGCTTCCCTGCTTTTCTGTCGAGCAACATTGGGGTCATTAACTCATAGATTCTAGGGGCTGTTGTACTTGAGCAGAACAATTGCATTAAGTATTTGAACCATACAGAGCGTCTCAGACGTTTAAAGCAAATGGCAAAGCCCTTTAAGCTTGGTTGTGAGCTTTGGATATACGACTAAATGGTCTATTTTGTTCCATACAAAATAGGCCATTGCCTTCCTTCATGGAGGTCAAGTGCAGGAGGTACGAGTCCACAGATGGACGAAGGTAGAATAATGCAGGGGCAATTATCGAGAGTCATGCATGGAGCAATTGCCGAGGATGCCAGAGCCGAGAACAACGATTAGCTTCAATCCCCCATCTTGCCTACAGGGCTTTGAATTCCCGTTGAATGGTCAAACTTTTAATGCAACAGCTATAACACATTCTTTGCTATACAATTTCTGCTATAAAAAAGCCTGACTTAATCTAGTCAGGCTTTTTTAATTTTTGCTTAGGTCAGCACAGAAATATCTGACCTTCGCATCCTATTATTATGGTTTACTTGTCAGCAGTTTTGGACAAAATCCAAATAGAAGCAACAGCAACGACAGAAAAACCACCTATTATAATGACCGGCATGGCGCTGTAGCCGAGGACATGCCATATAACATTCTCTAATGTACTCATAATGGCTCCTTATTGCCAACCTTCAACTTTGTGCATATCTGGTAGATTATGGGCGATACCTTTATGACAATCCACACAGGTGTTCTCGCCACTGGCAAGTGCAGTAGAGTGCTGCCTTGCACTGCGAGGACTTTGCTCAGAGAAATCCATAAATTCAAAGTTATGACAGTTACGACACTCTAAAGAGTCGTTCTTCTTCATTCTTGCCCACTCTCTTTCGGCTAAATGAGCTCGACGCTCTTTGAACTTCTCAGGTGTGTTAATGGTTTCAGTGACAAAATAAGCAAACAGCTCTTTAGAAGCCTGAACCTTACGTACTATTTTATCCGTCCACGCATGGGGTACGTGACAATCTGAACAGATAGCACGCACACCAGAGCGGTTAGCGTAGTGAATAGTTTCTTTAATTTCTGCCACAATTGGCGCATGACATCCAGAACAAAACTCTTCAGTGTTTGTCGCTTCCATACCCGTGTTAAATGCACCCCAGAACATGAGTCCACCAGCAAAGCCCATAAATAGAACGATACCTACAGCAGCTTTACTAGGCCGCCTCAATATGCCCCAGAAGCCTTTTAAGGCGTTAATAATCCATTTCATATTATTACCTGCCTATTTTGTTATTGCAGTGATTTAACACGTTCGAAGGAGTTACCCACTAACGGTTTCGCATCTGCTTGTGTCACGTGGCACTGCAAGCAAAAATATCGTCTAGGAGAAACATCAGCTAATACTTCATCGTTTCGATTGACAAAATGAGTCACACTGATTTTAGTGGCTCCCATCTGCTTGGCTTTTGTCCAGCTATGGCATGACAAACACTTGTTAGCATTCAATGAGATTTCATAGTGTCGAATGTGATGTGGGATCAATGGAGGCTGAAACACATAACTGCTTTCAATATCCACCTGATCTCGCGGCACTTTCTTCATAGGATCAGCGGGTCTTGTGGTTTCTAACTCAGTATCGCCGCGTAGCGATTCAACGCCACCGATCCCTCTGTCCAGACCGACACCCTGTTCCTCACTAAAAGCAAAACCACTGATCAGAGTTAAGGTAATACTCAATGTTAATAAAATTGATTTTTTCATCATAACCCTGCCTTATACTATTTTCGTGATTTTAACAGGACACTTTTTATAGTCTGTCTGTTTTGATAGTGGATCGGTTGCATCTAAAATCAGTTTATTAATTAAGATACGAGCATCGAAGAATGGGACAAATACCAAGCCTTTTGGTGGACGGTTACGTCCGCGAGTCTCGACACGTACGCGAATATCACCACGTTTGTTACTCATTAGCACTTCATCACCACGACGTACACCATGAGACTTTGCATCATCTGGATGCATGTAACAAAGCCCATCTGGGACGGCCTTATAAAGTTCAGGTACACGACGTGTCATAGTTCCTGTATGCCAATGCTCTAGTACACGACCAGTACACAGCCACAGGTTATACTCCTCATCTGGAGACTCTGGTGGTGCCTCGTAAGGTGCCGATATGATCCATGCTTTACCGTCTGGCTTACCATAGAACTCAAAACCTTTACCCTTGCCTACATAAGGGTCTGACCCCTCTCTAAAGCGCCACTTGGTCTCTTTACCGTCCACAACAGGCCAACGCAGACCGCGCTCTTGATGGTAGCGATCGTACGGTGCTAAATCGTGACCATGGCCACGTCCGAAGCTTGCATACTCTTCAAATAGGCCTTTCTGGATGTAGTAACCTTGGTCTTGTGCATCATCATTAAGCTCCTGCGCTTCTGATAATGGATATTTATTCACTTGGCCATTTTCAAATAGCACTTCATACATGTTTTTACCACGTACTTCTGGCATCTGGGCGATTAGCTCTTCGCTCCACACTTCTTCAATTTTGAAGCGTTTTGAAAACTCCAGTAGCTGCCATAGGTCAGACTTAGAGTCACCCGGCGCTTTCACTTGTTGATACCAAACCTGAGTACGACGCTCAGCATTACCATAAGCACCCTCTTTTTCTACCCACATAGACGTCGGTAAAATAAGGTCAGCAGCTTGCGCTGTCGCCGTTGGGTATGGGTCTGAACAAACAATAAAGTTTTCTGGATTACGGTAGCCTGGTAAGCGCTCTTGATTGATGTTTGGACCAGCCTGCATGTTGTTGTTACACATGGTCCAATACGCATTAAGCACACCGTCATTCAATTTACGATCTTGCTGTACTGCATGGAAACCCGGCTTCGGTGGAATAGTGCCTTGAGGAATTTTCCATAAATGCTCAGCACGTTTACGGTGCTCAGGGTTCGCTACGACCATGTCTGCAGGTAAACGATGGGAGAAAGTACCGACTTCACGCGCTGTACCACACGCTGACGGTTGACCCGTTAGTGAGAATGGCCCATTACCTGGAGTGGATATTTTACCCACTAATAGATGGATGTTATAGACCAGCGAGTTCATCCAAACACCACGAGTATGTTGGTTCATACCCATAGTCCAAAGAGACATCACCTTAATCTTAGGGTCGGCAAACTGCTTAGCAAGCGTAACCAGTTGTTCTTCATTTAGGCCCGTCATCTCAACCGCTTTTTCAAGCGTATATGGTGCTACCGACTTTTTGTACTCTTCAAAATCAATTGAGTACATCTTACCGACATTCGGGTTAGCAGCTGCTTGCTGTAGAGGATGCTCATCCCTTAAACCATAACCAATATCTGTGGTTGCTTGCTTGAAATGGGTATGCTTACTTACAAAATCCCAATTTACAGCATCATTTTCAATGATGTAATTAGCAATAAAGTTTGCAATAACAAGGTCGGTTTGTGGCTTAAAAATGTAACCTTTATCAGCGAGTTCGAACGAACGGTGATAATAGGTAGATAATACATTCACTTTAACATGTGGAAAGCTCAAGCGACGGTCAGTGATGCGGCTCCATAAAATGGGGTGCATCTCTGCCATATTAGAACCCCAAAGCACAAACGCATCTGCTTCTTCGAAGTCATCATAACAACCCATTGGCTCATCAATACCAAAGCTTCGCATAAAGCCACCAACAGCAGAGGCCATACAGTGACGTGCATTAGGGTCGATATTATTAGAACGGAAACCTGCTTTCATCATTTTTGAAGCAGCATATCCTTCCATAACGGTCCACTGACCAGAACCGAACATACCCACACTGGTTGGGCCCTTTGCTTTTAACGCAGACTTCCATTTCTCAGCCATGATATCAAAGGCTTGATCCCAGCTAACAGGTGCGAAGTCGCCGTCTTTATCAAATTTACCATCGGTTTGGCGCAGTAATGGCTGAGTTAAACGATCTGAACCGTACATGATTTTTGATAAGAAGTAGCCTTTAATACAGTTAAGGCCTTTATTGACTGGTGATTCTGGATCGCCCTGAGTCGCGACGACTTTACCTTCCTGAGTACCAACAAGCACTGAACAACCAGTGCCACAGAAGCGACATGGGGCTTTGTCCCAATGGATCTTTGACTCGTCACTTGTTGCGATTAAATTTGTTGCTGTGGCTGGAAGAGTAATACCTGCAAGCGCAGCAGCTGACGCTGCTGCATTGGCTTTGATAAACTCACGTCTAGTCATTTTCATACTTGTTCCTCGCTAACACACTCTTTATTATAAGGGGGTAAATTGGTGGAGTCGGGATCACTATCTATTTGGTGATAGACCATGGTTGCGCCAAGCACACCGGGCATATTATTAATTTTTTCAATGATGTCGCTAATAAAACCTTCTTTTTGTGTTTCTAACACTACGACGATTTTACCAACGTCATTAACACCATAAATTTCGGCTTCTTCAAAATCTTCTATCAGCTTTTTCGTTGTATTTAAGTGCTCAGGGCTAACTTGTACAAGTAAGCTTGAGATATGTACCTCAGGTAACGACATGGGTGCGTTCCTTATCTATCTGAGTAATAAAGCTGAAATGATATTATCTGGTTAACTTCATTAAGCTAACCCTCATCCATTACAGTCGTGTCTTGCTATTGTTTCTTCGTCATGTTGTCTATTTAAAAAATACATCGGTATTGGACACTACTCGCTAACTATGCACTGAATGTTATTTTGTATTTATGCTTTCCCAGCGATCATTAGCAATGGTTGGTAGGTTGCTGCAATAAAATTTTGTGCGGTTAAATACCAATAACGAACGACTTAAACAACGATAATCAAAAACAGAATGACAGTCTTATTTGAGCGTGAATTAACACGCATTTAACTTAGTGCAGATAATAACAGCTCTCCATATAGTTGTTACATACCTACTATTGGTAAAGCCAACCGCAGGTTGATCTAGATCATCCTTTTTTCATGAAAAACTACTAGATCACCCTTCCTAATCAACTGGGTAGATTAAGATTTAAGTAAAATAGCCCTTAAGCTATTAAGGACACTCTAAACAATGGGTTATGGGTGGATAAATATCAATCAGTAAATGCTATTTTTTAAACAAAATATACACAAAGAGGTACTACATATTTTCGACGGGGTAGCATTTAAAATTTAAAAAGTATCGCTTATGTCTCGAGTTTGTAAAAAACAATACATAACTCTTCCCTGCCCAACCAATTTTAATCGCATTATTATCTGCTAGATGATGAGGTATACACTGTATTTATTTTACACAAAGTATATAACCTCATCGTAAATTAGCATCATTAATTGGTTAGGTTATCGCTAGTCAATACAGTACATAACAAAAAATGGATCAAACTAGTAATGAGTAGTGAGAAAAAGAGAGGCTGTACGTTAAATTACTTTCTAACTGATAGACACAAAAACGCACGGCATAAGCCGTGCGTTTTTATCATTACGCTGATAATGACTAGGATTAAACTTGTGAGATTTGGTTCAAAATACGTTTTTCAGATATTGGATATGCGGTGCCCAATGTCTGCGCAAAACAAGACACTCGATACTCTTCTATCATCCAACGAGCTTCTACCAGCACATCAGGAACTGGCATCGACTTAGGCAATTTGACCAGCTGTCCTTTTAGCAGTTCCTGCACTTTATTGATGCTGTGCATGTGTAAACGGTCGCGGTTCGGGTCAACCGGTAGTTTCTCTAGTCGATTTTCAATGCCTTTCAAATATCGAATGATATCACTCAGTCGATTCCATCCACACTGTTGCACAAAACCTTTAAAAACTAATTGCTCAAGTTGGCTTTGAATATCACTCATCGCAAATGCCATATCCAAGCTGATTTTGCCTTTCAGGCGTTTCTTGATACGATTATAAATGGTCAATACTTCTTCAACTTTAAGCGCTAACTTTTCAGCCGTTGGATTCAATTCTTGCCTGACTAAGTCCCTAGCTTTTTCAAATTGGGATTCAGAACGAATGTCGAATCCTTCTTCATCGATAAGCTGTTGTACTGCCGCGGATAAAATATCATCAATAAGGATCTGCACCTGACCAAATGGGTTGAAGTACATCGCCAATTTAGCTTTATTGGGCAAGGATTTTTGTAAGTGCTTTACCGGTGATGGAATATTGATCAGCAGCAAGCGTTGCAAGCCTATTCGATGCTGTTTCTGTGCTTCAAATTCATCATCAAATAGTTTGATCGAAACGCTAGTTTTATCGTCCACCAGCGCAGGAAACGCTTTAACTTCAAAGTTGCCTTTTTTCTGTTCAAACAGTTTAGGCAAATCACCAAACGTCCAGCTCTCTAGCCCCTTTTGCTCAATCCCCGAGTCAGCGACTTCACGAATAGCTTGAACGACTTGTCCTTGCATACTCGCTTTCAAGGGCTCCAAAATACGCCCTTGGGTTAATAGCTTTCCTTTATCACCTTCAACTTGAAAGTTGACCAATAAATGCTGTGCTAACTGAGTATCATCAAAATCCTCTGGAGAAACCCGCACGCCGCTCATTCTTAGCAACTGTTTACACATGGCATCAATAAGAGGTAATTCAAATGGCGTAATAGCTTGTATGCACGCTTTTGCGTAATCAGGTGCTGGAACAAAGTTTCTACGCAGTGTTTTAGGCAAAGACTTAATCAGCGCGATGCATTTCTCTTCGCGAAGTCCTGGTACTATCCAATCAAAATCGATGTCATCGACCTGATTAATCAATGCCACAGGAATATGCACAGAGACGCCATCATCAGCCGCCGATGGCTCAAAATGGTAACTGACATTAAGGGTTAAATTCCCTTTATGCCATTTATCTGGGAAGTCCAGCATTGATACGTGATCGCTACTGCGCTGCATTAACGCTTCGCGTTCAAAATCAAGTAGATCGGGATTTTGTTGCTTGGCTTTTTTCCACCACTTTATAAATGTCGGCTCGTTATAAATATCAGCCGGAATTTTAGGCTCGTAGAAATGAAATAACGCTTGCTCATCGACTAAAATATCGCGACGACGTGATTTGTGTTCAAGCGATTCAATGTCTAGTAATAACTTTTGGTTACTGACAAAAAAGGCTTCGTTGGTTCTTAGCTCACCTTCAGCAAGTGCTGAACGAATAAAGATATCACGGGCTTCGACCGGCTCAATGGGTCCATATTGAACTTTACGGCGATTCACAATTTGTAAGCCATAAAGTACTTGGTTTTCTAGTGCAACAACAGAGCCCTGTTTAGCTTCAAAGTGGGGCTCGATGTAGCTTTTTTTCACTAAATGTTCTGCAAGCGGTTCTATCCATTCAGGCTGGATCTTAGCGCAGCAACGAGCGAATAAGCGTGATGTTTCAGTTAGCTCTGCTGCCATCAGCCATTTAGGGCCTTTTTTGGCCAGAGGAGAGCCAGGAAACACAAAGAACTTACTGTTTCGAGCACCCAGGTATTCTCTATCTTTATCTTTAAAACCAATGTGGCTTAATAAACCGGTTAACAAAGACTTGTGTAGCAGTTCATAATTGATTTCAGCGCTGGTGTCATTGAGCTTCCACTTAAGCTCATGGGTCGCTTGCCTCAACTGTGCATAGAGGTCTTGCCACTCCCGCACACGCAAGTAGGCTAAAAACTCCCCCTTACACTGCTTTCTAAATTGGCTACTCGAGAGTTCTCTTTGGCTTTGCTTTAAGAAATCCCATAAGTTTAAAAAAGAAACAAAGTCAGAATCGGGGTCGCTGAAGCGATTATGCGCTTGATCTGCAGCTTGTTTTTTATCCATAGGACGTTCGCGTGGATCTTGAATAGACAAGGCCGAAGCAATCACTAGCGATTCATGTAAACAACCATTTTTCTGTGCCTGGATCACCATCCGCGCAAGACGTGGGTCAACCGGAATATGGGCCAGCTGTCTACCCAATGATGTTAGGGTTAACAGACCTTTCTTCAGACTCACGGCTTGTAGTTCTTCGAGCAGCATAAAGCCGTCACGAATATAGCGTTCATCAGGTGGCTGAATAAAGGGAAAGCCTTCGATATCTCCCAGTCCAATCGCCAACATTTTTAAGATCACTGAGGCCAGATTGGTGCGTAAAATCTCTGGGTCGGTAAACTCGGGGCGAGAGGTAAAGTCTTCCTCACTATAAAGCCGAATACAGATCCCTGGTGCGACGCGGCCACAACGCCCTTGACGTTGGTTGGCACTTGCCTGAGAAATAGGCTCAATCGGTAACCGCTGCACTTTAGTGCGGTAGCTATAACGACTCATTCGCGCTGTACCGGGATCAATCACATACCGTATACCGGGCACGGTCAGCGAAGTCTCAGCCACGTTAGTCGCCAATACTATCCGTCGGCCAACATGGCTCTTAAATACTTTGGTTTGTTCACCATATGACAGCCTAGCATACAAAGGCAGAATTTCTGTATCGCGGTATTGGCGGCGGTTAAGCTGGTCTGCAACATCACGAATTTCGCGCTCGCCATTCATAAAAATAAGAATGTCACCAAGACCTTCATTGATCAGCTCATCGGTCGCGGCAAAAATACCTTCCATGAGGTCAAAATCTTCCGCATTGTCTTTAACCAGAGAGCAATAGCGCGTTTCAACCGGATACGTTCGACCCGATACCTCTATCACGGGCGCACCATTAAAGTGTTGCGAAAAACGCTCAACGTCAATGGTCGCTGAAGTAATAATCACTTTTAGATCAGGACGTTTCTTTAGAACATTTTTAAGGTAACCCAAAATGAAATCGATATTAAGGCTACGCTCATGCGCTTCATCGATAATAATAGTGTCATATTGGTTAAGTAATTTATCTGACGTGAGTTCAGCCAGTAAAATACCGTCCGTCATTAACTTGATGTAGGATTCAGGCTTTATCGCATCGGCAAAGCGGACTTTAAAGCCTACTGCCTCACCTAGTGGTGAATTCATCTCTTCCGCGATACGTGTGGCAACGCTGCGCGCGGCAAGTCGACGTGGCTGCGTATGGCCTATTAAACCACGTGTGCCCAACCCCAGCTCTAAGCAAATTTTTGGCAACTGAGTGGTTTTACCAGAACCGGTTTCACCCGCAATAATGACCACTTGATTACTGGCAATCGCTGTAGCGATTTCATCGCGTTTTTGCGATATTGGTAAATTTTCTGGAAAGGTAATTTGTGGCCGATTAGCAAGACGAAGCTCTACTTTTTTGCGAGAGGCTAACGCGAGCTGCTCAAGAGAATCTAACGTTGCACTCTTCTTTTCAGAATCCGGCTCTTTACGAAGCCTAAACAAGCGACGCCTAATTTGGGCGGCGTCGGCTTCATAACAGTTTTTTAAAAATGCGTTAGATAGGTGATACTGTTGCGAACTCAAGTGCAAATTCCATAGCCAAAATCAAAGAGGTTGATCCTAACAAGGAACGCACTTCAGTGGTATAGCTGACATAAAAATACTTTGTGCTAAGCCGGAGTTAAATAACATTGTTGCATATAGGTATTTATCGCCGCTAAAACATTAGTGCGATTAATGGTACCTATCACTTTTCCATTATCAACCACGGGATAAACCTTAGGCTTGGGACCTAACATTTGTTCTGCTAAAGCTAATACGCTGCTATTAGGCCCTACAGATAACACCTCAGTCCGCATGCAATCCTTAACGATGGCCGTTAAATCACAATGATAACTACTTTTAAGCATTACCGATAAACAGTCTTGCTGAGATAAAAAACCCACCAGTTTGCCGTCAACATCAACAACGGGCGCACCTAACTTTTTGTTCGCTAGTAATTTTTCTACCGCGGTTGCTATCGACATCGATGGTGTCAGCATTACCGGTTGGCGATCCATATGTTCTTTTACATTGATTGAATCCATTGCATTCCCCTATTCATTTGTTTCTAATTTAGTTTAGCTAATATTTAGCAATTAGGGAGTGGATTAAACCGATAGCGGTAACCGTAAAAGTCGATATGGTTAAATTTGCCGTTTTGCATTAGAACGCTAGCAATCAAAGAGGGGGCTTGTACAAAATTGAACAATGGGGAGAGTCACTTATACCCGTTTGACTTGTAAAAATGGCCACTGCGTTTATATCGGTTAGACTAAATATCTTCGTTAAATAACAATAATATACTGCCGCCACTTAACACACTGCCGATGTTAACCGTAACGCCTAAACCCACATTATCAACCCATGATGACAACCAAGGTGTATCAAGTACCCAGCCGGCACCCACTTCATAAAAATGATCCGTTCCTAAAGGGTCAACGGCATCACCGGATAGATCGATACGCTTGAACATGAATCGCAGTTCATTGCCGTTATCAAACAATTGCGGAAGATCATAATGAAAAATCAGTGCATTGCTAAAGCGACCCACTTTTGAAGACACTTCTTGTGATGCTGTATCTGTCAATAAAGTACGGCCAATAGCAAAACGGTAACGGCTGGTAAATTGCCATTGATGACCAAAAACAAAGTTGTCATAGCGAAACTCAATTGAGGGATCAATCATCAAAGCGCCATAAGAAGTATTCAGTAAGCCGTTATCAAGTAAAGATTCAAATTGTTCTAATACGCTTCGGTACAGGAATTGATTCTCATACCAAATCGCTTGTGCTCCAATCCCTATTTGGGTTTTCCAATGATCAGTTAACTCGTATTGCCAACGCTGTTCAGCTTGAAATAGATAACTTTTCTCCGACAGCTGATCGATGTCATTCAATGGCTGAGAAAAATCTACCGTCTGATTTGAACCAATATAAGATAACTTGAAGTAAGTCGATGTTTGCCAATGAGGAGAAGCTTGTGTCACATCACCGTTCCACGGCAAAGAATATGTTTTAAGCTCGCGCCGTCGCTGAAGAGAACTTTGTGAACCCGTGTCTAAGTCACCAAAATCAGCGAACGAACTAGGATCAAAATTAACGACGCCTAACGTAATCAAGCTTGCATCTGTTAACACTATCGAAGTCGCAATGTTTTCTCGAGTCACTCGACTGACCATATCATCTAAAGAGTCTATGGATGGCTCCGCACTGTTAACGCAAGCGCTATACAGTATGGCCAGACAGCAAACGACAATTAATAAGCGCATATTAGAAAAATGACAGTGTTAAGATTGGAATGATAAAGGGAGTATAGCAGTGTTAAATACCGGCTTTATAACATCCCGCATGACTCATAGCATCTCTTTCTACATTTATCCATCGGGGCCAAGCAACTGACCAATTGCATAAGTTTATCAGTATTGTCATTGCTTTATATTCTGATACCTTGATAGCGCATCGTTACGTACCAGCCCTCTTCTCACATTCTTACACAGTTTGGCAAAACGACTAATATCTCCCAATTGCGGAATGTCACCGTTAGCCATGGCGCTTTCCCAGTAGCACAGCTCACTATCAACCAACTCCAGTAGTTTTTTAGGACAACCAATACAACTACCTTCAGGGCCACAAACAAACGTTGCAGGATCTTTTAAGGGTAACTCAAGTTTGACTTGCTCGATAATGTTCTGCATTGCAGTAATACGATCGGGTTTGGGCGACATAGAACACATCGAATTTAACAATAATAATTATTCATTAGTATATCGCAATATACGTAGGTCGATATGTGTACTAAAGCCCATTAATTTGCTTTAGTACACATTGGGGCCTCTACATATCAGACCAAATCATCACTTGAGCGGGTTCGCCACCTTTGCGGGTAGCGCGGTACATTCCCTCGGTATTAAACGGCGTTGCAATATTACCCCGTTGGTCGATTGCGATGACACCACCACTGCCACCAGCGGTAATGAGACGTTGATTAATCACTTCATCTGCCGCTTGTATTATGGATTTCTTTTGATATTTTACTTTTGCGCATATATCGCCTGCCACGTGGTAACGAATAAAGAACTCACCATGACCCGTTGCAGACACTGCACACACGCCATTTTCGGCGTAAGTGCCGGCACCAATGACTGGCGAGTCACCAATACGACCAAAACGTTTAGCCGTCATTCCACCAGTTGAAGTTCCCGCTGCAAGGTTGCCATGTTGATCTAAAGCGACCGCACCAACGGTACCGAACTTATAATCGAGTTCCATATAGTCGAGTGCACTTTGTTTATAATTGTGACCCGTGCTCGCTTGATACTCTGGATTGGATTCAGCTTTGTTGATTTTCTCTTTAGCATTTTGCAGTTGTTGATAGCGGCTTTCAGTATCAAAGTGATTAGCTGGCACCAATTGGTAACCTTGCGTAAGTGCAAACTCTTCAGCGCCTTGACCCGAGAGCATCACATGAGGTGATTTTTCCATAACTGTTTTTGCTAAATCGATCGGATTTTTAATATGCCTAACCCCCGCAACGGCGCCTGCGTTCATGGTCTTCCCATCCATAATCGACGAGTCCATTTCATGGGCACCATCATAAGTATAAACCGCTCCTAAACCGGCATTGAATAGAGGGCTGTTTTCGAGTACGTTAATTGATACTTGCACTGCATCAAGACTATCACCGCCGTTTGCCAATACTTTATACCCGGCATCGATAGCTTCTTGTAACTTAGCGCGATAAGCCTTTTGTTGTGATTCAGTCAAACTGGCTTTGGAAATTGTGCCGGCGCCGCCATGTATTGCAATAGAAAATGGCTTTTCAGCCGCAAATGAAGTTGAGCTAACAGTGACGAATACCAGTAAACCGGCGGCTAAGATTGGGGAATAATTCATAAACACTATCCAATTATATTTATTTGCTCTCTTTGTAACCATTTTCGACCATAATTACAATCAGCAACTTGCTTGAGTTCACTATTCTAGTGACAATAGGGACATAAAAATAAAGCTAATAATAAGAGCCTGATATCTTTTGATAAGTTTGATTCGAGCAACGACCAAATTGTTATTTTTGATCAGTGTACTACTGACATCTTTTGCCGCTTTCGCAAACGACTGGTTAACGCTCAATATCAAGGGCGTAAAAGGCAGTCTGGAGCGGAACGTAAAAGCTCACCTTGGCGCCTTGCCAGATTCAAATGTGAAAAGACGCGCTTTTATTTTTAACGCAGAAGACAATATCAATGCAGCCATGCATTCGATGGGTTATTACAACAGTAGCGTCAAACAGGAGTTTATAACCCACGAAAACGGCCCTTGGGTACTCAACTATGTCATCACACCAGGCGCACCAACAACGGTGCGTTGGGTTGATATACAAGTTGACGGAGAATTGCGCGACGACATTCTATTCGAACAATGGCTAGCGCAACTATCAATCCGTCCAGGAGATAGGCTTAATCATGGCGTATATGAAGAGTTAAAAGGTCAATTACTGACTTTATCTCTAGCGCGGGGTTACTTTGATGGTAAATTCGTAAAAGCAGAAATTGAAGTTGATCGGGATTATAACAGTGCAAAAATCGCGCTGCATTACGACTCAGGTAAACGATATCATATAGGCCAGGTAACCTTTACTGGGCACACACTGCAGCCACAAATACTGCAAGAGCTTATCCCCTTTGACGTTGATGCTCCCTACAGTACCGGTAACCTCGGACAACTTAATCGGCAACTGCTCGATACCGGCTACTTTTCAAACATTAAGGTATTACCGTTAGTTGAGCAGGTAGAGGGATTATTGGTGCCTATTAGAGTCGACTTAAGTCCAAAACCAGATCACTCTATTGAGCTGGGTTTAGGTGTCGATATTGGTAATACGATTGATAACACTATCGAGCCAAGAGTCCGAGTCACTTGGCGTACGCCGCAGATAAACAGTTATGGTCACTCACAAGAAACAACGGCGGAATGGGCCCCCGACAGACCCAAATTTTTAACCACTTACACTATCCCGCTAACGCACCCACTCGATGACCAACTTAAATTACGTGTTGGTATGCTGCGTGATAAATATGGTGTTACTCAAGTTTATAACACTGATGACCGCAAATTTGAGAATACTGGACAGCTCGAGTCATCTAAAATGACTTTTGCGGTGATCCGTCAACAACGTTTGGGATATCAGTGGATTGTAAACTATTCTGCTGAAATGATGAAAGAGAGTTATACCCAGTCTGGCGTTGATTATGATCCCCGCTTTGTCCTTTTGGGCGCTAACGTGTCTAAAACTTCTCGTGGAGACAATTCACTCGATCCAAAATCTGGATTTTTGCAATATTACAGCCTTGAGTATGCAGATCCGAATTTAGGTTCTGAAGTACGCCTTGCGCGTCTACAAGCAAAGTTTAAATGGATCGAAACATTCTTTGATAAACATCGCATCGTCTCTCGTTTAGATCTTGCCGCGAACCTAACCAACGAAGGTAACTTGGCTGAAATACCGCCATCTTTACGCTATTTTGCGGGTGGTGACCAAAGTATTCGTGGTTACAGCTATAACGAATTAGGCCCGTCTATCGACTCAGTTAATGATAAAGGAGAAGTAATTAGAGAAGTCGTTGGTGGACGTTACTTAATGGTTGGCAGCATTGAATACCAATATTACGTCACCCCAAGTTGGCGAGTTGCCACTTTTGTTGATGCGGGTAATGCGTTTGACATCAACCAGATAGAAGCGATAACGTCGGTTGGTGCTGGCGTGCATTGGATATCACCTATTGGTCCCGTCAAATTTGACGTGGGCGTTGGCTTAAAAGAAACCGATACGATTAGCAGGCCTTGGCGGATCCATATCACCATGGGAGCAGAGCTATGAGTGAACTCAATAATAGTATCTCAAGCTCAGGTGATACAAAAATTGCAAGCTCACCGACACTGCCACCTCAAACGGTATCAACACTGTTATGGCGTTGGTTTAAACGCATTAGCCGGGTAATTGTTTACCTTCCATTAGCACTGCTTATCTTTTTCGCCATCATTATAGGCACCAATTTTGGGACTCATATTGCTGTAAAGGTAGCTGATATGCTGGTGCCCGATCTTAATGTTTCTTATCAATCAGGAAAGATAAACCGACGCTTAATACTGGACATCGGCAATTGGAAAATGCCCGGCGTAAAAGTTGAAACAACCGATCTGATATTGGATTGGAACCCAATGTGTTTAGTCCAAAAGCAGCTTTGCGTTAATGAACTCAGCGCAAGCAAAGTCAATGTTGAGATTGATACAGCTCTTATTGGTGCACCTCCTTCCAGTGATATGACCAACGATACTGCCAATACTGATATCGCACTGGTTGATTTAGCCACTCGTGATGCATTAGTTACTGATGGTGCTCGTCAATCTGTCGAAAATATACTCAATGAGATTACAAAAAACCAAGAGATAATTCTGCCTTTCGGCATCAAATTAGATGTTGGCTCACTGAGCCAAGTGACCGTTAGTGTCAACGATATGGACTTTAATGCCGCCCAACTTGATCTCAGTGCTGAATGGCAAAGCACCGGAATTAGAGCAAGGACTATTTACGCTGAAGGGTTACTGGTATCGATCCCATTTAATAACACAATAAAAGACCATCAAGCAGTCACCACCAAGATTGCGCCGCAGTCTGCCGCTGAGACCACCGCGGCAGCGACTGAAAAAAAGAGCATTGATGCAAAGGATGACACCGAGTGGGCAATGGCACATCTGCCCGAAGTTTTTATGCCCATACCCGTTTATGTTGAAGCGCTAGAAATCAATAATGGCGACTTAATCCTAGGCCCAAGAAAAGATCACTTCAACCGTGTTTACCTCAGTGGCAGCTATCAAACATTTCTGATTAATATATCAGCATTTTCGGCAAGTCATTCTTATGGCACAGTCGATTTAGAAGGGGAAATGTCCCTTTCTAAAGATTATCCAATGGATTTTGAGCTAGATCTAACACTTGATCATGTCACTGAAATCCCCGGGTTACATAACCAGCAACTTCATGCCATCGTAAGCCAAGGGTTTAATCAGCTTAAAAGCGAGATCCAAGGCCAAGGACAGTTTGAATTTGAACTATCGTCAAGCATTGCTCTCACTAAACCTACGATACCTTACTCGATATCATTAACATCGAACAAACTACAATGGCCATTAACTGAACCTGAGTTTATAGCCACTGATATTGACTTAAACACCAAGGGTGACCTTAACCTACAACAGATTGATCTCAAGACTAATTTTAACTCTCATTACCATCCATTGTTAAAGGTTGTTAGTCAGTTTGAGCACAAAGAACAAACATTGGATTTTAGTCAGCTTGAAATAGAAAGCCAGATGGGAAATGTGACGTTAAAAGGCAACTTAAATTATGGTAAAACACTCTCATGGAACTCCCATTTCATGAGCGAAAAATTAGATTTAAGTCAACTCAACTTTGGCTTAAAACAATCCTTGCCTAAGAGTGACATCAATGGTGCCATGACAACAACCGGGCAATTAGTACTAAAAGATGCTCAATGGTCTTTAGGCATAACCGACGCTAGCCTCAACGGAGATGTCGCGGGTTACCCTCTTACGTTAGATGGCGATCTAACCCTAAATAACCATTGGTATTTAAGCTCCGCTGGACTTAACATTCGCGCGCTGCAAAGCTCACTCTATATTAAAGGCGAAGTGGATAAACGTTGGGCATTGACTGGCGAGCTAAAAGTGCCAGATTTAAGTTTATGGCTTCAAGATGCTAGCGGAAAAGTTAATAGTCATATTGATGTGTCGGGCGAATCTGAACATCCAAATATTAATGTCTCCCTTCTCGCTAACAATCTAAAACTGAAGCAGTTGGCACTGGAAACTCTCACGTTAAATGGCCAATACCAACCGGCGGATAATCAAGCATTTTCAGCTAAACTGACCTCTGAAAAATTTAGCTATAATGATATTAATCTAGAGAGTATTAATCTTAATAGCCATGGCGATCTCAACCAGCAATCATTGCAGTTAGAAACCCAAGGGGAAATAGCCCTAAAAACTGACTTTAATAGCCAATACGATGACGAAAAAAATGCCATTACAGCACGCATTAACCAATTATCGGTATCATCAATCCTTGGTGTTATTAATCTCGATAAACCGCTTAATGGCCTTTACGATTTAACCCTCGCAAAGGGTGAGCTCAGCTCGTTTTGTCTATCGCATATCAGTGGACAATTATGTTCACAAGCCCCCATTAAACTTGGGCTAAGCGGTGAAGCCAAAATTGAATATATCGGAGACGTTGGAGTGTTAGTTGAACCTTGGCTACCTAATAGCGTCAACTGGCATGGTCCGGCCAAATTAGCAACGGAGTTTAAATGGTTTGACCAAGGTAAACCTACAGGTTTATTGCAGTTTGAGCTTACCCCGGGAACCCTCGACTTCCAAGCAAAAGCAACCAACAAAAACGAAGTCACTATCAACTATAAGTCTCTTCTTGTTAATAGCCAACTCAACGAGCAACACCTTAAAACCTCTGTTGCATTTGAATCAGATGAGATAGCGAGCCTAAATGCTGATTTATCGATAAACGTAACCCCAGATAGAGCCATCGACGGTGCCCTATCGCTACAACAAATAAACTTGCAAGCATTGGCACAGCTATTACCTCAATTAGAAGTATTAGAAGGGGTCATTTCGAGTAACTTAAGTATCGGGGGCACACTTTACGACCCACAGGCATCAGGTGATATCTCCCTGAAAAAGGGTTCTATATTGGCCACGGCCAACCCAACCCTTGTTGAAGATATTGATTTGAATCTGACTTTTGCGGGTAAAAAAGCGCAAATAGACGGAGAGCTAAAAATGGGCGATGGGCTTGCTTATATTGATGGCCAGCTCAATTGGCTAGATAAGAAAATAAAAGGCAGTTTCAACATAAAAGGGAATAACCTTGCGGTCATTCAACCTCCCCTCGCGATTTTGAGTATTGGCACTGATCTTAATATCAGCTTCACTGATCACTCAGTAGATGTAAAAGGTGACATTAATGTGCCATCTGGCCACATCACTATTGTCCAATTACCCGAAGGTGCCGTGGCCGTTTCAAAAGATGTGGTATTTAAAGACAGCCTCACCACTGAAATGAAAAAAGCCACACCGTTAGCGGTCTCGGCAGAGGTCAATTTAAACATCGGCGATAATCTCAAAGTTGATGGTATGGGACTCGATGGCAAGTTGTTAGGCAAATTAGAGTTAAAGCAGAGTCCTTTTAGACCCCCTCTGCTGTTTGGTGAAATTAAAGTCATCGATGGGACTTATAAATTCATGGGACAAACATTACAAATTAGGGCTGGCGAAATGCAATTCATAGGCCCTATGGATCTACCGAATTTAAATATTGAAGCTGCTCGCGAGATAAAAGAGGAAGATGTAGTGGCAGGGGTTCGCATCACAGGCACACCAATGAAACCCATTGTGAACCTTTTTTCTAATCCAGCCAAAGAGCAGGCAGAAATTTTAAATTACATTATCAGAGGCACAGGACTTAACAGTAGCGACGGAGATCAAAATAGTGGCCTGATGATGGGGGCAGCACTCAGCCTCAGTAATCAAATTGGCGGGGGTGCTATCGGCAATATTGGCAATACCGCCACCGGGATCATCGAGAAAATTGGATTTTCAAATGTTCAACTCGACGCCAATGATGATGGCCGATTTGCGATTAGTGGCTTTATTGGGGAGAACCTAATGGTGAAATATGGAATTGGTGTATTCAATCCGGGTTATGAAATGACAGTGCGGTATTACTTATTATCACAACTCTATCTTGAAACCGTATCCGGTACGATTGAGCAATCTTTAGATATCTATTACAGCTTTGACTTGTAACTTATCACGGCTCACAAAAAAGCCATCATATTTGATGGCTTTTTTTGATTTCAATAATCACATTACATCAACAAGATATATTGATTATGTATTAGAGTGACCAAGCTCTACGGGCATTTTGTCGCGTAAACTCTGCCACATAATGCCACTATTAATGCCGTAGGTTCGCATTAATAGCGCTACATCAGCATGATTTTTATCAATTGCTAACTGTTGCAACTGCTTATAAAAATCCATTGCTAAAGCGCGAGCATCGGCACTAGAAAAATAATAACGACCGACTCTGCTATACAAACCTTTAAATCCATTAAGAATTAATACATACAGCGGATTACCCGACGAAAAAGCCAGCGTATGCTGTAATGCATAATCGAAATC
Organism: Shewanella sp. Choline-02u-19; assembly: GCF_002836205.1. Lineage (NCBI taxonomy): Bacteria > Pseudomonadati > Pseudomonadota > Gammaproteobacteria > Alteromonadales > Shewanellaceae > Shewanella > Shewanella sp. Choline-02u-19. The sequence goes on from NZ_PJBE01000013.1 coordinate 1,625,311, forward strand.
GGCATAAGCCTGTGCAGTATCTTCAAGCTCATCTAGCTTTGATAATGCCTCAGCCGCTTGTTCAGGGTTGTTACGAATGGCTCCGCGGAAGTAAATTCCACTAACACTGCTACGTGCAGACAGCAGTTGGTCAACTAATTCAGGAAACCCATCAGGATCAAGTTCGGCAATCGTCTCAAGAATATTGAGTCCCGACGTTTCCCAATAATTATTCACTCGGGTAGGTTTTCCGTGTTGAATGGTTAACCACCCATCACGTGCTAATCGTTGCAGCACTTCTCTTAGTGTTGTGCGGGTTACACCGATTAACTCTGACAACTCACGTTCAGCTGGCAAGATAGAGCCAGGGGGAAATTTATTGTCCCAAATGGATCGCACAATATATTTCTCTGCAAAACTTGCAGGACCTTTGGCATTAATGATCATCAGCCTACTTTATCCAAATGTTAGTATTATTCTAATACTGATCATACCAGAGCTATCTAAAATGGGAACCTAAACAAGAGTATTAGACAAGCTCGATAAGTCAAAACCTAATAAAACGTTCAAAAAACCTTCGTATAGTGAGTTTTAAAGGATTTTTTTTGATTTAGGTAGCCCTTTAGGTAATCAATGCTTTTTAAGTTGGCCAAAAGGTTTTACCTTTAGCATCGGCAGATTTATTAGTAACAACAAATCTAAGCGTTTCTTGTTATTATCAAACTATAAAAATATAAGAGTGAGGATTCCATGCCTGTGACTATGAGTCAGGCGTTTCTTGATAACTTCTTAGGCAATTCGCCAAAGTGGTTCAAATTCGCAATATTATCGTTTCTAGTGATCAACCCAGTTGTTTTTTATATTAATCCGTTTGTTGCGGGTTGGCTGCTGGTCTTAGAATTTATCTTTACCCTTGCTATGGCGCTTAAATGCTATCCTTTACAACCTGGTGGATTGCTTGCTATCGAAGCCGTGATTATCGGCATGACATCCCCCAGTCAAGTACTGCATGAAATTGAAGCAAATCTAGAAGTATTGCTGTTACTGATATTTATGGTTGCGGGCATTTACTTCATGAAGCAGCTACTGCTGTTTGCCTTTACTAAAATGATTACCAAGGTACGATCTAAAGTCGCCGTGTCCATCATGTTTTGTGTTGCATCTGCTTTTTTATCAGCATTTCTAGACGCACTAACAGTGATCGCAGTCATTATCGCTGTCGCGGTAGGTTTCTATTCGATTTACCACAAAGTGGCATCGGGCAAAAACTTTAATGATAACCATGACCATACTAACGATGGCAAAAACCAGTTGTGTGAAGAGGAGTTAGAAGCCTTTAGAGGCTTTCTACGTAACTTACTTATGCACGCGGGAGTGGGTACTGCATTAGGCGGCGTTTGCACCATGGTGGGCGAACCACAGAACCTCATTATTGCTGCTCAGGCAAATTGGCAGTTCGCTGAATTCGCATTGCGTATGTCTCCTGTTACTGTGCCTGTTTTCATTGCGGGTATTCTGACTTGTTACCTTGTCGAAAAGTTTAAAGTTTTTGATTATGGTAAGCAGTTACCCGATGCAGTGCATAAGATTTTATCTGACTATGCGGCTCACGAAGATACTCATCGTACTAATCACGATAAGATGAAGTTGGTCGTTCAAGCACTTGTAGGTGTTTGGTTAATTTTGGGATTAGCGCTGCACTTGGCATCGGTTGGTTTAATTGGCCTATCAGTTATCATTTTGACCACCGCATTTAATGGTGTGACAAATGAGCACGCTCTCGGAAAAGCATTTGAAGAAGCGTTGCCGTTTACTGCGCTATTAGCCGTTTTCTTTGCCATTGTCGGTGTGATTATCGATCAACATCTTTTCGCACCGGTTATTCAATGGGCGCTAAGTTACGAAGGCAGCACCCAGTTAGTTATTTTCTATATAGCCAACGGTCTGCTTTCAATGGTGAGCGATAACGTGTTTGTCGGCACCGTATATATCAATGAAGTGAAAGCGGCATTGCTTGATGGTCAAATCACGAGAGATCAGTTTGATCTTCTGGCCGTTGCGATTAACACCGGAACTAACCTTCCGTCGGTAGCGACGCCCAATGGTCAGGCCGCATTCCTGTTTCTCCTCACTTCAGCTATCGCTCCTCTCATTCGTCTGTCTTACGGACGTATGGTGTGGATGGCATTACCTTATACGATTGTGTTATCTATCGTGGGTATACTTGCGATACAGTTTGGTGGGTTAGAACAGATGACCCAATATTTCTACGATACTGGAATACTGATCCATCACACAGTTCAAGATGTAGGCAATAGTGCTGTATCAGCACATTGATAATGCAGTAACTGAACTATTTTAATAATAGTTAGTCATATAAAACGCCCTAATCAGGGCGTTTTTTATTTGTAATGGAGACATTGTCCTTGAATGCACTAACCCGTTTTGCCCAATCAAAAGCCGCTTGGCTTACGCTTGCAGCGACCGCTCTTTCATTAGAGTTAACAGCACTATTTTTTCAACATATCATGAAGCTCGATCCCTGTGTGATGTGCGTCTATCAAAGATTAGCCCTATTCGGCATTTTGTTTGCTGCGGTTTTAGGTTTAGCTGGTTATCAATCTCGCATCGCCAGATTAGCTGCTATGGGTATTTGGGGCGTAAGTGCCGGTTGGGGACTGAAACTGGCACTCGAATTAGTGGACATGCAAACTAACCCTTCGCCATTTGCAACCTGTTCATTTCTACCTGAGTTTCCAACCTGGATGCCACTGCATGAATGGCTGCCTTCGGTGTTTATGCCAACAGGAATGTGTTCAGATATTCCCTGGGAAATGATGGGTGTGACAATGGGACAATGGATGATTGTTGCATTTTCAGTTTACCTCTTTGCCTGGTTAATCTTTGTTATACCTGCTTTACGGTCAAAGAAGTAGACACTCCTAGGTTGCAAATGTGTTGCATTAACAACTAACCAGCCAACATATTTGCCCTTGATATACAGTGATTAACTCATCCGAGCTTTCTATGAGCTCGGGTTTTATCTATTTTGAATTCATTTTCGATGACATAAAGATCAATGCGCTTTAGTTCCCCCCTCCCTCACCACTCTAGACAAACAATGATAAAGCATCGCGTTAACGCTTCGGTCTATCCCCTCTGCATTGTTAGGGTCTCAAAGTGTAAAACAATGACCGATTACGGATCATTTATTTAAATAAAAACACGTTATTACAATATTATTCTCATCTGCAACTATTGCAATTGCAACTATTTCTTATTGTTTTTATTTACTTTTTTATCTCAGCCCTACCAAATTAGGTCTAACCTTAATAGTAGGAGGCCACTGTTATCAGCCTCTCATTCTATTTAGATTGTTTAGGGGGTGGGTTATGGGTATTTTCGAGCATTACCAACAACGTTATGAAAAAAAACTTGATGAAGAGTATTCATTAGAAGATTTTTTAAGCATATGTAAAGAGGACCATAGCGCTTTTGCATCAGCAGCTGAACGACTAATCATTGCCATTGGTAAGCCAGAGTTAATTGATACATCAAAAGATCCTATTCTAAGTCGGCTATTCTCAAACCGTCTGGTTTCCAGATATCCTGCCTTTAAAGACTTTTATGGTATGGAAGAGGCCATTGAACAGATTGTGGCATATTTGAAACATTCGGCCCAAGGGCTGGAAGAATCGAAACAGATCCTTTATCTCTTAGGGCCTGTGGGAGGCGGTAAATCCTCATTGGCAGAAAAACTTAAAGCATTAATGCAAAATGTACCGATTTACGTACTGACCGCAGACGGTGTTCGCAGCCCTGTTAATGACCACCCATTTTGTCTATTTAATCTTGAAGAAGACGGCCAGATTCTTAAGCAAGAGTACAACATACCAAAACGTTACTTAAAAAGTATCATGTCGCCTTGGGCAGTTAAACGGCTGCACGAGTTTGGTGGTGATATTTCAAAATTCAAAGTCGTCAAAGTCTACCCTTCAATTTTAGATCAGCTGGCAATCGCAAAAACTGAGCCTGGTGATGAAAACAATCAAGACATTTCATCTTTGGTCGGTAAAGTCGATATTCGACAGTTGGAACATTTTGCACAAAATGATGCAGACGCCTATTCCTATTCAGGCGCATTATGCCGCGCAAACCAAGGACTAATGGAATTCGTAGAGATGTTTAAAGCACCGATTAAAGTGCTTCACCCTCTACTTACTGCAACTCAAGAAGGTAATTATAACGGCACAGAGGGGCTTTCCGCCCTGCCCTTTGGTGGCATCATTCTGGCCCACTCTAATGAATCAGAGTGGACAACATTTAGGAATAACAAAACCAATGAAGCATTCTTAGACCGAGTCTATATCGTTAAAGTGCCTTATTGCTTGCGCTTATCGGAAGAGGTACGCATTTACGAAAAGCTACTGACAAACTCAGAGTTGGCGAATACGCCTTGTGCACCAGGTACTCTGGAAACCTTGGCTCAATTCAGTGTACTTTCACGTGTGGTTGCGCCAGAAAACTCCTCTATTTACTCCAAAATGCGAGTGTATAACGGCGAAAGCCTCAAAGATACCGACCCTAAAGCAAAATCATATCAAGAGTATCGTGATTATGCTGGTGTAGATGAAGGCATGTTAGGACTATCAACACGTTTCTCATTTAAAATTCTGTCCAAGGTATTCAATTTTGACAATACAGAAATTGCCGCAAATCCTGTGCATCTCTTTTATGTACTAGAGCGTCAAATCGAGCAAGAGCAATTCCCATCAGAAACTGCAGAACGATATTTAGAATTTCTAAAGGGCTACCTTATTCCTAAATATGTTGAATTTATTGGAAAAGAAATCCAAACCGCCTATCTCGAATCTTATTCTGAATACGGACAAAACATTTTTGACCGTTATGTTATCTATGCCGATTTTTGGATCCAAGATCAGGAATACAGAGATCCAGAAACCGGTCAATTATTCGATAGAGCAGCGTTAAATGCTGAACTTGAAAAAATTGAAAAGCCTGCGGGGATCAGCAATCCAAAAGACTTCAGGAACGAAATTGTTAATTTCGTACTTCGAGCTAGAGCCAATAACGAAGGCACTAACCCACTGTGGACTAGCTATGAAAAGCTCAGAACGGTGATTGAGAAAAAGATGTTTTCTAACACTGAAGATCTGCTCCCGGTAATCTCATTTAATGGCAAGACATCGACTGATGATCAACGTAAGCATGATGATTTTGTGAACCGTATGATGGAAAAAGGCTATACACAAAAGCAAGTTAGATTGCTGTCAGAATGGTATCTGAGAGTCAGAAAGTCTTCTTAAGAAAGCCAAATGGGGGAGATTACTCCCCTACTATTTAGGCTCGGAGGTGCGCATGGCAAATTTCATAGATAGAAGGCTCAATGCAAAAGGCAAGAGTACCGTCAATCGACAGCGATTTATTAATCGCTACAAAAAACAGATAAAAAAAGCGGTCAGTGATGCTGTGACACGCCGTAGTGTCACAGACGTCGATAAAGGCGAGAAAATAAGTATCCCCACCCGTGACATAAGCGAGCCCACATTTCACCAAGGTCAAGGCGGAATACGAGAACGAGTTCATCCTGGAAATGATAAGTTCAGCCGAGGTGATCAAATTGAAAGACCCCCTTCAGGCAGTGGTCAATGTGCTGGACAAGGTGAAGCCTCTGATTCTGGCGAGGGAAATGACGAATTTGTATTTGAAATCTCAAAAGATGAATATTTAGAGTTACTGTTCGAAGATTTAGAGCTGCCTAACCTACAGAACAATCGACTTAATAAACTAGTTGAATATCAAGTCTATAGAGCAGGCTTTACCAATAATGGCGTGCCCGCTAATATCAATATAGTCCGCTCATTACGGTCCTCTATTGCACGCCGCATGACCATGACCTCATCAAAAAAACGCATGCTAAAAGAGCTGCAACAAGAACTGATGGAACTTGAAGGCACTGCAGGTTCTAACGCTGAGCGCATTCTATCCCTTAAAGCACAGATAGACGATCTACAACGAAGAATTAAAAAAGTCCCCTTTATCGACACTTTCGATTTACGTTATAACAATTATGCTAAGCGAGAAGTTCCTTCAAGCCAAGCAGTCATGTTCTGCCTTATGGATGTTTCAGGTTCTATGGATCAAGCAACCAAAGACATGGCAAAGCGTTTTTATATCTTGCTATACCTGTTTCTCACTCGCACCTATAAGAACTTGGATGTTGTTTATATCCGTCACCACACCCAAGCAAAGGAGGTTGATGAACACGAATTCTTTTACTCACAAGAAACAGGCGGAACCATTGTTTCAAGTGCGCTTAAATTAATGCATGAGATCCAACAAAAGCGTTATCCAGAAAATGAGTGGAATATATATGCAGCACAAGCCTCTGATGGAGACAACTGGGCGGATGACTCTCCTTCTTGTCATCACATACTCGAAAAACAGCTATTACCTGTCGTGAGGTATTTTAGCTATATCGAGATCACTAATAGAGCGCATCAAACACTGTGGCGAGAGTACGAAACATTACAGAAGACACACGCTAATATTGCGGTCCAACACATAAAACAAGCCGAAGATATCTATCCAGTGTTTAGAGAGTTATTTAAGAAACAGGCTGTCTAAGGGGGACGTTATGGACAAAACAGAAAAAAGAAAACCATTAGATGATGGACCCGATTGGAACTTCGATCTGCTTCAAACCTATTTAACAGAAATAGAGCGCGTCGCTCACCATTACCGATTAGACGCCTATCCAAATCAAATAGAAGTTATTACGGCCGAGCAAATGATGGACGCTTACGCAGGTATAGGCATGCCTATTGGTTACACCCATTGGTCCTTCGGCAAACGTTTTATCGAAACGGAACAAGGTTATAAGCGTGGGCAAATGGGCTTAGCTTATGAAATTGTCATCAATTCAGATCCCTGCATCGCCTATCTAATGGAGGAAAATACCATCACCATGCAAGCCTTAGTCATGGCTCACGCAAGTTTTGGTCATAATAGCTTTTTTAAAGGTAATTATCTGTTTAAGACATGGACTGATGCTAGCTCCATTATTGATTACTTAGTGTTTGCCCGAAATTATATCAGTGAATGTGAGGAGTTACATGGTGTTGAAAGAGTGGAAAGCATCATTGATTCATGCCATGCACTCATGAGTTTCGGTGTAGATAGATATAAACGTCCAAGTGAGATCTCCTTTAAAGAGGAGAAAATGCGTCAAAAAGATAGAGAAGCCTATTTACAGAGCCAAGTTAATGATCTCTGGCGCACCGTGCCAGAAACGCCTCAAGAACAGTTAAAGGCCAAAAAGCAACATTTCCCCGCTGAACCGCAAGAGAATATATTGTATTTCATTGAGAAGAATGCACCGCTTCTAGAACCTTGGCAAAGGGAGGTTGTTCGCATTGTGAGAAAAATGGGCCAATACTTCTACCCGCAAAAACAGACCCAAGTGATGAACGAAGGCTGGGCTACCTTTTGGCATTACACCATTCTTAATCATCTTTATGATGAAGGGCTGGTGACCGATAGATTTATGTTGGAGTTTTTACAAAGCCACACTAATGTTGTCGTTCAACCCAGCTACAATAGCCCGCATTATAGTGGTATTAACCCTTATGCCCTTGGCTTCAACATGTTTATTGATATTCGTCGAATATGTGAAAAACCAACCGAAGAAGATAAACAATGGTTTCCAGATATTGCAGGCAGCGATTGGCTAACAACACTGCACTTTGCCATGGAAAACTTCAAGGATGAAAGTTTTATTAGCCAATATCTTTCACCTAACATCATTCGACAGTTTAAGTTGTTTTCGATCCTAGATGACGACAATAAGAATCACCTTGCAGTTTCAGCTATTCATGATGAACGAGGGTACAAAGAGATAAGAGAAAAATTATCGCAACAGTATAACTTGTCTAATTTAGAGCCTAATATTCAAGTCCATAATGTGGAAGTATCGGGTGATAGGTCTCTAACACTGCGTTATGTTCCAAACGCGAGGATCCCGTTAGCTGATAGCCGACATGAGGTTGTCAAACATATCCATCGTTTATGGGGATTTGATGTGCGGATTGAGCAAGCTGAAAATGGAGAGAACAAAGTGATAGCCGCCAGCCCTGAATGCAAGCTTGATAACTCCGCGAATATTTAAAACACATTTTTCAAACACAAAAAAAGCGCCTATTTAGGCGCTTTTTCAATTTACTTAAAACTTAAGCAAATTTAAAGTCAATATGTTCAACTAAAATCTTGTACGCATGACGTTGCATGTCTTGAACTCGTACTAATACATCTTTACCATCTAAAGCGATAGTTAGGTCAGTATTGTAAAAATCGTCGTTCCCTTGGATGTTGATGATATCTTTATGATCAAAAACAATAGAGATAGCTTCTTTACCTGGACCATAGATAACAGCAGGAACTTTGTTAGCATGACGTAGGCGGCGGCTCGAACCTTTCCCTATTTCAGTGCGGATTTGTGCAGGAATAGTATAAGACATAATAAAACTCACTTAATATAAATAAGATGTAAAAGATTACAGTAACGATTTTCGACCAACCATTACTGGCTAAAAGCGGGCGGATATTAACATAAAATTAAGAACTACACAAAATATTAATTGGGTTCACTTATGACTCATTAACGCCAAACTTACCAGCTTCGGATAGGCCCCGTATCGATATGTACAAAACCAGAATTAGGATAATAACCGACACCGCCTAATTTAAGTGCAATGGCAGCACTTCTTACATCTGCGAGTTTCACACCAGGGATAGCGATATCTAAGGCCATTCCTTTCATATGGTAACTTTTCTTTGCAACACCATGACTTCTTTTTGCCAACATTTCATTCGTTTTTGGAGAACGGTAGCCCGATATGATATGAAATTCATCATCAAAACTCAGTGATGTTTTCAATTGATACGCAAAATCAAATAAACGTTTATCCATAGGAACTGATTCATTCTGGCGATGATCTCGTAGTACTTGATTAAAACCGGTCAAAATATCCGCTTGATAATCACCATCGATCCAATAGCTTCCCTGCTCTCTCTCACCGGTATGGCGGTTGTAAAACCCTAAACTGCGCACCCCCTTGGTTGAACGACTTGCCTGTGCCTTTGTTGGAAGCATAGAAAACATTGCAACACCACCAAGGCCTAATAATAACTGTCTACGAGCAGAACATACTACGGTCACACTTTCACCACTGACTACTTTTCCTACAACTGGCAGGCAAATTACCCTGTTAGTTTTAGGATTGCAAGTTATCCGTATAAAATATCGTTAAGTGTATTATAAGTCGTTGATTTGAGCACTGGCGGTATCTGCAAAGCTAGTAGCAGCCCGTATTTGGTAGATGTCATTTCTAAATTGTGTCTGATTGGACGCATCTATCCAAGCAGTCCAATAAACCAAATGCACGTTGAGAGTGGCATTTAACGCAAACCATTGGGTCCGGTTTCGGTCGGCATGTCTATCGACCCATGTCTGTTTATCTTTAACTAAATTTGCCGCCATCCAATTAGCTAAGCCTTCAACATTTTCAACCCGTATACACCCTGATGAAAGTGCCCGATTACTGCGCTCAAACAAGTTTGGATCAGCCGTGTCATGAAGGTAAACACTAAAGTCATTTGGAAAATAAAATTTATAACGGCCTAATGTATTCGTTCTACCTGGACGTTGCACAAATCTAAAAGGAAAAGGTCCTCTTGCCAGATCACTCCACTGCTGCGGTGTTCTCACCACCAAATTATTATTACGATCAAATACATCAAAATTACGCGTAGCGATATAATTACCGTCTTTTCTTACTTGTGGCAGCAAGTCTTTATGGAGGATTGTTTTTGGTACTCGCCAGCTCGGATTGATCACGACATTAGAGATTGAACTACTAAGTAACGGCGTTGGTCTGTAAGGTTTTCCGACTATTACCCTTGAAAAAAGCTCAACCTTTCCCTTATTAAACAATTCCATTTCGAATGCAGGTATATTGATCACCAGAAAACGTTCGTCACGTTGAGCCATAAACTCGGCTCGTTGGATATAATTTTTAGCCAGAATAGATGCGCGCTGCTCTGGGGGCACATTTAACCACTTTACCGTTTCAGGGCCAATAATCCCATCAGCTTTCAAGCCATGCCTTTGTTGAAAACGTTTTAATGCATCAACAATATCTTCATTTAGCACTGTAGACTCTGTAACGGCACTTTTAGCATCACCAAGCAACCATAATCGCTTAACAATAACGGGAAAAACCGGATGATTTGTTCCAGGGCGGATCAAACCGTCAATGATTATCGGCTGCCACCAATCTTGTTCAGCTAACCATTGCAAATGGCGGATACGATTTTGAACCTGCAGATAACCATTTAATTGTGGTTCTAAACCCATAGCCCTAACGAAAGGATCACTAATTTCAGTTAATCCTTTGTTTCTAATGGGTATATGATGTTCACTCCAAAATAGTTCGATATCACTTTCGAGCTGATTTAACTCTTTAGAGGAGAGTTTGTTAATAGAGAGTGCTTCTTTATACTGAACAAACTTGCCGTCAGTATCGACTAATGCAAGCAAAGACACCTGTTGGTATAACATCTTTTCAGCACGTGTAATTCGTTCATCAGCATATCCATTCAAGCTCATGAAAAGCATACTTATACAGCATATGAAACCACAAAATCGCATTTAACCACCCTATTAACATTCTAATGTTAAGTATGGCAAACAATTATGTTTTGTATATGACGTAATAAAGAATTAGCCTTTATCAAAAAAATAAATTCAAGCCAATAAAAAAGCTCCTACGATAGAGGAGCTTGATTAATAAAGATAAAAACCCTGTTAGTTATGGGTAACTAAGAACCCCTTTCTCAACCTCTGTCTTACCAGTATTGGGATAGTATTTTAGTACCCAGTTTTTTGCGTCTTTTGTACGATCATCAGCGATATAGTTGTAATAACAATAAGTATTAGCATTACTTAACACACCACCTGAATACCAATAAATAATGTCATCGCTTTTATCGAACGTATTGTTACCGTGGCTCTCTAAAGTATATTCGTCATTTTCAAGCAGGCCTTGCCATATTTCTTTGCAAAATTTTCCCTGCAGCCTTGTACCACTTTCACTCAAAGTGGTATCTATACCGAGTGGGAACCCCGTCACCCCTGAATCTAATGTCCCATCACCATAACAGCTTACATCGACTTGATAACCGCTTTTACCAGACGCCAACCAACAACTGTGATAAAGCTTCACACCAGAGGTAAAGCTGCCAAAAGTACTTTTAATCGACGCATCATGGGCATCTTGGCTTAGATTGATAAATTTTGGCGCTGCCACTACGGCTAAAATACCGAGCACAATAATAACGACAACAAGTTCTATTAGGGTAAACCCTTTCGAGTTTTGCTTCATGCTTAGACTCACACATTAGATATTGTGGTGCAATATACATAAATTAACAGCTACTGTCATATGATGCATAAGCTTTTGAATTAATTAAGAACTTACTAAATAATGTCACTATAATTCATTACAAAACAACTGATTTACATTAACGTTTAAACACAAAAAAGCCCCGACTAATGTCGAGGCTTAAATGATGGTACCCGAGGCCGGACTTGAACCGGCACGCCTATTAAGCGAGGGATTTTAAATCCCTTGTGTCTACCGATTCCACCACTCGGGCAAACTCGTTGATTTTGATGATACGTGTTATCGGTAGAAACACTGTAGTTAATTGCTTAACCACTCATCAAACTCTTAATCTTTGGAGGCGCGACCCGGAGTCGAACCGAGATAGGCGGATTTGCAATCCGCAGCATAGCCATTCTGCCATCGCGCCGGTGTTAAATTGGAGCGACATATCAGGTTCGAACTGATGACCTATACCTTGGCAAGGTATCGCTCTACCAACTGAGCTAATGTCGCGTTTCAATTTAATCTGTAATCTAGTTCTTGCTTAGTTCGCTTCCCCTTGACTACGGAATGGCATTCTACCGATTTATATCGAAGAGTCAACGCTATATTTAGAGATAAACAACTGCTTGCGCACTAATTAATCTCATTGATTTTAAAACGAGCTACTCGGCTGTTAAATCGCCCCAAGCGGCAAGTATATAGCTCATCATTGACCAAAAAGTGAGAACTGCAGCAACATAAAACAAACCAAATGCACTATAAGTAATAAAATCGTTTGGCTGCCATATTAATCCTGTAATCGCAGTCATCTGTGCCGCTGTTTTATATTTACCGATCCAAGAGACGGCTACTGTGCCTCGTTTACCTATTTCAGCCATCCACTCTCTTAAAGCAGAAATAACAATCTCCCTGCCAATCATAAATAATGCCGGTAATGTCAACCACACACTATCGTATTGAGCCACTAGCAGAACTAATGCAGTGGTCACCATGATTTTGTCAGCTACGGGGTCAAGGAAAGCACCAAATCGAGTCGATTGTTTTAGTTTTCGTGCAGCGTATCCATCGAGCGCATCGGTAACCGCGGCTAACCAGAAAACAAAAGCTGCGGCGAAAAGGGCCCAACTGTCAGGCATGTAAAAAAGAACGATAAACACTGGTAACAGTAACAACCTGAAAAGTGTTAACGCAATAGGAATGTTAAACGGCATTATAAAACCTAGAATTCAAAATCTGCGCTAATCTTGCCTTAATTTTACTACCCTCGCAATGCATCATGTATTGTTTGTGCCATTTCTAAGCTGATACCAGGTACTTTTCCCAATTCTGCTACGCTCGCCCCCTTAACTTCCTGTAAACCGCCTAAATGTTGCAATAATGCCTTACGTCTTTTAGGCCCCACTCCTTCAATAGATTCTAGTGAAGAGGTATTGCGGGTTTTCTGCCGTTTATTACGATGCCCTGTAATCGCAAAGCGGTGTGACTCATCACGTATTTGTTGGATCAAGTGTAGGGCACCGGAATCTGCGGGCAGGGAAAAAGACACTTCATTTTCGCCATAGATCAATGTTTCAAGGCCAGGTTTTCTGCCTTCCCCTTTGGCAACACCAATTAATGTAGGCGCGTGATCTAACGCAACAAATTTCTCATCTACTATCTTTTGGGCGATGCGTAACTGCCCTATTCCGCCATCAATAAACAAAATATCAGGTATCTTGCCACCACTAACAACCTTATCAAAACGGCGACTAATGGCTTGCTTCATTGCAGCGTAGTCATCCCCGGGAGTAATGCCATTTATATTATAACGACGGTAATCGGCTTTGTGCGGACCTTCTCTGTTAAATACAACGCAAGAAGCAACCGTACTTTCCCCCATGGTGTGGCTGATATCAAAACATTCCATTCGCTGTATTTTATGACTGACTTCAATCGCTTCTTCTAGTAACAAGAAGCGTTGCTCAACGGTATTCTTATGTGACAGCCTGGTATTAACCGCATTGGTCGCATTGGTTAGCGCTAATCGCAAGAAACGGGCACGTTCGCCTCGCACTTGACTCTTTATATCTACTTTTTTTTCTTGAGCAGCTTTAATGGCATCAGCAAGTTGCCCTTGCTCTTCAAAAGCGTCACTGACAAGGATCTCTTTAGGCGTTATTCGTTGGCTGTCCGAATTAAGATAAAATTGAAACATGAAGGCGCGTAACACTTCAGACAATTCCGTATCAACCGGCACTTTTGGATAGTAACTTCGGCTACCAAAAATCTTTCCTTCACGAATAAACAACAGATGAAAACAAGCCACTCCAGATGCGAAGTGAACACCTATCACGTCCATATCACCAGAAGAGTGAGATACCTCTTGTTGCTCCGCAACTCGCCTTAGCGCTGTGATCTGGTCTCGGTAACGAGCGGCGTCTTCATAATGGAGTTCACTGGCCGCTTGCTCCATCTTTTCGACAAGTGCTTTGGTAACCTGTTGATCTTTACCTTTTAAAAACAGCCCAGCTAATGTGACTTGTTCTTGATAGTCTTTAGGCGATATAAGATCTACGCACGGTGCACTACAACGACCAATTTGATACTGCAAGCAAGGACGAGATCTTGCTTTGTAATACAAATCATCACATTGACGAATTGGGAATATTTTTTGCAGTAGATGCAAACTCTCACGCACAGCGCCACCATTAGGATAAGGTCCAAAATATTGGCCTTTATCTCTTTTAGGACCCCTGTGATAAGAGAGCCTTGGGTGCTTATGGTTACTTAATAAAATATAGGGATAGGACTTATCATCTCTAAGCAGTACATTATATTTAGGCATGTACTGCTTTATATAATCGTTTTCTAGAATGAGAGCATCGGTTTCACTGTGCGTGACTGTGACATCGATATTGACGATTCTTGATACCAATGCTTGAGTTTTTACATTGGCTAAATTTTTACGAAAATAGGAAGATAACCGCTTTTTAAGATCTTTTGCTTTACCGACATAAATAACGGTATCTGCAACATCATACATCCGGTAAACACCAGGCGAAGATGTCACCGTTTGCAAAAACTCATCTGAATTAAACGCTGCTGTCATACGCTCTTTATTTATCTATAGACTCTAATTAGAACTGGCCAGTATCGAGCATTTTATAGCGTATGGCTAATCGAGTGAGTTCAACATCACCACCAATACCTAATTTTGCGAACAAACGATAGCGATAACTGTTAACCGTTTTGGGACTCAAGTTGAGTTGCTCTGAAATATCACTGACTTTTTCACCATTGGTGATCATCAACATGATCTGCAGTTCTCTTTCAGAAAGGGTTTTAAATGGATTGTCTTCCGACTGATTAAATTGACTCAGCGCCATTTGCTGAGCAATTTCTGGCGATAAGTAACGCTGTCCATGTGCCACTTGTCGAATAGCTTGCATCACTTCCGGCGAGGTAGCCCCTTTGGTTAGATAACCAGACGCTCCTGCTTGCATCACTTTAGTGGGAAAAGGATCTTCAGTATGTATCGTCAGTACGATAATTTTAGCATGCGCTTGAAATCTGAGTATTTTACGAGTGGCTTCTAAGCCCCCAATACCCGGCATATTCATGTCCATTAAAATGACATCAGCTTCGTTTTTACGACACCATTGAACCGCGGTCTCTCCGTCACCGGCCTCACCTACGACTTTAATTCCACGTTCGTCTTCTAAAATCCGTCGAATACCGGTGCGTACGAGCTCATGGTCATCGACCAAATATACTGATATCAAAGCTGCTCTACCTTAAAATGAATCTGGCTTGAATCAAACTAGAATCAAGCTAACTTATTCAGTCTAATTTAGCCCATATACTTCAAATTAGAAAGATAATTTTACACAAGCGCCAACATGACAATAATGTATATCGCTTTCAATAACAATGAGTTAGCCAGAAAGCAAAAAGGCAGCCTATTAGGCTGCCTTCTTTAATGTGGCGGAGAGATAGGGATTTGAACCCTAGATGGGCTACAAACCCATGCCGGTTTTCAAGACCGGTGCATTCGACCACTCTGCCATCTCTCCGAACGCCGTAGATACTAGGCGTTTAAGCTTTAATTGTAAATACCAAATACTTGATAATTTTCGTGTAACGGCACAACTGCCTATCTTACAGTCAAATTGGTGGTTCTTCCTCCTATCAGCAGCACTCGCGCTCAGAATGTTATGGTGACGACTAATACAGACTTACTTGATAGCTAGCAGCAATACTATGGTAATATCGATTTAGTAGAAAAACTTACATGATATATATGAACTCAAACATTATTCCCACAGCTGCACTTAAACCGCAATTTACATTACCTGCGGATTTAGTTAATGAAAGTTCACCAGAGATGCGGCTAATCGGTCAATCGCGTGTGCGTGATGCATTCAAACTTTTAGGCCGCACTCACGACCAGCATATGTATTTAGCCGATTTTTCTGGCTGTAATCGTAAATACATCATCAATGCACTTGTTCATACAGAAGGCGTATTCCCAAATAAACGCCTTATACTACAAGACAACACTACCGCTTGGCTTGAGGCCGAAGTCACTTCTAATGACACCGTTATTGCGACCAAACAAACTCAATATCAATACCTTTCTGGTACGATCAAGAAGCATGATCTTGTTGGTCGTTATGATGAAAACACCAAGCAGTATAAAGCGGGGGCTCTTGCCAACTGTCATTACCTATTTGTGTGTGCTGATTCTATCTGGAAACGTGAAGCGCTATGGGAGTTGCTGCTTGAGATCCTCGATAAGAAAGAGTACCAGGTGCATTCGAGCCTTCCTGCCCTTTCTTTAAACTGCAAAATCATCCTCATTGGTTCTAGTAACCAATATGGTCACTGCTGGTTAGGTGAACCTAGTTTTTCAAATCATTTCCCTCTTTTGGGGGAGCTCATCAACGAAGTTGACTTAAATGAAGTCAGCCTGGTTGAATACGACCAATGGTTAAACTGCATTTTAAACGATCTTAATCTGACTTTAGATCAACAAGCAAGATTGGCATTGTTTGAATACAGCGCCAGACTTGCCGATCATCAACAACGATTAAGTTTGATGTCTATCAACATTGAGCAGTTATTAGTTCAAGCTAGCGCATACGCGCATACACGACATATCGATATCAAGGCATTCCAACATAGTATCGATATGTTTAATCAACGTCACAACGCCTCAGAGAAGCTTTCAGAGCAGAACTTTGACGATCTATTTATCAGTCTCCCCACCCAAGATGAAATGATTGGCCAAATAAATGGGTTAACCGTCATAGAAAATGCTGAATACAGTTATGGAGAACCCGCAAGGATTACCGCGTCAGTGCATTATGGTGATGGAGAAGTCGCCGATATTGAGCGAAAATCAGAACTCGGCGGTAACATTCATGCTAAAGGAATGATGATATTGTCTTCCTGCTTGTATCGTATTTTTGGTAAAGATGCACCTTTACATCTCAATGCCAATATTGTGTTCGAACAATCTTATCAAGAGATCGATGGCGACAGTGCCTCTCTTGCAGAGTATTGCAGCTTAATCTCCGCAATTTCAGAAAAGCCGATAAAACAAAGCCTGGCAGCAACCGGTGCGATTGATCAATTCGGT
This sequence comes from Shewanella sp. Choline-02u-19, assembly GCF_002836205.1. NCBI lineage: Bacteria > Pseudomonadati > Pseudomonadota > Gammaproteobacteria > Alteromonadales > Shewanellaceae > Shewanella > Shewanella sp. Choline-02u-19. Next base: position 1,642,378 of record NZ_PJBE01000013.1, read on the forward strand.
AATGTACAAGCTATTGGCGGTGTTAACGAAAAAATTGAAGGTTTTTTTAAGCTGTGTCAACGCCGTGGTTTAACAGGTAATCAAGGTGTCATTATTCCTTGCTCTAATATGCAGCAATTGAACCTCAAGCAATCTGTTATTGATGCCGTTCATCAAGGGCTCTTTACGCTGTATCAAGTTAAACACATTGATGAAGCCGCTGAAATTTTAATGCAGACCCCGGCCGGTACCGCAGACAAAGACAACCAGTTTCCTGATGACTCACTTTATGGCTTAGTGCAGGCTAGATTAGAAAGTTTGGCAGGTTATCAAGACGAAGATAAGTCTTTTTTTGTGAGGCTTCGCGAAAAATTATCATTTTCTAGCTGATCGGAGTTGTTTAGCGTACACGTGTTCGCTAACCTTGGAGGCTCAAATAGCTGGAGAATTAAATATAATGAGTAACGCAAACAGTTTTACAAAAGAAGACCTAGTCGCCTGTGGACTTGGTACCCTTTTAGGACCTAACTCTCCTAAATTACCGAAAGACAATATGTTGATGATCGACCGCGTGCTTAAAATTAATGCAGATGGCGGTGAATTCGGTAAAGGTGAAATTGTAGCTGAGCTAGATATTAATCCTGACCTTTGGTTTTTCGACTGTCATTTTGCATCAGATCCGGTTATGCCGGGTTGCCTAGGCTTAGATGCTATGTGGCAGCTTGTTGGCTTTTTCCTTGGTTGGGAAGGCGCGGAAGGTAAAGGCCGTGCATTGGGCGTAGGTGAAGTGAAGTTCACTGGTCAAGTGCTACCAGATGCTAAAAAAGTGACCTATAAACTAACGATTAAACGTAAAGTGTACCGCAAGTTAGTGATGGGCATTGCAGATGCCACCATGGAAGTGGATGGTCGTGAAATTTACAGCGCAAAAGATTTAAAAGTCGGTATTTTTACTGACACCTCAAGCTTCTAAGCGCCAAGTTATAGTATTAAAGATAAACAACGCCCTCAACTATGAGGGCTTTTTTTCATGTTTAATATTAGATAAACGTTACTTATTAAACAAACCGCTTAACCTATCATCAATACCTTCTCGCCAACCACCAAGCCATTGTGATTTTGAGTCGAGTGTCGAATATGGACAAATCTCTTTAGAACGGCCCCCAACTCCAGCCTGAAAACCTTTCGAAAAAGCTCTGTCTAATCGATCTCTTTTTTGTCTCTTCATGCAAGCGTCCTCTCTTCCATAATGATTGAAGCTCTAATGCTTCAGCACTATGAATAAAACTTTTTGCGGTAGAGATCAATCAAAAAATGCGACCATTCCGACGGTCAAATATTAAGCTATTGAGTTGTGGGATAAAAATAAAAATAAAAAAAATCGAGGCATTTGCCTCGATTTAGTCTACTCATCTATTTCCGTCTGCGTCTCAACCAAACCAGCGGTAACATTAACAACCATCCGAGGCTCGCTGCCCCTTTTCTTTCATAGTCGCCACTTTCGCCACTTTCATCAATACAGTTGTTAGCCGCTTTCCATTCATCAGTAATTTCAGCACCAGAAGTCTGCAGAACCATCATACGAGGTAAGAAAGAAGTAACTGGATCGCCATAACCATTAAGCTCGAAGAATGGTAATCCATTGTCACCAATAACTAAGTTACCGTCCGTATCAAATTTATACGACGGTTTACGAATAAAGGCTGTGCCAACAATCGTGCCACTGTCATTAATGCTGTTAGCTTCAACTATAACGATTTCGCTATTGTAAGTTAACGTTTTTCCAGAGCCATCTTCAACTTCAACTTTATTGCGGATCCATTTACCCGCATCGTCTTTTTCGAAGCCTTTAGACTCACAAGTCAACAATTCATTCAGATTTGTAAACTCATCTTTGGCGATATCATAAAGGAAGCCCGCTTTTGGCCGCGGTTTTTCTTTATCATGAGTCGTTTCAATATAACCAACGACTTGCCCATTGTTGTTGATATCGCGACCACGACTCGACAGATCAGACACGTTGTTATAGAAATCAAACGGGGTTATCAGCTCAGCATTAGCATCACTGGTATCGATATAGAAGAACTTATCTCTGCGATAACCTTCTATATACTTATTATAGCTACCGACCAATATACCATTGTCATTAATGTCATAAGCGATAGATGAAGTCACATCTTTCACTGTATCGACGTCGACCCAGTTGTATTGGTAACTACCATCAGCACCTTGAGTCCAATAGGCGGCATCAAAATACAATCTATCTTTATCATTTTTGCGGTAAACATGTGAACGGCCAGCAACGACACCCTCAGTATTGATCCCTAAACCTTGGCCAATATAAACGCCATCGTTAGTGGTTTCGAGTCCCAAAGGTAAAAGAAACTCCTCAGTAATAGCACCTGCGTCGTAACGCCAAACATAGCCGCGTGTTTGATATTGTATATCTCTAAGGCCATTACTCTTTGGATATTGTCTATTCTGAACACAAATATCAGTGGGAGCTGTTTCGCTGTTGTTCGATACACATGAATCTATAATGCTGGCACTGTTTTTACTAATATCAGTACTGGCATAGCCAGTAACCATATTGGCACTATTGACTGCCGTCGCACTCGAAAAACCACCCACATTAACCGTAACATCGCCACTGTCTTGCTTAGAAACATACTCAAAATAGGGTGGAATTAAGGCAATTTCTGTATCAGTGCCAGATTTAACAAAACCACGCTGTTCATATTCACGATAATACCAATACTCTTGGGTAGTGCTTGAGCCCGAGTAATCTACTTTTTGTTCGGCAGCCGTCATTTCGCCTACTTTTACTTTGGCATCATTAATGCCGTAGTAAAAAGTATCAACTGAGTTAACAGGATCAACTTCTGGAAAAGTCGGTGCAGTAGTGCCGTTTACGCTTTCAAATGTTGGCAACCAAGGGGTTGCTGCGTCATTTTCAATTGAGGTAAACGTGAAATTATTGGCTAGAATGGGCAAATTAACGGAGTAAGTAATGGTTTCAGCATCGGAAACACCGTCTTCAATGTCGATTACACCATCATCACCTTCATCGACATTGAGTTTCTTTTTACCCTTAGCGGCGCCAACTGCTTCATTATTGTTATTAACCGACATGCCATAACCGTTACGGGTATTTTCGATCGTACCATTTAGGTTAAACGTATCAGCGTCGATATTTTTTATTTCATATACAGGTGCAGCTTGTGCACCTTGAAGCACGCTTAATACGCCTACAGCCACTAAGGATAGGGTTTTTTCCAACTTAAACTTCATGAACTCACTTCCCATTTTTTTATTTTTAGCTTACTTCAATGACTCGAGCTCTTCCCATCGCTCAAAGTAACTCTCAAGTAGACTTTCCTTATCGGACAAAGTCTTTAACTTCTCATTTACTGTTTTTTGTTCCTGTGCATAAAAGTCAGGACCACTAATAATACTTTGCAATGCTTCTAGTTCCTGCTCTAACTTTTCCATCATTGCAGGTAATGATTCTAATTCTTTTTGTACTTTAAACGATAATTTTTTTACCGGTTTCACGACCGCTACTGGCTTTTTCTCAGCAACTGCAGTTTGGACATTCTTTATCTCCTGAGGTTCCTCAGAATAAAATTTAGCGCCCTGGGATACCGCATCTTGGTAACCACCAACATACTCACTCCAACCACCATTACCTGTAAACCACCAACTGCTCGTTACAGTGTTGTCTATAAATGCTCTATCGTGACTGACGAGTAACAAGGTCCCTTTATAGTCAGCAAGTAAGGACTCAAGTAATTCCAACGTTTCGATATCTAGATCGTTTGTCGGTTCATCGAGAATAATAAGATTTGCAGGACGAAGCAACAACCGAGCGAGTAACAGACGATTTTTTTCACCGCCAGACAACGCTTTAACAGGTGTTCGTGCTCGCATAGGTGAAAATAAGAAATCTTGTAAATAACTTAGAATATGTCGGTCTTGACCATTAATCGTGACTGTTTTCTTTCCTTCACCAACGTTCTCTTCTACCGTTTTTTCAGGGTCAAGAGCTTCACGATATTGGTCAAAATAAGCTATTTCTAGCTTTGTACCCACTTTTACACTACCAGACTGTGCTTCTAACTGGCCAATAAGCAGTTTAACTAACGTTGACTTACCACAACCGTTCGGACCGATAAGTGCAATTCGGTCACCACGCATCACGGTTGAATTAAAGTTCTTAACCAGATTCTTGTGAGGAAGGTTGTATTCTAAATTTTCAATATCAAATACCAGCTTGCCCGAACGGTCAGTGTCCGCCACAGCCATCTTAGCGCCACCTTGACGGTTAAGACGTGCCATACGTTCTTCACGAAGATCTTTAAGGGCGCGCACGCGTCCTTCATTTCGAGTACGACGGGCTTTTACGCCTTGACGGATCCACGTCTCTTCTTCTGCAAGCTTTTTATCAAAATGAGCATTCTGCTCCGCTTCTACTCGTAACCATTCCGCTTTACCGGTGATGTAAGCTTGGTAACTGCCAGGCCAAGAGGTAGCAATACCGCGGTCAAGATCAACGATACGAGTTGCCATTCGATCAATAAAGCCTCTATCGTGACTGATAAAGACGATAGCGCCTCGGTAGCTGAGTAGGAACTGTTCCAACCATTCAATAGTATCAATATCGAGATGGTTAGTGGGCTCGTCTAATAATAACAGATCTGGATCGCTAACCAATGAACGTGCTAAAGCCACTTTACGCTGCCAACCGCCCGATAACTCGGACAATGATGCATCCGCATCTAAGCCTAATAGTTCGCAATTCTGGTTAATACGACTGTCTAACTGCCAACCATTTAAGTGATCAATATCGCCTTGAAGCCTTTCCATCTGCTTCAGCATTCGATCCATTTCGTTGGGAGACGCTGTTGCAACATCATGAGAGAGCTGATGATAACGTTCTAGTTTTTCACCAACCTCTTTTAAGCCTGCTGCAATATAAGCATAAACAGTTCCCTGCTCAGCTTTGGGTGGATCTTGCTGTAAGCGGCTGACTTTGACGTCGGTTGCAATATTAAATTCACCTTCGTCAAGCAGTACATCGCCACTTAGTACCTTCATAAGACTGGATTTACCAGTACCATTTCGGCCTACAATACAAACACGTTCACCAGGTTCAATTGTGAAATCAGCTTTTTTTAATAACGGGGTATAACCGTAGGCTAAAGAGCCGTTATTTATACGTACTAAACTCAACTTACGCTCCTAAAAATTCTTCTAATGCTTCGAGGTCAAATGGCCAGTTTAGTTCACTATTACACCCTGTCTTTTTAATGACAGGAATGCGAGTGCCGTAAACTTCAGCTAATTGATCGTTATTGCAAATATCTTGGGCAACAAAGGTTACTTGTGTTTGTTGAAGTAACCCTGCTGCAAGTTCACACAGGTGGCAGGCATCTGTGTGATATAAAATAATGGAACAGGCCTTACTCGGCATGCGTAATAAGCCAGGTATTATGGATCTGCGGATTACGCTTATAATCGAGTGGTAGCGTCTGGTTATCAATGTTTTTCACACTCATACCAGCCGCTTCTAAATCCGCAATTTCCATCTTAAATTTACGCTTATTGTTCGAGAAAATAATCTCGCCGCCTGGGTTAAGTAGCTTGATTAAATTACTGAGCAATGGAACATGATCGCGCAACACATCGAAAGAGTCTTCCATGCGCTTTGAATTTGAGAAGGTTGGTGGATCGACAAAGATCAGGTCAAAGCGGTCATGAGTACGTTTAATCCACTGTAAACAGTTAGCTTGAACAAACTGATATTTATCATCATTCAAACCATTCAGTGCAAAGTTCTCTTTCGCCCAATTGATATAGGTATTTGACATATCAACAGTGGTGACCGAAGTTGCGCCGCCCATTGCAGCATGAACCGAAGCTGTTCCGGTATAAGCAAATAGATTACACACACTGCGGCCTTTAGATTTTTCGCCAACCAACTTACGAGTTAACCTATGGTCCAAAAATAATCCAGTATCAAGGTACTCTTTAAGATTAAGTTTAAACTTTGCACCGTACTCAGTAGTAATCAATTCAAGCTTGTTTACACTGACTTTTTCATATTGAGTGGTGCCCTTTTTGCGCTCACGGGTTTTCAAAACAATATTATTTGGATCGATCCCTATCGCATGCGGCAAAGAAATAAGCACATCGGTTAGACGACGCTTTGAGACTGACTCAGGAATTTCAGAAGGCGCAGCGTATTCATAAATAACCACGTGGTCGAGGTACTTATCGATAGCAACATTGTATTCAGGAATGTCGGCATCATATAAACGATAACTGTCGATACCCTCTTTTTTGGCCCACTTTTGTAACTGTTTAAAGTTCTTTTTAAGACGATTAGCAAAAGGTACCGCAATGTCACTGACATCACCGTCTCTTTGAATATTCGCCGGATCAACTCGGCGAGTGTTCTCTGCGTGGACAGTATAAAGATTGAAAGCACATTCTAGTGCGCCGTTATTCATCTTCATCTGTTTATCGGCTTTAAGCTTTAACGCTGATAACAGTTCGACATCGCTATTCAGTATTGCCAAGCTCCAGCCACCAAACTCAGCTTTAAACTTATCGCCTAGTTGGTAGTAAAGCTGTAGCAAAGAGGTCACATTACCCAGTCTTTCACCATAAGGCGGGTTAGTAATTAAATAACCGCTAGCCTCAGGAGGAGCTACATTCAACGCGTCACATACATCAAAATTAATCAACTCTGATACGCCGGCATTTTCGGCATTATGCTTAGCCAACGAGACCAATCTTGAGTCTATATCTGAGCCATAAAACTTGACTTTACAACGCGTTTTACCAATCGATGCACGTGCACGCGCTTCATCGAGTAGTTCTTGCCATACTTTATCGTTATGAGGTAACCACTTCTCAAAACCAAAACGTTCTCGATGGATCCCTGGCGCAATATCACATGCCAACATAGCCGCTTCAATCAAGATTGTACCGCTACCGCAAAAAGGATCGAGCAAGGTAACTGGTGACGTTTTCCAGCCACTGCGTACTAGCATGTTTGCCGCGAGGTTTTCTTTTAGCGGCGCTTCACCCGTTGTTGAACGGTAGCCACGTTTGTGCAATGCAGGCCCAGAGAAGTTTATGCCGAGGGTAATTTCACCGCGGCGATAATGTGCATCAATTTTGTAGTCTGCATCTATTTTTTCAACATTGGGACGCGCAAAATCATCATCACGAAAACGGTCAACAATCGCATCTTTAATCTTCAAAGCACCAAATTGGGTATTATTAATAAAACCACCCATGCCATGAAAATCAACACTGAAAGTACTACGATTAGAGAACTGCATCTGCCAGTCAATACCATAAGCGGCATTGTAGAGCTGTTCTGGAGATTCACACGGACCTTTATAGATCACTAAAATGATTCTGCTGGCTAGTCGCGACCACAAGGTGATCCGATAACCAAGTTCTAGAGAAGCAGAAAAATAAACCCCCGCGACACTTTCTTTGATATCTGAAGCGCCAAGCTCCGCTAATTCAAGCGATAACGCGTATTCGTAGCCCCGAGGAGCTGCAGCAAAAAATTTTAACATCGATAGATAGACACTGAATAAAAATTAGTTGGTGATTATACCTGTAAGCGCCACTAAATGATAAAAAGATATTGTCTTAAAATCGATATATTGTGGGAGTTTCAATGAAACGCTTGTGTTTTTCAGGGCTTTGCGATGAGGTGCGAGGCATTAATCGATGAAAACCTAAAATAGATTAGTGTCAGTAACGGAAAAAAAAGCGCCAAACTGTTCAATAAAAGCACAGATTAACCATTGAGACATAATTTGTCTAACTGCCTAAAACTGCAACACTTTGTAACTAGCCGCTATCCTCTATTGCTCACAACTCCGTAGCATGTAAACTGCATAAAAAACACCAACACAACAAATGCGCCACATAAATCATCAAAATGGATCCTCACCCTTGCTCTGAATTACAAACCATAATAATAAGGTCTAAATATGAAAAAGCTGTTCCCACTACTAGCCTGTCTAACCATTGTCGCTTGTGGCTCTGAGAGTTCAGATAGCCCAGAGCCACCAAAAGTAGTACCAGAGCTAAAAGCAGATGTGTGTTATTTAATGTCAACGACTAAAGGCGATATGACTCTGGCAGTTGATCTAACCAATATGCCGGTTACAGGACAGAATTTTAAGGAGTATGTCGATACAGGCTTTTACAATGCCACTCTTTTTCATCGAACCATTAACAACTTTATGATCCAAGGTGGAGGTTTCACCACAGGGCTTGTTTTTAAGCCTACCAATGACCCGATTATTAACGAAGCGAGTGTTGGCATAAGTAATGATCGCGGTACAGTTGCAATGGCACGAACCGATAATCCCAACTCAGCTACATCGCAATTTTTTATCAATATATTAGATAACCCACACTTAAATGCATCAGCTTCGAGTGCCGGTTATGCGGTATTTGGCCAGGTGATTAGTGGTATGGAAGTCGCTGACCAAATTAGTATTGTTACTACTCAAGGAAATGATACTCCAGTAGACGAAATTCTAATTAATAGCGTTGTCGAAATCAGTTGCCCAACAAGTTAATCCACTTTTATTACCATATTAAAGCACTAGCTTACAGTATTAAAAAACCGGCAACTGAATAACATCAGTTGCCGGTTTTTTATGCATTAAATAGAGAAAAAAATAACGAGTTACAACTTTAAAGCTGATACATATATTGATTATGCGACGTTTATTTTTCTCTCAACAGTTAAAGGCGCTAAACGATTATGCATAACCTTAATAGTTTCGAATTGAGTCAATTGTTTTGAATCCGTTAAGCGGCATTCTGGGGATAAGATCATCATAAGCGATGCTTGTAATCCTGACTCAATAACCATTGCTGAGACACTATGCTCACAGGTTCTCAGTTGGAAAATCTTACCTATATCGCTATAAACACATTCGTGTGATGCTTCGAAAAACCAAGACTTAGGCATTTGTGGTTTTAATAAAAAATGTGCAGCAGTAGCATTTAATGCTATTTGGACGATAAGCGCATCGTTTAGAGAAAGGGTTCTTGATAAACAGTCAACCAAAGCAATATAGAACTTAGCATGTTCAACGCTAAATTCAGTTGTAATTTTGGCATCAGGTATTAGGGACTTTAATTTATAAGGTGATAGAAATTCCATATCACGACCTAACGAAACAGTTAATACACCATATGTTTCGTTATATCCCCATTGCCAATCCCTTTTTGGCATTAATAACATAATGTTTACCTTTATTTAGATACAATTGAATAATAGATGAAAATTTCATCAATATCAAAATAAATTTAAACTAAACATTACGATCATATAAAACAAAAAACGATCATCTGGATCTATTGCGAGATCTAAATGATCGTTTTATGATCGATTAATTAATCAACCATGCTATTGCTGTTATTTTATACGGTATGCTTCAACAATTTCTTTTATTAATTGTGGACCTTGATAAATAAATCCAGAATAAATCTGCACCATTTGAGCACCCGCATCTAATTTATCCAAAGCATCGGCTGCACTATTAATACCACCAACCCCAATGATAGGCACTTGTCCTTTAAGACAATCTGACAATTGCTTTATTACCACTGTCGACAATGAATTCAGTGGCTTACCACTTAAACCACCGGCTTCGTTTGCATTGAGCAAACCACTAACCCCATCACGAGTTAAGGTTGTGTTGGTGGCAATTACCGCATCAAATTCATTACGAATAAGTGAATCTGCAATCTTTTCAATCTCTTCGATTGAAAGGTCTGGTGCGATTTTTAATGCTATTGGTACATATTTCCCATGCTTTTCTGCAAGATCCTTCTGCTTCTGCTTAAGTGATCCTAAAAGATCATCGAGCAGATCACCATATTGTAGCGATCGTAAACCGGGCGTATTGGGTGAAGAAATATTAACCGCAATGTACGCTGCATATGGATAAACTTTATCCATACAGATCAAATAATCATCTTTTCCTTGCTCAACGGGGGTGTCTTTGTTCTTACCTATATTCACACCGACCATTGCTGCTGATTTAACCGCTTTCAGATTCACAACCAGACTATCTACGCCTTTGTTGTTAAAACCCATACGATTAATAATCGCTTTAGCAGGTTTAAGTCTAAACAACCTGGGTTGGTCATTACCTGCTTGAGGACGTGGCGTAACGGTACCGACTTCAACGTGACCAAATCCCATCGCATAAAATGCATCAATACATTCACCATCTTTATCCATTCCCGCCGCTAAGCCGACTGGATTTGGAAATGTCAGGCCCATCATAGTGACTGGTGCAGGTTTTATCTTTTGCGCATAGAAGCAGTTTAGTGGTGAATTGCCTGTGGATTTTAAACTGCCGATAGCGAAATTATGCGCCAATTCAGGATCCATCTGAAACATGAACTTTTGTGCGATTTTATAAAACATGTTTTCTCCTAGACCGAAAAAAGCCCCGGCATTTGCCAGGGCTTCTGATTTATATCAGATTACTTTTGACCTTCACAATGAAGGATCAAAAGATTAAGTTCACGTAGGGCTACAGAGAACTTAGCAAACTCATGGCTTTGCGAAGTCTTGAAATCAGCCAGCATATGGAACCATCGTTCCAACAAGCCTTGATTTGATTCAATCCATTCTGAAATGATCTTGCTAGCATCACAGCTTTCAGTACAAGTTCTCAAGACAACTGAACTCAGTGAACGCTGTTGCCAATCAAGCTCTTCTCTAAATGCAGCTCTTGCCAGTGCTTGCCAATGATTCGTTACCGGTTGTGCACTAATTTGTTCGAGGAACCAATGTAGATCAACACTAGCGCCTAACTTAAAGTAAGTTTCCGCAACCAAGGGAACTGGCTTGGCCTCGAGATCACAAATTTGTGCAATATCTAACGCGGAGAATAACGTGCTCACGTTAGCCACGACCATCGCTACATCTTCTGGTACACCTTCTTTAATCAGTGCATCAGACTCTGCGCGTATGCCTGCAACTTCATCGTTAACCATATATTGATGCACATTTGCTTTAAGCTCATCAAAGACGGGTCTAAAGAATTCAATAGTCTGTTCAATATTTAGGTTACGGTTACGATGACGTAAGAACCAACGGCTAGCACGACGAATATTGCGTCGTAACTGATGTAACATTTCGCACTGTACAACAGCTGGGATAATGCCATTTAGATCAGTAATTGATTTAGTTAAATCAGCCAAACCAAACACTTCGCGAGCCATAGTGTAACAAATGGCAGCTTCAGCTACTGAGGCACCTGTCTCATCTTGCATACGTTGAACAAAATTAAGACCCATGTCATTAACGAGTTCATTCGCTAATGAAGTAGCAATAATTTCACCGCGCAGTGGATGAGCCGCCATATTGACCGTGTACTTTTCTTGAAGTTGCTGCGGGAAATAGGCAACCAATAACTGACTTAAGAAGCTATCTTCCGTGATTTCAACGGTCAACAATTGCTCTTTAAGCACCATCTTAGCGTAAGCAACGAGTACAGAAAGCTCTGGACGAGTCAGTGACTTGCCATTAACTAAACGATCAGCAAGCTCGTCTTCATTAGGTAAGAACTCAAGCGCTCTGTCCAACTTACCCTCTTTTTCGAGGTAATGGATAAAACGAATTTGATCTTTTAATTGCTCAGCACCACGCACCTGAGTAACAGAGATAGTACGCGTCTGATCTTTACAGTCTTGCAGAACGATACGGCTAACTTCATCCGTCATATCTACTAACAAGCGGTTACGTTGTTTAACGGTCATTTCGCCATCAGCCACTAACGCATTAAGTAAAATCTTAATGTTTACTTCGTTATCAGAGCAATCAACACCACCCACGTTATCAACAAAGTCGGTATTCATGCGGCCGCCATTAGCGCAATATTCAATACGACCTAATTGAGTACAGCCTAAGTTTCCGCCTTCACCAACAACTTTGGCTCGAACTTCGTTACCGTTAACACGGATAGAATCATTGGCGCGATCGCCAACTTCTGCATGTGTTTCTCTTGTGGCCTTAACATAAGTGCCAATACCGCCATTCCAGATCAAATCAACCTGCATTTTGAGTAACTCTTTGAGTAACTCAAGGGGGGGCATTGAGGCTTTTTGAGTGCCTAACATCTTCTTCATTTCTGCAGAGAGTGGAATAGACTTCGCAGAACGCAGGAATATTCCGCCACCTTTCGAGATTAACTCAGCGTTGTAATCTTCCCAGCTTGAACGAGGTAATGCGAATAAACGCTCACGTTCGACATAGCTGCTAACAGCGTCAGGATTAGGGTCAATAAAGATATGCATGTGGTTGAAAGCAGCAACTAAGCGAATATGCTTAGACAACAACATGCCATTACCAAATACATCACCTGCCATGTCGCCGACAGCTAAACAGCTAAAGTCTGTTGTTTGGCAATTAACGCCCATTTCACGGAAATGACGTTTAACAGATTCCCATGCACCACGTGCTGTAATTCCCATCTTCTTATGGTCATAACCGTTACTACCACCAGAAGCGAACGCATCGCCAAGCCAGAAGTTGTATTCGTCAGCGATTTCGTTGGCAATATCTGAGAACGTCGCCGTACCTTTATCGGCTGCAACGACTAAATATGGATCATCTTCATCGTGTCGAACCACATTTATAGGGGCTACAAGTTCGCCATTAATAATGTTATCGCTAATGTCGAGTAAGCCACGAATGAATAGACGATAGCACTCTTGTCCTTCGGCAAAAAAGGCTTCACGGCCGCCGTCTGTTGGCAGTTGCTTACAAACAAAACCGCCTTTAGCACCCACAGGAACAATTACCGTATTCTTAACTTGCTGTGCTTTTACAAGGCCAAGCACTTCAGTTCGGAAATCTTCTCTTCTGTCAGACCAACGCAATCCACCACGAGCCACTTTACCGCCACGTAGATGTACACCTTCAACCCGAGGTGAATAAACGAAGATTTCAAACTTAGGTAATGGCTTTGGCATCTCAGGGATAAGTTCTGGTGCGAACTTGAAGGAGATATATGATTTTGCGCTACCTAAAGCACTAACTTGATAGAAGTTAGTACGATTTGTTGCATTGATTAAATCAAGATAGCGGCGAATAATTCTGTCGTCATCTAAGCTTGAAACGTCATCGAGGCGAAGATCGATCTGCTCAATAAACTTGTTTAGTGTACGCGTCTTCAACTTTGGATTAAATTTTCGAATGTACATTTTAACGAGTAAATCAGCTATTTGAGGATAGCTAGAAAACGTTTCTTCGATGTAAGCTTGGCTAAAGGTAGAGTCAATTTGACGCATGTATTTAGCGTAAGCTCGCAATACAGACACTTCACGACCCGTCAAACCGGTTGATAGTATCAAGCGGTTAAAACCATCATCTTCAAGCTCTTTTTTCCACACTTGCGACAGTGCAGTTTGGAATCGCTCTTGGCTATCAGCTAAATTGTCAGTGGCAACAGCTTGTGTTGTCATGAGGAAATCCAGGATCCAATAAGTCGCACCGTCAGCATTTATGACTTCATATGGACGTTCGTTAATGACACGTAAGCCAAAGTTTTCCAACATAGGTAACACGTCAGAAAGGTGGATCGGTTCATCTTTATGGAATAACTTTAAACGCACTTTACTATTTTTAAGCGCCGTTTCCTGTGGCTGATAAAACAGCATGCCCAGTTTATGATTGTCATCTAATGCTTCAAGCTGTTGAATATCAACGACAGAAGAACTGGGTAGTACATCTTCTTTATAGCTACGAGGAAACGCATTTACGTAGCGCTTAACCAAGCTTGTGCCAATTTCTTCACCTTGAGCACTAATTAAAGCACTGCCCAGTTTGTCTTCCCAAGAACGAGCTGCTTCAGTCAAATTATTCTCTATCGCTGCCACATCAACATCCATATTATTGTTATCAACTTTGATAATGTAATGAGTACGAGCCAAGGTTGACTCTGAGAAATATGTTGTAAACTCAACATCTTCACTACTATTAAAATGCTGAGCTAAAATCCGTTGGGTATCTTCACGTAGCTTAGTGTTGTAACGGTCTTTAGACACATATACTAAGCAAGATAAGAATCGACCAAAGCCATCTTTTCTGACAAATAATTTTAGCTTGTCTCGGTCTTGCATCTCAAGTACACCGTGTGCAATACGGGCTAGTTCTTCTACATTTGCCTGGATTAACTCATCACGGGGTAACGTCTCAAGAATATGCATTAATGCTTTATAATCGTGAGAACGAGGTGTTAGTCCTGAACGGTCAAGCACGCGCTGTACTTTCTCTGCAAGCAATGGGATTTCACGCGGGCTACGGTTATATAAGTTAGAGGCGTACAAACCGATAAAACGATCTTCGCCAATAACATTACCATTATCGTCAAAACGCTTAACACCAATATAATCGACATAGGCTGGACGATGAACTCGGCTCTTTTCACTACTTTTAGTCAATACCAACAAACTTGTATCAAGCGCTTCTTTGCGGGCACTTTCAGAGAAGTTAGACAGTAATAGACCGGTTTCAGTATTGGCTTTTGCCGATTTAGTCATCAAGCCCAAGCTTGTTGTCTTATCTGCAACGAGCTCTAAATCACCTTCCACTTTACGTAAATCGTAACGTCTATAACCTAATAAGGTAAAGTGGTGGTTATTGAGGTAATCGAGAAATTTAGTCGCTTCACTTAACTCTGCTTTAGTACCAGGATAAGGACGGTTAGCCAGTTCAGTAATCGTCTCGCCCAACTTGGCCGACATTGCATTCCAATCTTTGACCGATATTGCGACGTCCGCAATTATCGACTCAATCTCTTTGGTTAAGGCTTTAATATCCGCTTCGCTACTCTGTCTATCAATTTCAATCAAAAAGACGGCAACTTTATCAACATCAGCTTGTTCGTCAGCGCTATAACTGACTTGAATGACTGAGCCATCTTTGCGCTCAATAGCCATTGGGGTATGGAGCATCATGTGCGCCGTAATACCGAGTCGATTAATTGCCATGCCGACAGAATCGACTAGGAAAGGCATATCGGGTTGAATGATCTCAATGATCGAATGGGTCGATTCCCAACCATGCTTCGATTGGCTCGGGTTAAACACACGAATGTGCCCTTCCCCGACGGAGGTTTTATTAAGGGCATTCCACTGACTCAAAACAGCACCATAAAGGTCACTGTCATTACGGGCATTGAGATCGTCTTTCGACATATGCGCGTATAGGCAAGTAGCAAACTGTTCTACTTGTTTTGCTTGTGAATGAGGCACTTTAGAATTAATAAGGTTAACGACATTTTCTAGTAGTACTGAAGGCATTGCATCTTTCAAGGCCATGTTGGTGATTCCTTAGGGGGCTATGGCAGCTCTTTTATATTTTTATGGATGCTTCAAATCTGACCTGAGCCTTTTTCTGTGACCTAGGTCATAGCGCGAAGTCTATTACTAAACCTGCCATAATTCGAGAACTATTTTAGTGGTAGAGCCTCCTTAAAACATTGCTCAGCAGCTTTTCTGGCTGTCTGGTGAAATAACAATCGCTGATAGCGTTTTTTTATGCAAAAAAAAAGAGAAGCTTTAGCTTCTCTTCTTGTTTCATTTACTTGGGTTGCCGCCAAAATACCGCGGCTATCGCCGGTAGGATAATGATGGCACCTAGCATGTTCACCAAAAACATGAAGGTGAGCAAAATACCCATGTCCATTTGGAATTTAAGGGCAGAGAAGAACCAAGTACTTACCCCTATCGCAAGTGTTAAACCGGTAAAGATAACCGCACTGCCTCGCTCTACTAACGCCTCGTAATAGGCTTGTTGAACTGGCATTCCATCTCTTAATCTTACCGCCATAGTCGATAGGATATAGATCCCGTAATCAACACCGATGCCGACGCCTAAGGCAATAACCGGTAATGTACTTACCGCAAGACCAATATCGAGCTGAGTCATCAATGCTTGCGCTAAGGTTGATACCACATACAAAGGTAAAATAACCGCAATGGTTGCCCGTAAAGAGCGGAAGCTAATTAAGCACAACACAAATACGGCACCATAGACGTAAAGCATCATTGGAAGTTGCGCTTCAGCAACCGCTTCGTTAGTTGCAGCCATCACGCCAACAGGACCTGATGCTAACCTAAAGGTAAGCTGCTCATTATTCATCTGCTGTTGCAGTTGATTGACCTTATTGATAACGACTTCAATGGTTTCTGCTTTGTGATCTTTTAAGAAAAGATACACCGGCATAACAGAACAATCGCTGTTCAATAAACCTGAAGTGGTTGGCACCCGCCCTACTGCTTGCACAAGACTGGCTGTGTTTCTAGGCAAGACTTGCCACTTAGGATTACCTTCATTAAAGCCAGCGTTTACTCTTTTAGCGACAGAGGCCAGACTTGCCGTTGATTCAACACCAGCAGTGTTACTCAATTGCCACTCAAATTCATCAATTTGCGTTAATACTGAGTGGTAGGTACAAGCTTCAGGGAATGCTTCTACGATAATAGTCATTACATCGGTGGTAATTGTAAACTTATCGGTAATGAAAAAAGTATCCTGATTATATCGAGAATCTAAGTGCAGTGCAGGAGCGCCGCCTTGAAGATCACCTATTTTCATTTTGTTCGCTTGTTGTAAACCAACAGCATATAAACCAGCTGTAATGAGTAAAACCCATATTGCATATTTAGGCGTTGCAAACTTTGACAGCTTGACCCAAATATTATTGGCTTTAACAGGTGCAGTGTTCTTTTGCGCCTGAACTTGCGTATAAGAAATAACAAGTGGCAACAAAATGAGGTTGGTCAGAATAATGACCGCGACACCAAGAGAGGCTGAAATAGCCAGTTCGCGAATAATGCCAATATCAATCGTCAGTAGCGTCATAAATCCTATCGTATCTGATAGGAGAGCCACGCCGCCGGGGATCAATAAACTTCTAAACGCTAGCGCCGCCGCAGCTTTAGTACTGCGCCCATCATTGACCCTACGCTTGACCGCATTAATCATCTGTACACTATGACTTACGCCTATCGCAAAGACCAAAAACGGTATCAAGATAGACATGGGATCTAAACCAAAGCCAACAACCGTTAATAAACCAAGCTGCCAAACAACTGCGGTAAGACTACAAACAAGCGGTAATAGAGTCAGCACGATTGATTTAGAGAAAAAGTAAACCATAATCGCGGTGACAACAATTGCGATTAAGAAAAATAGTAATACGCCTTTTGCACCTTCAGCAACGTCGCCAGCCATTTTAGAAAAACCGATAATATGAATTTTTATATCATCAGTTTCGTATTGAGCTCTTAGCTCCTGCTCTAACTGCTCTGCAATCGCTAACGTATCAAGAGGCTTACCGGTTTGAGGATCGAAATCCATTAACTGAGCACTCACCATTGCTGCAGAATAATCCTCAGCAATAAGTCGACCGACGACTCCCGCTTTCTCAATATTGCCCCGAACGATAGCTAAGCCTTGGTCAGTCGTCGTAAAGTCTGCAGGTATAACGGGACCACCGGCAAAACCATCTTCGACCACCTCAGTAAAACGAGTCGATGGGGAAAATAGCGATTTAACCTGTGCCCTATCAACACCAGGGATAAAAAATAGCTGATCGTGAACATTTTTGAGTGCATCAAAAAAGTTCGCGTTAAAGATATTTCCGCTAGTGTCTTCAACCGCCACCATAACGCTATTGGCTCCACCAAACTGCTTTTGGTGTTTTAAATAGGTTTTCATATAACTGTGGTTTAGCGGAATATTTTTAACAAATGCCGCATCCAT
This sequence comes from Shewanella sp. Choline-02u-19, assembly GCF_002836205.1. Classification (NCBI taxonomy): domain Bacteria; kingdom Pseudomonadati; phylum Pseudomonadota; class Gammaproteobacteria; order Alteromonadales; family Shewanellaceae; genus Shewanella; species Shewanella sp. Choline-02u-19. Next base: position 1,660,196 of record NZ_PJBE01000013.1, read on the forward strand.
TTTCAGATTGCTTGCTTGCAAACCTAAAAAAAGAGTGGTGATTATAAATAAGAAAATAACGAAAGCGCGATGCCTGAAAAGATAGGTTTCAATGCCATTTACGAGTTTATCTAACATAAGTCAGGTCCTATTATTTTTGTTCTAACTTGATGAGACCTTTATTGCCTGCAACCCACAACATACCCGTGGAGTCTTTAGCAATTGCGACTAGATTTTCGCCCTGTCGTTGTTCAACCAGTTGCGCGTCACCGTTTTCCGTAACATCAATAATAACGCCAGCATTACCAACTAGACGCAACACAGAACCCTCTAAAAGGATCCCTGCATTAATTGTCGAGTCGACAGGCAACATAATTTCCTGCCATGTCGCGAAGTCTTTATTTGACTTAAAAAGATGCCCTCTAAGCCCCATAACATAAACACTATTATCGACGACACTTACATTAAAGAGTGAGCCTTCGTAGGGAAAATCATTTTTCTGCCAATGGACACCTTTATCGCTCGATATGGCGACAAGCCCCAGTTCGCCTACCATAATGAGTAGCTCATTCGAAACAGACACCACGCGATTAAAATGCGGTAGCAAGCTGTTACGCTCTGACAAATACAGTGCTTCGTCTTCTGCTTTTAACTCTTCAAGATAAGCGACATCCTCTTCAAACAGAAGCTCTTGATGGTACTCACTGATCCAATTTTTACCGCCGTCATTTGTACGATAAAAAAGACCATAAGCACCGATTGCAATACCTTTATCTTTATCAAAAAAGTGTAGATCTAAAAAAGGTTTTTCTATTTCAGGGGCCTGCATCTGTAACTGCCAGGTCAAGCCGCCATCTTCGGTATGAATTATCGTAGCATCATGGCCAACTGCCCAACCTTCATCTTCAGATACAAAAAAAACTTTGGTTAATAGAGCAAATGTAGGAGTGTTGACTTGCTGCCATTTTTTATCGTAAACAAATGCGTGGCCACGATCGCCAACCGCAACCAAAGTATTACCGTATTGAACAATATCGAGGACTAACGAATGGATAGCTAGGGGTTGAATTTGTTGTTCTAGGGTTTGTTCTTGCGCTAATAAAGCAGAAGAATTAAAAATACTGGCGATACTCAAAAGAGAGATAAATCGAAGCATGCTAAACGACATACAGACTTCCTTTAAATATAAGAGGGGCAAAGCGCCCCTCTTTAAGTGGGTTAACGAATACCAGCGCGTCTTAGTGCAGCGGGAGTGAAATTACTTTCACTCAATTTTGCATCAAAGTCGTACATACGGCCTTCATTATCTAGACCCATTGCGATATAGCGACGAGACTGTAAGTCATGAAATACTTCTAAAGTACTCCACTGAGTTGGTACTTCGTAGTAGTTCAATCCATGAGCAATTGCCACACGGTAAAGCTCATCTCGGTTGTCATAGATATCAGCTACCGATACCTGCCACGAGTCTTCATCAATGTAAAAAGTACGCGCTTTATAGATATGACGCATACCTTCTTTTAGCGTTGCTTTAACAACCCATACACGATGTTTTTCGTAACGAACAAACTCTGGATTGATATGACCTGGAGTGATGATTTGATCATAGGTAATCTTATCGGAATGCAGCTTATAATCGTTATAAGGAATATATAACTCTTGCTTGCCGACCAACTCCCAGTTGTAACGCACTGGCGACCCGTTAAACATATCAAAATCATCTGTCGTTCTTAGTCCATCAGAAACCGTGCCTGGCGTGTCAAATGCCACATTTGGCGCTTTACGTACACGACGTTGACCCGTGTTGTAAGTCCATGCTTGGCGTGGCAACTTCTCTTGGTCCATTGTTTCTTTTACAAGCAGTGCAGTACCCGCTAAACGAGCTGGCTGAATCACCACTTGTTTAAAGAAAAACAGCGTATTTTCTTTTGCGAGTTTATCCAATGTCATCTCTGGACGAGAATATTGAAAACGGATCTCTTCACCGGTCTCAACCAGTGTGTAACTACCACCTGCTGTTGGTGCGGCTTGACTACGAGAGGTTTTAATATCTACGCCGCGAAAACGCAGCACATGGTTCCAAATCACTTCCAAACCACTTGCAGGCATTGGGAACGGAATACCAATAGATGCCCCCGTAATACCGTTACCACCATCAATTAACTCGGCGCGTGTCGCGTTAGCCAAAGTCGCATCGTATACAAACTGTGGCACAGACGCTGAGCGACGCGTTTGATAAACATTCATTTTAAAAGTTTCAGGATAAAGCTCAAAAAGCTTGATTTGACCGTCGCTTAAAAATGCTTTGTATTTATCTTTGTTAGCATTAGTAATGGTAAATTCAATTTTATCTGCTGGAAACGGATCTGGGTGATGCATGCCTTTACTGTAACCCGCAACAGGTTCAGTGATCCCGCCATCCCAAGCTGGGATAGATCCATCTTTATTACCTGCTTTCTCAGCGCCGAGTGGCGTAAACTCAGTACTTAATTTGGCTGCTTCTGCATCAGATACTTTTGCTAAAGCGCTGGTTGCGCCTAAAGCCAGAATGACTGCTGCAGACAATATCGCAAGATTTTTCATTTTTATTGTCCTTGTGATTTAGATTGAGTACTTAATGTTGAACGACACATAGTCTCGATCAGCCATAGTATTAGTCGTTCCTACGCCGCCAAAGAAAGCGTTGTAAGAGACATCAGCGCTCCAGCGACTTTGGTAATCGAAGTTGACGCCTAAAGCGACCGACTTCTTACCTTCAGTAAATAGGAACATTGGATCGGGTGTAATACCATCAACATCGTGAGAGAAAATCACTCTCGGTGCGATGTTTACTCCACCCCACACGTTGTTATAGTCAACCTTAGCCACTAAACGATAACCCCAAGCAAAATCGGTTGGGAATGGATTGGTTTCTGGACCGTTATGCACTGCTTCAATAATGCCAGGCATATCAGGGTTACCACCTGAACGAGCGGTGCCAGGTCCATTTAAGCGAAGCTCATCAAAGCTCGGCATATCATGGATCCAAACGCCACCAATTTCAGCCAGCATCGTCAGATTATCGGTGCCCAATGTTGGACCAAATAGATGGGTAAAGGTTGTTTGAGCTTGAGTGGTATCTAAACGGATAAAACCTTCAGCATATTGACCCGGACCATAATTTTCAACTTGTGAAATACCGTCCAAATCGGGGCGTAAACCCGCATTTGCGAGTTGCTGTGGCATTGCTGCAAACAACAATTCAACATCATCAATCTGCAGCGGCTCATCTAAGCGATGAGCAATTTCACCCGCTACAGAGGTGTCACCCACAAGCGTGTTAAAGCTAAAGCCCATTAACTGAATATCTTCAGGATAAACAATTTGTGCTTTTGAAAAGGTTTCCAGTGCCAATAGGTCTTCACGCGTCATCATTTCGCCTGACTGCGCTTTTCCACCTAGGCGTTGTAAGTCTCTGCCAATCGCTTCTTGAGTGAAATTAGCCGTGGTACCACTAATCAGTGGACGACGGCTGTGATAATTCATGTAGTACAAGCCAAATTCGGTTTCACCCAGTTGAGGCGCGTAATAACCAAGTTTAACACCCCATTGGCCATCATCACTGGCTGAAGCATCATCTTCAACTAAGGTGGCCTTAGTCGGATAAGCTAATGCAAGCTGAGCTAGAGTTGCACCATCTACTTGTCCAGAGCCAACCATACCCACTAGCGTATTATACTCAGACAAAAGGAAATCAAGGTTCATGTCAGGATTTGAGTTAAAGCCTAACTGGGCATTTTGGTTATAACCGCCATAACCGGCAAAGTCATTACTTGAGAAACTAGACCCAGGTGTAGGTACCCAAATTGGCTGCCAATCATATTGATAAAAACCTTCGACTGACAAGTCATCGGTTATCCCAAAAGATGCCCACACCATGCCCTGAGGCCTAAAAGCTTCTTTAAGCTCAGCACCTGGGGCATTCAAGATGTTTAAATCAACTGCGTTAATCGATCCGATACCGTGAGCAATTAAGGTACTTTCACCCCAAGAAACCACTTGATTACCGACACGGATGGATAGTGGATTAGCACCATCATTAAAATCGAAATCAGCGTAAACGAACGCATCAAGTAAGCGAATGTCTTTACACTGAACTTCTGATGCCTTGCTATCTTCACAAGGATCAAATTCTTTACCCGTTAGCGGGTCATTAAAGTCATAGTTACCATCATTGAGCTTACGATCATAAAAGTACATACCACGCGCGAAAACACCGAAATTCTTGTACTTTAAAGATAGTTCGTGCAGACCTTTAAATATTTCAGAAGTGGTGTCGCCTTGCGAATACAGTAAATTACTCAAATCACCGTTACTTGAATAGGAACCTGGTTGGGCCCAAATCTCAGCAGAGCTGTATTTGGTATTACCAAACGCCGAATAACCAGCCCAATCAAATTGCGGTTGGTTAACCTTACCAATCTGATTGTTCCAATCTCGCTCTGCAACTCGCCAACTCGCACCAGCAGTCCAGGTCGAATCAAATGTTCCCTCTACTTCGCCCCAATTAAATGAGACTGCATTAGCACTTGTTGATATGCCAAATCCGAGCGCCGCAACTATCCCCAAAGCGAGCGTCGACTTGTTAAAGCCGTTTTTAACCTTTTTCATTTTAGCTTCTCTCCGTAACCTGCTGGATTCTTTTGTTATTGGAATTGATAGCCAACATACTGTTAGCGTACAGGTAACACCATTGTTACAGCATTTTTACGAAGTGAGCAAGAACGAAATATCGAAAATCTTTAATAGATTCAGCTGTTTTGCAAGGAATTTGTGTGGTGTTTGAGGGGGTGTATTTAAATCAGGTTTAGATAATATAAAGAAGTGGTCAATTACAGGTTATATATTATTTAATAACAATACCTTATCTAAAATTAAACAAACCTAAACCAGTGCGTTTAAAGTAATCGACCGTTTTAAGTAATTACTCTATTTTTTATTAAGGCTAATCAAATTTCCTTGCCCATCAACCACCATTTCAAAGTAGGAGCGGATCCCTGAACGAGTAAAAAATGGTCTAAAATGTCTGGCGCTGATCCATAAGGTTCTACCGGCGGTATCGACGACTTCTACTTTAGTCACTTGTCCACGATAGTATGGTAGGAAATCTTCGTAGCTGATATTGAGGGGAAATTGAAATATCTGGTCTGATTGTCGCACTCGTCTTTTCTCTGGTTGATGTTAACAGCACAGCTTAAACAGAGAGTAATACTCTGAATAAGCTGATATTTTACTTAGTCGATAACGATTATGACAATGCTTTGGTCACCTTTTCATAAAGATCTTTAGAAAGATCATTAATCGCCAAAATCTCCTGTAACGATTTACGCATCAACGCTTGCCTTGCTAGGTCGTATTTTTTGAATTGAATGAGCGGCGTGATGATCCTTGCTGCCACTTGTGGGTTAACTTTATTAAGCTTAATGATTGCTTTAGTCAGAAACTCATAACCCTTTGCATCTTTACGATGAAACTCAAATGTATTGGCAGCAGCGAAAACACCGATCAGTGAGCGCACTCGATTTGGGTTAGACATGCTAAAGGCATCATGTTTTAACAGCTGTTCTAATTGCCCTATACAGTCTTTGCTAGCAAACGTTGCGTGCAAACTAAGCCATTTATCCATCGCTAATGGGGTTTCTAACCAGCGAGTTTCAAATGCGTTCATTAGCTGATTTCTGTCAAGCGACGTTTCACCGTTCAGAGCCGTTAACGCGCCTAACGTATCAGTCATATTGTCTGAAGACTCAAACTGTTGCTTAGCTAATTCACGGTATGAATCGTCAACGTTCAAAAGCAGGCTTAAACAAACGTTTTTCAATGCTCGGGCATCTGCACTATCCAGACTTTGTAACTGCCTTACTTTGGCGAGCAACTCCTCTTCACACCCTTGCGCAATTTGCAGCACCGCAAACTGACGCGCCAGCGCCAAGTTGTCTAAATCAATTGAATCTGTTTGCTCAATCAACGAACCTGCACTTGTTAGCGTTAGAATTTCAGCCATTAGGGCTTCATTGAGGTTTTCTGACAACAAAACACCTTTAAAACCATCTACCAAGCGGCTATCTATGTGCATTGCTTTGCCATTTTGTAAATTATCAACGCATTGCCAAATAGACTGACTAAACAGTGCTACTGAAGCCTCCCATTTAGCGACTTCGCTATTTGCAAAACGCATCAAATGAAGCAGTTGCTCTATAGAGTATTTAACGCTTAGCTTAACCGGCGCAGAAAAATCTTGCAGTAACGAGGCAACGGGTTTGGCTTTCACGTCCTCAAACACAAATTGCTGAGATTGTTCTTTAAAGTCTAAGACTTGATTCACTAAACTATGACCTTCTGCATCAATAAGCTCAATATCAAAAGGAATATGTTGCGGTAATTTATCAGATTGCCCAGGCGTATCGGGTGTTGTTTGTGTCAACGTCAAGGTGTAAGTGTTATTTGACTCATTAAAAGACTCTGCCACAGTCACTTGGGGTGTACCTGCTTGACTATACCAACGGCGGAATTGGCCCAAATCGACCTTACTAGCATCTTCCATTGCAGCGACAAAATCATCACAAGTAACGGCCTGCCCATCGTGTCTTTTAAAATACAACGCCATACCCGCCTGGAATTTTCCTTCACCTAACAAGGTGTGGATCATACGAATCACTTCAGCGCCCTTGTTATAAACAGTGACCGTATAAAAGTTATTCATTTCGATCACTGATTCAGGACGGATCGGGTGTGCCATTGGGCCTGAATCTTCAGCAAACTGTTGGTTTTTCATTACCTTGATAGCATGAATACGGTTAACTGCACGAGAACCTATGTCAGAGCTAAACTCCTGATCTCGAAAAACGGTTAAACCTTCTTTCAAGCTTAACTGAAACCAATCTCGACAAGTGACTCGATTTCCTGTCCAGTTATGAAAATACTCATGACCAACAACGGACTCAATACCATGATAATCATCATCTGTCGCTGAGGCTTTATCTGCTAGTACATACTTAGTATTAAAGACATTGAGCCCTTTATTTTCCATGGCGCCCATATTGAAAAAATCAACGGCTACAATCATGTAAATATCGAGGTCATATTCTAAATTAAAGCGTGTTTCATCCCACTGCATCGACTTCTTAAGTGACGCTATCGCGTGATGCGCTTTATGTAAATTCCCCTTATCAACAAACACCTGTAACTTGACGGGTCTATCACTACGAGTGATGTACTCATCTTCTAAAAGATCGAAATCGCCTGCAACTAACGCAAATAAGTAAGCTGGTTTTGGAAAGGGATCATGCCATTTCACATAATGTAGACCGTCTTCTAGATCACCACTAGCAACAAGATTACCGTTACTGAGTAAGAATGGAAATAATGCCTTATTGGCTTGAATACGAACGGTATAAATGGCCAGCACATCGGGTCGGTCTAGGAAGTAAGTAATACGTCGGAAGCCCTCTGCTTCGCACTGAGTACAGTATGCGCCGTCAGACATGTAAAGGCCTTCAAGACTGGTATTTGCTTCAGGGTCCAGTATAGAAATAATTTCTAAATCAAAGCTTTGAAGATCCGTCTCTATAGTCAGCTGGCTAACCTGCTCGCTAAATTTAGCTTCAACACCATTAATTTTGACTGATTTAAGTTGAATATCTTCACCATCAAGGATTAAAGGCTCGCTATGAGTACCGACTTTGGTCACTTTGCTTGTAGCAACTATTACTGTTTGTATACCCGCTAAAGAGATATCTAAATCAAGATGAGATATTTGAAAACGCGGTGCTTGGTAATCTTTGAGATACTTAGCTTGTGGTTGTGTCATTGTAGGCCTACATATTCTAATTTTAGGTTAAAAAAAACGCGCTAAAAGCGCGTTTTCTAATTCAGGATGAATCACTATTTTTGATTCTTCGCTACTTTCTCTACGTCGACTAAATCGAGTGTAATGTAAGCAGTTTCATCAAGAAATGCATCTGTTTTTTCAGTGTCATCTTCAATATCGTCTAACGATTTAACAATCTCTAGACCTTCTCGAACTCTACGCTCATTGACACGATCAAGTTGCTTCTTATCATTTTCATCACGTTCAGCGAGTCGTTCACTTTCGACCAATGAAACGGTCTTGTCGTTATGACTCTCTTTAAACTCCGCTATATCTTGGAAGATATAACTGAATTCAACGTCAGTCTTAATTCTTTGCTGATGTTTACCATCAAGATTCTGAATTAACTCTGGGTATATTTCATTTAACGTACCGTATTGAGCAACAGGTACCTTATCCCACGGCAGTGCATTTTCTTCTTCAGCCTCGCCATATTCACCAGGCGCTAATGCACTTGGGAACGGAATATCAGGGGTTACCCCTTTAAGTTGAGTGCTACCGCCATTGATCCGGTAAAACTTTGCGATAGTGTACTGTACATGGCCAATAGGCTTCTCATACATATCGTATATACGGCCAAGTCCTTTATGCTGTTGCACAGTACCTTTACCAAAGGTAGATTCACCTACAATCAACGCGCGGTCATAATCTTGCAGCGCTGCAGCAAAAATTTCTGAGGCTGATGCACTGTAACGGTCTACCATCACGGTTAAAGGACCGTCATAAGTCACTCTTCCGTCATTGTCTCTATTTTGCGAAACTCGACCATTAGCGTCACGTATTTGTACAACAGGACCTTGTTCAATGAACAGACCGGTAAGCAAAGTTGCTTCTGTTAACGCACCGCCACCATTCCCGCGCAGGTCAATAATAATCCCTTCAACTTTTGCCTCTTTCAGCTCAGCAAGCTCTTTAGAAACATCCTTTGAAAGGTTCATATAAAAACCAGGGATATGGATGACGCCCACTTTACGATTAGCGTAAGGACCTTCTGTAGGTTCAACAACCTTTGATGTTGCTGCACGGTCTTCTAGTCGTATTTTATCTCTAACAATTGTTAGTTCAAAAGGCTTGGCACTCGATCCGCCTTTATTTGGCAAGATCTCTAAAACAACCTTACTGCCTTTTGGTCCTTTAATTAACTCGACTACATCGTCTAAACGCCAACCGATAACGTCAACAACGTCTTCACCTTCTTGGCCAACACCAACGATCTTATCTTCTGGTGATAACTTCTCACTTGTCGCCGCTGGACCACCTGCTACTAAGCTCTTAATAATCGTGTAATCGTCATCGACTTGAAGCACCGCACCAATACCCTCTAGGCTCAAATTCATTTCCATTTGGAAACGTTCAGCATTTCGAGGAGATAAGTAGCTAGTGTGGGGTTCTACCGTTCTTGCAAATGCGTTCATCACCCCTTGGAAAACATCTTCACTGTGGGTTTGACTCAGACGCTTAATTGAATTGTTATATCGCTTCGATAAAACAGTAACTATTTCATCCCACTTTTTGCCTGTGAGTGAAAGATTAAGCGCATCGTATTTGACTCGCTGACGCCAGAGTTCATTTAACTCAGCTTCATTTTTAGGCCAAGCAGCATCTTTACGATCGAATTCGTAAGCATCGCCGACGACATCAAACTTCATCTCTTTATCTAGCAGAGAAAGTGCATAGGTAAACCGTTCATAGCGACGCTTTTGAATGACTTCAAACATTGAATATGCTTGCTGGAGATTGCCACTTTTTAACATTTCGTCAAATTGAGTTGAATAAGCCATAAAGCTATCAACATCGGATTGCAATAACACATTCTTACGATAATCTAATTGCTTAAGATAACGCTCGAAAACTTGCTTTGAGAACGCATCGTCCATTTCAAAACGATGGTAATGTGATCGGGTAAACAAACCAGTGACGCGTTTACTCGCCACTTTATGTTGGGGTTCCTGCTTTAAAGCAGGTAACTCGCTGAATTGAATAGTAGGGCTAACAGCCCACGCCGAGAATCCTACAAAAATACTGGCGATAGATACAGCCAGAGACATTTTCCGCATCAACAAGTTACTCCTTTACATGCTTTTAAACCATTACAGTAGTATGTATTCCGCTTTAACTTTAATCGTTAAACCTGAATCTAGCTGAACTTGAACATCTTCTTTTTTGATATCCAAAATAACACCAGCTACTGGCGCCTTACCTAGTTTGACATTTACACGTTGATTTTTCTTCAACTCAGCCAATACTGCAGGCGTTAAAATTGCTACCGCGACTTTCTCTTTTGCAGGTTTTGCGTTAGTAGCCGCTTTCGGTCTTCTCGCAACCGGTTTTTTAGCTGGCTTGTTAGCAGTAGCTGAAGGCGCTGGAGTTTTACCTGCCTTCGCTATTCTTTTTGCTTTCGCTTTTTCCTGACTTTCTTTAAGTGTAGCTTGAGCATGGTCAACGTGCTCTTGTTCTAGCTCACCACAAGAATTACCATCTAAATCGATACGGTGTGCACCGGCTTTCACACACTTAAGGTAACGCCAGCTACTTGTGTATCTTCTTAAAGCGATTCTTAGTTGAGTCTTACTGACTTTAGAATCATCAGCTAACCTTTCCGCTAAATCTTGAAACAACCCGATTTTTAATGGTTTCGTTTCACCTTCAGCAATAAAGCATAAAGGAAATGTTTCATATAAGTACGCAAGAATAGCGTTGGTATCGGTCAACTTTTCTGTTGATTCCATCTTTACTTCCACAGTTTAAAAAAGGGACACCACCAAAAGAGTTTATCTCTCTCATTGATTTACGTGTCGTTTATATTTGTCTGATTATGACCTAAAGCACAAATTAATAATGATTAATTTATATTTTTAGTGCCAAAATCAAACCTACCTTAGCAACAACCTATCATAAACGCTATTGATTCGCTTTAGCGAATAATCACGATTTGAAATTTCATTGCTCAAACCGCTCATTATAGAGACGCACGAAATGATTGCGACCACCAATTAGCAATAATTGGTCGTAGATTAACCAAATAGGCAGTTTTCGAGACTTTTAACCATCGTTTCCACACCACGCTGGTCAATTTCATCAAATCTTGATAACGAAGGGCTATCGATATCGAGTACTCCGATAACAATACCATCTCGCCTAAAGGGCACAACTAATTCTGAAACACTGGCAGAATCACACGCAATGTGTCCCGAAAATTGATGTACGTCGGCAATTCTTTGTGTTTGATTTTTTTCCACTGCTGTGCCACAAACACCTTTACCTACCGGAATACGGGAGCAAGCAACTTTCCCTTGAAAAGGTCCAAGTACTAACAGATCATTCTTTAATAGATAGAACCCAACCCAATTAAGGTCAGCTAAGTTGTCATTTAACAACGCTGAAAAATTGGCTAAAGCGGCAATTTGATCATCTTCACCCGTCAGTAAAGCGGTAACCTGACGGTTTAATGTGTCATAAAACGACGCAGTCATAAATATCCTTTAACAGTTCCATCAATTAAAACAAATAAATTCGTCGCATTTTACCAACAAACAATCAATTTCAAACAGACTATTTTCGACTTTTTTATTTTGAATCAGTCTTTTTAGATACTTTTTTAGCGGGTGTACTTTTTTCCGGTGCACTACCTTTAAGCAAAGATTGCAGCTCATCTTTATGTTGCGCCAAATAAAAACCAATTTTTTCAATATCATTATCTTCGAGTCCTAGTTCAGATTTACTTAGAAAAGGGATCAAGTTGTCAGCGACATCAAGCATCTTGTCGTAGGCATCAGCCTCCTTCTTCGATGTAAAAGTCATCTTTTCAACCCCTTCTCTAACTACGACAAATTTTGTTATAACGGCCATAATTAACCTCACACTGTTTTTATATACAGTAAAGAGTCTCACACATTGAAGTTCTTATGCAAGTTTTCTTGAAAATCTGGTAGGCTTATCAATATAAGGACTCTGTATTAATCAATTGCCTACGCATAAATTGAGTTCAATATCACGATAAAGCTTTTTCTTTAACTTTGTACGTTTTATAGAGGTTTTAATTCTTATGACATCGGACGCGCTAGATAATAGTGTTACTTTATGTCGGTCTTGTGACCTCGTCATCAGAAAGCGTGCACTGCCTACAGGCGTCAGAGCCCTTTGTCCACGCTGCCACACCCAGCTCTATGACACACCATATTGCTCATTAAATGGCATGCTAGCACTGTGTATTACCGCAATAATATTTTTCTTCCCTGCCAATACCTACCCAGTGCTAGAATTAGAATTTCTTGGTAGCATGCGTACCACAACGGTATTAGAAGGCGCTTTAGCAGTATACCAACAAGGCTACTGGATTGTTGCCATTGCAGTAATGACTGCCGCAGTAATTGCACCAGGCATTCTACTTATGTCTATCTTGATACAAATCGTTATCATAAAACATGGATTGCAGCATCGTCTATTAAGGTCAATATTAAAGCAGGCATTAAAACTACAGGGATTGCTGACACAACTCACAATGCTCGAAATTTATGTCATTAGCTTTTTAGTGGCCGCTTTCAACCTTGCCGACTTTGCTACAGTTTCATTTGGTTTCGGCACCTTCTGCTTTACAATGCTGTTTATTATGAATTTATTCCTTTTAAGAGAGTACGATTTGGAGCATATGTGGAGTTTTCTTGAAAAGTAACCCAAACGAATCCACATTAGGTAAGCAAATAGGCCTAACATGTTGCCCAACATGCAATAAGGTTACCTGTGCTGAATCAGCTTGTTGCAGTCGCTGTGATACCAAACTCGTTATTAGAGATTATGGGAGTTTACAAAAAAGCTGGGCTTTGTTAATCACAGCCGCGATTTTACTCATACCCGCGAATCTATACCCGATAACGACGCTTACAAATCAGGGGCAAGTCACTCAAGACACTATTTTTTCGGGTATCGCACACCTTGTAAAAACAGATATGATCCCTATAGCAATCATATTATTCACGGCGAGTATTTTGGTGCCATTATTAAAAATAATTGGCCTTACCATATACTTAACTGCGATCAGTTTTAAATTACCTATTTCAAAAAAGAATTTGATGATAGGTTTTCATATTATTGAATGGATAGGCCGTTGGTCTATGCTGGATCTTTTCGTTATTTCGTTAACCGTTGCCGTAGTTAATATGGGGCAATTACTAGATGCGAAACCCGCACCGGCTGCTACTGCATTTGCCTTGGTCATTTTACTGACGCAACTGGCAGCAAAAGTAATTGATACGCGTTTACTCTGGGACCGACTGGAAACAAAAAATGACTCAAGTACAAACACCTAAAGTCGTAAAGAAAAAACTGTTCTCGCCTATTTGGTTATTGCCTATTATTGCGCTCGCGTTAGGCGCTTGGCTTGGCGTAAAAAGCATCCGAGAATCAGGTGTAGAAGTTAGAATTCATTTCCCAAACGCTACCGGAATGGATATTGGTAAAACACTGGTTAAATACCAAGGTTTAACTGTAGGAAAAGTGGCCGATATCAGTATTGATGATCAACTACAAGGTGTGAATGTCGATGTATTAATGGACTATCGCTCTTCGCCTTTTATCAATAAAGGGACTAAATTTTGGTTGGTGACGCCGAAAGCTTCAATCACAGGCATCGAAGGACTAGACACTCTATTTTCAGGTAACTACATCAGCATTTTGCCCGGTGAAGGTGAATCTCGTTCATTTTTTGAAGCTGAAATTACCGCCCCCGTTATTACCCCTGGTAATGAAGGCCTTATTGTCAACATAACCTCGGATAAGCTAGGGTCTTTAGACGTTGGCTCACCGCTCTTTTATCGTCAAATTCCCGTGGGACAAGTCGTTGGATACCGCTTAGACAATAGCCAAAAAATCATTGTAACGGCGTTTATTCAGCAACAATATGCCAGTTTAGTCAAAGTTGATTCACAATTTTGGAATGTATCAGGGATCAGTATTGATGCATCACTTTCAGGGATAGAAGTTCGCAGTGAAAGCCTCGCCTCCATCCTAGCCGGTGGTATTAGTTTTAGCTCTAGTGATCATTCTGACGCTGCTCAGAACCAACATGAATTTTCTTTATACGACAGTGAAGAGCAAGCATTCGGTGGTGTAGAGTTGATGCTTACGGCGACGGGATCTGAATCCGTATCAAAGCACACGGCAATTATATTCAGAGGCATTAAAATTGGCCATGTCACTGATAAAATATTGACGGATGACGGAGTCAGTTTACTTGTTAAAATTGACAGCCAATATAGTGAGCTACTCGCTGGCAGTTCGTCATTCTGGCTAGAAGGCGCAGATATCTCTCTCAATGGTATAAAGCACCCTGAAAGATTATTGACCGGCAGCGTGATTAACTTTACTCCAGGTACTGGAGAGCCACTGCAGCAATACCCACTGTTAACTGACCAACCGCAGCCTTTAAATACGCAAAAACTGGCTTTAACGTTACATTCCGATACAAATCCGGGTATTTCCGCGGGTGCTGAACTGCGATTTAAACAGATAAAAATAGGCACTGTGTTGTCTAGCCAACTCAATGCTGCGTTAACAGAAGTGGAATATAACATTGAAGTCGACGCTGATTTTAGCTCGCTTGTCACTAAAGACAGTTACTTTATCGCCGAGTCGGCATTATCTATTGAGGCTGACCTTGGAGGCGTTGCAGTTAAAACACGTGATTTAAATACTTTTAGCCTTGGAGCATTAAGCTTAGTCAGAAGTAGTAATAATCAGCAGATTGCTAAGGGTGCATCATTAAATGTGTTTGCCAACAGCAGCGACGCTAAAAGCTTCTTTAAGAATAAGCAGCGAATCAATAAGCAGCTCACCAGTAAAGACGGAGCGGACGTGATTAAAGGTTCGCCAATTTATTATAAAAAAATGCAGATTGGTCAAGTAGAACAGGTCGAATGGCAGCGTAAAGAGAATAATTTCATCATCGATATCAGTATCCAAAAATCATTTGCCAGTTTACTCAACGACAAAACGGTATTTTGGCGTAATAGCGCATTATCAATAAACGCCAGTCTAAACGGTATCGAAGTTGAAGTCGCACCACTTCAAGCTGCCATTAAGGGTGGGATCACATTGGGGTTACTCGATAGTCCAGTGCTAGACAATGGCAAACACCTATACGATTCAAAATTTCTCGCCTTGAGTCAGTCAACAACAATCGCATTAACCTTCCCTGCCACGGTTAAATTGGAGAAAAAAGCACCCATCCGTTATTTAGGCCACAAGGTGGGTGAGGTTCACTCAGTGGTACTGAGTAAAGACCTATCTGAATTAAACGTAGAGGCTTACCTTTATGGTGATTATGCCGCCAGCTTTAATCAACAAGATGCTAATTTCTCGATTGTCGATGTCAGAGTGTCTCTAGCAGGAATTGAAGCGCCAGAAACCATCCTAACAGGGCCCTATATTTCAGTGTTCCCAGGGGTGAGTGCTCAAACATCATCAGAGTTTATCGGTTTAATTGAAAAGCCGTTTCATAATATTAATAACGCGCTCACCTTCGTCATCAGCAATGATAATTTGGGTTCGATCAATAAAGGCACCGCCATATTCTTCCGTGGTATTAAAGTCGGTCAAGTTGATGAATACAGATTGATAGCAGATGGCACCAGCGTTGAAATGACAGTACACGTAGATAACCAGTATCGACACCTTATTAATAACACCAGTGTATTTTGGGATCTTTCCGGGGTAAAAGTTGATGTAGGTCTTTTCTCTGGAGCCAAAATTGAAACGGGGTCTCTAGAAACTATTCTTGCCGGTGGCATAGGCCTAGCGACCAAAGAGATTACCAGCTCAGATAACATGATTAATACCGACTACCGCTTTTCTCTTAGCTCAACAGTAGATCCACTTTGGCTTGAATGGGCGCCTAAACAAACGGCTCAATAGAGCCTGAGACATTGAATCTCTTTAAAAAGACGCTGCTCTTCGGTAGCGTCTTTTAATGCAATAACTATCGTTATGTACCCAAGTCACTTAGAGATCATTAACCATAAAACTGGTAACAAACAATAATAGCTGCCGAAATACCGGCGAGATCAGCAAACAAACCACACGCTAATGCATGTCTTCCATTGCGAATGCCTACCGCGCCAAAATACACAGCCAGTACATAAAAAGTGGTTTCAGTACTGCCCTGTAAAATAGCTGCCAACCGCCCAGCAAAAGAATCGACCCCATAATGCTGCATTGTCTCTAGCATCATCGCCCTCGCCCCTGAACCACTAAACGGTTTCATGATTGCGGTTGGCATTGCATCAACAAAACGTGTATCCCCGCCTGCAAATGCGACGAGTCCTGCTAACAGATCTAAAGCGTAATCTAGCGCACCAGAGGCCCGCAGCAAAGCAATAGCAAGTAACATAGCAAGCAAGTAGGGAATAAGCTTTATTGACTGAGAAAACCCCTCTTTAGCGCCTTCAATGAACTCATCATAAACCGCCACTTTTCTAAGTCCTGCAATCAACACAAAGCTGAAAATGAGTAACAGCAAAATACCATTGCCCATTGCGGTGCTCACCTCCCCTATCGCTGTTACTGTTAGGGTCGACAAATAGAACATCAACGCCGTTAACGTCGCTAAAATACCTGCTGCATAAGCGATAACAACGGTATTGATAATTGATAAACGCTGCACAATTGCCACAGCCAAGACCCCGGCTAACGTCGATGCAGTCGTCGCTAACAAGATGGGCAGAAATATATCTGCAGGTGCGACCGCACCTTGCTGCGCCCGATATAGAAATACCGTGACGGGCACCAGCGTTATAGAAGAAGTGTTGAGCACCAAGAATAATATTTGAGCATTGGTCGCGGTATGCTTTACCGGGTTTAATGTCTGTAAGTCCTGCATCGCTTTTAACCCTAACGGGGTTGCTGCATTGTCTAGACCAAGCATGTTTGCCGTAAGGTTCATGGTGATACTGCCATAAGCGGGGTGTCCACGTGGCACCTCAGGCATCAACCTCGATAATAGCGGCTCGAAAGCACGAGAGAAAAATGCTACAACCCCCGCTTTTTCACCAACACGCATCAGTCCCATCCACAGACAAAGCACACCTATCAATCCTAATGCTATTTCAGCTGCCAGCCTTGCACTCGAAAAAATGGCTTCAACACTATGACTCAGTACAACGACATTACCGTTCAATAGCTGGATAAATATTGCGCCTAACGCTATAGCAAAAAAGCCAAACCAAATCTTATTTAGCACTGAAGTTCCTTTCCTTATCTAGTACAACGCGACGCAGTTCTCTACATGTGCTCCCACTATATCGCTGTTTAGGGTTATAATCTGAATACTTTATCGCATTATCTTCGGCATATGGCTCATTTAAATCAGAATTTTATCAGTAGCATTGAACAAGATCTTCCATCTCACCTTACCATGGAAGACTTTATCCGTTTCAGCAACAAGCCACTGCGGCCCTCTATACGTATTAATACGCTAAAAATATCAGCAGAAAATTTCATCGCATTGATGACGCCTAAAGGCTGGAATTTCACCCCAATACCTTGGTGTGAACACGGCTATTGGATTGAACTGAGCGTTGGCATACAACTCGGCAATACCATTGAGCATTTACAAGGGCTGTTTTATATTCAAGAAGCCAGTTCAATGTTGCCCCCAACGGCACTCATTACCGAAGGGCAAAACTGTACCAAACAATATGTGCTCGACATGGCATCAGCCCCTGGGTCAAAAACAACACAAATAGCAGCTCTGATGAACAACAAGGGATTACTTGTTGCTAATGAGTACTCCGCTAGTCGAGTTAAAGTCTTACATGCCAATATAGCGCGAATGGGTGTTTCTAATTGCGCGCTAACTCATTTTGACGCCCGTGTGTTTGGCGAGTACTTGTTTGAGACGTTTGATTCCATATTACTCGATGCACCATGCAGTGGTGAAGGCACCATTAGAAAGGATGCCGATGCCTTAAAAAACTGGGATAACAATGATGTTAAAGGCATCGTAAACACGCAGAAGGAATTAATAGACTCAGCTTTTCAATCACTAAAACCAGGGGGTGAATTAGTTTACTCGACCTGTGCTTTAAGTCGAAAAGAGAATCAAGATGTTTGCGCTTATTTAAAGGAGCGTTATTCTGATGCTGTTGAGTTTGTTAATTTATCATCACTATTTCCTGGTGCAGAGAGAGCTTGTACTGAAGAAGGATTTTTGCATGTATGGCCGCAAATATATGATAGTGAAGGTTTTTTTGTCGCTAAAATAAAAAAGGTATCCAGTGTAGAAAGGCTATTACCTGAACCCCGAAAGCAAAAAAACTTCCCATTTGAGAAGGCCTCAGCAAAACAGGTCGAAGCACTAGCTGACTATCTTGAGACTTCTTTTAATATCATTGTGGCCAATGAAGCGGATATCTATGTTCGCGATGCCGAATTATGGCTTTTCCCTAAGCCCTTTCAGGCTCTTATCGGAAAAATGCGTTTTCAACGTATAGGGATCAAGCTGGCTGATACCTTAAAGAAAGGCTTTAAAGTGAAGCACGAAGCGATTTCGGCATTAACGACATCAACAAGCGTTGCGTTAACTGATGAAGAGGCGCAAACGTTTCTGATGGGACGTGATATCGCATTGATTGAAAAAATTAAGCCTCAAGGCGAAACTATTGTCAGTTATGCAGGTTGTTCTTTAGGTGTCGTTAAACACCTTGGTAATAAGCTAAAAAACAATCTTCCCAGAGACTTAGTCAGAGACAAAATTGCTCGCTACCCAACATTGTAATTTTTATTGGTATTGATAAAGCGTTTAATAAAAAAAGTAGGCCTAAATACAAATGCTCTACTACACTCTATTACATTAGTTTTACTGAATTGAGTAATAGCAGATTTTAACCGTAAAGGTTATCAACAGTAGCGCACGGCTCTTTAAGAGCCATTCCCCTAGACCCAGAACAATTGGAATAGTTTTGGGTCTCTTTTTGCCTAAAATTTGTCGTTAAAAGTACTGAAGGGAAATCACCAATGTGGTTATCTTCCGACTATACGCGCTGCATCTTTGAACAAGTTAAAGAAGTTCTCAGTCGTATACTCAGCAACATCAGAGTATTTTTCGCCCCTGAGCTCGGCAACAAACTCAGCAACATCACGCACAAAAGCGGGTTGATTCTCTTGGCCTCGATGAGGCACAGGTGCTAAATAAGGAGAATCGGTCTCTACAAGTAGTCTATCTTTAGGGACTTTCCTAATGACGCTACGCAGATCACCTGCATTCTTGAAAGTGACAATACCTGAAACCGAAATGTAAAAGCCCATATCAATTGCAGCTTTCGCCATTTCCCAATTCTCAGTAAAGCAGTGCAATACGCCACCGACGGTGTCTGCATTGCCGCGCTTGAGAAAATTAATGGTATCTTCCCTTGCATCACGGGTATGAATAATCAGTGGTTTTTTGACTTTAACGGCGAGATCTATCTGTTGTTCAAAACATGATTGCTGTAACGCTTTAGTTTCATTAGCATAGAAATAATCTAAGCCTGTCTCTCCTATCGCCACCACTTTTTCATCGCGTGCAAACTGCTCTATCTCTTCAACATTTAATCCGTCTTGCACATCGAGCGGGTGCACTCCAGCAGACAGAAAAACCTCATCAAATGAAGCCATTTTTTGCTTCATCTCTAGAAAACCTTGCTGCCTAACGTTTACGCACAAAAAATACGCGATATCACGCGCTTTGGCTGCATTAATAATGTTGGTTAATGCATCTTGATCGGGGGCAGTTTTGAGGCGGTCTAAATGACAATGTGAATCGATAAGCACTGGAGAGTCCTACTTTCTAAAAGGAGAGCAAGTCTACCGAGCTACATGGTGCAGGTCAAATTTCCAGATGCTAGTTCTGCAGAAAGCAGCTTTTCAATGTGGTGTTTGTGCATGTCTGGCTCGGAAATGATTTTGACCCCGATACCTGCAGGCCGTCCGCCAGAGGCGCCTAAAGGGTTAATCCAAACCACGATGCCCTCAAACTGCATTCTTTCCGTTGAACCAGGCAGGTGATAAGCCACGGACAGCGATTGTCCAAGGAAAAAACTCTCTGTAGTGCCAACAAATAAGCCCGCTGGTTTTATAAAAGGCATATAAGCCCTGTATAGTTGATGCAAGGTATCAAAGTTGACAACAAGATTAGTCATAATTATTTAGCGGTCCAATAACGTAACGTATTCAATGATTATGCCTTCAAACAATCCCAATACATTCACGGTTGGCATGACTGATAAGCGTACTTCTTGCTGCATGATCTTAGCTGCAAAAGTGGCGAGTGATGAGCGGATCAATGGATCCATGGTCTGATCTTTTACAAGCTTTCGATGCAGCACAAGATATAAAACCTTAATCGCGTCAGAAACTTGCTTCTCATTCACATTTTGTAAACTAGCACAGAGCTGAGCTGACGACAAACTTTGTATCCAACCTTTTCTGAAGTCCAACAAGCTCTGGTAACGGCCACTTTCGATAGCTGACACTATCGCTAATGGTCCACCGACGACGGGTAAACACCAGCTGTAATCATCAGCCACCTTTAGTTCTTCATTAAGCCAGCTCTTTACCTCCAGTCTTGAAGGGAGCCTGACTTGGATCCGTTGGCAGCGGCTGCTAATCGTCGCCATTAACCGACTAGGTGAATTTGCCTGTAAAAAAAGAAGGGTATCTTTACCTGGTTCCTCTAAGGTTTTAAGTAATGCATTTGCAGAAGCTTGATTAAGGCGTTCACAATTAAGGATCACAGCGATTCGGCGGCCACCTTGCTGAGCAGTAGTGGTCAGTTTCTGGCATAACGCCCGGATTTGATCAACTTTAATCTGTGCACCATCGGCTTCAATTTTATAAAAGTCAGGATGACTACCCGCTTCTATTAGCTGACACGCTTTACAAAACCCACAAGCGCCAGAAATCCCTACTTGACTGCATAATGACGCTTTAGCAAGATCTAACGCTAACACTTCACCGCCATAACCGGCGTCTAGTCCAATGAGATAAGCATGTGCGACTTGTTGACGGCCTAATTGCGCGTGAAACTCATCGCTTGCGCCCTGCAACCACGGTAAATACTGCATATTACCAAGCCTGATCTTGAAGTACTGCAATGATATCTTTATGCACTGCCGCCATACTCTGGCTCGCATCAACGATCATAATAGAATCATCGTTGTCAGCGTAAGACAAAAACGTCGCTCGGGTTCGGTTAAAAAACGCAATCTCTTGCTGCTCGATTCGGTCCAACTCGCCACGGTTGGCAGCGCGAGCTAAACCCTGCGTAGGGTCAATATCGAGGTAAAGCGTTAAATCCGGTTTAAACCCTTTTAAAGTCGCCTCACTAATGGCCGAAACCAATGGCATTAAGCCACGCCCACCGCCTTGATATGCAAGCGATGAAAGGTTGTGCCTATCACCCAGTACCCATTTCCCCTCTGCAAGAGATGGCTTAATCACATTCGCGACCAATTGAGCTCTGGCGGCATAAAATATGAGGCATTCAGCTTCATCGCATAATGGGTCAGACTCATTGGCAATTTTGACTAAATCACGCATCTGTTCAGCTAAAGGCGTACCGCCTGGCTCGCGGGTGCATACCGGCGCTTGGCCAGTGTGTTTTTCAATAAAATCGCGTACTAATGCGATTGCACTGGATTTACCAGCCCCTTCAAGCCCTTCTATGACAATAAACTTTGCTTTTTTAGCCACGGTTGATTCAGTGTTCATCGATTTCTCTGATATTTATTCACTGCTCGGTTATGTTCTAACAGTGTTTTTGAAAATACATGGCTACCATCATTTTGTGAGACAAAATAAAGGTAATTAACATCAGCTGGATTGGCTGCTGCATGCAAGGCCGCAAGACTCGGAGCGGCAATTGGCGTTGGTGGTAGCCCGTTAATTCTATAAGTGTTAAAAGCCGTTTGCTCGCGCAGATCTTTACGGGTGATATTACCTTGGTAACGTTCCCCCATGCCATAAATGACCGTAGGATCAGTCTGCAAGCGCATGCCTTTGCGCAAACGATTAATAAAGACCGCAGATATCCAGGGTCTTTCACTCGCTTTACCCGTTTCTTTTTCAATAATTGACGCGAGTATTAATAGTTCATACGGTGACTTAAGCGGTAAGCCTGCTTGCCGACTGTCCCATGCCTTTTCGAGTTCTACTTGCATCTTGCGATAGCTTTCTCGCAATAATGTGTTGGCTGAACTGTGTGCCCTGTAATGGTAGGTATCAGGGAAAAACTTCCCTTCTGGCAATCCGGAATTATCACCATTATTCATTAATATATTGGTAAATAGCGCGTCGTCAAACCTTAACTTTTGTTGCTCTGATAATTGCACCCGCCACTCTTTTACGGTTTGCCCTTCCAGTAACGTCAGCGCAAATGATTTTTCATTTCCTGCCACTAGCTTTTCAAGCAAACTGTTGACAGTCTCTTGTGGAACGACTTCGTATAAGCCTGACTTTATTTGTGCTAATGCGGGGTTAAGACGCACTAACCACTTTAATTTCCAACCCTCTTCTATTAACTTTTTCTGGGTTAATATGTTGGTAAACTGATTAAATGATGTGCCTCTTTTAATCTCTAATTCTTGTGCGTTTACGACATTGAGTTGTGTTTGACCAAACGTCATTAACGTTTGGTAACCCCAATAGCCACCCACTGCGGTAATGGTGAGTAGCGTAAAACTTGTTGCTAGAAAACCAATTAAGAATTTTTTCATAATGTCAGATCAAGCTGCTCTCTTAATAATGAAGTGTAAGGCGCTATTTTAAAGGACTGTTGGTCTATTTTATTGATATCAACAACCCCGAGTAAACTGTTGGTCATGAAAACATGTTTCACTTGAGACAGTATATCAACATTTATTTCAGTCACCGATACCGAAAATTTCATCTCTAGCAATTGATAAATCACTTGTTCTCTCATCATGCCCGCCACTCCGGCATAGGAAAACTGAGGTGTTATGATGCCGGCATCGGTTTCAAAAAACAGATTAGCCATTGAAGATTCGATAATATTTTTATTGCTATCAAGTACTAACCAGTCATCGATCCCATTGGCTAAAGCAACCGACTTAATTAACACTTGCTCAAGTCGATTACAGTGCTTAATGCCCGCCAAGCGAGGTTGCCTTGCCAGTAACACATCCGATGATTGTAAGCTGATGCCCGTTTTTTGCCAATGTTGGTAAATATCAGGGAAAGGATGAACGGATACGATTTCAGTTATCGATGGGTTTGAATTTGGCGGCGTATAGCCACGTCCACCCACACCACGAGACAATAGTATTTTGAGGCATGACTGAGGGTTATCTTTAGCGCACTGCAACAACCGCTCTTTCAGTGCCGCTGTTGGTTGCCATTGAAAGCCTAACCGCTGTGCACCTTGGGTTAATCGCAAAAAGTGAGATTCAATAAATTGAATCTCACTTTTGTTGACTCGCATTGTTGCAAATAAACCATCGCCGTAGGCTAATCCTCGATCAAGAGGACTAATAGTGGCATCAGGTTGTCCATTAACCCAAACTACCGACATTTAGTTATCCTGGCTAATTCTGCTAGCGACTGCGTTTTGCTGATCTTTGTACTTTGCACTCTTACGTTTATTGTAAGGTCTAGCAACAGGCTGAGACAAACGTTCAAAGTTAAGCGCGCCGATCGTCATATTAGGCTTAAGAGCCAATGGCAATTTACCACTGTTAAAAAACTCTAATACGATTTTTCCTTGCCAACCCGGATCAATGCGATGCGCGGTAACGTGGACCATTAACCCTAAACGGGCCAGCGATGAACGACCATCTAACCAACCGACAATATCTGCTGGTAAAGTAA
Source organism: Shewanella sp. Choline-02u-19 (assembly GCF_002836205.1). Lineage (NCBI taxonomy): Bacteria > Pseudomonadati > Pseudomonadota > Gammaproteobacteria > Alteromonadales > Shewanellaceae > Shewanella > Shewanella sp. Choline-02u-19. The sequence continues at coordinate 1,683,939 of NZ_PJBE01000013.1, forward strand.
CTTCCTCATGAGTGACCGACAGTGCAAGTTCACCTGGATGCAAGAAGAATGATTGATCTTCTGCTATCACAATAGTTTCACTCATTACTCTATCAAGTGCTTGCTGCATTTCTGCACTCGGGCCGCTTAAATCAATAAAAGGGGCAGTGTGATCTTTAAATACGCGAAATTCATTGCCTAATTTAACGTCAACACTCACACCACTTATCGCCTCAGCGCAGGGCCTAGGCTCCATAACGATAGTGCCATTATCTAAACATTCTTCAATTTCAATATCTGTCAAACGCATAATCGTTAAGGTCCCTTATACTGATTTTTTTAGGTTACTTTTACTTAACTAGAAGGTGCTGTATTCGTGCCTTTAAAATATCGGTCGCAATACGGTTCTTACCGCCACGAGGTACAATAATATCTGCGTATTGTTTTGACGGTTCAATGAATTGTAAAAACATCGGTCGTACCGTCTCGGTGTACTGTGCCATCACCGATTCCATTGTTCTACCACGTTCAGCTACGTCACGGGAGAGTCTGCGCATAAAACAGATATCGAGTGGAGTATCCATAAATACACTCGCATCCATTTGCTCACGCAAAGCAGGGTCAGTGAGCAGTAGGATCCCTTCAAGAATAATCACTTTCTTAGGGGTTAAGGTTACTTTCTCATCAGTACGAGTATGTTCGTTATAGCTATAAACTGGAATATCAACAGCGTTGCCTTCTTTGAGCGCACGTAAATGCTTACAAAGTAACTCGTGATCAAGCGCTTTAGGATGATCGTAGTTAGTTAAAACACGTTCATCCATCGACATATGACCTTGGTCACGATAGTAAGCATCTTCAGCAATAACACCAATTTGATCAGTGCCTAAATCACGGCATAACTCTTCATAAATCGTTTTGGCAATAAGACTCTTACCTGAGGCCGATGCGCCTGCAATTGCGATTACAACACATTGTTTTGAATTCATTTTAAAATCTACTCATCGTCCGATATGCTTATTGACACTTTAGATTGCGCTTGGCATAACGCAAGTTGAGCGCCCACTTTGCGGGCTATTTCACGATACATGCTAGAAACCTGACACTCGCTATCAGCGACTACCGTGGGTATTCCTTTATCGACGTCTTCTCGAATATTTAACTGTAATGGCAACTGCCCCAATAATGGAACATTGTAACGAGTTGCCATTTTTTCGCCGCCATCAGCGCCGAAAGGATGATCTTTATGACCGCATTCAGGGCATAAATGAAAACTCATGTTTTCAACAATACCGAGTACTGGAATATTGACCTTTTGGAACATATTCACGCCTTTTTTAGCGTCAGCCAAGGCAATATCTTGCGGTGTTGTTACAATGACGGCGCCACTTACCGGTACTTTTTGCGATAAGGTGAGCTGGATATCACCTGTTCCTGGTGGCATATCGATCACCATATAATCCAACTCTGGCCATTCAGTCTCAGTCAGTAATTGAATCAATGCACCCGCTGCCATTGGACCACGCCATACAGCTGCTTGGTCACCATCTAGCATAAAACCTATCGATTGCGCAGAAATGCCATGAGCTTTGGCGGCAGTCATTATCTTTCCATCCGGAGAGACAGGTTTAAAACCTTCAACGCCTAGCATCATCGGAATGGATGGACCATAAATGTCAGCATCCAAAATACCCACGCGGGCACCTTCTGCTGCCAGCGCTAATGCAAGGTTGACAGCCGTTGTTGACTTACCTACACCGCCTTTACCTGATGCAACCGCAATAATCTGGCGTATATTTGGCAGAGGTTCTACTGCACTGATCGCTGATACAGTATCTGGCTGAAAATCGATTTCACACTCTACTTCATCAATTGCATCTAATACCGCTAACTCTTTTGTTACCGCCATGACGATATCTTGATATTGCGTTTGGCATGGGTACGAGTAACAAAGGCCCAATTGCAAGCGTTTACCTTCAATTGCAAGGCTAGTCACCATGCCGGCACTTAAAAAGCTTTTGTTTAAATATGGATCTTGGAACGCATCAAGAATGGCTAGAACAGGAACGAGAAGATCATCACTGAGATGATAATTTGGGTGAGATGAAGACAAAATGTAGACCCCCTAAATATGATTTGCGCAATTGTACCAGAATTTTAGGTAAACATTAGTTTAGATTTACCACAGTTACGCTAGGTTTTGATGAAACTCAGCATTGGATCGGTTAGTATCTATTCCATTCTATTTAGGTTCCCAGCGATTTCGAGAAAAGATGGCCAATTCACAACGTAAAATCTTAGTCACTAGTGCACTTCCGTATGCCAATGGTCCGATCCATTTAGGCCATATGCTTGAGTATATTCAAACCGATATTTGGTCACGTTTTCAAAAGTTACGTGGACATGAATGTCACTATATCTGTGCGGATGATGCTCATGGCACGCCAATTATGCTTAAAGCACAGCAGATGGGTATTGCACCAGAAGAGATGATTGCTCAAGTACAAAAAGAGCATGAAAAAGATTTTGCTGATTTCAATATTCAATTTGATAATTTCCACAGCACTCACAGCGAAGAAAACCGTGAACTTGCCAATGAAATTTACCTCAAGTTACGTGATGCGGGTTATATAAAAACCAAAACGATTTCACAGTTATTCGATCCAGAAAAGTTAATGTTCTTGCCAGACCGATTTGTCAAAGGCACTTGCCCAAAATGTAAAAGTGAAGACCAATACGGTGATAACTGTGACAATTGCGGCGCGACTTATAGCACTACCGACCTAATCAACCCTTATTCTGCAGTTTCTGGTGCTACACCAGTGATGAAAGACAGTGAGCATTTCTTTTTTGATCTACCTGCATTTGAAACCATGCTTGGCGAATGGTTAGCTTCTGGTTCACTGCAACCTGAAATCGCGAACAAATTAAGAGAATGGTTCGGTCAAGGATTGCAACAGTGGGATATTTCTCGTGATGCGCCTTATTTTGGGTTTGAAATACCGGATCAGCCAGGTAAATTTTTCTATGTATGGCTAGATGCGCCAATCGGCTACATGGGTTCATTCAAAAATTTATGTGACAAACGTGAAGATTTAAATTTTGACGAATTTTGGAGCCTAGATTCTAAAGCTGAGCTATATCACTTCATCGGTAAAGATATTGTCAACTTCCATGGTTTATTCTGGCCTGCCGTACTAGACGGTGCCGGAATTCGGAAACCTACAGCGGTCTACGCACACGGTTATGTCACTGTAAACGGCGCTAAAATGTCTAAGTCAAAAGGCACGTTCATTAAAGCACGTACCTATTTAGATAATTTAGACCCTGAGTATCTTCGTTACTACTACGCAGCTAAATTAAATAGTCGTGTCGATGACTTAGATTTGAACCTTGAAGACTTCGCTCAACGTGTTAACTCAGATTTAGTCGGAAAGCTTGTTAACTTAGCCTCAAGAACAGCTGGTTTTATCAGTAAACGTTTCGATGGTAAGTTAGCTAAAATTAATGATATGACTTTGACTGAAGCATTCTTGTCAAAGCAGGACATTATTGCAGATTTATATGAAACACGTGAATTCGGTAAAGCGATGCGTGAAATCATGGCGCTTGCTGATGTTGCTAATGCTTATGTTGCTGACGCTGCTCCATGGCAATTAATTAAAGATGACGCTAAGCAAGAAGAAGCCCATCAAGTCTGTAGTAACGCACTAAACTTATTCCGCATTCTAGTCACATATCTAAAACCAGTATTGCCAAAACTTGCGGCAGATGTTGAAGCATTCCTACAGATAGAGCTAACGTGGAATAATTTGGACGTCGATCTCGCTGATCATGAAATCGCTAAATTCAAAGCATTAATGCAGCGTATCGAAATAAAGAGTATCGAAGCGATTATCGAAGCTTCATCAGAGAATCTCCAAGTCACCAAAGACGTTGAAGTGCCTAAAGTTGAAGAAGTGCAAACGGAACTTGAGAAAGAACCGTTAGCAGCTGAAATTAGTTTTGATGATTTCGCCAAGATTGATCTGCGTATTGCGCTGATTTCAAAAGCTGAACATATTGAAAAAGCCAACAAACTGCTTCGATTAGAGCTTGATTTAGGGGGTGAAATCAAACAAGTCTTCGCCGGTATAAAATCAGCTTATGCGCCTGAAGATTTGGTTGGCAAGCACACGGTAATGGTGGCTAACCTTGCGCCGCGTAAAATGAAATTCGGTGAGTCTGAAGGTATGGTACTCGCTGCTGGCCCAGGCGGTAAAGATATCTGGATCCTTGAGCCACATGCAGGTGCAAAACCTGGTATGCGAGTGATGTAGCGCTTATCTAAACGCGGGCACCCGCCATAAAAAGCCGCTCAACGTTGAGCGGCTTTTTTGTATCCGTTTATCGTTATCAACTCAGTCTAAACTGGATTACTGATATCAATGAAATGGTGCTTTAAGCCAAATTTATAGGCTAGATGTTTACCGAGCGCCTGAATGCCATAAAGCTCTGTAGCGTGATGTCCCGCGCCGTAATACTGAATATTTTGCTCGATTGCGCAGTGATATGTGCGCTCTGATGCTTCGCCACTAATAAATGCATCAATCCCAAGGGATGCTGCAATGTCGATGTAGTCTTGCGCGCCACCCGTGCACCAAGCAATTGTCTCGACTAGGCTTTGTTCGTCACCAAGATGCAAACACTCTCTTGATAGCGTGTGTGAGATGGCCGCTGCAAGATCTTTTGCCAGCACGGGTGTGCTGAGTTCGCCACGCCATATTAAGCCTTGCGCGTGCCCTTCAATCACTCGTGCGTTTTCTATGCCAATCACTTTACCAAATTCAGCATTGTTGCCCACCTCAGGATGTGCATCTAACGGCAAGTGGTAACCAAACAAGTTAATATCATTGAGCAGTAACGCTTTAATTCTTTTCTGCTTCATCCCAACGATAATCTCGGGCTCACTTTTCCAAAAAAAACCATGATGTACAATAATCGCATCGGCGTTTAACGCTATCGCTTCATCAATCAAGGCTTGGCAAGCCGTTACGCCTGTCACAATAGTGTTAATCTCTTGTTTACCTTCAACCTGCAACCCATTAGGTGCGTAATCTTTAAAATTGGCGACCTGTAGGTATTGTGCCAAATACTGGCTTAATTCTGTGCGTGTCATTAACTCACCTATAAAATGTTCTTTTGCATACCCTATTCTCGCTTTTTATGCCCAAACAAGCCAATTCAAGTTCCATTTAAGCAGCACATTTTTATACCAGTTGCATTAAAAGTTTGACCATTCAGCGGGAATTCAAAAGCCCTGTTGGCGAGTTAGGAGATTCAAGCTAATAGTTATTCTATAGCTAAAGCACACCGAGATTTAAATTGTCATATCCCAAATATCAGCAATTTTGACTCACATAATGGCGGTAAAATGTCTAAATCATCCTATAGTTGAAGGCATTAGTGGTGAAAATTGGACTTTTTGGTGCATTAAACGATAAAATCACTCGAAACCTTCATGTAAACACAAAAAATAAACAGGTTATTATTATGTCAAAACTGACCAAAGAAGAGGTTATCAGTACACTTGAGGCCACACTTGCTAAGCAAGAAGGCCAAGCTGTTAAAATTGAACAGAAAGGTAGCTGGTACAAAATCGATGGCGGTAAATCATTACGCTTCAGTGAGTTAGAAGTGATGTTAGCCGAAATGGGTGACAAAAGTGCTCCCATAGAAGCTAAAGCCGATAAAAAAGTAGCAGCCAAGCCAGCTGCCATAAAAGCCACTCCTAAAAAGGTCGCAAAACCCGCGGCTAAAACTGGCGGCAAAACAGCTAAAGAACTTTGGCGTGAAAAGTTAGCGGGTAAAGGTCAACTTCCTCGCGGCTTCTAAGTCGGTACTTGCGGCAATTTGAGCATCGCTCATCATTTGCCTTGCTTAAGTGCTAAAAAACTCCGTTACTGTTGCAGCAGCGGAGTTTTTTATTTTAACGCTTTTAATCATGGCTTCTAATATCAACTATAACTAGAAACTCAGTGCATACACACTGGTGGTTCCACTCACCTCATTGCCTATAACTAACAAAGGCTGCGAAGTAGGACTATCGTTTGCACTGATGAACTTCATCCCTTCAGGGCCGAGATCTCCAGCAAGACTCGCATCACCTTTCACTTCACCCGTATCGCTATCAATTTCAAAGTCTGTATCAAAATCACGATTGACCACATAGTCGACAAAGCTGACTGAAAATGGGTTGGTGATATTGTAAATCATAATGCCACCAGTGCGCTCTAAACCAATAAAAGCATAGTATTGGTCGGCTATTTTTCCAATAGCTAATGCTTCAGGTTCGCCGGCCTTGTCATCACTGCGGCTATCGCCTTTGTTCTCATCGTTATTATTATTAAAATTATCTCCAAGTACTGCGGCGGTAATACGGGAAAACTCTGAGCCACTGTCAAACACCTGATTGCCATGCTCGTCCCAGATAGAGAATGAACGGGCGCCATAACTGATAATTTGATCTACGTCACCATCGTTATCAATATCACCCATGCTGGTCGTCACTTTAAGACGGCCTAATTGGGTCTTGTCTTGCGCTGCACCTAATTGTGGGTGACTGGGGTCTAAATTCAAATCATCTGCTCTGGCTTCTTCTGAAAAGCCATCGTAGTCCCTAGCATCACCTTCGTTAGCGGTGACAATAAAATTAGTCTGCCGCCACTGATAGCTGCTAATGGTATCGGGTTGATACATGCCGTAGACCCCAGCATATGCACTGAAGTTAATCCGGCTATCTTTGTCACTGGCGTCAATTCTATTTTCATATAAGCCGTAATCTTTAAGCCCTAGCGGCAGAATAGATTCAATCTTTTTATCTTTAAGATCGATGACCGCAATGGCATTGTTTTCTTGTAAAGACACGTAAGCCTTTAGATTATCTTCACTCACCGCAATATATTCAGGCTCCAAGTCTTGTGCGACAGAGGCATTAGGCCCGTTGATCTTGATCATTGAGTCCAGCTCACCTTCGCGGGCTCCACCCTTGTTAAAATCAGCAAAACCGATAGCTGTCGCAGTCGTTGCTGGAATATTTTCTTTAATTGCAATCATTGATATGCTGCCTTCAGGATCAAGGCTATAAGCCGTGTTTGGCTCTCCTTCATTAGCCACTATCAATAACGAGCCATTGCGATTAAACGTCACGTTATCCGGTAATGCTCCGACTTCAACGGCATGAAGGAAGCTTGTTTCACCCGCGTCATTGATACGATAAAAAGCGACGAAACCATTGGCTTGTTTACTGTTGCCCAGCGCATCACCTCGCTCTATCGCCACCGCGAGCAGATCCCCATAAACACTTAAACTATTAACGCCGCCTAAATGAGTAAGACCCACATCTGCAGCCACATCAATATCAGTAGTTTTAACGATATTATTAAGGGCCAGTGCACCACTGCCTGACACCGCATCAGTGACATCGATATCAGCCGCGTTAAGTACATCGACTTTACCGCTCTTAGCGTTGATCACAAATACTTGTTTCGATAACGGGTCAAAATCGACGATTTCAGCTGCGCTCAGTCCATAGATTTCGCTTTGGTAACGGCCGACCAATTCAGCCTTTAACGTCGCGCCCTGACCATGACAAACAGTTTGTGACTGAGCATCGTCAATCTCACTTTCATCCAAAACGCCATTAGCGTTTACGTCTAAACCTGACTGCAGTAGTTGTCCACCCATAGCACATTGTTCATTACCAATCGAGAGTGTTGACATTTTAACCAAGGTATTACTACCATTTTTCCCAGATGTGCCATCACTGCAAGCCATTAGTAATAATGCCGACATTAACAGCGGTACAATTGTGTACTCGTTATTCATTTCATTCCCTTCGTAATAAGCAATTAGCTGCAACTACTTTTTCAGCAACTTGAATTATAAAGTCGCCTAATTTAGAACGAAATAAAGTCACGGCAATGACATTTGGATAACAGTTGAATGACAGTTGCACAAGAAAATGGACTGTCTAATTAGTTGCGAGGCTTTCAACACAAATTGAATCACTTTTTAGCACGGTTACAATATAATTTTGATTGGTTAAATGTTTTTAAAACGATAATATAGTGTCGTAAAATACTTTTTATACAATGAGTACCATCTCAATTCGACCTTAAATCAACTAAACTAACGGATCCTTAAGGCTTTAATTAAGTCACATTAAGATCGACTCCCTAGTTAATATATTTCAAGTATTTCCGACAAATCCGCAGCTCAGCAAGCAACACTCAAAGAGGCAGTATTGAAGAACACGTCCAACAATGAACAATCAAGCACCCATCCGGTTGGCATCCCCAATTTAGTATTACTCATCCCAATGCTTGCCGCGATTGTAGCCATTACACCGTTAGCCATCGATATGTATTTACCGGCCATGGCAGCGCTAGCCAGCAGTTTTGACACTGGCATTACGTTAGTTCAACAATCTCTTAGCCTATATTTAGCTGGCTACGCCCTAGGTATGCTGTGCTTTGGTCCGCTTGCTGATAGGTATGGTCGCCGCAAGATGGTGATAATTGGTTTAACGGGCTTTATGCTCACCAGCTTTGCTCTGACATTTGTTCAATCAATTGAAGCCTTTTTGGCATTAAGATTCTTACAAGCTTTTATCGGCGCTGCCGCCACGGTTGTTGTGCCCGGATATATTAAAGAGGTTTACGGACAAAACACCGCTAAAGGGATGTCCTATGTCAGCCTTATTATGATGCTTGCACCGCTTATTGCGCCGAGTATTGGGAGCTTAATTTTAGAACTTGGGGATTGGCACCTAATTTTCTTTATTCTAGCGTTTTATGCGCTGGCATTACTTTTTTTAGTGTGTTTTAAATTAAAAATGCCGAGTGACCGTGATGCAAGCAGCCGCAGTGGTAAATCATTTTTTGGCGCCTATGCCACCGTATTGACCAAACCAGGTGTGAAGCTCAATATTACCTGTGGTGTACTCACCTCCTTTGCCTTTTTCTGCTATTTAACCGCCTCACCGTTTGTCTATATGGAAGTGTTCGGACTCGACAAATCACTATTTGCCATTTTGTTTAGCACCAATGTTGGTGCACTGATGCTCGCGAATGTAGTCAATAGCAAGATTGTGGGTCGTTACGGCTCAAAAAGAATGCTACGTGTATCGACCATTTTCGGTGCAATAGCCGCAAGCGGCTTATTACTGGTCAACATGCTCGACTTAAACTACCTATTTACTGTTGTTATGTTACTGCCATTAATGGCGTGTCTCGGTGTGATGTCAGTCAATGCCGATGCCATTGTATTGATGAAATTCCAACAAGAAACCGGCACCGCAACGGCCGTAATAGGAACACTTAGATTCGGATGCGGCGCACTCGCAGGTCCGCTACTTGCATTGTTCTATACCGGAACCGCAGTGCCCTTCTCTGCACTCATGTTGGCTGCTGTTATTCTTGTCGGCTTATGCCAACTGTTTAGTAAACGAGAGCCGAACCTATAACAATGTTAGACAATCACGCTTACCGTGATTGTCGCCTCTCTATAGCCAAACCTTCCTTTAATCACTTGTCATTAACCACCTGCAACTTTGCTTTTCTGTCCGCCATATTGAAAATTCTTCATTTAGAACGATTTATTTGCATTCATGCCTTGTAATCGTATGGGGGTTTTATATGATGAAGCTGACTCAAATTGAAGTCATCGCCGCACAAGTACCTCTGTGAAGACTCATTTTCAGTTGAGATTAACGGCAAACGAGAGCAAGGATTACCATCCAAGCTTAATTTTAGAGCGATTACCGTCGCTGTAGTGAGATACTGCATACCGTAGCGGTAACTTAAAAAGGAATTATTATGGAGAAGCTATCAGGCGCCAGTATGGTCGTCCGTTCTCTTATCGACGAAGGCGTTAAACATATTTTTGGCTATCCAGGCGGATCAGTTTTAGATATTTACGACGCACTGCACGAAAAGTCCACCATTGAACATATACTCGTGCGACATGAACAAGCTGCCGTGCACATGGCTGACGGTTATGCTCGTGCTACAGGTGACGTTGGTGTAGTCCTTGTCACCTCAGGTCCTGGTGCTACCAATACCATTACTGGTATTGCTACCGCTTACATGGACTCTATTCCTTTAGTGGTTATTTCAGGTCAGGTTCATAGCCACCTCATTGGTAATGATGCATTCCAAGAATGCGACATGATTGGTATATCTAGACCGGTTGTTAAGCATAGTTTTTTAGTCACTGATCCGCGTGACATTCCGACTATCATCAAGAAAGCATTTTTCATTGCCGCCAGTGGTCGTCCAGGTCCTGTGGTGGTTGATGTGCCTAAAGACTGTATGAACCCAGAAATTTTGCATGAATATCAATATCCAGAGGATATTTCCATGCGTTCATATAACCCCACTACATCTGGCCACAAAGGCCAGATCCGCAGAGGTTTACAAGCACTCTTAGCCGCTAAAAAACCTGTTTTATACGTCGGTGGCGGCGCAGTTATATCTGGGTGTGACAGCCAGATCCTCGCGCTGTCAGAAAAGCTTGGAATTCCAGTGGTAAGCACTCTGATGGGACTAGGCGCCTTTCCTGGTACTCACCCTAACAGTGTCGGTATGCTCGGTATGCACGGTTGCTATGAAGCAAACATGACCATGCATAACAGTGATCTTATCTTTGGTATTGGGGTTCGTTTTGATGATCGCACCACCAATAATGTAGAAAAATACTGTCCAAATGCCACTATTTTACACATTGATATCGATCCCTCTTCAATCTCAAAAACCATTAAAGTCGATATTCCAATCGTGGGTTCTGCTGATCAAGTATTGGATGAAATGCTAAAGCAGATTGAAGCCAATGATTATGCTATTACCGATCCGACTGCCAATGATCATTGGTGGGGCGACATTGCCAAGTGGTGTGGTCGCAAGAGTTTAGATTACCAAAAATCAGATACAAAGATAAAACCACAGCAAGTTATCGAAGTCATGCATAAATTAACCAATGGTGATGCCTATGTAGCATCCGATGTTGGTCAACACCAAATGTTTGCTGCGCTCTACTATCCATTTAATAAGCCACGTCGTTGGATTAACTCTGGCGGCCTTGGCACCATGGGCTTTGGCCTGCCTGCCGCAATGGGTGTTAAGCTTGCAAAACCCGATGAAACGGTTATTTGCGTTACGGGTGATGGCTCTATTCAAATGAATATCCAAGAGTTATCAACCGCACTACAATACGATATTCCCGTTAAAATCATCAACCTAAACAATCACTTTTTGGGTATGGTTAAACAGTGGCAAGACATGATATACGCAGGTCGTCATTCTCAATCCTACATGGACTCGGTACCCGATTTTGCCAAAATTGCTGAAGCGTATGGTCATGTAGGCATGACCATTCGTGATCCTGCCGAGCTAGAATCAGGTTTAGAGAAAGCCTTCGCCATGACAGACAAATTAGTCTTTGTCGACATTCACGTTGATGAGACCGAACACGTATACCCGATGTTAATTCGTGGCGGTGCGATGAATGAAATGTGGTTGAGCAAAACGGAGAAAAGCTAATGCGTCGGATTATATGTGTATTACTTGAAAACCAACCGGGTGCGCTTTCTCGGGTTGTAGGATTATTTTCTCAGCGTGGTTATAACATTGAAACCTTAACTGTAGCGCCAACAGAAGATAAAACCCTATCTCGCTTAACCATTGCCGTAAAAGCTGATGAAGCTGTTCTTGAGCAAATAGAGAAGCAACTACATAAGCTCATTGATGTACTAAAAGTATCTAATATCACTGAGTCTGCGCATGTAGAAAGAGAAGTCGCACTGATTAAAGTCAAAGCACAAGGTGAGCACAGAGAAGAAGTCAAAAGACTGGCAGATATTTTCCGTGGTCAAATTGTCGATGTCACTCAGAGCTTATATACGGTCCAATTAATTGGCACCAGTGATAAGTTAGATGCCTGCATCTCCGCCTTGGCAGATGTGACTAAAGTGATTGAGATTTCACGCTCAGGTGTGGTGGGTCTAGCACGCGGCGAAAAATCAATGCGCGCATAGCGACTAAGCTGAATAGCAATAGTAGATTAGCTGATTAAAAATCACCCACTAAAAAGGGAGTCTAAAGACTCCCTTTTTTTACATCTTACACTGTAAATAGATCAGCCAGGGAGGCGATAATTTACTTAATTAGCATCCAATATTCTTGATGTGCCGATCTCAATTTTTCTCGGTTTTAACGCCTCGGGGATCTCTCTTTTAAGATCAACATTGAGTAAACCATTTTCTAGATTTGCACCAATAACAGTGACGTAATCAGCCAATTGGAATGTGCGTTCAAATCCACGTTCAGCAATACCTTGATAGAGGTATTTACTCTCTTTATCTTGTTCGGCTTTCGTGCCTTTTACCAGTAGCTTATCACCTTCACTGGTAATATCGAGTTCATCCATAGTAAAGCCAGCAACCGCCATAGTAATGCGATAACGATGTTCATCAATGAGTTCAATATTATAAGGTGGGTAACCAGAATTACCTTTGTTCGACGCGGCATGTTCAGCAAGTTGCGCTAAACGGTCAAATCCAATGGCACTGCGGTAAAGTGGAGTTAGGTCGTAATTTCTCATGGGTATATCCTTGTATTAAGCAATATATTAAATTAATTTGGCCAACTAGATTGCAAACGCAATGTTGTCGCACCGATTTGTTAAAGGTTAACTTTTATGACCCCGAAGGCATCAATAATTCCGTTAACTTAAGAACCTCGTTGAGCGTTCCATAGTTAATATATGTAGGCATTTTTTTTGTTTTCAAGGCTGGAGTTACAATTATTTGAAGAAATAATAATATTTTTATAAGTGAGAAAATTTAGACATAAAAAAAGCAGCCTCAAGGCTGCTTTCTTAAAACAAAGACTAGATTAGCGCTTACAAGCCAATGTGCTATTGCTGTTCAAGAACTGGATTTCACCCGCTACAGGAGCAAAGTCAGCAGCCTTGATATCACCAGTGTCTTTAATGAATGTGTACATAACTTCAGCATCAACATAACCTGTCATAACTGGAGTCAGCTTAGGGTAGCCATCGCCACCAGCAGCATTGAAGCTAGGGACTGTAAAGCTATACATCGCATCAGCTGCGTAGCCTTTACCATTAATGTCGTTAATTGAAACTGTTTTAGCTTCACAATCAACATCCATCTTAATACCCGCAAGTTGTGGATATGCTCCAGAACCTGTTTCACCAACATCAACTGTTGCTACAACATTCAAATATTCAGTAATCTCAGCGCCGGTTAAAGTACTCTTAGTAATTGAGTTGCCAAATGGCTGCACTGTTAACACGTCTTTATAAGTGATTTCGCCCATCAGGATAGAATCACGTACACCGCCAGAGTTCATTACCGCAAAGTCTGCATCTACTTTACTACGTTGAGCTTCAGCAATCAGACGACCCATATTAGTTTGTTGTGTACGAACGATATTTCGGTCACCTTCAAGCTTGCCATCAGTATTACCGATAACTTCAAGCAATTCTTCTTGACCGACATTTTGGTACTGCTGCATAACTTCAAGTACAGTTGCATCAGGCTTAATTTCTTCGCCGATAAGTTCGTAAACTGAGTTGCCATCAGCATCTTTAACCGTATTGCCATCAGCGTCTTTCAGTTTTGCCTTCAAGTTAACAGGGATCAACTTGTAGCTAGCTAAATGCAGCTCATCATTAAAGTATTCAAAATCAGCTTGGCCAACATACTTGCCCCATTCATGTGCCTGCATGATGACTGTACCGTTCTGAACGTCTGGCTTACATTCTGCACCAGGTTTGAACTCAGCATCATATCCGTCGCCTTCCATACAAACAGGATTCTGAGAGTGTCCACCAATCACTGCGGCTAAATCACCTGCTGTCATAGCACGTGCTAGAGCTACGTCACCAGGAGCATTGCTGCCGCTAGCGCCATCGGCATAGTGACCCATATGAGTCGTGGCAAAGATTAAGTCAGCAGTACCTGCGTCCTTAATGTCTTTGATAACTTTCTTAAGCTCTTCTTTTGGATCGGTAAATTCAAGACCGCTGATAAATTCAGGATTACCGATTTTAGCTGTATCTTCCGTCGTTAGACCGACAACAGCAATACGAATACCGTTAATATTAAAAATCTTGTACGGTTCGAAGTAACGAGCACCAGAGACTTTGTCATAGATATTAGCTGCTAGCATCGGGAAGTTAGCTAATTCACGCTGCATATCAACCGTTGATAATGGATTATCAAACTCATGGTTACCAACAGCCATAGCGTCATAACCAATCAGGTTCATACCCACGAAATCTGGACGTGCATCTTGCAAGTCTGACTCAGGTACACCCGTGTTGATATCACCACCAGAAAGTAAGATAGTCTCACCACCGTTCGCCTCAACTTCAGCACGGATCTGGTCGATCAGCGTCTTACGCGCTGCCATACCATACTCGCCCTTACTGTTTTTAAAGAAACGACCATGGTTGTCGTTAGTGTGAAGTACGGTGAAAATAGTACAAGCTTCACCAGCTTCTGCACATGTTGTCGGCAATACAACTTCTTTGTTGTCATCATTGTCGCTGCCACACGCTGTTAACGCAGTTACAACAGCAGTCGCCACTAGCCCTTTGATTAAAGTCTTATTCATTAAAATCAACCCCTTGATTATTTTTATGTTTTCGTAATATTTTAATTAGTTCGGCAGAAATAACCCTATTTTCGCCGTGAAGCATCTTAGCAAAGATTATGCTTTATTTGTGTTACAAATATTACATTAGATGAACTAAATAACTCATTTCTAAGTGTTTTATTTCAAATTACGTGTTAAAAACAGAACAAAGGGGTAACCATAATGATTAAGCGAGGGCGTTATAAACTGTGGCAACATAAATACAGGCAACTAAAATAAAGCATTTCATCAATTTAGATATTTTAACGGTTTATAAAAGATTGTCTTTAAATGAGAACAAGCGTTGCAACAACTCACAACGCCTCACTGCTCAAAAAACAAGCTATTAGACTATTCTAATCTTACTTTAGGACTTTTTGTAGCCATTTTGAGATGTCACGCAGCTGTTCCGGTAGCACATTATGTCCCATATCATAGGTTTGCCACTGATTAACATAGCCTTGCTCTTTAAGAAGTTCGAATGCCATTAACCCTGCACTTAATAGGACAACTTCATCCTGAACACCATGTTGCTGAAGTACTGGGGTCAATGCATTCACACTCGCAAGGTCATTTGGCAATTTATCAGCAGTAGGCAAATAACACGACAACCCCATTATTCCTGCCAATTTATGTTGCAGTCTTAAGCCGGTAAACAAACTCATTACACCGCCTTGGCTGAATCCTGCGAGCACGATATTACTCGACTCAATGCCCAACGCTATTTGTTCATCAATAAGCGCTCTGATGAGAACTTCACTTTCTAAAACCCCCTGCATGTCAGCGCGGTCATGCAAGTCCATACTTTTTATGTCATACCATGCACGCATAACATAGCCACCATTAATGGTGACAGCTTGCTCTGGGGCATGGGGAAAGATAAATCGAATAGCATGATCACTTGGCAGCCCTAATGCTGGCACCACAGGCGCAAAACCTGCACCTGAATCTCCCAACCCATGCAGCCAAATCACACAGGCAGTTGCCTTAGTGATGGGCTCGACTGTAATTCTCTCTAACGGCTTATCTAACATGACGTTCCTTTTCAATGACAATGGCTAATTAACTGCGCGCAATAATATCAGGAGCAGAGCTGTTAATACCAGTTCCATTAAATATGTGACCAATTCAGAGCTCTCTCAGGGCTTTCAATTCCAGGCGCATTGTGGAAGAAATGGT
Organism: Shewanella sp. Choline-02u-19; assembly: GCF_002836205.1. Classification (NCBI taxonomy): domain Bacteria; kingdom Pseudomonadati; phylum Pseudomonadota; class Gammaproteobacteria; order Alteromonadales; family Shewanellaceae; genus Shewanella; species Shewanella sp. Choline-02u-19. Next base: position 1,699,799 of record NZ_PJBE01000013.1, read on the forward strand.
TATTCCCTTTTAAGGCGATGCAACGCAGGAGTAAAAGTCCTGAGAAGCTCACAACGTGCGGGTTTAAAATCACTTTAATACTGCGCATGTGGCTTTCGATATAAAATAACTATTAGCTACAACCCACTTGCTTGCCTAAAGTAATTTTAATTCCCGCTGAATGAGCAACTATTTAATGGAATTGGTATAACACATATTTAATAGAAAGGTTTAAACCACTAAATACGCTTTAATGTCGACCTTCTGGCAACTAAGCTGTGATTATTAACAATAGATAAAATGGAAATCGAACATAATGGGCTTACTGCATAATGGTCAATGGATCGACAAATGGTATCCAACAGATAAAACGGCTGGCGAGTTTAGCCGATCAGAATCTAGCTTTAGAGACTGGATAACCCAAGATGGGCAGCCTAAAAAAGCGGGTACACTGGGGTTCAAAACCGAAAAAAATCGCTATCATCTTTATGTATCATTAGCTTGTCCGTGGGCGCATCGAACATTAATCTATCTACAATTGAAAAACCTACAACACATAATAGGCGTTACAGTGGTTGAACCGCATATGCTCGCTAATGGCTGGGAGTTTTCTGGCGTCAATCAAAGCGAAATCGCACATCATATCGATGGTGCTCAACACGACACATTAAACGCTGCCAATTTTCTCTATCAAATCTATCAAAAAGCAGATGCCAACTATAACGGCCGCGTTACAGTACCGGTGCTATGGGACTCGCATACACACACCATTGTCAGTAACGAATCAGCTGAAATTATACGGATGCTGAACAGTGAGTTTGATCATTTAGTTGATAACGACCGTGATTTTTATCCGCTGCAATTACAAACTGAAATTGATGAATTAAACACATGGATATATAGCAGCATTAATAATGGTGTCTATAAAGCCGGTTTTGCCACCAGCCAAACCGCATATAATGACGCTTACCAGCAACTCTTTGATGCACTCGATAAGCTAGAACTGCGGCTTACAACTAAACGCTACCTCACTGGTAATGTCTTTACTGAAGCTGACATTCGTCTGTTTACCACCTTAATTCGTTTTGATGCTGTTTATGTTGGACACTTTAAAACCAATAAAAAGCGCATAGAGGACTACCCTAACCTCTCCGGTTATGTGAAAGATATTTATCAAATGGAGGGAGTGTCGCAGACAGTAAATCTTGAGCACATTAAGCAGCATTACTATTTCAGTCATGACATGATTAACCCAACTCGGATTGTTCCCAACGGGCCGGAACTCGATTTTAACCAACCCCATAGTCGACAAGATATGAGGCCATGAATGTAAGCTTCGCTAGCCAACCCCGAGTTCTGTTTTTATTGTTTGTAGCTGTTCGTTGTTGTCCAATTTAATACTCCAACGAACGGCGCCAGCATCAGCAACCATCATTAATGCATCTGGATGAAACTTAATATCTTCCACCATCGCATAAAGCTGACACTGATTATTTAGTCTGATTTGAACTTCAAATGGACTCAGTACCATTTTGCCACTGCTTAATTCTATGATCATGTTTTGTCTCTGCAGTATTGACTCATTAATCAAAAAAGCCCAAACAATGTTGGGCTTTTTTGTTGCCGATTAAATCAGCTTAGTGGTGGTGACCACCTTTACCATGGGCGTGGCCGTGGGCAACCTCTTCAGGTGTTGCATCACGAACATCAGCCACTTCAATATCAAATGTTAATTCACGGCCCGCAAGAGGATGGTTAACATCCACAGTCGCCATAAACTTACCCATTTTGATAATAGTCACCTGACGTTGACCGTCATCGGTATTAATCAATGCACGCATACCCGCTTTCCACACTTTAGCGCCTTGCAGATGCTTAACCGAAACACGCTGCTCTGCATCATCATTACGCTCACCGTAAGTTTCGCTTGCTGGCAGTGTGACTGAAAAAGTAGCGCCAGCGTCTTTTCCCACAAGTGCTTTTTCAACACCAGGCATCATATTGTTGTGACCATGAAGGTACGCAATCGGCTCAAGGTCTTTATTGCTCTCTAAAACTTCGCCCTGTTCATCACGTAGTGTGTAGTTAAATTGCACTACAGAATTGTCTTTAATACTCATGGTAATCCTTAACTCAAATTTTGTTGCGTGAGCTTAACAAAAGTCTTTCAAAGCCACTAGTGTTATCTCTTGTTACGATTTGGCGCCAGGTACTATGGTCAAATGTTCTATCTGCTGCAGCACCTCATGGTTGGCCAATGCTAATTGGCATACTCCTGAACCAATCTGATGCTTTGCAGAGCAATCAACGCTCCATTGCCGAAGCAGGTAACCCGCTAACGATGCCCGGCACTTTAAGCTAAGGCGTTTGTCGACCATTTGATAGTCCAGCTCTATTGCCTCAGGGTGAGCTAAAGAGGGGTGAGGAATGAGCGTTAGCTGCACTTCTTGCTGCCAATATTGGTCATTTTCGCAAGTCTCCAAAGATTTAGCACTTACATCTGACATCGAAGCTGTCTTAATTCGTGTCACAACAAAATCAGTAAACACCTGGTTTGCTCTGTCAAAAGCGCGCACATGCCAACGCTGGCCGTTATTAACCAATGCATGGGGCACTATTTCTCGTTGTTTCTTGCCCGATGACACCGACACATATTCAATAGCAAGTGCCTGCTTAGCTTGAATGGCTCGCATTAACGCCGCAATAATCTCTGTATTTGGGTGAATAAGCTGTATCGCGTCAATACACACTGCGCTCGGCTTTATGGGGTGTGATAAACCATCGCCAAAGCCCTTAGCCAGCCCGTGCAGTATAGCTTCGGGCTCGTGGGTAAATAGCGCGGTAAACTCGGGTAAACGATGATAGCACTTCGTTTGATGTACCAAGCGCATATTGGTTGGCGCCAATGTTTTATAACTTTGAAAATCACGTGTAGCGGCGGCAAGTCCGGTGGCAAACTTATTAATTAAATCCTGACGGGAGACTTGACCAAAATACTGTAGGCTGAAATCGATAAATGCTAAACGTTGACGTTGTGCGTGGGAGAGGTTGTCCATTGATATAAGCCATTCCAGTCGATAACTTTATTGATGGAATTCAATCTAATGGATCAACAAAAAAGATGCAATCTTTTTGATTGCATCTTCATTATTGGAAAACGATATGCCTAATAGCCGCTAATGATTACTTTACGGCAAGGGCCTTAAACGTCGCTTCGCTCGGATAGCCGTCAGCAACTAAACCCTTGTCTTTTTGGAATGCTTGCAAGCCCTTTAATGACTTAGAACCCAAAATCCCATCAGGTTTACCCACATCAAAACCGAGAACATTAAGCTGAGTCTGTAACTCTTTTACCCTTGCTCGGCTTAAATTAGGCATTTTAGGCGGGTTAACGTTAAGCCCTGCCGCGCCGTTTATTCTGTCAGCAAGATGGCCAACGGCAATGGCGTAGAACGTAGAGCGGTTCCATTTCATTATCACATTGAAGTTGTCATAACCTAAAAAAGCCGGTCCAGTATGCCCTGATGGCAAATATAACGCAGCTTGCATATCCGGTGTGCTAAGTGCGTTTCCATTGGTTTGTCTCAAGCCAAGCTCTGCCCACTTAGTGAGCGGCTGCGCCTCAGATCGCCCAAGGTATGCGTAGCTGAAATCCGCCGGCAGTGTCACTTCACGCCCCCAACGTTCCTCTTTCTTCCAGCCTAAATGTTGCAAAAAATTGGCTGCAGATGAAAGCGCATCTTCCGTACTGTTCCAAAGATCGGCTTTACCATCACCATCACCATCGACCGCATATTTAGCATAAGCAGACGGCATAAACTGTGTATGTCCCATGGCACCCGCCCACGAGCCCACCATTTGTTTTTCATCAAAGCCATACTGCTCTTTTAGCTTTAATGCTTGCATCAACTCAGTGGTAAAGTATTGGCTTCTACGAGGATCACATGCCAATGTTGCCAAAGAATTCAGCACCGACATCTTACCTTTATATGAACCAAAATTAGTTTCAAGTCCCCAAAATGCTAATAAGTACTGCGGGGGAACACCGTATTCTTTTGCTAAGCCTTGCAGCAGTGCTTTGTGCTCTTTATAGAGCTTTCGCCCTTGTTGAACTCGCCAATCGGTAACCCGCTTAGTGAAGTAATTTTCAAACGAGGAACTAAATTCAGGTTGTTTATTATCCAGTTCCATCACTCTAGCCACATATTTTACATTCGCGAGTGTTGTATCAATGGTATGTTGCGACAAACCTTGAGATTTGGCCGTTTGCTGAAGATTAGCCACACAAGTTCCCCAGTCAGGAGAAGCCACTGAGGCGATAGCGGTGGAACTTGTTAATATAAGCGTTGCTGCCAGGGGGATTGATTTAAACAAGAGAAGACTCCCAAAAAATTTAATGACACTAACGTGTTACTTTGATGTGTAGAGATGAAGCTTACCTTAAACGGGTGAGTTAAATGATGATCTTTAATTCATTAAACACTCTATTTGGACCTGTAAGCTGATTTACTCGAAAAACAACATCCTGCAGCATTAATATAGACTAAATCAATGTCATTATTGCAGTTATCTTCACTCATTTGCTTAACCGCTCAATTTCCGCCCGTTAGCCTATAAACACCTAAGCTCATCGCGCTAAAAACGTCGTCGAAAAACATTAAATAACTTGCTAAAAGTAACATGCAGTTGCAGACTATTGTGAGTGGATATAATCGATATCTTCCAATAACCAAAAGAGATTAATCATGACTGAGATCACTCCAGCATTAGAAAGCTTTATTAATAACGTAAAGCAACACCAAGTGGTTTGGGGCCTGCAAGATGAAACAGGTGAAGGTTGGGTCGTATGTGATTCATCTGAATTCGAAGCGACTGATGTGATGCCTCTATGGTCGGAAGAAGCGCAAGCTAAAAGCCATTGCACTGAAGAATGGCATGGTTATAACGCGGTTGCCATTACACTTAATGAATTTTTAGATTTTTGGGTTGCTGATCTAAATGACGATGGTGTACTCGTCGGTGTTGATTGGGTTGCAGAACAAGACTGCCTTGAAATCGATCCAATCGTGCTAGCCACTTCACTCGTTAATGTTGAAGAAGAGTAAATCTTTCTCCAAAGCGAATAAAACATTAAAAGTAAGCGCCAATCATCTGTGATTGTGCGCTTTCTTTTTAAGTGAAAATCCAATCTTTATCAATGCTATTAAGTGAGCCATTGTGTTTGAATTAGCCCCTTTAATCGACATCCCATTTGACTGCAGACACCAATGTTGGTTTTGTGGCGAACCCAGTTCTATGCAATTGAGTTATATCAAAGAGCACTACACGCCGCACCCATCGCTTATGCTTCCCGCGTGTAAAGAGTGCTGCAAAATTGCTAAACAGCATAAGCTGACCTCTATCTGGGATTGTAAAATGGCGGTCAAAGATGAGCTAATGAGAATTTATGAAAAGCATCTCGCCATTGGTATCAATTGGACTAAACAAGAGCTCGAAGAATCAGAGTTTGAAGACAAAGTCTTTGGTGGATTTAAAAAAAGTGCTTGGATGATGTATGAGATAGCCAGGGATAGAGTTAACTATCCAGCTTGGCCATTGAGTCTTACTGGTGTCACCATTGATGACTATGGTTATGACGCGGACTTTAGTTTTGATGGCGTCAATTACCGTTCAGTCACTCAAGCAATTAAGTTCTACGCTAAACAATTTGTGCTCGATAAACGTTTTTTAGAAGACATCATTAGCATTGTTGGTAAACAGCGGTTTGGTTATGCTATTCGAGTCGCACAGATCAATATTGCTGCTGCTCCAGAACTTAAGCGACAGATCATTAATGACTTAAAGCAAGAACAAGAACAAGAGCAAGAGGGCTAAATTATCTACTGGCTCTACTGCGCCTTAATCAATTCTGATTGGCGCAATTTATCTTGCACAACTTCGACAAGCAGATCAGGTTGAAATTTCGAGATAAAGCGATCACAACCCACCTTTTCAACCATCGCATTATTAAAACTACCACTCAGTGACGTATTCAAGGTGATATAAAGGTTACTCATACGCTTGTCGTTACGGATCTCGTGGGTCAGCTTGTAGCCATCCATTTCGGGCATTTCTGCATCGGTGATCAACATAATGATATGCTCTGTTACATCGATACCATCATCGCACCATTGGGTTAATTGATTTAATGCCATCAAGCCATCTGAGACTTCAATCACCTCTAAGCCTAATTGTTCTAATGTCTCTCTGACTTGACGCCTTGCGGTGGCCGAGTCATCCGCGATGAGTACCCTTTTTCCCTGCATTAATGGCAGTAATTGTTGATCTAATACACCTTCAGATAACTTAATATCGTAATGAATAATTTCAGCCAGTACTTTTTCAACATCAATAATTGACACTAATTCTTGTTTATCTTGATACTCAACCCGCGTTATTGCCGTGAGATAATTATTTCGCCCTACTGTCTTAGGCGGCGGTAAAATATCGCTCCAGGTCAGGTTGACAATATGCTCAACCTTGTCGACTAAGAATCCCTGCACTGAACGATTGTATTCAGTAATAATGAGGTTACTGTTCTCATGCACAACTGAAGGTCTGAAGCCGATGGCTTTACGAAGATCAATCACTGGGATTGCTAACCCACGTAGGTTAGCGATACCAATGATACTAGGGTGACTGCCAGGCAAAGTACTTAAAGGTGGCATTTTTACCACTTCTTTTACTTTGAAAACATTAATGGCAAATAATTGCGTCACACTAATTCTGAACAACAAAAGTTCCAATCGGTTTTCACCAACAAGCTTGGTACGCTGATCAACACTTGCAAGCATTTGCGCCATAAGACTTCACACCTAAAGTACTATAAGAACGACGATTATAACGATATAGAGTATAAAATCACTAAGCGAAAGCTAACTTTAAGGCATGCATCTCATTAAAAGTACCTCATCTCCTATCGGCAGAAAGTAACCAATAGCCTGATCCATTCTGCCACTAGCTGCGTAATAACGTTAAAGAGCTGATACTTAAAGTATCGGCGGCGTTACAACACAGAGTGAGAATAATGCAAAATATTCAATCACAACGTTCACAAAGTCGTTATGCTAAGGGTTATGTCCTCTACAATAAGCCCTATATGGAAGAAAAAAATTCCGATATAACAACTGAACAACTAAAAGAAAAGCTTATTAGTGTTGCTAACAGCCGTAGCAGATCTGACTACGCGATGCTGTTTAGCTATTTTGCACCCAAAATTTTAGCCTTTGGTAATCAACGATTATCCACCCAAGGCTTAGCGATGGATCTGGTGCAAGAAACAATGACAGCAGTGTGGACTAAGGCGCATCTATTTGACGCAGACAAAGGCGCTGTAACAACTTGGATATTCACCATTATGCGCAATCGCTGTTTTGATATGCTGCGCAAAGTTCAGCACAACAGAGAAGATACGGTCAGTGATGATATTTGGCCTATTTTTGAAACCGTTGAGCATGTCGAGCCAGAAGATCACATGCTGACCAACAAGTTAATGAAGCATGTCGATGAGCTACCACCACTACAGCAGCAAATTGTCAGGGGGATATACTTACAAGAGCTAAGCCAGCAGGAACTCGCAAGTAAACTGAATGTTCCTCTAGGCACCGTTAAATCAAGATTAAGATTGGGTTTGGTCAAACTTAGAAGCATTTTGGAGAAACACCATGATTAATTACCATCCAAATGATGACATGTTACTTGAACATGCTAAGGGCTGCCTCAATCTAGCAATGACAACCGCGTTATCTGCTCATTGTGAACTTTGCTCAATATGCCAAGAAAAACTGACCACTATGACTCAGCAGCATGCACATATTGCATTAATTGAAGAAGATGCCGCGGCTGATGAACTAGAAACCAGTATTGACCTTGATGATATGTTAAATAGCATTATGCTTTTAACCCCATCGTCCGCAAGCAAAAGACAGTCCAAGAGTGCCATCGTCACAGTAAAAGGGCATGAATATCAATTACCGAATGCTTTAAGGCAACAGATTAGTGGGACTTGGAATGGCTTAGGTAAAATTAGTCGAATGCGACTTGAAACTGACAGTGGTGAGGCACGCGCTAGCTTACTGCATATCGAGGCTGGTGGAGAAATACCGGAGCATACTCACCAGGGAACAGAATTAACACTGTTACTTGCAGGCCATTTTGAAGATGAATTTAATCGTTATGGTCCAGGGGATTTTATTTTACTCGATAGCGACCACCAGCATACGCCTAAAACTGAGGATGGATGCCTTTGTTACACAGTAGTCGATGCCCCTTTGCGCTTTACCAAAGGGATCAGTAAACTGCTGAATCCTATCGGTGAACTGATTTATTAAAAGCAGTATTGCCCCTAAAAAAGGCCGCTGATTAGCGGCCTTTTTTAATCGAACATTTGTTCGCGCTATTCTGCTGCAATAGGCACTACTGGCACAATTCTAGTGCCATGTTTTACCACGGTATTCATAATACTAAAATGCAGTTCTTCAGAGACCAACTGAAACTCAGCAAAGTCGGTAGTACCGATGTAAGCAAACACATTGAGTTGCAGCCCGTGTAAGCCAAAACCTTTGAATGTAACTCTTAACGGTGTCTCATCTACTTTTTCATGCTCGATGAGGAGTGCACGTATATCTTCGATGATGCCATGTAACTGCGCTGTCGTGGTTTTATAATCCAAGCGGATATCAGTCTTTAAACGGATTTTTTCGCGCTCCGATATGTTTTCAATATCCATTTCAGATAAACGCGCGTTAGGTACGTTTATCACCGTTCTATCAATTGTCCTAATGCGAGTGCAACGTAGACCAATCTCTTCTACGGTTCCCGTAATAGTCCCAAATCGACCAACATCCCCAACCCTTATAGGTGCTGATGAGTATAGGGTGATGGTACCAATAAAGTTCTCAATAGATTGCTTAGAGGCTAATGCGATCGCAACACCACCAATACCAAGACCAGCAAGAATTGTGGAAGCATCAAAACCAAGATGTTCTAGCCAGATCAAAATAGTCAGCGCAACTAAAATCACTCGAAGAAAGTTTGCTAATGGCCGCAATAAAGAAGCGGTTTGGCTCTTACCCTGATTAATCCAACGTAGGCGCAAACTGTTTTGCAGTACATCCGCTAAGTTCCAGATAAACCAAATGACGGCGATAACCAGTAAGAAACCGGTATTAATGGCTTCCATCACATTGGCGGAAAGCGTGGTATTTGCCATCCATATCCGGACTAATAGTAATGCAAGTAAAAAGCGTGAAGGCCCAACGACAAGATGCGCGACATCATCTTTATATTGATATTCGCTGCGCAAAATGAGTTTTTTTGCAAACCAAGTTAACGGGATAATAACGAGCAATGCCAAGATTAAGTAACTAATCAGCAGCGCCCATTCCCACAAGTTAAGTTTAAAGAGGTGACCTTGTGGAATATTTTGTACGTACCACTCAACGACTGGCCCATAACCCAGTTCGCTATAAAGCATCGGCACTTTAGCCACCGTCGCATTCGATATCTTCCAGATTTTACCTAGCTGTTTATCGGGTACTTTTTGCAGTAACAGTGTTATCTCATTACCTTTAACTTCAACTCTGCCAAAAGCATCTCGGTAATTTGGCAGTTGGTCATCGCTAGTACCACTTGGTACATCACTGATCTCTTCCAGATTAACCCAAAGATTACGCTCTATAATTGCTACTAGTTGCTTTGCGTATTCTGGCCCTAGCTCTTTTGACATACCTTCTGGCAAATAACGTAAATCTAAGTATTTGGAGGCCTTTTCGAAGTTCTGTTCAAATGTTGCTTCAAAAAAACCTTCAATTGTGCCTCGTGGTGTATCTCTAAATAAGCTGTCTTTATATTCATAAGTACTGGCTTTAAAGCTCGTCGGTTGCGCCTCTTCAGTAGGTTCTGCAGCCTGTTTAACAGCACTCACTAGCCCTGTAGCGCCATATGCCACGGATATATTGCCCATTAGCATGACTAACAGTAGAGAGAAAATAATCCTTGTCATCGAAAGACTCCATTTTGATACACCGATGTTTAATAAACATCGACAAAATATGATTAATCAAATATTAGTCAACCTAGCACTGATTAACGTATTGTTAACACTTAATAATAAACTATCTTAAACACAAGCGTTTTAATTTTATTAGTTGACAAGATTCATTTACTCGATATAATCCAGTCAGTTTTTAGAGATATACCCTTTTTGATATACTTTCACCGCCTTCTGTAAACATCCACGATTCGTCGTTTGATCCCCACATAAGCGTTATCACAACTGGTTCAATCATCTTAATAGACAGTCATTTTACTGTCATATCTTTATGCTTTACTTGGTTCAGCTTGAGATTAGTTTTGTTTTTGCGACATAAACAACACATTCGTTAACAAAACTGACTACAAGTCACTTGTATAAGCATAAAAAGATGAGTACTCTCGAATTGAACTTAAATTCATCTTTCGCAAAAATGCTAAGGATATCTTATTGTTATAAATCACTACCAACTTGGTAGCTTTAATAAAAGGAGTGTGACCATATGTCATACCTAGTAAATGGACACGAAATTACAGTCAACTTTCCAGTAGATTCAATTTCAGTCAACAAATCTTCAATCGCCTTCACAGACAGTCAAGGCAAAAACAGACAGACTTTTTCAAAGCGCACTGAAGCGCTTAAATTTATGAATTGGTTATTGTCTTCAAGTAAGTAAAACCGACTTTTCGATACAACTCCTCTCACTCGTATCGATAGTTTGTCTTCATAGGCAAACGAATAGGACTGAAACATATTCAGCTATTTAGTCATCTTCATTTGGTTTAGGCTTTACCTCTGCTCAGGTATCTAGCCTAACCAAATGGAAATTCCTCCCCCCAGAAAAAAAGAAACAATCCTAAGCTCACAATACTGCCGTATATTTACGTTGGTAACGTGGCAACATCGTCTCATTTCCTAATAAACCACCTTGATGAATGTAGATAATCGCTGCATCTGGATATTCGGATAAATACTGCTCTACACACATCCAACCCTTAGGATCATACAGTAATTCAAACTCAATCCCCTGCTCACCCACTTTACGCCAAATGTCATAAAAGATTTTATATAGCTTTCCGAAATGATATTTTTTAGCTGTGCTTATTATCTCTGGGTGAAATGAAGTGCCATTGATTAGCTCAGAAAACTGCTGGTTAAGGTAGTCTTCATCTCCTACACAAGCACATGTCATTACTTTTATGTTGTTATTATTAAGTACAAAATATTCATTTAAGAATACCGCAGTAGTGCCGGTTCCAGACGGAAGAAAAACAGTCAATTCATCTAGCTGACTAGACGCGAACCAATTGACAATCTCTTTTGCAAGTTGGTGTACCCCTTCCCGAGCATAAAGACAACGGCCTCCCTCAGGCACAAACAAAGCCTTACTATCATTTGGTAGCACATCTTGCTCGATATACTCTTTACAGCCTCTACCCTTCCTATCAGCAACCAAAGATAGATCGATGACGTTTGCGCCATTCTCGACAGCCGCTGCATAATTCCCCTTTGACGATGCTAAAACTTGCGCTGCAATATGATCAGTATAAAAATCAAGTTTCCAGCCTTTTAATTTAGCTAAAGCTGACATTGAATAAAGCGAGTTTGCAACAGGAGAACCATAACCGACTAATCGGGTGATACCAGGGAAGTCGTTATGTAGAAAGTAAGCAAATTTACGTGCCTTATTACCAGAGAAATCTTTATGTAACAGATCATCTCTTTTTACAAAAACACGGCAACCATTAAAGTCGATACTATCAACTGGAGTGTGAGTAAACACAGCAAATTCTCTTAATGTAATGAGTGACTATTGTAACGCTTTACTTAGTGCAGTTTTGACCTCGATGTAAAAAAATCACTAACTTTTGGTCTATTCCGTTATTCGAAAACATTCATAAACCCCCAAACAGCATATAAAACAACCCACCAACACATGGCGTGATAATTGCTTTATACAATATAGCAGTGCCCACAGGGCAGTATATTTTTATAGTGAGGGATCTTTCATGGCAGTTTTACGCTTAGTGTTTAATATAGCTTGGTTTGTGTTGGGCGGTTTTGTAATGGGGCTAGCGTGGTGGTTAGCCGGCCTTTTGTGCTTTATTACCATTATTGGGATCCCATTCGGACGAGCTTGTTTCGTTATCGGTGAGATGACTTTTTGGCCATTCGGTCAAGACTCTATAAGTCGCCGCTCAATCACAGGGGTGGAAGATTTAGGCACGGGTGCTTTTGGTATGCTGGGCAATATTGTTTGGTTTTTATTGTTTGGTATCTGGCTTGCGATTGGTCATATCGTTCACGCTTTTGCATGCGCCGTTACCATTATTGGTATTCCGTTTGCAATACAGCATTTAAAGCTCGCCATTTTGAGCTTAACCCCTATAGGTCAAACCGTGGTAGCAAAAGCTTAAGCCGATGACAAAAGCACTTTTTCCAGCTGCGCAATTAGCGCAGCTGGACAATCTAAACTAATATCATGTCCCGCCGCTTCAAACTCAATCAGTTCAGTTTTATAATAAAGTGACAGTTGTACACTACAACTGGGATTAACTAGCCTATCAGAGCTGCCATTGAAAACAAAAATGGGCTGCTGTAAATTATCAGGGGTTTGAAAGTTAGCACAGGCCCATATTTGCCGAACGACATTATGCATCTTGCTTCGATAATCTAATCTGAGTTCACTCCAATGCTCACACATCGCTTGATTGTCACCATAACGCTCACTCGAGAGTTTAAGCGCTGTGCACTCTAACCAATGCACCGCCCCCTGCTTAACTCGCCCCAGATAGGCAGTAACAATGGCTTTTAGATTAAACCTTGCATACCAAGGAGATAAGTTAGCCGCACTTGCGTTGATAACAACCACCTTGCTTACTTTTTGTGGCGCTAAGCGAGCCATTTCAAGCGCGATCATTGCGCCCATAGAAAGCCCTATAAGACAGTTGTCATTGCCTGTTAGTTGTTTAACTAATGCCTTAGCGTATGCCGTTATGGTTAGCGGGCTGGTGCAATCACTCAATGTCCCATTGCCTAACGTATCGAGCGCGATAACATCAATTTTATTTGCTGCCACTTGCACCGTTAAATCATCTTCAAATTCTCGCCAATGACGCTTATCTCGCATCAAGCCCCTAATGAGTACCCAGCTTTGCATAGTCCGTCCTTAATTATCTTTTAGGCCTGCTGTCTTTTATAGTTATCTTTAGTCATACCAGTCTTGCATTGCAGCAGCGTATTGACGAGTTAATAACTCACAACTCATGTCCTCTATAGCTCGGCTCGCCGCTAAGTCCATTAGAAACTGCATCAATACAGTGTGTTTTCGCAACGTTCTAACATGTCGATGTTGCTTTTGAGGGTTAAATAAACCGGCAAAATTGAATAGCTGTCGTGGGTTTTTCTTTACCCATGCCCAAGAGCCCATCTCCAATGTCAAAGGCAACAACGGCGCGTCATTTTGCTTCATTGCCAAATAATCCCATATATCACCATGAGTACGATAAATAAGGCTCTGGGGGGAGAACTGATAATGATTATGGTGCGGGAAGCTTGCTTTATAAAGCTGCTTTAAATGGTAAATTTGGCCTAGACTCTTTATCGGTTGATGAGACCCTGCAAACGGAAACCAAATATGATCTGATAGTCCAAATCCTGAGTGTGCATCCAGTGAAATAACACTAGAAGCATTTGATCGCAATAATTCTACATAGTTGATTAAGGCGGCGGTTTCCGGCTCCACCCCTTTTTTGCCTCGATACCAGGGTAATAGCGGAGTCACTCTTTGCCCCCCCACTAAAAAGGTCACTTTCGTTGTCGCATCAATTGGCGCGTTACGCATTAAATCAACTTGCTGACCATTGCACCGAGTACCATTTAGCAAGCCTATTGGATTAACGATAGGCACAAATGCAATTCTAATTTTTGTTAACAGAATTTGTAACTGACTATCCCAGTCCAGCCTGGCTAATAGGCTTTCGAGTAAAGCGAGGATCACTTGAGTGCCAATTCTTTCAACTCCATGTACACCTCCGACAAACAGCACACAAGGCTTGTCTGCTGCTTCACTGCCTAGTTCAGCACAAATGACAGGGAAAGACTGATTTTTATAAGTCAATTCAGTTAGTGTTTTGGCTCGCAATTGTGGAAAGGATTCAATAAGGGTTGTTAGTGTATTGAGTTCTGGTGGCGTTATCTGCATCATACCACTTGCAAAAGAGATGAATAATGTCGTAAAAATAACAGCAGATTAAGACAAAGTGAGGTCAGCTACATGACAATATCTAACGGGTGATATCTAATCGTTCGAGCCTAATCAAACGAACTTAATCGACCATGTTGTCTTTTAATATTTTATCGACATCTATTTGTTTCAAACCTCGATTAAACAAGTCTCGCCACTTCTTTCCCTCTACATTATTTTTAAAGGCAATATAGAGTTCTTTCTTTGTCAGTGTACGCTTATTTAACTGAACTCGACTGGCGACAGACTCCATATCGGGTTGCGCAAGCAGGTAACGCAACACATAAACGTCAATAACCGCAGCGTCAATTCGTCCAGACACCACTTTTTTAATGTTATGGATGTCAGACGCGACCACTTCAACAGGCTGAACACCTTGAGCTATCATGTTATCGAGTTGCTCGGTATTGACATAACCTTGCACCACACCAATATTGTATTGGTTAAGATCGCTTTGCTCTGACCAACTAATAGGATGGCGTTTTTGCTCAACCAGTCCCAGCGGGCTGCTTCCCATCGAGTCTGAAAAAACAAACTTTTCTGTTGGATAAGCATATTCTGGTAAATATCCAGAGTATTTTGAGTCCGCTCTTGAAGCCATTCTTACCGCTCGGCTCCATGGATAAAAATCGACCTCCACTTTATGGCCTACCGCCGCAAGAGCAGCTCGCGTGATAGCAATACTCGCGCCCTCATTTTTGAGCTGACTTCCAGAATAAGGCGGCCAATGCAATGATGTTAAGTACAGGGTATCAGCACTCACCATTGGTGAGAAGCAAGCCGCTATCAGTAGCAACCGCCTAAGCGCTGGAACAATATTAATCGTTCGGCGTACATAATCCATTAAATAACAACACATGTGTATTTCGCAGCCTTTCGTTTAGTAAGCCGTTTCAGTTTAAATGCTCTCGTGATGACTCACTGTCATTACCACCTATTTTAGTCAATAGTGCCGATATCACCAAGGTCACTGTACAAAACAATGTTATCGCTTATTGGTTATAAAGAGTCAATTTGGACTAAAGTGGCTCTTGAAGATGCAAAAACAAACAGAAAAGGATTTGTTACAGTTAGGTCAAGAACTGCAGATTAAATGCGCATATACTAAACGCTATAACGCTAAATGAATGAACCTGCGCATAACGCGTCATGCATCTTTTAGCTGCAAATACATACACCCTTGGAGTCAAAGATGTTAAAAAGAGCACTTATCACCATTGTGGGTGGTTTATTAACCCTAACAGGTGCAGCACTGATCATTCTGCCAGGTCCAGCTTGGTTGCTTTTACCTATTGGCTTAGCCGTATTAAGCATTGAATATCCTTGGGCTCATCGTTGGCTAAAGAAGAGTCAAAACCACATGAGTAACACCGCTCGCTGGCTCGATAGAAAAATCCTGCTGCGTAAGATGAAACGATAACAACCATTATGTTACTCAATGGTGATAACCATCACCATTTCTAGGGCAAAAGGTAAATCACTGCAGCCACCCCTACCAAGGCTATTGTCAATAGTCTGCGACCAAGGTCGCAATAAATCAATCCAAACTAACGATAGCCTCAATCGAAACAAAGCGTTACCTACTATAAAGATAACTATTTATTATGGCCTTAGAAATATAACCACAATTATTGTAAGCTTATAGGATAACCATGCTAAAACTGACCACACTCACTATCGCTATTGCAGCAATCTGTTCTGCTAGTTCATTTGCAGCAAGTGAACCTATTGAAATAATCCCCGCAGCGGTCATCACTAATCCAGAAAAAGTTGAACTGGGTAAAATGCTATTTTTCGAGCCTAGACTGTCTAAGTCTGGTTATATCTCATGCAACTCTTGCCACAACCTATCACTTGGCGGCGTTGATGCTCTGCCAACATCTATTGGTCATCATTGGCAGCAAGGTCCTATAAACTCACCCACAGTATTGAATGCTGAATACGGCTTAGCCCAATTTTGGGATGGCAGAGCTAAAGATTTGCAAGAGCAAGCCGGTGGTCCGATTGCCAATCCTAAAGAGATGGGCTTTAGCCATGAACTCGCGGTTGATACTATTCGCTCTATGCCAGCGTATCAAGCACGCTTTGCCAGCGTGTATCAAACAAACAATATCAGTATTGATGCCATAACGGATGCCATTGCTGAATTTGAAAAGACACTAGTAACACCTAATGCACCTTTCGACCAATACTTGCTTGGCGATAAAAGTGCCATTAATAGCGATGCTAAAGCCGGCTACCAGCTTTTTAAAGACAAAGGATGTGTCAGTTGCCACAATGGACCAGCCGTTGGCGGGACGATGTACATGAAGATGGGGCTAGTAAAACCTTTCCATACAAAGAATCCTGCTGAAGGACGAAAAGGGGTTACGGGTAAAGAAGCCGATAAATCTGTCTTTAAAGTACCTACGTTAAGGAATATAGAGCTAACCTACCCTTACTTCCATGACGGCAGTGTATGGAACCTTGCTGACGCCGTGAATACCATGGCAGATATTCAACTAGGTCAAGCTTTAACAGCGACAGAAACCAAGCAAATGGTGTCGTTTTTAAATTCACTTACAGGCGAGCAACCACAGATAGTCTTACCTATATTACCACCTTCAACACCGAATACGCCAAGACCAGTGCCTTTTGCAGACTAAATAATCTAAACTCGATTTAAAATATGATTACAGCAAAAAGTCGCTAAATGCGGCTTTTTATTTTCAAATTAATGTTCTACCTACTCGTTACATAACAGGTTCAAAAGATAATGCTTTAAATCGTTCTGCAATTGCATTAAGCACTCCTTGGCGGCGCATATTACTCAATACACCGGGACTAAATCGGTCTAATCTCGACATGGCGGTGACCAATAACTGGCACTCATATAACGTGGCGTCGGCAATATACTCAGGACGTTCAACCATATAACTATTGTTATACCACTCATCCCATTTAAAGCTTTCGAGTAATAATCCTTCACGTGCTAGATCAGCCACAAACTCTTGTAAACGTTTGTCCGACACAAAATGGTTACCAATAACAAGATCTTTAGCATACTCATTATATAAACCAGTAGCGTGGCTCTGTATTGTTGAGTTGTTCATACTGTACCTCCGTTTAGAACTGGTCTTTTGCCTCGGTGTATAGAGGACAAATATGCAGAATGTGTAAACATTCATTTGCATAAGCCATACCAGCTTTTAATGAGGTAATTCTAATTGAAGGTAACTGAACACAACCTTAACAACGGCTAGTCAAATTAAACTATTGTTATAAAAGAAATAAATACAGTATCATTAAATAAATCCGTTTTCTCAATACGCTATAAAGCGTTAATAAAGCATCACTGAATACCTAGAAATCTTATTTTGGCCGCCTTACTCAAGTCCACTTTCAACGGTTATTGCAAGATGTAGTCGCAATTTGCAATAACGATACTAAAGCTTGATGAAGCCTAACATTGAGCCGCTACAAAATTTACCCCCCGCTGAATGATGTTATTACTTGTTGCCAACACATCTGCTCGACTCCCGCTTATGTGTTGGCTAAACACGATAAGGACGACAAACAAAAAGGTAGAAAGAGGAGAAGCTCTGCCGCCTGAATGGCAGAAGAAACTCAAAGCAGAAGACAGATTAGGCAATAATCAATTTTAAAGAGCTAGGATAACGGCACCTGTAGACTCTTATGGCAACATAGCCATAGAGAGTCATCGATTAATCTTAATCGTAAGATCAGAGAGAGAATCGACATTAGATTAAAGATAACTTACACCCAAGTAAAAACGTCATCCTTAATAAATGATTAAGTTGATGCGGGCGGGTCTTCGGCATTAAACTCCTCCATTATCAACTCGGTAAACAGACGCCCTGCTTTGCCGAGTGGCCGCTCCATGGTAGAGACCAATTGCGGCGTAAAGCTGTAGCGGTTACCACCATTGAAATCGACTTCGGCTAACTGACCACTGGCTAGCTCCTCTGTTATCAAAAAGTCTGGCATCCATCCAAACCCTAATCCCATCAACAGAGCATTTTTTTTCATAATAAAGCCCGAAAGATAGAACACCTTATCACCACCAAACTGCAGCTCATCGCGGTATCGTTTCTCGGGTGAAGAATCTTCAATGGTTAATTCAACATGACGTTGCAGTTCAAATAGGCTGATATTTTTTTCGCTGGCCAAGGAGTGACTATTGGCAACAACCAAAATACTGGTAATTTGCGGTAAGGCTTGCGGCCGGTAATTGGGACCCGTTCGATAATCTTTAACCAACATTAAATCGGCACTGTCCCGTTCGAAGCGATCCTGTACGCCGCCCAAAAACTCCATATTCAATTGTACTTTTGTGGGTATTTGCTGCTCAGCCATTCGTTTTAGTGCCCGCATAATTGGCTTCATTGGCAATGCACCATCAACCACTAGCTCCAACTTGGGTTCCCAGCCCTCACTAAATCTGCTGGCTAAATGCTCAATATTTGCTAGGTATTGCAGCAACCTTTGGCCTTCAGCCAAGATAACTTTGCCCTCTGGCGTTAATTCTGCGCGGTATTGATCGCGACAAAAAAGATTTACACCTAGGTGTTGCTCTAGCTTTTTGACTTGATAGCTCACTGCCGACTGCGCTTTGTGCAATCGCTCTGCAGCCTTAGCAAAACTGCCTTCTTCGACTAAGACTTGCAGTACTTTAAACGCATCTACATCAATACGCATTTGGCTCTCCTAGCGTAAACACAAACATACCATCTATTTTTTAGATGGAGATAGAGTAATTATTATTCTTTTTTTTGCGGGTGTTAGCAACTAAATTGATACCTAGATCACGTTATCGACTAGATAAGTGCAATGTGCACATTACAAGGAAAGCCAGTATGCCATTTTATGTGAAGCAAGGGAGCATTCCCACAAAGCGTCATATCACATTTAAAAAAGACAATGGGGAGCTCTATCGTGAAGAGCTCTTTTCAACTCATGGCTTTTCCAATATCTACTCCAATAAGTATCACCATAATATGCCGACCAAGGCATTAGAAGTTGCACCTTACAGTCTGTCTCATGGTAAGGACTGGCAAGACTCTTTAATTCAAAACTATAAGCTTGATACTAAGCTGGCTGATAGTGAAGGTAACTTCTTTAATGCTCGCAATAAAATATTCTTCAATAATGACGTTGCGATGTACACCGCTAAGGTCACAGAAGATACAGACGAGTTTTATCGTAATGCCTATGCTGACGAAGTGGTGTTTATCCACGAAGGTGAAGGAACGCTTTATAGTGAGTATGGCGCTTTAGCGGTTAAAAAGTGGGATTACTTGATTATTCCGCGCGGTACCACCTATCAATTGAAATTCAGTAATTATAGTACTGCCCGCCTATTTGTTATTGAGTCTTCAACCATGGTTGAAGTGCCAAAACATTTTCGCAACGAATACGGACAGATGCTCGAGTCGGCGCCTTATTGTGAACGAGATATCCGCACTCCTGAGCTACAACAAGCTATCGTCGAAAAAGGCAATTTCTCTTTAGTCTGTAAGTTCGGTGATAAGTATCAACTGACCTCGCTAGAGTGGCATCCATTTGATTTAGTCGGTTGGGACGGTTGTGTATACCCGTGGGCTTTCAATATCCAAGAGTATGCGCCGAAAGTGGGTAAAATCCACCTTCCACCATCCGACCATATTGTCTTTACAGCGCATAACTTTGTGATCTGTAACTTTGTACCACGTCCATACGATTTCCACCCTCAATCGATTCCAGCGCCCTACTACCATTCAAATATAGATAGTGATGAAGTGCTCTATTACGTTGATGGCGACTTTATGAGCCGTACCGGTATTGAAGCGGGCTACATGACATTGCATCAAAAAGGGGTGCCTCATGGACCACAACCGGGTCGCACCGAAGCCTCAATAGGCAAAACAGAAACCTACGAATACGCAGTGATGGTCGATACTTTCGCCCCACTCAAATTAACTGAACATGTAAAGAACTGCATGAGCATCGACTACAACCGTTCTTGGATTGAAAGCTAAGCAATTAACCAAGCACACCGGCCGTCAACGTAATGGCTAGTCTGAATTGATAAAGGATATAACAATGGCAAGCGAAAAAAACCCACTAGGCCTACTCGGTATTGAATTTACTGAGTTTGCGACATCTGATCAAGATTACATGCATCAGGTATTTATCGATTTCGGTTTTTCTTTGTTGAAGAAATCTAAGTCAAAAGATATTTTGTACTACAAGCAAAATGACATCAATTTTTTGCTTAATACTGAGCGTAAAGGGTTTTCTGCTGAATTTGCTAAGAGTCATGGTCCAGCCATTTGCTCAATGGGCTGGCGTGTTGAAGATGCTAACCTCGCCTTCGAAGGTGCAGTAGCGCGTGGCGCCAAGCCTGCAACTGATGCAGCATTGAAAGATATGCCATACCCCGCCATTTATGGCATTGGTGATAGCCTTATCTACTTTATCGATACCTTTGGCGAGTCAGACAACATTTATGCCACTGACTTTGAAGATTTAGATGAGCAAGTAATCACTCAGGAAAAAGGCTTTATTGAAGTCGACCACCTAACCAATAACGTCTACAAAGGAACGATGGAGCATTGGTCAAACTTCTACAAAAATATTTTTGGCTTTACCGAAGTACGTTACTTTGACATTAAAGGCTCAAAAACCGCGCTTGTTTCTTATGCGCTACGTTCGCCTGATGGTAGCTTCTGCATTCCGATCAACGAAGGCAAAGGCAGTGACAAAAACCAAATCGATGAATACTTACGTGAATATGACGGACCGGGTGTACAGCATTTAGCTTTCAGAAGCCGTGATATTGTAGGCTCTTTAGATGCGATGGAAGGTTCATCAATTCAAACTTTGGATATTATTCCTGAGTACTACGAGACTATCTTTGAGAAGTTACCCCAAGTCACTGAAGATCATGACCGTATTAAACATCACCAGATCCTGGTTGACGGTGATGATGATGGTTATTTACTGCAGATTTTCACCAAAAACCTGTTTGGTCCTATTTTTATTGAGATCATTCAACGTAAAAATAATGAAGGATTTGGTGAAGGTAACTTTAAAGCATTATTTGAATCAATTGAACGTGATCAGCAACGACGTGGCGTACTTTAATACAGCACGTTAATTAAAGTGCTGGCATAAGAACGTTTATAACACCTTACCTCTCCATGATAAAACCAGCTATAGCCTTATCAATTGGCTAAGCTGGTTTTTTTCTGCCCCATAGTCTCCATATTTATAACTCGTTTGTATCCAAAGCTCATCATCTTCTCTACAATGACGCTTCCGTTTGCCCCAAGCGACTAAACCCTTTTAAACTCACGAGACTTGCCACGCCATGCCTGATATCGCTTTACTCGCCGTATTTTTACCGACCTTCTTTTTCGTCTCAATTACACCCGGTATGTGTATGACATTAGCCATGACACTTGGTATGAGCATTGGTGTTCGCCGCACTATGTGGATGATGCTAGGCGAGTTGGTTGGTGTCGCATTAGTCGCTTTAGCGGCGGTCATGGGAGTTGCTAGCATTATGCTCCATTACCCTGAGATGTTTGCAGTACTCAAGTGGGTTGGCGGTCTTTATCTCGCCTATATTGGCGTTAACATGTGGCGTTCGAAAGGAAGAATGGCGTTAGTCGAAGGTCAAACTGCACCGAGTGTTGGCAATATAGAGCTGATGACACAAGGCTTTATGACCGCGATTGCTAACCCCAAAGGGTGGGCTTTTATGGTTTCGCTATTACCGCCATTTATTAGCGTAGAGCGCGAAGTTGCGCCACAGCTGCTAGCCCTACTCAGTATTATTATGCTTACCGAATTCACCAGCATGATGGCCTATGCCACCGGCGGTAAAAGTTTACGCGTCTTTTTAAGTCGCGGTGACAACATTAAGTGGATGAACCGTATTGCAGGTTCGCTAATGATTGCGGTCGGCTTTTGGTTGGCGTTAGGCTAGGAGGAGCTAGCTAGGACCAACAGCTTCGCTATTTCTTAGCTGGGGTCTTGTCGATAAGGTAGCTTGCTGGTTAATTGCTGCATATAAGTTTTAATATTGTCAGCTTCCTGAAAAGTAAAGTTTTCAATCGCACTGCGAAACTCAGGGTGAATAACCTCGTGAGTAGAGTATGTCGCCATAGGCTCAAAACCGCGTGCGACCTTATGCTCACCTTGCGCGCCTGCGTCAAACACGGCTAAATTGTGGGTAATGCAGTATTCAATGCCCTGGTAATAACAGGCTTCAAAATGCAGCCCATCTATATCGACTAAACTGCCCCAGTATCGACCATAGAGATGCGTTGTTGATTTAAAATACAGCGCAGAAGCCACCACTTCGCCTTCGATGTCATGCACCAACAATAACAAGATATTTTCAGGCATCGTTTTAGCTATCGACTCAAAAAAAGCCAAGTTTAAATAACCGGAATGCCCTGAACGTTTTGTATAGGTTTGTCGATAACAGGCATAAAAGGTATGCCACATTGCTGTCGTCGCTTGCGCTGCATTGATAAATTCAAAGCGCAGCTCGTGTGGCGTCAATTTAGCGCGTTCTTTGTTAATGTCTTTACGCTTACGAGATGTCAGTGCCGCTAAAAAATCATCAAAATGTTGATAACCTTTATTTTGCCAATGAAACTGAGTACTGAGTCGTTTCAAGCAAGAGTGGCTGTCTTCAGCAGATTTTGACATCTCTATGAACTGCTCTTTTGGCAGGAATAAACAATGCCAGCTAGAAAACCCATGCTCCAATAAACTGCCATCAAGCGCTTTTTTAATTACATCCCACACTAATGACGGTTGAGTAATATCACTGGCAATACCGATACGTTTGCCTGTAACTGGGGTAAATGGAATAGCAGAAACAAGCTTTGGATAATAAGGGATTTGATGTTTATCGTAAGCCTCAGCCCAAGCCCAATCAAAGATATACTCCCCATAGGAGTGTGTCTTAATGTACAGCGGCATGACAGCAATGATCCGAGAGGACTGACGCACTAACAGATGTAACGGAGTCCAACCCGTTTGCTGACTGACACAGCCACTTTGTTCTAGCGCCGCTAAATAAGCGTGTTGATTAAAGGGATTATCATCATCCATTAAATCATCCCAAATACTCGCATCCACAGCATCGATAGCGCGAATAAACTCTAAGCTTAGATCCAACGCTGCTCGCGGTGGCGGAGCCACTTTTAACTGATTTTTGTCCAAACTTAATCCCTGAGCCTTTAATAAAACTGATGTTAAATAAGCCAGTTAGCGCCTAATGCTGCACCTTTAGCCTATCGCTATTGCATTTAATTGCGATAAGCGTCACATTGCTAAACTCAAATGAAGAGTTGAACTCAAGACCTAGAGTTAACCTGGCGCTAACGTCGAGTTAACCAAGAGATTCAACCGCAATAGACAATACAAAAAATACAAAGGATTGAAAATGCGTATGTTTAAGAGCTTAGCATTTGCCATCTCCATGGCAATTCCACTCACAACTCTAACATTAACCGCCAGCGCCCCGCTATCGGTTAATGCTGCTGAAACTTCCATATACAGCCATATGGCAACAGCTCTCCCCGTATGGGCCGAGCACGGTATGGTCGCGAGCCAAGAAGCATTGGCCACAAGGGCGGGGGTTGAAATTCTTAAACAAGGTGGTAATGCTGTCGATGCTGCTGTTGCCGTAGGATTCAGTCTTGCTGTGACTCTGCCGCGCGCCGGTAATATTGGTGGCGGTGGTTTTATGTTGGTTCATTTAGCCGAACAGAACAAAACCATCGCAATTGATTATCGTGAAATGGCCCCTGCTAGCGCGCACAAAGATATCTTTCTCGATGAGAATGGCAATGCCGTCAATAAACTTAGCCGTGAGCATGGCTTGGCGGTTGGCGTACCGGGCACCGTCATGGGTATGGAATTGGCATTACAAAAGTACGGCACCATGACCATGACGCAAGTGACTCAGGCCGCGATTAAAATGGCTAAAGATGGCATCATCGTCACGCCCGATCTATCATCCTCGTTAACAGGTTTAAAAAGACGCATAGCACAGTGGCCAAGCTCTGCTGCAGTGTTTTACAAAAAAGACAATTCCGACTATCAAATTGGTGACACGCTTAAACAGCCAGAGCTAGCTCACTCGCTATCACTCATCGCAACACAGGGCAGTAAGGGCTTTTATCAAGGTGAAACAGCTGAGAAAATTGTCACAGCAATTAAAGCGGCTGGCGGGATAATGACCCTTGATGATCTAAAAACCTACCAAGCTATCGAAAGAAAGCCCGTAACAGGCAATTACCGAGGCTACCAAGTGGTATCAATGCCGCCTCCCTCCTCTGGCGGAGTGCATATTATTGAGATGCTCAACATACTCGAGCAATACCCTATTGATAAGTTAGGTCACAATACCGCTGCCACTTTGCATTTAATGACAGAGGCGATGAAAAGAGCTTATGCCGACCGTAGTGAGTATTTAGGTGACCCAGACTTCGTCAATGTTCCCGTCGAGGCTTTGACTAACAAAGATTACGCTAAAGCCTTAGCTAAAAAAATCAACATGAATAAGACCACGCCCAGCAGTGAGATAAAACCAGGTAACATAGCGCCTTATGAAAGTAATCAGACCACCCATTATTCTGTCGTGGATAAGTGGGGCAATGCAGTTTCTAATACTTACACGCTCAACTTCAGTTATGGCTCAGGTCTAGTCGCTAAAGGAACGGGGGTTTTACTCAATAACGAGATGGACGACTTTTCAGCAAAACCAGGTGTACCCAACGGTTTTGGCTTAATTGGCGGAGACGCAAATGCGGTTGAAGGCAGAAAACGCCCCTTGAGTTCAATGAGTCCGACGATGGTGATGAAAGACGGTAAACCTTACATCATCACTGGCAGTCCAGGCGGTTCACGCATCATCACCACCACCTTACAAGTAATAATGAACGTAATCGACCATGGCCTGAACATCGCAGAAGCCACTAATGCTGCGCGTATTCATCACCAATGGTTGCCCGATGTGCTACGTGTAGAACATACGTTAAACCGCGATACTCGCGACCTACTTGAAGCCAAGGGACATCACATAAAGGTGAATAACTCGATGGGTTCAACTCAATCAATTATGGTCACTGACCAAGGTATTTTCGGTTCATCGGACCCTCGCCGAGCGGGCAGCGAAACCGTCGGTTACTAACGCATAAGAGATAATAAAAGGCGCTTCAACATTGGTTGAAGCGCCTTTTTTATTGCTAGCCTAACGTCATTTTATACACAGAAAAGAGCTTAAAAGTCTTGCTCACCTTTTATCGCTGTTGGAAAACCGCTAATGGCTTTGGAGGTTTGCATTCCGGCCATTGTTGCCGCTTCAACACAACTGGCATTAATGCCAGTTTTTATCCAATCGCCAGTGACGAAAAGGTTATCTATCCCCGTACCATCAGTTGCGATACGATACTGCGTACTGCCTTTTACTGACATCACATAACGCTCAGACGGGTCGACATTGGCTCGCCAGTATTGGCTATCAAACCTCGCTACGCCAGAAGCCCCACTCTCATCATGTAACCACTTCCATGGGAATGATCCTGCTGTATCAGCCAGAGAACTGCCCGGCGTAGGAACATTGCCCCAGAGTTTATAGATTTGATGAGTAAGCTGGCCAATGGCCCCGGCTTTTGCCTCTAATGTCTTTTGAGTTTGAAAATCGATATCACTGCTCGGTGGATAACTATCGACAGGTAAAGCCGAGCAAAAGTAACTGGCATTTTTAGGTTGTATCGCTGGCCAGTCTTCTTTATCGATAAGGTGAGTTAATGATGCCCACGTATCAAAAGGTTCTGTAAAGCCAGACAGCACTGGCTCTTCACCATTATCAGGTGTTAAAGGCCAACCGATCCCGGCTAAATCTTGATCCATCCACAACTGATAAGCCTGCGTTGCAACCGTTTTGACTTTATCAACACTTAGGCTTAATGCTTCGCTCTGTGCCATCACTTCGCTGGCTACATGGGGTACAGAGCCTATTGAAAGGCCAAAGATAACTTTGTCAAAATCCTTGCCCTTAACCAAGCGCTTTTTCGGTAATGCATGGCCATAGTGTGACTGGTACACCTCGTCCCAATTGCTCCAAAAATGCTCCAAGTTAATATCATGCTCTTGCATTAACTGTGCTTGAATAGGCTCCAGCTGGTCTAAATTTGGTTTGCTAGGCCAACAATCTAAGCCTTTCACATCCACCAGTGGTGAGTATGATTGCAGCCCCTCTTTTAAAGCCACTTGCTCGGTGATCTCAATCGCCTGAATACTGGCATTTCTGCATTCAAGGTTGTCGACTTTATTGAAGAAATGAAAATTAACGCCACGGCGTTTAAGCACTTCATAATAAGGCGTAAACACGGTATCGCCCATACCTGCTTGCATCTCCCACATCACTCCGCCTTGATAGCAAAGCGCAATGCGCATCATAGACCGAATAATCGTCCCTGCCTCAAGATTCGGTTTGTCAAAGTTGCCTTTTTCATAAGCAAACACCAGATCATAAAAACCACGTACTGGTGCAGAATCAACCGTGAATGTTTGGTTAGCACCGTGCTTGGTTAGCCACTCTCGATAATCATAATCATTGATCACATCAAAACCGTGCTTGAACACGTCATCAACGAACATACCTTTCAGAATGGTCAAACCCAAATCCGCAGCAATATACAAGCGGCGCAGCTCATCATTGGTTTCTAATTTGTCGACAAAACGCTCTTCTAGGCGTGCTCTGAAGGCATCAACCGCGGACTCGACAAAACCGCCTTCATCTTCAGTATCATGATGATGTGCTTCACAGTCACGACCGATCATTTGATTGAAATGACATTCCAACTTATCGGCAAGTGATGACAAACTCTCTTTTGCGTCATCAATTGAGTCTTCAATGCTGTCGTTTAGCTGTTCAAACCATTCACGACTGAACCAATGCACTGGCCTTGCAGACTCTTTAGTCGCAGCGGTATCTTCATTTTCTAGTGCATCTAGCAGATCGTCCATCTCAGTTAACCAGTGTCGGATCCAGCTAAACGCCGCCTTGACCACTTTCCACAGTGTTAGCACTTCAGTACTGTCACCAGGCAAGCCATTACGTTCAGGAAATTGAATAGGCCAACTATCAGAATCACCACCCACATCTTCTTGCAGCACAATAAAATTATGCGGTTTAAAGGCATCTAAAAAAGTTGCGAGTGGTGCCCCCGCTGGTCTATCAAGTTCTTCGTACGCTTTACGCATTAAGCTAAAGGCATTTTGATAGAATCCAAACCATATATGCAGGCCATGCTCTTCAATACGTTGGCCTTTTTCAGCATTACGCCCACTGGCACCTTTACCGCCAATACGCCAGCCCATTTGATAAACATCTATCTCATAACGATTTTGCCAACCTGGTTGCTCCGTTAGGCAAACTGCAGCCGTCATTGCTGCAACGCCGCCTCCCAATATCGCGATTTTCTCTTTTTTAACGATCGAGTTATCGACAAGTACCTCGCCTTGCGGTACCTCAAAGTCGAAGTTAACATGGTAAGGCAACAGTACATGCTGCTCGCCCAGCTCAACACCAAGTGAGTCTTTAAATGAGAATGAAGCATTGTCAAAAATGGTCGCCAGCAAGTCATTTTCTAATAACGCAATGGAATGCACTTTATTCACTTTGGCTGGCGCTGCGGTAATGGCTTGATACACCGCTTTATTACCCGCGCTATCCGGTAACTGCTTGAGAAACACTTGATCGATTGCAGGTTTAAACAACAAACTAAACAATTGATTTTCACCCAGCTTATCAAGCTCAGGGATAAAGTCAGTCTGCGCTTTAAATAAGTCCCATGTCTGGCTAATCGCTTCTAATGTCGATAGTTGTTGCTCTTCCGCTGCCTCGCAATCAACGCTAAGTAGGGGGTGAATGGCAAGTTCACTCTCCGCTGAGAACACCTTAAAGCTTTTAGCAGATAAGCTAAGCTTCGTTAGCGGCGCTCCCACCTCAGGCATTTCGTACTCGCACATGTATTTGGGATAGCCAAAAAGCTCACGGCCATTAATTAATGCCATCGCGTCGTTGACAAAAATATGTAACGGGTGGAAGTAAACATGACTCACATCATCACTGTCACTGCTGTTTTGCCTCCCCACCATCACCCAAGTGACAATATCAGTTTCTTGGATCCAGCCTTTATCTCGATCTTGAGGATCCTCAGAATAGGCTTTTTCTACCCGAGTAAAACTGGTTAACACATAGGGTGATAACACTTTGAAATACATGGCACTGCAAGCCACTTGATTAAGACAGGTATCGATAGATTTTTGCAGATTTGCCATTTTGCCTTTTAAGAAAAAGCCGTACATATCCGCTTTACTTAACATCAGTGGTGAGTGCATTAACATTGAGCCAGGGGGATAGATAAAATTGGGGCGTTGAGCGTCCATTGCCAGTTTCCTGTAAGTTCCAGAGTAAAAGTAGTTAACCCCTTATTAAACCAGTAAAAACACTGTTATACCAATGCCATTAAATATGTGATCAATTCAGAGCTCTCTGAAGGCTTTCAATGCTAAGCACATTGTTGAAAAAATGGTTATGCCCTTTCGAGACAATGCAACGCACGAATGGGAGTCCTGAGAAGCTCACAAATTTACTTCATGCTGCGCATGTGGCGTTCGATATGCACAACATTGTCTATTTTTTCCAAACGAAATAAGACATGCCCTTTCTCCATAAAGCTCAGATGAGGAAGCTATAGTAACGCAGGAGCAACAATCCACTCACTTGCCTACAGTGATTGAGATCACTCGCATAGTGAGGAACTATTTAGTAGCGTGGGTATTAAACAATGGCAATACGTTTCTGCTCTGCCACGTTACATCTCAGTCTAACATCGAGTAAGTTTGTAGCTTGCAGTCAATAAAAAAACGCAGCCAATGGGCTGCGTTTTTATTGTTTTAAACGATTGAGATTTGCTTAGTCACCAAAATCATCGAGTAAAATATTTTCAGGTTCCACGCCTAAGCTTTCAAGCAAGTGGATCACTGACGAGTTCATAATTGGAGGGCCACACATGTAAAACTCACAATCTTCTGGCGCTTTATGATCACGCAGATAGTTTTCAAATAAGACATTGTGAATAAAGCCGGTGTAACCTGTCCAGTTATCTTCAGGTAACGGATCAGACAGTGCCACATGCCAAACAAAGTTTTCATTCTCTGCAGCAAGCGCATCAAAATCCTCTTGGTAAAACACTTCACGTGTTGAACGAGCGCCATACCAGAAGCTCATCTTACGCTGAGTTTTTTTACTCTTAAGTTGGTCGAATATGTGTGAACGCATCGGTGCCATACCCGCACCACCGCCAACAAATATCATTTCAGCATCCGTTTCTTTGACAAAGAACTCGCCAAATGGACCTGAAATCGTCACCATGTCACCCGCTTTCAGGTTAAAGATATACGACGACATCTTACCCGGTGCCACTTTATCATTTGGCGGCGTAGCAATACGCACGTTCAGCATGATGGTGCCTTTCTCGTCTGGATAGTTAGCCATTGAGTATGCACGTAGCACTTCTTCATCGACTTTAGAGACTAACTTAAAGAGGTCGTACTTAACCCAATCATCACGATATTCAGCTGGAATATCGAAATCAGCATAGTTAACTTTATGTGCCGGCGCTTCAATTTGAATGTAGCCACCTGCTTTGAAGAGTACGTCCTCTCCTTCAGGAAGTTTAAGCAGCAACTCTTTGATGAACGTCGCAGTGTTATTATTTGAAATAACCTCACACTGCCATTTTTTAACACCAAAGATCTCCTCTTCAACTTCGAGTTCCATATCGGTTTTCACAGAGACTTGGCACGCTAAGCGACAACCTTCCTTCGCTTCTTTCTTACTGATATGATCTCGCTCGGTAGCCAAAATATCACCACCGCCCGATTTAACGGTCACTCGGCATTGGCCACACGTTCCGCCGCCACCACACGCTGATGGAATAAAGATATTCTTACTTGCGAGTGCCCCGAGTAATTTATCACCCGCTGAAGTTGAAATGCTTTTCTCTGCATCATCATTAATACGAATGTTGACATCACCCGTAGACACCAATTTACTTTTGGCGAACAAAATCACCATGACCAAGATGCTAACCACAACGGTGAACATACCGATACCAATTGCCATTTCCATCGAATCTACCTTTTGTTTAATTCGTTTTCATTAAGTCGTTTTATTGCTAACAGACTTAAATAGAAATACCAGAGAAAGCCATAAAGCCTAACGCCATCAAGCCTGTGGTAATAAAGACAATCCCAATGCCTTGCAGACCTTCTGGTATTGCATGGAATTTCATCCGCTCTCTAAGTCCTGCGAGCATGACAATGGCCATCGCCCAACCAAAGCCTGAACCTGCTGCAAACACCACGGACTCGCCTAGATTGTAATCGCGGTTAGCCATGAAAATAACTCCAGCAAAAATCGCGCAGTTTACCGTCAGCAAAGGTAAGAAAATACCTAAAGAGTCATAAAGTGCAGGAATGTACTTATCTAAGAACATCTCTAGGATTTGCACCAGCGCAGCGATAACACCGATAAAGGTGATTAACTGTAGGTAGCTCAAGTCCAATGCTGGATATCCTGCCCATACAAGTGCACCAGGCGCTAAGATATTGGCATAAATCAACTGGTTAAGAGGGACAGCTAAGACCATCACAACGATAACCGCAACACCCAATCCGAAAGACGTCGATACTTTTTTAGATACCGCTAAAAAGGTACACATTCCCATAAAGAACGAGAGCGCCATATTGTCGATAAACGCCGCCTGAATAAACAGGTTTATATAATGTTCCATATCGCTTACTACCCTCGTTTACGCTGAATGACGTTTATTGACCAAATCATTAAGCCAATTAAGAAAAACGCACTTGGCGGTAACTTGAACATTTCATTGGCTAAATACCAGCCACCGTTTTCAACAGTCTTTAGAATTTCATGCCCAAATAAGGTGCCGCTACCCAAGAGTTCACGTACAAACGCGACGCCTAATAAGATAACGCCGTAACCCATAGCATTACCGACAGCATCAACCACGGCGAGATGCGGCGGATTCTTCATGGCAAACGCTTCTGCGCGTCCCATAATGATGCAGTTGGTAATAATCAATCCAACGAATACTGAAAGCTGACGTGATAATTCATAAGCGATGTCTTGCAATACCATATCCACGATAATCACTAATGAAGCAATAATCGTCATTTGCGCAATAATACGAACACTATTTGGGATCAGAGAACGTATGCTTGAGATAATGAGGTTTGAAAACACCAATACAAACGTCACGGCCAATGTCATCACCAATGCAGTTTGCATTGAATTACTGACGGCCAGTGCCGAACAAACGCCAAGTACTTGCATGGCGACTGGGTTATTACTAAAAATGGGACTGGTTAAAATGTCACGAGTCGATGCAGTTTGAGTACTCATCAATTACCCCTCCGACGCTTTTAGCTTATTAAAGAACATTTCGAATCCTTGAGCGCCAAACCAAAACTGTACTGCTCGCTGAACGCCACGACCGGTCATGGTTGCACCACTAACGGCATCAACGCCATGTAAGTCGCCCGCTTTAGCCCCCCCTTTAACAATCTTAAATGAGACCTTACCGTTAGCATCAAAAATTTGCTTACCATGCCATTTATCAGTCCAATCTGGATCATTAAGAAAGTCGCCAATACCAGGGGTTTCACCATGCTCATAAAACACCACGTTTTCTATTGTATTAAAGTCGGATTGCAGCGCAACATAACCGTATATCATCGACCATAAGCCTTTACCGTAGATAGGCACCACGACGCTGGTTAACTTGCCATTGTCGTCAAACACTTTGAACACTCGCGCTTGATCAGCACGGGTCTTAATTTTTGCTTTATCTTTCTTTCTCTCTAGCTTACTCGACGTTTCTGGATTTATCGCCGCCATACGCTCGTCAAAATCAAGCACTTCGGCATTGGCTTCAACAACCCCCGTATCAAGCGATACCAACATCGATTTAACGTCTTTATCAAAAATGGCTCTAAAGTCTTTATCTGCGATATCGACATCTGCCGCGATTAATACATTACGCTTAAGTTCATCACGCTTTTTTACCAGCTTGCGCTCTTTAAGTAGCTCTGCTGTGCCAGTGATCATAAATGAGCACAGTAGGCATAGGGTTACCGTAAAAATCATGGTGCCCACAAATGAATCTTTCTTAAATGCCATTACGCTTTATTCCTCGTATTGACCTGCTTTGCACTTGTTGGCGTACGATAAAGTAGGTACTCAAATATCGCTTCCCAAAGTTTTGCTAACAACATTGCTGGCATTGCCACTGCGGGTAAGTCAGCTTTCTGATTAGGTTTAAAGGCCATTGCGTTTAAGTCTCCGTTTAATATTGGCTTTAGCCACGAGATAATCGAAGATAGGCGCCCACAAATTAGCGAACAATATTGCCAGCATCACGCCTTCAGGCATTTTGGGATTAACCACACGAATAAGCACCGTCATAAAGCCAATGAGCAGACCATAGGCCACCTTACCTTTACGGGTATAAGACGTTGTCACCGGATCGGTTGCCATAAACATCATCGCAATCGCAAAACCACCCGTGACCAAGTGCCAAGTCCATGGCATGGCAAAGAGTTCATTTTTAGACGAGCCGATAATATTGAACAAGGTTGCTGTCGCTATCATGCCGGCTAATACACCCGCAACGATACGCCAATCGGCAAGGCGAGTAAGGATTAAAAACCCACCACCAATAAGTAATGCCAACGTGCTGGTTTCACCAATTGCACCAACGGTAAAGCCGAAGAATGCGTTCCACCAATTAGGGTCGGTAAATGCTTCGTACCAAGCGTAATCTGCAAAGCTTAAATCGCCTGCAGCGGTTTGCATCAGTGTTGTTGCACCTGAGAAACCATCGACCGCAACCAATTGAGTCACCGCGGTGACTTGTGATGGATAGGCAAAGTAGATAAAGGCAAGACCTGCAAGCGCTGGGTTAAGGAAATTATATCCCATCCCTCCAAACACTTCTTTTGCCATTATTATGCCAAACGTTATCCCCATCGCGACTAACCAAAGTGGTGTCGAAACCGGTAAAATTAGCGTAAATAGCAGTGCAGTAACAAAGAAGCCTTCGTGTAACTCTTGGCCACGCACTTTAGCAAAGACCATTTCCCAAAACAGACTTACCAACAGCGCCGTTAAATAGATAGGGGCATAAAGGCTTAGACCGTAAACAAATAGGCCAAAAAAACCAGTTTGCTCTGTCATTCCACCAAAAACAAAATTAAAGGGGATAAGCTGCCAAATATCGGAAGCCACTAGACCTGATGCAATCGCGATTTGCGCTTGTAAGCCAATATTGTACATGCCGAACAATATTGCTGGCAGTAAGCACAAGCCAACAATCGTCATGGTTCTCTTTACATCAATTGCATCACGTACATGGACTTTGCCTTTAGTGCTGCGACCATTTGCAACTAATAAAGAGTGCAAGTAGCCTCTTACTGAGCTGCCCGGTGCATAATAATCTTCTTGGATATCAGGCTTTTTATCTTGCTGACTCATCAACCTTCCCTCTCAATAATTTCTAAGCAAGCACGTAACTCTTTACCAAAGTCGTACTTACCAGGACAAACAAAGGTGCACAACGCGAGATCTTCTTCATCGAGTTCGAGTGCTCCCAAAGCTTGTGCTTCATCTGTATCTCTAACAACGAGATCGCGGACCAAGAGTGTTGGCAATATATCCAGCGGCATCACTCTATCTAATTGACCGAAAGCCATCATGGCGCGAGCCGAACCACCGGTGTGGGTGGTGAAGTCAAATAGTTTCTTAGCACCCTTAAAGCGAGATGTTACCGCTCGGGTAATTGAAAACTTCTCAGAACCGCCTCTGATCCAAGGCAAGACCTGATGTTTTGAATCTTCTTGAAGGACGCTAATTTGATTATGGAAACGACCAAGAAAGTCATGCGCACCGAATGCAGTATGCCCTGATAGCACCGAGCCAGAGACCACACGAGAGTTGCCCTCTGTGAGTTCACCGGCAACCACTTGGGATAAACATGCGCCGGTTTGAACGCGGATTAATCGAGGTTCAATCACATCTGGCCCCGCGAGTGAAACGACGCGGTCGGTATAAATTTCACCCGTTAAGAACAGCTTGCCGTAAGCGATGACATCCTGATAACCCAAATGCCAAACCGGACGCTCAATACTCGCAGATAAGATAAAATGAATATGAGTGCCGACAAGCCCTGCTGGGTGCACGCCAGTAAAACAATGATTGCTTACATGCGCTAAATCGCTACCAGGTAGTTCTGCACCCGGCGCCTGACACAAATGGACTTTACCATCGGTTAGGTGACCCAGTACTGCGATACCGGCAGCGAAAGATTCAGCTTGTTCAGCAATAACAATACGAGGGTCTGCAGCCAATGGATTGCTATCCATTGCGCTGACAAAAATACCTGAAGGCGCAGTGTCTAACTGAGGTACTCGAGAGAACGGGCGAGTACGCAGCGCTGTCCACAGACCACTGTCGACTAATTTAGATTGCACTTGGCTGCGTTCTAGCGCGGAGATATCGTGACTCATACCAAAGTTAATAGCATCACCTTGGTTACATTCAATGACGATAGATTGAAAAAGTCTACGATCGCCACGGTTGATAGCGATGACTTTACCGCTAGCAGGAGCGGTGTACTTTACGCCAATGTTCTTTTTATCTTCCAAAAGAACCTGACCTTTTTGCACGAGTTCGCCAACTTCGACTAGCATCGTCGGTTTTAGGCCAACATATTCCTCTCCGAGAAGGGCAACATGGGAGCAAGATTTGCTAGTGTTAACAACTTGCTTCGGTTCTCCTGCAATAGGCACATCAAGGCCTTTTTTCACTGTTATAACTGGGTTTGAATAACCTGTCATCACAAACATCAACCGTTAAATAATTGGATGACTAATAGTAGTTGTTTGTTAACTAATATTCCACGTTTAACATCACACTTTACGGTCGATTTCGTAACTTACATACAGAACACCCTAATCTCGAGCTACATTGACACTATTACGCTGTAATTAATTAATACAAACTTGACGTAATGTAATTTTACAACACAAAGTATTGATCACTATCAGCTCTAGAGTTGCGTTCTAAAAGACCTAAAATAGATTTTTTTTTGTAAACCGATAGAAATTTCAACAGCCGTGACATTACCCCCTCGAAATAAGTTCAAATCACTACCACAACACCAATAACTAGTCGTTTACGCTTTACTATAAAATCCTTCTTCTTTGATGATATCTAATAAAGCGACACAAACTTGAAAGTTTACTCATGATATAAAACAGAGCACTTTTTTTGCCAGAAAAATGGCTATTTTATTGGATAACAATGATAAAAGTTGAGAATTTAGCGGTGAGTCTAGCGCTGATGTGTAGGCACCTTAAAATAGTGTTATCTAGGTTAGATATCATCAATAAAAAAGGGCAATAAATTTATTATTGCCCTTTCACAGGTTACTTTTATCGCTCCACTAGTCTATAAGCGATTTAATCGCGCTGTAGCGCAACAATAGGGTCTAACCTTGCCGCCTTTTTTGCAGGGTATAGACCAAAGCCAACCCCTATCGTCATACAAACCCCTAAGGCAAGCACAATGGCAAAAGGAGACCAAGCAACAGGCCAACCTGCGGCAGTGGAGATAACCAATGCCAGCAATAATCCAACCCCGATACCGATAATGCCACCGGTGGCTGATATTGCGATACTTTCAATAAGAAACTGACGTGCTATATCCTTGCGCTTGGCACCTAAGGCTCTTAATAGCCCTATTTCACCAGTTCTTTCTAAAATGGTCGCTAACATAATATTCATTATGCCGATGCCGCCCACAAGCAAAGAGATCCCTGCGACGCAGGCCATCACGATATTAAATATTTGTTGGGTTTTTTGATGCTGCGCTAGCAGGTCCGCTGGCACCACTACATCAAAGTCTTTTTCCCCACCATGACGGCGATTGAGCAGATGTTGCACACTTTTAGATGCCAATGTGGGGTCAATGCCGTCAACAAGTGCTAATTTAAAGGAGTCCAGCTCATCTTCTAAATGTTTAAACTGCATCTTTTTTAATGCTGTACTAAGTGGGATAAAGACTTGGTTACGCTCGCCACCCAATTTAACACCTTGAATCGTTGACTTGGTTCCCTCTTTCTCAGACAAAACTCCCACCACCGTAAACCACTGATGGTTAACTTTAACTAAACTGCCTATCGCACTGCCCTGTGGGAATAGGCTCCGTGCCGCCTCCGGCCCAAGTACGGCCACTTGCTGAAAATGCGACTCATCAGCCGCATTAAGAGTGCGACCCTCTCCTAAATCTAATGCACTTAAATCAAAGTAGCTTGGCGTTACGCCCAGTACTTTTGCATCGCTTCGACCTTTCAAACTAAACAAGCTAAATACTTTGACGTTCTTTTCTGCGCTCCAGTTTTCAACAAAAGGTAAGGTATCATTAGCACTCTCGATATCCCTTAGACTTAAGCCAATACTATGTTCGCGTATTGATTTTAATGCTTCGCCCTCAGTTGCTCTGGCGTTTACAACGAGGTTGTTCACCCCCATTGATTCAATCATCTTTAACGCTTCACGCTCAGCGCCTTCGCCGACACTGAGCATCGCGATAACCGCACCCACACCAAAAATCATGCCTAGTAAAGTTAATAGGGTACGTAACTTATGATGACGCATCTCATCGAAGGCTTGTTTAATACCGTCCCAGTAAATCAACATATTTGCCGATGGTTTATTACCCGTCATACTCGATTCCTTTTCGGCGGCGTGGTAAGGGCGATAGTATCGCCTTGTGTGAGGCCTTCGGTAATAACAGTACGATTTAAACTGCGGTTACCTGGCGCTACTTTCTGCTTTATAAAGCCTGCTGAGGTTTTTAAGTAAACCCAATACTCACCTGATTTCTGGAATAAAGCTTGATTAGGCACCGTGATGACGTTTTTAAGATCTAATGCATGAACATTGGCGTTAACTTGTCTGCCGGGTTGCATCACTTCAACCAAGGTTTTATCAATACTCACGACCATCTCAAAATAATTAACCGGACTGTCTTTCTCTTTCGCTTTTGACAAAGCATCAAGCTGGGACACGGTGCCATGTATCGGCATTTCAGGGTAAGCATCGAGATATAAAGTCACCGATTTACCCACCGCTAAACCCAATGCTTCAGACTCAAGCACATACAACTTGGCTTGCATCTTTGACGTATCAGGTAAGGTACCGATTGTCATACCGGACCACATCATATCGCCCACTACAGGTGGTACCCCGCTCCAACCTGGTTTAGCCACAAATACCCCATCATGAGGTGCGATAATCTGCATTTGATTTAGGTTATTTGAATAGCGAGTCATTTTCGCCTTATGTCCCTTCTGCTTAAGCTTAATCAACTCCTGCTCAGCTTGTGCTTGAGAACCATGCTGATCGATGCCCCAGTTATAAAACATCATTTTTGCTTCTAAATAATCTTGATTACGCATCTGGTCGATAATGTCTATCTTGGTATACACTCGCTCATCTTCGCTAAAGAAGCGGTCAGCGAGCTCGCGTTCCTGCCCCGTTAACTTAGTATCTGTTGTTAAAGTCTTATCGATAGTGTTGTCTTTCTCTGTTTGGATCTGACTGTCTAAGCCTAAGCGGTCAAAGTCCAACTTCTCCATTTCTAAGCGATAACTCTCACGTGTTGAGTCCATAGTGGCAACGACATCACCCGCTTTTACATTGCTAAAGTTATCCATGATCCACGCCAGAGATTGTGGCCCTCTAAGCCCGGATGGCACGGTTACGGTAGTTGAATTACTGGCCTCTAACTCCCCTGCTGCAGGGATATCAACCTTAAAATCGGCGGGCGCGATTTCAAGCGTCAACACGCCATCACTAGATTGTTGACTACAGCCTACGGTGCCAATTAAAAGCAATGTGCTTACCATGCTAATCGCGATACGGATTGCAGCCGAGTGGTGCCTTTTCGATGGATTATTCATGGTAACAGTACCTCATCGCCTTCATTTAAACCGGAAGCGATAACAACCTGTTCTTTTCCCATTGCCCCTAACGATACCGATTGTTTACTGTCGCTAAATAAGCCTGGGGTATACACGTAAGCATTACCCTGCTCGTAATGCACAGCATCAACAGACAGCAATAATTCTGGGATATCGTTAGCTATATCGATGCTAATTTTTGCCGTCATTCCAGGCCTCATCAAATCTGTATCCACCTCAGCAATACTGGCTACAGCATCAAAGATAACCAGAGGCACATCCTGATTCTTCACCCTAAATATGACACCAAGTTCTTTGATCTCACCATTAAAGCTTTTTTCTGGATTAGCATCTAATCGAATTTTTAGCTTCTGCCCAACCTTAACTCTACCGGCTTCAACTTCAGGAATCGTCATATTGACTTGCATATGCTTAAGGTCTGGAATGCTTAACAGCGTATCCCCATTAAACACATTTTGGCCTTCGGCGACTTTATTGCCTTGTTGATCATTGCCGTAAACGACCATGCCGCTGCGGGGGGCTATCAAGGTAAGAGATTGAATGCCTTTTTTTAGCGCGGCCACTTCGAGTTGGAACTTTTGTTTATCTCCTTCAAGCATTTTAACTCTTTGTTCAGCGCCCATGATCTCAAGTTCAATTTTCTTGTTAATCAAGCTCACTCTATCCGTTGCAATAATCGCATCACGCTGATACTTCTTTTTATCGATGACAGAGATAGTTTCATCAGAGATCTCAACTTTAAGCTGGCTTTTTTCCTGGTTCATTTTAGCTTCAGCTAGCTCTAGCTTTAGCTCCTCCAGTTTCTTTGCATTCCGAAGTTTTGATGTTGCTAGATCTTGTATAGTTGTTTCTAAACTTGCCGTTTTAACCGAAAGTCGTTGTCCCAGCTCAGAGGTGTCAAGTTGAGCAACCTGATCGCCTGCACTCACAACCCCACCTTCAGGCGCTAACATTTTAATTTGATATTGCCACACACGTCTAACCGCAGGCGGTTTTAGGTTGACCGTATTAGACGAGACTAGCTCGCCAGTCACCTCAATTTGCTGACTCAAGACACCGGTTTCAACTTGAGTAATGGCGATGTCTGAGCAACCCACTAAGAAAACACTCAATAAAGAAACACTCAATAACGATGCTTTCATGATGCATCCCTCTTAGGCTCGACTAACACACTCATTCCTGGAATAATTTTCACCCGTTCATCACCTGAAAAAGCGATCTTAACCCGAAACCAATTACTATTACCCCAAGCGGCTTGTTTGGTTGCTTGGCGACTAATACCTTGAACTGAGCCTTTAAGGGATATGCTT
This sequence comes from Shewanella sp. Choline-02u-19, assembly GCF_002836205.1. Classification (NCBI taxonomy): domain Bacteria; kingdom Pseudomonadati; phylum Pseudomonadota; class Gammaproteobacteria; order Alteromonadales; family Shewanellaceae; genus Shewanella; species Shewanella sp. Choline-02u-19. The sequence goes on from NZ_PJBE01000013.1 coordinate 1,739,552, forward strand.
GATTGCGAGTCTAATCGAAGCTGTACCGGCTCACCAATAGTTAACCTATCAGCGTCAACCTCATTGACCCAAGCAATCACCTCTAGCTCATTCATGGCTGGAATGGTGGCGACTTGGCGGCCAATTTGAACTGAATCACCCACGGCAAATTTTTTATCTGACCAAGGATCGCGTGAATATAAAATAGGGCCATCTAGACTGGCGTTTATCTCTAACTGTTGAAGACCTTTAAGTGACTGCTCTAACTCTCTTTCAGCCCGTGTTCTATCAATCTGTAACTGTGCTATTGACGCGACTCTCTTGTCAGTGATCTCTTTCAATAACTGTGCCTTTTTAGACAGTTCAGATATTGCTTTAAGCTTATTAAATTGATTATCGGCATAATTCTTAGCCGCGATATAATCGGCAGGGATCCCAGCATCTAATTCTGCTTTTTCCAGCTCCAACCTCGCTTGTTTCAGGTCAAACTCCGCCTGCAATATTTGCGCATCCAGTTCTATCGATTGACTCTGTTCTTGCGCCGTGACTCTTAACAAGCTCGCTTCTAATTGCTCAATTCGATTTGCAATAGCACTTTTGTCAAAAATAACCACGACTTCGCCAACTTTAGCAATGCTACCCTCAGGTAGCATCCATTTGATCTGATAGCGCCAGGCATCACCGGCCTTGGGCACCATGATCGCTTGTGAGTCTACTGAGGATATTTTCCCGGTTAAAAGCAAAGGTGATAACTCTGCAGGCGATGGCGACAGTGGTGCAGTATTGAGCAGTGTAACTGGCTTGACGGCCACTTCATTTGCTTGAGCTAGGCTTGGTGAAAGGGCTAATAAAATACACAAACTGCTTAACCCAATAATCGTATTAGGCTGCATTAGTCGCCCTCTCTTCAATCTCAACGATATCACCATCTCTCATACGAATAATTCGCTGTGCATATGCGGCAACTTCCTCTTCATGGGTCACCAAAATAATGGTTTGGCCAGCCTTATGCAATTCAGTGAAAAGGGCCATAATTTCAACTGACGTTTTACTGTCGAGCGCCCCTGTTGGTTCATCGGCAAGCAAAATGGCAGGGCGATTAACTAAAGAACGGGCGATGGCGACGCGCTGCCTTTGACCACCTGACAGCTGATTAGGACGGTGATCATGCCGAGTCTCTAAACCGACTCTTGCGAGTAACTCATGTGCATAACGAGGGTCTTGATCAGGATGATCCGAAAACCTTAAAGGCAGTAACACATTTTGTAATGCTGATAAGCGCGGTAATAAATGAAAGCTTTGAAAAACAAAGCCTATCTCTTTATTTCTAACTGCCGACAATGCGTCATCATCCAATTGAGCTACTTCTTGCTCGTTCAGGCTATAGCCTCCTGAACTTGGTTTATCTAAACAGCCGATAATATTCATCAAGGTGGACTTACCCGAACCTGAAGGCCCCATAATCGCAACGAATTCATTTTTAGCGATACTAAAGCTCACTCCATTGAGTGCTTTTACACATGTATCACCCATGGGATATTCTTTTTTTAAGTCATGGACTTCTATCATAAAAATGCTCTTTATATAGCAATTAATCAGCCGAACAATGGGCCTATCATACAACCAAAGCCCAAATGATATAGCCAGCCATTGTGAAAAAATTTGTAAATTATCGTGATATTACCGAACCACCTATCAATCGATAGTTGGCTAGTATGGTTTATCAACAGTGGGAATATGGGGGGAGGATTGTATTCGACTTAGCTTTGTTTGCATTTTTCATCCTGATTGCAGCGATCCAATCCATTTGGAACACACCTTACTCTGTAAACAACTTACTGATTATTTTTTATAAACACAACAAATAACACGATTAACAACGTGCAAATAATTCAACTCGTTTATCTATGACTGTCACCAATATAGCGCCACTCATCAGTCGTTATATAAGGTCGGCACCTCTACTATCCCAACAAAGCGCCTAATAGGGTAAGTACCGAAATTACAACAAAAAATATCCATTGGAATAGGTGTTTAAATGGCTGTTCAAGATCACTGCTAAAACCAATATAGATTTGCCATATCGCGAATAAGCCGAAATTAAGAGCAATAAACACCAACATGCCAAAGCTATGCATTTGAGAAATGGCTTCAAAAGCGCAAGCCAATAAAATAAACGTTGAAAGTAGCAGAAAGACTGAAATATAGTGAAAGACACATTGCATCACAGATTTAGCGATAGGGTCGAAAACAGCTTGCTGCATGGGCACTAAGAATTGTTGTCTGTCATAGGTAAAGTGCATGACACAAGTTAATGCAGCAATGATCCCCGCCAGTAAAAAATAAATATTCATCTCTTGCTCCGACACGATTTTTTCTTTCAAAAACAGCGCTAAAACACTGCTTTTAAAGATAGCTCATATTTTAAGGGTTACTCATACCGGATTAGACAGGGAATATCGTGGTTATCTTACAAAAAAAGAGAGCTTTCGCTCTCTTTTTATTACATCGTTGCCATGGTCCAGTAATCAAGCCGCTTATCTGGCTGACTAATCACCACTTTACACGACTCTTTATATTTCCCCATCAAAGGACCTAGGCTCTTTGAGTTAGGCATTGATGCTTTATGTTGCTCTGTAGCTGCAATAACAGCCTGATTAACATACTCTGTGCTTTGATATTTATTCGCGATTTCAACCGCTTGTTCGCCAGAGAGTTTTAATCTATCACCTACTGCTTGCATTTGTGGTGCATTCATAGCTGCAATCGCATTCGACGCTATCTGATAATATGCAGCACATTCAGTTAACTCTTTAGTCAATGCGTCTTCAGCATCGCCCGCAACAGCATTAAAAGACAATAAACCGACGGCTATTGCTAGCGTACTTGCGTAAGTGGTACCAGACATGAAAATAATCCCTTTTTATATTCGTTCGATTTAACTACTTCTACTTTAGCTTTCATTTAATATCAAGCGTAACATCAAAAAAGATGCAAAGACGCTAGGGGCTGTTGATCTCTCACGGTTGTTTTTGCCGCAGTTTATTAGCTATTTTGACAAGGCGGAGGCTATGTCGTTTAGTTATTCTCCACAAATAGCCTACAACACCGTAAAAATAGCCAAGAAGCGCGGCCCTTAGGGTTCGTTTCAATAGTTTTAGTCTTTTATAACTAGAATGCGTTACGAGATTTTCGCTTAGCCAGCCAAGCATCATCGCTCAAGCCTTGACCTAAAATCATTATTCTTTACGGTAAAGAGTCGAACAAAAACTAAGCTCGAAAGATCAACAGCCCCCAATGAACAGATTAAAAACCATCGTTTAATGTGTACACATTTATGGGGTAGTCACATTGAGTTTGTTACGCAAAGCGGTTTTTACCTCACCCCATTCAGAGTCAATAATTGAGTAAACGACTGTATCTCTTATAGTACCATTCTCTAAAATTTGATGGTTGCGCAAAATACCATCTTGATTCGCCCCTAAACGACAAATCGCCTGCCGTGACACTTCATTCTGAATATGAGTTCTAAACTCTACCGCGATAACATCCAATGTTTCAAAGGCATAGGCTAACAGCAGCAACTTACACTCGGTATTCACTGCAGTGCGTTGCACACTTTTAGCATACCAAGTATGGCCGATTTCAAGACGTCGATGATTTTGCTGCCAATGACAGATCCGTGTGCAACCGACAATGGCTCCCGAGTGACGATCTCGAACCGCAAATGCCAGTGTTTCCCCTTTTTCTTCGGCTAAAAGAGCTTGGCTAATATAATCGTTCACATCGTCGGGATGAGGGACTTTGGTAAACCACAGTTGCCAAAGCTCACCATCACAAACAGCAATACTCAATGCTGGAGCATGCGCTAACGTTAAAGGTTCTAAAACAACGTGTTCGCCCACCAGCGCGTTGTCATTCACTTGTTGTGCATTCAACTCAACCTCCTTTTAAATTGTTGTCACTAACTTAGCATGGTTGCTCATCCACTATAAATATCGAGCGAACCCCATCCCCTCTTTCACCGGCTTAGTTGTTGCTTTCAGTGCTGGAGTCCCGATATAAAGGAAGCCAACAATCTGATCCGTCTGTTCAAGATCAAGTAATTGATGCACATTTTTATCAAAGGCTAAGGCGCCAGTTCGCCATATTCCGCCCAGGCCCTGGGCAAATACAGCTTGCTGCATTGCCATCGCCGCGCAACCTGCTGCAAGCTGTTGTTCAAATGCCGGAACTTTAGGGTGCTGCTTTACTTTAGCCACCACAGTGATAACCATAGGGGCTCTTAAAGGCATGTTCTTTGTTTTATTGATAACATCTTCTTCTGCACCATTTAATGCTGACGCTTCAGCAAAAACGTTCCCTAGTTTCTCAAGCCCACCACCCGTCGCAATGATAAACTCCCATGGCGTCAAACCACCATGGTCGGGTACTCGTGCCGCAGCATCTAAAATAGTCTTAAGCTGGTCGTCTGATGGGCCTGGCGCGATAAGGCGTGGCGCGGATTGTCTGGTCAATAAAAGGGTTAATGCGTCCAACGGATCATCCTTAATAAATTGCGATTAATAATTGCTTGCGTTGAGAGTATCAAGCTCCCAAAAAAAATCCCACCTATTTGGTGGGATTTAATAAAGTGAGCTCGTTGGCAGCGTTAAGCAATGCCGTTTTTCTTCGCAATGTAATAATCAAGACTGGTATATCGGCCGCCCCCCATAAATACCAGAGCCACCAACATAAAGAGGTAAGTTATCGCAAACTCAATGCCATTATTCAGTACCACAATATTACCTGAACTGGTTAGCCACTCATAATTCCCGTTCTGTTGTAGCAGTTCTTTAGCGCGTTCAAGCTTTTCTGTCGATGCCAACACCTTGTCGTTTGCTAACCATGAACTCGCATCCGCTATTGCTAACCAGCCGTTATCCCAATGAACCGCAAAAGCGGCAACTAACATAGTAATTGATAATGGGATTGCGATTAAACGAGTCGCTAAACCAAGAATGAGTAAGCCACCGCCGACAAATTCAGTACCCGCTGCTAAGACGACCATCACTTCAGGGAATGGCAGACCAAGTCCCCAATCAGGATTACCAAACCAAGCCGCTGTGTCACCAAAATGAGAGAGTTTGTTGTAACCCGCCTGCATTAATACCGGCGCGAGATAAAGTCGTAGTGCCAACGGTGCAATACCTTCAGCATAGCGAATGGTGTTTAGAAATTTTTGATATAGTTGTCCAAGTAGCATGTCGATCCCTCTTTAAATTCCATTAATCCATTAGACCTTAACAAACATAACAATCTTTCAACTGTAGTTGATAAAAATTGTCCTGCTACAATAATATCAAGATGTTAAGGTTAAATATCTTCACTGATTTCAGTAAGCTCTCTAATGAGTGTATTCAATTTTTTTTCAAAACGCTGTTTTTGTTTTTCACTTGTTAAACGGTTTAGTTTGATCAGTAGCTCACCGAACCTTGCCGTGTTGTCATCCAATTTTGTCTGATAGGCTTTTGATTTCAGCGTATCAGGCTGAGTCATTAGCAACCTTAAGCTATGTGACAGCGCTTTTTGGTTTTGCCTATTTTTTAATGCTTGTGAGAATAAACGGATCCAATCATGACGGTATTCAAGCCACATATCTAACGTATCCCCGCGCTCAACATTGTAAGTATGTATTGCTATTTTTTGCGACGGCAAGAGTTTTCCAACCCATTTTTCAACCCGTTTCTCTATTCGCTCATCAGCCATTTCAATCAATTGCGATTGACTCTTGCCAAGGTACTTCTCATTTAACTCTTTTTCTTCGACTCTTAGATGAGCAATCACCTGTTTAACTTGCTCATCTGAGAAAGAACTTATGATTGGGATTAACGATGGCTCAACAAAATCAAACACTCGAATCCAATGTGCTTTGGCCGAACGCACATGATCACTCCAAGATTCTGTACTAAAACGTTGATGATTGATTTCAGCCCCGAGCAGGGCTAACTGATCTCTATAGCGGGGCATTTCTTGTGTCCGATGCCACACTAAAAATGTATCTAACGCCAATTCAAATTGCTTGCCCTGCTGGTCATCTAATGTCACGAACTCCTCGAGTTTCCACTCAATAGCCCAATCCAAAAAGTAATAACCGACTTTGGTGGAGCAGCCAATTAAGCTAATAGACAACAATCCCCATAAAATCACTTTTTTCATATCTCTCCCCAACCGTTAATATCAACCTAGCACAGAATATGCGCAATCGTATGAACGGTTACAAAGTGTCAATAAAGGGAGTTTACAAGGTCGCGTTGGATATATTGGCAGGTTTACGGCGTAAAGGGTCTTGAATTATGAACAACTGGCAATAAGATGCTGGTATTGCTCGGCGCAAATAAGATAATTACTCGATTGTTCATTAGAGGATATTGGTTGGCTGTTTTCATCAAATGCTAGAATATTATCAAACGCCATTTGCAGCGCCCAACAGACAGCAAAAACCCAATAGAGATCAACGGCTGCGGGTACAGCATCCGCTGCGTGTTGATTCAAATTACCTTGCTGTCGCAGATAATTTGCTATCAACCAATGCCGCTGTTTCGACGACAAGGAATGACTCGCGATCACTGAGGCTAGATCGCATAATGGATGCGAGCTACAGGCATATTCAAAGTCGATGCAATGGAGCTTGTTTTGCCCGATTAATATGTTAAATGGATTTAAATCACGGTGGCTAAACTGCAAATTAACCAAGCACTGTTCAAGAGTGTCTAACATTGAATTAATTGCATCAGTCTGTGTGATTAAACAATCAAACTGTTGTAACCAAGACTCAATATTTGGATGAATATCACTGTCTTTATTCAGTAATTGTTGCTGCATTTGGCACAAGCGGGCGTGATATATCTGCCATTGTTTATCCACTGTGATGACATTTTTAGGGGGAGGCAACTGTTTTAAACCATTGAGTAATTGCAGTAACAATTGTTCTGCACCCGGCCAATTCTCTTGGGTATGGGTAACAGGGTGAGCCCCATTCGCACTTATAAGCTCACTCCAGCTACGGTGGTGCTGTTGGGATAAGAACTCACTCAAATAAAATTGCTTATCGGGGCTGATATAGACCATCTTAGGCGCCAGGTTAGCATCGCTTGCAGAGCGCCAAGCATGCACTTCACTGTCTCGGTCACAGATTTGAGAGCTAGCCCAGCTGTTAAGCCTAAGCACCCACTCAGACTCTACGGCCTTACTCGGGTGTAATCCGCGAACATAATAGTTTTGATTGCTCAAACCTTGCGTTAAAGGGGCTATAACACTTACCCGAGTCAAACCTGACAGAGTCAAATAGCGAGCTAAGTCTTGCTTAAGCGAGTCACTCAACTTAAGCCGCTCCTGCCAGTACAACCATACTGTCACTTGGCCGTTGCGTTTTCATTTGATTGCGCCACATAAAGTAACCAAACACCACCATAACGACATAGAACACAAAGAGCACTGACGTTAACATCAGTCCCTTGCTTACATACAAGTAGATAGACACAGCATCAATAACAAACCAATAGATCCAGTTTTCCAACACTTTTTTAGCCACTAAAAAAGTTGTCATCACTGCAAAACAGGTCGTTGCGGCGTCCAAATAGGGAAATGAGGCTTGGGTTTGTGTTGCCATAAAATAACCAATAATCAACGCCAACAATGTGGTACTCGCAATCAATTTAAGGTGAGTCGACAGTCGCCATGAAACAATTTTAACCCCATCATGGCCATTGCCTCCTTTGGTCCACAGCCAATAACCATAAACGGCCATCGCCATATAATAAACGTTAAGCACCGATTCCATCAGCAATGACACTTTCCAAAACAACACCGTATAAATTGCAGTACTGGTTAATGCCGCGGGCCAACACCACACGCTACCTTTCATCGCGAGTATCAAGTAGGCTAAAGCCAGCAGCACAGCAACCGCTTCCCAAGCCGTTAGCGCTTGCGCTTCACCGAATGCTGATGTAAAACTGTCGACTAACGATAGCCAGAAATCTGCCATTGACTTAAGTCTCTCTATTAAAAATATATACGATTAAAAGCCCAAAATAAAAAGCCACAAAGTATCGATAACACCCTGTGGCTAATTGTCATTACGGCTGTGGCTTATATTACTTTAGCTTAGTTATTCACTGTGGCTTAAGTCGAGCTCACCACCAATAAATTTACATACAAATACCGCTTTTCCCCACTTTTCGTGGGCCGCTTCCATCTCTGTTGCCAACATTGCCATCACCTCGGCGTACTCACCGCACACCTGTGTTGCCATAGCGTTAGTCACACGTTGGATATTGTCATAGGTATCGACCCGGCCTATAAACCATCTTATTGGATCTAAATAATTGTCTTGTAGTGGGTAGCAACTAATTTCTGCCGTTAACTTCATTTTTGACCTCAAGCACTTATTGTTGGTAACAATATTAAAGAGTAATAACTATTTATTAATTAGGATTTACATAAACTTAACGTTTAAAGTAACCCCTAGTTGGCGTGGATCACCATAGCGCACATATTGCTTATCTGCCCAGCCTAAATCTGGCTCGTTGCCAAAATAGAAGCCTCGAACGCCGTATTTTTCATCAAATAGGTTACGTCCCCAGAGATATGCAGACCACATGTCAGCTTCGTAACCTATTTTGGCGTTAAAAATTTGGTATGCATCTGATGTAGACTCGTTACTATCCGAGTAATAAAAATCACTCTTACCACTGGCATTCACGTTAGCAAACCAACCAGCATCGTTGCGATAAGTCGCGCCAACACTAAAGGTAAAGTTAGGGGAATGCGCTAGCTCACGGCCAGAAAGATCGACTACGGTGCCATATTTATCTTCGTACTCGTAATCACCATAAGCGGTTTCTAACCAACCTAAACTGGTGTAAAGCTTTAGGTTATCGGTTGCATACCAGTTGCCGTCAAGCTCAGCACCATAGTTATGAGAACTGCCTGCATTTTCGGTAAAGAGAATAAAATTCCCCTCTTCGCCAGGTACTGTCGATTGTTGCGATGCCGCGACTTGTTGATCTTGTCTATCCATAAAGAATACCGACAGATTAGTGCTTGCTTGACCATCAAACCAAACCGACTTCAAACCCACTTCGTAGTTATAAAGAATTTCAGTGTCGTACTCTTTTTTATCGGCGAGTTCACTCGGCAGTGACATATTAAAGCCACCCGCTTTATAGCCTCTCGCCACGCGGATATATGACTCGTGGTTTTCACCGAGTGCTTTGCTTAACGCAATATGCCCGCCCCACATGGTTTCGCTTGGCTTAAATTCGTCGCCATCTGAATCACTGTATTCACTATCTCGACGCTCTGTCCGCAGTCCTACCGACAAAGCATAGCCCGAACCTAGGTCTGAATCTAATTGACCAAATAACGCATAGTTTTGCGCCTCGTATTCCGCACTTAACTGACTATAAGTATCCATAGTCTCATTGTCTTCTTGTAGATCCATTGCGTATACACCGACGAGCCAGTCAGTACTGCCCGCGAATATACGGCCTGATTCAGTTGAAGCTAACCTAAACTCTTGCGTGATGGTCTGCCTGTCGCCTTTCTTATCCCAGTTATACTCATATTCACAAGGGCTACCATCGCAATCTCGACTGTCCCAATAATCAGGGTTAGCCCAGTCACCGTCATAGTTATGGTGAGTTTTTGACTGTGCCAGAGAGGTTAATGAAGTCAGTTCAACATTTTCAGCACCAGTGTAAATAAACTTTAAAACGGTGCCGTTAGTACGTTGCTTATCAACGCCAGGTGCATCCGTTAACGTATCAAAACCGTTATTATCTAATGTCCAAGCATCATATCCATTATCGTAATTTGCATGTAAGTAAGTCAGGTCAATTTCTAGTTCTTCAGTCGCGTACCAACGTAATTTTGCGCGACCAGTGAATTCATCACGGTTATTAGTATCGCTCTCACCAAGATAAAGATTATCTCGATAACCATCTTGCTGATGCTGTTGCAGCGACACACGGTAAAGCAAGTTTCCAGAATCGGTTAATGGACCCGAGCTAAAACCACTAAAGGTCTGTAAATTATCATCGCCTAGCGAGATCTCTGCACCATTTTCAAATACGTCGGTAGGATCATTACTTTTAAGGTAGATAAGACCTGCTAACGCATTAGCGCCATAACGTGTACCTTGAGGACCGCGTAATACTTCAACTTGTTGTAAGTCGTACATGCTTGAAGCCATGCCTAAACCGGACAAATCGATATCATCAACGATAAAGCCAACAGAGGAGTTAGGTGCGCCTTGATACTCTTCTTGCTCACCGACACCACGAATTTGGAAGTATTTGGGTCTTGAGCTACCACCGGACCAGTTGAAATTAGCAATTGAGTTTAAGATATCTTCAAAGTGCTGTGCACCTTCATCCTCAATTTGCTGCTGATCAATAACGGTGACGCTTGATGGCATTTTTTCTAGCGATGTGCCCCGAAAATCAGATGTCACAACCATGACTTCCATCTCATCAACAGGTGTTTCTGAGTCAGTATTGGCAAACGTAGGTGATGAAACTAGCGCAGCCATGACGGCAACCGCTATAGGAGAATAAGTTTTTAGATTTAACATAGGACCTCAAATTAAAATTTTGAGATCCGGCAACATAAAGAAGCGTTCGGGAAATGAATTGTGGCCCATTCCTACGCCGGTATTAGCCGGATCAGGTTCTAAGGGTTCGTTTTTCAACATCTCAGTTAAAATCCACAATATCCAACTTATGGTTTATAGACTTTAACACCCCTTGGCGCGGCCGATTATACATGAATTTCACAAACTGATGACAGTCTTCTTAACGTTTACAATCTTTATGCATAAAAAAACGTCAGCTTTGCTGACGTTTTCATAACAAATATAATTTCTAATCATCTACATATTAATTTGAAAAGGCTTTTCTTACATATAGCTCAAAGCGAGTTGCGTTAACATTAGGCGCAACCGCTGATACTTGTAGCTGCTGCTTGCCATGCAATTTTACTGACTTCCAGCTTACGCCTTCATCATCAATCGTCATGCCACTGGTATCAAACCAAGTGAATTTATACTGCAAGCGCAAGTCAGTAGAGACCTGACTAATAATCGTGCCCGTGCCTTGTAAAAAACCACCTTCAGGGCGCGCCATTACACTTCGTACGGTGACTTCTTTACCAAAGCTGTTGTTATCAACACGCACTTCACCTTTAGAACCCACCATTAAGCCTGCTGTGTGTGGTGCACAAGCCGCGACAATCAACGCTGTAAATAAGCCTAAAATCAATTTTTTCATTTTGTTCCCTAGAATAAAATCATTCAGTGTTAATACAAGGATAGCTAAGTTAATCTATTAAAAAATGGGCTCTTGCCGTCGCAATCAAGTGTTTACGATTAGTCTGCCAACAAGTAATGCTCACGTTAGCGACTCGTCGACCTTGGCGAGTGATCTTACATTCAGCAAAGCTACCTTTATGGTAGCCAGCTCTGAGATAATCAATTGAGAAATCAACTACTTTTGGTACTTTAGTGGTCTGCATAAAGACCATTAGCTGCACAATGGCTGACATTTCCATAAAACCTGCGATAACACCACCATGCAGTGCAGGTAGTACTGGGTTACCGATATTATCATCTTTTGCTGGCAGCTTAAAAACCAGTTCATCGCCAAAACGCTCAACACCCATTCCAATAAACTGGGCGTAAGGCACATGTTCAAGCAAGTGACCAAAATCATTTAGTTCCGTTGCTTTTCGTACGATACTTTTGAAATCTAACTTTGTCGCATCAGATTCTGAATGACTCGGGTTAGTCATGACGCGGCTCTCCCATCAGTGCTTGTCTAAACTCTTCGCCAACCATTTCTGGACTAATTCGCATAAACGAGCCTACCGCATTAGCAATGGGATCATCGATTGAATCTTGGTAAGCAATAGCACGAGTAAAAGCGACGCTAGATGACAATTTATAACACTCTGCAAAACCATAGACTGGCTTAAACGGTTCAGCAGGTTTCATGTAATCAACTCGCAGATCAAGCGTTGGTGAGATCTCCAAAGCACCAAACTGATCAAAAATAGAACACACGACAGCGCAGCCACTGGCCGTATCCATCAATGTTGTTATCACTCCACCGTGGATCACACCAGTGTCTGGGTAACCAACAAGTTGAGGATCATAAGGCAGCTCAATGAGCACATGTTTATCACTGCCCTCTAACACCTTAAGCTTTAATTTTTGGCACTGAGTAAGTTGCCCAACAAATCGACTTGCCATCTCCGTTAACGGAAAAACATCGGCAGCTTTTTTCATCGTTTTTGACTCAACATAGGGCCTAAAGAGTGGCCTCCGACTAAATGCATGTGAATATGGAAAACCTCTTGGCCTGCGTGTTCATTACAGTTCAAGATCACGCGATAACCGTCTTCTGCTATCCCTTCCTCGCGAGCCAGTTTGGCCGCAACAGACATCATTCTTCCCAACGCTTTCTCATCGGAAGCCTTAATATCATTTATTGTCGGGATCAGATGGTTAGGAATAATCAATATATGCGTCGGTGCTTGTGCACTGATATCTCTAAATGCAGTCACTAGCTCATCTTGGAATAGGATATCTGCTGGAATTTCACGTCGAATAATTTTGCTGAATATGGTTTCTTCGGCCATTTTATTGCTCTCATAAGAATAAGTTAAACCTAGTATACTCGAAAAACGGCATCTGGCGATTCGCGTTTTTATGCGTTAAAAAGTCTATTTGCAATGATTTGAGTGCCAATTGAACAGCTGTATACACAATATGATTGACTTTAGGACCATATCCATTTTAAATAAATAAAAAATTACAGGACTCATCATGCTCACCGCTAAAGAAACCGCACTGCTTAATGCTGCCGCCGAGCTGATAAAAGAAAATGGCATGATCGCGCTCAATATGTCCGACGTTCATAAAAGAGCTGGTTACTCACGCGCTGCTCAATATCAGTCATTCAGTGACAAAAACTCACTACTTGCCGCACTTAGCATGCGTGAACTGGTGTTGAATACGTATGCGTTAGAAGAACAGCGTTACTCAGATCTTAGCGGAGATTTTTCAGTTGTTTTAAGACCTGTTGTGTATCGTTACCTCAAATTATCAGATCGACTTATGATTGACTCAGCTTTTAACAATATGCTTAAAGAAGTGAGAAAGTTACCTGATGAAGAGCAATTTATATTTTGGAAAAGAGGCTTTGAATTTTTAAACAGTGAACGTGAGCAAGACAAGTAATATTAGATTTGGTGCTCGTTATATGTACATGGCCAAAACAACACCGCTTTCCGTTGATTTGGCCCATAGATTATCCAAGTTAACTCTGTTCCTTAATCAGGTAAACAACGCCATCTTTTTCATAAACATTTTTAACTTCATTACCTTCCCCAAGCACCACCACTTTATCGCCTTTATTGGTTACCGCATTACCGGCAGCATCTAGCACAATAGCTAAGCCTAATGCTGAAAGCAGTGGCGTATGATAAGCATGGTAATGAAGATGACTTCTAGGAATGACAATCACTTTTGCACGTTTATAGGACTTGTAGGGCTTATTAACTTTCTGGCATTTCACTCCACCCGCCCTATCACAACCGACAGTGGCCGCTTCAGCAAAAAACATTACCGATAAAATAGTAATAACCAACATAATAACTTTAATCATATTCATCTCTTTCGATCTCATAGTTTAACCACTAGAGCGATAATACCAAATGAATACACAACTGTATAGCAATGAGTTTAGTTGTGATGGTAGTGATAAAAAAGGCACTTAAGTTGAGCGCCTAACAATATCAGTAAAGTCAATGAGAGCTTAATCCCATTGAAGAGATTTATTGAATGACTTCATGGGTATTCATTTGTGCCCAAGCGATTGCTTGGCCGCGGCTAGAAACTCCAATTTTTCTAAAAGCACGATATAAATGGGTTTTAATCGTACTTTCACTCACAAATAGTTGATTGGCAATATCAATGTTGGTACTCCCTGAACGCAGGACCTGCAGTACTTCACGTTCTCGGATAGTCAGAGCGTCTGACTCTTCATCAGTACTGACGTTATGAACATCTTGCTGATTAAAATCGTCTGGAATACAAGTTAACCCCTGAACTATTTTGGCCATGCCTAAGCCAATAGTGTCTAATGAGGCGCCCGAATAGAATAGACCCGCTGTAATATTGCTTTGAACTAAGAATTTGGCATCTACTTGTTGAGGATAATGCAGGAACACAACCCGAGCCCCACTCCTCTCTTTATCTAACCTTCGTTGAATTTGATAGGCTTTTGGGATATCTACACTAGAGAGATCAATAATGACCAGACTTACTCTGTTTTCAGTAAAATAATCGATAACATTATCTGGAATAACATTATGAATTTTAACTAAAAATTGTTGAGGCCATCGAGTATTGAGCAGATCGACTAATATTTGTGATCGGGTTACAATAACCCAGTGCATAACTTTAAACATTTAACTCTCCATGTTTATATGGTAACCATCCTTGTATCTATTAGTGTAATACAAAATTCAAATAATGAACTAACGAAAGAAATTCAGCATTGAATATTTATAATTTTCATACTATTTTTGCTATCGAAAATCCAGATTGTATACCTTAATAGTCTGCTAATAAAATACTCCCATCCCGGTTGAAAATTTCAATTAGTAAACGCTATACAAATTTTGCATGCTAGTTCACCATCGATTAACAGACAGTCAATATCAATAAGTTAACCAGACAGCGCAATCAAATATCATTCATTTAAACTGACGAGCAGAGCCTGTCATATTTGAGGATATTTAAGATTTTCATACTCACAAAGGAAGCCATAAAATTTCCACCTTTAAAAATATCCTGCCTTGCCCCCCACAGCCAACTATTGACTACTGGTCTAAAATAGCGACAAAACTAGCGAGAATTTAACCAAGTAAGCTTGGCTTGATAGCGCTGTTTGTTCTTAGGTTCAGCAGCATAATCAAGCGCCTTCAACATTGCTATTTTAGCTTGTTCTGGCTCGCCTAACTGCGTATGAACTTTGGCTAGGTCAAAATATGCTTTATGGAAGTAATGCGTGTTATCAATAAATTTTTTAAGGAATATCTTAGCACTTGGGTAATCTCCTTTAGCGATTGAATCCTGTGCTACCAAGTACCAATTATATGGACTTGTATCATTCAACTCGAGTAATTGTGACTTTATCGCTAGAGCATCAGCAGTACGGCCCTGACGAGCAAGCAAGTAATGGTAGTTACTTAGCAGGGTCACTTTACTTTCAGAAACTTCAAGCCCATATCGATACAAGCTTTCGGCGTTATCTTCATAACCTAGTCGCCTTAATACAACTGCCATCATGTTAATCGATGGTGCGTAATGTTCACTGAAAACAAAACTCTCCTTTAAGAGTACATAAGCGAGTGGTAGATCATTCTTTAACAAAGCGTCAGCAGCTAAGTTTCGGTATAACATGGCAAAAAATATATCTTTACCGATAGTTTTCCCACCTCGATCATATCGCTCAGGAAAAAAATCAACCGTGATTCGATTGTTACCAAATACATATGTTCTTTCCCCTTCTATTGGTATCTCATAAAGGAATGTTCTCACATGGTCAGAAACAACAGCGTATCTATTGGTAACATCTAATAACATAGGCATGGTATGCATCACTTGAAATGCCACATCTACGTCGAATTGTTCAGCAATGGCATAAGTTAATAGCGCTAGTGACATGCAATTACCACGATTTAATTCAAGCGCCTCACTTGCCCCGTAATTCATCCCTTCATAATTGAAATTGACCAAGCGCTGTCCAACAAATTCGGCCACCTGTCGATTAGGATGCAAGCTGCTGATGTTACTTTGTTGTTTAAAGTGTTCAAGTTGCTCTATTTGTTCACTGGATAAGGCAATTAAAGCCCTGGGTTCGGGAATATCGTATGCAGCATCTACTGCATAATCAAACGTTGGCATTTTCGGTGGCTCAACTGGCGGATGTGGTACCGATTGGCAACCACTCGCAATTAAACATACAACCAACAATAAGTGCTTCATAAATCCCCTTCCTTTGGGACGACCATTTATCCAACACTATAGTAAGTTTGTGTTAACTACAACCTCCTACTACCCTCCTTTAAATAGCGCAAGTAATAATGTTAACAGCCCAAAGAAGGCACTCAAACTTTG
Organism: Shewanella sp. Choline-02u-19; assembly: GCF_002836205.1. Classification (NCBI taxonomy): domain Bacteria; kingdom Pseudomonadati; phylum Pseudomonadota; class Gammaproteobacteria; order Alteromonadales; family Shewanellaceae; genus Shewanella; species Shewanella sp. Choline-02u-19. Next base: position 1,755,756 of record NZ_PJBE01000013.1, read on the forward strand.
CCAAAACAGCAGCGGCTTAGTTTCCATTAAAGGGGCTTTAACCGCTGATTGCTGCCAATGTGTTACCGGTTGAGTCATCTCAAACAACCATTCACGGCTGTCAGCTTGGCGCTGCTCTGGCGCAACACTAAGCCCCTTTTTAAGGGCTTTATCCATCCAGATTGGCACCAGCGGATTAATGTCATAACTGGGGGTATACTTAAGCCGTAAAAAATCCTGTTTTGTTTTACAGTGCGACTGCTTTCCATCGAAGGGTAATCGACCCGTTAACATCTCAAACGCTATGACCGCAATAGAATAAAGATCCGCTTTTTGATTAACTTGATAACCCAATATGCTCTCTGGGGCTGAATAATCTGCAGTACCCAAGATTCGGTCTCGTGGTAAGGGGCTGGTGATCTCAGCAATACCTTTAATAAAACAGGCGCCAAAATCGATGATCTTCAGCCTCCCCTCATTGGTCAACATTAGATTGTCCGGCTTAAGGTCTTGGTGCAACGTTTCTTTACGATGAAATGCTCGTATCCCCGTCTCTAGCTGTTTTAACAGCTCTAATACCGCTTGAACTTCGGGTGTTGGATTGTGTTTGATCCATTGACTCAACGAATGACCGGCAAGGTATTCGGTTAAATAGTAGAGTGCCGACTTCTCTCTATTTCGATCGATTATCGACACCACATAAGGGCTATTAATACGTTTGCCAATCCAGCTTTCAAGCAGAAATCGCTCTATGTAGGCCGCATCATCTAAATAGTTGATAGACGGTGTTTTCATGCACATCAAACTCCCCAGCTCATTTTTAACTAAATAGACTTGGCTCCTCTGGCTTTCGTGCAACACATCAACCACCTTGTAACCGTCTAACGTCATACCAATGCTGAGCGGTGGTGGAAATGGCAGTTTAGATAGGCTTTGATAAACCTCATCAATGTTTTTATCCGGTAAGGCCTCGATATGCAGCAGTTGGCAACTAGCGTTATCCTGAGAACGGTAATTGAACGCGTTATCAACCATCGCCATACAAAACTGATCACAATCTTCATCGGTAAATCCAGCACTTTTCCCTGCATCATAACGACTTTGGGAAAACTGCTGCAGTCTTGCCTCAATTTCGACGTCGGTAATGACATCATGCACACCATCTGTGGTGAGCAAATACAGATCGTCCTTGGCTATTGCTAACATTCGGTAATCTACGTCAACGTTGACATCTAACCCCATGGCTCGGGCCAGGTACTGCTGGTTTTTCCCCACAAGGCTGGTGTGATCATGGCTAAGTTTATCAAGCGTGCCATCGCGATAACGGTAAACTCTTGAGTCCCCAACATGAAACATATGTAGATGACAGGATTTAAAGACTAATGCGCTAAAGGTACATACGTAGCCCCGCCTGGCATCGCGGTAATCTTGCCCTAATCCGTAAAGCCATCGATTCAGTGCCGTTAATACTTGAGTACTAGACTTTTCTACCGACCAAAGATCAGGAGTCGAGTAGTAATCCGCGAGGAAATTACTCACACTAATAGCGGAGGCGGCAGCGCCACTTTCGGCCGTACTCACGCCATCACTTATTGCAGCAACAGCCCCCTTAGTTGTGAGCATGAGCCCACTTGGAATACGGATCCCAATAGCATCCTCATTTGTGGCTTTAATGCCCTTATCAGAATACTGACCAGCCGCTATCATTAAGCCGTTAGCAGGTTTTAATGAGGCTATAGTATTGCTATCTTTGAAGAGTTCATCGGTTTTATCCAAGGTCTGCCTAGCCATGTTCAATAAACTCATGATTAGTTGACGCTAATCAAGGTAACTTCACCTTTCTCATTTACTTCCACGATATGGCCTTTGGGCTCGGTCATCAGGAACAATGTAAAAAAGCCAAATAGCGCACTAGCCGCAATAATGTAGAAGAATGTTTGCGTTGATACCATTGAATAAGCGGTTAAAAAGAACACTGCGCCCACATTGCCATATGCTCCAGTCATACCAGCTATCTGGCCAGTCAAACGGCGCTTAATCAGTGGCACAGCCGCGAATACAGCGCCCTCTCCAGCTTGAACGAAAAACGAGCAAGCCATCACCATCAAGATCGCTAAAGGCAATGCCCAGCTACCATCAATTTGCGCAACTCCTAAATAGCCGATGGCGAGTCCTGCCGTTAAAATCAATAACGTTGATTTGCGGCCAAAACGATCACTTAACCAACCTCCTCCAGGACGAGACATTAAATTCATAAAGGCATATGAAGACGCCACCATTCCCGCTTGAGCAAAACCAAGCTCAAATGTCTCGGCAAAGAAAAGCGGCAACATAGAAACAACTGCCAGTTCAGAGCCAAATGTTGAAAAGTACAATACATTGAGCACTGCCACCTGCTTAAACTCGTAGCGTTCAAACTCTGGGATCGTGCCAGTAAACACTTGTTTGTTAACTTGATAAGTCTGATATACGTCAATGATAAATATGGCGATAAGTAGCGCATAAATGCCATTGGTGACTTGTTGGCTAAACATCACCACGCCGGTGGGTGACAATTTCCAAGCCAGCAATGCTAACGTGGCATACATAGGCACTTTCATGATCAGTAACAACACAAAATCGCCCTTACTAGTGACTTCCAGTGCCCCCGCCTTTTTCGGTTTAAAGTAGGTTGAGCCTTTAGGAGTATCTGTCACATTAAAATAGTAGATAAATGCAAAACCTAAGCTCATCAAACCGGTAAGACCAATGGCATAGCGCCATCCATCTGGCCCTCCAAATGCTAATGCTATCGTAGGCAACGTAAAGGCGGCCGCCGCTGAACCAAAGTTCCCCCAACCACCATAGATCCCCTCTGCAGTACCTAACTCCTTCGCAGGGAACCATTCACTGACCATGCGAATACCGACAACAAAACCTGCGCCAATAAAACCAAGGAGGAAACGTGCTAATGCCAGTTGCTCGAAAGTCGTCCCCAAAGCAAACATAAAGCAAGGGATAGAGCAAAAGCCAAGTAGTAAGGAGTAAACCAATCTGGGTCCATACTTATCGGTCACCATACCGATCAATACTCGAGCCGGGATAGTTAAGGCGACATTGAGAATAAGCAGGGTCTTTATTTGCGATGTCGTCAGCCCAATACTTTCAGCAATCACCCCCAGCAGAGGCGCCGCATTAAACCAAACCATAAAGGTAATGAAAAATGCCATCCAGCTTAGGTGCATCATTTTCATTTTTCCTGAAAACGAAAACAGCTTAAATGTTGACTGACTTACATTGTTATTACTCATACTGTCCTTGAACATAATAGCGACCTCATCCTTAAGCTAATGCACGCGCCAGGACGTTGCCCGACTGACGTTTGATTTCAAAAATATCGACACTTAGCGCTTCATTTTCCAAACACTGGCCAGTCGTTAAACTGTAATGTTGCTTATGAATTGGGGAGGCGACAAACAGCTCATTATTGAGTTCACACAATAGTCCACGCGACAGCACGCTAACCCCGGTAGCGGGGTCAATATTATCTATCGCGAATATTCCCGCCTCTCCCAAATGAAATACCGCAACAGCTCGACCAGCAACCCAAGCGGCAACCCCTCTTTTTGCCGGCAGTACCGACTCTTCGCAAATAGTGACCCAACTCATACCAACGCCTCCTCGTTATCCAATAGGGTGATAGCAATATTGCCAGCCCCTGACTCACGGTTATTTATCGCAGCAAAAGTCTGCACATCTGATGTTATTGGGAATTTTTGTTCACGTTGATATTGATAGTGTTTTTCAGCGTTCATCGGCGCCTCTTCTGGATTAACAAACTCACTAAAGCGCTGCAAAAAAACGTCATCTTGTAAGCTGGTTTTCCATTCACACTGATAATTAGCCACCACTTTATCCATCTGCAGCTCTAATTCATGATTCACACCTAGTGCGTCATCAATGATCACCGACTGCAAATACTCAAGCCCACCAGCAAGTGACTCCATCCACACTGAAGTGCGTTGTAGTCGAGCGGCTGTTTTGGTGTAGAACATCAGTACACGGTCGATGTACTGAACTAATTGTTCAGTAGAAAGATCAGTGGCAAATAGATCACCGTGTCTTGGTCGCATGCCGCCATTACCACACACAAACAGGTTCCATCCTTTTTCAGTGGCTATCACACCGATATCTTTACTTTGTGCTTCGGCGCACTCTCTTGTGCAGCCCGACACGGCAAACTTAATCTTATGGGGAGAACGCAGACCCTTATATCGATGCTCCAACGCAATCGCTAACCCGACAGCATCTTGCACACCATATCGACACCAAGTACTGCCAACACATGATTTAACCGTCCGCAATGACTTGCCATAGGCATGTCCGGTCTCGAACCCTTGTGCTATCAGTTCTGACCAAATCGCGGGTAGGTCTGAAAGTTGTGCGCCAAACATGTCTATCCGCTGCCCACCGGTGATCTTGGTATAGAGATCATATCGTTTGGCAATTTGCCCCATGGCAATTAACTTGTCTGGGGTGATCTCCCCTCCAGGAACTCTTGGCACTACCGAGTAGCTGCCATTTTTTTGTAGATTACCCAAATAGGCGTCATTACTGTCTTGCAGTGCCACATGCTTTTCATTAAGCACATACTGATTTTCAAGCGAAGCAAAAATAGAGGCGGCAACAGGTTTGCAAATATCACAACCCAGTGCTAATGGTGAGGCATTCGCGACAGCGTGCTGTTGGTACAGGTGTTCGAAGTCTTTAATATCTTCAACCTGGCATAGGTGAAATAGCGCCTGACGGTCATGATCAAAATGACAACAGATACCGGAGTCCGTTTCTAATCCTTGCGCCTGCATCGTTTGATCAATGATCTGCTGTACCAAAGCAGAACAACCACCACAACCAGAAGCCGCTTTGGTACAGCTCTTTACCTCAGCCAATTGATGATTACCCGCTATCACCTGTTCAACAATATCGGCCTTGGTCACCTGATGGCACGAACACACTATGGCGTTGTCTTTTAGCGTTAGTGGCGCAGACTCATCCGCTAGCAATAAGGTTACTGCTGGCTCTTCAAGTGCTTCACCGCTCAAGTATTGACTGAGCAAAAGGCTATATTCATCGACGTTACCGACAAGCACTGCGCCGCGAAGATAAAGACCCGTTTCGTCAAGCCACAGCTTTTTGTAGACGCCCGCTTGTACGTCACTCAACTCAACATATTGTGCTTTATCAAAGCCTCGACTTTCGCCAATTGACGCCACATCAACACCCAGTAGCTTTAACTTGGTGCTCATGTCTGCCCCCGAAAATGTCAAAGGGGCCACCGATAAGCCCGGCATTAGCGGCGTAATTTGTGACAAGGCCACTTTTGCCATTTGATATCCAGGGGCCACTAAGCCAAATATCTTTTGTTGCCATAAAGCGCATTCGCCTATCGCATACACATCATTAACAGAGGTCTGGCAGTTATCATCAATAACGATGCCACCTCGTTCACCTACGCTGATATGACTGTTTCTTGCCAATGTATCTTGAGGTCGAATACCCGCAGAAAATACAATCATGTCCGTTTCTAAAAAGCTTCCATCACTGAATTTAAGCCGATGTTGTGCAGTCTCCCCATCGACAATTTCTTCAGTGGCTTTACTTAAATGGACGCCAAGCCCTAACGCTTCGATTTTCTGCTTCAGTAGCTCACCGCCTTTATCGTTTAACTGAACTGACATCAGTTGCGGTGCAAATTCAACGACATGTGTCTTTAATCCTAATGCGCTCAACGCATTAGCCGCCTCAAGCCCGAGTAGACCCCCACCGATCACGACCCCAGAGCTGGCATTGAGCGCTGCTTGCTCTATTGCTTCTAGATCGTCAATCGTGCGGTAAACCATACAATCGCGGCGATCATTGCCTTTTATTGGCGGCACAAATGGATAAGATCCTGTCGCGAGCACCAGTTTGTCATATGGGGTTTGCTCGCCATTAACGGTCAGCCATTTATTCGCGGTATCGATATGAGAAACCTGCTGACCCAGGTGTAGCGCGATACCTTTAGACTCATAATCAGCTTGTGACGTCAGCATCAGTTCATCAGCGCTGCCATTGGCAAAATATTTAGACAGTTGCACTCTATCGTATGCAGGTATCTTTTCGGCGCCATACACCTCAACATCATAGTGTTGGCTTATCTGTCGTTCACATAACTGCTCGACAAAATGGTGGCCAACCATGCCATTTCCCACCACGACCAACTTGGGTTTATTTGTTTTCATGTTTCGCCCCTATCGCTATCCACACTGGCTTTTTGCCAACAAAAAGGCGCCAATCTCCCTTGCAGGAGATGGCGCCTTTGCCAAAAATTAAAATTGTTAGTTTTCTATACTGCTATTATCTGTTCTATTTATATGTTGCAGAGAGTATGCCAGTTTACAAATTACCTACTACCCAAGCTAAAGCACTGTTACTGTTAACTTTAATATTGAAAATAAAAACGAGGCCAACGCATTTCAATATGTTCCACGCTGCCATTGCACCATTGTGGTTACCTTGTGCTGATTTAGGTGCAATTTAGCGGCTCGGAGCATGATTACCAAGGTGAGTAGCAACTTCAGTCAAGCTCAATCCACTGCTCATCGATTGTTGCTGTAGTGCCATATGTGCGTCTTGCTCAGATAAGCCAATGTGTTGCAGCTGTTGTTTGGCGACACGCACTTGTTTTTGGTCTTCAAGGCTTTGCTTCAGTTCCGCCAGCTTATTAAGCAATTGATTTGCTGTTTTAAAGCGTATCAACGCTAACTCTATGATTTTATCTAGACGTGCAAAATTAAATTGCTGCGGGATATAAGTCACTCGTCCACATTGTAATAGTGCCGCGATTTGCGAGGGCTCTGCACGCCTTGAGGTTATAATCAGCGGCACAGCTGCAAACATCATGACTCGTTCAATGAACTGGACGTGCATCGCCGTCATTGAGTCAACGCATAAAAGCACAATATCGCTATCCGTTTTTAGCGAAAAACGTTCTAATTCAGATAACGTGTTGAATTTTATTAGCTCATGGTTGCGGTTGACTGCACTGCTTAATAGCGGCTCATGATCCGTCATATCATATAGATTCAGTATGCGCATTAGCCACCTCACAATTAGTCGTAAGCGATAGATAAGGCTTGAAAATAGCTATAGCAGATTGAGTCATTAAGTGGGAATGCCTACTCATCCAATATTCACTCGCCAACCTCTTAGCGTTATCAATATTGAGGGACTGATCCGTTAACATCAGTACCGCCATGACATTGGTCATAATAGCGCTGTGAGCCCGAAGAGCTTCGGTTGCATTTCCAGTGCTAGTACAAATATCATGACTATCGCTGTCCAACGGCTCACCATTCCAAATTGCCGTTAACCACTGCGCCTGAAGTTGTGCCGCTTGCGCCTTACGGCCTATTAACGCATTAAGCTGAGTTGTAATCTCAACCTGAGCAAATCCTTCATGCCTGAAAACATTGATGCTGCTGCTCGATCTTGGATTTAATTCACACTCTCCTTGATAGCCTTTAAATATCGCCACATTCGTTCTATGTAATGCTTGCGCATTGTCAGCCATTAACTTGGCCACGTTCAAATGAATATCATCTAGGCCCGGATGAAAATAACTTCTAAGACTGAGCCTTGCCCCCGTAGGGTTGATACAACGGATGGCACTTTGATAAAGACTTCTAAGGCCAATTTCCTGATGAATATCCGTAAACGAATTCACTAGGGGGGACAATACATCGGCGTTGACATAACAGATCCCCGTTGATGTTAATGCAACTTCCGCTTCGGCCATTGAAGTGGCACTGGTGATCCCTACCGCCTCAACGAAACCCGCAATGTGTTGCCGATGAGGCAATACCCTATTATCGCCGTGCAATAATATCTTAAACCCATTACCAGCCAACAGTTTGGCGCTCAGCAGTAAATAAGGCAGCTGATCTCTCTTTGCGCCATAACAGGGCCAGTCAATATCGACCTGAAGTTGCTGCCATTGATTATCGACCGTAGAGCGCAGAGCGAGTGCCGCCCCAGCAACCTCTTCTGCGGTCTCACCTTTTACGCGCATAAGCATTAACGCCACACTAAGCTGGGTAACAGTGCCAATGTTGTCGTAAAAACCACGAACCAACTGAAAGCTTTCAACTAACGTCAATGATCGAGACCCTTTTTTACCTCGGCCAAGCGTTTTAATAAGCTGTCGATATTCTGCCGGGTCAGTCACTCCTGTGAGCTTATTATTGTGACTATCCATATGCACGCTCAAATGCATTACTTTTAACATCGCTGTTGATATCACAAGCAGCCAACCATTGCGCTAGCTCTTGCCCTATACCAACCACCTCTCCCACGATTAAAAGCGTTGGACCGTCGACGTTAATGGTCGTGGCAACATCCACCATATTTTGCACAGAGGTGGTCATTATCGATTGATTATCGCGGGCACCATTGCTAATAAAGGCCACAGGTAAAGAGAGTTTTGCTCCCGCTTGTAGTAAACCATGGGCGATATCAGCCGCTCTCTCTTTTCCCATATAGAAAACCATGGTACTTTTTGCCGCTAACAATCCCGCCCACTCTATCGCGGTGTCATCACAAAGATGTCCGGTCACAAAAGTAACCGAGCGCGCAACCTTTCTATGCGTCAACGGGATCCCCGCACCAGCAGCGCAGCCTAACGCGGCAGTCACTCCAGCGACGAAATGGCTTTTAACGCCGTTTTCAGCCAAAAATAGGGCCTCTTCAGCGCCTCTACCAAACACATTAGGATCACCGCCCTTAAGTCTAATAACCACTTTACCTTGTTGGCTTAACTGCAGCAGTTTTAGGTTTATTTGTTCTTGCGTTGCACTGGGTTTTCCAAAACCCTTACCCATGTCATACATGTCGCAATCATCAGCGGCTAATTGCAAAATATCTTTACTCACCAAATTGTCATAGACGATCGCTTGTGCTGCTGTAATCGTTCTGGCCGCCTTAATCGTTAACATATCGATATCACCACAACCCGCCCCTACAATCGTCACTGTATTGGGGTCATCGTTACCCGTGGGGTCCTTGAGCTGCAGTAGCTCTACCAACAATAAGTCACTATTTGTTGGCTTTATTGATCGCGTTAACTTGCCAATATGATTGAGTTTCATTAAGCAACCTCCTGCTTTGATTTCTGTTGTTCTGCAATAACTGAATCGGCAATATCATTCACTTGGTTTAAGCAGCTGCCACACACAGCACTGCATTTGAGTTTTTGCTGCACCGCGTCGACAATCAACGCCGTTGTTGTCGCGCCACAGTCAAAACTCACCAGCATCTGTTGCTCAATTTCATTTTCGGTCACGCCAGTACAGGCGCAGACCACTTTGCGACTACCTGCTCGTAAAACCTGGTGTAAGTATTTAATAAATTTAGTATCAAAAGGATTGTTGATAAAGGATTGAATCGCGTTAACATCAATGTCTAGCACCTGCTCAGATGTGATAAGTACGCTTTTGAGGCTACCTTGGCTGAGGATGCAGTAAATCTGTTTGTCTTGATCGCGCCAGTGCATAATACGGTGGTAAGACAATGGACTGAGGTTCGCCCCACGATGCCGTTCAAGCTCCATCATCTCAGAGGTAAAGCTCGATGTTGCCGCAATATGACGGCAGACCCCACCGCGGAGTTGCTGCTTTACGTCCCAACAAAGTTGCTGCGGATCGATTAGCGTCTGCCCCCACTCGATCCCTTGCTGCGCCACCTGTTGATGTTGCAATTCAACCCATTGATTTTTAAAACCGGGTTGTTTTGAAAAAGGATCGACTTGAGCGGTAATGACCTTATTGACGCCACCACTTTTGCTAAATTGCGATGACCAATGCATTGAAAGAAACGCTGTATCTTGCAATAGTGATTCATCAATCACCGCTCGAGCGATAAGTGGCTCCACTAGGTTATCGGTTTTAATTGCCACCAGCCCACCAGCCTCTAACCCATGCTTATTCAGAGTATGTGCATCGAGCATCAATTCAGGTTGATAATTTGAGGCTGCCAGTTGCTCAATATGCCCCGTTCTCGTCATGGTGTGCCATTGATCGCGACTACGACCACTGTTTAACCGCACTCGATTCTGACTTAAGGAATGATGGTCAATCACGGCTTGGATATCGCTCGCTTGAGACAATCGAGTCTCTACAAAGTGAGCTTTACCACTGTGAGTGGCAAACTGACCTTGGGTAAATAAGCGAATGTTTTTTTGGCCGATCGCATCGACATGTTCAACCGGCCATTGGGTGGGTATTAGTTGCTTATATTGCTCAGTGGATAGATCTGATAAACCCGCGAGGGATAATTGTTTTTCAGGAAAGTTTTGCTGCACTTTTACAGTGAGATTAGCGTACTCATTAAAGATATCGGCACTGTCTTTGAATGCAAACTCATCATTAAACCCAAGCTGTTTTGCGACTTCACACAGCGCCCACCAATCCGCTTTTGACTCTCCTTGAGGCTGAATAAAGCCGCGTTGACGGCTAATAGTTCGTTCACTGTTGGTGACCGTGCCTGACTTTTCTGACCACCCCTGCGCCGGTAGTAACATATCGGCATATTGAGCGGTATCGGTGTCGGCTGTAATATCAGAAACCACCACATAATCACACTGCTGTAATGCCTGTTTTACTAACTGGGTATCAGGCATTGAAACCGCCGGGTTGGTGCCCAAAATCCACACCGCCTTTATTTTACCCTTTGCCATATCGGCAAACATCTCAGTGGCGGTTAATCCTTTGGATTTTGGCAGCGCTGATGTCTGCCAAAAGTCTCCCACTAACTGCCGTTCTGGCTCCGAAAAGCCAAGGTGACAGGCTAGCTGGGTTGCCAGGCCGCCTACTTCACGACCTCCCATTGCATTGGGTTGTCCCGTTAACGATAAGGGGCCACAACCAACTTGACCGATATCACCTCGCGCCAAGTGACAGTTAATAATCGCATTAGCAGTGTTAGTGCCAGAGGTTGACTGATTAACGCCTTGGCTACTGGCTGTAACCACTTTATGATCTTGTTGGTAAAGTGCGTAAAACAATTCAATCTGATCAGCTTCAAGCCCAGTGACCTCAGCAATCTTGGCCAGTGTTTCACCGCTTTGTCGGGCACTATGAAGCGCTTGTTTGAAGCCTTCGGTATGACGATGTATATAATCATCATTCAATTGGCCTTTATCGGCTAGGGAACAGAGTAAACCATTAAATAAGTGCAGATCTGAGCCTGGAGTGAGTTGCAAATGTAGATCTGCTTGCGACGCTGTGGCTGTTAGCCGTGGATCGATTACCACAATTTTAGTACCACGCTTTGCTCTAGCAGCGAGAATTTTTTTAAATAGAACCGGATGGGTCCAAGCGGTATTTGCCCCGACTAATACCACCACATCAGCAAGTTGCAGATCTTCATAACAACCAGGAACCACATCTTCTCCAAAAGCACGTATATGGGCACTTACCGCTGACGACATGCATAATCTGGAGTTAGTATCAACATTTGCGGTACCCATAAACCCTTTGGCAAGCTTATTGGCAACATAATAGTCTTCGGTCAGTAACTGACCTGAAAGGTAGAAAGCGACAGAATCGACTCCGTGCTCAGCGATGGTATCTTTAAAATTTTTCGCTATTTCTACTGTCGCAGCAGACCAGCTAATATTTTGATCGCCGGCCTCTAAACCTGAGCGGTTTCTTCGGCGTGGGTACAGTAATTTATTCGGAATGTTTAAACTATCGATTAATGCAAGTCCCTTACCGCATAAGTCTCCCGAATTAGCCGAATGTTCACTATCACCAGAAACCGTCAATGTAGGGTGGTGTGAAAAGCTGATGCTGTCTGTTTCGATAAGATTATTAACTGTAACCCCGCAGCCAACGCCACAGTATGCACAGGTTGTTTTGCAGCTTGGCATGATTAGCATCTCTTAATATTAGTATTAACTCATGCCTATCACTTCGCAAATCCTATGCCAATACACAACCAACTGTTTTATATACTAAATAAAGAAAACGAATTCATAAGTTATCATCTAATGTGCTACATGAGTGCATATTCACGCACTAAAATCAGGCAAACTATTGATAAAAAACAATGGGATAACCATAAAGAGGTATTAGCAGATTTAAAACGATAGACAAATAACAACAAGAGGACGAATCAACGGAAAAACATCAGGTGACCACATTGAGTCACTATTGACACCTGACATCGATTAAAAACATCAGTCTCAAATTTTTGGCACAAAAAAGCCAGCGCGAAGCTGGCTTTTATTGGTAACGGTTTAGATTACTTAAGTATTGACTCTGCCGTACGGCCATCATCGTGACAGCTGTCACATGTTGGCTTATCACCCACATTCATTTCGTGAGGTGCATGACAATCAGCACACATCAACATGCCATCGTGTGGTTGATGAACAGCGTCCATCTCGTCTAATGTACCGTGACAAGATTGGCATTGCTCAAATTCGTACTCGCCATCTGCAGATGGAGAACCGTCTGCGTGACATGCTTCACATCCGTCCATTTCTGCATGCATTTCAGCCAGTTCTTGGCCTTCAGCGAAAACAGCAGGAGATAATGCTAGCGCTGCGATAGCCGCACCAAAGATTGCACTTAATAGTTTTTTGCTCACAATTGTATCCTCATTTAATGTCCGCATAGTGGAAACGCTATCAGTCAGGTTTGTTTCCATCTTGCGATCAATATTATTAGCACGACTTAGCTTAATTTAGCTAAGGAATGACAAATTCGCAACTAATTTAGTTTGAAGATCATATCATTGTGGTAAATAGCAAAACGTGCGCTCCATCAAATTATACGGCTCACTTGCGCTATGAAAGCCCACAAGCGTTCAATTATCATCTTGATTTTGAGTGGTAAAAACACGATTCGGAAGTTTAACCTCCGAATCGGCTTTATTAGTGAAACATGAATTAGCTTGCTCTTAGAGCCGCAATACGTTTCTCAAGTGGTGGATGGCTCATCAATAATTCAGACATAGATTTCTTACCATTGATACCAAGTGCTGACATCTGAGCTGGCATAGCGCCTGTCTCTGGGCCTTGACGAAGCCTGTCGAGCGCAGCAATCATCTTCGCTTTACCGGCCAATTTAGCACCGCCTTCATCTGCTCTAAACTCACGAATACGAGAGAAGTACGCCACTATCATTGATGCCAAGATACCAAACAGCATATCGAGCACAAAGACAACGCCCATATAGGCGAACATACCAAGGCCTTCACCTTCTTCATCATTGCTAGACACAAAATTGTTGATAATGCCTGCAACCACTCGAGCTGCAAAAATCACAAAGGTATTAACCACGCCTTGAATAAGCGTCAGCGTCACCATGTCACCGTTAGCAACGTGGCTGATTTCATGAGCGAGTACCGCTTCAATCTCATCATGATTCATACCATAAAGTAAGCCACTACTGACTGCGACCAACGAGTTGTTTTTACTCGGGCCCGTTGCAAAAGCATTGAATTCTGGCGATTGATAAATGGCCACTTCAGGCATTTTAATCCCCGCTTGCTCCGCTTGGCGCGTAACCGTCTCAACGAGCCAACGCTCGGTATTATCACGAGGCGTTGTAATGACTTCACAACCCATGGTTTTCTTTGCCATCCATTTAGAGATAGCCAAGCTGATAAATGCACCACCAAAACCAAAAATAGCAGCGAAGACTAACAGTCCACCCATGGTTGAAGTATTAACACCCAAAATAGACATCACGATTGATGCCACTAATAAGATCGCCATATTGGTAGCAATCAGTAAAAATATACGCTTCATTTAAGCTCCTGTAGGATTCATACGTTCCAGATAAACACTCTTAAAGACATAATATGTCCAAAAGTTGAAGTTTCAAGGGGCGCTAAGCAAAAAACAGTTCAACTGCGTTTATCTTAGACGATTCGCTTTATTTATCAGGAGCTGCGAGTCTATGCCGTTTTTATTAATCTAATCTTAAATCGCTACTGAATAGAAGGATAAGAAGATTAATCTTTTTTAACAGAGGGATAGCCCTTAATAAAATGAACAATTTAGCGTCATTTAAAGGGCTAAAATAGCGAGGAGTTGATTGTCTAAGCGAGCAGTGTTACATCAAGGTGCAACGCCGCTTCTGCTGCTGTAGCATTATCTAGATAAGGAATATGGCCAAGAAACGGTGCTGACATCATCTGTTGTAATGCCGCTAGGTTATCTTGTTGATTAGCCATGTCAGCGTCAACTTGATTCGCAACCCAGCCCGCAATTACAAGGCCATCTCGCTCAATCGCTTCTGCAGTCAACAACGCATGATTTAAGCACCCTAGTTTCATGCCAACCACTAATATTACTGGCAGTTGCATCGCTTGCACCACTTCAGACATGAAGTGACCATCGCCTAATGGCAAACGCCAACCACCCGCCCCTTCGACAAGTGCGAAGTCGGCCCCTAAATATTGCGCCATATTGAGTTGGGCTTGGATCTTTTTCGGTGACAACAAGATATTTTGTTCGCTCGCGGCGATATGCGGTGCAATAGCCGGTAAAAAGGCAAACGGATTAACGTCGTCATAAGGAAGCTTGATGCTTGATGCTGCCATCAGCGCTAGTGCATCACTGTTTCTAAGGCCCTGTTCGGTTTGCTCACAACCTGACGCTACAGGTTTAAACCCAACCGTTTCTCCCTTTACTGCTGTTAACAATGCTGAAGACACTAACGTTTTACCGCAGTCAGTGTCAGTCCCGGTTACAAAATAAGTCATGCATACTCCAAGGTTTTTCAGCCTTTATTAACGCGTCTTTCTCGCTTTGATAAAACTGATATTATAAGTCAAAGGAAGCCCCTGCGGGCCGCGGCTTAACTCTGCCTTATTAAGCAATTTTTGCCAATCGCCTCGCCCTCTCAATGTGACGTGACCTTGATTAAGCTGACTTTTAACCTCAACGGTAGATGCACCAACACCTTTAATGGACTGAAGTAACGACTTAAAGTCATTAAAATATACCGTGATAGCACGCGTCTCTATATGCTCAATGGTCCAAACATCTTCATTAAAGCAGTCTTTTATCGTTCGTTCGCTTTTAAATCGGTTAACGTTTAAGCGGAGATCTGACAGTTGGTACAGACTATTTTCGGCTACAATACTGGCATTAAACTCCCCCCCCACGTTAAGGACTCTATTGGCTTCTGCTACCGCAAGCGGCAGATTGCTACACCATTGCAGTGCAACATTGGAATAAACCGTCGCTATTGAAGCATCCAACAAAGGTAAGTTTTGCGCATCACCACACAGCGCCTTGTAATCTGGAAAGTCTTGTTTCAGCGTGCGCAGCATTCCCTGTGCGATGTCGACACAGATAACATCTTCGATATGATTAAAACGCGTAAATGAGGTTCCGGGGCCGCAACCAAGATCGAGTAAGGGTTGAGTAGGCGACATTTTATCGAACAAATACTTAGCTGCAATTCGCTGTAAAACATCATGTGAATGGTATGAAGATGCCGCTGCGGAGAACCGATGAGCGACATCACTTTTTAACTGGTTTACCCCTGTTTTCACGACATTGGATCCTAAATGCTATGAGAGATGGAAATCACACTGATAAACAAGCGCTTTAATCATCTTGTAAAATATCAGCAAGTACGGCGACAAACGCGTTAATCTCTTCTGCGCAATGCTCTGCTGTTATGGTGATTCGGAGTCTGGCACTTCCCTGAGTTACCGTAGGGGGTCTTATTGCGCCAACCCAAAAACCATGCTCTTTCAATCGTTTTGCAATCGCAAGGGTTCTCGCACTGTCACCGATAATAATCGGTTGAATTGCAGTGGTTGAGCCCGTTAAAGTGATATCTTTTGTTTTACATACTTCTATAAAACAATCAATGTTCTGCTGTAGCTGCTCATTGAGTGAGGGACGCTCAATAATTGTTTCTACTGCAGCGCAAACAGCGCACGCCATGGCAGGAGACAACGCCGTCGAATAGATATAATGACGGGCATTGGCAACGAGGTAGTCGATTAACTCACGGCTTCCTAAAATGGCTGCGCCCTGGCCGCCGAGTGCTTTTCCAAAAGTGACTATCTGCGCATCGATATGAATATCGCCTGCAAGTGCGCTGGCGCCAAGCCCCTTGTCGCCGATAATCCCAAAGCCATGTGCATCATCAACAATAAGCCACGCATTATACTGTCTACACAGCGCCGATAATTCAGCCAAAGGCGCAATATCGCCATCCATGCTAAAGACGCTTTCGGTTAATAAAGCGCAGGGAGCATGACGTTCAAAATGGGTGTTTACTGATGCTAAATCATTATGAAGAAAACGCTTTATAACAGCGCCACTCTCTTGTAATCCATCAATCACCGAGGCGTGTACCAGTTTATCGGCCACTACCGTATCGTTGCCGTTAAACAGGCTTTTCATTAAGGCATTATTGGCGCTAAAACCGGAGCAAAATAGTAATGCGGCTTCGTGACCCGTTGCTTGGCAAAGGACTTGCTCCAATTGTTGGTGGGCTTGATTATAACCAGTCACCAACGGAGACGATGTGCCGCCAACACCATAATCCTGCGCGCCTTTATGCAGCGCATCAATGACATTTGCAGACCTCGACAAGCCTAAGTAGTCATTACTGCTAAAATTTATGTATGGTAAATCATCGACTTCAAAGCAATTAGCATGTTCAGTATCAAGGATAACCTCAACTCTCTTTCTCAACAGTCCTTTATTATCGAGTTCACGATTTTTATCGATGACTCTCGATTGCAGTGAAGGCGGTGTTGTATTTCGATCAGCAGCGTCAGACATTAACTCGACTCAATTGAAAAGCGGAACCTAAGTACTCATAGTATAATAAAAACTTATCAATACGTTAGCCAAACGAGGCGCTAAAAATGAATGTTAGCGCCTGATATTGTTTTACTGAAAATTAAAGCGCTGCTGCATCGTAAAATGCTGAGGATTTTTTGTCTTGCTGTGCTGCAGCTTTAGCCAGCATGGCTTTATCTTGCTCTTTCGTTGCAGCCACGCCCTGCTCTGGGTGCAAACCTAAACGCTTAAACAAACTCATATCATCATTTTCTTCAGGATTTGCCGTGGTAAGTAACTTACAGCCATAGAAGATTGAGTTTGCCCCCGCAAAGAAGCACATGGCTTGTAATTCATCAGACATGCTTTCACGGCCAGCCGACAAACGTACACGAGATTTGGGCATGATAATACGCGCCACAGCGATAGTTCGCACAAACACAAGCGGATCTAAATCTTCAATATTCTCAAATGGCGTGCCTTCGACTTTAACCAACATGTTAATCGGTACTGAATCGGGGTGTTGCTCTAGGTTGGCTAACTGCTGCAGTAGCCCTGCTCTATCGGTTGCCTTCTCGCCCATCCCCACAATGCCGCCTGAGCACACTTTCATTCCTGAAGCTCGCACATTTGATAGCGTGTCTAATCGATTTTGGTAAGTGCGGGTAGTGATGACTTCACCATAATATTCAGGTGAAGTGTCTAAGTTATGGTTGTAATAATCTAGGCCTGCATCGGCTAATTCACCGGCTTGGTCGGATGAAAGCATGCCTAGCGTCATGCACGTTTCCATGCCCAAGGCTTTAACCTCTTCAACCATGGTCTTTAGATAGGGCATGTCGCGCTCTTTTGGATTACGCCAAGCAGCCCCCATACAAAAACGTGAAGCGCCAGCCGCTTTTGCGCTACGCGCTTCAGTTAAGACCGTTTCCATTGCGACTAAACGTTCTTTTTCTAAACCAGTGTCATAACGAGCACTTTGCGGACAATACTTACAATCTTCCGGGCAAGCCCCTGTCTTTATAGAGAGTAAACGGCTGATTTGAACCTCATTGGGATCAAACTCTTGGCGATGTACGCTATGCGCCTGAAACAACAAATCATTCATTGGTAACGCAAACAAGGCTTCTATCTCTTCGCGTTGCCAGTTATTTCTCACTTGTACTTCAGACATACTTAATCCTTTTCTACCACACTCATTAAAAAACGTGCTTTGGTATCAATACTAACGCTGTGTTTATAATTACTGAGCTAATAAATGTACAGGAAAAAGTAAGGGTTATAAATTATATCCTTACTAAGCAGTAACATAAGCCACAGGCATCGCGTGATCTAGTTATTATTTATCTTGCCTAGGATACCTACAAGCCTTAACCTGTCAACGCCAACCAGTTTAAAAGGTTTACTAGCGGTTAATTTATGAACACAAAAAAAGACTCAATCACTCAAGCCGTCGAGCAATCGGCCGATCAATCTATTGATTTGGAGTTTGATAAGAACCATCTTTGGCACCCTTATACGTCGATGGAAAATGCCTTGCCGGCTTTTGGTGTGGTAAGCGCTGAAGGGGTCGAACTCACATTGCAAAATGGTGACAAGCTAATTGATGGCACCAGTTCGTGGTGGGCCTGTGTTCATGGTTATAGTCATCCAAAAATAGTGGCCGCGATGCAACAGCAGACACAGCAGCTAAGCCATGTGATGTTTGGTGGTATCACCCATCGCCCTGCGATTGAGCTGGCAAGAATGCTTGTGGATATGACCAGTGAGCATCTTACAAAGGTATTTCTAGCCGATTCAGGTTCTATTGCAGTTGAAGTTTCAATGAAAATGGCGCTGCAATATTGGCAAGGTAAAGCCAAACCCGATAAACAGAAAATTCTTACGGTCAAGAGTGGTTACCATGGCGATACTTTTGCCGCTATGAGCGTTTGCGATCCTGATGGCGGTATGCATACCATGTTTGGCGAGTTGGTGACCAAACAGTTGTTTGCCCCCGCGCCAACCTCTTGCTTCGGGGATACGTTCGATCCTGAAGAATTGGTCTCTATTAGTGACATGTTTGAAAACAATCACCAACAGATTGCGGCAGTATTGATAGAGCCCATCATGCAAGGTGCGGGTGGCATGCGCTTTTATCACCCTGAGTATCTAACAGCTTTGCGCCGCCTTTGTGACAAATACGATGTGTTGCTCATTTTAGATGAAATCGCCACTGGATTTGGCCGTACAGGCAAATTATTTGCTTATGAACACGCCAATATTGAAGCCGACATTTTGTGTTTGGGTAAAGCGCTCACGGGTGGCTATATATCACTTGCTGCAACTATGTGTAGTGATAAGGTCGCCAAAGGTGTTAGCGACTCTCCTGCAGGCGTTTTCATGCATGGTCCTACTTTTATGGGGAATCCACTCGCTTGCTCTGCTGCCATCGCCAGTCTAGAACTGATAAACCAACAACAGTGGCAAACGCAGGTATCAAGTATTGAGTCACAGATGAAATCTGAACTTGCTGACGCCAAGGCGTTTAGCAACGTTGTGAATGTCAGAGTTCTCGGTGCCGTTGGCGTATTAGAGATGAATTCGACATTGAATACCGCTGAGCTTCAGCAGCAGTTTGTTGATTTAGGCGTTTGGATCCGACCTTTTTCCAATCTCATCTACATCATGCCGCCCTATACCATCTCAGCCTCGCAGTTATCTAAACTCACAGCTGCGATGAAAACCGTCGCTAGCCAAATTAAGCTATCTGATGATAAACAGGCGTTTATCAGTCACGGTTAGGACAACAATAAACTCGCTGACGGTACAGGCCGTTGGCGTTGCATTATCTTTTTAGCCCACCTTTTTATCGCCTTGATGATTTAATGCTGAAAACTCAATTCTGTAATGAACCATCTTTTGAATGCGCTTGCGAATGCTCTGGAAGATGTCTTAATAGACTGCCTTGTGATGAATAATACCGCGCTAATCGTTGCAGCTGCTCAGCTTTAATCATCGGGAAATCCTGTCTATCGATATAACGGCGGTACGTTTGATAAAATAAGCGAGTATCAGCAATAGCATCTAACTGCTGCATCAATGCTTCACCCGTACTCTCTTGTGCCAAACAACACTGACTGTATTTTCCGACCACCGCCGCCAAACTGCTTCCTTGTTGCATCAGCAGTAAGTCAACCTCAACAAAAAAGGCTGTACCGGTCCAATACACCCGCATATAGGCGTGCTGACGCCACATATCGGCGGAAACGTCGCTTAGTTTTCCCGGTCTTAATAATGTATTTTTACGCCCCCTCTCTAACCCCGCAAGCACCTTCTGCATGAACGCCTTTTTATCAATCACCCCACCGTTTAGCATGCTGACATTCTGCATATAGGTGGCAAAGCCCTCATTGAGCCAAAACGCTGAATAATTCAGGTAGGGAAGATATAGGTGTGATAACTCATGATATAAGGTCCAGTCATCAACAAAGTTTTGCAAAGGCCAAGTTGGATTAACTTGCAGCTTAACTTTATTGGGATCCCCCCGTATGACTTGAGCAAAAGGGACGGGTTCACTCGCAAATGATTTTTTGACCAATTCGACATTCAGTCTGTCGGCAGGCATTGGGCCTAACGTCAGTTCAACCACTTTCACACCATTTTCAAGCCAGTGCTTCATCTTCTGTAGCTGTGCTTTTTCGATATGAGATTGCTGAATCAAAACCTCAGTGGTATCACGTTCAGCTTTACTATAAGCACCTAAAGGCACTAGCAGCAGAATGAATACCATCGCTAAGCCAAGTAAGAGCCTGCTAATGAGGCCAATAAAGTTAACCGACTTGAGTTTACCGCCAATAGCAAAAATCATCCCTTTTACCTGCATATTTTATCCCTTACTCTATTTAGTTTTCAGCTAATCAAGTGGATTACGTAATGCTAGTGTAAAAGGGACAAATTATTGTGCAAAGGACTGTAACAAAGCATGAACGGTTTCGAGGGAACAAAATGTGGATAAGGTGGCTTGGGTGCCATTAAGTCAGCGATATATTCGCCACGCGCTTTTCCGCGTCGCTCAGTCGCTCTATTGTGGATTTGGCTACCGCGAGCATTTAAAACCGTCAATTCCCAGCGCTAACCGTCCTTACATTTGGTTACTATTTAGCTCATAAATGCTGCTTCTAGCGCTGATATTAACGCATTATAAACGTGCTCTTTAATGATCACCTTTTGACTGTCTATCGTCAGTAATGGTGTAAGTTTCAGCTAGCAGATGAACTAAGATGCGCTATACATTAGCAGTCATATCTTGCACCTTCGCACTCGCAACAACATCTTTACGACGCAGTTTATGTTCAGAAACCGGTTTTGCACAGCGGCTCTGCTTACCTCAGTGAATCGAAGCGCTTGATCTAGCTCAACATAAGATGAGTCGATAAGCCGAGGACTTTACTTGTTATTTGCAACGCCCGCTTATCCTGAAAGTGCACTAAAAGCGTGCGCCAATCATTAAAAGTTAGCAGTGTTACAATAGCAACTAGGTCAATTTATTTTTAAAGCTCAATCGACTAGCGATGCAGGTTAAGGTAAAGGCAAGAGCAATCATGAGCTGTTGAGTCCGTTCTTTATTGGATTAGGTTCCGTTGAGCCTAAGCCCGCACTTTTCATGTTATTTATTTAGGATTTAACATTAATGTTGAATGCTAATATATCAAATACTCGCTGTTAGCCTTTAATGTCAGCTAACGGCTATTTTTCGAACTCACTATTGCAACTGACATTGCCGTTGGAATAACCGTTGGAAGTGCACCAAAAGCAACGCGAATCCTCTTCGTTTATTGGATCTGCTGAATCTGCAATATGCGTTAGCTTGCCACTGGCTTTTCAGTTCTCAGTATAAGAATTAAGCAACACCGCCTGCCAAACGGAGCGTTGTGAAACATTGCCCGGAGCCCTTTTAGGCCAAAAAATATGGTTTTTTCATGATATTTCGCGAAATTTAGCCCTGAATGATAAAAATGAATAAAATAAATGGAAAAGTATTGCTATACTTGCGCGGAATTTTAGAACGTAACTCCAATAGAGTAGAAAAATGACTGATTTATCAAAGTACAGAAACATTGGTATCTTTGCTCACGTTGACGCGGGTAAGACCACCACAACTGAGCGTATCCTTAAGCTTACCGGTAAAATCCATAAGATCGGTGAAGTTCATGATGGCGAATCAACAACTGACTTCATGGAACAGGAAGCTGAGCGTGGTATTACCATTCAGTCTGCTGCTGTTAGTTGTTTTTGGAACGACCACCGTTTCAACGTTATTGACACCCCTGGCCACGTTGACTTCACAGTAGAAGTTTATCGTTCTCTTAAAGTGCTTGATGGCGGTATCGGCGTATTCTGTGGTTCTGGTGGTGTTGAACCACAATCAGAAACTAACTGGCGTTATGCTAACGAATCAGAAGTTGCTCGTATCATCTTCGTCAACAAGTTAGACCGTATGGGTGCTGACTTCCTACGTGTTGTTAAGCAAACTAAAGATGTTCTGGGTGCTAACCCGATCATCATGGTACTTCCGATCGGTATCGAAGATGAGTTCACAGGTCTGGTTGATCTGCTGACTCGTAAGGCTTGGATATGGGACGAAACCGGACAAGCTGAAAACTACAAGATTGAAGAAATTCCTGCTGACATGGTAGAGCTTGTAGAAGAATACCGTGAAATGCTAATCGAAACTGCTCTTGAGCAAGACGATGACTTATTAGAAGCATACATGGAAGGCGTAGAGCCATCTATGGAAGACATCAAGCGTTGTATCCGTACCGGTACTCGTAAGATAGATTTCTTCCCAACATACTGTGGTTCTGCTTTCAAGAACAAAGGTATGCAGCTTCTGCTTGACGCCGTTGTTGATTACTTACCAGCTCCACAGGAAGTTGATCCACAGCCGCTTACCGACGAAGAAGGCGAGCCAAATGGTGAATTCGCTATCGTATCTGCCGATGAGCCACTTAAAGCATTAGCATTCAAGATCATGGATGACCGTTTCGGTGCCCTGACCTTCGTACGTATTTACTCAGGTACACTTAACAAGGGTGACACCATCCTTAACTCGTTCACAGGTAAAACTGAGCGTGTTGGTCGTATGGTTGAGATGCAAGCCGATGAGCGTAACGAGTTATCTTCAGCACAAGCTGGTGACATTATCGCTATCGTGGGTATGAAGAACGTGCAAACTGGTCACACTATTTGTGATCCTAAGCACCCTTGTACTCTAGAAGCTATGGTATTCCCAGAGCCAGTTATCTCTATCTCTGTTAAACCGACAGATAAAGGTGGCAGTGAGAAGATGGGTATCGCTATCGGTAAAATGATTGCTGAAGATCCAACTTTCCGCGTTGAAACTGACGAAGATTCAGGTGAAACCATCCTTAGAGGCATGGGCGAACTTCATCTAGACATTAAGGTTGATATCCTTAAGCGTACCTACGGTGTTGACTTGGTTGTCGGTGAGCCACAAGTGGCATACCGTGAGACTATCACTCAGGTTGTTGAAGATAGCTACACGCACAAGAAGCAGTCTGGTGGTTCTGGTCAATTCGGTAAGATCGATTACATCATCCGTCCAGGCGAAGCCAACACTGGTTTAACATTTACCTCTAAAGTTGTTGGTGGTAACGTTCCTAAGGAATTCTGGCCAGCCGTTGAGAAAGGCTTCAAGAGCTTAATGGGTACTGGTACTATTGCTGGTTTCCCTGTGCTTGACGTTGAGTTTGAACTTCATGATGGTGCTTTCCATGCAGTTGACTCGTCAGCTATCGCATTCGAAATCGCTGCAAAAGGTGCTTTCCGTCAGTCAATTCCAAAGGCAGATCCTAAGCTTCTTGAGCCAATCATGGCTGTTGACGTGTTCACTCCAGATGACCATGTTGGTGATGTTATTGGTGACCTTAACCGTCGTCGTGGCATGATTAAAGACCAAATGGCTGGCGTTTCAGGTGTTCGTATCAAAGCTGACGTAGCGTTATCAGAAATGTTTGGTTACATCAGTACACTACGTACTATGACATCAGGCCGTGGTCAGTTCTCTATGGAGTTCTCTCACTACAGTCAGTGTCCAAACAACATTGCTGAGAAAGTTATCGCTGATGTTAGAGAAAGAAAAGCTGCTGAAGCTAAGAAGTAACTATTAATCATAGTTATTGCTCCTAGGAGTTTTACACTTTAATAAAAGCCTATAGATGAAAATCTATAGGCTTTTTTATTGACTCACATATATGGTTATTTTAATCATCTTTATCTTTGACTTACAATAATGCCCTTGTTTTTAATAATCTAACGCACGTATTTATTCAGGGCTTAGACGCAAAGTCTCTGTTATCTTACAATGCTAAAATCGACTAACCTTGCCCTAGCCCCTGTTAATATGCCCTCTCGGTTTACAATCTACTTATTCAATCAAAACACTCACTCCCCCACGTGTTAGCAGATAACGAATTCAAGTTCAGAGAGACAGCAGATGGTGTGCCCCATAGAGCCATTTGATGGTGTTATGCCTGACAAGTGTAAAGCAGGGCTTGCGACAAAGATGGTCAATTACAACTCTACGCTTAGATATTGCCTTGTCAGAAACCTATCTGAACCTCGACGATACCCAAGGCAACAAGGGTATTTACGCCAAACTAGAGCATGTTGAAGTTTACGCTGTGGTGACAATATTGTGCAGTCGAGCATACCTTGCATATCGCGATAAACGATGGATTAGCAACAGTGATGAGCGGTAAGATTGGCCCCATTATGGCTGATACGCCATTTACCATAATGACGTTTAGCGTAATAATGAAAGCTAAGCAGCCTAAGAATTAGTGGGCTTCAAACACTGATCCCATGCGTTTGATACTATTGAGTGGAACATGATGACGATTGCGTTTTGCGCACACTAATTGGTGTTCTAAATCTGTAGGAACACCCATTTGCTGTATGCGAACCTCGTACCCTAACGCTACTGCAGCAGCTTGATATGCCTTAAACTCCCACAGTGCTAGATTGGTGTTATCACAAATAACAAACGGTACAGCATCCGACATCGCTTCAATAAAGGCTGTCAGGTTTAATTGGTGGTATTTGGACAACAATTTAACATTAAACTGATAAATACCGTTTTGACAAAAGTACTGGTCGGTTGAAAAAACCTCGACTTGAGCGGGCGTGCCGCTCAACTCCATCTGCTGAACTTTAGCCTCGACAAACTGCGACACCCAGTAACTTTTACCACTACCGGGCAGTCCACGCATTATAATCGCCTGCCTTGGAGTATCAATTTGTTCACGCATTGACGCTACCCTACTTGTAACTGATCATTAAGGACTTTACCTTGCAGGATCTGTTCAACTAATTTCGGTAAAACCTCACTGGCTTTACCCTCTAAATGATACTGAAATTGACTGTGGCGATCTGCCGGCAATAAATTAACATCAATCGTTTGAGCACCATGGTGATTAGCGGTATCGACAAAACCCGCTGCGGGATAAACCGTGCCTGAAGTGCCAATGGCGATAAACAGATCGCACGTATCCAATGCATGTTGAATTCTATCGAGGCCTATTGGCATCTCTCCAAACCAAACAACATGAGGCCTGAGCCTTTGCGCTGGAATACAGCAGGTACAAGTATGATCTGGGCCAAAAGGCTCTCTAAGCAGAAAGGTTTGTCTAGAACGCGGACAACGTCCTTTTGAAAGTTCGCCATGCATATGCAATAGACGCTGTGATCCCGCTCTCTCATGCAAATCATCAATATTTTGCGTTACGACGAGCAACTTACCATCGAACTCACTTTCTAATTTTGCCAGGGCTAAATGACCTGCGTTAGGCTCGATGGACCCATTATGAAACTGTTGCCAGCGCTCATTATAAAATTTTTCAACGAGCAGTGGGTCATTCTCATAACCTTCAGGTGTGGCAACTTCTTCAATCTTGTGCTCCTCCCATAAACCATCTTGATCTCGAAAGGTACGTAATCCAGATTCTGCGGAGATCCCTGCTCCGGTTAATATCACTATCTGCTGGTACATCTACAATCCTATTTCTTAGTTTTATTATTTCCATTTTGCCTAGTTAACAACCCTTTTCACATTAGGCGTTAGTATAAACACTAATAACAATACAAAAAGTATGCTTAAATTGCTTGTTTTATATCGGCTTTATCGCTTTTATCTACAATAGATGGCTTATTGATAGATCAAAGGTTTAAGTTTTCTAATTGTGCACATATAATGGATTGCATACCCACATATGAACTGGCTCGTGTTATCAGGCCGTTCTGCAATCAAGAGACCAATAATGACAGATGGAAATCAAGCGCTAAAGAAAGCGGGTTTGAAAGTAACCTTACCACGAGTCAAAATTTTAGAATTGATGCAAGCGCCAGAGAGTCAACACATCAGTGCTGAAGATCTCTATAAAAAACTGCTCGTATTGGGTGAAGAAATTGGATTGGCAACTGTTTATCGAGTTCTCAATCAGTTTGACGATGCAGGCATTGTTACCCGCCACCACTTTGAAAGCGGCAAAGCAGTATTTGAACTTGCTACCCAGCATCATCATGACCATCTAGTTTGTTTAACTTGTGGCAAAGTGTTCGAATTCTCAGACGATATGATTGAGCAGCGTCAAGATGAAATCGCGATGAAGCACAATATTAAACTGACAAACCACAGTTTATACCTTTATGGTGTTTGCACTAACGACAACTGCGAGCACGGCGAAGCATAAAAGAAATTAAAAAAACAAAAACCAGCTTAATGCTGGTTTTTTTGTTTTATCTCCATTCCACTATATAGTTGCTCATTCCGCGGGAATTGAAATCACTGTATTCGAGTAAATGGGTTCTCGATATTAGAGATGTTTGTGAAAGACGTTTACTTTATGCCCCATAAATTTGTCTCTACCACGTTCTGTCATGCCTAACTTTTTAGCGACCCCTTCAGAGCCTTTATTACCGATCAAAATCAATGCAATCGCTTCTTTGACACCGTAATCTACGAATTTTGATAGTGCGGCACTGCCAGCCTCGCCTCCGATCCCTTTCCCCCAATAAGCGGGTAAGTAACGGTATCCCAATTCCACTTCATCAAACTCGTCGATATATTTCGGCCCACAAAAACCGATAACGTCACCATCGGCCTTATGCTCTACAGCCCAACGGCCATAGCCAAATTGTTCATAATTTTTCAATATCATATTTTCGAAAATCTGTTCAGCCTGAGAAATGTTCGTCATCGGCGCACCCGGTATATAGGTGAGAATTTCCGGAATACTATTGAGTAAAAAAATAGCTTTAATATCTTTAGACTCAAACCTGCGTAAGATTAGCCGTTCCGTTTCTGCGATTATCACTTTGAACTCCTTGGTATTGCACATCACTGCAACATACGACTGATTCAGCTTTGTATGCCTATCTGTATTCGCGACTCATTGACGATTATTGCTATTAATATACCCAGTTTCTGTTTAAATTAGAAAGTATTAAAACAAGTTTGCCTAAATTGCAATAATGGCTTTCAATATCACTGAGACTTATCTGCTGTATAATAGTAAGGAACAATTATGACCATCATGCAAAAATTCTTTTGGATTATCGCTTCCTTTGGAAATTTGTTCGCCATTAACTTTGCCCTCAGCCAGGTAGGTGTAGGGACGATATTATTGCTGCTGTTTACGCTCAGCTATACCGCTGTTGGTTATTTTGATATGTACCACAGCAAACATACTTTAAATCGTTTATACCCTGTTGTGGCGCATATTCGATACTTCCTTGAATCCTATCGTGTCGAAATTCAACAATATTTTATTGCCAATGACACTGAAGAGAAGCCTTTTAACCGCGAGCAGCGCTCACTAGTGTATCAAAGAGCTAAAAATGTACGTGACACCATTGCTTTTGGTACTCAGCGCGATCTTTTAGAAGATAATTATTTAAGTCTCTGGCAATCATTACACCCTCTGCATGTGTTGGCAGAGGCTAAACGTGTTCGCTTTGGTGGGCCTGACTGCTTAAAACCCTACGATGCTTCCTACTTAAACATATCAGCAATGAGCTTTGGCTCTCTTAGTGCTAATGCTATTGAAGCGCTAAACCTAGGCGCCCTGAAAGCCGGCTGTTACCACAATACAGGAGAAGGTAGTGTTAGCCCTTACCACTTGAAACATCATGGTGATATCGTTTGGCAGATTGGCTCAGGATTATTTGGATGCCGTGATGATGAAGGTAACTTTAACCCAGACACTTTCAGTGCCATGGCAACTCGACCACAGATAAAGATGATTGAGATAAAGCTCTCACAAGGCGCAAAACCCGGACATGGCGGCGTTTTACCCGCAGCAAAAATCACTGATGAAATTGCCGCTATACGCCATATTCCCAAAGACAGAGATTGTGTGTCTCCCGCGGTTAACCCTGAATGTACAACTCCCAAAGATCTGCTCAATTTTGTTGTTAAACTGAGAACATTAAGCGAAGGAAAACCGGTTGGCTTCAAACTATGCATGGGTAATCCAGTTGAATTTCTGGGTCTATGCAAAGCGATGCTTGAAACAGGGATAACACCCGACTTCATCACTGTAGATGGTGCAGAGGGCGGCACGGGTGCCGCACCCGTCGAGTTTTCTAATCGTTTAGGCATGGTATGTCTTGAAGGCGTATATTTTGTTCACAATGCGCTTATAGGCACTGGACTCAGAGACAAAATTAATATTATCGCTTCGGGTAAAACAGCATCCAGTTTCGACTTGTTAGCCAAAATTGCCATGGGTGCGGATACCGTTAATGCAGCCCGCACCATGATGATGTCGCTTGGCTGTATTCAATCTCGTCATTGTAATAACAACATGTGTCCTACGGGCATTGCCACACAAGATCCCGCCAGAAGCAAGGCGGTTA
Organism: Shewanella sp. Choline-02u-19; assembly: GCF_002836205.1. NCBI lineage: Bacteria > Pseudomonadati > Pseudomonadota > Gammaproteobacteria > Alteromonadales > Shewanellaceae > Shewanella > Shewanella sp. Choline-02u-19. The sequence goes on from NZ_PJBE01000013.1 coordinate 1,784,491, forward strand.
ATGTGGTTGAAAAAAGTGAACGGGTTAAAAACTACCACAACAACACCATTGAAAGCTTCTTCGAACTGGTCGGTACGATGGGGTTAGATAATCCTGCCAAACTCATGCCGCATATGCTAAAAAGACGCACCCCATATGGCCTACTAATGTCTGTAGGCAGTCTCATTAAACCTTTAAAGGAAAATGACTTGGTCGATGAAAAACCAATAGAGGGACCTTGGAGAGAATGGTGGAGGATGGCAAACAGCGAAGATTTTTACAGCGAAGATACCTATATCCTATCGCCAGCGGAGTTTTCTCGCGCTAGACATGCGAGCAATAATGTAAATCACTCATAATAAAATCGCTAACCAAAAGCTCATTGAAAATACACACAGTACTGTGGAAAGCACCACAGTACTGGCTATCACTGTTTGTTGAGCCTTTACTTGCATTGCCACCAGATATGCATTGATACCGAGAGGTGAAGCACTTAAGAGTACAAGTACCGCTAACAGTTGCTCCTCCAACTTCAATGATAACCCCAAAGCATAAACGAGCGAAGGAAGCAGTAACAACTTAACCAACGAAGCAAGCAATGCCAATTTCCAGTCCTTAGCTATTTTATAAAAACTCAGGTTGGCACCCAATACAAAAAGTGCACAGGCTAACGCTGGCTGACTAAGTAAATTAATCCCATTAACCACATTTTCATATAGCGGAATGTGCAGTAAATTCAGCAGTAAACCTAAAGAAATACTCATCACTATCGGGTTAAGCACTATCCCTTTTATAAAAGGCCAACACTTAACACCAGCGCCCTCTTCTCTCAACGCTAGCATGAAGGTTAAAGAGAACAGTAATGCACTATGAAATGTAATAATTACAAATACATTTCCCATCATCTCTTGTCCAAGCGCCCCGATAATAATAGGTAGGCCGACCAAGATTGTATTTGAATAACTGCATCCGAGGCCGTAAGCAGACGCATTAGCGATAAGTTTAGCCTGACCTTTACGTAGGAAACAATATAACGCGACGCCGACGCCATATACTGTAAGTACAGGCAAGTAAAAACAGGCTAAAGCTTTAACATCAAAACTCTTACTAAGGTCTGCTTGAACCATATTAATAAACAAAAACGCAGGTATGCTGAGATAGAAGGTAAACAAACTAATACCGCTAATTTGTTCTTTAGAAAAAACGGATTTAGTGGTTAATACATAACCTAAAACAGCCATAAAAATGAGCGGGAAAACGATTGAAATAATAACCATTTTTTGTTTACAACATCCTATAAAATTGTAGCAACCCAAGTCTATCGACCGAGAAAAATTAGCCGTAATGGTAACAGATTAAAGGGATATTAAAGTCATTTAACGAAGTGAACCAAGGTAAACACTGACTTATATGAAAAATAGTGTTTGGAGATAGGAATTAAATTATTGAGGGGCTATAAGCATCCGCTGCTAACAATATTAAATTTTTTACAAAGAGACTAAATCCCAAAGAAGATCCCACAGACTCGTTGACCTCGCTTAATTATTAGAGATATTTAGCGGTATGACATTACAAAAAATCTCTTTCTCAAACTGCTCTTCGAGCTTTACACGCCACGATTGTTTATTAATTGGAACTAGATAAAAATTTTCACGAGACGTGTCCGTCACAAAAGCTAAATCATGACGCATTAATTCAAAATGAATATCATTAACAAAATCTGATGAAAAATTTTGCCGACCCGTAAGCTGATTGATATCTTTTCGGCTTAAAGATACTCCTTCACTAAGCCCTTCAAACCTTAACCTTAACCAATCCGAAAACTCTTTTGCACTGACCATAGACATATAATGTACCTACAAGTTCCTCTATAGATAAATTAGGTATAACAGATGGTGGCTATACCGCCATATTTTTGACTAAATATAGCGATTTTTGCACCATAAGTTCTAGCCACACTGATAAATGCACTATTAAGCTCTAAAAACAATAAGGCAGATTAATGTAGATACGCTAACAGTGCTTCTTTAAATGAGTCTTCTCCAGTGTTTAACCCATCACGTTAACGGCATACCAATAGCTTGTTTAAAACTGCAACTCGATTAGCTTTTCGTTTGATCAATAGGACTTCTATATTATTCGCTGATTAATATTTTTAATCGTTTAAATACCGTTAACCCCACCGACTTTAATTTAAGAAGTGCTGGTAGAAATATTTTATGATAGCTAATGCTGCAAATTGAAAACGTTGCAGATGGTACGCTAGGTATTATGGAAGAGTGAGTGATTTATAATGAGCAGTAATAGTGCTGTCTTATGCTTGCGACAAAAATAATAATTAGAAATGACTTAATGCCCTAATAAATATCGCTAACTAAAATAGAAATCATCTATGAGCCCTTTAAATGAGCCAATAAAAAAGCCGCTCTACAAGAGAGCGGCTTTTCAATAAAACGTGGTTCTTACCAACCCGTTCTAGTACGAAGTGCTTTACCAATATCAGCAAGAGAACGTACAGTTGTTACGCCTGCTGCTTCTAGCGCAGCAAACTTATCTTCTGCAGTACCTTTACCGCCAGCGATAATCGCGCCAGCATGGCCCATACGCTTGCCTTCAGGTGCAGTAACACCAGCAATGTATGAAACAACAGGCTTAGTCACATTCGCTTTAATGTATTCAGCTGCTTCTTCTTCAGCAGTACCACCAATTTCACCAATCATTACGATTGCTTCAGTTTGTGGATCGTTTTGGAACATTTCCAATACGTCGATGAAGTTAGTACCAGGAATAGGGTCGCCACCAATACCAACACATGTTGATTGGCCGAAACCTTCGTCAGTTGTTTGCTTAACCGCTTCGTACGTCAACGTACCAGAGCGAGAAACAATACCGACTTTACCCGGCTTGTGAATATGACCAGGCATGATACCAATCTTACATTCACCCGGAGTGATAACACCTGGGCAGTTAGGACCGATCATACGTACGCCAGTCTCTTCAAGTTTAACTTTAACTTGAAGCATATCTAACGTAGGAATACCTTCAGTAATACATACGATTAGCTCAATGCCACCGTCGATTGCTTCAAGGATTGCATCTTTACAAAAAGGTGCTGGTACGTAGATAACTGACGCTGTAGCGCCTGTCACTTCAACTGCGTCTTTAACAGTATTAAATACTGGAAGACCTAGGTGAATTTTACCGCCTTTCCCTGGTGATACACCACCGACCATCTGAGTACCGTAATCGATGGCTTGCTCAGAGTGGAATGTACCTTGACCGCCAGTGAAACCTTGACAGATAACTTTGGTATCTTTATTAATTAAGACAGACATTATTTGCCCTCCGCAGCTTTAACAACTTGCTCAGCCGCGTCAGTTAGACTTGTAGCAGCAATGATATCTAGATCTGAGTTCGCAAGCACTTCACGACCCAGTTCAGCGTTAGTCCCTTCTAGACGTACAATAACAGGCACTTCAACGCCAACTTCTTTCACTGCGCCAATGATGCCTTCAGCAATCATGTCACAACGAACGATACCGCCAAAGATGTTCACAAGAACAGCCTTAACATTTGAATCTGACAAGATGATCTTGAATGCTTCAGCAACACGTTCTTTAGTTGCTCCGCCTCCTACATCGAGGAAGTTAGCCGGCTTGCCGCCATGAAGGTTTACGATATCCATCGTACCCATTGCTAGGCCAGCACCGTTAACCATACAACCCACGTTTCCGTCAAGTGCTACATAGTTAAGTTCAAACTTAGCAGCGTGAGCTTCACGAGCATCATCTTGTGATGGATCGTGCATATCACGGATTTTAGGCTGACGGAATAAAGCGTTACCGTCGATACCAATCTTGCCATCAAGACAATGAATGTTGCCTTCGTTTGTGATAACAAGTGGGTTGATTTCGAGTAATGCGAAATCATGATCTTCAAACATTTTCGCCAAGCCCATAAAGACTTTAGTGAACTGCTTCATTTGTGTTGGGTTTAGACCCAATTTGAAGCCAAGATCACGTGCTTGGTATGGTTGAGGACCTGTAATCGGGTCGATGATAGCTTTATGGATCAACTCTGGCGTTTCTTCTGCCACAGTTTCAATTTCAACACCACCTTCAGTTGAAGCCATGAACACAACGCGTCGTGTTGCACGGTCTACAACAGCACCTAGGTATAATTCTTCTGCGATATCGGTACAGGTTTCTACTAAGATTTTAGCAACCGGCTGGCCTTTCTCGTCAGTTTGATAAGTTACTAGGTTCTTACCTAACCACTTTTCAGCAAATGCTCTGATCTCTTCTTTATCGCCAGTAACTTTAACGCCACCTGCTTTACCACGGCCGCCTGCGTGTACTTGACACTTAACAACCCACATATCACCGCCAATATGTCCTGCAGCTTCTACAGCTTCTTGAGCTGTATCACATGCAAAACCTTCTGACACTGGTAAACCATATTCGGCAAATAAAGATTTTGCCTGATACTCATGCAAATTCATGATGATCTATCCATTATACTACTAATCAATTTTTCAACAGGCCCAAATGGACCTGCAGCGAGGGTATTGTCTGTCTTGATTTATAGGTCAAGTAGCAGACGAGTTGGGTCTTCTAGGAAGTCTTTAATAGCAACCAAATAACCAACCGACTCACGACCATCTACGATACGATGATCGTAAGAAAGTGCGAGGTACATCATAGGCAGGATTTCAACCTGACCATTAACTGCCATAGGGCGATCTTTGATGGCATGCATGCCTAAAATCGCGCTTTGTGGCAGGTTCAAAATTGGAGTCGACATTAGCGAGCCAAATACACCACCGTTAGTGATGGTGAAGTTACCGCCGGTCATGTCAGCAACAGTTAACTTACCGTCACGGCCTTTAAGCGCAAGTTCACGAACATTACGCTCGATGTCTGCAAGGCTCATCTTATCGGTGTCACGCAGCACTGGAGTCACTAGACCACGAGGGGTCGAAACGGCGATGCTGATGTCGAAATAGTTATGATAAACAATTTCGTCACCATCAATAGAAGCGTTAACTTCTGGGAATCGCTTCAATGCTTCAGTCACGGCTTTCACGTAGAAAGACATAAAACCTAAACGGATACCGTGGCGCTTCTCAAAAACTTCTTGATATTGCTTACGGATATTCATGATTGGCTTCATGTTAACTTCGTTAAACGTCGTTAGCATGGCAGTAGAATTTTTAGCTTCAAGTAGACGATTAGCAATCGTCTTACGCAGACGGCTCATCGGTACACGCTTTTCACTACGTTCAGCAAGCGGCGCTGCAACAACGGCTGGTGCGCTAGGGGCAGGAGCTGCTTTAGCATTTTTAACAAATGCTTCAACATCTTCCTTAGTAATACGGCCACCAACGCCAGTGCCTTTAACTGCGCTTGCATTAAGATTATGCTCAGCAATTAAACGTCGAACTGATGGGCTTAAAGCATCACTTGTCTCTTCAGCTTCAGCTGCAGGCGTTGCCGCTTCAGCTTCAGCTTTAGTCACTTCTTGACCCGCTACTGCGCCAGCAACGAACTTAGCAATCACAGCTTCGCCTAAAACAGTCTCGCCTTCTTCCGCAAGGAATTCAGCAATTTGACCATCTTCAGGTGCAACAACTTCAAGTACGACTTTGTCGGTTTCAATATCAACAAGGATTTGATCACGAGAAACTTGCTCACCAGCTTGAACATGCCAAGTAGCAATAGTTGCATCAGCAACAGATTCTGGCAGTACGGGTACCTTAATTTCGATACTCATGGATAACGATCCTTTTTATATAATGTCTATAACTACAGTTTTAATGCACTGCTAATTAACGATTCTTGTTGCTGAGCGTGCAGCGTAGGGTAACCACATGCTGGCGCAGCTGAAGCTTCACGACCGGCGTAGCTCAACTGAGCTCCTGCAGGTACAACGCTCCAGAAATGATGTTGGCTGCAATACCAAGCCCCTTGGTTTTGCGGCTCTTCTTGGCACCAAACAAAATCTTTGACGTGTGCATAATCAGCGATCATCGCTGCCGCTTCTTCATGTGGGAACGGATATAATTGTTCCACGCGAATAAGTGCGACGTTATCTTTGCCTTCTTTACGACGACGTTCTAGCAGTTCGAAGTAAACTTTACCGCTACAGAACACAACGCGATCAACTTTACTCGGCTCTAAGTCATCAATTTCACCGATAACATTTTGGAATGTACCTTCGGCTAACTCTTCCAAGCTTGAAACCGCTAATGGATGACGTAGCAGTGATTTAGGTGACATAACCACAAGTGGACGACGCATAGGACGTACAACTTGACGGCGCAACATGTGATAAACCTGCGCTGGCGTTGATGGCACACAAACTTGCATATTGTGGTTAGCACAAAGCTGTAAGAAGCGTTCTAGACGCGCACTTGAATGCTCAGGGCCTTGACCTTCATAACCATGTGGCAGCAACATCGTTAGGCCACATAGACGGCCCCACTTTTGCTCACCAGATGACAAGAATTGGTCAATCACCACCTGTGCACAGTTAGCGAAATCACCAAACTGAGCTTCCCACAGTGTCAGTCCACCAGGTTCCGCCGTTGCATAGCCATACTCAAATGCAAGCACTGATGCCTCAGACAAGACAGAATCAATAAGGTCAATTGGGCCTTGATCGTCAGCGATATTACGCAATGGCATATACGCCGTTGCGTCATTTTGATTATGCAATACAGCATGACGATGGAAGAATGTTCCACGGCCTGAATCTTGACCTGTAATGCGGATACGCTTCTTATCTTCAAGAATGGATGCGTATGCCAACGTCTCGGCAAAACCCCAATCGAGAAGCTTTTCGCCAGCAGCCATCGATAGACGGTCTTTGTAGATTTTTGCTACTCGAGATTGCAACTTGTGGCTTTCTGGCACATAACTGATTTTATCGGCGAGGTTCTTAATGCGATCCATTGACATTTGCGCAGGATAATCATCATTCCACTCAGCGCCGATATAGGGTGTCCAGTCGACAGAATGTAACGTCATAGGACGCCACTCTTTAACCACACAATCGCCTTCATCTAATGCATCACGATAAGCGTTCACCATCGAGGTCACTTCGTCGCTGCCGATTGCATTTTCAGCAATGAGCTTGTCGGCGTAGATTTTTCTTGGTGTAGGATGTTTTTTGATTTTGGCGTACATCAATGGCTGAGTCGCACTCGGCTCATCCGCTTCGTTATGGCCATGACGACGATAACAAACCAAATCAATCACCACATCACGCTTAAATTCATTTCGGTAATCAACAGCAAGTTGAGAAACAAAAGCGACCGCTTCAGGGTCATCAGCATTAACGTGAAAAATAGGCGCCTGTACCATCTTGGCAATATCAGTACAGTATTCTGTTGAACGAACATCTTCCATCAAGTTTGTGGTAAAACCGACTTGGTTGTTGACAACGATACGGATTGAACCGCCTACTTTAAAGCCGCGAGTTTGCGACATATTAAAGGTTTCTTGAACAATGCCCTGACCCGTAATAGCAGAATCACCATGGATGGTGATTGGCATCACTTGCAGGCCGCTGTCACATTCACGTCGGTCTAAACGAGCACGTACTGAACCAATAACCACTGGATTTACGATCTCTAAGTGAGATGGGTTAAAGGCGAGTGCAAGATGGACATTGCCACCGGGTGTTTCAAAATCTGAGGAAAAACCTTGGTGATACTTAACATCACCCGAGCCGTTAAGTTCATCGCTATGCTTACCGGCAAATTCATCAAACAACTCTGATGGTTTTTTACCAAGCACATTGACGAGTAGATTTAAACGACCACGGTGAGCCATGCCGATGACCACTTCTTTGGTACCTGCATCACCCGCACGATAAAGTATTTCGCGCATCATAGGAACAAGCGCATCACCACCTTCGAGTGAGAAACGTTTTGCACCTGGGAACTTAGCTCCAAGGTATTTTTCGATACCTTCGGCTGCGTTAAGTCCTTCAAGAATGCGAGTTTTATCGGCTTTAGAATATTTTGCGGCACCGAGAGACGGTTCGAGACGTTGCTGGATCCAGCGTTTCTCGTCCGTATCAGTGATATGCATGTATTCTGCGCCAATCGAACCACAATAAGTGGCTTTTAACGCTTTAACAAGATCGACTAGCTTCATGGTATCACCACCATGAGCAAACGAACCGGTATTGAATTCACGCTGCATATCATCGCTGTCTAGACCGTGGAAAACCGGGTCTAATTCAGAAACTTTATCGCGTTTCCAAATGTCTAACGGGTCCAAATTCGCGTTCTGATGACCACGAAAACGGTGCGCGTTAATCATCTGTAGGACTTTAACTTGTTTTGCATCGACTTCGTGATCGGTCACCTTAGGTGAACCTTTCTGACGTCCATCTAATGCAAGACTACGAAAATAGTCGCGTACTTTAGAGTGGGCAGCTTCAGGCACGTCACTAGATGTACCATTCACTAGAGGGAGGTTATCAAACACGACACGCCAGTCTTCAATTACTGACTGCGGATCTTCTTGATAGGCTTCATACATCTCTTCTACATAGGTCAAATTCGCGCCATTAAGATGAGACGATTCAAGCCAGGCTTTCATGATGCCTTGGTGCATTTCTATTCCTTTCAAACTGTATACACGTGCTTAGCCAAAGTCATAAATACAGAATCTTGTTCTAAGCAAGGATTCTGCAATCTCTGTAGCCCCTAGAGTTCCAGATTTACTATTTTTGTCTTCCATGACAAAAAGAGTCACTCTCCTAAATGAAAGTGACTCTCATAGAGCTATATCAATATCGGCTCTTTAATTTGCATCTAAACAGCTCTCTTCAGAAGCATAGACTTAATGTGTCCAATTGCTTTTGTCGGGTTAAGCCCTTTAGGACAAACATCAACACAGTTCATAATACCGTGACAGCGGAATACACTGTACGCATCATCAAGCTCTGATAAACGCTCTTCAGTCGCAGTATCGCGGCTGTCGATCAAGAAGCGATAGGCATGAAGCAAACCACTCGGACCGATGAACTTATCAGGGTTCCACCAGAACGAAGGACAAGCTGTAGAACAACATGCACACATGATGCACTCATAGAGCCCATCTAAATGTGCACGCTCTTCTGGTGATTGCAGATGTTCACGCGCAGGCGTTTTCTCATCGTTAATCAAGTAAGGCTTTATCTTTTCGTACTGGGTGTAGAACTGTGTTAAGTCTACAATTAAGTCACGCACTACAGGCATACCAGGTAGTGGGCGGATCTCAATCTTCTTATTTTTGAAGGTAGAAACAGGCGTGATACACGCTAGACCGTTTTTACCGTTCATGTTAACACCATCACTACCACACACACCTTCACGGCATGAGCGTCTAAATGACAATGTTGAATCTAACTCTTTTAGCTTTATCAGTGCATCCAGTACCATCATATCAGTACCTTCGTCCACTTCTAAGCTGTAATCCTTCATGTAAGGCTTAGTGTCTACATCAGGATTGTAGCGATAAACTGCAAATTCCAATTTCATCGGGGCTTCTCCTAGTAGGTGCGCTTAACAGGCGGGAACGCATCACGAAGCTTAGGCTCCATGTTCACATCACGCTTAGTCATAAGCTCGGTAATCGGGTCATAAACACTGTGGCATAACCAGTTTTCATCATCACGTTCTAGATAATCTTCACGAGAATGTGCGCCGCGACTTTCAGTACGGAAGTTAGCTGCCGTAGCTGTCGCAATCGCTGTCGCCATCAAGTTATCAAGCTCTAAGCACTCGATTCGCTGAGTATTAAACTCAGATGAATTATCAGAGAGCTTAGCGTTTGCTAGACGTGTTCGAATAGTCTTCAGTTCTTCAAGGCCTTCAGCCATTGCGTCACCACTTCTGAATACTGAGAAGTTAAGCTGCATACAAAGTTGAAGATCTTTACGGATAGCCTCAGGCTCTTCACCATCTTTGTTACTTTCCCAACGATTTAAGCGTGCTAGAGAAGCGTCAATATCGGCTTCAGTGGCATCTTTAGGGTTAGGTGTAGCATCAAGCGCTTTACCTAAGTGCTGACCTGCTGCACGGCCAAAGACCACCAAATCAAGCAGCGAGTTACCGCCTAAACGGTTAGCGCCGTGTACTGATACACACGCAATCTCACCAACGGCAAATAGACCCACTATATCTTCTTCGCTGCCATCAGCATTTTGGCGTAACACTTGACCGCTCACTTTGGCAGGTAATCCACCCATCATATAGTGACAAGTCGGTAATACTGGAATTGGACCATCAGCTGGATCGATGTGCGCGAATGTGCGAGACAATTCACATACACCAGGAAGACGCGCTTCAAGCGTTTCTTTACCCAAATGATCAAGCTTAAGTAAACAGTGCGGTCCTAATGGACCGTCAAGACCACGACCTTCACGAATTTCAGTCATCATCGAACGTGCTACCACGTCACGAGAAGCCAAATCTTTCGCGTTAGGGGCATAACGTTCCATGAAACGTTCGCCGTCTTTGTTTAGCAGGTATCCACCTTCACCACGACAACCCTCTGTTACAAGAACACCTGCGCCAGCGATACCCGTTGGGTGGAACTGCCACATTTCCATGTCTTGCATTTGAACGCCGGCACGGATCGCCATACCAACGCCGTCACCGGTGTTGATGTGTGCATTAGTAGTCGATGCGTAAATACGCCCTGCGCCACCTGTCGCTAAAATTGTTGCCTTAGCTTTGAAATAAACGATTTCGCCAGTTTCAATTTCGATTGCTGTACAACCGACAATGACACCGTCGTCGTTTTTAACTAAATCTAGCGCGTACCACTCTGAGAATACTTGAGTCTTATGCTTAACGTTTTGCTGGTATAAACAATGAAGTAGAGCGTGACCTGTTCGGTCAGCTGCTGCAGCAGTACGCGCTGCCTGTTCGCCACCAAAGTTCTTTGATTGGCCACCGAACGGACGTTGGTAAATAGTACCGTCTTCAAAACGAGAGAATGGTAGACCCATCTGCTCTAATTCGATAACGGCTTCAGGACCGGTTTTACACATAAATTCAATCGCTTCTTGGTCACCGATAAAATCGGAACCTTTCACGGTATCGTACATGTGCTGTTCCCAGTGATCTTCGTGCGCATTACCCAGTGCGACAGTAATGCCACCCTGTGCAGATACGGTGTGAGAACGAGTAGGAAAAACTTTAGATAACAGCGCGCAGCTCTTACCTTCTTTTGAAATCTGCAATGCCGCGCGCATACCCGCGCCACCAGCGCCGATAACAACCACGTCAAATTCGCGAACTGGAATACTCAATTAAACACCCCACACAATCAAAATGCCTGCGGCCATATAAGAAAAGGCTGCTACGACAAAAACAAACTGAAGCACACCACGTAATGACACACACTTAACGTAATCGGTAAGTACCTGCCAAACACCAATCCATGCATGGACTAGAATCGCAACCAGTGCGAGAAGTGTGAAGACTTTCATCGGCAGAGCACTGAATAAACCGTGCCATGCATCGTAAGTCAATGGAGAGCTACATGCGATAAAACCAACCATAAAGATGGTGTAACAGGCTAGAATTACTGCACTTGCACGTATAAGAATAAAGTCATGGACACCACTGCGACCAAGACTTGCTGCATTAGTTACCATACCCAAATCCCCGCGATGATAGAAAACACTACTGATAACGCCATAGCGACTTTAGCTGAAGTTAATCCTGAAGAAAGTTCTTCCCAGTAGCCGGCATCCATCACTAAGTGGCGTAAACCCACTATCAAGTGATAACCCAACGCGGTAAGAATTCCCCAAACGATAAACTTGACGATAAAGTTATCAAAAAGAGATTGGACGCCAGCAAAACTTTCAGCGGATGCTAATGATTCATTAAGCAACCAAATAAGAATACCGACAGCAAACAACATAATAACGCCCGATACACGGTGTAGGATGGACGCGATCGCCGTTGCTGGGAACTGTATAGTCTGCAGATCTAAATGGACAGGTCTTTGCTTTTTCACGTTCTGCTCACTCTGCTCAATTGAGCTAATTTTTGTTATACGAACCGCTTTTACTCAGATCCCCATCCGTGAACTAGGTCACAGTTTAAGCCCTTTGCAAAAGAAAACTTGAAACAAACATTTAACAGTTTAGCGACCACTAATTAAGGTTGTATAAATGTGGTAACTATTCGTCAATGTATGCAGCTCATCTGAGCCGCAGCAAGTATACGTGGGTGAAATGTCAAATACAAACATCACATTATGCAAATTTTGTTTTTTTGGTAAAAAAATCTGCCAAGCCCCTGTTGCAACAGGTGGTTATTGCTAATTAAGACCATGGTCTAACAAATTTAAACGCTTATTTAAATTGAAATGTGATCTAGATTCACTGTAAAGTATTGGGGTTTGATAAGCCGCACTCAATAAGAATGAAGTAAGGAGAATGGGGTATGGCTGATAATATAGCCAAGTTGGAACTACCAGGGAACGAATCAATCGATTTGCCGATCAAGAAAGGAACGGCAGGATTTGATGTAATAGACATCAGTAAGCTAGGTAGCACAGGTCACTTTACCTTCGATCCAGGATTTCTCGCTACAGCTTCCTGCGAATCAGCTATTACTTACATCGACGGCGACCAAGGGATCCTGCTTCATCGCGGATACCCAATTGGCGAGTTGGCAATAGATTCTGATTATCTAGATTTATGCTATTTGCTGCTTTACGGAGAGCTTCCGAATAAAGCACAGTACGATACATTCGTACACACGGTTAAAAACCACACCATGGTTAACGAGCAACTTGCGAGCTTCTTTAGAGGTTTCAGACGTGATGCTCACCCAATGGCAATGTTGTGTGGCGTTACTGGCGCCCTTTCTGCATTCTACCAAGATTCTTTGGATGTGAATGACGAGCGCCATCGCGAAATTGCTGCTTACCGCTTGGTGTCAAAAATGCCAACAATCGCAGCGATGTGCTACAAGTACTCTATTGGTCAGCCTTTTGTCTATCCACGTAACGATTTAAGCTACGCTGGTAACTTCCTAAGCATGATGTTTGCAGTGCCATGTGAAGAGTACAAGGTTAATCCAATCGTTGAACGTGCTATGGATCGTATCTTCATACTACATGCGGATCATGAGCAAAATGCATCGACTTCAACCGTTCGTTTAGCCGGTTCATCTGGGGCTAACCCATTTGCGTGTATTGCTGCGGGTATTGCGTCTCTTTGGGGACCTGCTCACGGTGGTGCAAACGAAGCTTGCTTAAACATGCTTGAAGAGATCGGTAGTGTTGACCGTATCCCAGAGTTTATTGCACGTGCTAAGGACAAAGAAGATCCTTTCCGTCTAATGGGCTTTGGTCACCGTGTTTACAAGAACTTCGACCCTCGTGCAAAAGTTATGCGCGAAACATGTCATGAAGTGCTTGCCGAACTCAACGTCAATGATCCATTGTTAGATGTTGCAATGGAACTTGAACGTATTGCTTTAGAAGACGAGTATTTCGTGTCTAAGAAGCTGTACCCGAACGTTGATTTCTACTCAGGGATCATCATGAAGGCTATTGGTATTCCAACAAGCATGTTCACCGTACTATTCGCATTAGCGCGCACAGTCGGTTGGATTGCACATTGGAAAGAGATGCTAGATCAGCCTGGTCACAAGATCAGTCGTCCTCGCCAGCTATACACTGGTGATGCTGAGCGTAGCTTTGTTGCAAAAGACAAACGCGATTAGTAAGCGAGTTCGTTAACGAACCCTAAAAGGCACTCATTGAGTGCCTTTTTTATTGGCTAACAAAGCACGTTCACCCCGTTATGATTCGCCCTAGCGCGTACAGCTGGTTGGATTGCACATTGGAAAGAGATGCTAGATCAGCCTGGTCACAAGATCAGTCGTCCTCGCCAGCTTTATACCGGTGATGCTGAACGTAGTTTTGTTGCTAAAGACAAACGCGGTTAGTAAGCAAGCTCATTGCTAAACTAAAAAAGGCACTCATTGAGTGCCTTTTTTATTACCTGCGTCAAACATTATTGGCTAGCATGGTAAGTCAATTTGCTGTTATCGGAGCAAATTAAGAAAGTCATCCGGTGCCGGTGTCTCAAAAGTAAGTCGCTTGCCAGTCTTTGGTCGCGTAATACTCAGGCGCAACGCATGCAAACCCATGCGCGGGCCTTCAGTTCCATAACGGGGATCGCCAATCAGCGGATGCCCTAGCCAAGCCATATGGGCACGAATTTGATGTTGTCGACCCGTCTCCAGTTGAACTTCAAGCAATGACCGCTCCCCCACTGTTCGCAGGGTGTTAAAATGCGTGATGGCTTTTTTAGCTTCTGGATGTGGACCAACTATCATTTGATACTTCTCAGGATCTATTCTCAAGGGCTGGTCAATGGTGCCTTGACTCGGATTAGGGCAACCCTCAACCACCGCAAGGTAGGTTTTTTCAGCCTCAGCCCAACCATCCATAACGGCTTCGCGCATCTCGCGAGAAGTTGCAAACATCAAAACACCCGATGTATCACGGTCAAGCCTATGTACAGGCCAAAGATTAACAGTACGCTTAGGACGCGTGAGCTGCTTGCGAAGAATGGCAAGCGCATGGTCTTTGTTTTCATTGGCTGTTGCCACTGACAACAAGCCAGCAGGTTTGTTGATGACGATAAGATCGTTATCCGAATACAAGATTTCAAGCCGGGAGACTTTAAGTTGCACGTTCTTCCCCGTTGCCCGAACTTCCACGTCATCGCCGACGTTGATCTCATGATCATGGCGCATGATAGGCTGACCGTTGACGATGATGCATCCTGTTGTCAGCCGTTGTTTTATTTTGCTGCGACTCCAGCCTTTTAGCTCTGTGGTGAGGAAAGAGAGTAAAGGCGATGCCTGTTTCACTCGTAATCTTTCAGACATAGTAAGTTGTTCTCCAGCTTGGTGTTTCCAGTAATTCAATAGACATAATGATCATAGCAACGCCCACGTAACAGGCAAATAATGCTTGGCTAAAATTGGCGGGAAAATTAGCGTTTGACGTACATTAGATGCGTTTGTTAAGTGTCGCAGCACTGATTTTCAGTAATAAAAGTAAATGAATTCAGCGATTGAGTTTGAAACATTGATACCGATAACGGTCTCATTATGTTCAATGAACTGCCACATTATAAAATCAATAATGTGAGATTCTAACAGCAAGAGATCAATACCACTAGATAACAGCTCTTTATAAAAATGGCCTTCAATGCTTTCCATCAGTAAAATTTCAGTTATGGAGTCAATGACAATGGCTTGGGTGTAAAAATGTTCACCCTCATGAGCATAGGTAAACAATAACGTTTGAACCCTTCTTCACTTAGTTCTGGACAGAATTTTGTTAACGCATTTTGGACAAAAGGCGTTACAGGGCTGCCCTAACCCACTTATGGAAAGGAATGAACTACACTTTCCACCTCTATGAGTTCAAGTCTTGAATCAAATTCTGGGCTACTTACAAAATCCAATAATCGATAACCACCACAATTGAATTTTATGAAACCAAGAGCGGGTACAAGCGCTTTCTCCCTTGACTCTGCTCTATTACAACAGAATGGGCGAAGCGCCACGACCTTGACTTATTAAGAGAAAGCCACAGATTGATAGATTCACAAGTCCAATCGTCAACGAACAAACTTTAGCGCAAAAGTAATTGACCTCAATACCCTAGAGGTCATCGCACTCTCTCTACTAAAGTGAGCTTCCGCTTACATTGTTAAAAACCGCAACAATTGAACCTTTTCGCTACATCACCCATCAAAATAACCAACAAACATTCACGTGCACAACCTAAGCTATTGTATCTAAACTCAATTAAACTTTGGCACACATAATGCTTAGTAAAGCCTAATGAAATAACTTAAATGGGTTTAAAGACATGGAAGCATTCAAAAACAAAAAAATCATTCTCCCAATACTACTTGCTGCACTGCTTAGTGCTTGTGGCGCAGAAGAAGAGGTTAAAGAAGAAGAGAAATATGCCGTCCCTGTAGAGACAACCACAGTGATCCAAGGGGATGTGTCGTCATTTTATAGCACTACCGCGACCCTTGAAGCACCAGAAGAAGCTAAAGTTGTTACCCGCGTTGCCGGACTTATCCAGTCAATCAATGTTGAAGAAGGTGATCGCGTCGCTAAAGGCCAGCTGTTGGCGATTATCGATTCAAAAAGACAGAAATTTGATTTAGACCGCTCACAAGCTGAAGTCGAGATTATTCAACAAGAGCTGAATCGCCTCAAAAAAATCAACAACAAGCAATTTTTTAGTGCCGACTCTATGGCTAAACTCGAATATAACCTACAAGCTGCCATGGCTAAACGTGATTTGGCCGCATTGTACGTACAAGAAAGCATGATCCGCTCACCCATTGAAGGCGTGGTCGCGACGCGATTTGTTAAATCAGGCAATATGGCTAAAGAGTTCGACGAACTGTTTTATATCGTTAACCAAGATGAGCTGTACGGCATTGTCCACCTCCCAGAGCAGCAGCTGCAACACCTCCGCTTAGGACAAGATGCACAGATTTTTGCCAATAAACATACTCAAGATACCACTCACGCGACAGTGTTGCGGATAAGCCCTATTGTTGATGCTCAAAGCGGTACATTCAAAGTTACGCTTTCAGTGCCAAACCAAAAGGCAACCTTAAAAGCTGGTATGTTTACCCGCGTAGAGCTTAGATACGACACTCATAATGACGTAATAACCGTTCCGTATAACGCGCTTGTAAATCAAGACAATGAATTTGCCCTTTATGTGATTGACGGAACAAGCGCTAATCGCCGTACAGTAACACTCGGTTATCGCGAAGCAGATACAGTAGAAGTCGTTGCTGGTATCGAACCTGGTGAGCAAATCGTTATTCGTGGTCATCAAAATCTAAAAGACCAATCGCTCGTTGAAGTGATTAGCTCTTTAGATATTGCATCAGCTAAGTAGACCGGGAGTAAGCGCTATGTCAATAATAAAAACCTCGGTAAACCGACCGGTTACCGTGTGGATGTTTATGTTTGCCGTCATTCTTTTCGGCATGGTTGGATTTTCACGCTTAGCAGTGAAACTACTGCCTGACTTAAGCTATCCAACCATTACCATACGCACGCAATATGTGGGTGCTGCGCCCGTTGAAGTAGAACAACTAGTATCAAAACCTATTGAAGAAGCCGCAGGTATTGTGAAAGGCTTACGAAAAATCAACTCTATTTCTCGTTCTGGTATGTCAGATGTAGTACTTGAGTTTGAATGGGGTACTGACATGGATATGGCCAGCCTCGATGTACGAGAAAAACTCGATACTATTGAATTGCCATTAGATGTTAAAAAGCCGTTATTACTGCGGTTTAATCCCAATTTAGATCCCATTGTCCGTCTCGCATTATCGGTTCCAAGTACCAGTTCTGATGTGGCTAAATCTGCGAGCGAAAGTGATTTAAAGCAGATGCGTACCTATGCTGAAGAGGAGTTGAAACGTCAACTTGAGTCATTATCTGGCGTCGCTGCGGTGCGTCTTTCAGGAGGACTACAGCAGGAAGTTCATATACTGCTTAATCAACAAAAGCTCACTCAACTTAACCTCAGCGCCGACCTTATTCGTGCTCGTATCGCTGAAGAAAATATTAACCTCTCCGCTGGTAAGGTGATTCAAGGCGACAAAGAGTATTTAGTCAGAACCTTAAACCAATTCAACTCATTGGATGAGCTCGGACAAATTGTTATCTATCGTGATGAACAAACGTTAGTGAGATTGTTTGAAGTTGCCGATATTGTTGACTCATATAAAGAGCGTAACGATATCACCCGTATTGGCGATAGAGAGTCTATTGAGTTAGCCATTTACAAAGAGGGTGATGCCAATACTGTGGCTGTCGCACGTAAGGTCACTAGCGAACTCGAAAAACTCAACAAAAACAGCCCCAAGGCTGAATTAAAAGTCATTTACGATCAATCAGAATTTATTGAAAGTGCCGTCAATGAAGTCACATCGGCTGCGCTCATCGGTAGTCTATTGTCTATGTTGGTTATCTATCTATTTTTAAGAGATATTATTCCAACGCTTATTATTTCAATCTCAATCCCCTTCTCGGTTATTGCTACCTTTAACATGATGTATTTTGCGGGTATCAGCCTCAATATCATGTCTCTTGGCGGAATCGCATTGGCCGTGGGCTTGCTTGTCGATAACGCTATTGTGGTGCTGGAAAATATAGACCGCTGTAAATCACTGGGCATGAGTAAACTCGAAGCCGCTGTCACTGGGACTAAAGAGGTTTCAGGTGCTATCTTTGCTTCAACATTAACCACGCTCGCCGTATTTGTTCCTTTGGTCTTTGTTGATGGTGTGGCTGGTGCGTTATTTTCAGACCAAGCACTTACCGTGGCATTTGCGCTACTGGCATCGCTGTTAGTGGCACTCACCACCATCCCGATGTTAGCCTCACGTGAAGGCTTTAAAGCCCTACCACCATTATTAACAAAGTCTGAAAAAATCAAACCAGACACCAAGTTTGGAAAATTTAAGCACTACAGCGCAACGGTCTTTTCATTCCCTTTCATACTGCTATTCAACTACATACCCAGCGCACTATTGACGCTGACATTAATTGTAGGCCGCACTGTCTCTTGGGTGGTAGGACTCGTTATGCGCCCATTGAGTAGCGCGTTTAACTGGGTTTATAGTTTGCTCGAAGCTGGCTACCATCGCCTGTTGGCAGCGGCCTTAAGATTTAAAGTGCTCACCTTGTCTATTGCTATCGGTATTACGGCAGGCTCTGCGTTGCTGGTACCAAGCTTAGGAATGGAGCTCATTCCACCGATGAATCAAGGCGAGTTCTACGTTGAAGTATTACTGCCACCAGGGACCGAAGTGTCTGAAACAGACAAAGTACTGCGCACGCTAGCACTTTCTATTAAGGATAGAGCTGATGTAAAGCATGCGTACAGCCAAGCGGGCAGTGGCGGTTTAATGACCTCCGATACTTCACGCGGTGGAGAAAACTGGGGACGTTTACAGGTTGTACTGGCCGATCATGATGCTTTTGACGCAGTCACGCAAAAATTACGTGCCGTCGCAATGCGGATCCCAGAGCTTGAAGCCAAGATCCAACATCCTGAGCTGTTTAGTTTCAAGACTCCACTTGAAATTGAACTGGTAGGTTACGATCTTGCCCAACTGAAAACCACGGCTGATACCTTAGTTGAAGCCTTGTCTGAATCGGACCGATTTGCCGATATCAATACCAGCTTGCGAGATGGCCAGCCAGAGTTAAGTATTCGATTTGATCATCAGCGTCTTGCAGCCTTGGGGATGGATGCCCCCTCTGTCGCAAACCGTATTGCTCAACGCATTGGCGGTACGGTTGCCAGTCAGTATACGGTGCGCGATCGTAAGATTGATATCTTGGTTCGCAGCGAACTTGATGAACGTAATCAAATTAGTGATATCGACTCAATGATCATCAATCCAAACAGTAGCCGCCCAATTTCGCTGAGTGCCGTTGCTGATGTCACTCTCAAGCTTGGCCCTTCGGCTATCAATAGAGTGAGCCAACAACGCGTGGCTATCGTGTCGGCCAACTTAGCTTATGGCGACCTTAATGATGCGGTGTTAACAGCTCGAGAAATTCTTGCCAATCAAACACTACCCACCTCGATTCAGGCGCGTTTTGGCGGTCAAAATGAAGAGATGGAACATTCATTCCAGTCGTTACAAGTTGCATTAGTGTTAGCGGTGTTCTTGGTGTACTTGGTCATGGCAAGTCAGTTTGAATCGCTATTGCACCCTTTACTCATTCTTATCGCAGTGCCAATGGCAGTAGGCGGCAGTATTTTGGGGCTTTATATCACTCAAACTCACTTGAGCGTGGTGGTGTTTATTGGCTTAATTATGCTTGCCGGTATTGTGGTCAACAACGCTATTGTTCTGGTTGACAGAATTAATCAATTACGCCGATCAGGGCAAGATAAACTGACTGCAATAACAAACGCAGCAGAGTCACGCTTACGTCCAATTATCATGACCACCATGACAACCGCTCTCGGATTATCACCCATGGCCTTGGGCTTAGGTGATGGCAGCGAAGTGCGCGCGCCAATGGCGATTACGGTAATATTTGGTCTATCGCTATCAACACTGTTGACGCTGGTTGTCATCCCCGCTCTTTATGCACTTTTTGACCGCAAGGATTATGCTCAAGAAACGACAGAGCCACAAAGTAATGATTCGATGATAACAGAAGGAGGCCAGGCATGAGTATCACACGCTTAGCCATTGCAAGGCCGGTAACAACAGCCATGTTCTTTGTCGCTATTTTACTCTTCGGCCTCGCCTCTAGCAGATTATTACCGCTAGAGATGTTTCCTGGAATCGACATTCCTCAGGTCATCGTTGAAGTCCCCTACAAGGGGTCAACGCCGTCTGAAGTCGAACGAGACATCACCAGTATCTTGGAAGAAACGCTTGCCACCATGGGGGGCATAGAAGAGCTTCGCTCTAGCTCTTCGCAAAACGGCGCTGAAATAGAGCTCAGAATGAAGTGGGGAGAAAACGTTGCCACTAAAAGCTTAGAAGCGAGAGAGAAAGTCGACTCTGTGCGTCACTTGCTGCCAAAAGATGTCGAACGTGTTTTTATCAGGCAATTCAGTACCGCCGATATGCCCGTACTCAATTTACGCATATCCAGTGACCGAGAACTGTCTGGTGCATTTGATTTGCTCGATAAACAACTAAAGAGACCACTGGAGCGCGTTGAAGGCGTGTCTCAAGTGACCTTGTATGGCGTCGAGCAAAAGCAGATAGAAATTCGCATTAACGCAGACAAACTTGCCGCGAGCAACATCTCTATCAAAGACCTCACTCGTCGCATGCAGCAAGAAAACTTTGTGATAAGCGCAGGTGTGTTAAAAACCGATTCACGTGTTTATCAAGTATCTCCTAAAGGGGAGTTTAGGAATCTCGATGAGATAAACTCGCTAGTGCTTACCCCTGGGATCACGTTAGGCGATATCGCATCGGTGAAGTTTGCCTTGCCTGAGCGTTTAGATGGTCGTCATTTAGATCAAAATTATGCTGTCGGTTTGGATGTTTTCAAAGAATCGGGAGCTAACTTAGTCGACGTATCGGCTCGCGTAATGAAAGTCATCGAAAGAGCTAAGCAAGATCAGCAATTTCAAGGGATTAAACTCTTTGTAATGGAAGATCAAGCGTATGGCGTAACATCATCGCTGAAGGATTTATTAACCGCAGGCTTGATTGGCGCCCTGCTCTCTTTTGTGGTGCTGTATCTGTTTATACGTAACCTAAAAATGACCTTGGTCATTGTGTCATCGGTACCTATCGCTATTTGTATGACGCTCGCCGCAATGTATTTACTGGGATACAGTTTAAATATCCTTTCGATGATGGGACTACTGCTCGCCGTCGGTATGTTAATTGATAACGCCGTTGTGGTCACCGAAAGTGTATTACAAGAAAAACAGCTGCAAAAGATGGCAAAAGGCGCTTCACAACAACCATCAAAAAACGACAACAGTTCGGTACTCAACGGTGTCGATAAGGTGTCACTAGCAGTGCTAGCCGGTACCTTAACCACCGCCATTGTATTTCTACCCAATATCTTCGGCGTTAAAGTCGAGTTAACGATTTTTCTTGAACACGTCGCCATCGCTATCTGCATTTCGCTAGCGGCATCACTTTTGGTCGCCAAAACCCTGTTGCCATTGATGCTCAGTAAAATGGAGTTTGACCTACCTGAAAAAGTACATGAGAGTAAATTACAACAACGCTACCTTAAAAGTCTTAACTGGATATTGGCGAGACCACGTCTATCAGGAGTGATAGCGTTATTACTACTCGCGTCGACAGCGTTACCACTGTCAATGGTGCAGCAGGATCAATCCGATGGTGAAGGTAATAATCGACTCTATATTAACTATCAAGTTGAAGGACGTCATAGTTTAGATGTTACCGAAGCCATGATTAATAAAATGGAGGATTACCTTTACGCCAACCAAGACAAGTTCCATATCGACTCAGTGTATAGCTACTTTGCAGCAGATAGAGGCCAATCGACTTTGTTGCTAAAAGAAGATATTGAAGTGGATATGAAAGCCCTTAAAAAAACCATTCGCGAAGGGTTTCCAAAATTTTCTATCGCAAAACCACAATTTGGTTGGGGTGGAGAGAATAACGGCATTAGGGTTTCACTGACAGGTCGCTCTACCACTGAGCTAATCCACATCAGCGAACAAGTCATTCCGCTACTGAGTGCTATTGAAGGCTTAACCGATGTGCGTTCAGAACTGAGCGGTGCTCAACAAGAAGTGGTGATTAGAATTGATCGTGAAATGGCCGCGAGACTTGATCTTAAATTAAATGAAGTGGCATCGAGTATCTCAATGGCATTGCGCGGAACTCAGTTACGTTCATTCCGCCATGATCCCAACGGCGAGCTACGTATTGAGATGGCTTATGAACAACAGTGGCGTTTATCACTTGAAAAACTTAAACAGCTACCGATTATTCGTATCGATAGCCGCGTTTATACGTTAGATAGCCTAGCTATCATTGAAATTTTGCCGCGATTCGACACCATTCGCCATTATGACAGACAAACAGCATTGTCTATTGGCGCTAACTTGGATGACATGACCACCGAAGAGGCTCAAGAAAAAATTACCCAAGTCATGGAAGCCATAAACTTCCCAGCGGGTTATGGATACTCACTGCGAGGCGGTTTTCAAAAGCAAGATGAAGATGAAGCAGTAATGGCAACCAATATGATTCTAGCTATCGCGATGATCTATATTGTGATGGCAGCTCTGTTTGAATCCTTACTGTTACCCACAGCCATTATCACCTCAATCTTGTTTTCGATTACTGGCGTATTTTGGGCATTACTGTTTACGGGGACGCCGATGTCCATTATGGCCATGATCGGTATATTGATTTTGATGGGGATTGTGGTCAACAACGGCATTGTATTGGTCGATCAGATTAACCAGCTTAATCCAGAGTTAGATAAACTCTCTGAAGCCATCAGCCAAGTATGTCATACCCGCTTACGTCCTGTGCTGATGACAGTAGGTACCACGGTATTGGGCTTGGTTCCTTTAGCAATGGGAGATGCACAACTGGGTGGCGGCGGTCCATCATACTCACCGATGGCGATTGCCATTATTGGTGGTCTGACGTTTTCAACCGTGACCAGTCTGTATCTAGTGCCTCTGTGTTATCAGGCCCTTTATAGAATGCGTTATCAATCAGCAATCCGTTTGGGTCAAGCTGATCGTTTCTCACGAAAGGTGCTGCCTTGGATGAGTTAACAGCAAAAAGAGGCCTTGATATTAAAAGGCGTTAACTGTAATAAAGCTGACGATAACTTATTTTGAACAACTGTTTTTGTCGTTATCAAAACCTAAAAATCCGAGTCCAGTCTAAGGTCTCGGATTTTTTATGCCCACACTTGAGACTTTGATGCAAAATCATTGATGAATTTTATTTTTTGGCTATTAACATATTATTAATTGATATCGGCAACTGCCAGTATGTTCCCATCCCTTGCGACTTAATTTTAATAGCGGCCCCCCGCTACAAGCGTAACACCAAAAACCAACACCAACGCAACAACAAACATCTGTATTGATTAATAAAAAACCGATAAGCAAATGTTGAGCTACGTCACAAATTGATACACTGAAATTCATCTATTGATCGCAAAAGTTACACAAATAGTCGCTATAATCGCGTCCGTTAATAGAGAGTTATGCCAAAAATAAACCTATTAACAGTTTAAGAAGTGCTTAATGCCTTCTTGGGGTCTAAACAAATATAAGAGAATGGATATGTTAAACAAAAAAGTTTTAGCAGTTGTTATCGCATCTACACTGGGTCTAACCGCATGTGGTTCAGATGATGATAAAAATAATAGTGGAATTCAAGTTGATCTGCGTATTTTAGAAACATCTGATCTACACGCCAATATCATGGATTATGACTATTACAAAACTAAGTACGATCCAACTATCGGTCTTGCAAGAACAGCCAGCTTAATTAAGCAACAAGGTGCAGAGGTAAGCAACTTCGTATTAGTGGATAACGGAGACTTATTGCAAGGTAGCCCTATGGGCGATTTCGTCGCCGATAACTTTAAACGAGATCATACCATTGGTGGTACTCACCCTGCATATAAAGCGATGAATACGCTAGGATACTCAGTGGGTAACTTAGGTAATCATGAGTTTAACTATGGACTGGATTTCTTAGAAGAGGCGCTTGCTGGTGCTAACTTCCCATACATTAACGCTAACGTATTGTGTGAAGCGGATTGCTGGGAAGGTAAATCAAAAGGTGACAACTTATTCACCCCGTATATCATCGAAGAAAAAACAGTTATCGATAGTAATGGCGATCAACAAATCGTTAAGATCGGCTATATTGGCTTTGTGCCCCCTCAAATCGTTCTTTGGGATAAACAAAACTTATCTGGCAAAGTGTCAGTGATGGGAATAGTTGAAGCCGCTGAAAAATTTGTTCCATTAATGAAAGCGGAAGGCGCAGATGTGATTGTCGCGATTCCACACTCAGGTGTCGGTACCCCGTCTAATCCTACTGATGTCAACGACGAAAATGCCACTTATGCGCTATCGCTTGTTGAAGGCATTGATGCGATAACTTTTGGCCACAGCCACTCAGTTTTCCCTTCTGCAACATTTGAAGGTCTTGAGAATGCCGATTTGGAAAAAGGTACCATCAATGGTGTTGCAGCGGTTATGCCTGGACGCTGGGGTGACAACTTAGGCATTGTCGATCTCAAACTTGAAATGCAAGACGGTGCATGGGTTGTTATCGACCGCACGGCAAAAGCCGCTCCTATCTATGATAAGAATGCAGAAAATCCAGAATTAGTGATTGCAGACAATGGCATACGTGATTCAGTTGCATTAGAGCACCAAGGTACGCTTAATTACGTAAACCAACCAATTGGTAAAGCCTCTGCTGATATGTATAGCTTTTTGACTTTAGTACAAGATGACCCAACAGTTCAAATTGTGTCTGATGCACAAATTGCTAAAGTAAAAGCTAACCTGACTGCTGAACTTAAAGACATTCCGGTCCTGTCTGCATCTGCTCCATTTAAAGCCGGTGGACGTCATAGCACAACTGCTGATGCCGAATCTTATGTTCAAGTCCCCGCTGGCGACTTAACCTATAAGAATGCCGCTGATCTTTACTTATATCCAAACACTATGGTTGCGGTTAAAGTGACCGGTGCTGAACTTAAAGATTGGTTAGAGTGTAGTGCTAACCAATTCAATCAAATTGATCCAACGGTTAGCACACCGCAGATGTTGATCAACTGGGATACCCACCGTACCTATAACTTTGATGTTATTGACGGCGTAACCTACAAAATTGATGTCACTCAACCGACGAAGTTTGATGGCGATTGCAAAGTCGTTAATGCCGATGCGAATCGCATTGTCGATTTGACATTTAATGATGGCACGACCAGCTTTACTGGCACTGACTTAGACAGCAAAGAATTTATCATTGCATCAAACAACTACCGCGCCTTTGGCGGCAAGTTCGCTGGTACTGGTGCTGAGCACGTCGTTATGGAACTACCTGATTCTAACCGTGAAGCACTAGCACAGTACATTACCAGTGAAACTGAGAATGTTGACGGGCCTGGTTACGTTGATCCAAGCGCTGACTACAACTGGGGGTTTGTGACGATCACACCAACCACTACCCTTGATGTGCGTTTTGAAACGCAAGACAGTGCAACGGCTGATCAATTCATTATTGATAATCAACAGCGTAAGCTTGAGAAACAAGCTGAAAACGATGAATTTGGCTTCGCCATTTATAAAATTGATCTAACTCAGTAGGTTGAATTGAGAAATGAGTAACCCTAGCGAACGTTAGCCGTTACCTAAAAAGGCTCCTTCGGGAGCCCTTTTTAATGCAACAGCAATACTCATGTTGTTAGCCCACAGGGAATAACCATTGATACACCCAACGAGCACTGTAAAAGCCAGCGGGTAAACCTGCAACAATGCCGATCATTAAGCCAAATAACTTTAATCTTTTACGATTTAATTGTGACAACATCTCAATATCGTTATCGCAATCAATAGGGTCCTGTTCATTAGTCACTTGATTGGTATCCATATTTGATTCGACTCCCTGTCTTTTTATTAGATGTCCTTCTCGACAAATTATGGCTGGCAATTGCAGTTAATGCCACTCATCACTTGCTACAAAATGTTAACCCTCTTTTAACTAACACATTAAAAATCGTGTTTAACAACCATCAGGCCTACTTATTATACTTGTATTCCAGCCCAGAAATCGATGTCAGCATACGGAGTCACACCCACTATCGATTAACGGCTTCGCTCTTCAGTTTCAAAACAGCACTGCTTTGCGGCATTATTAATATGAATATTATGCTTAGCGAGCGCGCTACAGGCAAGGTTTGCCATTTTGTCTGTTTGTAACTGCAGCTTAGCTTTTCTAAGTGACTCGTTAGTGGCAAACATAAAAGTGACCTGCAAACTATGGTTCACATTTGAGAAATCAACTTTATGGCTCAACCATTCAAATCCAAACACTTCACCTTTAAGGCTCTCGCACACCTCCGTTAACGAGATGCGGATAGTGTTTTCAATTTTTTTGTCAGTCTTTTTCAAACTCACCTCTATGTTATCGCGCCAATATTAACCTTGATTAATCAAGATTAGTTTTTTGATAAAACCTTTTACAGCATCGATATTTTCGAAACTAAAGGCCAAACCATAATGGATCCCGTTAACACTCTTTTGCACCCGCTTCGGAAAACGAGTCATCTCTGAATAGTGACAAAATTGATCTTTTGCAGTGACACCATCAAGCGCTGCAAAATCACCTTTAAACACTTCATAAGCAGGCCGAATCACTAACTGAACCTGCTTACCATCTATATAGAGGTAAAAAGGCTCTTTTAGTTTAGGTAACATATACTCAGTGACTTTTTTGATAGTGAAGTTTGTACGGCATTCAAGTTCACTTAATAACGCCATCATCTCTTGCTGTTCAATCGCCAAGTTATTTCCTTACCTAGGGCTGTTGATCTTTCAGGGTTGTCGCTGTTTATTGGCTATTTTGACCTGGCGGAGGCTATGTCGTTTAGTCATTCTCCACCAATAGCCTACAACACAGTAAAAAGCGGCAAAATATTAACGCTAGATAATAACGCCTTTACTTATAGCTGCCTATGACTATCTCTTTGATAGAGATAAATTGGCGAACAAACGCTGTAGAGTTGTTTTTAGGCAAGTAACACGGTAAACATTAACCCTTATTGAATCGACAGGAGTATTTTGTGATGCCATTACCCTACTCTCAATCATGTGAGAATAATAAAGCAGCCATCGCTGTGATCTTGGAAAGTGCCTTCAGCCAATCATCACATGTATTAGAAGTTGGCAGTGGTTCAGGGCAACACGCGGTCCATTTCGCCAAGCTTTTACCGCATTTAACCTGGCAAACAAGCGATCAAGTTGAGTATCATGCAGGTATCAACGCCTGGTTAAACGAATCACCGAGCACTAATTTACAGCAACCATTAGCACTTGATGTGTTAAAACCATGGCCGATAGATCCCGTAGCGCATCCTGTCATTGATGCCATTTTCACTGCGAATACACTGCATATAATGTCCAAGGAGATGGTTAAAGCATTTTTCAATGGTGTTGGTCAGTACTTGAGTGTGCATGGGCAGCTGTGTGTTTACGGACCCTTTAATTATCAAGGTCAATATAGCAGTGATAGCAATCGTAATTTTGATGGTTGGCTCGCGGCACAAAATCCGCAAAGTGCAATTCGAGATTTTGAGTGGATTTTACAGCTTGCAGCAGAGCAACAATTAACATTAATAGCCGACTTTTCTATGCCGGCCAATAATCAAATACTGCATTTTGAAAAACGAGCTTAATGACCTGCTAACAGGATCTGCTGTAATTCATTTAACGAGCGTACTTCATAGTGAGGCGTAATACCCTCTGGTTGATTTTCGCCATGGCGATTCAACCAACAAGTATCTATGCCAGCGTTTAATCCGCCCTGTATATCGGAATGTGGGTTATCCCCTACCATTAAGATAGATTCACGAGCAGGGTGGCCCATGCGCGCAAAAGCATGCTCAAAGATCCCAACATCGGGTTTTGCCAGCCCAACCTGCTCTGAAATGACTAAAGGAGAAAAGCGCTCACCAAAGCCTACCTTCTGTAATCTTATCGTTTGTAACTCAGTAAAACCGTTGGTGATGATCCCCATATTGACCCTACCCGTTAAGGTATCAATTAACTCTTGAGCCCCTGGTAATAAGGTACAGATATCAGCCATCGCGCTAAGAAAGTCACTGTTGAGACGCTGAGTAGAGACACTTATTTTTTGAGCCCAAGTTTCAAAACGGGTATTTTGTAACTGTTTAGCGGTGAGTCTTCCATCTTGGTAATCGACCCACAAAGGCTTATTAACCATTTGATATTGCTGAAAATCCTCTACCGTAAACTCAACATTAAAGCGAGAGAACATCAGCTGCAAACCTTTAAATGCATCAAAATGAAATAGAGTTTCATCGGCATCAAATAGTACCCAATCATATTTCACAGGTTTATCCTTCTAAAACAACATGTCGCGAATAGCTGGCTATACTAACCTAAAATGCCTCCAGTAAAGCAGACCATCTAATTAGACGGGCATAAAAAAACCTATTACGTCGGCGTAATAGGTTTCTCATTGACCTTTTGGCTTGCTATCTTTGTTGCCTAGAAGTCAGCTTCATCGAACTCACAAATAATCTGACTTGCAGACTCAATCTGCTTCACTAAGCTGCGCGTTTGCGGAACCCAATAGGCCATATAAAACTGGGCTGTTTTCACCTTATTTTGATAAAATGCCGTATCTTCACTCGCGCTATCTAAGCCAGCTAAGGCTTTTTCAGCCGTTCTCGCCCACATCCATGCTAAAGAAGTTATGCCCAATAGTTGCATATAGGCAAATGACGCCGCCCCTATCACATCGGGTTTTGCAGCCGCTTCAGTGGCAATGATTGCCGTGGCTTTTTCAAGATCTGCCGCCGCGAGCATCAAACTTGAAACCAGTGGTTTCATCGCTTCATTACCAAGATTAGCTTGGATAAACACCTTAACCTCTTCAGACCATAATGTTAATGCAGCCCCCTTATCAGACATGATTTTTCGGCCAACAAGATCAAGCGCTTGTACCCCATTGGTACCTTCGTAAATCATTGAGATACGAATATCACGCACATACTGCTCCATGCCCCACTCATGGATATAGCCATGCCCTCCAAACACTTGCTGTGCATCAACACAGGCCTTAAAGCCTTGATCGGTTACAAAACCTTTTACAATCGGTGTGAATAAAGCCGCTAATTTAGAAGATTTCTTCCTTTGTAGTGGGTCACTGTGACGCTCTGCCTCATCAAGCCAAAGCGCTTGCTGTCCCATCAGTGCGCGGGCACCTTCATTAAATGATTTTTGCGATAGCAGCATACGACGCACATCACCATGAACCAGAATAGGATCAGCAGCCAACTCCTTGTGCTTTACGCCACTTAATGCGCGACCTTGAAGACGGTCTTTGGCATAGGCTAACGCATTTTGATAAGCAATTTCAGAGACGCCAAGACCTTGAAGACCCACACCCAATCTTGCTTGGTTCATCATAGTAAACATCGCACGAAGACCTTGATGCGGTTCACCGACCAGTTCACCGATAGCACCGTCAAAGTTCATCACGCAAGTCGAGTTACCATGGATCCCCATCTTATGTTCAAGACTCGCAGCACATAAAGTATTGGGCTCGCCGAAACTGCCATCGTCATTGACCCATATTTTAGGCACCGCAAACAACGAAATCCCCTTCACACCTTCAGGCGCATCAGGTAATTTAGCCAACACTAAATGAATAATATTATCTGTTAAGTCATGATCGCCAGAGGAGATGAATATTTTCTCTCCCGTAATGGCAAACGTACCTTCTCCCGCGGGAATCGCTTTGGTGCGCAGTAATGCCAAATCGGTACCAGCATGAGACTCTGTCAGGTTCATGGTGCCAGTCCACTCACCACTGACAAGCTTGTCCAGATACTTGCGCTTTAAGCTATCACTTCCATGAACATGAATAGCAGCGTAGGCACCATGCGTAAGGCCTGGATACATGGCAAACGCCATATTAGTGGCCGTTTTCATCTCGGTTGCAAATATACCCACGACTTCAGGCAACCCTTGACCGCCATATTCAGGATCGCAAGTCAGTGTAGCCCAACCATTATCAACATATTGCTGATAAGCATCGATAAACCCTTTCGGGGTAACGACTTTACCATCGACTAATTTACAGCCTTCGACATCTCCAGAACCATTAAGTGGCAACATAATGTCGGTAGTAAAATCAGCAACACCTTGCAATACCGCTTCAATAAGTTCTGGATCAAACTCATCAAAACCCGCTAAATCCTTTTGGTTATAAATGTCGAGCAATTCATTAAGTACAAACTGATAGTCACGTAATGGTGCTTGATAAATTGGCATTGCGTCATCCCTTTAATTATTGTCTTTATGGTCAGTGCTCCGACCACCTTATCTAAATTTGAGCAAAAACTCAGCATTATTTTTGCTTTGTTTATTTATCAGAACAGCGTTACCGTAAAATCACTTTAAATAGCCCTTATCTCACTTGTAAAAACGGGTTAAGCTAAATCATCTATCCCGTTAACTCTCTGAAAGGACATGTCTCCATGGGTTTTGTCACCACTAAAAAACACGCCAACGGTCTAGAATATGTCGATATAAATACCCCTCATTGCAAGGCGCGGATCTTTCTCCAAGGCGCGCAGATTGACTACTTTGAACCTGCTGGTAAAAAGCCTCTTTTATGGGTATCAACTGCTGATGATTATCAACCAGGAATGGGTATTCGTGGTGGAGTGCCAGTGTGTTGGCCTTGGTTCGGCATGAGTTCAACGCCGGGTTTTCCACAACATGGTTTCGCGCGCACTCGAATTTGGACATTAGATTCGGTCAAAATGGATGAAGATGCCGTAGAGATAAAACTCAGCTTACCTCTGACTGACAACGATAGAGAATTTTGGCCACATAACACCAGTGTAGAGATGTCATTTAGGCTTAATGAGACACTCTCAATAAGTATTACTAATATTAATCATGCTGATTATGATGTGAGCTTAACCCAAGCTTTGCACAGCTATTTTCCTATTGAAGATATTCATCAATTAAAAGCCACTGGGTTTGAGGGTGCTAACTACATAGAGTTTGCTAAGGGCCCGTTCCCTCAAGCACAAGATCATGTCGATTTCACTCGCGAAACAGACCGCGTTTATACCGAACTGGGCAGCACACAAGCATTACATACTGTTGATGGCATCATCGAAGTCAGCCGTGAAAACAGTAAAAGTGCAGTATTGTGGAACCCTTGGATTGATAAATCTCAGCGTTTATCTCGATTTAATGATGATGATTACTTAACAATGGTCTGCCTGGAGGCTGCAAATGTACTTGACGATAAAGTCACTTTAGCCCCAAATGAAAGTCATACATTAACGACCCATATTCGCTGGAAATAGCATTAACGGAGTGAACCTACATAGCACTTTGGTCCTCAAGTTTATGTAGGTTCGTCAATCGATATTTAAGCCATTTCAACATACTCCCCCCCGCATTTTTAGGTTGTTTTGGTCTTCAAGCAAATCGACTGCCGCTTTAAATCAATAGAATGTAACAGTGCCATTAATCAGCAAATAACCTAACTCCAAAACCAATATTGCGCAGTACTTCCCATGGTATTGCCAATGAAAACAAACTCGCGAACCTAATAAAGACTGCAAATGACAATAAGCGCTAGACGTAGCCTTAGCAGTCGATAGATGCAATTGCTTAGCACTTCTGCTTTGCAGTGGCTTAAATTGAAAAGTCTGAGGCGCTATGAATGGGTCAAATACTTAATATAATTGGAATAAGATGCTAGAATCAGCCCACTAAATATAGCCGCAATTAGCGTTAATATAGATAAACGTGAGTAAGCTTAGAGAGTGTAACGAGTGCAACAGTCGGTACCAAAGACATTTAGCCAAACAGCCCGTCGCTTATTGTCGATATCATTCGGTATTGTATTAAGCGCAACCTTAATGACGGCACTCTATGTCGGCTGGAATTATCAGCGCTTAACTATCAAGCTGGCTAATCATTTTTTACAACCTTACCAAATGCAAATTGAACAACTTAGCGTTAAGCCGCTGACATTCACGCATTGGCAAGTGCCATTTGTTTCCTTGACGGTCAATAATAGCAATATTGAGATTACAGAGCTGGATATTGTCCTTGGGCAAGACGCTGCCTTTTGGGCATTAAGCGTTGCCGATTTACGCTCGCTTTCAGCCAAAAGCCTCAAGGTACAACTAGACCCAGGCGTGTTACGTCATTCAGCAACACCCAATAATGACTCAGGGCCCACAATGGCGCTCGACTTTACAGCCTTGCCCGAAATACAAATAGGACAAACACAGTTCACTATCAAAGGAGTTACAGCCGCTAAACTCAATATGGCTTTAGAACACCTGACGCTTGATCAAAATGGTCATTTTAGCAGTGAAATTAGTCATAACCAGCATTCAGTTCTTGCTCTGAAAGCACAACTATCATCTTCGGAGTGGCGCGCCACTACGCGTCTCGATTTGACTCAACTACAGGTATTTAGCGCTGATATTCGTGCCGCTGAAACTGCTTTATTTCCATCATTTAGTGATACCAATGCTGATGCGAATACTGACACCCAACAAGACAGCAGCTTACTTGCCCCCTTATATGCCCTGCAAACCGCAATTCAAGCGCAGCGAATTGAACTCAATGCAACGTTAGATTCAACCATCACATTGGCAATAAAATCGGGGCAGTTACAATCAAAGCATCGGTTAAGTCAGCTACAAATAAGACTGAATGCGTTAGCCGGGTTACAACTTACTCCAACTCTAATGGTAAACGACAGTAATCATGCTCTCTCTGCCAAAAAAATCACGTCGCGAGCACCGTTAAAACAGCGGGGGCAACTGGCATTCAACATCGACGGGCACCTTGCCGATTTGCAACTGACCTTGCAGCCTTTTGAGTTACCGATAGCATTGAACAAGCAACTTTTGGCGACAAGTCATAAAAGTGCAGTTCCCCATCAGCTAGCCATTTTATTAAACCACCTTGATGATGCTCCTCTAGAGGCCGCACTGGCTCATCTATATCAAGTCTTGTCATCAAATAGTGGTACAAGTCCGTCTAAAATAGGCCCTGTATTACGCATCAAAGTGGCATCGCCGCTGGTTTACCAGCTTAACGATAAGGCTTTATCGTTGCCTACGTTGTCAGTTGCGATTGAAAATACCAAACTAGCCGCTGTGGCTCTTTTTCAAGATATTGACTACGAATCACAATCCACATTAGCAAATACTCCCACAGCGCAGCAGGGTGACTATCAATTGGCTTTTGGGTGGCAACTACAGGCGAGCCATCAACAAAATATAACCATTAATACGCTGTGGCCAACGTTAGCAAAGTTACCTTACAAAGTTGCAATCGACAATGCTTCCCTTGCGCTACAGGGGCAATTTTCAGCGATAAAAAAACAGGGCAAGTCGGCATATAAAGTCAGCGTCCTACCTCAAGCTTCTCAGCTAACTCAAGGGATAACGCTCTCGCCGAACAACGTTAATCTTGATAATCAGCATGATCCCTTGCTCACCGCGAATATTGCTGAAACCCAGTTATTGTGGGATTCTGCTGCTGAATACCGTTTTGCAAACGGACAAACCCACATTTCCATACCAACATTGCATTACCACGTTAACAGCGCTGAACTAAGCCAAAAAAATAATGATGAACAGCAAATTGATTATCAACTGTTTATCGACACAATAGACATAGCGCTAAATGCGCCAATCTCTTTGTCGTTGGACTCGAACAACTCACACCCTTTTATCACCCAATTAATGCGGCAGAAACAGATCAACCAACTTCACTTATCGATAGAAAACCTAGTACTAGATAAATCGGCTCTAGCGTTGAAATCAAAAAAATCAGCTAAGATAAAAAAAGCACGCCCACTAACAAAACAAACGTTATTGCATTTAAAGCAAGTTGAACTAAGCCAGCAACTTGATCTGGATTCTGGCCAACTCAGTACCGATGAGACTTGGCTGATAAATGGCTTAGATCTGTCGAGTCAACACCATTATCTTCCA
Source organism: Shewanella sp. Choline-02u-19 (assembly GCF_002836205.1). Classification (NCBI taxonomy): domain Bacteria; kingdom Pseudomonadati; phylum Pseudomonadota; class Gammaproteobacteria; order Alteromonadales; family Shewanellaceae; genus Shewanella; species Shewanella sp. Choline-02u-19. The sequence continues at coordinate 1,818,827 of NZ_PJBE01000013.1, forward strand.
TTAAAGAGCACTCTTAGCCAGTTCCAATTAGAGGGGGATTGGCAAATTAATAGTGATTTTGAACCTATTATTGCCTTTTTTAGCCAGAGTAATTCATTACCTGAATCAATTGACCTTAACGGAAATGCAGCGCTAAACATGCATTACCGATTAAACAGCAACAAAGACACCAGCTTCGCTCTGACCCTAGAACCCAATGTTACCGATATTGAAGGCAGCTTCGCGAATTTGCCCTTCGAAGGCGGTAATATGAAGACCCAATGTCAATATGACTGGCAACAAGTTCAAGCCAAAAACAGCACTAGCAGCTTTAGTTGTGATGATATAAAACTGTCATTACTGGCTTTCAATCCAGGCGTGTTAATGACAGACATTGAGGCAAAAGCGGCCGTCTCTTTTAGCACTGATTCCAACCAGCCTACAGCAGAGTCAAACAGTAGTAGCCAACATAAGCTGGCTTTACCTGCTGAGCTACTCGGTATTAAACAGGCATCTATCAGCCTCACGGCGAAGGGGGACTTACTTAATGGTCAGTTACTTATTCCCCAATTTCAATTGAATTTAAAGCAGCCTTCATCTGCTTATTTTGTTTTACAACATATTGATCTTGAGGAACTACTCGCGGTTCAACCTCAGGTTGGTGTTTACGCTGATGGTATTTTTGATGCCGTACTGCCTGTCACGCTTGAAAACGGCCACGCTGCCATCGCTGGAGGGCAGATAGCAGCGAGAGCGCCCGGTGGACTCATCGCGGTCAGTGGCAACCCTGCTGTTGATCAAATGCGCTTGAGTCAGCCCTATCTTGAATTCGCCTTTTCAGCATTAGAACACTTAGCTTATTCAGAGTTATCCAGCAGTTTTGATATGGACTCTCTGGGCAATGCCATACTCAAAGTTAATGTCAAAGGCCAAAGCCGCGGCATTGAACGCCCTATCCACTTGAACTATTCTCAAGAAGAGAACATGTTACAGTTACTTAAAAGTTTGCAAATTGGTAATAATTTGCAAAACCAGATTGAAAATTCAATACAGCAATAAAACGATTGGCGTAAAAGGTAAATCTGTTTAATCTAGATGACATCAAGCCAAGGATTATTTACTCTACCCTTTTATTATGAAGTAAGGATAAGTCATTGAAGATATTTAATATCCCTAAATCGACTCTGAGCATACTCATTGCAACCTATGCCTTAGTCGGCTGCAGTCCTACGGTTAAAATTGAGCCTCCAGATAAACCCATCGTCATTAATCTCAATGTCAAAATAGAACATGAAATTAAAATTAAAATCGACAAAGAACTCGATGAGTTACTCGCCGATGATGAACTTTTTTAACCTAAGGATAAAAAGGAGTAATCAATGAAATCTAAAATATTAGTACTGTTTGCTAGCCTATTACTTAGCTTCAATGCCTTGGCTATTTCGCTGCAAGATGCAAAAGCACAGGGATTCGTAGGTGAGCAAACAAATGGTTACTTAGGGCTTGTAAAAGAGACCTCTGATGCTAAAACCTTGGTCAGTTCAATTAACGCCAAGCGTAAGTCTCACTATCAAAAAATAGCCAAAAAGAACAGTATTTCTGTGAATGATGTTGCTAAACTCGCGGCGGAAAAAGCCATTAAAGCGACTAAAAAAGGCCAATACATTCAAAATACGCGCGGCAAATGGATCAAAAAATAACTAATCCCCGCCCGTTTTAGTTAAAGCTAAGACTCGATTTGGAATTAAAAAAGCCCGTATTACACGGGCTTTTTTTGTTGCATCATGTGCCTAAAAGTAAGCGTTATTCATCTGTAGCATTATGAGGTGCTGCACTCACCAAAGGTTTATTCACATCGTCATTATCCGGTACTGTTGCTTTGACACGACCATCTTCAGTGTTAAGCCAGGTAATAAACAATTCATACCAAATAGCCAATACAACCGCCCCGAGGAATAGTCCGATAATACCTGCGCTGATCATGCCTCCAATAGCACCAATTAAAATAACGGGCATAGGCACATCAACTCCACGTCCCATCAACATCGGCTTCAAAAAGCTGTCAGACACACCCGCGATGAGCACCCAAACGGTAAATATGGTTGCAGGTGTAGAGTCTTGAGTTGAAAAGACATAAAAAATTAACGGTAACACCACCAATAACGGCGGAAGCTGTGCAATTCCAAGAATAAAGATAATAAAAGTAAATAAACCTGCAGCAGGAATACTAAAAGTGAATAACGCAGAGCCAATCAGTACCGCTTGTATAAATGCAACCCCCACAACGCCTAGCAACACGCTCCGAATCGTCGCAGCGGTTAAACTGGTCCACTCCTCACCATGTTTGCCAACAACTTTTACAGCAACGGTGCTTACTGCAGCAGCTGATTTTTCAGCATGGGCCATAAAGCCGCCCGCTATCGCTAAGGAGATCACAGACATCACCAGTGTGCCGACTCCACTGCCTAATACTCCCGCCATGGTGCCAACAGTTGATTTAATTTGCGGTAGAAAATGAATAACGGCTTTTTCAAGGTTTGTCGAAAATAGCGCCCATGCATCATATAACTTATCACCAATTAAGGGGATATCAGCAACCCTCTGAGTGGGGCCAGGGATCTTAATCTCTCCAGACTGCAACACATTAATTGTATGACTTATTCCGTCAATCAATGAACTAGAAACAATCACAAACGGCGCTATAAGCAAAGTGATTCCAGCTAAAGCTAGTATGGTTGCCGCTAGACCACGTCGTCCTTTAAGTGCTTTTTCTAATTTGTTTGTCAAAGGCATCAATGCCACTGCGATAATCGCCCCCCAAAGCACAGGGATAACAAATGGTTTTATAATATCGTAAGTCCACACTATCAAGATAAATAGCAAGCCTATACGGATAGCGGATTCCATCATGTTGCTAACGAACAATTTACTTTGATTATGCTGCATCGGGTTTTCCATATTAAGGTTCCTGTTCTGTCTCTTTTTGAGCCAATCCAGCACTCACTAAACTCGCAACAACAATTGCCATATAAAACACACCGGCAATTGCCTCCATATAAACCACTACCTGAGCGAAAGGCGTATTGGGGCTAATATCGCCATAGCCTAAAGTGGTTAATGTTACAAAACTAAAGTAGGCCATTTTAGAAAAATTTTGCCCCCAAGGTATCTGTTCAACCCCCGTAAAAGCATCAGGTGAAAAAGCTAATACGAGTAAATAGATCAAAGCCCACTGTAGACCAAGCAGTAAAAATAGTGCAATCGAACCAACAACTTTATTGGTATCGACTGAACCAGAGAATAATATTTGCTTTGAAATAGAGCTAAACGTGCCCCAAAAAAAGGCAAACATAAGCACTAGCATGAGCAAATCTAGATGAGGAACAACGACAAACCTTTTAACCAATATGGCTGCAACCCAAACCACAATCAGCGTTTGCATAAAGTGTTTCCAACTTTTATCAACACCCAGGCTAACGACACACACTAAGAAAGTGACCCCGATAATACCTTCCAGAATAGACTCAAGCATTCCATCAGCAACAGTACGTACAAGTGATGCACTCAATAAAAGCACAACCAGCGCTGCGGTCATGTAGTAAAAGTTATTATGCTTATTAATTTTGCGCTCAAGCACGCTAAAAACTCCCTAAATACATTGTTATGACTGACCTTATCAAACTCCCTATTAAACATCGCACAAAATTCACATAGGTCAATGTTTAATCTGACATAATCAGGCCGTTAATCGGAAAAGTACCATTAAAAATTGAAAACCACTGGCTTAGCCAAACAAAGCACCTAAAAATAAAATCCTGTAGCAAAAAGAGAAGTCCATCTGAGATGCTAGGTCGAGATATAACGACAAGAGTATGACTTATGAGCACGCAGCGTGAGCAAGCAACAGGAAAACTTAACGGCTAAGTGAGCCCATTGATTGGCCGTTAGCATATGTTGTCCAATCAACGGCACGATTGATAATCGAGCCAATCGTAAAATAACCGAGTAATAAATTAAAACTATGGGACTTTGATTGATAGTGAATAAACTAGAAAATAAGAGGCAGTACTTAGGCATGGCATTGCTAAACGTTAGCGCCGTAAATGTCATCCCCACCCGGTAAAAAGCACTGCATTGTTATAACCTAATAACTTTAATCAGTTAGATCTGTTGTTAAAGTGCTATTTATTTTGCTTTTCATTTTACTCAAGTCACTGTAAAATAATAGACTTTCAGCAAAATCTAAAACTCTAGGAGTACCAGATTCATGCAAAGCTTGATAATAGAACTCTTCTGCAGAGGCTGGGTTGCCAAAAGATTCAGATAATTTTGCCCGCAAAATAAAGGTCATTATGGTGTTATGAGTGTGGGGGATTTTATTCAGGTACTGCACTGCTTCAATCGGTAAGTCTTTTGAAAGTGCGTGTAACGCCAGTGCTTCGTATACTTTAAAAGAAGCAGGCTCTGCGATTAGATCAGCAATAACTAGCTCAAACTCATTATTAAGGGCCTTTATTTCATCGAGTGCTAAGTTAGACTTATCAAGGTAGGCTATCGTCATTTGGTAGATATAACTCATCGATATCAAATAGTGATTACTAGGTTCAATATCCAGTGCTTTTTGCAAAATTAAAACGGAATCAAACTGATTTTTCGAACTATGCAATGCGCCAATGGCTTCTAGCGAGTAAGCTAATGCTTGTGGATCATTGGGCATTGCAGCCAGCACTTGGTCAATATCCGCATTAGCAATATCGATATTAAATGCATCTAAAATATCGTCTAACATAACCTTAATACTGTGTTTTAAATGATTTTCACTGATAGGGTACTTTCTATCTAAATGCTGATAATTGGAGATTTTATTAAGATATTCGACGTTAACATAGTCAATTCCATTTTCATTAGTGACGATAAAAGACACCACTTTTGCCGCCATCGCTTCATCTTGAGCGTTAAAGGAAACACGATAATTAACATTATATTTAAGGTATTCAATGACCTTAAATATAATACCGTTCTGCAAGTTAGCATTTACAAGTTGATTATCGATTGATGCCTGAATAAATCGTGGCTCTAACGCAATATATTGACTTGTCTGAGTCGGCACAGGCTTAACCATTGACGGGCTAAGATAAAAAACCAAAGCAGCAGTTAATGCAATAACGCCCCCGACAGAGGCGACAATGGTTGACAGTCTAAACTCAAATTTTTTATCTTTACCAAGCTTCATCTGCGTTGCTATTGCGTCGTTTGTTTCAGCTTCAATTGATGCTGCTTGCAATGGCAAAGCCGTCGCAACAGCATCTGAGGCTACAGATCCCGTCGTTGTACCGCTTGCAGTCTCTTGTAATGCTAATAATGGCTTAAATGGCGCTGAAATAGTTTCAACGTCAATATCAAGCTTGTAGCCTCTTTTGGGCACAGTGATGATATAACCTTGAAGGTGTAGGTTATTGGTTTTAAGTATTTTTCGTAATTCGAATATGGCTTGGGTGATGACTTGGTCGGTAAGAATTGATCCCTTCCAAACGTGATCGATAATTTCATCACGACTTAAGGTCGCTTTAGGATTCTGACATAGAAAAAGTAGCAAATTGGATAAGCGATTGTCGATTAATATCTCTTGCTCATCGAGGATAAGTTTATTTTCGTGAGGAATAAAAAACCAATTATCTATCCTATAACTTTGCTTTGTCATTTAGCGTCCTAGCATGTTCTCTCTATAGGCTTATACTAGGCTGTTTTGAACAAATATCAATAACCTAGCCCCCTCGCACTGCTCCATATTCAAACTGAAGCAGTTTAGGGGACTCTATACTCAGAGTGTTAGCTTATGGGCTAAAAAGATATTTGCTAGCCAATACCTTTGATAAAGACCACTTCGTTGCCTTTATCAACGACATCTACCTTGCCCGCTTCAATCAGCTTAGTTTCAACTACAATGGACTGTTTGCCCTCAACTTTGGGTTGCCCTGTCGCAGCATCTATAATAATCGCCGCCCCCACGACAGCGCCAAAGGCGGCCCATGGATTGGCTTGATAACCTGGCGTTACCACTACGCTATGGTGTTTATTAACCACAACGGTGTTGCTGTTACCACAATAACGACTTCCGTTGACCCAACGGCAAGCAGCAAAACTTGATGAGCTAAAGGTAACCAGTAATAAAGTAAGTATGATGGTTTTTTTCATGATGTTTCCATTACGATTTAATTTAAAAATTTACAATAAAATCAATCTCAATAAATAGATGACTTTTTAAAATGAGTTAAAGGCTATATTCAGTGACTTTGGCGATATACTCACTAAAACCTTGATAATATTTATCACCTTTTAACAGTGTTGTAGAAAAATATGTTGGTTCATCATTCTTCAGATGTTTCTCAACATTGTCAGTTAGGTTCTTCAGTCCATTAACGCTATATATATAGTAGGATTTAGTTTCATACAATCCCATTTCAACAGCTTCTTTATCAGTCACTCTCTTTATTAATACGTACTCAGACATATATTCGGTAGCTTCGGTGATATCTTCAAAAGAATCGGACACAGTAGCCACATATATGTTGTTATTAATTTCAACTTGCTCAAGCTGATTCATCTCTTTATTAAAGATAGTCAAATCATGTTTGTTATTATTAAGGCTTGCTGCTGACGAAGATAAAGAGACAAAAGCGAGTAAAGCAATTGATGCTGAACGGATAACTTTTTGATTCATAATACTAGAGTTATTAATAAGTGTTTTCATGGTAATTCCTAAAAGTGAATAACTAACCCTTGTTAGCTTGGGAAGAATTTTAGGCCATTGAGCGTACGATACATCAAGCAAGTATAAACAATACATAAAACTTGAATTTTATATATCAAGTTACTGTATATAAAGGACTTAACCAACAGGCATGGTCATCATACAGATGCAGTAATATTTTTCTTTACGTAGATTCCACATGACCAACAATCAATCAATATATCTTTTATGAAACCGTTATTTTTTGCTTATTTCTTTATCTGATAACAGCGTTAACCTAGCGTCAAGTTATGAGTCTATTGATTAATAGATGCGTTATCGACACCCTTTATATAAGCGAGAACACAATGTCTAAGAAAGCTACCCTTATCAGTGCAGCATCTATGCTCACTATTATTGTTGTTGTATTTGGTTTTAACTCATTTAAACAACATATGATTAAAGCTAAACTTGCAGCCTACAAGCCAGCTCCAGCTGCGGTAACCTCTTTCACTGTAAAAAGTAATGACTGGAAGCAAAATATTGCTGCAGTTGGTCATATTACAGCCGACCAACAAGTTAATATTACTCCACAACTATCAGGGCAAATACGCAGTATATCCTTTAGCTCTGGCGACATAGTAAAGCAAGGCAGCGTGTTACTTCAATTAGACGACCGACTATTACAAGCTAATGCAAAAACAAGCATTGCTAATTTAAAATTATCGCAAATAGAATATAAGCGTCAATTAAAATTACTAAAAACTCACAGCACATCGCAAGATTCCGTTGATACTGCTGCAGCAACGCTAGCAACAAGCCAAGCAGACGTCGAATATATTAAAACGCAAATAGATTTTATGCAGGTTAAAGCACCATTCTCTGGCCGAGTCGGCATTAGACAAGTGAATAAAGGAGACTTTATTCAGCCAGGAACGACCGTGGTCGAGCTACAAAATTTGGACGAGCAATATATCGACTTTTCAATACCTGAAATACAGCTCGCCAATGTTGCTTTGGGTCAAACAGTGACCTTCAGCACCGATACCTATAAAGGTCAGAATTTCGTGGCTCGCATTTCGGCTATCCAACCTTCAGTCGATAGCCAATCACATAACTTGGATATCCGTGCAAAAGTAGATCAGAGCGAGAATACCAAGAAGGTTTCATTTATCTCAGGTATGTATATCGAAGCCAGTATTGATACTGCAATTGAGATAGCTGTCATCCCAGTACCCAATATCGCGGTGACTTATTCACTTTATGGTGATGCGGTATATGTATTAAAAGCGGGCTCGAAAATCGTCAGTAAAGAGAATGATAAGTTATTTGAATACAAGGTTGAGCGACGATCAGTAACAACCGGTGGCGAACGAAACGGTCTAGTCGGTGTGACATCAGGACTAAAAGCCGGAGAGCTAATCATTACATCCAATACACAGTCTTTAAAAGATGGAGCGCAGGTACTAGTAAACAACAGCCGCCCATTCACTCAAACAGCATCAACGACTGCTAACAAAGGCGAGAAATAATAAGATGAAATTTACCGACCTATTTATTAAGCGCCCAGTGCTGGCTACAGTATTAAGCCTGATGTTACTCGTGTTAGGCCTTAAAGCCTTTGGCATGATGCAAGTAAGACAATACCCAGAGCTAGAAACGGGTGTTATTACCATTACCACTCAATACCCAGGTGCCAGTGCATCAAGTGTACAAGGTTATGTCACTCAGCCATTGCAAGCGCAAATAGCGCAAACGGCAGGTATTGACTATATGACTTCAGACAGTAGCTTGGGCAAATCACTTATCACAGTATATTTAAAACTAGATTACCCGTCAGATAAAGCACTAACAGAGATACTGTCATTGGTACAACAAGTTAAGTACCGTCTGCCTGCAGGCGTATTGGACCCTAGTATTTTAAAATCGACGTCACAATCACCGATCCTTTATTTGTCATTTTCCAGTGACACATTAGCGACCGAGCAGATCTCTGATTACATTAGCCGTGTCGTTAAGCCGACTATCTCAACCGTCAGCGGCGTATCGAAAACAGATATCCTAGGTCAGCGTGATTTTGCGATGCGAATTTGGTTAAATCCAACCAAAATGGCTGCCTTTGGGATCACAGCTGCTGATGTACAGAATGCTATTAAAGGCAACAATGCGGTAAGTGCTGCAGGTAAAGTGAAAGACCAGTTTATAGAAGTCGATATTAATGCGCATACTGACGCATCGTCTGTCGCTGAATTTAAGCACATAGCATTAAAAGCGAGTGATGGTCGCCTGATCCATATGGAAGATGTTGCAACAGTAGAGCTAGGTGCCAATAGTTATGATTCAGTGGTTAACTTTAATGGTAAGCCAGCCGTACTGACTGCAATAAGCAACACATCGAACTCAAATCCACTGACTGTGGCTGCCGATGTTTATACTGTTTTACCGAGCATTATTGATAGTTTGCCTGCTGGAATGAAAGCGGATGTCGTTTATGACTCAACCAAATATATTCAGACTTCGATAGATGAGGTGGCAAAAACACTGATGGAAGCTGCTCTTATCGTGGTTATTGTCATCTTTGCATTCCTAGGTTCGATGCGTGCAATGATGATCCCGTTAGTGACGATACCACTGTCTCTTATTGGCTCCATGTTTTTTATGCTGGCAATGGGTTTTAGTATTAATATTTTGACGCTATTGGCTATGGTATTAGCCATTTCACTGGTTGTTGATGATGCCATTGTTGTGGTTGAAAACACCTTCCGTCACTTGGAAGATGGCACAGACCCTGTCAAAGCAGCCATTATTAGTGCCCGTGAAATCGCAGGCCCAGTATTCGCTATGACAATTACCTTGGCTGCAGTGTATGCCCCAATTGGTTTCATGGGCGGCTTGACCGGTAAGTTGTTTACCGAGTTTGCATTTACCCTGGTAGGTGCCGTGCTTATCTCAGGATTTTTAGCACTGACTTTAACGCCGATGATGTGTTCAAAAGTATTATCGCAAAAGACGCTTGAAGGAAAGCTGGTTAAAAAGATTGATGGCGTTATTGAAGTTGTCACTCAACATTACACTCGAATGCTGAATGTCGTCATCGATAACCGTAAGTTGGTATGGCCATTTGCCGCAACCATTTTGATAGCATTGGTATTTATGTTTACTCATACCGCTTCAGAGCTTGCGCCACAGGAAGATCAAGGCGTGATGATCATGATGGGTAAAGGTCCAACAACCTCTAATACTAATTACTTGAACCACTTTACCCAACCATTAACGCAGCTTGTTGATACGTATCTAGAAAAAGATATGGATATGATGGTGAATGGTTACCAAAATGACCAAACATTCTTTGGCCTTGCAGTACTCAAAGACTGGAGTGAACGTGATGCCTCAGCAAAAGATATCATGACCCGTTTCCAAAGTGACATTAAGACCATTCCAGGCCTGCAAGTTTATACTTTCTCGCCACCAGATTTACCTGGAACAGCGCAAGGTTTGCCGTTTCAAATGATCTTAAAAACACCGACGGGTACCTATAAAGATCTGTATCAGTACGCTGAAAAAATGAAAGATTACGCAATCAAGAGCGGAAAATTCATCTATGTTCAGAATGATTTAGACTTTAGTAAGCCACAGATTGAAGTCAGTATTGATCGCGACAAAGCCGCATTAATGAATGTTGATACGCAACAAATTGGTTTAGTGTTATCACGTTATTTAAGTGAAGGTTTCGTCAACTACTTTGCCTTGAACGAACGCAGCTATCAGGTCATTACTCAAGTACCACAAGATGACCGCCGAATTGCAAAAGACTTAACGCAGTACTACGTCAAATCAGCAAATGAACAGATGGTGTCATTAGCGTCATTAGTCACCATTACCAAGAGTGTTCAACCATCAGCGGTTGATCAGTTCCAGCAACTAAACAGCGCGATGATTGAAGCTAAAATGATGCCTGGAGTCAGTATTGGTGAAGCCTATACTGTGATGGCTGAAGCTGCAGAGCAAATATTACCTAAGTCGTATAGCACAGATGCTTCTGGGCAGCTGCGTCAGTTCTTAGATGAAGGTTCATCACTAATAGCGACATTCTTCTTAGCTATTATTATTATTTACTTAGTATTAGCTGCGCAGTTTGAAAGTTTTCGTGACCCACTTGTCGTATTGACCAGTGTGCCACTGTCTATTTTTGGTGCCATGATCCCATTGTACTTAGGTCTTGATACCTTAAATATCTATACCGAGGTCGGTCTGGTTACCTTAATCGGCCTCATCAGTAAGCACGGGATCTTGATTGTTGAGTTTGCTAACCAACTTCAAGCTGAAAATGGTTACAGTAAACGCGAAGCTGCCGTTAAAGCTGCTGCAGTGCGACTCAGACCAGTATTGATGACAACTGCCGCCATGGTCATTGGTGTAGTACCTTTGTTAGTTGCTGTTGGCGCTGGCGCAGAAAGTCGTTTTGCCATTGGTTTGGTGATCACCGTCGGTATGTCAATTGGTACCTTGTTTACATTGTTTGTATTGCCAACGGTTTATACCTTCTTGGCACAAGACCATAGACAAGACATTGAAGTGACAGACCAAAGTAACCCTGCGAAAACAGACGCTACAGCGTAGATAAAGTCTTAGGAAGATGATCTCAGTGCGACCTTAATAAGTAAGGTCAAACCAATAAAGCCTAGAGCCTTGCTCTAGGCTTTTTGCTATTCAAACAATGGTTGCATTAAACAATGAGTTGAAGCTTAGTAATTCGATAAGTCAGCCCATAAATACACAAGCTAAGTAAGCAGTAAATGCTATCTGATCTAGAAATTGATTTTGACCTATAAACCCGAACTGACTATGGAATCGGCCTAATAAGAATAACAATATAGAGAGGATGTCACTTCTCTACAGAAGTGACTAACACAGCCATGCCATCATTATCATTCAAACCCGCGTTACTGGCTGTTTTACTGCTATTTGGACTACTACAATTTGGGCTGATGCCATCAGTACAAGCGGCAGGATCTTTTTATGCAACTCAAGCCTTACAATCTCAATCCCCACAAGCATTCGCCCTGCAACCTGAAGCTCAAACATTTGTATTAGCTGCTCAATCTAAAACAATTGCAGATGCCAACAAATTAGTTAAGCTCATCTTGGCTGATGGTAATCGATATTAAATCACCTGATTATATGTGTATTAGTCAGCGGGCAAAAACCGTGGATATCGCCTATAGAATGCCCGCCAGCGGACCCGATGGCTGGCACCAATAATTACTGTAGTGGGTAAAACATCACGGCATGCCGGCCTAAGTACTAAAACCTAAAGAACTAACACCTAAAGAGCTAAGTTCTGATTTGGCCATTCCCCTCAACCAGATATTTTTCTGCGGTTAAAGACTCTAATCCCATGGGGCCATAAGCATGTAATTTTGTGGTTGCGATACCAATTTCAGCACCTAAACCAAGTTCACTGCCATCTGAAAAACGTGAAGAGGTATTTATCATCACCACAGAAGCGTCAACACATTGTTGAAACTTCAGTGCTCGTTGTCTGTTCTCAGTACAAATCACTTCTGTATGATGACTGCCAAAGCGATGAATATGCTCTAACGCTCCTTCCATTTCATCAACCACTTTTATGGCAATTTCTAAGCTTAAATATTCCTGGCCAAAATCTGCATCATTAAGTAAATTTGCCGACTCAAAAAATGTAAGACTTTGCTGACACGCATTGATGCGGACATCATGTAACTTAAGCGCTTTGGCAACTAAAGGCATAAAATCATTAAGGATGGCTTTATGCACAATCAGTCCCTCTAATGCATTACACACTCCTGTTCGCTGGGTTTTACCATTAAGTAATAAATCTAATGCTTTTTTAAAATCCGCTTCTTTATCAACGTATAAATGACAAACACCTTTAAAGTGTTGAATCACTGGGATTTTACTATTGTCAGTAACAAAATTAATCAGTCCTTCACCGCCACGAGGAATAATCACATTGATGTATTCTCTTTGCTGCATTAAATCCATCAGTAAGGCTCTATCAGCATTCGGAATAACAGTAATCAAGGCTTCTGGTAAATTGAATTTAGCTAATACTTTATGTAATACAGCAGCAATGGCTTTACTGGATCCTAGGGCTTCTTTACCGCCACGTAAAATGACTGCATTGCCTGATTTAAAACATAATGCCCCCGCATCAGCGGTGACATTGGGGCGCGCCTCATAAATCATGCACACCACGCCCAAAGGTATTCTCATTTTGCTAATTTTAATGCCGTTTGGTCGAGTGCCCATGTCGCGAATTTGACCCACGGGATCAGGTAAATGGGCAATGGTTTCAATGCCTTCGGCCATGGCTTCAATTCGCTCAGCATTGAGGGTCAGTCTGTCGATCATCGAATCGGCTAACTGGTGCTCTTTTGCCTGTAATAAATCTGCTTTATTCGCTTCGATAATGGCTGCTTGATTGTTTCTAATCTCATCAGCCATCTGTTGTAAAATAGTATTTTTCGTTGCTTCAGTCAGTTGCAATAATGCCCGTGCGGCGCGATTTGCATTGGCTGATAATGTTGAGATTAAACTCATGCTCTCTCCAAAACGGCTAAATTTATTTGTGAAATGATTGAATTGTTTTGTGGCTGACTACCTGAAGTTATACTGCTATCAGCTTGCTGCATGAGATAGTTAAGCAAACAACTGCTGTAATTGGATGTCGCTTTCGCCACTTGTGAGCCGTCATAGGTGCGGAGCAAAATGGTATCCCCCACTGCAAACTCCCCTTTTACCGAAAGAATGCTGGCACTGGTGATAACATCATCATGCTGGCTTAGCGCCGCATGTTGATCTTCAATAACCACCTCACCTCGTTCGCGCACAGTGTGGGTCATCCAATGTTGCTCTGGTGACATAGGGGTTTTACAAGACACAAAATGCGAACCTGGGTTTTCATCTTGCAACAAGGCGCTAAAGGCTTGATGATTGAAGCCATTAACAATGTAAGTATCAATGCCATGGGCAACTGCTTTTTCAGCCGCTTCTATTTTGGTTTTCATGCCGCCAGTGCCCATTGAGCTGGTTGCGCCGCCCGCCATTTGATAAATTGACTCATCAATCACATCAATGGTTTTAATTAATTTAGCATCAGCATGTTGCTGGGGATTTTTATCAAACAACCCATCAACGTCGGTACAAAGGATTAAGCCATCAGCCCCCGTCGATGCCGCAACCATAGCAGCGAGATTATCGTTATCACCGACTTTTAACTCTTCAGAAGTCACCGTATCGTTTTCATTTACGATAGGTAATACCCCATGATCCAATAAGGATTCGATGGTTTCTTTAATGCTGGCATAGCGCTCTTTATTACATAAGTCTGCATTGGTAAGAAGAATTTGCGCGGTGGGGAAATCAAATAACTTATCCCATACTGCCATCATATTGGTTTGTCCGGCTGCAGCCATTGCCTTTTTTAGGGCGATTGACGGTGATTTAATATCAATCCATTGACGACCAGCAGCAACTGAACCTGAAGAAACCAAAATAACTTGCTTACCCTGCTTACGACAACGAAGTATAAATTGCGCAATACTCAGCAGGTGATGCGAACTACAACCATTGTTTTCAGGGGCAATTAACGCACTACCCACCTTTATCACCAATCGTTGATTGGATTTAATAGACATGAGTAGACCTTATGATAATTGTTGAATTAATTGATGATTAACATCTTTAAATGTTTTTTGAACTTCAGCAGATGGTGCTTTGGTCATTAAACTCACTAACCAAATCGATACTGCACTAATGATAAAACCTGGCAACATTTCATAAATCACACTGCTTAAGGTTTCGCCATTGGCCAACACGGGAGCAAAAATCCAAAATAGAACCGTAACTGTACCAGTAATAATGCCGGCTAATGCACCTTCGTAGGTTACTTTTTGCCATAACAAACTGAATAAAATCAGTGGCCCAAATGCTGCCCCAAATCCGGCCCAAGCATTACTTACGATAGATAAAATGCTACTCGATGGATTCATTGCGATAAAAGAGGCCACAACAGCAACACCAAATACGCAAAGTCGGCCAATATTCACTGCCGTTTTATCGGATACTGCTTTTTTGCTGTAGGCACGATAGATATCTTCTGTTAGTGAACTTGAAGAAACCAGCAATTGCGATGAAATTGTACTCATCACCGCTGCTAAAATTGCCGCTAGTAAAAAGCCACCAATTAAAGGATGAAACAACACTTCAGAAAAGAAAATAAAAATAGTTTCAGGATCGGCGAGTGTAACTTCAAATTTTCGAGTATAAGCCACCCCCGTCAAGCCTGTCGCTAATGCGCCAATGATGGTGACTATCATCCAACTCATACCGATACGTCGAGCTTTTTTAATATTTTTAACTGAGTCTATGGCCATAAACCTAACAATAATATGAGGCTGACCAAAATAGCCAAGTCCCCATGCCAAGCTAGACAGTAAAGAAACCATGGTTAAATCAGATAAGCTTTCACTAAAGGAAGGAATCGTCTCAAGAGAATAGCTCATCATACTTGATGGACTATCAAAATTCGTGTAAGCAACAGCAGGGACTAAAATGAGTGCGATAAACATAATCACACCTTGTACAAAGTCAGTCATGCTTACGGCTAAAAAGCCCCCCATCAAGGTATAAGCAACCACCACCAGCATGGTAATCACCACACCGGTTTGATAGTTCATTGCAAACGCGGTTTCAAATAACTTACCACCACCGACAAGACCTGCAGAGGTATATAAGGTGAAAAATATGATGATGACGACAGCTGAAATCAGACGAATAACGCCATTTTCTTTATCGAACCGTTTACCAAAGAAATCTGGCAGAGTTAAAGAGTCATTGGTTGTTTCTGTGTACAAACGCAATTTAGGCGCAACAAGTTTGTAGTTTGCCCATGCGCCAACCACTAAGCCTAGTGCAACCCAAATAGTATCAAAACCTGAAACAAAAATGGCGCCGGGTAAACCCATTAGCATCCAACCACTCATATCAGATGCACCTGCAGATAATGCAGTCACTTGAGGACTCACTTGTCTGCCACCCAACATATATTCGGAAAGATTTGAAGTAGATGTTTTAGCGGCATAGATACCGATACCTAACATGAGTACAAAATAAATCCCTAATGAAAGATAGGTATATTCCATTACTTAGACGCCTTAATGATTTTTGTTAGCGGATAAAAAATATAAGTACCAAGAATTAACCATAAACATAGTAATCCCACTGTATGTTTTGCTATTTCAACTGAACGTGTTGTAAATTTTTGCAGATAACTGGGGCTGTCGCATGAACGGATTTCGCCTTGCATTTAATTCTACCTCTAATGATTAGTGATCTAACCATTATGTTATAGACTTATTACACTAATATCAACCGGCCAAAGTTAAATCACTGTTTTACAAGACCTTAATGTTTAGGCGGTTTCTCAGAATGAAAATAAATCATTTTATTCAATGCCATCATTAAGTGAGGGATAGTTGTTAAAATGAAAAACACTTAGTATTCGACAAGAAATACTGCCAATACCAAGCGCAATAATTTCGCAGGTCACTCCGCGAAAATTTAAATCACGTTAATCAAAACAAAGGCTTGAAGTCAGGGTAAGATCACGAGGTTTTACCTTGACTTAAGTTTGTGACCTTATACTTCTTTATGATAAGAAGTATAAGGTCACATGTCGCAAATACCGCTCTTCAAGTACTTTTCAAATATCGATGACCCTCGCCAGCAAGGCTAAAGTGGGACATATGCTCTTTGATATTCTATTTCTTGATCAGTGCAGTGATCGCAGGTAGCCAAGGTTGGGAGGACATTGAGGACTTCACACACGAGCGATTGGATTGACTGCGTCAATTTGTCCCTTTTAAGAACGGTATTCCTAAACATGACACGATAGCGATCAGCAAGATCGATATGGTTAAGTTTCAATCATCCTTCTCTCTATGGATGAAAGATTGTTATCTATACACCCTTAATAGGCTAGATTTATATAATGTGCTTTTTGTTTTCATCGCCATCAACGGCTTGCTTTATTTGGGGGGGATATATGCGCCAGATCAACGTCGATTGGTTCAGACTATTTCGCTACTCATTATTATTCATAGCCTTTAGCGCTGTTGTGACGATAGTAATGCTGCTTTATTTTTCAACTAGTCTTGATGAAGCTTTGCGTAAAGGCTTAATGCTAACGCTAGAGGAGCTAGAGATAAGCTTCGAGTTGAGCTTAACCCTGTTTATTTACATTAGTTTTCCGCTATTGCTGTTTCGATTTATGTACTATTTTTCAAAAATGCTGTATCGAGGAAGACTGAAAGGCGTGTCAATGATCAGCTATAAAACGTTGTTTAATCCTATGAATTTTTTACTCTTTCCAAGTTTACTCAACCCAGACGGTCTGTTATATCGCAGACGTTGCTTATTGGCGCTGCTACTCATGATATTAATCTATCTGATTATTATACTCATAACCTAAGCTCTTCTTTCGGCTACTTAATCTGTTGTAGAAATTGTACCGCGTTGTCCAGCTCTCGCGTTCTAGCCATTGGCGGTAGCGAGTTTAGAAATGCTTGCCCATAAGGTCGATTAACAATGCGGTTATCACATAAAATAAGTACACCGCGATCTTTTTCATCGCGAATTAATCGGCCAACCCCCTGATTGAGAGAGATAACCGCTTGCGGCAGTGAGATCTCGGTAAAGGGGTCTTTACCTTCACGTGAAATACTCTCACTACGGGCACGATAGAGATTATCTTCCGGTGACACAAAGGGTAATTTGTCGATGATCACGCAGCTAAGCAGCTTGCCTCTAACATCAACTCCCTCCCAAAATGCCCCCGTACCAAGTAATACTGCATTGCCCAATTGACGATACTTTTTTAATAGGCTTTGCTTGTTCGCTTGTCCTTGTACCAGCAATGGGTAAGACACCCGCCGTTGTAACTCGATAGCCACCAGCTTAAGCATTCGATGGCTGGTGAATAAGATAAAGGTGCGACCTTTTGCTGCTTCAATCGCTCTAATGCATACATCGACAAATTGCGGTAGGATCGCATTATGGTTACTGACGCTGGCAAGATGCCGAGGGACGCAAAACAACGCATTGTTGGCGTAATCAAATGGGCTTTGTAGTAACAGCTCCTTGCACTTACCGATGCCTAGTTGCTTGGTAAACAGGCTTAAGTCTTGATTTATCTGTAAGGTTGCCGACGTAAAGATCCACGCGATATTCTCATCAAACAGCTTTTTACACTCCTTGGCGACATCAATGGGCGCGATCCTAAGCATGAGATAACGATGACCATAATCAATACTGTACGCCGCTTGATTGTTCTCACACAGAAAAAATAGCTGTAACTTTGCCGTATTAGCATCAAGTTTTTCAAGCGCATCATCCAAATTATCACTGCGGCCAACGTGTCCTTGTAATAAGGCTTGCAGTGCATTTAGCTCTTTTAGCAGCGACCAAGACTGGACTGACAAGGCTTTATTGCTCAGCATTCGGCGCCAATCAGTGTCTCCAGTGGCAAAGAGTGCCTGATGCCATTCATTTAACAGCGTTAAACAACGTGCGCTTAATAGCTCGATCTGCTTTGCATCGCGTAATTCAGTACGATAAATATCGGCGAAACGTTCAAGCAGTTCAGCAATTTGCCGAGTTGAGCACTGCTGACCAAAATAGTTGACGGCGATATCGGGGAGTAAATGGGCTTCGTCAAAAATAACCACATCAGAGTCTGGGAGTAACTCTGCAAAGCCAGTTTCTTTTATGATCCTATCAGCCAAGAACAGGTGATGATTCACCACAATGATCCGCGCATCCATCGCACGATTACGTGCTTTGCGGGTAAAACAGACATCATAATGGTCGCAACGCTGACCAATACAGGTCTCTTTTGCACTATTAATCAATGGCAATGCCGCTGAGTTTTCAGAAACCGACGTTAAGCCGCCAAGGTCGCCGTCAATGGTCCGTCCTGCCCATTGATTGATCCTCAGTAAATCATCAAGAATTTGAGTATCCATCGAGCTTGCACCAGATAACTCTGTCTCCATAAGATGCTGACATAAATAGTTATTGCGGCCTTTAAGTAGCGCCACTTTAGGCGTGAGGCCTAGCATCAACAGTAATGCCGGAAGATCTTTATAAAACAGCTGTTCTTGCAGATTTTTACTGCCCGTACTCACGATAATCTGCTTACTGCTCAGCAGCGCAGGAATGAGGTAGGCAAACGTTTTACCGACTCCAGTGCCCGCTTCAACGACTAAATTATCGCGACTGCTTATCGACTCACTGACCGCTTCAGCCATCTGTTGCTGCACTTCGCGGCGACTAAACCCTTTAATGGCTTTTGCCAGCGCGCCGTCAGCAGAAAAAGTCGTCGCGACTTGCTGTGTCAATTTAACGCTCAAAAGCCACCGTACTTAGTTGTCATAGAGTCCAACATTATTGCCATTAAAAATAAAAATCGGTGAAGTGTAACGTAAGCCGCTTTTTGGTTAAATACCCTAGCCGATATGCAACGCCTCAAAAAAGAATTATACCCGCCGAAATAGTTAGCTATAACTGTCTTGTCATCAAAACAGACAGCAGCGCATTTATCTGAGTGCTAAAAAAGTGACATTTAGATGAACATTACTCATATGCCAAAATAGTAGTTGCAATCAGTGATGAAACTGATTAATTTAAATGCATCGCAGATTGAAGATCTTCTTCAGCTGGCAGATATTACGGTCATCAGACCCAAACGTTTATTACATTATTGAGATAAGAATATGACACAGCTTACGAACGCTATCCATCATCACCACCATATGCGGTAGCCTTCGGAAGCTCACTGCCGAAGGACTCATTCCTTCTGGCGGTTGATTCAAGAAAAATCAAAAACCCCTGGAAGGAATTCCAGGGGTTTTTTGGTTTCAGATTAACAGATTGTTTTATAAAAATTTTTGAATCAACTTAAAGGAAGTCACCATGTCAGAGTCAAATAGATTAAGAATAGCCATCCAAAAGTCAGGTCGTTTATCGAAAGAGTCGCTGAAATTATTAAAAAGCTGTGGCGTTAAATTCAATATCAATGAACAGCGACTCATCGCCCACGCTGACAACATGCCAATCGATCTGCTACGAGTTCGAGATGATGATATTCCAGGCCTAGTGATGGACGGCGTGGTAGATTTAGGCTTTATTGGCGAAAATGTATTAGAAGAGGAGCAAATTGAGCGTCAAACCTTAGGAAAGCCAGCAGAATGTATCAAATTACGTCAGCTTGATTTTGGTGCTTGCCGTTTATCACTCGCTGTTCCTAACGAGTTTAGCTACCAAGATGCTAACTCACTGGAAGGCCTGCGCATTGCAACATCTTATCCCAACATACTTCGTCGCTTCATGCAGGAAAAAGGCATTACCTATAATGATTGTATGCTAAAGGGCTCGGTTGAAGTGGCGCCCCGAGCTGGATTGTCTGACGCAATATGTGACCTCGTATCAACGGGCGCAACATTGGAAGCCAATGGATTATACGAAACTGATGTCATCTATCAGTCAATGGCGTGTCTCATTCAGTCAACAAAAAGCCAGCCAGATGATAAGCAAGCGCTGATCAATAAAATACTGTCGCGTATTAATGGTGTCGTCCGTGCTAAAGAGAGCAAATATATCCTGCTACACGCACCGACCGAAACACTAGAACAAATTGTAGCGCTACTTCCTGGCGCAGAAAACCCAACCATATTGCCACTAAAAGATGATAGTAATCGCGTCGCCATTCACGCTGTCAGCACAGAAGATCTCTTCTGGGACACCATGGAAGAGCTAACACAGTTAGGTGCCAGCTCAATTCTTGTTATGCCTATCGAAAAAATGATGGGGTAAGCTGATGGACATCCTCAATTGGCAAACGCTAACGCCCAGCGCAAAACAAGCAGCACTATTAAGATCGCCTTTAATTGGTGATGCAAATCTAGAGCAAAGCGTTGCGACGATTATTGAAGCGGTCGTTAATGATGGCGATCAGGCATTGCGTCGTTTCAATAAGCAGTTTGATAACGTCAATATTGACCAACTTAAACTGTCAAAAGATGAAATAGCCAACGCCTGCGCTGCAGTGCCCGAACAACTTAAACAGGCGATTGCGCAGGCCAAAGGTAATATCAAGGCTTTTCATCAAGCGCAGATCTCAACCAAGGTTGATATTGAAACTCAGCCAGGGGTGCGTTGTGAGCTGAGAACTGAGCCAATTGAGAAGGTCGGACTCTATATTCCAGGGGGCACAGCGCCGTTAATTTCAACGGTACTCATGCTAGCACTGCCCGCAAAAATCGCCGGCTGTGCCAAGCGAGTTTTGGTCAGCCCACCGCCGATCAACGACGCCATTATCTATGCTGCCAATGCTTGTGGTATTACCGAAATCTATCAAGTTGGCGGCGCTCAAGCGATAGCCGCACTGGCTTTTGGCACCGAGTCAGTGCCGCAGGTCGATAAGATTTTTGGCCCTGGTAACCGTTTTGTCACCGAAGCAAAGCGCGCAGTGAGCCAAGATAATCGCGCAACGGTCAGTATCGATATGCCCGCAGGCCCCTCTGAGGTATTGGTCATTGCCGATGCTGATGCTAATGCCGAATTCGTTGCTGCCGATCTGTTGTCGCAAGCAGAACACGGCCCTGACTCCCAAGTCATGCTCGTTACCGACTCAAGCATACTTGCAGACCAGGTTAATCAGGCATTAACCCAGCAACTCGCGCTACTTTCTCGCTCAGAGGTGGCTAAAACGGCGCTCGGTTGCAGCCGCACATTGCTGGTTAACGATATGCGCGAGGCTGCAGCAGTATCTAATCTGTATGGGCCTGAACACCTGATTATTCAAACGGCATCACCAAGAGACGTACTTGCTAATATTCGTGCAGCGGGTTCTGTGTTTCTAGGGGCTTATACGCCAGAATCTGTGGGGGATTATGCCAGTGGTACTAATCACGTATTACCCACATACGGCTACAGCAAAACGGTTTCAAGCTTGTCTTTAGCGGATTTTAGCCGCCGATTTACGGTACAAGAACTGACCCCTGCAGGCTTAGTCTCTTTAAGCGATACCGTGATGATATTGGCCGCAGCAGAGCAGCTCGATGCTCATAAAAATGCGGTTGCGCTGCGTATTGCCGCAATCAACAACCAAGCTCTGGAGGCGTGATGACAACTGCAAAAAACCTTGCCCAGCGCCTAGCCAGACCAGAACTGTTAGATCTACAAATCTATCAATCTGCGCGGCGTATCGGTGGTCAAGGAGATATCTGGATCAACGCCAATGAATCACCGTTTAATAACAGCAGTTTAGAAGGCGTAAACCGCTATCCAGAGTGCCAACCCTCTGCATTGATAGACGCTTATAGCCGCTATAGTGGTGTTGCTAATAATTGCATATTAACGGGACGCGGCGCAGATGAAGCGATTGAAATCCTCATTCGTACTTTTTGTACTCCAGCACAAGATGCGATTGCAACTTTCGGCCCTACTTATGGCATGTATGCCATCAGTGCAAAGACCGCCAATGTCGCCGTAACCGCGCTGCAATTGACTGATGATTTCCAGCTGCCAAGTGACTATGCCTCTCAACTCGACGACTGTGCCTATAACGCAAACACCAAAATTGTGTTTATCTGCAACCCGAATAATCCAACCGGCAGCGTTATCGCTAAAGCCGAACTTATCAAGGTGATTGACAGTAACCCTGAGCGGATCATTGTCGTCGATGAAGCGTATATTGAGTTTAGCCCCGAGTATTCGGTAGCTGATCTTGTTGAAAGTAGAGCCAACCTAGTGGTACTGCGTACCTTGTCAAAAGCATTTGCGTTAGCGGGCGCCCGTTGTGGATTTTTACTGGCAAATCCTGACATTATTGATATGTGCATGCGAGTGATCGCCCCCTACCCGGTGCCGCTCCCCGTGAGTGATTTAGCGGTAAAAGCACTCAGCCCGCAAGGGTTACTGACGATGCAAAGCCAAGTTGATGACATGAGCCAGCAAGGCTTGCGGTTAGCACACGCTTTACAAGCCTATGGTGCGACGGTAGTGAATGCACATGGCAACTACGTATTGGCCCAATTTAGCGATAAAACGACCGTGCAACAAAAATTGACTCAAGCTGGCGTCATCGCCAGAATTTACAGCGATAGCCGTTTAGCAGACTCGATTCGCTTTAGTTTCTCAAACCGGTCGCAAACAGATTATTTAATTAGCCTGTTTTCAGCGTCGAATTAACAAGAATAACAATGATAATGGTTCGACCCTAGGTTAAGCCATTCAATCTAAAAATCTGAAAGGTATCACCGCTATGAAACAGAAAATACTCTTTATCGACCGTGACGGCACTATTATCGAAGAGCCAATCACAGACAAGCAAGTCGATAGCTTGGCAAAGTTAGTTTTTGAGCCCAATGTCATTCCTGCATTATTGAAGCTACAAAAAGCAGGCTATCGTCTTGTCATGGTCAGCAACCAAGATGGCCTAGGCACTCCGTCTTTCCCTAAAGATGATTTTGATGCGCCGCAAGACATGATGATGCAAATTTTGAGCAGCCAAGGCGTGAAGTTTGACGACGTGCTTATTTGCCCACATTTCAATGATGAAAACTGCAGCTGCCGCAAACCTAAGCTTGGCCTTGTTAAAACGTACCTGACAACAGGCCGTATCGATTTTACCCAGTCAGCCGTTATTGGTGATCGTGAGACAGATATGGGCCTCGCAGATGCAATGGGTATCCAAGGATTACAGTACCACCCACAAAATCTTACCTGGGATGATATTGCCGATAAGCTACTGAGTAAAAACCGTATTGCGACGGTCGTACGCACCACCAAAGAGACTGATATCAAGGTGACTATCGATTTGGACTCTGGCGTAAAAGGCAGTATCGATACTGGCATCGGCTTTTTCGACCATATGCTGGAGCAAATTTCGACTCACGGTAACTTTAAGATGGACGTTAACGTTGATGGCGATCTGGAGATTGATGATCACCATAGCGTTGAAGACACTGCGTTGGCGATTGGTGATGCATTGCGTCAAGCATTAGGCGACAAACGCGGTATTGCACGATTTGGCAATGCATTTGAACAGTCTATCCCAATGGATGAAGCCAGTGCCGAGTGTCTACTCGATCTATCGGGTCGTCCCTTTATCAAGTTTTCAGCCGAATTTGAGCGTGAAATGGTCGGTACAATGGCAACAGAGATGGTACCGCACTTCTTCCGCTCCTTTGCTGATGGCCTACGTTGCACTTTGCACTTAACCACCGTCGGCGATAACGACCACCACAAAGTGGAGAGTCTGTTTAAGGTGCTTGGTCGCACTTTACGCCAAGCTGTTGCGATTGAAGGTGATGCGCTGCCATCGAGTAAAGGTGTGCTATGAGCAATATAGAGGCCCAAAGTCAGATTATCGAAGATGCTGCGGTGACAGGGTCCACGGTCATTATCGATACCGGCTGCGCCAATTTAAGTTCTGTTCGCTACGCCTTTGAGCGTTTACTCTCTGTTGATGAGCGTAAAAATTTAGTGGTGACTGACGACATAATGGCAATCAAGGCAGCGACCCGGGTGATCCTGCCCGGAGTCGGCACAGCGGGGGCTGCGATGGCGTCATTACACAACAAACAGTTGGTAGAGGTTATTAAAGCCTTAACTCAACCCGTGCTAGGCGTCTGTTTGGGCATGCAAATGCTGACCCGAGTCTCTAAAGAGCGTGGCGCAACGGCAACCGATTGCGAATGTTTAGGTTTGATCCCAACAGATATTGAGCAATTGGACAGTAAAGGGCTACCGCTGCCGCACATGGGCTGGAATCAGATCACCCCTTCAGCGCATCCCATATTCAACGGTATCGACACTGGCGCCTATGTGTATTTTGTCCATAGCTACCGAGCGCCAATCAGTGAATACACCATAGCAACAGCTGAACACGGTGAGCAATTTAGCGCAGCCATCGCCAAAGATAATTTTATTGGCCTGCAGTTTCACCCGGAAAAAAGCGCTGCAGTGGGGGCAAAGATGCTTAAAAACTTCTTAACAATGACTCAGTCCACCTTAGCAAGAAGCAAACCGTACCAGAGGCAATCATGATAATACCTGCAATTGATCTAATAGAAGGTCAAGTGGTTCGTCTCTATCAAGGCGATTACAACCAACAGACGACATTTGACTTAAGCCCGTTAGCACAGCTGCAATCTTACCAAGAGCAAGGGGCTAACTTACTGCATATTGTTGATTTAACCGGGGCTAAAAACCCGAGAAAACGACAAACTCAACTGATCGCCAGTTTGGTTAAAGGTTTAAACACGCCTATCCAAGTCGGCGGTGGTATTCGAACTGAAGCCCAAGTCAGCGAACTGCTAGAGATTGGTGTCAGTCGTGTGGTCATTGGATCTTTGGCCGTAAACGAACCAGAGTTAGTCAAACGCTGGTTTTTGAAATATGGCAGCGATGCCATCTGTTTAGCACTTGATGTCAATATCAATGAGCAAGGCGAAAAGATAGTTGCGGTATCGGGTTGGCAATCAGGCGGCGGTAAAACGCTTGAGTCCTTAGTGGCAGAGTTTGAAACTGTTGGTCTTAAACATGCGCTAGTGACCGATATTAGCCGCGACGGCACCTTAAAAGGCGCTAATAATGCGCTTTATCAAGAAATAAGCGCCACCTATCCAGACATTAACTGGCAAGCATCTGGCGGCATCGCAACTCTTGCAGATGTTACCGCAGTAAAAAACAGTGGTGCCAATGGTATTATCATAGGCAAAGCCCTGCTTATTAATCAATTTACGGTTAAGGAGGCAATTGAATGCTGGCCAAACGCATAGTCCCTTGTTTAGATGTTAAAGAGGGAAAAGTGGTTAAAGGTGTGCAATTTCGAAACCATGAAATTGTGGGCGATATAGTGCCCCTCGCCGCTCGTTACGCTGAAGAAGGCGCCGATGAGTTGGTGTTTTATGACATCACTGCCAGTGCGCATGATCGCGTCATTGATAAATCTTGGGTTAGCCGTGTTGCTGAACGTATTGATATCCCTTTCTGTGTTGCGGGTGGGATAAAAACCATCGAACAAGCCCGTGAAAAGTTAGCGTTCGGTGCTGATAAAATATCAATTAACTCACCAGCCTTAACCGATCCTAGCCTGATTGAACGACTGCAAGATGAATTTGGTCGCCAATGTATCGTCATCGGTATCGACTCCTACTACGATGACATCAGTGATAGCTATAAAGTAAAGCAGTTTACGGGCGATGAGTCCGCAACCAAAGACACTCAATGGTATACCCCCGATTGGGTTGAAGAAGTGCAAAAACGAGGTTGTGGCGAAATAGTGCTTAATGTGATGAACCAAGATGGTGTTCGTCAAGGCTATGATATCAAACAACTGTCGATGATCCGTTCACTGTGTGATGTTCCGTTAATCGCCTCAGGAGGCGCAGGCACAATGGCACACTTTAAAGATGTATTTACACTCGCCAATGTTGATGCAGCATTAGCTGCCAGTGTATTTCATAAAGGGATCATTGATATCCAAGCATTAAAGCGCTATCTGCGCGATAACAATATTGCCGTACGTATCTAAATTGATCCGAATAAATAGACCTAATTAAGGATGTAATATGACATCGCTTTACCAATCACAGCAAGAAGACCGTGAATTACTGAGTCAATTAGACTGGGCAAAAACAGATGGTTTAATCCCCGCCGTGGTGCAAAACCACTTAACTGGTAAAGTCCTTATGCTGGGCTATATGGACCAAGCAGCCTTAGACAAAACCTTGTCCAGTGGTCAAGTGACTTTTTATAGCCGCAGTAAAAAGAGGTTATGGACCAAAGGTGAAACCTCTGGCAACACGTTGGATTTAGTCGCTCTCGATATGGATTGCGACAACGACAGCTTATTAGTGCAAGTGATCCCCAATGGACCAACTTGCCACAAAGGCACACAAAGTTGCTGGAAAGACGGTAAAGCCCACAGCTTTATTGATAACCTCAGTACATTAATCGCTTCACGAAAAGGGCAGGATCCCAAATCAAGTTACACCGCATACCTGTTCGACCGAGGCACTAAGCGAATTGCACAAAAAGTCGGGGAAGAGGGACTTGAAACAGCCTTAGCAGCCGCCACTAATGACAAGCCAGAGTTGATTGATGAAGCCTCAGATCTCATCTACCACTTACTGGTGTTATTAGAAGATCAGTCGCTATCACTTGAAGATATCACCGCCAATTTAATGAAGCGACATAACGCCGCCAAACAAGCTTAGTTTTCAGCTAAGGTTAGCGATATCTTTTAAGGTAACGCTAACCTTTCTAATAAATTCATACGTCAAAATAAAAACAATCAAACTCTATTAATAGTTAATTCCCGCTATAACAGTTACATCCAATAAAATAGTCGATATACTTATCGCGAATGAGCCACCTCTTATTAGGGATTAGCCATGAGCCGTATGATCAACTCACTTGCCTTAATTACAGCGCTTTTATGTACACTGTTTAGTCAGTCTGTTACCGCTGAAAAACTCACTTACCTGATCATAGCGGAACAAGCAGAGCCGTTTCAAATCAACAGTGTGACCGACCATGTGCAGTCAGGGACCATCACTGACATCGTTAAATTTATTGCACAGAAAAAGTCACTTGAAATTGACCATCAGATCATGCCATTCAAACGCTACCTTTACGAGATCAAGCAACAGTCCTACCCTAATTGGATAAGTTATGGCTCACCTACATGGCGTGCTGCCGATGATCATATGGCACAAAGCAAACGTCTTTCAAAACAGGTTTTATTCAGCGCAGAACATATTATGGTGTCGCTAAAGAGTCAGCATGATTCCCCATTGAATATTAACGATTTAGTCGACAAAACCGTTATCCTGCTAAAAGGATTTGATTACCCTGGCCTAACACCCATAATCCAACAGAATGCGATGAATACACTTGAACTTAACAGCCACAAAAGTGCACTTCTTGCCCTTAAAAATGGTCGAGGGGATCTGTTTATCGAAATGAAGAGTCGGGTTTTGTATAGCATTAGACAGCACCAGATAGATGCATCCACCTTTAATTTTACAGATATTCCTGATGCTATCGCACCTGTCGACATTCACTTAAGTTACGGTGATGCCGTACCGCAGGAGCTTATCGACTCGATTGATCTGCAAATTTTGCAGATGAAAGCTAACGGTGAGATAGCAAGAATTATCAGTCATTATCAATGAGTCTCACTCTTAGTTAGGTGATGTTATTTTCTTTTATTAAGAACACTGTTTTCTACTGACATAAAACAGCGCTTGCCATAGTGTTGCCAATTCTAAGTTCTGATACAATCTGCGCCACTAAAATGAAGCTTCTTAATAATAAAAGTGTGCCCTATGAATCTTGCCGATAAAGTTTTAGTCGTAAATGACAACCTTCCCATCCGTACCGACAAACCTGTCCATTCTGGTAAAGTTCGCAGTGTTTACTGGTTAACAGCAGAAGACAGCGCTCGCTTAATCAAAGATAAAGGCTATGACGTTCCCTCTGACGCCCCATTAGCAATAATGGTGATCAGTGATCGTATATCTGCTTTTGATTGCGTATGGCAAGGTGAGAACGGTTTAAATGGTGTTCCTGGTAAAGGAACAGCATTAAACGCGATTTCAAACCACTGGTTTAAGTTATTTAAAGAGAAAGGCTTGGCTGATAGCCATATCCTTGATATTCCTCACCCGCTGGTATGGATTGTCCAAAAAGCACGCCCAGTGATGATTGAAGCGATTGCCCGCCAATACATTACCGGTTCAATGTGGCGCGCTTATAGCAAAGGTGAACGAGAGTTTTGCGGGATCACGCTGCCTGAAGGTTTAGAGAAAGACCAAAAACTGCCTGAGATCCTTATCACTCCTTCAACTAAAGGGGTGTTAACTGGCCTTGAAGGCGTACCTGAAGCTGATGATGTCAATGTATCTCGTCGTGACATAGAACGTCATTATAAGGGCTTTAAATTCAGCAATACTGATGACATCGATCTTTATGAGAAATTGCTTTCTGAAGGCTTTGATGTGATAAGCGAAGCATTAGCAGAGCAAGATCAGATTTTTGTTGATACCAAATTTGAGTTTGGCTATGTCCATGACGCAGCTGGCAACGAAAAACTCATCTATATGGATGAAGTCGGCACCCCAGATAGCTCACGTATTTGGGATGGTAGTTCTCATCGTGACGGTAAGATCATTGAGCAATCAAAAGAAGGCTTTAGACAGTGGCTGCTAAACCACTTCTCTGATGCGGATATCTTACTCAATAAAAACCGCATGGAAGAGCGTTTCTCACTCGCTAAAGACAACAAACTGCCAGAATCGGTAATGATGGATATCTCAAATACCTACGTTGGTATTGCAGAGAAAGTGATCGGTAAGAAACTTCACATAAGTGAAAACCCAAAGCAAGAGATCATTGATACTTTGCGCAATGAGTATCAACTTATCGTTTAAGCTCGATTGGGTTTAACGTTCAGTATTAATATATAGCAAAAAGCCGCAATTAATATTGCGGCTTTTTAATGGTGTGTGACCAGAGTCATTATTGCTTACGTGGCTTCTTTTTATAAATAGACTCTTCGCCTTCAGGACGTGTTTTTAAGACTTTAAGAAACCACATATATTGTTCAGGGTAAGCTAATATGACTTGCTCTACCGCTTTATTCAATGCAATCGCTTCATTCTCTTTCCCCTGCATGCTGTCAGGTGCGATGGCCGGCATCACCGTTAACTCATACTGACGCTTAGTTTGGTCATAACCAATCTTGACCGGCATCACTTGCGCATTTCCTGCTTGAGCTAGACGGCCAACCACGGGCAGCGTTGCTTTAGTCGTGCCGAGAAATGGCGCAAAGATACTTTTATCGGGTCCAAGATCTTCATCGGGTAGATAAAAAAAGCTGTTGTTGCGCTTTAATTCTGAGAGCAATGCTCTAATCCCCGCCTCACGCATATAGATGTTGCCACCTTGCGAGCTGCGCATACGATTATTAAACCAGTTAAAGAGGTCATTCTTGTGGGCTTTAGCCATAGAGACCATAGGTAAATCAAGATTTAGGCGCAGACCTGCATACTCAATACCCCACACATGCGGCATGATAAAAATCACCGGTTGCCCAGCTGCGGTTGCTTGCTCAACATGCTCAAAGCCAATAAGTTTAACTCTGTTACGAATATTTTGACGAGACTTAACTAACAGCTCTGATTGAGCTAGCAAAATCATTACAAAATTTTCGACATTATCTCGAATCAACCCCTCTATCTCATCATCCGATTTATGAGGGAAACAGGTCGTTAAATTTGCTCTTGCAACTTCAATAGGCTTTACCGCAATTTTCATTACGAGTTTAGCCAACTGACGCGCGATGGGATCTCTTAACCACGCAGGCATAAGGCCAAAAAGCACTAACACTAATATCGCTACCCAAGTAAGCCAATACTTAGGGTGTAATAAAGATAGCCTGAAGCGACGGTCAAAATATTTAGGTTTTCTAGACAAACGCAAAACCTCGTTAGCAGATGAATAACAGAAAAAGCCACTCAATTGAGTGGCCTCTTCATCACGATGCTAGTGCAATTACTTCTTTGCGTTAGCTTCTTCGACGCGACTTTTCAGCTTTTGTCCTGGACGGAACGTCACAACACGGCGCGCTGAAATAGGGATATCTTCTCCCGTCTTTGGGTTCCTTCCCGGTCTTTGATTCTTATCTCTCAGGTCGAAATTGCCAAAGCCAGATAGCTTGACCTGCTCACCACTTTCAAGGGCTTGACGAACTTCTTCGAAAAACGTCTCTACCATCTCTTTCGCTACTCTCTTATTGATACCTAGCGTTTCAAAAAGATGTTCTGCCATTTCGGCTTTGGTAAGTGCCATACTTTTAGTCCCTCAACGATGCGTTGAACTCGTCTTTCAAAGAAGAAACCACCACATCTACCATCGCTGCGATCTCTTTCTCTTCAAGTGTACGAGAGTTATCTTGTAATAAGAGTGCGATTGCAAGGCTCTTTTTGCCTTCCTCTACACCTTTACCTTGGTATACATCAAACAAGTTTATGCCAACCAACTGATTTTCGCCAACTTTTCTTATCATTTTTACAACATCAGCCGCTGCAACAGAGTCATCGACTACGATGGCGATGTCACGACGGTTCGCTGGAAACTTAGATACAGTCTGGGCTAGCGGTAAATTAGCATGCAATAACGCGTCTAATTCGAGCTCGAAAATAATTGTTTTGCCATTAAGGCCAAATGGCTTCTCAAGGGTAGGATGAACCGTGCCTATGATACCAATAACACAATCATTTCTCAATATTTCAGCACATTGGCCCGGATGAAGCGCTGGATGTGATGCTGCTCTAAAGCTAAATTCACTGTCCGCAACCGTTAATCCGATGACGGCTTCGAGATCACCTTTTAGATCGAAGAAATCAACGGTATTTGATTCCATTGACCAGTGCTCATCATTCTGATTACCTGAAATAACCGCGGCAAGCATAGGTTGCTGTGACACACCAGAGTCTGCCGTTGCATTGGGGATGAAACGCAGGCCGCTTTCAAATAATCTAACGCGATTTTGCTGACGGCTTTGGTTATAACCGACTGCCGATAAAAGACCGGTAAACATCGATAAACGCATTGCTGACATTTCAACCGAAATAGGATTCGGTAAAATCATCGCCTCTGCACCAGGGTGCAGCAGATTCTGTTGTTTAGGATCTACAAAACTATAAGTAACTGCTTCTTGGAAACCACGTGCAACCAACATGCTACGAACACGTTTAAGACTGATATCAGACTCATTGTGATCAGACATGCTTAGTTGCGCAATTGGTGCAATATTTGGAATATTGTTATAACCGTAGATACGAGCAACTTCTTCAATTAAATCTTCTTCAATTGCCATATCAAAACGGTAAGTCGCTGTAGTAACGCTCCACTGTCCTTCACTAACGTCAACCGCAAAGCCAAGACGCTCTAGAATTTCAGTGACATCGCTATCTTCAATATGGTGACCTAAAATGCGATCTAACTTGCTGCGACGCAATACTATTTGTACTGGTTGTGGCAAGTTAGCGTCAGATTTAGCTTCAACGACAGGACCCGCTTCACCACCACAAATATCAAGCACGAGACGGCTGGCGCGATCCATTACTTTATGTTGCAACTCTGGGTCAACACCACGTTCAAAACGGTGTGATGCATCTGTGTGCAAACCAATTTTACGGGCTTTACCTAAAATGGCTAAAGGTGCGAAGAATGCGCACTCAAGCATAATGTCGGTAGTTTCAGCAGTAACACCTGAGTACTCGCCGCCAAATACGCCAGCAAGTGCTAATGGTTTAACCTGATCGGCAATAATCAACATACCTTCAGGGATAGTGATCTCATTACCATCAAGTAATGTCAGCTTCTCTTCACCATTAGGTTTGCGAACCTGAATACCGCCTTCCAATTTAGCATTATCAAATGCATGCATTGGCTGACCAAACTCAATCAACACGAAGTTAGTGATATCAACAATCGGGTCAATTGAACGAATACCACTACGACGTAGCTTTTCTTGCATCCAAAGAGGGGTAGCCGCTTTAACGTCGACATTTTTGATAACGCGACCTAAATAACGTCCACACTCTTGCTCAGCTTGAAGATCAATACTCACTTCATCGCTAATGGTTGCCGTAACCGCTTCCCAAGTTGGTTCAGTAACCGCTTGACGGTTTAATACACCCACTTCACGAGCCAAACCCGCCATACCTAAACAATCGGCACGGTTAGCGGTTAAATCTACATCAATAACCGTATCATCAAGTTGCAGATATTCACGAATATCTTGACCGATAGGCGCATCGGTTGGTAACTCAATAATACCATCACTTTCAATGTCGATACCTATCTCGCCGTATGAGCAAAGCATACCGAAAGAAGGTTCGCCACGGAGTTTTGCTTTTTTGATTTTAAAATCACCAGGCAAAACAGCACCAACCATTGCAACGGCAACTTTAAGGCCTAAACGACAATTTGGAGCACCACAAACAATGTCGATTAGCTCTTCACTACCCACATTAATTTTAGTCACACGGAGTTTATCCGCGTCAGGGTGCTGACCACACTCTACAACTTCACCTACTATTACACCGCTAAATTCTGCAGCAACAGTATCAATACCGTCGACTTCAAGACCCGCCATCGTAATTTGGTGTGCTAATTCTTCACGATTAACGCTTGGGTTAACCCATTCACGAAGCCAAGATTCGCTAAATTTCATGCTATACAGCTCCGTTTATTTAAATTGCTTAAGGAAGCGAAGATCATTTTCAAAGAAAGAACGTAAATCATTCACGCCATAGCGCAACATTGATAAACGTTCGACACCCATACCGAAGGCGAAACCAGAGTATATTTCTGGATCAATCCCCACGCTACGCAGTACATTTGGATGTACCATGCCGCAACCAAGCACTTCTAACCATTTACCATTTTTACCCATTACATCCACTTCTGCTGAAGGCTCAGTGAATGGAAAGTAAGATGGACGGAAACGCACTTCTAAGTCTTCTTCAAAGAAATTACGTAAGAAATCGTGCAATATCCCTTTAAGCTCTGCGAAGTTAACCTTCTCAGCAACCAACAAACCTTCAACTTGATGGAACATTGGCGTATGTGTTTGATCGTAATCGTTACGGTATACACGGCCAGGTGAGATAATACGCAGTGGAGGCTTTTCATGCTCCATAGTACGGATCTGTACACCAGATGTTTGAGTACGCAACATCACTTTCGGATTAAAATAGAAAGTATCGTGATCAGCACGCGCTGGGTGATGCTCTGAAATGTTCAATGCATCGAAGTTATGAAAGTCATCTTCAATTTCTGGACCATCTTTAACTGTAAACCCAAGTTCACCGAAGAAGCTCTCAATACGCTCAATCGTACGAGTAACGGGGTGCAGTCCACCGGTCTCGATATGACGCCCAGGTAGGCTCACATCAATACTCTCAGCTTTCAACTGCGCTTCAAGCTCTGCCGCTTTCAATCCATCGATGCGTGTAGACAGTTGCTGTTGAACCGCTTGTTTAGCTTGGTTCACAGCTTGACCAAAGGCCGGTTTCTCTTCTGGGGGTAGTTTCCCCATCATCTTCATCATGTCAGTGATTTTACCTTTCTTACCAAGGTAATCGACACGGAGGTCATCAAGCGCTTTTAAATCTGTAGCGTCTTTGATGGCGGCTAAGGCCTGTTCTACGATCTCTGTTAACTGTGACATCATCTCTTCCAGTGCATGTAGGAAAACCTACGAGTCTTCGGGCTTACATATTTTCTTAGGTGAAAATAGAAAAAGACACAAATTTTACGCGAGCAAACCCTATTTTACTAGGGTTAATTACGCCTTTTTATAAGCTAACTGTTTATTTTGCTTAGTCCTTGTTCGAGTACAAACCACTCCTATTCGCTCGCGTTGTAAAATTTGCGCCCCTTTGCGTAGATATAAGCGGGTTATTATTCTGCCTCAAAGGTACTCTATCGCGATTAGTTAACATCAGAAAACCCAAGCTATATAACAGTTTCAATTACTTAACCCATCTAGAGAACAAAAAAACCACAAACAGATATGAATCTGTAACACATTGGTAAAGTAATTATTGTTTTTGCCGATAAATAATATGGTCGCCGTTCTAGGATTGAGAGAAAATTATGAAAGAAGTTAAGTTTCGCTGGGTCGATAAATACCTTATCCATATGACGTTAAAATCAAAATTTGCTGTTATGGCAATAATTCCTATTTTAACTTTGATAGGTTTCATGCTCGTATTAAGTCATCATTTCGATGAAAACCTACAACAGTCTCAACTGATACAAGCTCAGCAATATAATCAAAAAATGAGCGATGCGCTCGACAAAGCCTATCAATTCGTTGCAGATGAAGACAAACAACCTTTTTTAAATGCGTTGAACGGTGATATCAGCCTATATGATGAGAATGAGGCTACGCGAGATGCCAAATCCTTAGCAAGTCAGGGCGGAGGAGCTCAAGTACAAGGTAACCGTATTAAAAGTGTCAGCCGCAGCCAAAACGGCTTGATAACGGTATCGAATATTGCATTAGAGCAAGAGAGCAGCAACGGTTATTTTATCTACGGTACGCTTGCTGGATTGATTCTGTTAATTTTAATCACCAGTTATTATATCTCTAGCTTTGTCGGTGGCGCGTTATACACCAATGTTATGGCGTTAAAGAGAGCAGCTGATGGCGATCTCACCGGTCGACTTAACTTTTTTGAAGTCAAAGATGAGTTTAGTATCTTAGCGATTAGTATCGATACCTTGGTTGATCGGCAGCATAAGCTGGTCACTCAAATGACCCATGCCAACACCCAGATCCGTAACGTAGTGCAAGCATTTAGAGATACAGCTCAAGAAGGCCAATCGCTGGCAATGAACCAAAGGCAGCATTTAGATTCTCTTGCGACCGCAATGGAAGAGATGACAGCCGCAGTGAAAGAGGTTGCCCGCAATGCAGAACAGTCGTCTATAGAAACCCAAGAAGCAAATAACCAAGTTGATGCAGGCTCTCGAGACATAGCTGTAACAGTGGATGCTATTGGTGGTCTCAGTAATGAAATTGCGCAAGCGTCTGATGCTGTCAATAATCTTAACGAAAATGCCGCAAAAATTGATGAAGTAGTTACGACCATTAATGCTATTTCCGAGCAAACTAACCTGCTCGCGTTAAATGCTGCAATTGAAGCCGCAAGAGCTGGAGAACAAGGTCGAGGTTTCGCCGTCGTCGCTGACGAAGTCAGAACGCTAGCAGGACGAACTCAAGCCGCGACAGTTGAGATAAAATCGATGATCGAGGCGCTTCAATCTGGTTCGAGAAATCTAAAACATGTCATGGGCCGTACGGTCGAAAAGGCTGAAGAAGGTAAAAAACATGTGCTTGATACCGGTAACGATCTTCAAGGCATTGCGCATCATAGTGCTAAGGTCTACGAAATGAGCATATTGATTGCAACATCCGCCGATGAACAATCTGCCGTTGCCAATGAAATTGCAACCAACTTAATGGAGATCCGCAATCAATCCCATGATGTTGAACAATCTGCTAATCAATCCGTTGCAGGCTGCGATGAACTGCACGCAACAGCGGAACAACTTGATACATTGTTGATAGGGCTCAAAATATAGTTAACATTGTTAATATAAAAAAGGGTAGCACTTTAGTGCTGCCCTTTTTTGTGTCACTATCTAAATTGTTACAATCCTAATAGTGTATTGTTTTACAATAATTTAACAAGGCTTGTATACTTGACCTATCGTTTCAATTTTATCCTTAAACAGTATGGATGCTCGTTAAGGAAGCAACTCACTATTTGAGCGTAACTTTAGCATGCAAAATCGTAAGAACCGCCCCCCTAAATTGACTGATTGGCGTAAAAGTTTACCGATGAAATTCATGTTCATCCAACTCGCGGTGGCTACAATCATCATCTTAGCCAGTGTTTGGTTTCTTAAGTCTATTGAAATAAATCGACTCATTGATAATCAGCAAACATTGAATATTAATGTCGGTAAAGCGATTACAGCAACTTTGCAGCAAAAAACCAATCGAATTGAACGTTTAGCCGTCTCCATTAGCGCGCTTGGTGAGCTGTACCAGCACAACCCTTCTCTTTTAGACGCAAGTATTCCAGCATTACTCGATCAGTTAGGCCAAGAAGCGGTTATTCTCGGCGGTGGAGTTTGGCCCGAGCCCAAGGCTTTTGACAAAGATAAACGTAAAGATAGCCATTTCTGGGCACGCAACCCCAGCGGGAAACTGCTCAAAGTTGACGATTATAACCAAGACGACAACCCTAATTACTACCAAGAAAACTGGTATATCCCAGCAAAGTATTACCCAGCAGACACGACATATTGGTCTAAATCTTATATCGACCCTTTTACACAAGATCCAATGATTACCGCCTCGGTGCCGATGTGGTCTCATCATGAGTTTATTGGCGTATCTACCGTTGATGTTGCGCTATCGAGTCTCGACGGTTTTTTCAAAACAGCCCTATCTGGACAAAGAGGCTATGTATTTGCACTGGATCAGCAAAATAGGCTGCTCTCATTCCCAAGCCTAGATACTGATCTTACTGAAGAGGGAGTCCTAAAGCGTTTATTTCAACCTTTTGCTGATTTCACCGAGCAATATGAGTCGTTCAAACCACTGCAAGCTAGAATAGATGAAATCGACGCAGAGTTTATGCGCCAAGCCAATATAGACAAGGCTTACACTGCAAAGCAACTTGAAAATGTTACGGCAAATATCCCGCCGAATGAACGTGCCAAACTTACCGCGCTGATTAACCAAAATGCAAAAAACAAACTGCAAAGTGTTCAATTAATTGCCAGCATAGAGCTCGACAATGATCCGCAACTGCAAGAGCCTGTTATTGTCACCGTTTTCTTAATGCCGGGGACTTATTGGAAAATAATCCTTGTGACGCCATTAACAGCGGTAGAAACCAGCGCTAAGTCGATGGCGAGTTCCGTAGGTCTTTATTTAGTGGGCATTCAGATTTTTGCACTGATGTTGTTATTCATTTTGCAAAACAAACTCTTTATTAACCCCATTAGTCGAATGGTGAACGCACTCAACAATAGCAACTCGGCATTAATTGAGCTTGAAAGCAATAATCGAAAAGATGAGATTGGCATGCTCGCAAAAGCATTCAGTTCCCGCACGCACCAATTAGAGATAGCCCTGGCCAGTTTAGATGCCACCAACCTTGCTTTAGAAAAGCAGTTAGAGGTTCAACAGCTAGCACAAGCAGAACTAAAAGAGAGTAAAGAGCAGCTCAATTTGGTATTGAACTCCGCACATAACTTAATATTCATCAAAAATATCAATGGTGAGCTCACACTTGTTAACGATCAATTCTGCCGTACTGTTGCGTTAAATCGAGATGACATTATTGGTGTGAGAGACCATTTAGTATTGCCCAGAGATGTTGCCAAAGTAAATAGCGACAACGATAAGATGGTTCTCACGCAGAAACGAGAACTCAGTTACGAGCAAGCATTCCCAAGTGAAGGCAATTTTCACACCTATTTAGTCACCAAATTTCCAATATTGAACAGTCAACAAGAGGTTGTATCCATAGGCACGATTGCATTTGATATAACTGAAACCAAAAAGCTTGAGCTAAAAAACAAAGCCCAGTTTGAGATCCTCAGGCAAGAAAAGTCCAAAAACATCCGTTTCATTGAAAAATTGGAACAGACCAATAAACGACTACAAGATGAAACGGTACAAGCACGCATACAATCAAATAAGGAGTTTAACTACGAAAAAGTTAAACTTGATAATCAAGCACTATACCCTACCCTAGTGGCAAACCTTGTCAGGCCAATATTTCGACAGCAAGATGAACTCGCAGCCAAGGCTTACCGCTTATCCAATGGTACCCTTAATGCGGCTGATTTTGGTGTAGAACTGACAGAACAGACAGAACGTTTAAGACATTTAGAATACTTACTTTCAGCGCAAGACTATGGGGCTAAGCCAATTGATTTAGTCCAACTATTAGAGCATATCATCGCACTATTACGGCCTAAGTTTGTCGACGCAGATATTGATCTAGAGATCCAAAGTGATAATAGGCTCATCGTAGACGGTATCCATTGGCACTTTTTAATCCTGTTTTATAGGCTCATTAATAACACGTTAACCGATGCGTTTGATCCTCATCAAACGAACAAAAGTATTAAGCTAATTTTGGTGAAACAGAAAAATGAGCTGATCATCACCGTTTATGATAATGGTAAAGGATTTACCACAAACCAGCGGGATGCATTACAGCTGCAAATTACTGAAAATGAAATTCATGGCACAATATCTACATTGTCGGTGTGGTTGCAAAGTGAGTTTAATGGAAAAGTACAATTGCGCAGCTTGCAGGCTGGAGCTCAATATAAAACACAAATCAGTTGCTCTTTATCGCTGACATAAAAAAACACTCATTAGAGTGCTTTTTTATACGCCTAAAGAGCGTCAATCAAACTACATTGATACATCGACAATATAATGACCTTGTATCCAGTTACGGCCGATTAACAGCTTGTAGGTCATTTTACTTCTATCTCGTAGATTAACTTTAACTTTATATTCTTCACCTAACTCGCCAATGTTGAGTTCAACCATGTAGCGGGTTTCACTGCCTTGCGCGTTGCGAATAAGTGATGTTTCAACGATACGAGATTTTACGACCTTAGACTCACCCTTTTCATTCTCAGTGGTAAAATGAATCACCTTACCGACATTTTTATTCATGTCGGTCTCTTCATTTTCAATCTTAAAGTCGACAGCATGTAAGGAGTTTTCTACCGCTCCCGTATCAATACGAGTTTTAAACATCATACCTGACTCAACAATGCTGATCGGAGCGGTCGGGCCAATATACTTTTTATCAGAAACATCCACTACATAGCGGCCTTTGAGCCAATTACGGCCAATGAGCAATTTATAATCCATATGGCTACGATCACGTAAATTAACTCTTACCTTTCGCTCTTCTCCTTTAAAGCCAACATCTAGGTCGACCATATAGCGTGTTTCTGTGCCTTGAGAATTACTGACTGTCGATGTCTTAACAATCTTAGCTTTTATGCGTTTAGACTGACCCGTTGCGTTTTCGGTCGTAAAGGACAACGTTTTACCGATGTTGTCTTTCATGTTTTTAGCACTTCCACCTTCCACTTTAAGATCGACAGCATGTAAAGAGGTATTCACCGCCCCTGTATCTATACGCGCAACATAGGGCAAATCTGCATGTGCTACAAACATATTCGCTGTAGAGCCAATTACCGCCTTATCATTGGCCTGAACAGATAATGAAGTCATCAAGGTCAAGAGGCACCATCCCATTTTTTTTAGCATCGCTATTCCTAAATATAGTTAAGTCAATTTATGGCTTGTTTGAAGTTATCATAGCAAGAAATCTTACCGTTTGGCGCCAAAGCTGTATCGGAAATGATGCTTATCTCATCGATAAACAATTCAATAAGCTTGAATTTTTATCGATAGCACGCCAACCAAATAAATTTAGCAGCTCAAAGCTGACGTTAGGTTGAACAAAGTGTCTAAACAAGTGCTCAGAAGAAATGAAGAACAAATAGCACCAACAACATAGCAGAAAAGACGCAATGGCATACATACCAGCGCTTATGAAAACTCTGTTTATAGAGCCTAACGTTACGATAAAACTGCACACCTAGCCAGACAAGGATAAACGGTACAAAAGGGAGAGAGATGACGAGAGGGAAAAAACCCCAGCCTAAGTCCAATGCATTCTGACTGAATAGGCGCAAAAAACACCAAAAAACAAACAAGCAAAAATAAACAAGCAAATGTTGTCCATTTATAGAGCGCTTTAGATTTTCTAGCATCGAACTCTCAATGTTCATAACTGAACATTAGGCCTTATTGAAACAAGCAACAAGGCTAAATAGAGAGAATTCTGTAACGAAATATAAAATCAATTTGCACTATGCTGCCATGAGCTTAGCAATCTCTTGGTCAAACAAGTTCTTGATCAGGCATGAAAACTCTGTAATGAACAATGTCTGTTCAGCAGTTGCTTTATGCGTCGCCACTCTTGCAAGGATCTCTTCAAGATCATACACAATCGAGTCAACCTCTCTAATCACTATGTTTCGCTGAGCAAAGCTCAAAGACGGGTTTTGACCACAAACCATGATAATTTGAGCTGCAAGCTGTTCTTCAAACAGCTCCATAACCGTGTCTTCAGCCGCTGATTGTTGTTGCGAGTTTTCAAATATACCTAAATGTTCAGTCAAATATTGAACAAGGTGCATATACCCGTCTGTATCGGTAACCATATCCCTTCCGAAATATGCAAAGTGCATAAATGATAAAGCGGCTCAAAAAGAGCCGCAAATTCTTTTGGATAAGAATCTTATCTGAGTTTAAAGTGAAATGATATTGCCTAGATCTATTTCTTGAGGTTCAAAATAAAGGAGACTGGCACCGCTTTACTAATTGCCGACAACCCTGCTATCTCGCGCAACTTTTCAATACCTTGCGTCAAACCGAAGCTGTCTGAATTAACAATCACTGGCATGACACTCGCAACGAGTAGATTAGCGTCAGAAAGCCTAGCAATGCTCACCGTAAAGGGGAGACTCACTTTCTTGCCGTGTAAGTCCACCTGCCCATCAATCGTGGCGATTTTTGACTCTCCAACGGCAATACTATTAAGCAGCTTCTTATCTACTTTGGCAGATAACGTCAGCTTGGGGTATTTATCAACGTCAAACAATAACGACCCCATACGTTCGTCTCTTATCTCAACTTGGGTATCAACACTCGCAAGAGAAATGGTCAACTCAAATTCGCCATTATCATTGAGCGTTCCCGCAATGGTTTTAAAATGGTGAACTTCGGCGATATCGCCTTTTTTAATCGAAATGAAATTGACGTTTGATTCATCATTTGTCACTTTCCAGCTTGCTGCTGACGTGACAAACGATAACGGAATGAGTAGTAATCCAATTATTATATTGTTCATGGTTGCTCCCTCTAGAAAAATAGTGATAGATATCAATATGCAAAACAACATCAGCTGCTAATTTAGCACAAGCGGTTACCTCACACAGTAAATTCTAATTTCACAGTATGTGATTATTTTAGTACATGGGGCGATTTTGCTGCCGTTAAAAGCAAAAATGCCACTTAATGAAGTGGCATTCTTACTAATAAATGACTACGGGGCTAGTCTATCTCGCTGCCATTGACCATCGGCTGATTTAACATAAATAAATCGATCATGCAGCCTGTTCTCGCCGCCCTGCCAAAATTCAATACTTTTTGGTTTAACGATGTAGCCTCCCCAAAACTTTGGCAATGGAACATCGCCATTGGCAAACTTAGCCTTCATCTCGGCGAATTTAGTTTCCAGTGCTTTCCTGGCTGAAATCGGGCTAGATTGCTTGGAAACCCATGCCGCAATTTGACTGTCTTTTGGGCGAGACATGAAGTATTTCACTACTTCCGTCTTTGATAATGGTTCGGCTATACCGGT
Source organism: Shewanella sp. Choline-02u-19 (assembly GCF_002836205.1). Taxonomy (NCBI): domain Bacteria; kingdom Pseudomonadati; phylum Pseudomonadota; class Gammaproteobacteria; order Alteromonadales; family Shewanellaceae; genus Shewanella; species Shewanella sp. Choline-02u-19. The sequence goes on from NZ_PJBE01000013.1 coordinate 1,860,716, forward strand.
TATCGCCACTTGTTTTTCTAACGTATGCCAAGGAAATAGCAAGCTTACTTGTGAATTATGAGCAATATGCTGCGCTTTACGGCTCTCAAGGTTGGTAAAAAACACAAAGCCATCATTGCCAAATCTTTTAAGTAAAACAATCCGCTGAAACGGCTGACCACTTTCATCCACAGTGGCAACTGACATTGCGGTTGGATCTTTTATCTCTGAGTCCTTAACCACTTCTAGCCAAGAAGTAAAAAGGTCCATCGGATCATCAGGCACATTCTCACTGTGCATCTCTCCTAGAGAATACTCTCGCCTGATATCGCTTAGCTCTGACATCTATCAATCCTTTCATATTGCATGCAAAAAGAAGTACTGCAGATATTCATGTAAATACCTGTCCCAATAGCTTACTTAACTTTGCCGTTAGAATCAGCCCAAACATGCAATAATTCAAGCCCTAATGTGGCACCTGCCAATGCAGTGATCTCAGCACTATCATACGCTGGTGCGACTTCCACCACATCCATACCAACGATGTTCATACCATTCAAACCACGAATGATTTTCATCGCTTTATCGCTCGTTAGACCACCACATACAGGTGTGCCTGTGCCTGGCGCAAATGCAGGATCTAAGCAATCAATATCAAATGTAACGTACATCGGCATATCGCCGACTCTTTCACGGATTTGTGCGACGATTTGCTCAGCACTTTGATCATTCGCGGCGCCTGCATCAATCACTTTGAAGAGGTGGTTTGATTGATCGTACTCCGTTCTTATACCCACTTGAATAGAGTGTTCTGCAGCAATAAGGCCCTCTTTCGGTGCGTGATAAAACATCGTACCGTGGTCATACTTACTGCCTTGGCTGTAAGTGTCAGTATGCGCATCGAAATGGAGTAACGCCATTTTTCCATGTTTTTTATAGTGAGCACGTAGTAGCGGTAAAGTAACGAAATGATCACCACCGAAACTCAATAGCGCTTTACCAGACTCAACAATTGCCGTAGCAAAATCTTCAACTCGCTTAGTAAAGTCAGCAGAGTCACCACAGTCATAAACCAGATCACCGGCATCAACCACTTTAATGTGATCACTTAGTTTAAATTTCCAAGGCCAACGAGACTCTTCCCACGCTAAGTTAACGGAGGCTTGACGGATTGCACCCGGTCCCATGCGGCCGCCTGAACGTCCTGTGGTTGCCATATCGAAAGGCAAACCTAACACCACAACATCTGCATCACTCTCTAATGGCTTAAACTCTAATGGCAATCTTAAATAGCCAAACGCATTTGAGTAAAGCGAGTAATCAGGTTTGTCAGCGATAGTAGTCATAAAAGCTCCGTAAAAGGTCTAAATTCACAATATATGAGCTGTTAACTTGTCGCTAGCAGCTTGAATGTAATGTTTATAATTAAAATAATTAGTTGTATTAAGCTGCAGGTCACAACGAGCTACTTCAATATGTTCAGGAAAGCCACTCGTGCTAATTTGTTGATTAACACCGATCACATCCCAACTACGGGGGTGTAAGATATTTAACATGGCGGTGAATATATTGAACGCATACAGCTCAAAGTTCAAGTTCGTTTCAATACTGACATAAGCACTTTGTGCTTGAGGTGTAATATGAACGGTTAAGAACTGTTCGCCATTCAAACCATTTACTGAGTAGCCACAAGGATCGAAAAGGTGATCATCAAAAATGAAATCGGGTAATAATGCGTGTAGATTGAGCAGGCTCAATATCATCGGCTTGATTTGATGGGGTTGACGAAGGTAATCAGCGACCTCGCCTTTGATATGATACATCAACAAACTAGTGCTACTGCTGAGTTTTTCAGTCATTTCGCTGCAAAAAAGATAATGGTGATGGCCATCTAAATGACCCACACGATATGCGGTTCCGCTTAGCCTAGATTGTAATTGTTTAGCGTCATCTTCAAAGTGTGTAGATTGAAGGTGAGACAAAAACTCGCTCTTTCTCTGATAGTTAAATGATGAAATATTATCTGCACCGATTTCATCAATCAAAAAAATGCCAGCTTTAACTAGGTTGGTATTGCCACATGTAATGAGTAATAGTTTGTTATCCCAAACAAAAAGGCTAGATTCACTTAAGATATAAGCATCACAGTCGTCATTTGACATGACGGAAAGAATATCTGCTCCTGCTAGTGTAAGTCCACGATCCCAGAACGCACGTTCATAGCTTCGTAGTGAACGAACTCCACATTTGACTCGGAGCTCGATTTTCTTTTCTGAACCTTCAAAAAACATCTAGCTACTCTTTTTTGCGTAAAAAATAAGACCAGCGCTGAGTACACTCAACACTGGTCTGATAAAACTCAACATCTATCTAAACGATCAAAAATCTTCTAGATACGTGTACCCTTTTAAGCCTAACTGCAGCTCTTCAAGAATACTACTGCGCTCATCTTCATCAATATGCTTATTAACTAATTCTTCGTAAGTTCTCATAAATGAAACCGCTTCCAAATTCACATACCTAAGCACATCTGCGACCGTGTCCCCTTCTAATACCGAATCAATATTAGTGCGGCCATTTTCATCAATTCGAACCACTGCAGAGTTAGTATCGCCAAATAAGTTATGCATGTCGCCTAAGATTTCTTGATATGCCCCGACTAAAAAGAAGCCTATAAGGTAAGGGCTTTCTTGCGTCCAAGCAGGTACTGGCAGCGTGGTTTCAATACCTTGTCCATCAACATATTGATCAACAATACCGTCAGAGTCACAGGTAATATCAAGCATTACCGCGCGGCGTTCAGGTGCTTTATCTAATCCTGAAAGGGGTAATACCGGAAAGACTTGATCAATCCCCCATGCATCAGGCAATGACTGAAACAATGAAAAATTAACAAAGAACTTATCGGCTAACTTTTCGTTTAACTCATCAATAACCGGACGATGGAAACGATATTTCGGACTCATGCTGCCTTGTAACTCATGGCATACACGCAAGTTAATTTGCTCTGCCCAGGCTCTATCTGCAAGGCTCAGTTGTCCTAATGCAAATAGAGAATGCGCTTCACTAAGATCGCTTTGACAGTCATGGAAAATTTCGATTAATGCTCTTTGATCCGCTTTACCACTCACTTCAGTCCAAGATTGCCACATATTTTGTAGCAATTGTGGTGCATCATCGCTTGGAGGTAAGATGTTTTCCGGCTTATATGACTCAGTACCGATAACATCTGTCAATAATACCGCGTGATGTGCGGTTAAGTAGCGGCCAGATTCTGAGATAATCCTCGGCATCGGCTGCTCATATTCTTTACACATATCATTAAGCACGCTAACGATATTGTTAGCATACTCAGTTAAACCGTAGTTCATCGAGTTTGCGCTTTGACTACGGGTACCGTCGTAATCAACCGCCAGCCCACCGCCAACATCAAAGCACTTAACATTGGCGCCTAGTTTCATTAATTCACAATAAAAACGGCCGGCTTCACTTACGCCTTGGCGAATATCTCGAATATTGGCAATTTGCGATCCTAGATGAAAATGCAATAACTCTAATGAGTCCAACATACCTGCATATTTCAATTCATCGATAACTTTGAGAACTTGTGCGGCTGACAGCCCAAATTTAGACTTTTCGCCGCCACTCGCCTGCCACTTACCTTTGCCTTGAAATGCTAAACGCACTCTTAAGCCGAGTCTCGGCGTCACGCCAAGCTCTTTAGCTTGTTCTAGCACCACTTTAAGCTCAGACATTTTCTCAAGCACAATGTAAACCTTATGCCCAAGCTTCTCGCCAATTAATGCTAAGCGAATATATTCTTTGTCTTTATAACCATTGCAGATAATCACAGAGCTGGCTTTTTGAGCCATTGCAAGAACAGCCATTAATTCAGGCTTACTTCCCGCCTCAAGCCCTAATTGCGGCACTTCTTTTTCAACCTGACTCGCCAAGATCTCTTCAACAACCGTTTGTTGTTGATTCACCTTAATCGGGTAAACTAATAGATAGTCAGCTTCATATTGGTACTTTTGAATCGCCTGATTAAACGCCTGGCACAGACTATTAACTCTGTGATGAAGGATCTGTGGAAATCGAACTAAAACAGGCAGAGCAACGCCCGCTTTAACCATGTCTTTGGCAAGTTCATTTAACCCAATTTTACAATCAGGACGACTAGGATCTGGAGAGGCTGTCACTTCTCCCTCATCACTAATACCATAGAGCCCTTGGCTCCAATAGTTTACGTTGTAACTTGCACGTGCATCATCAATAGACCAATTGCTCATATTTTCCTAACCTGCCTATTTAACCTATATAACGTCAAACAAAGCCCATTGCTCCATTTAACCATCTTATTACTCTGTGCCATTCACGAAAAAATGACTAACTCTATGTCCTGTGCTGCTGCACTTACCGCCTTTACGCGCACTAAAATCTGACGTTGCTAGCTGATAAACATAGCATGTAAAACGCGTGGGTTGAATTCATCACTGCGTTTTTGTCGGTGGTAACCTTGTTAAACACCGAGCAAACATTACGTATTATTAACGCTATTTGACCGTGTTTTTTGGGGCGCAATTAAACCTTGAGGAGTTGAATAAATCAAGCTTAACCTTAAGGATCTAAGCAAAAATATTCGTATCGCTTGACCTAACGGACCAAACCATGACCACAACAACAAAACGCCCCCTAAAATGACCTCATTTATTCAGGCTAAATCACATCTTCTCTGTATTAGTGCATTGTGACTAAAGCATATTGAAATGAATTCCACTATAATCGCTGCAGAAGTTAGTTGTCATAGTTAAAAAGTAGAGAGAAACATGATTGAGATAGGCAAACCCTGCAAGCTCGAAGTTGTCAAACAAGTTGAATTTGGCGTTTATTTAGATGCCAAGGACTTAGGTCAGGTGCTGCTCCCGAGCAAAGTCGTCCCGAAAGAGTGCCATGTCGGCGATATGGTCAACGTGTTTCTCTATTTAGATTCTGAAGACATGGTTATTGCAACGACTAAACGTGCATTAGGACAGGTAGGCCAGTTTGCCTTTTTGGAAGCAAAAGTGAATGGTCCCTACGGATGTTTTCTTGATTGGGGATTAGACAAAGATCTACTGCTACCTTTTGGCGAGCAACATCGTGAAATTGAAGAAGGTAAATCATACCTTGTCTATATCTATACCAGTCACGTTGATGACCGCATTGTAGCCTCCTCTAAAGTCGATAAGTTCTTAGATTTAACAGAACCTACTTATGAAGACGGTGAAGAAGTGAGTCTTATTATTGGTGGAACCACTGATCTTGGCTTTAAGGCGATAATCAACAATGCACATTGGGGTGTACTTTATACCAATGAAGTCTTCACTCGTCTTAGCTTTGGTCAAAAAATCAAAGGCTTTGTTAAGCGTGTTAGAAGCGATGGTAAAATTGATTTATCTTTGCAGAAAGGCGTCAAAGAAGAGTTAGATCAACATTCAACAACCATCTTGTTTAAATTAAAACAAGCTGGCGGTTTTTTACCTCTCAATGATAAAACAGATGCTGAAGTCATATACTCTCAACTTTCTATGAGTAAAAAAGCCTTCAAAAAGAGTATTGGTGGCTTGTATAAGAAAGAGCAGATCACTATCTCACCCGAAGGGATCCGCTTAGTCGATTAATATCTGACTGTGTAGCCTGTATAAACGGCTATAAATACAGCGATTATAGGTGATGTAAGTTAAACCACCTTTGCATTGAAGCATGGCTCTGTTATAACAAAGCCATGCTTTTTTATTAAGGGATCAAAATGGAACTTACTCAACATGAAGCACGGATTATTGGTGTGCTACTCGAGAAAGAGCTCACCACGCCTGAACAGTACCCTTTATCTCTCAATAGTTTGACGTCCGGTTGCAATCAAAAGTCTAGCAGAGAACCCGTGCTTAACTTAAGCGAATCAGACGTTCAAAATACACTCGATAGCCTCACAAAAAAACGCCTAATTTCAGACCAATCTGGCTTTGGTAGTCGAGTACTCAAATATAAGCACCGTTTCTGTAATACTGAATTTAGTGATTTGCGGTTAAATCCTGCGCAACTGGCCATTGTTTGTCTGCTATTACTCCGCGGCCCACAAACACCAGGAGAATTAAGAACGCGTAGTAATCGATTACATGAATTTGGCGACGTAAGTGAAGTTGAACATGCACTAATTGAGCTCGCTCGCAGAGAAACGCCACTCGTTGCTCTGTTAGCCAAAGAGCCCGGAAAAAGAGAAGCACGTTATTGTCAGCTTTTCACCCCCTGCATTACAAACGTAGAATCTAGCGCCTTATTGCCTATCGAAGCAGTAAAGCCTGACAATTCACAGCAGGGACTGAGCGACAAAGTCGCTAAGCTCGAAATTGAAGTCAGTGAGTTAAAGATACTGGTACAACAGCTTCTGGCAACACAAGCCGATACCGAGTTAAATAATCATTAATCCACAATAGCTCACCAATGATTAGCGCCCGTCAGTTCTGGTGTTAATCTGTTAGCCGTTTTAATTCCACATATTAAGGGAATAGTTTGGAAAACAGTAAACACAGCAATGATTTGCGCAATACGCTTTTACTTGCCCAATTTGAAGTCAAAAAAATGTTATTCAACCCTAGAGGGATGATTGCGCTTGCCGCTTTTGCTCTCGTTTGGTTACTTATTTTGCTCTATCCAATCCGCGGAGCATCAGAGTTTTTAATCACTCCCCACTACAAAGATCTTATCGAAGGCATATTTGGGCCGGACGTTGTCAGTGAATTGTTCAAATGGTCTGTCGCTGAATTGGCTATTTATTGGATTGCAGCGCTGTACCTTTTTCCAATGTTCAGTATCTTTATTGCAGCTGATCAGTTCTCCTCTGACAAATCTCGCGGTACATTCCGCTTCTTAACGCTTAGAACCAGTAGAGAAAGTATTTTCTTCGGCCGTTTTTTAGGCCACATGACAATCCAAACAATTTTAGTTTCTTTAACGGTGTTAGCCACTATTGCGCTCGCAGTGAGTAGAGAAACAGCACTATTAATGCCCGCTATAACCAGTGGCATATTGGTTATCGTCAACCTTGTTATAGTAATTTTACCCTATACCGCATTAATGGCGATACTCTCGCTCTATGCAAACTCAGCGCGTCAAGCAACCATATATGCCATTCTTATTTGGGCTGCAATGTCGATAACAATCGCTGTCATCAATAACTTCCTACCCATTATTAGTGAATTAAAATGGATCCTTCCAGGCTCTCAGATTTCATTAATGATTAACACCCAAGGCTTAGGCAGCTTTGCATATGCTCCTGTGGCTTTATTGCAAACAATAGTGCTTCTGTTACTAGGACGTATATATATCAAACGGAGCGCGCTATGAGACTCATTGAATGTAAAGGTTTATCGAAATCCTACGGCAGTAAACAAGCATTAAGGCAGGTTGATCTTAACTTGGAAGCCGGAGAGCCGATTGCTTTAGTTGGACCCAATGGTGCGGGTAAAACCACGCTATTCAGCCTTTTATGCGGTTATATAACACCGACTGATGGCGAGGTTAGTATACTGGGTCATACGCCGGGAGATAGCGCACTGCTTGGACGTGTCTCTTCTCTACCTCAAGATGCCACTCTTGATCCTAACTTTGATATCCTGACTCAACTAATGCTGTTTGCTACTTTGCAGGGTTTTTCTAAAAGTGACGCTAAATCGGAAGCCCTTAGAGTCTTATCCTTAGTCGACTTAGCCGATTGTGCCTCACAAAAGCCTAAATCATTAAGCCACGGTATGGCAAAACGAGTCGCTATCGCTCAATCATTAATTGGTTCGCCAGAATTAGTGTTATTAGACGAACCGACTGCAGGTCTTGATCCCGCCAACGCCAAGAAAATTCGAGAATTGGTTAGAACGCTTTCAAACAAGACAACCTTTATCATCAGTTCACACAATTTAGATGAACTTGAAAAACTCTGCGGACAAGTTTTGTATCTAGAGCAAGGACAGCTAACCCAATCAGTGTCCATGAATGATAACTTACAAAATCAGTACATTACGCTAACGATGCAGCAGTGTGATGCCGATAAAGTCGTTGATGCTGTCATGGCACTACCTGACATAAACTCAATTGAGAAAAAACAACATAACGAGTTTTTGATAAAGCATAATAGCGAAGAGGATTATGCCATTGAAAGTGCCCTATTCGCGTTATTCAAGCATAATAACTGGCAATATAAAGCCATCCTCAAAGGACGAACCCTTGAAGATAAACTCTTCTCTTAATAAGTGACTCGCTGAATAAATGGTCTAATGAATAATGATCGCACACCACTGGTACCAAGCAAGGTACCAATGGTGTTTTCAGTGTCCATTGCCCCTGTCCCGCCACTAACATCACTTTCTACAATACTTCAAACTGCATAATACTCTTTACCCAACATTGCTTAACCCGCCAAATAACCAAAGTAAGCAGTGCTCTCCATTACATTGATTGTAGATAATGGTGGTCCGTGAAAAAATCCATAACACGGAATAATGCTCAATCGATAGTCACCATTAATGCCTAGTACTTAGCTTAAGTATTTAAACGCCCTCCGAATGAACGGACACTTAATGCAATCGCTATCAATCGCCTTGCAGCTGGCAAGCGGATTGTGACTGAAATAACGAAAACAGCGTAGAAAACTAACATCCACCCATAGAGTCGTACGATGGTACTTTTAGGCTAGTAGCGTTTATGCAAGCAAGACAGAGCATGTTTTGTGTTTAGGGGCGTAACTAGATTAGGTAAAACGGAGTGATACTGAGATTTACATTTTATTGCGGAATTAAGCTGGGAATGAAATGTTTTTTAAAATACAGAAAAGAAAAAAGAGCCGTGATAAATCACGGCTCTTCGGAATTTTTTTGCGATTAGCTAGATGCTAATCAAGCTGGTAACTAAACTACAGTTACGTTCTCAGCTTGTGGGCCTTTTTGACCTTGAGTAACAGTAAACTGAACTTTTTGACCTTCGTCAAGAGTTTTGAAACCGTCAGAGTTGATAGCGCGGAAGTGTACGAATACATCTGGGCCAGACTCTTGCTCGATAAATCCGAAACCTTTATCAGAGTTAAACCACTTAACAACGCCAGTAACTTGAGACATAATATTGAATCCTGTAAATATAAATTAAAGCCTTAACGGCGGTAAAGCTGGAAAATGCCGGTTTACTTAATGTTAACAGGACGAACATTGTCGTATTGAACACATAAAAATAAGCCCTAACCTTCAAGCTGCAAATACTATAAACCATTCTCATGATAAGTCAACATACATTAATGACTAAATTTGTAGTATTTTTAAGGCTCTATCTTCGCCCTGAAAAATCTCAAACTGAACTAACACGTAAAACTTATACAACTTATTAAAACAAAGACTTAAACCATGAGCACTGACTTTTACGCCCTATACTAGTGAGCTCTAAATACTTCTATCTTGAAATCTAATTCACACTCAAATCCTGAGGCTGATAACTCCAGCTTTTGTTCGTCTGTAAGCTTCCAGTTATAGGGTGTCATTTGCAAAAAGTGACGAATATCGTTTTCGTCACTCAACATTAGCGTACTTTCAAGGCGCTTTTGTTCTAATAATGTAAAGCCTTCAATGGTCGATGGCTCTTGAGTATGCTCTTTGGGTGTCTCATATATGAGCTCCTTCAGTGCAAAATGATGTCGCGGCCCAGCACATACGGTTATCAAAATTCCGCCAGACTTTATCACTCGTTTAAGTTCCGTATCTAATGAAGGCGCATAGATCCTCAACATGAAGTCGAAACTATCATCAGAAAACGGCATATCAAAAGCGCTGGCGACACTAAAAGCAATATTGGGGTAACGTTTTGCGGCATACTTCAAAGCTGATTTACTGATGTCTAATCCGTACAAGGTAAAATCATCACCTAGCTCTTGTGCTAAACGATTCGAGTAATACCCTTCGCCGCAACCAATATCAAGACCATATTCAGCATCATTAAGATAAGCCTTTGCCAACAGATTAACATTATCGCTTAGCGCTTGATAATAACCTTTATTCAGGAACTCTCTTCGAGCAAACATCATCTCTTTGTTGTCACCAGGATCACTAGACTTCTTCTTTTGAACTGGAAGTAAGTTTACATAGCCTTCTTTCGCACAATCAAATCGATGATTAGACTCGCAAAACCAAGTTTTGTTCTGCAGCATTAAAGGTTGTTCGCATATTGGGCAACGGTAAATCATCAATCATTCTCCAATGCAAATGAACTCTCAGTATCATCTGCCATAAGTTGTTCTACAATTTTATTTAGCTGTGGTGGCGCTAATAGTTGATAGCTTTCAAGCTTTCTCATCAACATATCTTGGTTAATATCAACGTTAGCTGCTCGATACAAGTTTGGTCGCTCGATGAGTTGAGAATATAGCCGACTGAGTAACTGCCTTTTTCTTATCAATTGAGCATCTAGTTGACTTATATCGTCATTGGCGTGCTTTAAAAAACCTTCGGCAGCAAAGTGTTTTAAGTCGTAACAAATACTGTCTAACTCGCTAATTTCGACTAAAAGGCTTTCAGCATTGGGCTCTAAATCCATTGAACGAGCAATAATGTGTTTCGCTCGCTGGATCTCTCTCGCGAAATTACCTAATCGAAAATCTGCTTCTAAAGGGATTAACTCCCATTTTACAGGACCCACGATATTGAACTGGCAGCCATTACCGATACTCACTGCGACGAAAAGCCCTTTTCTAAGCTGCTCCGCACAAAGTCTAGGCGAAATGCCCAGCGTTGAAAATAGGCGCCAGCCTTGACCAACGCTACGATTAAGGATTGCATCAGATGCGGCATATTCATTCGCTTCGATAACATCAAGCGACAAGTATGGATGAAGCCGAATCATCAGTGACATTTTAGTCGCTGTAACACTTACAACAACGACTTCAGCAATAGGGCCAGATTGCAGCTGCAATACACTAAAGTTGCCAAACTGTTCAGACAAAACGAGTTTTAATTTTGATTGGTGGTTAATTTCGATTATTTGCGGTTGGATTAACAGCGGTTCAAGCATACAACACCTCATTGACGTAGACGTATTGTACTTGCTATAGAGGCTAGGTTCCAGTGATCAAACTGGCGTGAATTCAACCAAATAAGGCGCTATTACGTTGAGGTTAAGACTATTGAACTAAGGCAATGCTATGATGAAACCACTTAATAGAAGTTAATTGCCATGATTTTATGCCTTCAAAAACACAGAAGCGCCCTGTACACTTGCCTTCTTTATTCCCTTGCCTTGCGACGCGTTCGTTCAATGATCTCATAAACCAACTGATATCCATGAGTCTTCTGCGATATTCAATAATGATAAAAGGGCGTATCTTCCAAGCTAACTTGTGTTGAACGGGGTCTACCTCCTCAAACATCCAAAATACCCTCATGGGGAATAACCAGAGCGGCACCACCAAAGGCAACGGCTGCTGCTAACCCCAAACCCGCTAATTTTTGAGATAAATTCATAATGAGCTCACTTGAAATATTGGCCTTAGTGCAACCATGTTCAAACCGCTAAACCTTGAAGCTGTATTTCATGATTAATCCCCTCTTGATAGATGATTTTTAGGTCTAACTTTTGAGCCAGGGCCAACTCAGCTCTTGCGCCAAATGATTGCCCCCACCCATTGAGCAGATAAATTTCGTCGCAACACATCATCATGGCTAAACCAATCTGCATGTATTCAGGCTCACTTAACCCTGGTGGTAAACTTGCAGGATTCAGCACCACGCGACCTAATACATGAAGATAGTCAGCGGCCAAGTGGAACCTTGTTCGATTACAATCAGGTAAGCCCGACATAGGCCCAGCAATATACACTTTGCGTTTAATCATCTCAGCACCAAATTGCAGGTAAAAAAAATGGCTCCTAAGAAGGAGCCAAACTAGTGAACTAAAAGGTATTCATAATAAGCTTACATAAATCTACCCATTTTTAAGGGAATTAAAAAGGCACTAACTTACCGAAAATAGGTAAACATCGACCTAAAATGTTAAATCCCACGGCCTCACTAGGTTTAGTTATCAGTTAAGTGATTTAACCTAAGCAATTAGTTATCGGTTAAGTGATTTTTATACATGCCCACCAATAAAAAAGCATTATCGACACACCCTATTGTAAAGAGGGATCTAATCGCATATACCCAAAGTACGATTCCAGCCGCAACAATAGAAAAAATCCAGAACCACACAGGAAGAGATAACCAAGAAGGTTGAAACAAACCATTGATCATCCTGTCATCGATACTGCTGTCTAAAAGGACTTGGAATGCATGTAAAAATATCACAGTACCTAAAAAACCAAATAAGAAATACCTACTAAACTGATAAATGTTGTATGGGTATATTGAGAGTTTTATAAATTTAAATTTCCTATATGAACGGTTTAACCTAAAAGAATTCTTTTTCTTAGATAACTCAAGACACTTTCTAGCTTTAGGATATAAATCAAATGCTTTACTCGGGTTTTCAAACTTAAGTAACCCGTAGATTTCCTCATATGAAAGCTCACACTTGTATATTGAGCTAAAAATTTTCTCAACCAAATATCGTTGTTTAATGCTAGGGTTCTTGGGGTTTTTACTCAATACAGAGTTAACGATTTCAAGCTTCTTGAGATTGATTTTGTGCTTTTCAAAATGGAGAAATGACAAAAGCTTAAAAAGAGGAAAGGCCGCGGCTAGTATAGCCCCCACAACGGAGAAACTTAGCAACGAAAAGTCACTGGATAATACTGAACTCGGCATACCTGCATATCTCGATTAATTTTTAACAACACCTATAAGATCAAAAGTTGATCTATACGATCCCTGTAAAACAGTTCATAACACCAATATATTAGAAACAATTTACGACATAATATCAATCGGTTAGTTAAATTATAAATCTCGATATTTAAGTGGCTTTAAACTTGGCTATAAAACAACAACCAACCCCAGAAAATTCTCACATGTAGTGAAGCACTGCGCTTCGCCGTCCCCGCAGTAAAGCGAGCCCGAAGGACCCGCTACAAAACAGGTTAAGGAGTATTATTATACTTTACGTACCAACCTGAAGATAAAGGTAGAGTAAAATCAATTTCAGTTTTTAGATCTCTATTCGCTTTGATATGAATTTGAGGGTTATATTCATAGATAGTTTCAGGATTGAACACGTAAAGCATCTCTTGCCCCTCACCTGTCATCCACATTGACCATACTCCAATGTATAATCGACATTCCCCTAATGGCTCTCTAATTAATATGCCATCGGCATCTAAGTCAACTAGAAGACCATCAATTTTTTCGATATCTCTTTTAAATTGTTTTCCATATTTACTTAAGTTTGCCCACTTAAAATCATAATCCATACTAGAATTATCAGACTTAGATTGTAATGCTTCATTACTATAATCACCGACTTTATACGCCCACCTTTTAAAGCTACCATTTAATAGAGAGCATGATAATTCAGATAACTTTTCAAATTTAGGCCTATTCTCATTGAATTTTTTAAAAAGTTCATCTTCTTGCACTTGTCTTGTGCAAGCTGACAAAAAAACTAATAAGATTATAGATATAATAACTCCAACGTTTATTTTCATTATTTATAAACCCCAAACATTATATTTATTTTTATTTTTATTTTCATTTTCATTTTCATTTTCTTAGGATGAGTAATAAAAGTTTAATATTATCTATTAATTACTAGCATGCTGCTGACGATAACAGTATTGAACAATTCCACTCTGTACTATGCACCACACAGTTCCAACACTTCCATTTCCAGCCCCGCCATTACCAACGAGCCCGATTCCCCCTCCATTAGCGCCACCGGTACTGCCGCTACCTGATGGACCACTATTACTGATTGGGGTGCCTTTAACTGACGTGCTTACACAAGAACTATTACCTTTTTCTGACGAATTGGAATCAAAAACCTGCTTCTTGTAATCCCATCCTTGAGCAACCATTTCAGGATCACCTACATTATCTCCAGTATTTAAAACAAATTTTGCATAACTTGCATATGCACCAACTGGATTTAACCCATGATCTTGGAGCCCTTGATACGATGCTGATGCTCTCTCGGTAAAATTTCGACTAAAGCCAAAAGCGGCCATCCTGAGTCCATGCAAGAAATTACCATCGTCGGCATTTCCATTGTAATCACTTTGCCCAGACTTAACATCATATTTGCCTGCAGTCTTGTGATCTTGGTACATAGACCAATATGCCATAGCTTCCGCAACAGGAGCCGTATACTTTGATTTCCAAGATGCATATTCAGCTTGAGTAGTTCGTATGATATCTGAATAATTCATTTGCGCGCCAGATACCTGATCTACCGGTGCTGGATTTGGAGGTCTATTTTGATCTGTACACTGAGCGAGATCAGTTCCTGGAGAGCTTGCATAAAAATTAGTGGAGCTGCTGCTAGGTGCTGACACACGTGTCATCATTCGGGCTGAAGAACTTGACCTTTGAGACATTTGGTTTGAACAATCTCTACATCACTCCGGTTCTACAGGAGGAAAAGAAGACTTACTAACTAAAACGTCTATCATAACAATACTAAAATCGGATCCCTCTGTTACATTTAATATATCAAAGGTGAATTTATTTTCTCTGCTACCGGTATTAGGTATTAAGTTTAACTTAACCTCAGTTTGACCAACTAAACTTAAGCTATCTGAAATAGTAGAATCTTTTATTGAAAATGACTTTATCTTAGTTCCATCAATTCGGTATAAATCAGTCGAGTAACTAACCTGACTATAAACACCACTTTCTCTTCTTGGTTTTTTAAATTGAAAAATTGTTTTATTTGGGTTAAGCCCTTTTAAGATTACACATTTAGTACGGCTACCGTTACCTCTATATGAATCAATAACATCGCTCTTTACTATTTTTTCTTGATACCCATAGATATATGAGCAAGAAGCAAACGCACTACTATTAAATAGAAATAATATAAATAATATAAATAATGAACACTGCAAAATATACTTCATTAACATCTTCCTTTTGTTATCGCTACAACTCATTAACAACGCCCATCCAGAGCGATACATCTGTTAACTGATAGTGACACTACATAAGGAATTAAAATAAATCAAACTAATTAGAAAGTATTTTGATAAACAAATTTTAATTAACAGAGTGCTATCTCAGCCTTTCGCAAAAAAATAATAGCCAGCCATTAAAAATCAATAACATAACTAGCTTTCAACCCAATATCAACGATTGACGTCTATCAAAGAAGTACTTGAACCATTTTCAACAGAGTGGCGCGAATAAATGCCGGAAAAGAAGTGAATTAACAGAGATTAGTAGGTTTTAAGAAAACTACTAAGCCACCTATTTTAATAATCAGGTAAAACTACAGGATTTTTGAACTGTTCATATCAACCGTTCCGTTATACTCACACCAGATTTGGCTGCGATTTTAGGTCACTTTATTAAGTTGATTAAACTAAGCTGACTTAAAGTGTAAAATAGTCAATTTTAGGCGTAATACGCCCCCATGAAACACGGAAGTCATGAGTGTATGACGTTGAAGCTGACTGCTTAGTCAGGCCAATACTGACAAGTACCTGCATTAGCTACTCGTTGTTTATCCATGTGCTCACTGTATCGTGTTAACTCTTCTAGTGTGCCAACAGGGCCTTTGAATAAATATTTAAACTCATTCGTGACTTTAAGCCAATTGGCTAATGGGATATTTAGCCGATTCAATATGTTACTCGTGCCTGCTTTAATCGCTCCTCGCTTGTTATCTCTAATCACTCGGCCTGTATCATCAACCAGTTCAAGGTAGTCTTGTAGCTCAAACATCAGCCCTTTTGGCATAGGCTGACGCTCATTACCAAGAAAAGGTAACAGTTCAATAGGCTGTTCACCTTTGATTACCGCTTTAATTCGACGTTGAATGCTCGTAAAATCTGATTGTTCAGGTGTCGTCGCCATATTAGCTCGGATAGGATTTAAGTCGACATAAGCCATACAGGCAAGTACCGCCGCTTCATCTAACAAGGCTTGCGACTTAAAACGTCCCTCCCAGAAACGCCCTGTACACTTGTCTTCTTTATTCGCTTGCCTTGCGATGGGTTCGTTCAATGACCTCATAAACCAGCTGATATCCATGAGTCTTCTGCGATATTCAACAATGGTGTCGTTCAACGTTTCCAGCTCATAGGCTTCGATTGAACCACCGTGAGCAAATTTCTGTGTTAACAGCGTGCCTTTAAACAATTGATGCCATTGATTAACCACATCAATACTTGACCACGATTGTGCAGTTTCTAAATCAATTCTAAGCACGATATGCAAGTGATTCGACATGACAGCGTAAGCGGCAATATCAATAGCAAAGACTGAAGTCAGCATTAGAAGTCTATCTTCAACCCACTCACGCCGATGCTCAAAAGACTGACCAGAGTAATCGTCAATGCCACATAAAAACGCCCTCCTCACCGTGCGACTGACACAATGATAAAAGGGTGTATCTTCCAAGCTAACTTGTGTTGAACGGGGTCTAGGCATCCTTGCCTCCTCAAACATCCAGAATTGAATAAATTAAGTATAGGCAAGGCTCAAAAACTTAGCCCACTATGATGGGTGGCCTATTAGTTTTGCCTGCCTCCTCAAACATCCAGAATTGAATAAATTAAGTATAGGCAAGGCTCAAAAACTTAGCCCACTATGATGGGTGGCCTATTAGTTTTGCCTATTAGTTCTTTTCCATCATCCATTCGCCTTGAATTAGTGGCAAAAAAACACGCTGAGTCGATCACTTTCTTATACTAATTGGTATAACCTGAGACATAGCGGGTCCTAGCTACTGATGATCTGCTGCCGATCCAGCTTAACGGTTTTATCCGCCAGTCGTTTGGTCTGGACGGGGCAGTGTGACACCATCACCATGGTATATTGCTGTTTCAATGATTGTAATAACTGCTCAATCACCGCTGTATTTTCAGGATCGAGAGAAGCGGTAGGTTCATCTAACAGCAGTATTTCAGGCTCAAGCGCTAATGTTCGGGCTAGACATAAGCGTTGCTGCTGCCCACCAGATAACGAAGAGGCGTCATGATTTAGCCTATCCTTGATTTCATCCCATAATCTCACCTGCACTAACACCTGTTGGCTGCGGGCTAACGCCTGGGTTGGATTTAACTCCGCGACCACCTTCAGTGGCAGAAGTAGGTTGTCGATGATGCTACCTGGTAAAAGGTTAGGAATTTGAAATACCATGCCGACTTTACGACGTAACAGAGGCAGATGCTTATGAGCCAGTTGAGTGACATCGACTTCTCTCCCAGACAATGTCAGACCAATACTGCCACTCATTTCATGATCGTCGAAGCAATCATTGAGCCGATTCAATGCCCGTAAAAGGGTTGTTTTTCCACAACCTGATGGGCCGCTCAGCATGTGTAATTGTCCCTTATATAACCGTAAGCTCACATCCTTGAGGATCGTTTTATTGCTAAATCGAATACAAACGCCATCAAGGTGACCGACGACATCATCTTGGGGAACTCCGGTAACATCTAACATATAGGTTCCTTTTTAATGCTCTGTGCAGATCCCAATATATTTCGATTGCCCCGCCTGACAATCGCGGCAAGTAAAACAAAAATAATACTCGTAAGAGTGAGCAAGACTAACGCCGCACCAAATGCCATATTGAGCTCTTGTTGTGATTGATACTGAGCACTGTAATAAAAGATCGTGAATGGTAAAGCTTCAAATCGCTGCAGTAACCCGCCGGGTAATCCCGCATTGGCAACGGCCCCCGTCAACATGATCACGGCAGTATCTTCAGCCGCCCGGCCAATCGCCAACATGAGTCCACTCGTTATCCCAGGACTGGCTTGTGGTAATACCAGACGATACGTGATTTGCCACTGGGTCATGCCTAAAGCCGCCCCCGTGACCGACAATTGTTTTGGCAAGCTACTCAGTGCATTTTGAGTCGCACAGGCGATATAAGGTAAAATGAGCAGAGCTAAACACAGCGCTGCAAGTAAAAGACTGGCATTGGCGTGGGGGAAGAAACTCGCCCGAAGAAGTAAAATCAGGCTAAAACCAAACAGCCCCATTAAGATAGATGGGATCCCGGCCAGAATATCGACGGCCATACTAAACACTTTCTGGGCTGGCTTATCAGGCGAGCTCGCGAGCCAAATACCACTGGCAATTCCGGGCACAGAAGCCAAAGAGACCGCACACAAAACAACGGTAAGCGTGCCTACACAGGCAGGCCAAATCCCTTCCCATACAGGCTGCAACCCCATCATGGCGGCAAGAGGTTCCGACTCTCCGAAGAAAAGTTGCAGACTTAAAGTCGGCGCCCCTTTCAGCAAGATGAAACCGATTAATAGCAGCATGATACTCATTAAAAAGAAGGTACAGAGATAGCCCCAAAAGCCAATCGCGCGTCTCATGCTAGTCGCACCAAATTATTTCGCCCCACCAGAAAACGTGATAATAGACAGATACATGCACTACACATTAACAAGAGTATTCCAGCAGCAAACAGCGAGTTATAAACCTCACTCCCCTGATCTGTGGCGATCACCAAGGCAATATGCGCGGTTAAGCTGCGAATAGCATCAAAGATCCCAGAAGGCAATTGGGTGGCATTTCCTGCCAACATCAAAGGGAGCATCGTATCCCCGATTGACCGGTTGAACCCGAGTAACGCTGCCCCACATAAATTGACTTTGCAATGGGGCAAGATAACGTGCATATAAGTCTGCTCAGGGGTTAATCCCAGTGCATGCGCACCCAGTGCATATTGCTGCCATAATGGCGTGGTAATGTTATCTAACATCACACAGATCACAGGCAAAATAAGCAATACCAACATACAGATAGCGGCAAACAAGCTGTAGCCAGAGCCTAGCTGAAGACCGTTACGCAGAAGGGGTAAAAGTAGGAAAAGTGCCGCTAACCCATAAACCACAGTAGGTATTGCCGCCATAAACTTAAGCAAAGCCTTCAAGATAACAACCAGCCAACGCCAACGTGATAACAGGCAAAAGCTATTGATCCCCATGGCAATCACAAAGGCGACAGATGTCGAAATAAGGGCCAGAGACAAGGTACCGAAGACCATGGCAAGGATGCCAAAATGTCCCTGCTCCGGTTGCCATTGCAGACTAAAAACAGGACTGGTTTCAGTCAAGAAAACCGGAAGAGAAAACCAAATTAAGAAACAAAAAACAGAAAACAGCAGCAGGCCGCTGGTGACCACTAGGGTCATCAGTAAGCCTTGCATCAAGCTGTTTTGCTTTAGTGTATGGTTGTGGCTTTGCATCGTCAGTCAACAAACCTCAGGGGCGGGCCTGAGAGTATGTTTATGGCTTTACATCAAGCGCTATATAACCCGATGCCTGAATATACTTTGCACCTTGCTGACTATAGATGTAATCGATGAACGCCTGAGTCAAAGCGTTAGGTGCTCCTTTGGTATTCATATATAAACGACGCACCACAGGGTATTCCCCTGAAGCACAAGCCTTTTGACTCGGCTTAATATGATTATAAGTAGGCGCTTTTACCATCGCATCGATATAGCCCACGCTACTGTAACCGATAGCACCGATGTCTTGTGATACTGCAGTTTTCATCGCGCCATTTGATGGCACTATATTAGCATTACCTGCAAGTGGTGCGCCTTTTAACAGCTTCTTAGTGAACACTGAACGGGTACCACTCGCTTCATCGCGGCTAAACAGATGTATCTGTCGGTCTTGTCCACCGACCTCCAGCCAGTTGGTAATTTCTCCCTTATAAATTGCGATGATCTGCTGCTGGCTAAGATTATCGACCGAGTTATCCGGATGAATGATAACGGCGACACCATCAATAGCGAAGGGAAATGAATTCAGTCCTAGATTCATCTCCTTATTTTTTAATGCACGCCCAGCATTACCGATATCCACCAGCCCGTTCGCAACTTGTTGTACGCCAACACCCGATCCGCCACCAGCGATGGTGATACGAATATCAGGGTTATAGCCCATGATCTCACGTGCAGCCTTTTTCATCACCGGGATATGGGCTGTACCACCAGCAATATTCAGCTGGCCACTCATTTCATCAAAGGAAGAGAGTTCATCGGCAATAAGTGGGCTCGATATGAGCAAGGTAACAATCGCCATTAAGCGAACAGAGTAGGTTTTAAACATCATAATAATTCCAAGCAGTTAAATGGATGCTGAATTTGCAGTGATAGAAGTTCATTCGGTAAGGTGGGCAATTATTGCTATTAATGCCTTAGGAGCAAGCGGTTTATCTGCTTTTTGCCACCTATATCGGCAACTTTTCAGATTAAACTAGATATTGGGACAAATACGCCCATTAATTAACGACAGATTGATAACAAAAAGTCAGGTAAGCTCGTCAAAATCAATTAGAGACGGCGTTTATCAGCAAGGCTTATTTTAAAATGCAGCTGTCGTTTCTTCTCTTACACCATCGAGCAACTTAATCCATTCCGTATAACGGTACCGTTCAACATCGATATTGAAATTAGGCGTTATGTACTTAGAGATAAAGCTTTCATACAAAACAACTGTCGTCGGCGATAACTGCGGGTAAGCGTATGCTTTCATAAAGTCGTTGCAGATATCCCCAAGCAGCCGCGCAGCACCTCTATTAACGCCGTGGCAACGAGGGTCCAAATTATCAACTAACAGCTGTCTATACTCCAGCGCGGTTGCACGAGCCCCGGCAAGTTTGAGATCCGGATAGCGACCAATCTTGATCCGCTGTTGCTTAGCTTGCCAACGAAAGCGATAATAAAAGGTAATGACAGCATTATTGGTAATTCGTACACTGACACCATCACGATCAGCAATCTCAATGGGGCCGTGGTAAGGTGCTTTTATATTCCTTAATTTACTATCAGATAATGCCATTTTATCAACCTTCGCGTGATGCACATTGTTAACAATTGTGATGCACAATTTGATTTTAACACTGTATTTCAAGGTTGAATACAAGCGAACCTAATTCACTCTTAAATACTGATATATAAAGAAAATATCTGTATTTTTGATACATAAGCGAACTATGAATAACACTAAGAAACAGCCTACTTTATTTTGGCACGATTATGAGCAACCACCACTAAGCCTCTGAATAATAACAAATTAAACCTTATAAAACACCTCGTAATGCACGCCGTGATGCACACTTGTATTTTTAATTTAACTCCTAGCGGATACCCTGATTAGTCAAACTTCTGCCCTAAAATGCGATTAAACAATCACTCAGATCGAATCATGACGTTGCTCGTCCCTTAATATATTCTTGGTATTTAATACTGGCTTTACATATAGATACCCTGCGTGATACTGTTTTTATATACAGCGCCCTCGGTATTGCATTGTTCGCTATTCCGCGGGGCGTTAGGTATCAGAATTTCAGAGAGTATTACTATGATAATTGATCATATTGGATTTTCAGTATCAGACTTTATTGTGAGCAATGAATTTTATTGCAAGACTTTGGCTCCTTTGGGAATTGAAAGAATTGTTGAAGTCGAGGGAGCAAGTGGCTTTGGAATGAATGGAAAGCCAGAATTTTGGCTTGGAAAAGGTAATCTGTCACCGTCACCTATGCACGTTGCCTTTGTTGCTGGCAGCCGAAAAGAGGTAGAGCAATTTTATGAGGCTGCTTTGGCTTGTGGTGGGAAGGATAATGGTGCACCAGGAATAAGGGAACGTTATCATCCAAATTATTACGGAGCTTTTGTTATAGATCCTGATGGACATAATATTGAAGCAGTGTGTCATCAACCGGAGTAATGGAGAAAAAGTGTTTGAGGTTTAAAAAGACTTTATCTAATATCAATCGAACGAGTTAGAGCTTCTTATCTAACTCGTCTTTATCCAAAAACGCGTTACAACGACAAGATTTATTGTAATCCAACTCCTACAAAACTCACTTTATCTCAGATCTTAACTGTGTTATTTGGCGATCAATTGTTGATACTTCGGTATCCGCTTGCTGAGTAATAGCGTTCATTTCTTGAGCTAAACTTTGCTGCCAAGTTGCACCGGCTAAATTATTGTTAGCGTGGCGGCCTCTATTTTTCAAATTGGTCATGCGGTTATCACGGGTGGTAAGCACCTTCTTTCGCCTATTCTCATGCTTAGTAATTTCACGCTCAATTTCTCGATTACGAATGTAACTACTGATGTCAGCTTGTTTAAAAGCACTGTCACTAGCCACTACGCTACCAACATTGCTTAAATCCATTGGCTTACTCGACTCATTACACGGATCTGCTTGATAGACATTGCCAGCACATCGATACACCTCACTCTGTGCGGGTAATGCCATTAACAACGTCGAAATTAGTAGTAACGCTTTCATAAAATCCTCCATGACTTTAACCTAGTTTATACTTCTATCTCTGTATGTGGCAAATCTGCTGCTGTTCCCAATATTCGACCATCTTGCACGTAAACTTTCGCACCGGCTGATCCACTGCCAAGCGCGGTTATCGATAAGCCTGAAGCACTGATTAGCTTTACTGTGCCATTGCCGTTATCACTCTGTACTTTCATGATCATGCGCGGTATCGATAGCGCTTGTTGTAATTGCTTAAACATAAATCCCCTACTCTAAATGCCTAATTAAGTTCACGCTTTGAGTTATATCTAAGCCGCTGCTTTGATCCATGTTAGCGCTAATACTCACGCTATCGCATGTTGCTTTGAATACTTCGCCTTCATACGTAACCCCAATCAACATGCCCTTTTTCAAAGGGGGTAAGTCGGCCATTATAGGTAATGACACTGTAATCAGCTCTTTATTACCACTGGCTGCTATCGCGTTGGTACCCGCAAGCCTCGCCGCTTGATTATCAACAATTAGTTGAGCACTTATATCTGCAGTAGGAATATCACCAGCGGTACCCGCTCGTTTCACCTTTGCGCTCACGCCTTGCTGCTCACCACGAACCCATGCGGCGTTACATGCCTGGTTAATCTGTTTTTTACTGCTATAACTCAAGATCACTGAGTCGTGAATATTCACATCTGCAATAGCTTCACTCATTAACCACGGCGACGTGGGCCAACGTGGTACAACCTTTAACTTGCTAGAAAACTCATCGGCTACAATCATGCAACCAATTTGAGAACAAGCCTCGTTTACGGCATCGATAGGTGATTTCCTCATGATAGAGTATGCACCTGCAGGTACCGTAAAATCAGTAACCCCAACCAGCTCAATAGACCATCCTGAATTAGTAAGTAGATCACCTAACAAGCCAGCAAATGAGCGTGAAACATCATTTGTATAGCTTATAGGTGCTCGCCATGGGATTGATAACAAAGCTGAACGGCTACGACCTGCGCTGCTATAACTGGCGGTTCCAAAGCTTGAACTGCTTGATGGTTGCTCGGCTAGGGCAAAAAACTCATAGCCATTAATATCAATTAACAGTAATTCATTCTCTGCGCGGCTAGCATCGATAGCACTGCTAAATTGCAGGTCCACTGATTGAGCATACTGATTGCGGCTATCACTAAAGCTAACACTGTCTAACACAATGGATAGAGAGTCACTGACTCGAGTACAAGTTAAAGTGGGTTGCATTAAATACGCTCGTCTAATCTGAGGTTCGATAGGGACTTTAAAATCAAGGTTTGGTAACGGTGGATTAGTATCTATGGGGCCACCGCCATTATCGAAATAACAGTGTTTCTCTGAGGCCGTAAATCTCAAGGTAATAGGATGCATAGCATTGATAGCGGATCTACCAAAACGCATGGTGATTAATCCCACCGGTGGCGGGCGATAATCTGTCGAGCAGATCCAAGCGGCTTTATGTGGCCCCCAAGCGACAGAGACGTGATGACTAATATCGCTACCTAATGATGAATACCCAACATCAATCACGACCGCAACCGCATCGTTACTATGGGACGTTATCGCAGTGTCATGCTGGTAAGTACCCGTTAATAACCAAGGCACTTGCAAGTAACTTTCTGTTGCTTGCCGGCTTAACCAATTAACTGAGGTTGATTGATGATGCAGAGCTGGTGAAACCCAAGCAAGGCGGTTACTTTGCTCTTGCTGGATACCAAGCTGCAGCGGCAAATAAAGGTCAGCATTATGCAATGGCCCTATTTGCCATACTGCTGTACTTTGGTTTTCTGTTGCAATATCAGCCAACCAAACAAGTTGAAATTGATTTTCAAATCTATCACTATGGCCAACGAACATTACCTGTACTTCAGCCTTTAGTGGTTCTACCCAAACCACCACTAAATCGTTCCCTAAGCTACCATCGCGAATTGACGGTTTAGGTTCAACTTCATCCTCAAACCTAAGTTTAATAGGTGAGCTAAAATGAACCCACGGCTCTAATAATCGCAGTATTACTCGGTTAGGGTGCTTGTCGAAACTTAAAATTAACGGACTCTCAGCTTTTAACCAAGGCGTGGCTAGTTTAAGTGTGATCATTATGGGGTAGCCACCAAATTAACCAGTTCGCACTTAACACCATCGGCAACGGCTGCATTATATTCACCGTTATCATCTAAAATGAGCACGATTAATTGATTTGCAAGAGCGTACTTTTTAGCGAAATAATGCATGTTTATGTCATTCTTACCAAGGTATAGCCTCGCTCCAGATTGCCTATCCATAATTAAATGCCGTTCAGAAAGTGGATCTATATCCAACTCTAACTTAGCTCTAGATTCTTCAATTAAGTCTGTAGGGTATACCTCATATAACAGCACCATATCGTTACCACTCTACTGTATTTAAACGAATGTCGAAGCTAACGTTAGGTTGTCTAAGCAATAAATGAGCTTGACCGTTGACATCCCTATAAGCTGGATAAGTATCCGCCGAATAGTTATCAACGCTGCTGTAAACCTCCGTCAACAGTCCGGGGAGACTTCCTCTAAGTGCAGGGTACACCCGACTGTTAGTGTTAAAATCACCGTTAAGGTCTTTATTATTAGCACCGGGTGATACATTAAAAACACCAACATATGTTTTGACGTAAATACCTTGTTGAGTATGAGCAGCCTGAGCACGGTCGTATTCATTCCAAGCGCCGTCGGGGGTGTATATACCACCATCAACAGGGGTAGCGTCACCATCAACTCCGTATGTCTTAAGACCAGCTGTAACCGGGCGATTGATTCTGTTTCTCCACCAAGATGCAAAACAAACATTATAATTAATGGTGTTTACATTTGCGCCCTTAGCTATGCATGTACCAATCGCTATAAACTTAGCTTGGTCATTGGGTATGTTCGCTATGAAATCACCAACAAACATTTGGTTTTCTAACGCGACTCTACGAGCACCAAGGGTTAGATTATTAGCATCACCCAGTATTAAGTAAAAGGCATGTTTTGTACCTAGAACCATCCAGTTTGTCCAATGGGTACTTGAGGCTGCTATAAATGTACGGTATCCCGGTAAAATAAAAGTGTCTATATCGGTCATTGACATTGCAGGTGTAATCGAACATAAAGTATGTGATGTATCGGTACTACCCAGCTGAAATTTAAAATACCCACCGCTACCACCATCAGCCGGAGAGTTTCTAAATACCGCCTCTACAGCCCCTACGTCCTCAAACTCCTTAGTCCAGCCAAGCGGCGCTTTACTACCGTACCCATCAACCAAACAAGCTTGTAATACCGCTAACACCTCACTTGGTTTACGGTCAATAATTTGTGGTGCACCATCGTCAGCGCTTGAAAATACCGTCACTGCATCTGCCATTTTAATTACCCTTGTTATGATTCATTTCCACGGAACGAAAGTACTGCTTTATCGGTGGTGACTTGGCTATGACCTGCCTGTACCGTTCTTATCGCCATCACTGGTTTAGCAGAGGCTATTGTCTCAAATCTGACGGCTTCGCCCGCATTCCAACCGCCGCCGAACGCGCCAGCTCTGATAATAAAAAATGGGCTATTAGTGAGGGGATTAATCGGTGAAAAGTCGTTTAGGGTATCGCCTATGGCTATTTGGCCTATACGTTGCCCTATACATCTAAAAGCAGTGGCAGAGGTGAAAAGCAATACCCAAGCTTCGTTGACGGCCGTGTCATTACTGACTTCGATCGGAAAGTCTACGGTATTTAAATTGCCTGTTGCAGTGCTGCCGTCTATTTCCCAATTGTTTGACCAAGCGGTCATGTCGCGCACAGGGCCTACTCGTGCGTGTAAATCACCTAAAATTTGCACGCTAGCAACCGTTGAATTGATTGGGTACTCTTGGGTAAGTTTGCTTGATAGCACTAATTCAGCATCGCTAACCACTGACACTAGCGCTAACTCACCAATAGTATCGCTAAGCACAAATGGCGCGGTGAAACCTGGAAAATCACTGTTTAACGTCACTGTGCCAGCAGCTTTATCTAGGCTGAAATGTTCATCAGTGAGTGTCCAAAGGCTTGCGCCGTTAGCATCGGTGATATCAGCAAAACGCGCACCAACTCTGATGTTTTTAACTTGCCCTACAGTAGGAGTGAGAACTGGTTGATATTGGCTGTGCTGCAGCGCTACGGTTCCCCACTGCCTGAAAATATCAACCACGCCCTCATTCGGAATACGCAACGGATTTAATCCATAGATTTCGGCTGGAGGTAGCTGTCGATATTGCTCGGTAATGTCATAACGCAGTGTGGTTAAATCAACAGCATGGGTAAATGTCAGTTCAACTAATCCATTGACCATAGTGCCGCTAACACCTGTCCCCGTAACAACACCGCTACTGTCGGCGCTGGCACTAATAACACTCCGATCAGATATGCGCTCCACCTGCAGATAAAAACTATCTAGCCTCGGCTGTGTTGCCGAGAGCACAAACGATACGGTGGTATCACCCGCAGCGACGGCACTACTTGACTCAATTAACCCGGCATAAGTTAATGTAAAAGTGCCACGGCTAACATTGTGCAAGGTGATCCCCCCGGTCAAATAATCAACGGTGGCTAATAGCTCAACACCATCATATAACTTGCCTGTGGTTTCCCCTTCCCGTTCGTAGATCTCTTGGCTTGGATAATTGCTATCATCGAACACCACAGAGCCCTTAACCGTGCCGACGGTTAATTGCTTATCACTCGGGAATGCTGCGCTACTTCTATAAATGGCATAACGATAAGATGACTTATAACGCAGTGTGACATTAGCGGTAATATAGGTTTGTGCATTAGAGGTCAGTGTTACTGTCATATTCCCCGCACCAGGCGTTATCGCTTGCACATAGTGCGAACCTCTAAAGCTCGCGGTCGGCTGCAATGAAATAGCGAGTAAATTATCAGGATCATCCAATACATCGGGGGTGGTAAATAGGTAACTGTAATCGCCCTCAATACTTGGCTGAGTCAATATTTTATCAAACACCTTGCTCACCGTTGGATCGCCGTCTTCATCACTACCGCCTGTAATGGTGTTACCGTTTTTCGGCACCTCGGTAATGATTGCGGGTAATAGTGACTCTTTCGTTTTGGTGACAGCAATAGTGCTGCCAGATGCGGCGGCGGTCAATTTGGCGACGCCATGAAACAAAAGCGGGCTGGCTGAGTTAACAAAACGCAGCTTAGTACAGCGATTCTGGCCGTTAATACTCAGATTAGGCTCGGGCGTTACAAATGGAATAGCAGGCTCAAAACGTACCGCACCAGAGAAACTCGCACTACTTGATGATGCCGATACCACTTTACAAAAATGGGTTTTTCGCGGCCACTCACCGACTTCATTATCTGGGTACTCAACACTGATCGCGATAACGCTACCAGGACTTAATCTGGTCGTTTTCCAATATTCTCGACCATTAAACTGAGTACTCGACTGTAAATAATCAGCCGAGAATGAATTTTGATTAAACAAAAAACCCGGGCCACCATCACGGATTAATTGCCCTTTAGTCACCCCAGACTCAATGACCTCTTTCATATCTGTCATTCTGTCGCTATCGTTTAATGTCTTTGATTCAACCAGCATTAATGACACTAATGGATCAGTGGGTGGCTCACTCACAAAAACATGAGCGTCGAGCAACGTCGCGGTATCTTGCGTGTTCAGTGCGGGATAGCATTTAACGATATCGATAGCTGATTGCGCATGGTCAATATCTGATATGGCAGTAAATAGCTCATTTAACTTACCTGATTCAATCGCATTTTTAGTGCGTAAGCCCCCAGCCTCATCACTTGAACCTAATAATTCAGGCTTAAATACTTTTAAATTATCGCGGGTAATAGTCATAGTTTGCTCACACTGTTAGAAATCGTAATACCACGTTTGTGACCAGGTCATAACCGCCAACTTGATCAAACAAATCCTCGCCGCTCACCGCATTCCCAGTGTTATCCCAAATGACTTGCATCACTTCGCCATCAAGTTTCAACGTAAATTCAGTCAACACATTGGCGTTATGCTGTTGCAGCAATTGATAATCAGCGCGATCGAGGCCACTGGCCTTTGTGCCCAATACCACCGAGTAACCAGAAGGGATAATCACTTGATTAATAATTAACGCGCCATTGCTAGCCCGTTTTGAGTTAGCCAATACCTTTTTTTGAGTGTTTCGATTAAGCCACATAAGCTGCTGTAATTTAGGTTGTATTGTGTCAATCACTTGCATGGAAACCTCTTATTTAACTCAAAGATGTAAGGCTATGCACCAAGCCGCTGCTGACGTTCTATTTCATTCATAAGCTGAGCAAGCAGCCCTCTTTGTGTTACCGCATCGATGACCATCGGCCCGACTTGCATTCTAAACGTCACCACATCACTACTCACTGCCGGCTTAATTTGGGAAAAGTCCAATTGTGACGGTTCGATAGTTTTGACTGGCTTCGGGGGAGTTTTTGGCAGTTTGCTTTCTGTAGGGATCTGCGGTGTATTGCTTTTTTCTTTATCCGCGACTGATTTAGCCGTTTCAGCTTTAATATCTTTAACACGCAGATCATGAATACTTTTAAGCAAGCGTTCAGACTCCTGCAACCGGGCTAACAAATCTTTATCACCGCTAGTTTGTGCGGCTTTTAACTGCTCTCTAATACTCTTGAGTTTGCGCTCATATTCGCGCTGCTGAATTGATAGTTCATCGCCTTGCAAGCCATCAAGCTCGTCGCGCAATGACGACAGAGTGTCATCAGCACTTTGGCGCATCGAATCTAAGCGGGACTTTGCGCGGTCAATAGCTCCTGTTAATTTAGATAAATCTTGGTCATTCAAAAGCTCGAGGCTTTTGGCTGAGCGCTCGGCTTTATCAATCAGATCAGCTTGACCATCTTTAGCACCATCAAGTGCTTCGGTCAGTTTTAGCAGTTCAATTTTTTGGCCGTAATAAGCCCTCTCAGCAATTTTACCTGCGCGCTCTGTTTCAAGTGCCCATGTTCGTAGACCGACAAAATCAATCGTGCCAGCGATAGCGATATTAAGGTCTCCAATAACCCCATTCAAACGGTCATACTCATTGGTGACTTTATCGAGCTCAGACGAGTTATCAATGAGCAATGTGGTTTTGTTCACAATACTGTCGAAGTAAGCAACCGCATTATCACTCAGCTTAGCGACACTGCTTTGGATTTCTGTCGCTAAGGCCGTGAAATGTGCGGCGACACTTTGTAAACCTACCCCAGCTTGCTCGGCACTTTTAGTGATCCACCCCGCCGTATTTTCAATGCTAGTCCCAATACCTGTTGCACTTTTATCCACTTGCTCCTGCACATCCTGACTATCTTTCCCTAAGTCATTCTGCACATTTTTAAGCCGTTTATAGCTATCAATTATTTTTTCAAGATCACCACTTAAACCCAGCGCAGCGGCTTGCTGGCGAATGCTAGCATCGACTTGGGTATCACTCGCAGCTGCGGCTTCAACTGCTGCAGCTGCATACTTTAAAAAAGCCTGGTTTAATTCGTAAGTTGAGGCTGCCCCGTCTTTGGCGCCTTGCTTAATTTTTTCATAGGTTTTCTTGGCCGCGACGGCTTGCTCATTTAATGTTTTAACGGTGGTGATCCCCGCTTTCGCCATCACAAGCTCAAGTTTTTTGATCTTCTCGATCTGCTTGTCTTGCGATTCAGCAACCTTATCACCGGCCTTTACCTGATCATCTGATGACTTTTTTGCCGTGGTCGAAATAGTGTTATAAGCCTTGGTCGCAGCCCGTTCAACTTCACCAGTGATTTGCAGCCATGCGGCGCGAACATCCTTGCCGTCTTGCTCAACTTGGGCAACATAAGCATCACCAATCGCATTGAGTGCTGCAGCTGCGTCTCGTGCACTCGCAGCCAATTGATCGGCACCAATAAACTCATAAAGCTTGGCAAAACCCTCCATCATCTTAGCGAGCTGTAACGTCACAGAAGCGGCCAAAGTAGAAACCCCAGCGCTTAAACCGTTCCAGAACAGTCGAATGCCACCTGAAATAGTATTAAGTGCTGTGGTAAACGCAGTGATATTCTCAAGTACCGCCTTTATGCTTGAGCCCGAGTCGCGGATCATCGATGAAAAGAATTGGCTTATATCTTCTGCTGCGGCTTTTATCTTGCCGTCTTGATTGAGCTGATCAAACTGAGCATTTAAGTCTTGGAGAAAATCAACCGCTACCTGGTACACACCAGAGTCAGCAATGATCCGCTTAAATTCTTCAAACTTATTTGAGATAAGATTAATTTGCCCCGCTAGCCTATCGAGGCTTTTCGACGCTTGGCCATTGGCCTGTTTGCCCATTTCATCAAACAGCGCTTTTATTGTCTCTCGGCCAAGCTGACCACTTGCACTCAATTTTTGAAGTTGTGTAACGTTTTTACCGGTGACTTTTTCAAGTAAATCCCATACAGGAACGCCACGTTCAACCAACTGCAGTATTTCTTCACCCTGCAATTTTTGCTTAGCCCAGGCTTGACCTACAGCAAGAATGATCCCCTCAAGTTTTTCTTGGCTGCCGCCTAACCGCGCATTGTAATCAACCATCGATTGCAGTGAGCCGTTCATTGGATCAATGCCAAACGTCTTTAACGCTGAAAAAGCATTTTGTACACTTTCCAGCTTGGTCCCGGTATTATTAGCAAAGTCTTTAATCCAAGCCACTGCTTGCTCACCACTGGCAATCGAACCCATCATAGCGGTCATTTGAACGCTAAATGCTTGGGCGTTATCACCTGCAGTCAAAATACCTTTAAGGCTTTCCCATAGGCGATCAACACCAATATAAGCCCCAGCCATAGCAAACAATGAACCAGTGGCTGATTTAATGCTGCCACTAAAGTCATTGGCTGATTTTTTCGATTGAGTTAATAATTTGTCATGGCGTGAGAGTTGTTTATTTACGCTTGATATGGCTGTTTGGGCTGCTGCTTGTTGCTGCTTTAAGTCTTTACTGGCGTCGGCCAGCTTATCCATCGAGTAACCGGCTTTGGTGAGCTTAGTAGTTTGCTGCTCGAGTTCGGTTTTGCTTTTACCAAGGCTTGTCGCGAGCTTATTTAACTCACTACGGGCATTTTTTACTTTTAAGGTGTATTCCGCTTTTTTGCGACCGGCTTCGTCGGAGGCAACCCCGATTTCTAATAACTCACGGCGCTGACTATCAAGCGCGATTGACAATGCTTTAGCGCTTTGCTCTGTTGATGCTTGTGCCTGTTCTAGTTGTTTTAAATCAGCGCTGGCTTTGCTTAATGCGGCAGCTTGTTCTTTACTCGCCTGACTGCCTTTTTTCTGCTCTGACGTCAGCTTGTCAACATTGGCTTTAGCCGATATCAATTGCTGCTCATATTGCGCGAGCTGTACTTTCGCTTGCTTGTATTCTTGTTCGGTTTGATCCGTTTGGGCTGATGCTTCTTTATGGGCATTATCAAGCTGTTTAATTGCAGCTATCGCTTGTTTTTGCTCTTTGACGAGCTTATCGAGCGCCACACTATTATCTGTGTAAGCAGCCTTGCCTTTGATTATAGAGCCGGTTAGCTTATCGACTGCGCCAATTGAGCCTTGCAGATCTTCAAGCTCATGCAAGCGGTCATTTAAAGTTTCACTCTGCCTGGCTAAATCGGCTAACGCCTTTTCTGACTTTTTCGCCTCAGACGAAAAAAGGTCTTTACCCTTGATGATCAGGTTGACGACTTGATCTTTAAAACTCATCTAAACACTCCAATAACAGGCTCAATAAAAAAGCCGCGACCACAATCAAGTAGTAACGGCTTTAAGTTTCAGGCTTATTGGCTAGGCTGCGCTACGAACAAAAAACTTAGACTTACTGGCAGCGACAATCGATGTATCGGCCAATACACCACCTTCAATATCGAATGAACCAAAGTCATCACCAATGAGATCTAGGCCTGATGTTGGACTAGGCTTCCACTTGTAGAACTTGAGAGTCCAAGGTTTACCTGTAGCGTCGTTAATACCGTCAATCACCACCTTGACCTCTTCACCAGACTCAACCAGCGCTTGCAGAGCATTACCGGCTTTAGAGGTATAAGATACTTTCAGCGCTGCACCAGCGACAATTGCGCCACTACTGAGCGGACGAATACCGCCAGCACTAACAACATAGTCAACATCCACAACATAGGTGGTCGCATCGTCGGCAGTTTTCACTACTGGAGCAACTGCAGTGTCAATCATCTTCGCCGTATCGCATAGCCCATCAAGAACCGCAGTAATCAGTTCTTCAGTAACCGGGCTAGAGGCCACAACATCAACCACACCTCGTAAGGCCAATGCCATGTTGTCGTTACTAAAATCATTTATTGTCATAGACAACTTGACCGACTTTACCTTAGTTATTTCCGCAGCATTACCACCGCCACCTCGGTAATTAGGTAAAGACTTGGTTTCTTGCTCGATATCGATTTTAACGCCAGAGGCATTACCAACATCGCGACCTTTGACATACACAATGCCAGAGCCGATGTAACTCTCGGTTACTGTTTCACTCATAGTAGTTCTCCAAATTTAACGGTATTGCTGATTGAGAGTGTGATCACCGCTAAGCCATGTTTCTCATTGGCTTCGGGCATGATGTACTTGCAGGGTTCGGGTTCGATAAAACTGATGATTGGTCGCACCGATGTGAGCCATTCGGGCTTGCTAGTATCGCGCTGGCCCACGTAAAACACGGTGCGGATACGATGTACTAAGTGAGTTAAATCTAGGGTTGGCGTATCTGACTTAGTCAGATTGATCCCCGCTACCACTTGCAACACCAAATCATCTTTATATTTATCGTTGCCATTTCGGCCACCAAAAGCATCCGTGTAGGGCTGAAGAAAAATAAACTGCGACTCTTTGGCGATGCTGTACACATAAAAACCTTCACGCACAATGGCACCGTCAACCCGCTTTAAGCGGTCTAAAATAGCTTTTATCATCGGAGTTATCTCTTTAGTTATGCATTAAGTGCCCGGCTCTTACTTAGCATATCGACCATAACGCTCACGCAAATACGTAATAATAGGGGGCTCAATTACATCGCGGATCACACCAAAACTTCCCGCAACAGAGGGACCATATTTAGATTTTTGGCCATTGAGTTTGCGCCATGAGTTATCCCCTTTACTGCGCAAAAACATCAACTGGTTACCATTGCGCCCGATCACCGTAAACGCACCTTTAAACCAAACAGGCTGGTTACGCAAAGCGCTAATCGAATACCCCGCCACAACCTTAGTACCGCCTTTCCCCGCACGGTAATGTGGAGTAGCAAAGCGGGTTAAGGTGCTAGGTCGATACCTGGCACTGATCACAGCAGTTAAGTTTT
Organism: Shewanella sp. Choline-02u-19; assembly: GCF_002836205.1. Taxonomy (NCBI): domain Bacteria; kingdom Pseudomonadati; phylum Pseudomonadota; class Gammaproteobacteria; order Alteromonadales; family Shewanellaceae; genus Shewanella; species Shewanella sp. Choline-02u-19. The sequence continues at coordinate 1,894,510 of NZ_PJBE01000013.1, forward strand.
TAGGGTGAATACTGACACTGATGAGGCTTTCGATGTAAGAACGAGACTTAAAACCATATCGGTTAAATATTTCATCAACAGCCAACTTACTACCAAACTCAGCAGCATCATTAATCGCATTTTCTATTGCTGGAGCTTGGGCGGCTCGCATGCGTTTTAGCTCTTTAGTTACCGCATCAAACCCTGTGGTTGAAAGTGCCATCTCACACCTCGAGCAAGTTTAATCACAATTCAAGATAGACAAAGCTCACAGTGAGCGGGTCAAATTCATAAAGCTTGGTTAGCTGATAACGCTTACCTACCATTACAAACTCATCATCAACGTTCACTGCACCATCAGCTTTTAGCCATTCGACCAATTGGATCGGTTCCATGAGATATTCACGACTCATGTCACTTTGCGTCGGCAGCAGATTCATCCCCCTTTCAAAAGGCGGTTCCCCCGTAGCAGGAATGAACTGACAAGGTGCTGCCAGCTTACGCCATCCCCGTTCTAGCTTACTTTTTGCTTTATCAGCAAAATTAAGCATTTATTTTTACCCATACTGAATCTGATGGATTTTCGGCATCGGCCCATGCTTTACCTGCCGCCGTGTTACCCGATGCTGTGGTGGTAATCGTATTATCAGCCTTAAGATAAACCTGGCCACCTTTGCCAATCGCATCAGCCGATACTTTAGGCAACTCAAACACTCCTGTAGTGACAAAGGTTCCTTCGGTATCTTTCGCTACATTACCTAAAGCAATTCCGACCAGTTTGCCAATCAACTCAGTTGCACCCGAGACGATATCTGTCGTTGGGGTATGGTCGATGGTATTGCCATCACAAATTTGATTTTTCATAACAGGGTTCCTATTTGTTCAGTGAAATATAAAACCGCTACAGCCTAAGCTCATGAGCGGTTTTTATCGTTAATAGAGGTTTCGATTACACTCCCGTTGACTTAACCAAACCACGATGGTCCAACGGCGCCACACCCGCATCGATTCGCACTTTAGTGGCAACGCCATCGATGCTAAAGCCATCTTGCTGTTCAATGTAGGGAGTATCGATGCCGTCTAGGTAAGCGACCTCAATAGTGTCACGGCCTTGGCCCGCTGCGAGGTAATAGGCTTTGTCACTGGCGGCTTTTAAACGTGCCTCGGAGATAACTTCGGCAAAGTCTTGCATTGGGTTAGCAATGCCCGCATTCACGTCGGCACCTTTAACGGAGCTAGACTTGATGATCTGGGTCAAGGTGCGCTTAAGGTTAGGCGGACACAGCACAAAATCAGGCACAATGTTAAGCGCACGCGGGTTCTTACCACCTGTTGTTTGGCTCTCCATTAACTCAGCTAATACCCCAAGGGCTTCAACTGTTGGCGCTCCAGCCCCTAGATTGCCGTGGTCAGCATGGAACAGCGCTTTACCGTCAGCCATTTGGGGGTTCCCCGTCAAAATAGCAAACACCAGATCGCCAATAGTGCCTTTAGCTGCCGTTCCCATTTTCATAGGAATTGAAGTGAGCATATCCATGTCATCATTGATGATGCACTGACGAGTGATAGAGAAAATTTCACCATAAGTGGCCAGCGCAATATCAGCCCCTTTATCCCCTAGAGTGATGTACTTATATTCAGCACCTTCACGCACTTTGCGCAAACTTCCAAACTCTTCTAACCCCACGCGTTTGGAGACTTTAAAGTCACCAAGCTGGCCTTTTTTAGTGAAACGCTCAAAGGTTTCTTGCGCCAGATCCCAGCCTTGCATCACTGATTTATTGGCCACGTCGAGCAAAATATTGCCAAAATCAGATGAACTATGAGTAAACGCAAGACCCACCATCTGCATCTGATTTAACCCAGCAATACCAATACCACGGTCAATCAAAGACGCACGCGCCAACTCTTTGAGGTTATAGCTAGAATAACCATTATCTTTTTCCACCTTTTCGTGACCGGCTCTTGCCATTAGGTGGGCGCTAATCGAATCACCCACTAAATTTCCGTTGCCTGCATGAATGATCACGCTTTGTGGCTGCGCCGCAGCTGGGCTAGTTGTTTCACCAAGCTTGGCCAAGATCATATCTTTAGCTTTGGCAGCATCAATGTTGGCATCAGCAATACAACTATTTTTAAGTTCTGTTATTTGCGGGAATGCAGCGAACGCTGCATTAATACCATCGATACGCTCTTTGTTCATCGCAATCGCGGCCGCTTGAATTTCGGCCTGAGAAGGTGGATTTAAGGCAGCAGAAGCAGATGCAGGCACTGTTGCTGCAGGGCTTTGAGCACCAGGAGTATTACCCTGTGGTGCAAACAGGTTTTTTAGAGCTTCAGGCATATTGGTAAAGTCCTTAAGTCGTTTAGAGTTTAGTGACGCTGCCATCTGCAGCGGATCGGTTACTGTGTCGGCAAAGCCTTTTTCCAGTGCTTCGCGCCCTGTTAGCCAGGTTTCACTGGCTAATAAACTATGTAGCTCATCATCACTGAGCCCTGTTTTCTGTGCATAAGCACCGACTAAGTTACCTTCAACTTTGTCGAGAAGATCGGCATATTTACGCATATCATCAGCGTCGCCTAAGGTACCGCCCCAAGGTTTATGTACCATCATCATGGCGTTTTCCGGCATCACCACTTCGTCAAATGCCATAGCAATGACTGAAGCCATTGAAGCGGCAAGCCCATCGATATAGCAGACCTTTTGTGCGGGATGGCCTTTGATGATGTTGTAAATAGCCATCCCCTCAAACACATCACCACCAGGGCTATGAATGCGAGCGGTAATGGATGACACTTTACCGAGCGATTGCAGGTCACGAGCAAACTGCTTTGCAGTGATCCCCCAGCCGCCAATCTCGTCATAAATAATCAACTCGGCATTGCCGTTTTGCGCCTTAATTTGATACCAGCTTTTATCTGGGGCTGAATCATTGCTGATCGTTGCGCTCCCTTGCGGTGCGCTCAGCATTGCGCCGCTGCTGATTGCTGCGAGCGTTACTCGTGCTAGATGAGTTTTCTTCACGTTGATTTTCTCCAAGTAATGGGTCGGGGTCGTTGGCGGTGACCATTTCGTTTTCGCGGTTATACTCCACCTCACGCTTACGCTGGCGTTTCACTTCCGCAGGATTACGGCCACGGGCTCGTGCCCACTCAGCCTCCGTTGCCGCATTACCGGCTATCATCATTTCCCAACCTTCGGCTTCTTTACGTGGGTCAATCCACGGCATGGTTGGCCCGTAGTAAACGGCATCATAAAGGGTCTTGATATCGAGATTTACAGGCAACACAAGGGGGTCTACCCTGTTTAGCAACTCCATGCGTAACCAGTTACGGTAAACAGGGCGTGACCAACCAGCGCAAAACCATTGCTGCATAATGCGATTTGATTCGTCCTGCTCAACTAGCTCCTGGCGTTGACTTGAGTAGCTGCCTTTATAATCTCGTGCTATGGATGAGTAACTGCCTCGCGTTCCTGCTGCAGCGGCTTTCATTTGCCCATTACGAAAATCGACCAGGTGAACATTGGGACGGTTTGACTCTAACGTGTCGATATCTTCGCCAGGTTGTAGTTCAGTTGTCATGCCTGGGCCAAACTGAATGTTGCTGGTACCGGCGGCAGATGTGTTAAACATGGTTGCATCACCACGCTTAATCACAAATGCTAACGCCGCAGAGATCCGCGCTGCAACTCGTTCAGACTCCTCATAGTCTTTGATGTCAGCAAGACGAGTCATGATCCCGTGAAACAAGCTAACTCCACGTAATTGGTGCAGGCGCTTGAATAAACCCAGGTGCAACATCTTGGCTTTAGCGACTGGCTTGGTTTTATAACGAAAGCCTTTTTGGTCTGCAGGGTGATCCAGTAGCACGTGATAATTAACCACTTGGCCCCAACCATTGACCTCTAAGCCTTGGCGAATACGTTTTGCCACATCGTTAAGCTCATAAGGAATAAAGTCGGGCTCTAATGCCTCGATAGAATATGGCGTTCCCTGCTCATTGGGGTGGATAAGCTTTGGTACTTTGCCTAACACATGTTGACCAAATACCTCACCGTCACGCAGTGCGGTGCGCAACACTAAACGTTCAAGCTCAGGGCGTGAATAACGACCGGTCACATCAGGCTTTAGCGACCAGCTCCCAAAACGACGTTGCAAATCATCGGCAAAGTCATCGAGAATGTTTCCCTCTAAATCTCGCGGCTGCGGCTCAACAACAATGCCTTGAGCGCCCACTACTCGCTCTTCCATACGGTCGAGAATACCTATGCTCAAATCATGATTTTCATCTAACCAACGAGCCTGCTCACGTAAACTTTTACCTGCAGCAAAGACGGCTTGATTGGCACCCCGAGATTCTTTATTCGCCTTGTGAGTACGACTCTTTTTAGCGGCTTCATAGCCTTTTATCGCCTCAAAGCTTTGCAGTGCTGCTTCACGTTTTAGCGCCCAGTTAGGCGATACTTTGGCGATTGCATTGTTTAACCAGCTCATGAATATTCCTTAGTGACACTTAAAACTGGGCAAAGCTAAAACCGCCATTAGGGCGAGAGTAACTACTTAAACGGCGCTCCCATTCGATGCGTCCTTTACGGATTTGCTCTAGATCTTCACTGCCAAAGGTTTTGCCATTAATGATGACAGTCTTACCATCGAGTACATCTAACTCAGCGGCGATGTAGGCATCAACCATTTTTTGGGCTTGCGCTTTACTCATATCCATCCTCCTGTGCCCGTATCGCCTAACCAGCTATTGGTTTGCGTTGAGCGTGATTCTGTGTGGGGTTTATTGGGCTCGGATTGAGCATCTTGCGGGTCGTCACTGTCATTAGCCGCGGTTGTGGTTGCGGCTAATTTTTCTAAATCAATCCCAAAGCGTTCAGTGGCGATATACAGTGCAGCCAGTGCGTAGACCAAACAGTCGAGTGCTTCGTTACGGCGTTTACCTGCATCCCAGCGGTACACGATGCGGCCATTGCGGCGCACTGCAATCTTGCGTTCACTGGTTAACTGCTGTAGTTCACTATCATCACAAATGGCTTCGTTTAGCGGCAGATGAATTGCACCAGGCTTGCGAATGTGCGGATCGGGGGCGATACGCAGCATAGACATAATCAACTCTTTGGCATTGTCGGTACCCACCTCCGTGAGATAGACACCTTTGTTATTTCGCTTTCTGGGAAAGTTAGCGATCGGCTTGCCGTAAACGTTGGCGCCCTTAATCGGGATAACCCGCATTGGTCCCAGTTTTTTACTCATAGAATAAACAGTGTCGGTGTAGTGACCACCACTGTCCCAAGCGACTATGCCTTGCTCAAGCCGCACCCCATCAGCGCGGATATAGCTTTTTTGCAAACGCTCAGCCACTTTATCGAGCAATATCTGGCTAGCTGGATCACCGTTGAGAATAAATCTATCGATGAGGCAACACTCTTTACCGGGTCCCCATCCCCACACTCGCCCCTCATAGCGGTCGTCTTGAGTATCAATGCCTGCACTGAGATAGACCACCCATTCAGGGACCTTGTTTTCAGGGTACATCTCGCGGCGGCGTGCTAAATCTTCCCACTCTAGACGTTCACCATTATCTTCGTCCCAAGGCTGACCCAGCTTGGTATTGACGAAAGTTTGCATTTTGTCGCGGTCGCCTTTGGCTTTGTAAAACTCAGTGACCAGTTTGGCCCAGCTGTTTAGCGAGTTATATGCCGACCAGATATGGACCGATATATTGCTTGGGGTGGTAATATCGTTGCCATTGCTATCATAAAAATCGATAAAGTCTTTAGTCGTCACCCCCGTGTTTTCACACAGCCACATAGCGCGGTGGTCTAACTCCATATCGTCGAGCAAGTTGTTTTCGATGCAGCACGCGCAATGTTCACACAGGTAATAGGCTGAGCTTGGCACTGGCTCACCTTTATCGTTATGCACCCACTTAATGCCGAAGGGCTCGGTTTTCCCGCCCCATTTCAGCTCTTGTAATTCATCACAATGAGGGCAAGGAAGATTAAACTTAAAGAAGTGTGGGCTTTCGCTGCAGGCTTTTTCCATTTGGCAGCTGCCGAGTACCTTAGGGGTTGAGCCACGTATCGACTTAGGAAACATCGATAGTTCAATACGGGTATCACCCAGTGACGTAGCATTACCCTCATGCTCAATGCTCTCATCAAAACCCGCTAGCTCATCGTAAATCACATCATCAGTTGAGTGTTCACGATAGTTTGCTGCAGCGGTACCGCCACGCACCATCAACGTTTTACCATTGAGAAAAATTTTATCTTCTAAGGTGTTATCTTTATGCTTTCGTCCCATCCATGGGGCAAGCTTTCGCCAGATGGGAATATCACGAATAGCCGTTTCTACATGCTTTTTCATGAATTTTTTGGCTATACCATCGGTAGGCTGGTAAATCAGTACATTGCGCTTCTTATGTTCGACCTTGTAGGCACTATTGGCCATTAGCATTTTGGTATAACCAACACGCGCTGATTTCATCAAATTCAGCGTGGTAATTTGGTCATTACCCATGGCATTTAAAATACCCACCTGAAACGGTAAACTTTCCCATCGCCCCTCTGTGTAAGAAGATTCAGATGACATATAAAAATGGCTATCGGCATATTGTGAGCAAGTCAGCATTGGTGGGCGAGAGAACGAATGCAATCCAGCAGATACGGCGGCTTGCAGACTCTTAATCTGGGCTGCCGAGATACTCATCTAATAATTCTCCAATGCCGTCAGCGAGATCCGCGGCTGTGTTCTGGCTTTTAATCACCTCGGCCTTGATAGCGTCGATTGTTTTTTCTGGAATGTCGGGAAACTTACGTTTTACCCGAATGTGGATCTGATCTAACACCGGGGCGATTTGTGCGGCAATTCGACTCAACACAAAAATACAAAAATTAGCTTCAACAACCTCTTTTCGCTCTTTTTGGTTTTTGAGCTCTTGGCCATCAGCTTGAGCTTTGGTGAGCCTATATCGCTCATAATCAAGATTTGGTTTATCGGGATCAACATCTTCACCCACTGATTTCTGCTTGCTGCGTTCGTTGCCAACTCGGTTAGCAACCACATCAGCCATGGTATAAAGACATTCGCGACCTTTTTTGCAATGGACGGGCACAGCCCACTTATCAAAAGCGGTAGTACTAATACCAAGACTACGACACAGGTCAGTTTTATTTAAAAGTAATGGCTCTGTTTTTTGCACTTTTATTTGAGCCATACCACACCTCTTTACCTAAAAAATTAAGCTTCTTCTAACTTATCCAACTTGGCTTGAATCAACTCTGCCTTTAATTCATGTAACTTTGCATCTCGCTTATTTCTTGCCGCCTGATAAACCCAGTTGACAACAAAAGTTAACACCGCAAACAATATGCCTATCCATAGCGCTAGCTGATTCACAGAAACGGCCCCTCCTGCAGCGGTTGTGAAAGAGGCACTATAGGCCGCAGTTGAAATCACTTTTTGTGTGTTCGGATCATTAATCATTGTTGTGACTCCCGCCATTGGCGCAGCCTTACCCAATCAGCCTCGCACTTAGCGATAACGTTAAGGAGCAGCAAACTGTATTCCAGATGCATATCGTTAGACACCTTTTCAGGGGGGAAATGGAAAGGGGGCGGTAAGCATTCGCTCATCATTTCGGCTGGCGCTAATACATATTTCATCTGATTGGTGATCAGGGTGCGCACAATAGGCGGCTTGCTTGAGCAAGACCACAACATCAACAGGCATAGGAGTATTAGCCCACATTTTAATGGCTTCATTTGGTGATCCCCTAATTTCATCTAACAAGCGCCTTTGCTGACGAAAGGCTGTTTCGATTGCCACCTTCGCTTCGGCGTTCTGTTGGTTTAACTTTGAAACTTGCTCAGCCTCCAACCTCAAGCGCAGCTTTTCGGCTTCAATCTCTTCGACCTTTCTAGCAATAGCATCAAGGTCGCTATGCAAAACGGCTTGCGCTAAAGTTAGCGTTTCAATTTTCCCGACTTTAATAGCAACCTCGGCTTGACTGAACTTAAGCGCAGCACCTAAGCCAACCAATGCAAGAATAAGAAACCCAATCAAATACAGTTGAAACAAGCCACCACTAGAGATCAGTCTTTGCCACATCAATAAGCTCCTTTAAACAAACCTTTCGCTCTGCCTCTCGACGTTTAATTAATCCAGGTAACTTTTTGCCTTTGGCATAAACCCAGCGCGGTAACTCATGACACGCCCCAAGTCGTTCCTGGGCTAATAGCTTTTTCCGTAATGTTGAAGTTCTAAATGCCTCTGCGCCAACGTTATAAATAAAACTTAAATACGCGGCATGTTCACCGAGAGTTAACTCGACTGGATATGTTAAGCGCAGCAGCTGCCGGTCAAACATAGATAAATCATCAGCTAGGGTTTCTAAGCACTGCTGATCAGTAAAAGTTTGCCGCGGCTTTAATTCCGGCCCCGTATGGCCATAACAACTAGTGAGGATCCCTACAGGATCAACATAGGTTTCTAAAACCTGTCCCTCATGGGGAATGACCAAAGCGGCACCACCAAAAGCAACGGCTGCAGCTAACCCCAAACCCGCTAATTTTTGAGATAAATTCATAATGAGCTCACTTGAAATATTGGCCTTAGTGCAACCATGTTCAAACCGCTAAACCTTGAAGCTGTATTTCATGATCAATCCCCTCTTGATAGATGATTTTTAGGTCTAACTTTTGAGTCAGGGCCAACTCAGCTCTTGCGCCAAATGATTGCCCCCACCCATCGAGCAGATAAATTTCGTCGCAACACATCATCATGGCTAAACCAATCTGCATGTATTCAGGCTCACTTAACCCTGCAGGTAAACTTGCAGGATTCAGCACCACGCGACCTAATACATGAAGATAGTCAGCGGCCAAGTGGAACCTTGTTCGATTACAATCAGGTAAGCCCGACATAGGCCCAGCGATATACACTTTGCGTTTAATCATCTCACCACCAAATTGCAGGTAAAAAAAATGGCTCCTAAGAAGGAGCCAAACCAGTGAACTAAAAGGTATTCATAATAAGCTTACATAAATCTACCCATTTTTAAGGGAATTAAAAAGGCACTAACTTACCGAAAATAGGTAAACATCGACCTAAAATGTTAAATCCCACGGCCTCACTAGGTTTAGTTATCAGTTAAGTGATTTAACATGAGGCTGTCTTCCCCCTTCCTGAAGTCTAGGCTGGAGTTATCAGCCTATGGATTTAGCTCTATAAATGAAATCGATTCTCGTGACCAAAATGCTAGATAGCAAACGATTTAAGATTTAATCGAGCTGATAGTATTTCATTATAAACTCAGATTTATCATTCTTTAGAAAGCAGAAGTGGTTACATTTAGTTACATGTATTACAAATTAAGTGTTGATTATAAATCATACAAAATAGTAATTTGTAGCTTCATAAAAAGGAGCTAACAACATGAAAATGTTAAATAAATGTAAGGAAACAGATATAGATCAACTACCTTCTCAACCTGGTACAACTGGAGGCTCATCCGGTGGTGGTGTTGGTGGAGGTTCTACAGGTACAACTGACGGCGGAGGAGTTGTCGGCGGAGGCGGTGACGGTGGTTCCTGTTTCGTAAATTGTGGCTCTGTTTATATAAGAGATCTTCAATAGCAGTAGTTATAACCCAAATTTACAAACTCACTGATAACCTAAACGTATACAGAGAACACTATGAATAAATGTCCTTATTGCAAAGGAATGAACTTCCGCAATCGATTGAATTCAAAGAGCAACATCTATGAGTGTAAGAAATGCAATCAAAGATACACCTCTGAATTCAATTTCATGAAATACTTAATTTACATGATATTAATCAGCACTGGTGCATTCATATTTATAAATTCCAATGCCTATATTCCAAAAGATCATGAATCGTGGACGATATACATTTACTACATAATTATGGCTGCACTAGCTGGTTTATTGTCTGAAGATTACGTTCAACTTGATAAAGACTAAAACCAATAATCGCGCTTAATGAACAGGCTTAACTTCCATGAAGACATAGGCCATCTTGAGAATATGCGTTACTGATTAAACATCATTAGATATTAATAAATCTCGATTCAAAAGAGATATTGATTGCAATAGTAAGGGTGTTTGTACAGTGACATATAAGAGGTACTAATATGAACATAAATGCTACGCTTTTGGGTCAATTTGTTTTACTAATGGCGATAACTACCAGTTTGATACTAATAGTTAAATCTAATGAATCAAAGTGGTTAATTGTTTTGAATTTCATTCTAAATATTATGCAACCAATTGGCATTATTTACTTTTTATATTTAATGTCAAAAACCGATAAAAATAGTAATACACCAAAAATAAAGTAGAAATACTCATAAAAAAGGAGGGTTAGTTTTAGCTAATCCTCCGGTTCTGTCGCAAAGTTGGTGTGTTAGATCACAATATAAGTGGCTACGAAACAAGTAACGATAACGATTAAAACTTCAACAAAATCAGTTACGAACAAACAAGCTGCATAGTTAAATTCAGTAAGGGTTCGATCCCAATGATTAAAACAACAACCAACCCCTGAAAATTCTCACATGTAGTGAAGCACTGCGCGTCGCCGCCCCCGCAGTGACTCGAGCCAGAAGGACCCGTAAAAAATAAACCACGTAACAATTTGTTATCAATAGATAAAATTAAATATACCTTCCCAAAAATGCTATGTTTCACTTGGCTTTTGGTGTTTGATTTTAAAACCAGAGTGAGATAGATAGACAATTTGATCGTTAATGAAGTCAAAACTGGCGCACATGCGAGCACCACAGTACAAGAACATTTGCGGGCTCTGTCCAGTGAAGTCGAGCTTGTTTGGGATTATCGCCAAGTATTCTAAATCTTGGTTAACAAGCGTTACACCTTTTCTTCCAGCAATTATTTCTTTCTGCTTTTCAATTTGTACGTTAACTATATCTGCAACTCTAGTGCCTTCCTTTTGAAAGTGACCAATACTAAAAAACATACAGTAAATCACAGCCAAAAATATACAGGCTTGAATAGACCTCTTTATCAATGTCCGCTCAAAATAGTCACTATCTTTATGGCCGAGATTGAGAGCACCATACATAAAACGAATACTACAAATTACTTTTCTCGCATTATTCTTATCCTTCCTAATGTATCGACGGAAGTTGATAATGCTAAGAGCTCGTAAACCAATAAGTAGAAAGGATAGAGCAAAAAGGTACATCATCCACTTCAAATTAAACATAAAGCCTTGATATACAACAGCATTAAAGCTACGTTCTAACACGTCTGAATCCAAGCCTAAACGAGTTAGATAAGCGATATTGTAAACCATACTAGAACAGTAGAAATAAGCTGTTATCAGCGTTACAAGCAAAGCGCCATTCTTTAAGTAATCTTCTAGCCTCATGACAATGAGTCCATTCATTTCAAAATTGATGGCATCTAGACTAATGAACATTATCACTTTCTACAATAAAAATACTTAAGGTCAACACGTTAGCGCTATCTCTGCACGCCTCAACCAATACAAAAATGTCTTCTCGCTATCAAATCCCATCAGCGGCCACTGTCCTTTGCAGATGTATTGAGCCCGTAACGCTCGGCGACAATCGTGTGCCAGGCAATAGACTTTCATGTCATAGCGATTGATATGATCTGGCGGGATGTGATCACGTGTCCCACCGCAGCCGCTCGGTATGAATGGTTCGCTTAAGCGATCACAAGCACTACGACTTGCATAGCCCTGCCCTAACTCTTGCTTGGCCCAATAGCGCCCCCACATTTTTAACTCGCTGCGCAAACGTTTCATATTCATCATCGGCTCATTATTTTCATCAAACGGCATAGTTCGCGACCTCCGACAGTTTTGCTAGTGGCAACTTAAACACCTGGTCACACAGCGCCAACAAGTCATCGAATGACACGGCCGTTTTACCCGTCTCCCAATTACGATAAGTCTTAGTGCTAATACCATAAACTTGAGCCACTTCATCTTGGGTAAAGCCACGTATTGCTCGACCCGTTTTAAGCAAGTCAGCACCTCTAATCATCATAAAAGTCCCCAAAATCCACTCATTGCATACTCTATTAGTAATGATGCAGTCATAGTTACACCCACCCACTGGCCATAAGGGTTTGCGCCTTCCCAGAATTTAAAGACGATCTAGGTAATATCTCGGGCGCAACTAATGAAAATCCCCGCTCAATCAAATATGCGTGATACAGCTCTAATGCTTGGCTCATACCTTTATCAAGCGTGGACTTAACATAGGTACGCAAAAGCACAGGCAAGGCATGATTAACCAAACGTTCACCGATCATGGTATCCACCCCTAAGTCAGCCAACATGGTTCTAAACAGAATGCGCAAATCATGACTCGTGAAATGCTTAAAACGGATCTGGGTATTCCACTCATGCGCAGTACGGATAGCAATAGCGCCTTTAACACCTGGGAATAAATGAGCTCGTTTACCCACATGTTCTAACTGCCACTGCTTATAATGGTTAAGCAACGCCTTGGCCGAATCGGTTAACGGCAAACGATGCTCTTGCTTATTCTTGGCATGACTCGCGGGGATCACCCACGTATCACCCGCAAAATATTCCCACCGTGCCTGGCGAGTTTCATTAATGCGGGTACCAAACATCATCATCAACACAAACAGCATGGTCACCGGCATAGATGATTCACTTAAGCGGGCAAACAACGCAGATAAATCAGTTTCAAACAGGCGGGTATCTTTAGCGCGGTTAAGCTTTATTGAGTCAGTCACTTGGTAACCGGCAATGGGATTAGTAGTGATTAAACGCAGCTTAGCCGCAGTCGCAAACGCCACCTTGAGTTTATTCACCGCTTCACGAATGTAATTAGGGGCAAACTCATCTTTGAGCATGGTCTTAACCAAACACTCATCAACAACCGCAAAGCTCAATTCATTCAAAACCAGTTCACCCAAACGGGGTAACAAATGGCACTTGATCAACGACCTCACGTTACTACGCCAGCTGCCGCTGTAAGTCGAATTATCCTTAATGTGCCGTTGATACCAGTCCAGCAAACTGCCAACACAATCAAACTGTCCGGTCACCATATTGCCAACACTGCGTTTAGCCAACATCACAGGCAAATCGACGCACAAGGTCTTAATACAAGCGCTTGGCCAAGTGGCAATCTTTTCCCATTTAGTATCACCCCCCTCATTCAACACCAAAAACACGCTCGCTTTGGTCCTATCGGCACTGGCGCGTAAACGCAGCTCGGTAAAACGTAAGTCCCTAAAGTCACGCGTTATCCCGCCCCTAAGCCAGCGCCGAATAGCCGCATCATTGAGTTTACCCATATCAACACCACTGGCCATAGCTACCCCGCCAACCGATATTCATAAGTACTTCGTGTACCCTCACGTAAACGCTTAACCCGAGCCGCAATAGGCAACTCACGCCAACGCGCCGACAACGCCGTTTCACTGTCGTGCGTTTTAAACCGAGTTAAACACTCCTCCTGTATTTCAAATAAGGACCAAAAACGAGTCCCAGTGATAATGCGTTGTAAACGTTCTTTTTGAGTCAACTTGTTAGTTTTCATTACAACCTCGCAATCCAAATGAACGACGAATATCCACAATTTTCTGCTTAGCACGTTCAGGCGGCGTCGCAATACTGCCCCCTTGAGGCAATGCTTTAGGCAGTTCAATATCAAACACCTCACCCGCCAAGTAGCGCCGCATCAACGCGCTATAATTTCGGGTAAACACCTCAAGCACCTCCTTCTGCCGACCCCGACTAAACAACCAAGTGCCCGTTTCACGCACCGCCAGCCAAACTAACTCATGGCTCCACTGGTGCCGCGCCGCATTGCGGTAATGCTTCAACGCCTCACGAAAAGCCGCTTCAAGTTCAGGTAAACCAGCATCGTTAGCCGAGGGCACACACCAGGCACAAAACTGGCGGGGTGTTGGCCAAAACTGGCGGTCTCCCACCTCACGCCGCGCACGGTTTAAGCCAAACTGCACCTGCTCACGGCTACGAATACCCTGCACTGCCATCGTTTTTAACCACTCGGCCTTGTACACCGCAATGGCGTTATCTTTAGGCGCCCCCACAGGGAACAAGATCCGCAGTTTCTCAAACACGCTGTCAACAATCGCTACGTCCATGTCAGACGGACGCAGTGAATCATTAACCGGCTCACCGCCGCCCACCCGAGAACCATTCAAAATTGCTTGCAAACTTTTAGCAGTCATATCAGCGGATCCCCATCGTTAAACACCTGTTCAGACCAATTAGCTTGCTCCCCCTGCAAACCAAGCGAACGCCCCACGCCAGCGTTAATCAACCAACCCACCTCAAAGCCCACCCAACCACGAGTCGCACAAGTGGCAATGCAATCTTCCACCGAAAATCCAGCGACTATCGCATCACGCAAATGCTTTGCAAGGCGATTAACCGCCGTCTGATTCAACGACGCTTTTTTCTGCTTGCGCACCGCAACCCAATCCGCCAGCGTTTGCTCACACGGCAACGCTGGCCAACAAGAAAAATCCAACATCGTTTTTTTCGATTTGGGTAAATCTTTTAAAGGTTCATTGACTGGTTCAAAAGAGTGACTGGTTCTGGGTGCAGGAGATTCACTAGGGGGTAGTGAATCTCCTGCACTAGGTAGTGAATCTGCTGCACCACCTAGTGAATCTCTTGCACTAGGGGGTGAATCTGCTGCACTAGGTCGATTACGGTCAAAAGACGTTAAATTTAAGTGGAAAATATTGCTTGAATTGCCCTTTTCACCCTTCCTAAATTCACGCCTCAAAAAGCCCTCGTTCTCAAGGCTTTTTACGTGGTTCATCACGCTTCGCCGGCTAATTTCACATTGCTCAGCAATATGTTGATAACTGGGCCAACACTCGCCAGTGTCGCTGGCGTTGTCAGCCAGCTTAATGAGCACTAACTTACGTAAAGGGTTGCCCACCTTTGCCTTCATGGCCTTTACCATCAGGTCCATACTCATGCGGGGCTCCCCCACACTCTCGCCAAATTGACGAAACATGCTTGTATGCGTAACATAGTTGTTGCCTCTCATAGGTATTAAGCCCGCGCTCGTCGCCAAACTTTTGCGGGCTTTCTTATGTCTAAATTTCAATAACAGACGTTAAGATGCCTGATTCAACAGAGCTAAAAATCGCAAGTAGAGAATCAGTAGCACTCAATCTAGCAATGGATATAGCTAAAAAGAGAACCTTAAACAAAAACCAGATGAGTACCGTTCAAAACTACTCGACCTGTATAAAGAATGCTTAATAGCGACTAAGGGGTATCGTTAGGATCCCGCAACTTCTTAATCTCATTAAGCATAAAAATAATGTCACTCGGGGCCCAATTAGGATTCATATCAATCAATTTATAAATAAGGGTTTCTTGCTCTTGATTACTCATAACAGCCTCCTTATCGCCTTGCAGCCAAATACGGATAAGCCAGCTCTAACGCTTGCATACTCCCCTGCGTAGTCGCCGCCGATTCCTTAAGTTCACGATGCGCCGCTACTAACTGCTCACGACTAGGCGCCTCGCCCAAATGGATCACTGCCACTTGCGCCTCAGCATTCTCTTTGGTGAGTGACGCCGCCATATCAGCTACCTTAAGCACGGCACCATCGCTCACCTTGTCAGCAATCACCGTCACGCCAACGCAACTAAACACGTCATTTAAATAGCGCACCCGTAAATGCTCCGGCAATGCCGCCACTAACGCCTGCTCAACATGAAACAACCGCTCAGCCTGTGGATGTTGCCCCTCATACTGCCCCAACCAACGGAACAGCTTTTGCGCATTCACCCGCGCATCGTTATGTATGTCTTGGGTATGGGCAAAGCTAATGCCCTCAGTGGCTAGCACCTCCGCTAAACCAAGGCGATCAACCGCCGCAACAAAATCCATCGCCAGCGCAAAGCGCGTCATCTTCGGCAGCTCTAACACCCGATGAATGGTCTTCATCAACAAACTCAAACGTGATTGTGGTTTCATGTACTGTTTTCTCCTTCAACCTAAAGTGAACCTAAGCCACACTCACTGACTTGGTGTTATCAATAACCACAGCATTCACTTGCAGCGCCCCATGGGTTAAGCGCTCAATTTGAAATGCGCGAAGCGCTGGAACGTCATCACCCCACTTAGAAATGGCAGCTTGAGATACACCAATAGCGGCGGCTAACTTGACTTGTGAACCGAAATAATCGATGGCTACGACTTTTTTCATAGTGACTCCATAGCTAATAAATTACAGCAACAATATAACTATAGTTAATTACAGTCAATAACTTTGGTTAGTTGTTATATATAACCTAGGTAATATAATTAACTAATGAAAACACTCGCCCAAAACATACGTGACAGAATGAAAGCCATCGGCATGACTCAGAAAGAGTTAGCCGAACGTGCAGAAATATCTCAAGTGATGGTTCATAAACTAGTCGCTGGTAAAGTTCAAACAACAGGGAAACTGCTAAAATTAGCAGCCGCTTTACGTTGCACAGCCGAAGAATTGCAATATGGTGAAGAAGCCACAAAAGCCAATAGGCTTGAATCGAATGCTGAATGGGCTGGCGGGTTTGAACTATGGGACAGTGATAGCCCATTAGGTGAAGATGAAGTTGAAATACCGTTTTACATGGAGGTCGAACTCTCGGCGGGCGAAGGCATTGCTGAGGCCGCCGAACACAAAGGGCCTAAGCTACGCTTTGCTAAAAGCAGCCTAAAACGCCAAGGCGTTAACAGCCTACAAGCGGCCTGTGTAAAAGTGAACGGCAACAGCATGGAACCCGTACTCCCCCACGGTTCAACAGTCGGGGTAGACACATCCGCGACAACAATCGTTGACGGAAAAATGTACGCCATTAATCACGACGGCATGATGCGCGTAAAAATGCTGTACAAACTTCCTGGCGGCGGTATGCGCCTGCGCAGCTACAACCTCGACGAATACCCCGACGAACGCCTCGACGCCAACCAGTTAAAACAGGTAACAGTGATCGGCAAAGTATTTTGGTACTCTGTTTTAGTCTAAAAAATATTTCATCACTAAAGCAAAGCAGTTCTAACGCATTTTTTGACATAAATGCGTTAGAACTAAAGCTTTCGAAATGACTATTTCCATTAGAGGAAGTATTGCAAACAGATATACGGTAACGCCCACTTAAGTGAACAAAAATGGTTGGTTAAAATGTGTAGCGAAGCGGAACATAACCAACTGTTTTAGTTCCGTTTAAATGCCTTTTCATCTGTTTTATTTCTATTTTTACTGATTAGAAGTTATTATTTCCCATAATTCTATTCTTGGATTATTTCTTTGGCCCCTACTTTTTAAACTAGAACCAAACACAAATTGTTCAAGCCTATCTGGGGTTACACTGATTTCAGGTGCAATAGACCAACTATTCATTAATGCACAGTAGCGTTCATAGGCAACACACAGTTTACTACCCGAACGTAATGCAACTGTTCCCAGCTTTTCTATTTCAGGCTTAAGATTAATACCCGTAAAGTATTTAGTTCGATCCTCTGGATATGTTTCTGACAGCAGAGCGTAGAAAGCATTTGATGTCCATTTATCAAAAACAAGAGGTTTAACTATTATATTTGGATTAGATTGACCAATAAAAAAGAATATTTTAGTAAAATAACTTAAGCCAATACAAGGTATGTAATGCTCACCTTTGCGCGTCATATCTTTGAAAGGGGTTATAAAATCATTTTGTAAAAAACAATTTTCAGCATGTTTTATTGCCTTAATAACCTTTTCCTCGGGATGTGATAGCGCCAAGTATAAATTTGTCGTTTTTTTATCAGACTTTATATTCGGTCTACTTGCGCTAATACCTCCCCAAACCATTGCAGCCACAAAAGCTAAATACAAATCACCAGAACCAAATAAGCTAATCACATCAGCTCTATGTATTGTTTTTTGAGGGAATTTTTCTCTTAAACGTTGCATAACGGGAAATTCATCAAATATTATTCCATCATATGCTGAGCTCCAAGAACCTAACTTTTGCGTAGGAAGATTTTTAATGCGATTAACATTTTTCAATAAATAATTAGGTAACATCATAATACTCGATTAATTAAAGGTAACTCGGACAGCTAACGCCCACTTAAGCGGACAAAAATTGTGGGCTAAAATTTGTTGAGGAACGAAACATTGCCCACTGTTTTTGTTCCGTTTAAAGTGCTTGCATGTAGACTGACGATTACTTATTAACCGGTTGCAGGTACTGTAGCCAATAAAGTCAAATACCCAATATACAATGCAAGTGTTGCTAGAATAATTGTAATAATAGAGAAAAAGCTATTTGAAAAAAGTTCATATAAATAACTACCCATACTTTTCCGTCTTACGTGACTTTTCAGCTCTAGAGAAGCTAGTTTTAATTTATCTAAAATCGATAGCTTTCTATCAAAACTGGTAGCATGTGCATAGAAGAGCATAGTTTTAATAAAGTGGATCACTTTTTTTTCTGTTAATTTTAAAGGATCATCAGTATAAAAAAGTAATAGATTGGGTGCTTCCCAATTTAAAGCCTCACATTTATTAACTCGTCTAAGAAAAACGTTGATACTTCCCTTAACCGAAAAGTTAATATCTAAATTGACTCCGTAATCTTTATGATAATTATAGACTTTCGCTCCATCTCCATTCGTACTCCAGTTACCAGTACCAGTCATTCGGTTTGTCTGTGTCACTTGTAATGATTCAAATCCAAAAAAACCTGTATGCCCCATATTTCCATCTGTTTTTTCAACGGAAAAATCATAAAATACTGTAGGATGATCTTTAAGAAGCGTATCAATAAAGCAATATAAATCTTTACTAACAATTCGCCAATTAACATTACTAATCTGCCTTTGTAGAGATTTTCTACCTCTTTTAGTGCAATACCTTTCTAACCAATTTGACAAAAGTACTCCTAGGGATATATAACGCCCTGTTAACAGGCAAAAAATAGTTGGTTAAAATTAGCGACGAAGGAGCAAAACCAACTGTTTTGTCCTTGTTTAACAGCTTGTTATGTTACTTTTTAGCACCGTTTATGATTTTGGATGTATTTAAACCATAATATGTATTATCTTTTTGAGCATCTTCCCAGTAATCTGATATTACCTTATTCTCGAGGTAAAGAAGAATCCCTCGACACCATGCGCCCCAGACCTCATCTAGAATTAAACCTTTTTGATAGAATAAATATTCCTCAGCACATAGGTTAAAGTAATCATCGAGTAAATCACTATTGTTAGTAATGGTCTCAATATGATTTAATTTATTGTTTAACAAATCATATCTACTATTAAAATCGGTGAATAACTCTTTAAACACCTTTAATTCTTCCAAGTTTTGTTTCTGAAAAAAATATAGAATCGATAAGAAAACCCCCGTTGCAGATGCTAATAGGGTGAATTCGCTTTCTTCAAATGGATATAGGCTAAATAAAGCAACAACATAGACTAATGTCGTTAGATAGAAATTGTATTTTTTTATAAATTTATAGATGTACATAAACTAAAATTGATCCGGTATATGATTAAGTAACATAACGCCGCATTAAGCGGACAAAAATAGCGGGTTAAAATGTGTAGCGAAGCGAAACGTAACCCACTGTTTTTTGTTCCGTTTAAATGCCTCGTTAGAGGTTGTTTCCCAACACATGATTTCTCATATTTCGGCCTGATAAATCTCTACAAATAGTAGCTCCAATAAATAGCGAGAAATTGTAGCAAGTTGAGATGTTTTTAGGTGATATATCTTGTTCTTCATACCTTTTGGCTATTTTTGGAAATAAATTTAACAACTCAATTTTCTCATCAGGTAGGTCAATTTTTGATGATTTTGAAAACTCTATTAAAGCTTTTTTTAAATCATGACCGATAGATTTGGCTTCTTTCTCTGACAATCCTTTTTTAATAGCCAAATAGCTTTTTAATAGCATTTCCAAAGCCATTCTTAAATTTAAAATGGCTCTTTTATTAATTCTTGGCTCAAGTAATAAAGCCGTGGCCGACTTTAATTCCTCAAATGCGGCTTTCAAAAATTGAAGCCCTTTTTGATTGAGATCTTTATTATTTTCGACATCAAAAAAACCGTAACTAAAATCAAAACAATCGGCCCAAAATAGAGAGTATTGCAGGATATTTTGATTGTTGTTTTGAATTTGATGTTTTATTGCATTGGGCATTTCACTGATTGCATCAAAAGCATCAACACTCACAGATCCAAAGATTATAGGTATTTTTACAGGCCAAAATTCAGAATCAAAATAGAATGCAGCTTGATAAATTGGCCCAGCCTTCATTGATTCAGGTTTGCTTCTGACAGAATACCAATCCTGAATATAAGTTGCCTCTTTTGAATCGAATAAGAAACTCATTTTCAAGCGTTTGGATACTTCACTCATTGCTAGCATTGGTCGCTGGATGTGAGGAATTTCATTTTTTGAAAACTCGTCATTTATTAGTGGCAACAAATCTTTTAGTTTATCCATAAAACCTCTAACGCCCTAATAATGGGCAAAAAATTGTTGGCTAAAATGTTGAGGAACGAAAACAGCCAACTATTTTTTATCCTTATTTATTAGCTTGTTAGGTAACGTTTACACTTTACTAAAGCAAGCTTGAACGTCCAATTCTAACTGTTTACCAGCGAAATCATTTTTAGCACGTGTTGATAATACACGAACAGACTGAATAATATTATCAATTATAAGCTGTACCCTAGAATCATCTGTTCCTGCACTGAATTCGTCATAGTTTATTCGTAAACGAAAATCTGTGGAGTTTGACTTGCGCTTAAAAAGTTTACGCTCTTTATACCAACCAGCCTCTTCCATTTCAGGTGATAACTTAGCAATTATGGGGATAATGTTTAGCTCTAAAACCTCTTCACCATAGTTACCTTCAGCTAATAAAGGAGTCAATTTCTCTTCAATATAAGTGCTAGCTAATTGAAACTTTTTATCAATTAAATCGTGTGGTCTCGAACCATCTATTTCACCACTTAAGAAGAATTTCACGCCGTACCCTTTGAGTTACCTAACGCCGCATTAAGCGGACTAAAATTGTTGGTTATAATGTGGAGCGAAGCGGAACCTAACCAACTGTTTTAGTTCCGTTTAAATGCCTTGTTGAACGAAGCCGCTCTGCGGCAGAAAAGATAAAAGCCCTCTCTATCTCCCATCCTAAATACTTATTAGTACAGACCCTGTTAGGTCTTTACTACTAGGAGTATTATCATGGACACATTCGAACAACACCGCTTTGATTCTCTTTATGAACAACATCTTACCAACTTAACCCTACAAGGCAAGCGACCCGCCACCATCGATGCATATAGCCGTGCAGTACGGCGTATTGCCGCCTTCTTTGACCGTTGTCCCGACAACCTTACCACCGATGATTTAAAGCGTTACTTTGCTCAACTGATAGCATCACACTCGTGGAGCACCGTTAAGCTTGACCGTAACGGCTTACAGTTTTTCTATCGCCATGTGCTCAACCAACACTGGGAGTGGCTCAACATCGTTAAGCCTCCACAGGTCAACCGACTGCCCGATATCCTAACCCCAACTGAAGTTGCCATCGTTATAAGTCTCACACATAAGTTGCGATATCAGGTCTGCTTTCTGACCCTATACAGTATGGGGTTGCGCCTCGGCGAGGCCATTTCATTGCAAATAGGTGATGTGGATTCACAGATGATGCAGGTGCATATTCGCAATGCTAAAGGCGGTAAGGATAGATTGGTTCCTCTACCACAACGCACCTTATTAGCGCTGCGATATTACTGGCAAACTCATCGCCATCCACGCCTGATGTTTCCTGGTAAAGACGGTAAACCGGATTCGATGATAGATAAAGGCGGCATTCAGAAAGCCTTAAAACGAGTCATTGCTGAGTGCAATATTCATAAATCCATCAGTCCGCATAATCTGCGACATAGCTACGCAACCCATCTGCTAGAGCAAGGACTAGACCTGCGCTCAGTGCAAAGCCTGCTCGGTCATAACAGCCTCAACACCACCGCTCGTTACACCAAACTGACCCACATCACCCGTAAAAATACCGCTGAGGCAATTAACAAACTTGCTGATGATTTAATCTTGAAGTGGGAGTGCGACGTATGAAGTTCATCGATATTTTACGCGACCATCTTGATACCTTTAATCAGGCTTTTGATCAACAAATCACAACCTCGATGCGGCAAGCTATTTTCGCCATGCTCAGTTGTCGCACCAATACTGAGAGAACGAGTCAGTGGGCGTGTCAGAGTTGCCCTCATCATGCTGACTTTCCGTTGTCTTGTGGTCATCGCAGTTGCCCGCAATGTCAGCACAACACCACGAGCGACTGGCTGGCAAAACAGCAGGCTAAACTGTTGCCCGTGGAGTATTACATGGTCACTTTCACTCTGCCTTATGAGCTTAGAGTTACCGCCAAACATCAGCCTGAACTTGTCTATCAAGCCATGTTCACCGTCGCTGCTAGCGTGCTCAAGGAATTTGCTAAAAACGCAAAAAAACTCGGTGGTGACATCGGTTTTACGGGCGTGCTACATACCCATAATCGGCGACGCGACTACCATCCTCATATTCACTTCATCATTCCCGCGGGGAGTTTCAACAAAGCCAAACAACAGTGGCACAAGAACAAAGGCAAGTACCTGTTTAACAGTTTTAACCTCGCCAAAGTATGGCGAGCACGCTTGCTTGAGCAATTGACAGACAAGCTCAACATCAAGCTGCCAGCAGCCATCCCGAAACAGTGGGTTGTCGACTGCCAGCATGTTGGCAAAGGGCTACCTGCGCTAAAGTACCTGTCGAGATACCTCTATCGCGGCGTTTTGTCTGACAAAAGCATCATTAGTGCAACCGAAGATCAAGTGTCCTTCGAGTATCAAAATAGCCAAACCAAAGCCACTGAAATACGCACTTTACCTACGGTGGAGTTCCTATGGTTAGTGCTTCAGCATGTGCTACCGAAGGGATTACGTCGAGTGAGAGACTATGGATTACTGCAAGGAAGTTGCCGAAAACTAAGACTGCAAATACAGCTCATGCTAGCGGTTGCGGGAACGATGTTTGCGCCGTTCGAAAAAGCTACCAAAACCAAAGCTATACGACCTTGTCCCTGCTGCCAGCAGCCGATGACATTTATGGGAGTGCACGCACGACTGACAAGCTTTCTTAGGCAAAAACCAACGACACCTAACGCCACTGTTTAAGCGGAAGGATAAAAAAGTTAACACTTAAGATGCGGAACAAGAAAAGTATAAGGAGGTGCTAAGGCATTGATATGTTGAGGTAACGAAATTAGCTGGCGATGCTAAGGGATAGATGCGGCTAGTAAAAAATGCTACTGCTCAGCACACATCGAAAAAGCGTAAGATCTTACGCCGATATTTACACAATAAAGGTATCACTCGGGCTTGTTCAACAATCGGGATAAGGACGCGGCTACGCGCGGCCTATCCTTATTCGTTATATTTTGTGTTTGTTGATTAATTGGGCAATTAATTCATTGCCATTTTCTTTATTAACCAGCGGTTTTAGTGCGAGTACGATAAACTCTGTAAGTTCTAAAATCGTATCAACTAGCTTAAATGTAAAATTTATAAATGCTTGTTGATCGGATTTAGACATAAATGAAAATGACTTATCACTATATTGATAGTTGTGCATTTTACACTTGTTATTTATGCATGATTCAAGTAAACCGAACCCAAGTAAAATCCTTTGAGATTCAAGAGTGATAGTGTCAATAAACCCTTCTGGTCGCTCATTAATAAGATGTTGAATTGCAGTATCATCTAAATGACCACCCATAGCATTCCTTATTGCAGAAATATCATCAACATATTGTTTTATACCTTCCCATGAATTTTTCATCGCCTCATCATCTTTCCAGTAGTACTGAAATCTCTGATTATCAATGAAATTTTTTAACTCGATAAATGTAAATCGAATCATATTCAAATACATAGGTTCAAAGCTAAAATTGTCTTTTCCTACGATGCCGAGCATCTCACGATTAAACACAAGACTAGTATTTATCGAAAGTGCTTTTATGTACTCTGCTTTATGGTTCATATGATCTCAAAAATATAACGCATCAAACACTGGCGCGTAGGTTGGTGCTGTTTTTGCTGGCTTTTGTTTTTAGCAAAAACCGCGACAGCCGTAATGCGTCCGGTGCTTTGACTTGTTAGTACCCTTACCACTCAAACGTCAATTCGTATGAGCCATTATTATCCAATAGTTGAAATGAGTTCTTATAAATATTTTTGATAGAGAAATATTGTGATCGCATTAACCCATAAATGCCCATGTCCCTGTAATTTTTATAGCCACAGTCTTCCCACATAACGTCAACTTCAACATGATCATGATGCTTGATAAACATACAATCGATTCTATCGGCTGATACCTTTTCTGTACCATTAACAACAGCCGTAATAGTAAAAAAACCACGATAACTCGTTGCATTTCGGTCATCACTTAAATCTTTAATTAACGCCCCTAAATAATGTTCATTACTAGCGTAATCCATTTTTGACCTCTTTTCTGTGGGAAACCTTTCGGCTTTGGGTACTAACAGCTTATTCATTAGTCGCTTGATAACGTTCTTAGCAACTCGTTAAGTTTTTAACAAAATATCACCTCTAAGGCATTGCTGTAAATAGATAATTTATAAAATCAATCCATAAAAAGTGCCTCATTGGTAGCGGAGAAAGAAAGCCTAGGGTGTTCAATGGGTCCGTGTATCTCTTTTCGACAATTTTTATCATGTTGATTTATAATCTCTTAATCAAATGTTAAAAAATTATCGATGCCTAGCAGGACTGTTTTTGGCATCTTTATTTGCGCCATAATGGGTGTTTTTACTCACTTTTAGTTATACCTGTAAAAATATCCAGTCTTAGTTCAACCTACATGAGAATACGTAATCCACGTTTAACTTAAAGCTAACCAACTTTAGGGAAAATCAGTTATATCACCCTCTACCAAAGCTAATAGCCAACCAGTCATTCAGGCTGGTAAAAGGGATCAATCTCACCCAGCAAAAACGACGTGACCTAACATCTCCACCTCTCCTTAGTTCAATATCCTATAAGCACACCTCTTGCCACAAAATAACCAAAGTACAAATAAATATAACCATAGTTATTGACGCCAGACTTAACCATAGTTATATTGATAGCCATACCCACTACTGAGGACGAGGAAATGATTCTAGCGAGAGTTCAAACAACACCAAGGCAACGCGATGAGTTTCGTCTACTGGTTGCTATCCGTTTTGCCTGCTTAATGGCACAGGTTAACAACCACAGTCATCCCATGGATTGCTCACGGGTACAAAACCGCACTGCAAAGCTTGAAAAGCATTTGACCTATAACCACCCAAGCCCCGCCTTTGAACAGCAGTTTATAAATTGCGTTGGCCAACTGGGTAACAGCTTTAGCCTGCGTTACACCGAACCCAAGCAAGGGATAACCGGCACTGTAACTGTATGGGCCAATAGCCCAGCAACCAACCTTTACCCATTCAACCCGCAAGCTGCGTAAGAAGCACACCATGATCGTCCACCAAAAGGGAGAGCCGCTATGAGCTTTGCAGTGTTCGGAGCATCAATGGACTTTTGCGTAAAAATAGCTAAAAAACGCGTAAAAATGACTAAAGGAAGTGGTAAAAACTTGGTCCGGCTAACTCAGGATGAATGGGGAGCCGCAGTAAACACATACGCAGCAAAGCTGTACGAAGACTATTCCAAAGGTATAAAGGCACCGGCAAAGATATCGGCGGATATGACCACACCGAGTGCCGCTAAAGAATTTATCACTTTAGCCATGAGGACATCGACCTGCAGCGCATTACGCATTTTTCAGCGCCAACCGCTAGAGGGCAGATTTCACCCAAAGACTAAACAGCAAATTATGAAGTTCCAACCTTGGGCAGGAAGTTAAACATGAAATATCTCTTACCAGGGCATGAACCTATTGAGCGAATTCAGTTGTTGATCCATAAGTTCACCAAGATGAACTCTGAGCCACAAAAGAAAGCACTCATTGAACACTACGTTAACGGTTTGCCAATTGAACGTGCCGCTGCACGGTTTGGTATTGAGGTTTCTAATTTGGTCAGAGCCCTAGAACGGCTTGAAGAGGTCGCCAGTAATATAGAGCAAGTCAAAGAGCTTGATTGGGCACGCTTTGGATATACCAGTACCCCAAAGCATCAAGTGCAAGCTAAGGACCCCTGCATGAGCAAATTTATAACACAACAAGGCACTGTCGTTCTGTCGGCCCCGTTTGCATCCATCGACCACGACAATAAGCAGATCGAGATTAAGTACGTACCGATTAATTATAACGGTTGGGGAATTTGCCGTAACTACGATGCTGATGACCTTCGTCACTTTACCCAACCCGATGCAGAAGCATTTGCACACAACGCCGAAACTAAACTTAGAATGCAAGGAGCAGCTGTATGAATGAACGTCCTGAATTCGATCTGACAAAAGATACACACTTGAAAATGCGCTATTTGATGACTCAAATATACACCAACCACTGTAACGCGCATTCAGAGCAGGCAATACGATTTCATGAAAGTCAGGCATACACTCTGATTGGCGTCGCTTTTTACATCCTTGATGACCCATTACTACTGCAGCTAGCTAACGATTTATACAGCACCCTCGCCTGGCGCAGTGAATTAATGTTAAGCCAGAGCAACAAATTGGAGGCGGCATGAAGTTTAAATTCACTTGTGATATCTGCAATAAGCACGTCATACGCGGTGCGAAGTTTCTAATTGAATCAGATCAATATGATGACGATACAACCTTATATGGAGAGTTTGGAGCAACGGCCTGTAAAGCCTGTCACACAAAAGTTATCACTCACATTAATAGTATTAAAACAGCCGCTGCAACTGCAGCATAAGGACGAAGCAATGGATTCAACTAAAAATCAACCTGAAGATGCACCTATAAAAAACTATTTGATAGATGAAAAGTTACTATCAGCCACACAAACAATGAAAATCCTCAGCGTTAGCAGGGCAAAGTTTTACACTAAAGTGGTCAAGGACCCCGACTTTACCCAGATAGTTAGACCACTGTGTTTAATCCATAATGGCTTAAAGCAATACAGGCAAACCGAAATAATTGCATTTATTGAGAGAAAGCAAGAGGTGCATTGATCGGCTAAAAGCTCACTTGGATCTACCAGTCAGTTTTAAGCCATCGGTAGCTAAAACTGACAGTAGGTCTAAAATGTTATTGCCCCAAAACCATTTTGGCAGTTCAAAAAGTAAGTAGGCCGAATAAAGCTTTATCTCTAGACAAACTAATGTGAAAGGGTTTTGCATAGTCTTAAAACTTATGCCTGTCCGATCTCTTTCTACCGATGATATTTTTGAGTAAAATATGCGTTCAGTAAAGAATGTTATCGAGCTACAATCGAATAAGTTACTTGGCGAATATGCCGTAAATATAGTACGGTTTCCCTTATTATTTAATCTGTTACCCAGCCTTGTTGAACTGCATATAGCTTTGCTTTCTCTGTTAATGAAAAACCGTTAATAACTTGGTTTCCGGACCATATTGTACCTTTCTTTATGAAGCCTTCTTCCATTAGTTTATTGATGTAAACTTCAGCGAATATTTTCGAACAAGCTAACTTACGATGTAGATCGTCAAAAGTAAAAAAACCGTTACCTTGGTTGTAACTTTCGATCCAGTATTTTAATAATTCAGTCTTTTTGTCTGTGATACTTTCTGCGGGCTTTTCGGTCACTGATTCAAAAGGGTTATTACCCACGGCAGGCTCTTTGAATAGTGGTGCTTCATGAATTTCACGAAGAAGATTGTCGAACTGTAGCTCGAACTCATCTTCGCGTGAGAAGTTGATGTATAAACGACTTTTTAGAAATGTAGGAACATTATTAGTGCCATTTTGACGAATCAATGGAATCACTTTTTTTGTATCGATCTGATTCATGTATTCGGCAGTCATAATCATCTTTTCATAGCCAACGCCACCTAAGCCATCGTTTGCTTTGGCAACATATGTGTCGGTACAAACCATAATGATGCGTCCTGATTCTGCAACGCTCTTTTCCATGAAATTACCTAAATCGTCACCTAAACTAACACGGAACTGGTCTAGGATTGCGTCAACACCTGAATTACGTAATCGTTGTGCCAACTCTAACACCCACTTTTTATGGGCTTGGTCATCATGAGAGTAAGATATAAATACTTTGGGTACGATTGTGCTCACAAGGAGCTCCTTATTCATATTAACTATATTGTTCAGTAAATGGGGTCTAAACTTAAAGAAATAACGCTAAGTGATTAATACATAAGTAAAAGCTACAATATGCCAACATCTAAACCGCCTAACAAGCTCAAATGATAAAGGGGTCGGCACGAATTAGGACTCTCTCTAATTGTCATTATCTGACTTCATGAATCGGCTGAGGTTAAAAATTGAGAGCTGATTTTTTCTGGGTTCAATTTGTGGAGTAAGCCTATCTTTCTTAATGTCATTTACTTTTAGGGTAAACATAATATCGCTTACAGTGTAAATGGTGATAATTAACTCAAGCGTTACAAGTAGCCCGTAAAATAACAAAAAAGAGCCGATAAATTCTCCCTCTATTACTGCTGGCGCAAATGCTTTATTTATTCCAGAGATAAGCAGTACGAATACATAAACAATCAGAGGGTAAGCCATGTCTGATATTAATACTTTGGGCCCAAAAGGTAACTCGTCGATTGAATGACATCCCTCCATCCAGGCAATAAGCCTGTCTTGAATCGAAAATAGAAGCGCATATACACCGATACCAAAACCTAGAATGGATGGAAAAATAGCTAGCGCAATATCAGAAGAAGGGAAGCTTGTATATCCAAGATCAAAATACCCTATGAATAATGCGGATAAGGCTACCGCAGTAACGATGTTCGCGCCTAGTTTTCTAAACCAATGCCCAAATGGAGCTATAGTTGTCGAGGCCTCATCAGCTCCGTTGTAAACGTAACTATTGATGATTGAGACTAACGGCCCAAGGATTGGTATTTTTTTTATATACTTCATTTTTAGCCTTCGGATGACTTTTGGTCTGCGGATGTGATGTGGCTAAGAATCCTTTTTATTAACCCTCTATTTTTTAAGGACTTACCGCCGAGCATTGATACATCTTCCTTAATTACGTTCTGGCTTTCGTTAGAGTTGAACTTTTGCTTATTGTTATCTTTGTCATAATAGACGGCTTTTAATGAACCAAACTTCATTGCCAATTGCATCAAAAGCATAGCTCTCTCTGTCGGCTTCATCTTTTTTCCGCTCGCTGCTTTTTCAGTCAATTTTGTTTGTACAATACCATTTTCTCGTAACTCTTCCTCTGTCATTTTCAACTTTTGTTGTTCAATTGCATCAAACAACTGATGGTTTGAAAAAGTAACACTAACCTCTGCACTAGAAAAACGTTCTTTATTTAACAATAGGGTTTCAAACTGTTCCCTAGAGTTTAAAACCTCTACGGTAAGTACATGTTCTGGAAAAATGTTTGTTGCGGATTTTGCTAAGATCTCTCTAAGCGCTTGAAGGCATTTTTCTATCGTAGGTAGGTTTTGAAACTCAACTGCTAATATATGGAGCTCATAGTTGAATAAGAAGATATTTTCTTTGATGTTTTGGGCTCCGACACCACTTGATCTATGACGAGTTGCGTTATTGAAAACATTCTTAACTTCTTCAACATAATCAAACATCCTTAAGGTCCCTTTACAACACTGAACTTGAGCCCTTACCTCTCCAAAACAAATATACCTTTTAGCTTGAATTTTAGAAGACATTTCAAGAATGTTCTTTTTGCTTTTAGCTTCTTTATTGAACTCATTAAGCTCTGTGAACAGTTGTTTGTATCCAGTTGCACCAATGAAGTCATGCTTCGGGTCTGGGAGAAGTTGGACATTGAAAAAAATAAAATGACTCATCAGTGAGTTCCGAGGTTGAAAAGCGATATATATTAATTAGTTATAATGGTTTTTGTCAATGAGGAATGTTCTTGGCTGGGAGTATAACGGACTTCACAAAATAGTGTTACGCACTGCAAACTGGCAATCTGTCGGTTGTTTACCTTGATTAACCCACTTTACTTAGGTTTATACTTCCCACTAACGCCTCATGCTGGTTATATATGCTGACACTCATGATTAATGGAGGCGTTCAAAGTTCAAGGATATGTGAGATAAGTGTAAAGTTATTTGATTGCCATACATGTCCTAATCCTACTACCCACTATTTGGACTTAAACTCTAAATCATTTTTGTCCGTGCGTGAGCTAGCATAACTCAGCAGATTAAAAATGATCTCTTTACTCACTCCCCTGCAGAATATGCTTCTTTAGCAAATCCCAATATAACTGATAGGCAATTATCTGCTCGTCATACCAATCATGCTTATTGTAAATAGCCATGATGCCACCTAGCTCATGCCCCAACATCTTTTCCGTTACATGCGGCATGATTTTATTTTCACTCAGTCGAGTGGAAATTGTTCGCCTGAAGTCGTGAGGTACAAAGTGAGGGTAATCGAGCCGTTCATTTAAGCGTTGTACGTATCGATTCAGCGCATGAGTAGAAAGCGCTTTATCCTGGCTTAACCCCTCAATCAAGAAATGCCGGTCTGGCCCATAAATAAAATCTAGCGACTCGATAATACTAATGCTTTGGTTACTTAACGGCCGCCTGATCATTTTGCCCGTTTTAGAGCGTTCTTTAGGCAATATCCATATCGCCTTATCAAGATCAAACTCGCAGCGTTTAGCACCTCTTATCTCAGCGTTACGTGCGCCGGTTAAAATAAGCAGCTTTACACAAGCTTTGGTTTTAGGTGTCGCCCTACTCGCTTCAACTTGGCGCCATAACCCAACAACCTCCCCCCACTCTAATACGCGCTCTCTGCGCGACTGGTGAGCACCAATTGCTTTGATCGGTATATCTAAGCAGGAAGATGACTTTATTTCACCACGCGCTTTTGACCAACGTATCACCGTTTTTAAACGCTTGAGAATACTCCCAGCGTTTGCGGGTGTCGTTTCTTCTCTTACACCATCAAGTAACTTAATCCATTCTGTGTAACGGTACCGCTCAACATCGATATTGAAATTAGGCGTTATGTACTTAGAGATAAAGCTTTCATACAAAACAACTGTAGTCGGCGATAACTGCGGGTAAGCGTATGCTTTCATAAAGTCGTTGCAGATATCCCCAAGCAGCCGCGCAGCACCTCTATTAACGCCGTGGCAGCGAGGGTCCAAATTATCAACTAACAGCTGTCTATACTCCAGCGCGGTTGCACGAGCCCCGGCAAGTTTAAGATCTGGATACCGACCAATCTTGATCCGCTGTTGCTTAGCTTGCCAACGAAAGCGATAATAAAAGGTAATGACAGCATTATTGGTAATTCGTACACTGACACCATCACGATCAGCAATCTCAATGGGGCCGTGGTAAGGTGCTTTTATATTCCTTAATTTACTATCAGATAATGCCATTTTATCAACCTTCGCGTGATGCACATTGTTAACAATTGTGATGCACATTATGATGCACATTATGATGCACAATTTTATTTTAACACTGTATTTCAAGGTTGAATACAAGCGAACCCAATTCACCCTTAAATACTGATAAATAAAGAAAATATCTGTATTTTTGATACATAAGCGAACTATGAATAACACTAAGAAACAGCCTACTTTATTTTGGCACGATTATGAAACATTCGGTGCAAACCCAGCAAAAGACAGACCGTCGCAGTTTGCAGGGGTCAGAACGGATATGGACCTCAATATTATTGAGGAGCCTGTGACCTTTTACTGTAAACTGGCAAACGACTACCTCCCGTCGCCTGAAGCCATTTTGATAACTGGGATCACGCCGCAACTGGCTAATCTAAAAGGGATGCCTGAAGCTGAATTCATGGCTAAAATTAACCAACAATTCAGCCAAGAAAAAACCTGTGTTGTCGGTTATAACTCAATTAGATTCGATGATGAAGTTACTCGTTATGGCTTTTATCGTAACTTCTTCGATCCCTATGCTAGAGAGTGGCAAAATGACAATAGCCGCTGGGACATCATTGATTTAGTGCGTGCTTGTTATGCATTTAGACCCGATGGAATAAACTGGCCACAGAAAGAAGATGGCTCTCCTAGTTTTAAACTTGAACAACTCACTGTTGCCAATGGCCTTAGTCATGAAAAAGCGCACGATGCGATGTCTGATGTTTATGCAACCATTGCTATGGCTAAGCTTATAAAGTCAGTACAGCCTAAACTCTTCGATTACTACTTCAGCTTACGACGCAAACAAGAAGTCACTAAGCTAATCGACGTGCTAGAAATGAAGCCGTTAGTGCATGTAAGTTCGAAAATTAGCGCGTTAAATGGCTGCACCACATTAATCGCACCGCTTGCCTTTCACTCCACCAATAAAAATTCGGTTATATGTGTCAATTTAACCATGGACGTCACGCCACTCATCGAGTTAACTGCTGAGCAAATTCGAGAACGAATGTACACAAGGCGTGACGATTTGGCTGAAGATGAGCTACCTATCGGCATCAAACAGATCCATATCAACAAAAGCCCATTCCTTGCCGGTGCTAAAACGTTAACCGATGAGAATGCCGCGCGTCTTGATATCGATAAAGCATTTGCCAGAGAGCAATACAAAAAGCTTAGACAGCACCCGGAGATAAGAGAAAAGCTGGTTGCGGTGTTTGATATCGAGTCTGATAGAGTCATTACAGATCCTGATCTTCAGCTTTATAGCGGTGGCTTCTTTAGTCGCGCAGACAAAGCAAAAATGGAGATGATCCGTAATACTAAGCCCGTCAACTTAGCAGCACTTGAGCTGTCATTTGACGATGAACGCCTACCGGAAATGCTATTTCGATATAAAGCACGTAATTATCCTGAAACACTTGATGAGTCAGAGCTCATTCGTTGGCGTGAATTCTGTCAGCCAAGACTCAATGATCCTGAGTATATGATCAAGCTTGAAAACATCATTGAAGAAACTGAACAAAATGAAACAAAGCAGAAATTATTACAGGCTTTGTGTCATTATCTTAGAAGTCTTTAGGATTTTTAGACGGCAGAATGCGATCTAGATCGCATTCTATATGTAACAAGCTTACTAGAATGTTATTTCATTAGCGTTAATAAAAAGGCAGTAGCGTATGCAAGACCGATTTTTAAAAAGCATAGCTAATTTACCAGAGTCTCTGGCTAAGGCACTTGTACCGATTCTAGATAAAGACTTTACTGGGCATATCGATGCTCAGCAACTTAATGAATTGAAAACAGCAACCCAGATGGAAGAACAAGCATTACTGCTTGCCTTATTACCTATTGCAGCAGCACTTGCAAGAGTACCTATCAGTAACTTTTATGTTGGCGCTATTGCTAAAGGCAAAAGTGGTGACATCTATATGGGTGCCAACCTTGAACTTGCTGGTGAAGCGCTGTTTCATTCTGTGCACGCAGAGCAGAGCGCGATTAGCCATGCTTGGCTAAGTGGTGAACGGCAAATTGAAGATGTCATCGTCAACTTCTCACCATGTGGCCACTGTCGCCAATTTATGAATGAGCTGGTTGAAGGCCAGAAAGTGAACATCCACCTTCCTGAACAAAAAATGCTACCTCTGTCCCATTATCTACCCTATGCCTTTGGTCCGAGCGATCTGAATATCACAGAGCCCTTGCTAACCAAACAGCAGCATACGCTAACGCTTGATTCTGCCGATCCGATGATTATTGAGGCTGTAGATCATGCAGGCCTGAGTTACGCTCCGTACACTAAAAATTATGCTGCTGTGGTATTAGAAACGAAAGATGGCGCTACTTTTTGTGGCCGTTATGCAGAAAACGCTGCATTTAACCCATCGATGTTACCAATGCAAATGGCCTTGTCGACTATGGCGCGTCACAATCGTGATTTCAGTGACATTAACCGTGCTGTACTTATCGAGTCCGCTAAAGGCGTGGTTTCATTAGTGGGTGCAACAATGGATGCGCTACACGCAGTTGCCGCTGTAGAACTTGAACATATCGTTGTTGAGCCTGAATAACGCATATACTTGCGTGTTATTCTTAGCTTAAATTAAAATGGACTGCAAAAGCAGTCCATTTTTTTATACTCAATAAATTAACGTCTGTTTTTTTCAAGCTTTGCCAGTAAACCAGAGGTATCCCAACGATTACCTCCCATCGACTGTACTTCCGAATAAAATTGATCGACCAGCGCGGTTAGCGGCAAGTGAGAACCATTGCTACGTGCTTCATCTAGTGCAATGCCTAAGTCCTTGCGCATCCAGTCAACCGCAAAACCAAAGTTATACTCGCCCTGCCACATTGTTTGATAACGATTTTCCATCTGCCACGATTGCGCAGCACCTTTACTGATCACTTCAACCACTTTTTCACCGTCTAAACCCGCGCTACGAGCAAAATGCAGACCTTCAGCGAGTCCTTGTACCACGCCAGCGATACAGATTTGATTCACCATTTTGGTCAATTGCCCGGCACCCACGTCACCAAGTCGCTCCGCACAGCGTGCATAGGAGTCAATGACAGGTTTAACGCTATCAAAAGTTGTTTCTGCACCACCGGCCATAACCGTCAGTACACCTTTTTCAGCACCGGCTTGCCCACCAGAGACTGGTGCATCGATGAAGCCAACTTCAATTTTGCTTGCCGCTGCTCCAACCTCCCTTGCAACGTCTGCAGAAGCCGTGGTGTGGTCAACGAGGATAGCGCCAGGTTTCATACCGGCTAACACTCCCTCTGCCTCAAGTGTTACTTGTCGTAAGTCAGCATCATTGCCAACACAAATAAATACAATATCTTGGCCTTCTGCTGCCGCTTTGGGAGTGGAATAATATTGTCCTGAAAACTCGTCACACCAAGCCTTAGCTTTAAACTCAGTACGATTATATACCGTCACATCATGACCATTTTTGACCAGATGACCCGCCATGGGATAACCCATCACACCTAAACCGATGAATGCAACTTTAGCCATTATTATTCCTATTTGTAGGGTTATTTTATGTTGTTTAAAGGCATTCTACTGCGCTTAGCGCGAACAAAACAGTCTCTCGCAGATAATAAAAAAGCCAGCAAAATGCTAGCTTTCTATTCTTATAGTCAGACTTAACCCTATAAAGTCACGTGCGCTGCCATTTCTGCACCAATTTTTTTGCGCATATCCATTAACCGCACGGCAGACTCACGCAATTCAATATCAGCATCAGTGCTCGGAACCCACTCAGGAACCTGTGTTGGCTGTCCAGCATCGTCAACCGCAACCATAATCAACACACAATGCGTTGTAAGATGCCTTTCAGACTCCTTTGGATCGCCTGCTTTTACGTCGATCCCTAAATGCATTGACGTTCTACCAGTATAAATGACTTTAGCAGTGACCTCGACGATATTCCCAACATGAATAGGCTTAACAAAACGAATTCCGCCAGCATAAGCCGTAATGCAATATTTACCACTCCAACCCGCAGCGCAAGCGTAACCCGCGAGATCAATCCATTTCATTACCGCGCCGCCGTGGACTTTACCACCAAAATTAACGTCTGCAGGTTCTGCTAAAAATCGTAACGTGAGCTGTCTATCGGTTCCTGCCATATCGACCTCAATACATAGTAATTTATAGCTTTAGTTTACACCTTTTCACTTAGCAACACATTATGCCAATGGCAATACATACTTGTAAGCTCATAGGAAAGTCAAATCTTCGAAGCCAGTCATTAGGTTTTGCTAATCATAATGCTCAACATGAGGGCGTGCCCAGCTTCCAACCGCTTATATCTCAGTGTTGTCGCTCTGACGGTGCCTGTACCATTGACTCAACTGTCAAATTAGATTTCAAAGCTTTGGGGCCGCTCTACATAGCTCAGTAATTCAATAGACTGGTTGTTTCTATCCAAAGTGAACCACCAAATATGATCCCAGCGCCATCAGCGGCAATGCCAAACGATAGATCCATACTTGAGTGCTAGCACTTAAAAACTTCGCCCCTTTAAATATCCCATATATCGCAATACCCAGCAGAAATAGACCGATGATAAGTGCACCGGTAAGAGCACTGTATTGGTCACTGATAGAAATCGCAGTCACCAATAAGGCAAACCAGATAAAGGCAAAACCTGCCGCTGCTGCATTAAATGTTTTAATCCCGATCATGAGCTTAGGGTGCAAATTAACCACCTCTCCTCTGATGAGTTCATTTAAGTTTGCAGTGAGTACTCCCAATACCGGCATGATCGGGATCACAAGTGGATTTATCAATTTTTCAACCTCAAATATGATGTTTAACGCTATGTAACTAGTATCTGCCTCAATAAGTGGTTATACCAGTTTAGAGTGGCAAGATGAACCAAGGTTAACCTGTGAAATATACAAAGTTAATCTAACGAGGATAAAGCATATTATTTGAGGTTTAAAAAATGATTTCCATAAAAAAAGCGCCATAGAGGCGCTTTAATAATGAGTGGTTGTGGCTAGATTTTCTTAAACAGTAACGAGCCGTTAGTGCCACCAAATCCAAACGAGTTACAGAGACCATACTCAAATTTACAGTCACGTGCGGTATGAGGAACAAAGTCCAAATCACAGCCTTCATCTGGATTATCTAAATTCAATGTTGGCGGAATAACCTGATCTCGAAGTGCTAACAAAGTAACGATAGCTTCAACAGATCCTGCCGCACCCAAAAGATGCCCTGTCATTGATTTAGTCGAGCTAACAGCTAAGTCGTATGCATGAGCACCAAACGTCGACTTTACCGCTGCAGCCTCCGCTCTATCGCCTGTAGGGGTCGATGTACCATGGGCATTAATGTAGCCGATAGCTTCACGACCAATTTTAGCATCATTAATCGCATTCGCCATTGCCGCTGCAGCGCCTGCACCATCACTTGGAGGTGACGTCATATGGAACGCATCGCCACTCATACCGAACCCGACAAGTTCACCGTATATGGTTGCACCACGTGCTTTGGCGTGTTCGTATTCTTCCATGACCATGACACCAGCACCATCGCCAATGACAAATCCATCACGGTCTTTGTCCCAAGGTCGGCTAGCCGCCAGTGGATCATCGTTACGGGTAGAAAGCGCTTTGGCAGAGCCAAAACCTGCAACCGCTAATGGACAAGTAGCATCTTCAGCGCCACCTGCAACCATAACATCAGCGTCGCCATACGCGATTGTACGCGCCGCAAAACCAATATTATGCACACCTGTAGTACAAGCGGTTGTCACCGCGAAGTTAGGGCCTGTCATGCCGTATTTAATCGATAGGTGACCTGATATCATATTAATGATGGTGCTTGGCACAAAAAATGGCGACACTTTACGCGGTCCACCTTTCAATAAAGCGCTGTGATTTTTCTCAATCAAAGGTAATCCGCCCATGCCCGCACCAATAGCGGTGCCTACACGTCCAGGATCAACCTTGTCCATCTCTAAACCTGAATCTTCTACAGCTTGTATGCCAGCAGCCATACCGTATTGGATAAACAGATCCATCTTACGGGCATCTTTACGTGACATGTACTGTTCAACGTCAAAGTCTTTAACAGAACCGCTAAAACGAGTAGTGAACTCGCTAGCATCAAATTTGGTTATTGGTGCGATACCACTTTTACCGGAAACCAGTGCTTTCCAAGTTGAATCTACAGTATTGCCCACAGGGCTAACTAGGCCTAAGCCAGTTACGACGACACGACGTTTAGACACGCTATCACCTTTATCTAATTAAAAATGAATTGTTATGATAGTACTAAAGAGTTTGAACTACCAATACCTTCACGAGCCAGGTCTGATTGGTGTATTGAAGCGGAAGCGAGGACATTATTGCTTAAAGACTTACATCAACCAGCGGCTTTTACAAACAAAAACAGGCGGCATAAATGCCGCCTGTTTTCAGAAATTCTAGATTACTGATTCTTAGAAACGTAATCGATCGCTGCTTGAACAGTAGTGATCTTTTCTGCTTCTTCATCAGGGATCTCGGTATCAAACTCTTCTTCTAGAGCCATAACCAATTCAACAGTGTCTAGAGAATCGGCACCTAAATCGTCAACGAAAGATGCTGCTGATTTAACGTCTTCTTCTTTAACACCTAGTTGCTCGATGATGATTTTCTTTACACGTTCTTCGATGTTGCTCATTGTTTTCTTTCCTATTCAAATTACGCACTTGCGTAAGATTGCGAGTAGTTTATTGAATTTGACAGACATTGCAAGCTTAACTTTTGTGGTCTAACCACAAAATGGGCTCACGTTTGATGCAGATCACCTCTCGAAAGAGGTAATAGCCCGTCATTCACTTAAACCATGTACATTCCACCGTTCACATGGAGAGTCTCTCCAGTGATGTAAGCGGCAGAGTCGGACGCTAAAAAGAGGACTGCGTTAGCAATTTCCTGCGCCTGACCAAGTCTTTCCATTGGCACTCTAGACATAATAGCTTGTTGCTGCTCTTCCGTCAGCTCATCTGTCATGTCTGTCTGGATAAATCCAGGAGCAATAGCATTAACTGTTATTTGACGAGATGCAACCTCTCTTGCAAGAGATTTTGTAAATCCGATCAAACCTGCTTTAGCAGCAGAGTAGTTAGTTTGGCCTGCATTGCCCATGGTGCCTACCACAGAGCCAATATTGATGATGCGTCCATGACGTTTTTTCATCATAGGTCTCATGACCGCTTTTGAAGTGCGAAATATCGAAGTTAGGTTAGTGTCAATAATATCTTGCCACTCATCGTCCTTCATTCGCATCAATAAATTATCACGAGTAATGCCTGCGTTGTTAACTAAAATATCAACATCGCCAGCTTTTTCTTTAATTGTGCTGAACAAGGCTTTAACCGAGTCGCCGTCAGTAACGTTTAAAACAAGACCATGACCATTATCACCTAAATAGGCTTGAATAGCTTCTGCGCCACGTTCACTTGTTGCTGTCCCTATTACCACAGCACCAGCAGACACTAGAGTCTCAGCTACTGCACGACCAATACCACGGCTAGCGCCTGTTACAAGGGCAACTTTGCCAGTCAGATCAAAACTTATACTCATTAGATTTCCTTATTCGGTCAATGCCGCGAATGACGCAACATCGTTAATTGCTTTTGCTGTTAGTGAGCGATTGATACGCTTACTAAGCCCAGTCAGTACTTTTCCTGGACCAATTTCAAACAAATCGGTGATACCCTGCTCGGCCATTAGCTCTACAGTTTCCGACCATCTGACTGGACAATATAACTGGCGAACCAATGCAGCTTTAATCTCTTGTGCTGCATTAGGGCTTGCGACATCAACATTATTGATCACTTTTACTGAAGGTATGCTGAATTCAATATCAATTAGTGCTATTGCAAGTTTATCTGCAGCAGGTTTCATCAATTGGCAATGTGAAGGTACACTCACTGGTAGCGCAACGGCCATTTTGGCACCGTTTTCTTTACATATTGCCGCAGCGCGTTCTACGGCTGCTTTTTCACCCGCAATCACGACTTGACCGGGGCTATTATAATTAACAGGGCTAACGACTTCGCCTTGAGCAGCTTCTGCGCACGCAGTTGCGATAGCGTCATTGTCTAAACCGATTATGGCAAACATGGCGCCAGTGCCTGCTGGAACCGCTTGTTGCATTAGCTGACCACGTAGCTCAACCAATTTAATTGCCGCTTCAAAACCCATCACACCAGCACACACGAGTGCTGAGTATTCACCCAGACTATGGCCAGCCATCACCTTTGGCAAACTTTTACCCGAGGCTGCATAAGCGCGATAAATTGCAACACTCGCCGCTAATAACGCTGGCTGAGTTTTATCGGTTTGATTCAGCGCTTCAACCGGACCTTGTTGAACGAGTTCCCAAAGGTCATAACCTAGAACGTTGCTTGCTTGAGCAAATGTCTCACCTATAATCGGTTGAGATTCGGCAAGTTCTGCCAACATTCCTAATGCCTGTGAACCCTGTCCTGGGAATACAAAAGCTGTATTTTCCATATTAATCTACCTTTAAAATTGACGTCTTACCGTTAATACGGCTGTTAGAACCGAACTAAAGCACTTCCCCAGGCAAATCCTGCACCGAAGGCTTCAAGCAAAATCATTTGACCACGTTGGATACGCCCATCTCTCACGGCTTCATCTAAGGCAATCGGCACTGACGCAGCGGATGTATTACCATGCTTTGCTAAAGTCAGTACGACTTTATCAAGACTCATGTCCAATTTCTTTGCGGTCGCTTTGATAATTCTAAAATTAGCCTGATGTGGCACCAGCCAATCAATATCAGACTTTTCAATATTATTTTGACGCAATGTTTCAGTGACAACATGGGACAGTTGCGTAACGGCAACCTTAAACACGTCGTTACCTTTCATCGTCATGTACCCAAGCTCTTCTGAATCATCCCCTTTACGCGATGGAATAGAACACTTTAACAAGTCAGCTTGACGGCCGTCAGCATAAATATGCGTTGAAATAATACCAGGTTCTGTGGATGCACTTAATACTGCTGCGCCGGCACCATCGCCAAATAGAATGATAGTCGAACGGTCTTCAGGTTTACACAAACGAGATAATACATCGGCACCGATAACCAACACATTGCGCGCCGCACCCGATTTTACATATTGGTCAGCAACCGATAATGCGTAAACAAAACCAGAGCATGCTGCTGCAATATCAAATGCCGGAATAGTATGAATTCCAAGCATCGCTTGAATTTCACAAGCCGCGGCGGGGAAAGCATTGCTCGCACTAGTGGTGCCACAAACAATCATATCGATTTCAGTTGCATCAATACCGGCCATTTCGATGGCTTTTAATGCAGCTTGATACCCCATCGTCGCAACAGTTTCTTCTGCTGCAGCGATTCGACGCTCTGAAATACCTGTGCGATCAACGATCCATTGGTCGGTGGTTTCCACCATTTTCTCTAGATCTTGATTACTGCGCACTTGTACCGGTAGATAACTACCAGTACCGAGAATTTTTGTATGCATAAGAAATTTATCAGCTATTAATATCTAAAAGAATCGACTCTAGACGGTCTTCGATCATCTGAGGGAGTCGACGTTGTGCTTCTGTTACTGCCAAGCTTATTGCTTGTAAAAAAGCAGTTTCATCTGCACACCCATGACTTTTTACTACAATTCCGCGCAATCCTATCAGACTTGCGCCATTGTAGTGGTCGGGGTTCATCTGATCTAACAAAGAATGAATGCGTGGCGCTATAATTTTGGCGAGAATACGTACAAAAAAACCATCAGACAGGCCTTTTTTCAACTGATGAATGAGTAGCCTTGCAATACCTTCCGACGTTTTTAACGTAATATTGCCGACAAAACCATCACACACGATCACATCGACATTACCCGAATAGATCTCATCACCTTCAATAAAACCAGTGTAGTTCACTTGAGGAATTTGTTGCAGTAGTTGACCTGCCTGCTGAACCTGGTCATTACCTTTAATCTCTTCAATACCGACATTGAGCAAAGCCACCTTTGGCGAAACCGTTTTATCAACCGTTTCACTCAGCACTGAGCCCATCACCGCAAATTGGAGTAAAGTTTCTGAATCGCAAGATACGTTTGCACCTAAGTCTAATAAATAAACAGGCGTATTATTTACCGCAGGTAAACAAGTAACAAGTGCTGGGCGGTCAATGCCGGGCAAAGTCTTAAGCAGTACTTTGGACATCGCCATTAACGCACCTGTATTACCCGCGCTCAAGCAAGCTTGTGCTTTACCGTCACGCACTAATTCTATTGCGAGACGCATAGAACTTTGCTTACGATTTCTTAAGGCATGGACAGGTCGATCGGACATAGTAACCACTTCGGTTGTATGTTTAATCTCAATACGATTTTTAACTGCTGGTTCAGCAGATACAAGATATTTGTCTATCTGGACTTGATCGCCCACGAGTATGACTTTTAAGAGGGGGTTTAAGCGAAGTGCCTGCAAAGTTGCAGGCACTGTGATGCGGGGACCAAAGTCGCCCCCCATCGCATCTAACGCAAGCGTCAGATTTGTCATCAGGGTCTCAACAATTACTTGTTGATAACCTTTTGACCACGGTAAAAACCATCCGCAGTCACATTGTGACGAAGGTGTAGTTCACCACTCGTTGAATCCACAGACAATTGAGGCGTGCTCAATGAATCATGTGAACGACGCATTCCGCGCTTTGAACGAGATTTTTTGTTCTTTTGTACAGCCATTGGACCTGTCTCCTAGATTACTTGCTCTTCAGTTTTTCTAACACTGCAAACGGATTTGGACGCTCCTCTTGAGCGGGTTCGATCTCGCCTACAACTACGTCTTGTTTACCTTGATGACAATCTTCATTCTCATGCATGGCAATCAAAGGCATAGCGATTATCAATTCATCTTCGATCAATTGATGTAGACGCACTTCGCCAATTTCATTGCACTCAATAGGCTCATACACATCCGGGAGCTCATCGATTTCAGCTTCAGTCTTACAAAGACCAAAACTAAACTCGACCGTAACCTCAGTGGTAAATAGTGTCATACAACGTTGACAATCCAGAGTGAGCTCCGTCACAGCCTTCCCGTTAAGGTAGACTATCCCCTGTATATCTACGCCACATTCAAGCGACACTGCCACATCAGAACAGTCGCCGGCACATAATTCATTTAATCGCTTTAACTGCTTACCGGGCACCAAACCTTCATACGAAAGTTGGCTAGCGGAAGCGCGAACGGGATCAATTGAAACCGGTATCTTTACTGTTTGCATAAGGCGCGCATTTTAGGTGAATTTTAGCAGAAGTCAACACCCTTATTCTTCCAAGGTGATTAACCGCCGATGGATTCAGCTAAGTGAGTTGTTAGGTAA
The DNA here is from genome assembly GCF_002836205.1 of Shewanella sp. Choline-02u-19. Taxonomy (NCBI): domain Bacteria; kingdom Pseudomonadati; phylum Pseudomonadota; class Gammaproteobacteria; order Alteromonadales; family Shewanellaceae; genus Shewanella; species Shewanella sp. Choline-02u-19. Next base: position 1,937,523 of record NZ_PJBE01000013.1, read on the forward strand.
CCGCATTGTACAAGAAACCCAAGGCGCATGACATTAAATTTCAGCGGTAAATGCGTTTAAGTGTTCGTAAATCCATCGAAGGCGCAAAATTTGTGATAACAGCGCTACTATCGAGCTATTTTCGCATCCGATTAATACCCCTTCGGCTAAGCATTAGGTCCGTTTGATGCCGTTTGTGCTCCCCCCTCTTCGGATAAACGGCAAGTAAAATCGTCGCACGACTCGCAACGTTAGCGATTAGCACTGGTTAATAAAAATAAACACTTGGTACAAAATGATTTTCGCTAACCAATCTTAGTATGACTTAACCGCCGAGCCAGCCCTTGATACCCAACTAACGATAATATGATCAAGCATTGCTATCCCTTCTCTCGCCACAGCGCCCAATACCATGGCAAATAAAATGGTGGGATAAAGTGGTCGACTCACGTCACCACTTAAATGCACCACAACGCTGAGCATAATTAGAATCGCGACCCATAGCTTAAACATATTTATCTCCAAGTGAATGTCTTCTGCGACTGCATGGTATTCACCAACACCTGTATAACGGCTGAACATTACCTGTTGACATCAATTTACCCTATCAATAGATATTATTACGTAAAATAGAAGTAAGGCCATCATCCATTGATGTCGTCTTGTAAAAGATAAAAAAGGCGTTGAGTACAATAATGACTTGCTAATGCCATTCATCTTTAGCGAAAATACTTATCTATAAAAGTATCTCGATTGCCAACTCTAAGGTTAAACCATGTCAAAAGCGCTTATATTGGCCTCCACATCTCCATTTCGAAAGCAGCTCCTAAATAAGCTCAACTTGCCCTTTAGCTGCTGCTCTCCTGAAGTCGATGAAACACCTTTAAACAACGAATCCCCAAAAGACTTAGTTCTTAGGCTATCCAAGCTTAAAGCGGCGGCAGGCGCAGCCAAATATACCAAGGGTGTCGTAATTGGTTCTGATCAAGTAGCAGTCATCAATAATCAGATTATTGGCAAACCACTTAATCGTGAAACCGCAATACAACAACTGTCACAATCGAGCGGTCAATCCATCACCTTCTATACAGGACTGGCGCTACACGATGTAGAAAGCGGTCAGGTTGAAGCTATCGTCGAACCCTTCATTGTCCACTTTAGGACGCTCACCCCTGAAGCCATTAGCCGTTATGTCGATATTGAACAACCTTTTTATTGTGCTGGTAGCTTTAAATGTGAAGGTTTGGGTATTGCACTATTTGAACGCTTAGAAGGTAAAGACCCCAACACATTAGTCGGTCTGCCGTTAATCTCTCTCATCGATTTATTGCACCTACAAGGGATAGATGTGTTGTAAATGACAATGTCTGCCGAGACTAGATGAGTATGCTCATGACGCGAGGGAGTGAATATGAAAGAAAGTCGTCAAAAGCGTGCAAGCTGCAGCAACTGAGATAAATATAATGACAAGGATGGACAGTGGCGAGTCACCAATTTGGATTGACGAGACCGCGGCACTGTCGTCCTACGAGCGTTAACGCGGTTTAGCGTTAAGCATATGAATAACTTATAGCACGCTCAACAGCGCTAACGGCGTAGCGATAATGGCTTTGGGCTGCGCTAAAATCAGTTTGTCGTGGCTATGAGCACCGTAGCTAACGCCTACCGCATCAATGCCAGCGTTATTTGCCATGTTCAAATCATGCAAAGAGTCACCGACCATCACCGCACGTTCAGGCGCAACATTAAGCTCTTTTAACAACTCGAGCAGCATGTCAGGATTAGGCTTACTTTTTGATTCATCAGCGCAGCGGCTAGATTCAAAATGATGACCCAAACCTGTTTCGGCTAAAACGCGATTTAAACCATTTCTACCCTTACCTGTCGCCACGGCCATACGATAGTTTCTCGCCGATAGCTGCTTTAGTAACGTTTCACTATCCGCAAACAATGGGCTCGGAGTGGTGTTTAGCGTTAAGTAATGCTCTTTATACGAGGCTATCATTGGCGCAAAGTTAGCTTGCCCCAACAATGGGTAAAGCGTCTTAAGCGCTTCATCCATAGATAAACCAATAATATCACGAATAGCGTTTTCGCTTGGCTTAACTAAAGATAGAGAATCGGCCATCTGTTGCATACAGGCCACGATTTTACTGATGGAGTCCATTAAGGTTCCATCCCAATCAAAAATGACGAGTTCGTATGACTTCATGCTTTTTTAAGCTTGGCTAGCGTTGATTCTAGAATAGGATCCATTGGCGCTTTTACTTCCATCATCTCTTCAGTGTCAGGATGAATAAACCTAAGCTGAGCAGCGTGTAAAAAGAGTCTATTCAATCCGTGGACACGCATCGAGTCATCAAATTTCTGTTCGCTGTACTTTTCATCACATGCTATAGGGTGACCCGCATATTGACAATGCACACGAATTTGATGAGTTCGACCCGTGATAGGACTTGCTTGAACAAGCGTTGCATCACTATAACGTTGCATGATCTTAAAGCGGGTTTCACACTCTTTACCCTCTTTATTGACTCTAACAATGCGTTCACCAGATTTAAGCGTTAGTTTTAATAACGGTGCTTTGACTGCCTTATCATGCTTTTGCCACTCACCTCTAACAAGCGCTAGGTAATCTTTTTGCATCTTCTTAGATCTAAGTTGATCATGTAGATGTTTTAGCGCACTGCGTTTCTTGGCAATGAGCAACAGGCCTGAAGTGTCTTTATCTAAGCGATGAACCAGTTCTAAAAACTTCTGCTGAGTGCGTAACGAGCGCATTGCTTCAATAACACCAAAATCAACACCACTGCCACCATGTACTGCGATACCTGATGGTTTATTCAGTACAATAATGAATTTATCTTCGTAGATAATACGGTCTTCTAACTGCGAGACTTTCGTTAATTTAGCTGACGGCCCAGGACGTTCACTCGAATCAGAGACACGCATAGGCGGGATACGCACGATATCTCCATCTTGTAATTTGTACTCAGGTTTAATGCGTTTCTTATTAACTCTCACCTCCCCTTTACGTACAATCCGATAGATCATACTTTTAGGAACGCCTTTTAATTTAGTTAACAAATAATTATCGATACGCTGTCCGGTATGGTCTTCATCGATGGTAACCATTCGAACTTCTACTTTAGGAGATGGAGTATTCATGCTGCGCCGCTATGTGTTTCGTTGTGCATATTGTACAACAAGTGAAAAGAATTGTGCCTTTTCAATTGCTGATTTTATCTATTATTGCTATATTTCTCTCGCTAACGGGGATAACCAGTGGATAAAGTGTTCACAAATCCCCCATGCATCACGTTAAAGCATGAGACTAAAAATGTTTACAGTTTGATAGTAAATAATTGATTTACAGGTCGTTGTATCAATCAAAAGGTCAATAAATGGACCTTCACGACTAAATCAAAACGTAATCCCAACTTACAACTGGTTTCTCTGCTTTAAACGCCCCAATTTCGAAGAATAATTTTAACTCGTCGTCAGACGCTACCATTTCGAATTGGCATTACCGGAAAGTATTTAAGAATTTATGGGGTTGGTTGACGTTTTACAACGAATTCCTTGTTTTTGTAAACATTAAAAAATAAGCCATAAATAGGATGCGACACGCAGAGAATGCGTCTAACAGCAATGCGCACCTTGCCTAGAGACCGACCGTGAGGTCCTGTTTTTTAATCCTAGGCCCGTAATGCAGTGAAATAAGTATCGTTTGATGACCTTTATAAAGAAGAATTAAATCATCATGAAACGGATGTTAATCAATGCAACTCAATCTGAAGAGTTGCGCGTAGCCCTAGTTGATGGGCAACAATTATACGATCTAGATATTGAAAGCCCAGGTCACGAACAAAAGAAATCAAATATCTATAAAGGGACGATCACTCGAGTAGAGCCGTCTTTAGAAGCTGCTTTTGTTGACTATGGTGCCGACCGCCATGGCTTTCTCCCTTTAAAAGAGATCGCACGCGAATATTTCCCAAAAGGTTACTCTTTCCAAGGCCGTCCTAATATTAAGGAAGTCATAAAAGAAGGCCAAGAAGTTATTATTCAAATTGATAAAGAGGAGCGTGGCAACAAAGGCGCTGCACTCACAACCTTTATCAGTCTTGCGGGTTCTTATCTTGTATTAATGCCAAATAACCCAAGGGCTGGCGGTATTTCTCGTCGTATCGAGGGTGACGAACGTACTGAGTTAAAAGCAGCACTTTCTGAACTTGATATCCCACAAGGTATGGGCCTCATCGTCCGTACTGCGGGCGTAGGAAAAGAGCCAACTGAATTGAAGTGGGACCTAAAAGTTCTGCAACATCACTGGGCTGCAATTAAAGAATCGGCTGAAAGTGCGCCGGCTCCTTTCTTAATCCACCAAGAAAGCAACGTTATTGTTCGTGCTATCCGCGACTATTTACGTCGTGACGTTGGTGAGATCCTAATCGATCACCCACGTATTTATGAAGAAGCTAAAGAGCACGTTTCGTTAGTACGTCCTGACTTTGTTGAGCGTATTAAGCGTTATGACGCTGAAGTGCCACTATTCACGCATTTCCAAATCGAGACTCAAATTGAATCGGCCTTCCAACGTGAAGTTCGCTTACCCTCTGGCGGTTCGATTGTTATCGACCCAACAGAAGCATTAACCTCTATTGATATTAACTCTGCCCGTGCCACTAAGGGCGGCGATATTGAAGAGACTGCGCTAAACACTAACCTAGAAGCGGCCGACGAAATTGCACGTCAATTACGTCTACGTGATTTAGGTGGTTTAGTGGTCATCGATTTCATCGATATGACCCCTGTTCGCAATCAACGTGAAGTTGAAAAGCGTATGCAAGATGCTGTTCATCATGACCGAGCACGCGTCCAATTAGGCCGTATATCACGCTTTGGTTTGATGGAGATGTCACGCCAACGTTTGCGTCCTTCTCTAGAAGAGTCAGCAGCTCACCTTTGTCCACGTTGTCATGGACAAGGCACCGTTCGCGGTACTGAGTCACTTGCCCTTTCAATTTTGCGTTTGATGGAAGAAGAAGCCATCAAAGAAAACACATCGCAAATTGAGGCAATTGTTCCTGTTGATGTTGCTGCGTTCCTATTGAACGAAAAGCGTAAAGCAATTCGTATCACCGAAGAACGTCACAATGTTGAAGTGTATGTGATCCCAGATCCAAACATGACCACACCTGATTATCGCGTTGTACGTCATCGTAAAGATGACCAAATCAGCGAATCTAGCTATAAATTGCTTGAGCAAGAAGAAGCTAAGCTTTACGAGCCTCGTAAACTTGAAAGAGCTGCGCCACCACAGCCAGCACTGAAAGGTTTCTCAACGCCACAAATAGCAGCGCCTACACCTGCAGAAGCTAAACCCGCGCCAGTGAAACCAGCTGAGCCCGGTTTATTTGCTAAAATTGCAGCCGCAATCGGCTCACTTTTTAGTAGCAGTGAAGAAGTAAAGGTTGAACCTAAGCAGCAAGATAAAACAAGCCGCAATGGTCAAGCACGTAACAATAATCGTCGCAATAGCAATAACCGTCGCAACGACCCTCGCCGCAACCGCAATGAAGGTCGTAACGAAGGCCGCAATGAAGGTCGTAGTGACAGTGAGCAAGGTAAAGATACGCGTACTAAGAGCAATCGCAGTGACGCTAATGAAAACCAAGCAAAAGTGCAAGAAGAGACTAAACGTCCACAACGTAGCGAAAAGCCACGTAAGGCCGTAGAAACAACTAGCACCGAAACTGTCGAGCCTAAGCAAGAAGCAGCACGTGAGCGTCGTCAACGTCGTAACATGCGCCGTAAAGTTCGCGTCAGTAACGAGCAAGAAGAAACTAAAGCAGTGGTAGCTCAAGCTGAAGAGCCTGTTCAAACACAAGCAGTTGCAGATGATAAGCCCGCTCGTCCTAAGCGCCAGCCTCGTAAGCCAAGAGCTAAAGTTGAAACAGTAGAAAATACTGAAGCAACTGATGACGCTGTTGCAGTAGTGGCTAACGTTGAAGTCGCAAATGTTGTTGAAACCAACACAGCGACAGATACAACGCCTAAGACTGAAGTTGTTTCAACACCGATTGAAACTGCTGAGTCAGTTGCTATTGATCAAACTGAAGATGCAACAGATGATAAATCACGTGAACCTCGAGAAGGTCAGCGTAGAAGCCGTCGTAGTCCCCGTCACCTTCGTGCCGCAGGCCAACGTCGTCGTCGCGATGAAGATGAAAACACCTCTGAGACTCCAGCATTTACACCAAATGACATGGTCGAAGTTGCAACGTCTGCTCAAGCTTATGAAACTCACGAAGAAGCACCTGTTGCTAAAGTTAATGAGCCTAAAGTTGAAGCTGCTCCTGTAGAAGTCGCAGTAAAAGCTGAACCTGTCGCAGTTAAAGCAGAAACAGTAAAAGCTGAGCCTGTCGCAGTTAAAGCCGAAACAGTAAAAGCTGAACCTGTCGCAGTTAAAGCCGAAACAGTAAAAGCTGAGCCTGTCGCAGTTGAAGCTGAAACTGAAACTGAAACTGTAAAAGCTAAAACTAACTCAGTAGCAAGTTCATCAGCGATGAATACATCACCGGCTTATAAGCCTGCGACTGAAGTTAAAGCTCCTGCTCCTACAGCTAACGTGGTTGAAGCACCTGTTGTTGCTAAGGCTGCACCAGCGGTTACGGTAGAAGTAAAACAAGAGCCTAGCCCAGTTGTAACGCCTGAGCCTGTTAAAACCGCTATTGCAGTAAAACCTGTAGAAGCTACTGTTACCTCAAAGACTGTATCTGCACCAATGGCAAAACCAGTAGCCATTAAGCCTACTGAAAGCAAAGCGGTTGAAGTCGAAGCGGTTACACAGCCTGCGGCAATAGAAGTAAAGCCTGTTGCTAAAGCTAAGCCAGCAAGTCGTTTTGGTTCAATGGTGATGTCTGATACGACAAAGCCCGTTGTTAACGTTAGAGAGAACATAGAGACCCCAGCTGGTCGCCAATATGAAACCTCTGAACAAAATGATGAAGTAAAATCAAGAGTTTCAAACAGTGCTAACTCGGATATGACTCGCACCTAATCTAGATTTAGACTCGCGACAAAAAAGCCATGCTGAAGAGCATGGCTTTTTTATTTTAAAACAACGTGAATTTTGATAGTATGCGCGCCCAGACTTATTCCTATTCAACAAACTGTTAACAGAGGTTAAATGTTCGATCTCATTCGTCACAAAACGGCCAGTTCAAGAGCTGACTTACTTTCAGGCTTAACCGTCGCCCTTGCTTTAGTACCAGAAGCGGTAGCATTTGCATTCGTAGCGGGTGTTGAACCTATGGTCGGTTTATATGCCGCCTTTATCATGGGATTGATCACTGCCGTTATTGGTGGCCGCCCAGGTATGATTTCTGGTGCTACTGGCGCTATGGCTGTTGTTATGGTGGCACTCGTTGCCGAACATGGCGTGCCATACCTTTTTGCCGCTGTTGTACTCGCCGGTCTCATTCAAGTCTCTGCCGGTGTTCTTAAGCTCGGTAAATTTATCCGTATTGTGCCCTACCCAGTCATGATAGGTTTTGTGAATGGCTTAGCGATTGTTATTTTCTTAGCACAGCTAGGGCAATTTCAAACACCTGACGTTAATGGTGTTATGAGCTGGTTACCTCAAGACCAACTGATACTGATGTTAGGTCTTGTGGCTGTTACCATGGCAATCATTCAGTTTTTGCCAAAACTAACGACCGCGATCCCATCATCACTTGCTGCCATTCTAACCGTGACTTTGCTAGTAACCTTCTTAAATCTAGACACGCGTACCGTATTGGATTTTCTGAAATCAATGAGCGGTGATGAACACGCAACAATCGCGGGTAGCTTACCCACTTTCTCTATACCGGCTGTTGAGTTTAGTTTAGCAACCCTTTACATCATTCTACCTTACTCACTTATTCTGGCCGCTGTAGGCCTGATTGAGTCGCTATTAACATTGACCGTTATCGATGAAATGACAGGTACTCGTGGTCGTGGTAACAAAGAGTGTATTGGTCAAGGTGTTGGTAACATCACTAGTGGTTTCTTTGGTGCTATGGGTGGTTGCGCGATGATTGGTCAATCAATGATCAACATTAACTCTGGCGGCCGTGGTCGTCTATCAGGGATCTCGGCAGCACTAGCCCTACTTGCCTTTATCTTGTTCGGCTCATCATTAATAGAAATGATCCCGCTTGCAGCACTTGTTGGTGTGATGTTCATGGTGGTGTTAGGTACATTTGAATGGGCTAGCTTTAAAGTCATGCGCAAAGTCCCTAAACACGATGCGTTTGTGATTATCCTAGTGACAATCGTGACAGTATTCACTGATTTAGCATTTGCTGTGTTTGTTGGTGTTATTGTGTCGGCATTAGTCTTTGCATGGGAACATGCAAAACATATCAACGTAGAGATCAGTGAAGATAAAAATGGCTGGAAAGTTTATAAGCTAAATGGTCCACTGTTTTTCGGTTCAGTTGCTGAGTTTTTAGACCTCTTCCCTGCTAAAACAGATCCTGAAGATGTGATAGTCGACTTCCAGAACTCTCGCGTTTGTGACCACTCTGCACTTGATGCTATCGATACCTTAGCTGAGCGTTATGTCAGTGAAGGTAAGAAACTGCATTTACGTCATCTCAGTAATGACTGTAAAGAGTTACTGCATAAAGCAGGTGATTTAGTTGAAGTTAACTTGATTGAAGATCCTCACTATAAAGTCGCTGACGATAAACTCGATTCATAACAGTTTACATCAGCAATAAAAAAGACGAGCTAAATAGCTCGTCTTTTTTTGTCTGCGATTGACTGCCTATTTCACGACTTATCTTTCATTAACTCTGCAAAGAGTACTTTTACTTTATCGACTTTAGGTTTAACGATGATTTGACAATAAGGTTGCTCACCATTAAGTTCAAAATAGTCTTTATGACCATCTTCAGCAGCAAAAAAACCATTAAAAGCTGAGACTTCAGTCACTATCGGGTTTTGCCATACGCCCGCATCAGTCATCGTAGCAATCATGCCGTTAGCAATTTCAGCCTGCTTCTCACTATGAATAAACACAACGGAGCGATACTGTGGCCCGCTATCGTTTCCTTGCCTGTTTAACGTAGTTGGATCATGGCTTTGCCAAAATACGGCTAACAGGTTGTCGTAGCTAATAATCTTTGGATCAAACTCAATATGCACGACCTCAGCATGCCTTGTCATGCCACTGCAGACCGCCCTGTAATTGGCATCATCAGCATCACCTCCGGCATAACCTGAAACAACACTATTAACGCCTTTTAAAGGCGTAAAAACCGCTTCAGTACACCAAAAACAACCGCCACCAAAGGTGGCTAATTCATACTGTTTTTCAACGATAGGCGTGGCCGATGCAGACTTAAAGGTCATTGATACCGAATTAACACAGTGTCTGACATTCTTAGGAGTGAGAAACTCCCCTTCAAATACATGGCCTAAATGTCCATCACACTGTGCACAGACGATTTCAACACGTTGACCATCAGCATCAATATTGCGTTTTACCGCGCCGCTAATTTCATCATCAAAGGCTGGCCAACCACAATGGGCATTAAACTTACTGTCTGAGTTGTACAAAGGCGCATCGCATTTCTTACAACAATAAGTTCCTTCAGCTTCGTGCTGATAATACTCTCCGCTAAAAGGTCTTTCAGTGCCTTTTTGCTCTATGACTTGTTTTTCAATTTCTGTCAGTTTATGCATGATAACGACTCTATCTATATTTTATATCTTGATCCACATAGACCATAGATCCAACCAAATGCTTTCATATACCATCACTAATCGGCCATTTTACGGCGCAATTTGTATATCCGATAAATCAACACCCGTTCTATATTCTAGCCAATAATGCCACAGAACAGCGTGAATGTTGCTTACTTAACAAAAAACATTAATTTTTTTAGCCGTATAATACTCAGCAGTGTTAATTGATAACACTCTAATATCTATTGTATTAATGTCTATCTCAGCAACACTATTCATCTTGGTAAACAATAACCGATGTGATCTAAATCACTAACGTTTGCGTCGCGGTATCCGCGCCGCTAAACTTGCCCCGGGCTAACTAAAAATAAGAATAGACAATATGATTTTAGAGACAATTGATTATAGAGCGACTGGCAGTGCAGAAAAATTTGTAAAATCACTGCGTGACACTGGCTTTGGTGTTTTAAGTAACCACCCAATCGACAAACAACTCGTCGAAGATATCTACACCGAGTGGCAAGCGTTCTTTAATACCGACGAAAAAAGACAATTTCTATTTAAACCTGAAACACAAGATGGATTTTTCCCTGCGGATATCTCGGAAACAGCCAAAGGCCACACCGTTAAAGATATCAAAGAGTATTACCATATCTATCCATGGGGACGTATTCCTGAGCAACTAAAAGCCAACATTTTAAAGTATTATGACCACGCAAATAGCTTAGCGGCGGAACTGCTTGAATGGGTAGAGCTATATTCACCAACAGAAGTGAAAGATAAGTTCTCAATCGCGTTACCAAAAATGATAGAAGACAGCCAAAAAACACTTTTACGCGTACTACACTATCCGCCAATGTCGGGTAATGAAGAAGCGGGTGCTATCCGCGCTGCAGCGCACGAAGACATCAATTTGCTGACGGTACTCCCCGCCGCAAACGAGCCGGGTCTGCAAGTTCAGCTAAAAGACAACTCTTGGATCGATGTACCAAGCGACTTTGGTAATATCATTATCAACATCGGTGACATGTTGCAAGAGGCATCAGGTGGCTATTTCCCATCGACTAGCCATAGGGTTATTAACCCAGAAGGCAGCGATGTGACCAAGGCTCGAGTCTCTCTGCCGCTATTTTTACACCCTAATCCTGAAGTGAAATTATCAGAGAACTACACAGCGGATAGCTATTTAATGGAACGCCTTCGAGAATTAGGCGTAATTTAGCCTCTATTGCATTCAAAAAGCGCTTTTACGCGCTTTTTGTTTGTTATAAATAAGCTTAACAAGGTAAAATCCCCCCAATAATGTAATTTGATAGTAGAGCAAGCACATGGCAATTCAGTGGTATCCGGGACACATGTACAAAGCACGTAAAGAGATCGAAGAGGTAATGCCTCAGATCGATTTAGTTATTGAAGTGCTCGATGCGCGTATCCCTTACAGCAGCGAAAATCCTGAGGTGCAAAAGCTTCGAGGTGATAAGCCTTGTATCAAACTACTGAATAAATCAGATTTGGCCGATCCGGTAACGACCCAAGCTTGGATTGAATACCTTGAACAAGAGCAAGGTGTTAAAGCGATGGCGATTACCACTTTACAAGCAGCTCAAGTCAAGAAAATTCCTGACCTTTGCCGTAAATTTGTCCCGAGTAGAGACAAACTTGAAAAAGATATTCGTACCATGATCATGGGGATCCCCAATGTCGGTAAATCCACGATCATCAACACCCTGGCAGGCCGTACAATTGCTAAAACAGGTAATGAACCTGCGGTAACCAAAATCCAACAGCGTATTAATTTACGTAATGGTATTGTGCTGTCTGATACCCCTGGTATTTTGTGGCCAAAAGTCGACAATGAAAGAAGCAGTTACCGACTTGCCGTGACTGGTGCCATTAAAGATACCGCGATGGAATATGAAGATGTTGCTATGTTTGCCGCTGAGTATTTTCTCCTAGCCTACCCTGAAGCAATGAAAGAGCGTTATAAGCTAAAGGAATTGCCAGAAACTGACATCGAGTTACTTGAGGCTATTGGCCGTAAGCGTGGTGCACTTCGCCCAGGTGGTCGTATCGACTTGCACAAGGTATCTGAACTACTGTTGCATGAGTTCCGGTCAGGAAAAATTGGCCAGCTATCATTAGAAACACCTGCCATGGCAGAGATTGAAAAAGCAGAAGTCGCCAGAATACTTGCAGAGAAAGAAGCTAAAGAGGAAGTTAAACGTGAACAAGAACGCTTAAAGCGCTCTGGCAAACGATTTAACTAGACTGATAGAAACATATTAAAAAGCGCTTAATAAGGCGCTTTTTTTATGTGTTGTTATCTCTAATGCTAGCAACGAGATGACTACAACTGTTCTCAAGCAGATCCAGTACTAATTCAAAACCATCACCAACGCCATAATAAGGATCTGGCACCTCATCATAAGCTATAGCCCCGGCAGAAAATTCACAATAATCTAAAATAAGACCAAGTTTAGATTGGAATTGAGATGGGCAGATATCTGTTAAATCATCAAGATTTTGCTTGTCCGCCGCTAAAATAAGATCGAATGCACTAAAGTCGTCAATCCTCACCTGTCTAGCAGTCATGCCATCAAAGCATAAGCCACGCTTAACTCCTGCAGCAATTGAGCGTTTATCAGGAGAGTGACCTTGGTGATAAGCTATTGTACCTGCTGATTCAATCTTGATATCAAGCTTAGCCTGCTGTACCTGTGCTCTGAACATAGCCTCTGCCGATGGTGAACGACAAATGTTGCCCATACATACAAACAGTACACTTTTAATAGCCATTAGAGAGTTTTCCATTCTGTTTATCGCAAATTTACTATAAGTTGACTTATTAATCCTAACCAATTTGAAACTCACTAGGTATCATAAGTATAATTTACTGAGGGGAAGTGAAAGTGCTTTTTTTAGGATATTCTTAGACGATACCTAGCAGGATTAATACAAGTATCTACATGTGATGATGCGGCCTAACTTCATAAATAATCCATGTTAGTTATTTAGGTTTTCATGAACATAATCAAATTTTATATGCCCGGTTTACCAATCACCAATGAACCTGACGCTGGATTGACGACCATCATATTTCCTATACAAGAAACTTAGGTGAAATTTGTCCATAAAACTTGGTAACGCTATCAAGTGTCTACAGCTCTAAGGGCTTACCACCGCATAAACTTAGCTGATAAACACGCCTGTTACGGCGCACTTAAAAGGTCGGACTCAGCCGACTTTGCCCCCCCGAATCTCACACCTTGGTAGACATACCATGCTCTAAATGCTGACATGCCATCTTGCAAGCACACCTCTTTAAGGATTGCATCAACCCGTTTTCTATCCGACGGTGGTAACACCTGATCTCTCATAAGCTGATATAACGCGTCATGAATTAAGGAACCTTGCATAAAGTTTTTGCTGTCTATTGCCGGGCTACTTGGCCCATCCCATGCGTAACCTGCCTTTATAATTAAGCGGCCGCTGGCGTTGATCTCAAGAAAAAGATTGGCAATAGGCACTTTAACAGACAGACCTGTCTCATAGATTAATTCTGAATGTAGATTATATTTGTATTTTCTACGCTGCTTATACTTAATCAATGCCTTCTCCCAAGTATGCACTTCGCTGCCTTTAACACTGCTAGTTAAGGTTTTGCCAGTAAGATATAAAATATTAGTGCGAATAACATACTGAAATAGCAGTAAGAAAGAAATAGCCTTGCAGCTAATTAAAGGGTGAAACGGTGAATTAAAATGGATCTCTAACTCGCAAAAAACTCGCAAATCTAGGGGTGCCTTTTTGTGTTTTACCGTAGTATTTAAACGTTATAATGCTACCCACCTTTGGTGGATTGCGGCGCTCTTCATCAGTAAAGCCGCTGCCAATACTAAATCGTTTTCCCTGCATACTTTCAACCAATAATGCCCCCATCATGCCAGTGTATTTACCCTTCCCTTGCTGATGCGCTAAAACAACAGCTTCTGCGTCGTAAACAGGTTTTAATTTAACAATGTCATGACTGCGCCCAATTTGGTAATGCGCCGTTTTTCGATGCAGCATCAAACCTTCACCATTTGCCTCAACGATAACATTAAGCCTTGTATCTAATTCAGCTTGGTCATCAATTGAGAACTGCTCAATAACGTGAATGTAGGGACTAATCTGTGATAAATCAGCCAGTGCTTTTTCATATCGTTCTATAAAAGGCATACTTTCCGCTGGCAGATCAAAAACCATAAAGCTGACTTGCTGCCACTCTGCTTTGCTGGCGTTATTCTTGCGGACAATAGCCGAGACTTGTTCGAAATGATTACGATCAATCCATAGCTCGCCGTCAATGGGGTAGTTTGGGAAACCTTCAACAAACCAATTGGGTACATTGATGACTCTGCCTGAACGAGACAACATATCGGAGCCATTCCAATAGCCCCTTACCCCATCGAGTTTTTCACTTATTAAGTAATCAGATAATTTAGTAATGCGCTGCTGTTCATATTCTTTTGCTAGTTGAATCTGCGGTTTAGCCATTTCTGCTGCAGTTAGCTCCGCAGTCACAACAAAGAAAAACGCCAATCCCCCACAACAAAGACGTACCAAATAATTGAGTTCTGAACTTAGCCAGTAGATTTTTGTCATAAACAACTCGCATTACTAAATAAGCACCGCGCTCATTCTCTTTTAAAAAGCCTAGCCCCATAAAAGAGATATTCAATCAGCAAAATGGCTGAATTATCGCTGGGCTTTTTTGCATTAACACATAATTTTAACGTGCTATACTGAGCCGCAATTTTTGGGATCAATTCAAATTAAAAATAATCGTACATAGATGAGAGTATATGAAACCTGCAAATAATCATGGTATTAAACGCGTAATTAGAGCGACTGGATTTTCGATGCAAGGCCTTAAACTTGCGTGGAAACATGAAGCTGCATTCAGACAAGAATTGATGCTCGCTATCATTATGTTACCTATAGCGCTATTAGTTGACGTCACCACTGTAGAGCGCATTTTACTGATCTTTGGTTTGTTTTTGGTGCTAATCGTTGAGCTATTAAATTCAGCGATTGAAGCTGTCGTGGACAGAATTAGTGACGAGATCCATCCACTAAGTGGTCAAGCTAAAGATATTGCATCAGCAGCGGTATTTATGAGCTTAGCTTTTTGTGGCTTAAGCTGGGCGCTGATCTTATTGCCTAAATTTATATAACGCTCTTTTCAGTTAAACATGCTCTTTCTGTTAACGACATCTCGCTAGCGAAAGGGCATCTTGTGCCATAGAGACCAATATAAGCCCCTATAACACGTCCACCGTCTGCAAAATCACATCAGAGTTAAGTCACGTTTAGTACACTTTCTGTCATTTCCTCCACAAAACACGCCAAAACTAGTTAAAAATACAGTTTTACTGCAACAGATCAAACAAATTACACATATCTTGAAACAACTTATTCACATTTTGACATATGCTGTTATGCTGTTTCTAATATCTCTAAGCACTTGACTCGATTCAAATGCGAAAAATAAAAATTATAAAAGATTGCGGAGTTACTTTTAATGTCTAAAAGTTTCACATTTATCACAGCCACGTTATTGGCCTTGATGACAAGTTATAGTGTCAAAGCCGAGAATAATACCATTATTCGCGTGGGTGGTTTTTATGCAAATACTGATTCAAGTATTGATGTTAACGATCCTCTTCTGGGCAATAATTTCTCCCTCGATTTTGAACAAGACTTAAAGCTTGAAGAGTCTCAATTTTTACCCTTCTTTGAATTCACTTACCAATTTAACGAACGACACAATGTTTATGTAGACTGGAAACAGCTGCACCGTAACGCACTCGTCCAGTCGGTCGAAAAGCCATTTCAATTTACTTGGGATGACATTACTTATGATGTCAAATCTGGAATTGCATTAGATACCACGCTAAATATCGATATTGCACGTATCGGTTATGGCTATGATATTTGGCAAGGTGATAACTACGACGTTGGTGTGTCGATTGGTTTGCATGCCATGTTTATTAAAACAGCTTTCAGTGGTGATATTGGGATCTGTGACGTCGATACTGAAACTCGCTGCCCTGACACGATTAGCATTCCTAAAATTGTTGATGAGAAGCTGACTGCCCCCCTACCTGATATCGGTGTCTATGGCAGTTATGAAATTTACCCTGGATTTAAGTTCAGCGGACACGCACAATATTTCTATATCAAGCTAGATGAATTAAAAGGCGGCTTAGTCGATATTAGACTCGGTGTCGAAGCGGCTATTACTGATAACTGGCATATGACCGCTGCATTTAACTATTATGAAGTTGACGTGGAATTTACCTCTAATTTAAAAAATACTGATTTAAAAATTGCCGATTACAATATTTACTACAGCTTTACAGGACCAATGCTTTCAGTGAGCTATCAGTTCTAATTATCATTAAACTGATTTTAGTTCCCTCTGTGATAGCAATAAAAAAGACACCTTGCGGTGTCTTTTTTATTGGTTGCTAACTATCTAAGCTATTTCCCATCTTGGGTACGCCTATTTTTAAAGTCAGACTCTTCTAGCCATTTAGGCCAATCATCATTATTGGCAAGCATCGCAAGAATGTCGGAAATTAGGCTGATATCTTGGCGTACGCCACCTAAGGTCCAATTCGGATCATAGTCATCCGCTTCCTTATGGTATTTATGGGCAATGTAATCAGGATCTGTGTCACCAAGACTCATAAATAGCAAACCCGGCACGCCTTCTTGCGCTAATGCGAAATGATCAGAGCGGAACATAAGTCCATTTTGCGGCAGAGGATCACCCTTTACAAAACGATCTTGATGCTTAGCAGCATCATTCAGGTAATGCTCCATTTCTGATACGCCTTCACCATAACGCAATATGTAATCGACGCTATTATTCACGTTCATGCCATCTATATTTAAGAAAGAGACAATCTTTTTGGTCGGTATCGGCGGTTGTTTTGCGAAATGCTGTGCACCTATTAAGCCCGTTTCTTCAGCGGTGAATGAAGTAAACAGTATTGAGCGCTTAAAGGGTTGCTCTTTAGCACGTAAACTAAATATTCTGGCAAGCTCGAGTACACCAGCGACACCACTGGCATTATCAACCGCACCATTATAGATATGCTTGACCCCTTTTTTATCGGTTCTGGTACCGAGGTGATCCCAGTGAGCATGCATCACCACCATTTCATCAGCACGGTCACTCCCTGGGAGTAACGCCATAATGTTGTATGACTGAGCACGTTCAATAGTGTTATTTAGCGCTAGGTTAGCCGTGGTTTTTAAAGAGACAGCCTTAAAATTGGGCTTAGCGGCTTTTTGCTTTTGCTGCTCATAATCTAAACCTGCCTCAGCAAAAATCTGTTTTGCGTTTTGATGCTGGATCCAACCCATTACACCCACTTGACTTAGGTTGTTATCATCATCAATTAAGGTGAATTTACTGCCTGTATTTGAGTTTTGCACCACGCCCCAACCATATGCCGCTGGCGCAGTTTCATGCACAATAAAAACGGCCTTTGCCCCCTGCCTCGCCGCTTCCTCATATTTATAGGTCCAGCGGCCATAATAGGTCATGGCATTACCTTTAAATAGTGCCGCATTCTGGGTAGCAAAGCCTGGATCATTAACCAATACAATGACCGTTTTATCTTTTACATCAATGCCTTGATAATCATTCCAGTCATACTCTGGTGCGTTTATGCCATAGCCGACAAAAACCACTTCGCTATTTTCAAGTTTAATGCGCTCGCTTATTTGCTGTGTGCGCGCGGTAAACTCGGTGCCATTGGTCAGGTTTAACGAACCAATATTCAAGGTCATATTCTGATCTGCTGTAACTTTTGCCAGTGGCACAGGCTGCAAATAACGGTCGCCAAAACCAGGTTTTAAGCCAATTTTCTTAAATTCGGCTTCAATATAATTTAGCGTCAATGTCTCTCCTGCTGACAAAGGCGCGCGTCCGCCGTACTCATCGCTAGCAAGTGTTTTAACATGGGTTCGATATTTATCAAGATCTAGCCCAACAGGGCTTTTATCTGAATGGGCAAATGATGGTATGGCTAACGCAGACAACACGCTTGCTAGTATGAGTTTTTTCACTGATTATCCCTTAATGTTTATAATCTTGTTTTTATTTTAATTATTTGCTTCTTTGTGGCTTATTTTCATTAAAGAGATGTATCCACAAAGGTAAATCATAATAGAATGGCTTTATAAAATGCACAATGATGCTATCTCTCATTCGCATAATAATGACAAAGTGAGTCAATTAATAAAGTTAAGGCAAGAAAATGTCAAATCAATTGCTAAGGGAAGCCGCGGCTAAGTTAAAAAAAGCCATTCCCTTGATGCTAAAACACCAAATTCCCACCACGCCGACCAATTATGCTTTGTGGTATGCGTATGTCGGTCAAAGTAGTCCAGAGCTCAATCGGCAGTTAGATGAAGTGATCAGTCAATACCGTACTTGCCCCCCGAGTCAGGGCGAGCGCTTATATCAAGCATACCTTTCAGATCCAATAGAGTTAGACGTTATTGAAATGCGTCAAAATCTCGATGCGATGGTGACGGATCTATCGCAATCATTGAAAGATACCAATCTCGATGCAAACCAATATCAAACTAAGATTAACACCAACTTTGATAAGCTAAACAAAATTGAAAACGAAGGTTTCTCTATTGAAGAAGTACTGACACTGGTTAAAAGTCTCGCCAGCGACGCACACGATATTAAAAACAGTACCCAGCACTTTACTGATCAGTTAGCCCATGCACAGTCAGAGATTAATCAGCTTAAAATTCAGCTGAAAAAATCTGAGCATGACATGCACTTTGATGCGTTAACTAGCGCGCTAAATAGAAGAGCATTTAATAAAGATATCAAAGGACTCATTGAGCAAACTCCCGAGGGATTATGCCTAGTCATTGCCGATATAGACCACTTTAAGGATTTTAATGATACTTATGGCCACCAGCTGGGCGATCAGGTGTTAAAAGCGGTTGCAAGAAGGCTCAATGAAAGTTGTCATGACGGTATTAAACTCTATCGTTTTGGGGGTGAAGAGTTTGCTTTATTGGTGCCAATGAGCCAATTAGGTCGGGCGAGACAACTTGCAGAATCAATGCGCCGTAGCCTTGAAAAATTAATTTTAAAGGATAAACGTAAAGATCAACGTGTCGATAATGTCAGAGCATCATTTGGTGTCGCTCAATACCAAGAAAAAGATACCGATTCAACATTGATTGAACGTGCCGACAAACAGCTCTATGAAGCAAAGCGCCTTGGTCGCAATAGAGTGATGCCGATGACTCATTAAGCTTTTCCCCATTCCGACTAAATCGCTTCTACTTTATCAAACGGCACTGCGGTAACCACATAACGCAGTGGCCCACCCGCCACAGCACTATCAAACGGATAACAAGTCACTAATGTTAGCTTCGTCTCTCCGACATTTTCCATCACTGAGACCTCACTTTCATGTACAACTTGAGTCTGCATTACTTGATATAACACTTCTATGCCCTCAGCATTTTGTAAGGTGATGAGTTGCCCAATTTGAGTACCACTTAATAGCGAAAAATGGGTATCTCTATGGCCGGCTATGACAGTATTACCACGGCTATTAATCTTTGCAGAAGATAATACTTGAGCGGGACCAAAGGCTAGGTTACGACCCGATGCACCCGATAACACGTATAGACTGCGGTTTTTCGTGACTGATGCATTCTCCCTTTGGATAGGTGTTGCCGTCACCTCACTGTTTGAAGCAATAAACTCAAGTTTGGCGACCGGATATGTGTCAGCCCACGACCAAGGTTTATGTTGCTGCTGATCATCAAGTGTTTTCTGCCACGCTTGCTGTATTAAGAATTGTGCAAAGTAGGCTTTGGCTTGCATATACGCTCCTTGACTAACAAACGTTAGCCCTAAAATGAACAGTAAACAGGTAAAACCAATATGCAGCCGCCGATATGTAAAGCTGAAGCGCACTGCTGCATGCCGATAAGCCATACTCATGTAATAACCTTAGTGACTTGACGGCGAGTACCACTGCCATTACCGCAAAAGGACACTGAGTAAAGTATCGACAAACCCAATAGCATGCTGCCCAATATTAACCAAGCATAGCTACTGGTCGCGGTTTGCGGTAAACGCTGCCATCCCTTTGGCATATGAGGTAAAACCTGTCCGTCAACAACCATGACACCATCAGGTCGAGCCGGTGTTTTATCAATGGCGACTAAACTGGTATAAGCACTCATCACATGATAATTAAGCGAGATGGCCGTGATCTGCTTTTCAATTCGATCATTATTAGCCGCTTCTTTTGATAGCTCCAATGCAGCAATCTGTTTTCTGGCCCAAATTAAGTCTAAACCCTTAGCGCCAGAGTTCTTTTCTATTGAAAGTTGTTGCTGCCAAAACTGGCCCGCTAACTGACCGCTAACGACGAACTCTTTCTCGCTATAGCTGGGGAGCTTCATTGCAACCATAATAGGCTCATGAGCATACAAATCAGGAATAGTGGCTGGCCAATAGTCAGGAATACTGCCATCAGCAAAGCGCAGCTCCACATCGGTGACCGTGGGTTTTTCAAGTTTATCGAGCATCGCGACCATTTTACTCTTCACTTCCGATTGCTTGCCTATATAGGTATAAGTGCCACGCCCCAACTCTGCTGCTCTTTGCATAAAATGGCCATTAGGGGCGGCGCCGATGCCAATCGTAAATAACCTACTACCGTGTAATTGATTACGAATTTGGTTGAATAGCTGCGGTTCATTACCCACGGCACCATCAGTAATAAACAACACCTGACGTAAAGACCCAGTTGAGCTAGCTTGCTGATTGAGCGCTTTATCTAAAGCAAGTGACATCTCTGTGCCACCATCAGCTTCTAAGCTTTGCACATAGGCTTGAGCCCTTCCTATGTTCTTAGCATTCGCCGTAAGGGACTGCTCTGCCAGTGCATACACGCGAGAGTTAAACTGCAAAATATTAAAGCTGTCTTGAGATGAGAGCCCAGATAATGCATAAATAATTGCAGATTTAGCTTGCTCAATAGCCTCTCCAGACATTGAGCCAGATGTATCTATTACCAAAATGAGTTCTCTTGGGGCGACCACTGTAGAGATACTCCCTTGTTGTGGCGGAAGCAGCATCACCAGTGCATATTGCGCTTGTGGTGTTATCGGTATTTTTCCGCTCTTAGCGTCATCACTAGAGTGTGAGTTCAGGCTTAACGGTGAGCTTGGTTGTGGGTCTAATTGTGACTTTGAAGCTTGATTAGTGTTTTGATTTAGCTGATGACCTAAATAGGTTTTACCCTGTTGGCTGAATATTGCAGCCGTTGGTGTACTGCCGACACTCGGCCGCCAATTTAATACAAAGTCACTGTTGGCCTTTGCGGCGATTAAATGAATATTGGCTTGACCATCATCGTTACGCCTAATGTTCACTTGATGATACGGGCTATCAATCTCACTGATTGCCAACCCCGCATCTAGCTCTACTTCGATATCAACGCTATTTATCCAGTTTTGGCTTTTTTTTTGACTGACACTATTCCAAACATCCACTGCTGCAGTGGCATAATTTGCAACTGATGTAGCAATGAAAGTTGAGTTTGAGTTTACAGATGCGGCAGCGGATCCCGCTTTGGGATAATATCTAGGTGCCACAACCATAGGAAAACGCAAACTAAACATACCTTGGTCATAATTGACCAGCTGTTGATAATTGAGTTCCACCACCAAGGTCTCTCCAGGGGCTAAGTTGGCGACTTGAGCGCTGAAAATATTAGCTTTTTTTTGCTCCAGTAAACTGGCTTTTTTACCGGCCTTTTTTGCTTCATTAAATAAAGCTTTAGCCTTACGTTTTTCTTTTATCTCGCCCTCGATGACTCTATCGCCGATCAGCATTCTGAGACCATCGACGGCTGCTTCACTAGGCAGAGGGAAAACATATTCACCATTGACCCAAAACGGTTGGTCATTATGAAATTCATGCCGCACAGACACTCGGTTGGTCCAGCCAGAGACCTGCATATGGACTTGTGTTTTCATTGGCAATGACACGTTTTTGTTCCCCATGGCATCAAAAATAATCAAGCTACCTTGCTGGATCTCATCATTTAATCGATAAGCACTATCGGCTGATTCAAATCCAGCGGGTTCAGTCGATCCTGTCGCGCTCACTGCTGCCGTATAAATCGTCGAAACTAACAGTAACAAAGCACGTTGCCAATACCGTACTCCTTGGCGTTTGTTAACCAATATCATTTGCCTAGCCATCTTTATCTCCTTATAAACGCTAAGCAATCTGAACAGAGACTTCAGACTGCTATATCAGCGTGACTCTAGATGGGTTAGCGAGCAGGATTGGCTGCTAGTTCGCTATCATGTGATTGCAGTTTTAGGGTGACGCGGCGGTCAAAAAAGTCATTTTCAAAGTTCTGTTCCGCCGTTAACGGCGATGTCGCGCCATAAGCTTGATAATGCAAACGGTCATTAGCGACACCTTGTTTCACTAAATAGCTTGTCACTTCAGCAACACGCTGCTCCGATAACGCTTGGTTATAATCGCTATCACCACGTCTATCTGCATAACCGGTGACATCTAACGTCAACTCAGGTGACAGCGACATCGCGTAAGCCACATCATCAAGTTGCTGAGCAAAGTGAGGTTCGATAGATGATGAGCCCGTTTTGAATTGCACATTAAGACCCAATGCTAATTCAGTTAGCTTTTGCTCCTGTGCCATTTTAAGTGTTGTTAGCTGTTGCTGGGCAGCTTCATATTGAGTTGATAATGCGATTAATGATTCATTTTGTTCATTAAGAGTGGCGAGCTCACCTTGCTTACTATCTAGCATCACTTGCTGGTTTTTTATCTCATCATCATCGCCTACAGACTTGCCCAATAAGCTCCCTGCAAAAGCTCCAATAATGGCGCCGACAGGGCCACCGACGACAGCGCCAACAACAATGCCAGAACTTAACCCAATGAGCTCTTCGTTATGACTACGTTCTGTGCTTTCTGCCGTTTCAGCGGCGCTAGCGTGAGATGAAAGTGTGATAGCGGCAATAACCAGTGATGCGATAATATGCTTTTTCATAATATGTCCCTTTTAAGTGTTAACTCATATTCAGTTGCCGAGATACGGCGTCATTTCAATAACGCTATTAAACCGCAGCCAAATGTCTTCAAAAGGGAGCAAACATGGCAATTTAAATATCAAATGTGGCAACAAAAAGGCAATCGACTCTACCGCCTTTAAACGCAGATAAAATCCTGTATAGTCACAATCAATTACAGAGATAACGCTATAAGTAACAAGCCATGAAACGAATCGCGATAGTAGAAGATGAAGCCGCCCTTAGAGAAAACTACAAAGATGTTTTGCAGCAGCAAGGTTATAGCGTTCAGGCTTATGCTAATCGACCTGAGGCAATGCGCGCTTTCAATACTCGACTACCTGATTTAGCCATTATTGATATCGGCTTGGAGTATGAGATCGACGGTGGATTCACTCTTTGCCAGTCACTTAGAGCAATGTCGAGTACAGTACCGATTATCTTTTTGACCGCAAGAGACAGTGACTTTGATACCGTATGTGGTCTACGACTAGGCGCTGATGATTACCTCAGTAAAGATGTTAGCTTTCCGCACTTAATTGCTCGACTTGCAGCGCTGTTTAGACGCTCAGAGCTTAAAGATACCAGCAATGACAATAATCCATTGGTCGAACATGGTTTGCTGTCGATTGATATCAACCGCATGCAAGTGTATTGGTCAGGCATTCAGATTGAGTTGACGGTCACCGAGTTTTGGATGGTGCATGCACTTGCGAGGCGACCAGGCCATGTCAGGCAGCGCCAAGAGCTAATGCAAGAGGCTAAGATATTTGTCGATGATTCAACCATTACTTCTCACGTAAAACGGATCCGTAAAAAGTTTCTCGCCCAAGACACGCAGTTCAACTGCATTGATACGGTTTATGGAATGGGTTATCGATGGGACGCACAAAGCTAATAGTTATTCTATATCGAGAAATATATGTTTAATCTTCCTATAGGCCTACGTGCCAAAGTCGGTGTCTTATCTCTATTCTTGCTGTGTCTGCCATGGCTCGGTTACGAATATGTGTGGGAGATGGAAAAGTATTTACGCCTTGGCCAAGAAAAAACCCTCGAAGGCACCACTCAAGCACTTGCCACTGCATTACACGAGCGGCCAAAACTATTTGATAGTCAAGCAAGCTTCCTAACTCAGGTAGAGAAAGGTCGCGATCTATACGCTTATCCATTAGCAGGCCCTATTCAACTTGATGGCAAGTTAGGTGACTGGCAGCCGTACCGTCACAGCTCACTGCACTATGGTGAAGATTATCAAGTATATAAGCACGATCCAGCCAAGCCATTAGGCATCGAATTTACTCATATGGTGGGCAAATATGCTGGTTACCTTTATGGCTTTTTTGAAGTCACCGATCCGCAGGTTATCTATCGCGGTAAAAACAGCTTAAGCATTGACCGCAATGATCATATCGCCATTGCAACTTTAGCCCCCGATGGACAGTTTCGCCGCTATGTTGTTGCCACCACTAAAGATGGTTGGATCAGCGCATTTGAGCTACCAGAAGATCCAGCACTGACAACGCCTGTGACACCCGAAGTCAAAATTCAGGGTAAATGGCTTAAATCAGCTAAAGGCTACAACGTCGAACTGCGGATCCCACTCGAGATGGTCGGCAGTAAACTCGGATTTGCCATCTATGATGTAAACGACAGTAATACTCGACAATTAGAAGCGATTGTCGGCACCTCAGCGATTGATGATGTGAATAAGCTCGGCACGGTATTAGTGCCTTCGCCAGAAATCGAAAGCATCATTAAGGGCATGGCCCACAATAGCTCAAGGATCTGGGTCGTCGATAGGCATGGGCGAGTACTGGCCAAGTCTGGTGATATCCGCTCCGACAATAGTGTTTGGGCGCGCTCCACAGTCGAAAAAGAGGGTAAGAGCACCTGGGACAGGTTTAAGCAGCAATACCTATACCCGCTTTATTATAAAATTTTAACTATCCCTGCTAAAGACTTTATCGATTCATTACAAGACTCAACCGTACTGCAAGGCAGTCACATCAATAAAGCATTAAAGGGCAAACAGGGCTCCACATGGCGACTCACACCCGATAACAAAGCAGTGGTTTTAGCCGCTGCCAGCCCTATTTGGATCGATGATAAAGTCATGGGTGTGGTCATTGCAGAAGAAACCACTCATGGGATCCGCACCCTTCGCAATAAAGCCTTAGAGAAGCTGTTTAATGTGATTTTAACGATTATGAGTATGGGGACATTGGCACTGTTCTTTTTTGCGTCCAACATCTCTAGCAGAATACGTAAACTGCGTGATGAAGCCGAGCGAGCAATTGATAATCAAGGACGTATTAAAAAGGCAATTAAAGGCTCGAAGGTCCGTGATGAAATTGGCGATCTGTCTCGTAGTTTTGCCAGTATTGTAAGTCGATTAGGCGAATATACCCACTATCTAGAAAACATGTCTTCGCGCTTATCTCATGAGCTACGTACGCCTGTTGCTGTGGTTCGATCGTCACTGGAGCATCTGAGTCTGCAAACGCTTAACCCTGATAGCCGTAAATATGTTGACCGGGCACAGGAAGGTGTTAACCGCCTTAATATGATCCTCAATAATATGAGCGAAGCCACACGACTCGAAGAGAGTTTAACCCATGCTGAAAAGTCACTGTTCCCACTAGAGAAAGTGATTAGTGGCTGTATGCAAGGGTATCAAATGACCTACCCTAATCAGCTTTTCAAGATTGATGTCGACTCACAAGCTATGTATGTCGAAGGCGTACCAGAATACATTGCGCAGCTAATGGATAAGCTTATTGCGAATGCGCTGGAATTTAGCACCCCAGACAGTGCTATCGAAGTGAGCCTTAAAGCGCACAATAAAGTTGCCCATTTATCGGTAGCCAACTATGGCACGCCCTTGCCTGACAATATGTCACAGCAGATCTTTGAATCTATGGTCTCTGTCAGGGCTCAGAAAGCCCAAGATAAGCCACACTTAGGACTTGGACTTTATATTGCTCGATTAATCAGCCTATTCCATAAAGGAAAAATCAGCGCACAAAATAGAGTCAATGAACAAGGCGCTGTTTTTGGGGTTGAGATTTTAATCCAACTGCCTATCAGTAAAGAAAAACCAGCATAGCGAAATGTATGAACATATTGACACTTCACTTTAGCCGTTTAGATGTTAAGATGGCTAAAACTAAAAAGCCCTATTGTGGAAGTAGAACCCTATGAAAAAAGAAACGCAGATAATTAGTCTTGGCCGTGACAAAAAGTGGACCCAAGGTGTAATAAACCCACCCGTTTTTCGCGCATCAACCATGGTGTTTGATACGATGGATGAACTGCGTTTTGCTGCTAAAAATAAGGCCAATGGCGAGATGTTTTACGGTCGCCGTGGCGGACCGACTCATTTTGCATTTCAAGCAGCAATTGCCGAACTTGAAGGTGGCGTAGGCACCGCACTTTACCCTTCTGGTAGCGCAGCTATAAGCAATAGCTTGCTGTCATTTTTAAAAGCGGGCGATCATCTGCTGATGGTCGACAGTGCTTATGAACCTACCCGCGACTTATGTAATAAGTTATTAGCAGGCTATGGCATTGAAACCACTTACTATGATCCTATGGTAGGTGAAGGCATCCGCGATCTTATTCAACCAAACACTAAAGTGTTGTTTTTAGAGTCTCCTGGTTCTATCACCATGGAGATTCAAGATGTGCCAACCCTAAGCCGTATTGCACATGAACATGATATTGTGGTGATGCTGGATAATACGTGGGCATCCCCCATCAACTCACGTCCATTTGAGATGGGCGTCGATATTTCGATTCAAGCGGCGACTAAATATATTGTTGGCCACTCCGATGTAATGATGGGCACATCCACCGCCAATGAAAAACATTGGGAACAGTTACGCGAAAACAGCTACCTTTTAGGCCAATGCACCTCACCTGATGATGTCTATCTTGCCAGTCGTGGTCTGCGTACCCTAGGTATTCGTCTAGCTCAACATGAGCAGAACGCATTAAAAGTCGCTAACTGGCTTAATAGCCGACCAGAAGTTGACCATCTGCGTCATCCAGCTTTTGACACTTGTCCTGGTCACGAGTTTTTCAAACGTGATTTTACAGCTTCTAATGGTTTGTTTTCATTTGTATTAAAACAGGGAAACCTGCAATCCGTCACTGCTTTTGTTGAAAACATGCAGCACTTTAAGATGGGCTTTTCATGGGGCGGCTTTGAAAGCCTTATTTTGGGTGTGTTTGGTATCGATAAAATACGTACCGCCACTCAATGGGACAGTAGCAAGCCGCTTATTAGGCTGCATATTGGTCTGGAGAACGTCGATGATCTGATTGCCGATCTCGACGCCGCATTTGACCGCTTCAATGCCGAACTAAACCGATAGTATTAGTACTAACCGACATAAAAAATCCGAGACCTAGAGATAGGACTCGGATTTTTACTTTTCATCAGCTTACTAAATCGTAAATGTCATTAACTAAAGAGCTGATCAGCAACAAATGGGTTTTGTACCCGCTCTTCCCCAAAGGTAGACAGCGGACCGTGACCGGGAATAAATTGTACTTCTTTACCCAAAGGCCAGAGTTTTTTAGTAATAGAGTTAATTAAATCTTGATGATTAGATTGAGGGAAATCAGTACGGCCTATTGAGCCTCTGAATAACACATCGCCAACCCATGCAATGTCTGCCTCTTTGGCAAAAAAGATCACATGACCAGGAGTGTGTCCAGGACAATGGAGTACCGATAAAACTTGATTACCGACATTGACTTCATCGCCCTCTTCTAAATAACGAGTGGGAGTAAATGGATCGCAATGTACAAAACCAAAGTGCTTACTTTGTGTTGGTAACGTTTCTAACCAAAAACTATCCGCCACGTGTGGGCCAACAATCGGTATATCTAACTGTTCCGCAAGAGCTTGCGCAGCGCCCACATGATCGATATGTCCGTGAGTCAACAACACCTGCTCAACCACTACATTATTTTTGGCTGCTTCTTCTAAAATACGCTCTAGATTACCACCGGGATCGACCACAGCTCCTTTCAAGGTTTGCTCACACCAAATTAAGCTGCAATTTTGTTGAAATGGCGTGACGGGTATTAACTGATACTTCATCGTTACTCACCTAAAGGTTATTTAGCCGTGGAATGGCTAAAGATTACGCCACCTTGGCCATTTCCTCTATTAATAAATGATAGAACATGAACTAACGCTCACAAAATGTCATATTTATCGTTTACAAGATCCAAGCTGATTAGCCATAAGTTGAAACCATTCACCTAGTGACTATTTCGGTCTATACCCATCCGACTAGAAGATGTTCGTTTCAGAGGCCTTGTGCTCGTTCAATTCTAGGCGCATTAGTCTGTGTTACTGCTTTTACCAAGGTTTCCACTGAGTCCTGCACCTTCAGGTAAGATGGGTATATAATCTTCAGCTCTGTTGCCCCTAAAAATACTCAAAAAACTAAGGCTTATTCAATGACAACACATCTCACCTTTGCAGGCATGGTTGCTCGTAAACACACCTTCACACTCCCTCTTGATTACCAGCAACCTAACGGTGAGACAATAAACGTTTTTGCGCGCGAGCTTGTCAGTCCTGAAAATCAACATAAAGCGCTGCCTTTCATCGTCTTTTTTCAAGGTGGCCCCGGATTTGGCGCGGTAAGACCTGCTGCTAATGGCGGCTGGATAAAGCGAGCTCTGCAAGAGTTTCGAGTGCTTTTGCTCGACCAACGCGGCACCGGACTGTCGAGCCCTGTGAGCTCAGCTAGCCTTATACATTTATCCACAACGCAGCAAAGCCAGTACCTAAGCCATTTTCGTGCAGACAACATCATTCGCGACGCCGAAGCTATTCGTCAACAGCTTGTTGGCGATGAGAAATGGTCTATTCTCGGGCAGAGCTTTGGTGGTTTTTGTGTCTTAAAGTACCTCAATGATGCACCACAAGGCCTTAAAGAAGCCTATATTACGGGTGGTATACCCTCTTTGACTCGCACCGCAGATGAAGTCTACCAAGCCACTTATCAACGTGTTATTGCTAAGAATAATGATTTTTTCAGCCGTTTTAGTGACGCACAAGGTTTAATTAAAGCCGTAGCGCAACATATCAGCGAACATGATGTAAAGCTGGCGACAGGTGAGCAACTCACTGTTGAAATGTTACAACTGCTGGGGATCAACATCGGCATGGAGCAAGGCCCTGAGAGCGTCTACTACTTATTAGAACAAGCACTCATTACCACGGCTAGCGGCACTATAGTTAACCCACTATTTCTGGCCCATTTCTGCCAAATGTTAGACTATAATAGCAACCCCATTTTTGCGCTGTTGCATGAGTCTATTTATTGTCAGAATAATGCTTCAAATTGGTCTGCTCATCGCGTTAGAGCGCAATATCCACAGTTCAACTACACGTCTGATAAGCCTTTCCTCTTTACTGGAGAGATGATCTACCCGTGGATGTTTGATCAGTTCAGCAATCTAAGACCATTAAAAGAAGCCGCGACAACGCTCGCAATGAAGGACGATTGGCCTGCACTATATCAACAGGCGGTATTAGCAGAAAATACCGTGCCTGTAGCAGCGGCGATCTATAGTGAAGATATGTTTGTTGAGATGCGTTACAGCCTAGAAACTGCCGCCAAAGTGGGTAACTTAAAGTACTGGTTAACATCGGAATATGAACACAATGGTATTCGGATGGATGGAGAGCACATTTTAGATAGATTAATTACAATTAATCGTGGGGAAAACTTGCGTTAATTAAGAAACACTTAAGATTACCACGACATAATGTAATCTGTTCCTCACCCAGTATCACCTTTTGCAAGCCTTTTTAAGGCTTGCTTTTTTTTGCCTCGAAATCCATATTTAACAGACCTTCCTCTACTCGGTCATCGCTGATGGACATTACTCATCTTGAACAGCTTAGTGCTGAAACACTGCTAGGGATCGTCAACGAAAAGTTGCGCTTAACCTGTGCGGATCAAGCCGCACTCTTTTATGAACTCGATATCGATAAACGGTTATTAGAGTCTAAACTTGCCGACATAGGCTTTCACTATAGTGCGCTAAGCAATCAATATCGAAACCTAAAATAGACGATAAAGCGCAAGGCCCTATCGTCTATTGATATGGAATTGAATATCACTGTGCTACCAGTGCGACTCTATATTTTATAAGCAGCTATTTAAGCGGACTATTTATGCCAAGTCGGGTCTGTCCTTACGGGTATAGCGATACACCAATGCGTAAAGCACAGGCAAAATCACTAAGGTCAATAACGTCGATGAGATAATACCGCCAATCACGACGGTAGCTAAAGGTCGTTGCACCTCAGCGCCAGTACCAACATTAAGCGCCATCGGCACAAAACCAAGACTTGCCACCAGCGCCGTCATCATCACAGGTCTAAGGCGTTGACTCGCCCCTTGCTTAATCGCCTCAATGAGCTCTAGACCTTGCTCTTTAAGCTCCTTAATAAAGCTCAACATCACCACACCATTGAGAACAGCAATCCCCGATAGCGCAATAAAGCCAACCGCTGCCGATATTGATAATGGCATGTCACGCAGAACCAATGCCAGCACGCCGCCGGTGAGTGCTAAGGGCACGCCACTGAAGATGATCAGCGAATCACGAACAGAGCCAAAGGCACTGTATAATAAGCCGAAAATTAACAGTAACGTCAACGGTACCAAGATCATTAAACGGTTTGAAGCCGATTCTAACTGCTCAAAGGTGCCACCATATTCACTCCAATAACCACTAGGGAGTGCGAGTTGCTCGGACATCACTTGCTTAGTATCTTCAATAAACGAACCTAAGTCGCGGCCATCAACGTTAGCGGTCACCACCACGTGGCGCTTGCCACTTTGACGATTGATCTGGTTGGGGCCAATTTTGAATTTAAGTTCAGCCACCTCTCCAAGTGGAACATAACTTAAATCAGGATTTAACTCCGTTGGCAGCGCTATCGGGATATTGGCGAGCTTGTCGAGATCTTGGCTGATGCTATCGGCCATTCTGACGACTAATTTAAAACGCCTGTCACCTTCATAGATAAGACCAACGGGCACACCAGAGACAGCTGTTTGCAACGCTTGCTGTACATCAACAATGGTCAAACCTAGCAGCGCTAAATGGTCGCGGTTGGGCTCGACAGATAATGTTGGCAGACCGGACATCTGCTCAACGCGGACATCTGTTGCACCATCAATACCTTGGAATAATCCAACGGCGCGATCACCGGCATCTTTTAAGGTATCCAGATCATCTCCATAGATCCTTAATGCCACATCCGCGCGCACACCAGCAATGAGCTCATTAAAGCGCATCTCAATCGGCTGGGTAAACTCATAGTTATTACCCGGTACCTGCTCAACATGCTCGCGCAGCTCGTCAATGAACTGCGCCTTGGTTTTACTTGGATCTGCCCACTCCGAACGCGGTTTGATGATCAAAATAGTATCAGCAACACTTGGTGGCATAGGATCGGTCGCCACCTCGGGAGTACCGACTTTAGAGAACACTCGCTGCACTTCATCTAACTCACCGATGATAATTTCGAGCTTTTTCTGCATCTCAATTGATTGCTCAAGCCCGGTGCCAGTGATGCGCATGGCATGCATGGCAATATCACCTTCATCGAGTTTAGGTAAGAACTCTGAACCTAATCGACTGAGCTGTACGCTTGTGACAACGATAAGGACAACCGCGCCGGCAAGAATGATGAAAGGACGTTTAAGTGAGAAAAACAGCACTGGCTCGTAGGCTTTACGTGCACTTGCCATCAACCAGTTTTCTTTCTCGTTCACTTTGCCTTTAACGAATATGGCAATTGCAGCAGGAACAAAAGTCACCGAAAACAGTAATGCACCAATTAACGCCGCAACCACAGTAAAGGCCATTGGATGGAACATCTTACCTTCTACGCCATTGAGGGCGAAAATCGGCAAGTACACCAACATAATGATCAATACACC
Organism: Shewanella sp. Choline-02u-19; assembly: GCF_002836205.1. Taxonomy (NCBI): domain Bacteria; kingdom Pseudomonadati; phylum Pseudomonadota; class Gammaproteobacteria; order Alteromonadales; family Shewanellaceae; genus Shewanella; species Shewanella sp. Choline-02u-19. The sequence goes on from NZ_PJBE01000013.1 coordinate 1,969,397, forward strand.
GAATACTGCCGGACGAAACACCTCTTTAGTGGCGTCAAAGACCACTTTTATACGCTCTTCCAGAACTAATAAACGACCGTGCTGATGCTGTGCCATGCCTAGTCGGCGCAGCGCATTTTCAACAATGATCACCGCCCCATCAACAATGATACCGAAATCTATCGCGCCAAGGCTCATCAAGTTGCCTGAGACTCGGTTAGCTGTCATCCCCGTAATGGCAAACAACATACTCAGAGGAATAACCAATGCCGCTATCAAGGCTGCGCGGAAGTTACCTAGCAGTGCAAACAACACTACAATAACTAACACAGCGCCTTCAAATAGGTTTTTCTGTACTGTTGTTATCGCTTTATCCACTAAAGTGGTGCGATCGTAAACCGCTTCAGCAACAATGCCCTGTGGCAGACTTGCATTGACCAGTTTAAGCTTTTCGCCAACTTCTTTGGCAACAACGCGGCTGTTCTCGCCGAGCAACATAAACGCGGTACCGAGCACGGTTTCTTCGCCGTCTTGGCTGGCCGCGCCTGTTCGCAGTTGCTTACCGTAGAAGACCTCAGCGACATCACCAATACGCACTGGAGCGTCATCACGTTTGGTGACCACGACTTGGCGAATAGATCCCAAATCTTTAAGCTGACCAGGTGAACGAACGAGCCACTGCTCACCACTGCGCTCGATATAACCTGCGCCGGCATTTCGATTATTAAGCTCTAATGCCTTGATGACATCATTGACGGTCACTTTATAAGCCAGCAACTTTGCTGGATCTGGCGCGACTTGGTACTCACGCTCATAACCGCCGAGGCTGTTAATCTCTGTCACGCCCTTAACTTTGACCAGCTGTGGACGAATGATCCAGTCTTGAATGGTGCGTAAGTCTTCTGCGTTATATTCGCTGCCGTCCTCTTTTAGCGCACCCTCGAGTGCCCGAATAGAGTAAGTAAACACTTCTCCTAAACCACTGCTCACAGGTCCAAGTGCAGGCTCTGCCTCAACAGGCAATTCACTGCGCACGCCTTGCAGGCGCTCGGTGATCTGCTGACGAGCCCAATAGATATCAGTGCCCTCTTCAAAAATCACCGTGACTTGCGATAAGCCATAGCGAGAGATTGAACGGGTGTAAGACAGGCTTGGGATCCCAGCCATGGCATTTTCAATCACATAGGTCAGCCGCTGCTCAGATTCGAGCGGTGAGTAACCAGAGATGGCCGTATTAATTTGTACTTGTACGTTAGTAATGTCAGGCACTGCATCAATCGGCAGCTTAAAGGTGTTATAAACACCCAGCGCGGCAATGAACAGTGTCATTGCTAATACCAGTAATCGCCGTTTGAGGGCGAAAGAGATAATTGTATCCATATCAGTTCGTCCTTAGTGTACGTGCTTTGCAGCGTTTTTCATGATGTCAGCTTTCAACAAATAGCTATTCTCGGTGACGTACTCGGCATTCGCCTCAAGCCCATCGAGCACCTCAACAAATTCGCCATCGGTCTCGCCTAATGTCAGCAAACGCACTTCGAAGGTATTACCGTATTTAACAAACACTGCCGGTTTGTCCATGAAAGTTTGCAATGCATCAGCGCGCACCGCTAAAGGCACTTGCTTGGTACGTGTCTCGATGTTGGCTTGAATATGCATGCCTGGACGCCAATGGCCCTCAGGGTTAGCAATAACGGCACGCACTCTGGCAATATGACCACCGGTCATTACTGGTGCAATATAACTAATAGTGCTGCTGGCACGGCCTTCACTGTGAGCCTCTTCACTATTACTATGGTCGTCATCACCAATCGTAACAGCCTGCCCTAACGCGATTCTGCTTAAGTTTTTTGGAAACGCCGACATATCAATCCACACGCTCGAAAGGTCGCTAATTTGCAGCAGAGCTTGATTAAAAGTACTGTCGCCAACCGCTAACATTTGTGCGGTCACTTGGCCATTCGCAGGACTTTTTACACCGTAACCTTGTAAGGTTGCTGAGTTACGAACCGTGGCAATCACTTGGCCTTTAACGACGGTATCGCCAATAGTGACATTAAGTTGCTCAATCACCCCTGTATAGGGCGCAGAGACACTAAACTGCTTATCTGAAATGGGGGCTATCACACCAAAAAGTCTATCAACAAAGGTAAGTTTTGCTGGCGCACTGAAGCCTATTTTTACACCTGACAATGCCAGTAAACGGTCATTAATAGTGACTCGCCCCATATGATTCTCATAGTGAAAATCATATGTTTCACCTTTGAAGCTCGCGTCTATTTCAACATCAAAAGAGTGTGGTTCACTGACGCTTTTATCGCTGACAAGGTACATCTCTTCAGCTACAAAACTCACACTGTCGATAACGCCTCCCAAACGGGTTAACGATGCCGATAAAGCAACCTTTTCAGGGGACACTGGCTTGCCTTTATAAAAAGCGTAAACCCGCATCTCTGGTGGGATCCCAGATTCAGCCATGGTGATTTCTAAGGCGAAGTCATCATGTTTGAGCAAACGACCACCGTGTGGGCCTTCTTCATCATCATGGTGCTCCTCCTCTTCTTCATGGCCGTGTTCACCGCTAGCTTGAGCCGCATTGAACGGAATAAAAGCACCCGCAGCCAGTATCGATAGAGACATTGCGGCGGCAATGAGTTTTGCTTGTAATGCGTTAACATTGATATTCATTATTTATTTTCCATTGCCACAACAGGCTTAATATTGGTGTTTGCAACCGTCATTGATTGCCCTGTGATCCGCTCTATCGCTAACAGCTCCAGATAAACGGCTGTTTTAGCTTCAATCAACTCTCGTTCAATACTAAAGAGCTCAGATTGAGCATCAGCAAGCTGCAGCACATTGGCTTGTCCTGTTTGGTAGGCGGTTTGCGTGTGGGAAAGTAACTGTTTGGCCAGTGGTAACACTTGCACCTTGAGCTGTTGCACTTGTTTGGCGTTGTTAACCATAGACTGATGCAGCTCTAACAAGGTCAGTCTTAACTGATCTCTGGCTAAGCGTTGTTGCTCGTTGGCTTTGTCTTCTTCAGCTTTAGCCGCCAGAATATTGCCTTCATTAGGGTTTGAGAATTGCAGCGGCATTGAGAAGTTAACCATTAACGCACCGTCATCAAAGCCGTCGTAGCTTTTAAGACCTACGCCAACGGTGATATCGGCACTCGCTTTTGATTCTTCCATACGACGCTTGGCGATGAGCATGCGTTCAACACTGAGCAACTGTAAATATTGCGGCGCAGTTTCGATGGCATTGAGCACACTCGCAGCGGTCGGCAGTATATGCAGCGAATTAAGCTCGTCATTAGCCATTGAGAACTGAACATCGCTCGACCACATTGCCGCTAGTCTTTGTTTAGCGACATTAAAGTCGCCTGCAATACGTTGCTTTATCACCTTTGAGCGCGATAACCGCAGCTGCATTTTACTGACGTCGGCTTGAATAACAGCGCCCGCTTTAGCGCGGGTTTGAATCGCTTGCAGTGACTTATGCTCCAGTTGGATTCGACGTTCAATCCACTGCTGTAACGCTTGTAGTCGCAATAACTGGTAATAGCGTTCGGTCGTTTGCGCCAGCACCTCTAACCGCAGCATTTCGTACTGGGATAATTCTTGCCTTTGATTCGCACTAGCATAATCAATGCGACGTTGGCGCTTATCCCCTAACTCAATAAGTTGGCTCAACGCTAAGGTGATCTCCGCATTGTCGACCCCTTGCATATCACCGCTGCCGAGAATGTTTTCCACATTAACCGATAACTCAGGGTTAGGCGTGATCCCTGCTTGCAGCGAGAGTGCTTCACTTGCTCGAAGCGAGTATGGATAGGCTTGCAGCGAAATATTATGCAGTAAGGCTTGCTCTAATGCCCACGGTAACTGGATACCATTGTCAGCCGTTGTGGCATCAGTATCCTGTTGTTGTGGTTTGGATGCTGCCATGCTTTGAGCGCTATACACGCCCAAGAAACAGATAGCTAAAGTGACTAATGCCCTTTGGCATGCCACTAAGAAGATATTTATATATCTCATCACGAGATTAAACTCCTGTGAATTCAGTCAATAGATATTGCCACTGCAATAACATGCAGCGCTCAACAGCGTATTGGCTTATTGACTTGAGCGGAGGTATGGCAAGGTAATGTACGTTAGTAAACGCCTTGGTAATCCATCATCAGTAAACAAAGGTTAACTTGAAATGGTTTTACACAAAGGCACACAGCGCACGACACACTCGATGACCTAATGACTCAAAATTGATTTAATGAAATGGAACAGGAATTAACAGTACGGAGGAGGAATGGGTGGCGCGTAGCTTCTGTCTTGATAGCTAATAAGGAACTGACTCTTGTCTTTGACACCATTTGATTGGGCGAAAAAGCTCAACTGGGCAGGAGGATGGCAAGCAGTATGGAAGTCGTTATCATGTTCATCTTGATCACTCACTTCGACCATATGGCTGCAGTTGTTAACGCCTGTGTGACAGCAGTCTTGTTGCAGTTCTTGCGCCAAACTGTTTTCTAAGTGATGAGGCTCACTGATACTCATCTCTGCATAGTGAAGCTCAGTGCTGTGAAGGTCTGCAGCTACACAAGTGGGAAATAATTGCGACACAAATACCACCAGTAATAAAACTAGTGTCAATTTAGACTGAAACATCTGCATTGATAAATGTGAGTTAAACAACCATATTCCTAAAAGCTAAAACAGATTAACTAATGACTTACTTATTAACGGCAGATGATAACCGCTTTTATCTCAGGTAAATAGTGCTCAAGGCAAAACATTTAAAAAACATGACCGCGGTCTAAAGCATTGATAGCCGTCAACATCAGCAAACCCATCCTAGGGTTAAGCTTTGCTTTTAGTCGTGCGTGGCTTATTAACCGCTTTTTTTGGCGTTGATGCTGTTTTAGTGCTCTTACGCGCGTAGGACTTCTTCTTAAACGGCGTCGGGCTTTTAACCCCTTGCAAGGCGGTGGGTAACACTGAGCCCGCTTGGGTAATTAATTCATCTAATTTGCTGATAAGCGGCTGCATAAAGGCTTGATACTGGGTTTCCTTACGGCTCATAGAATCTAAGGTATTTTCCCACAATGCCGTCATATCTGGCGTCGTTGCACTGAGCGGCAAACTATTGATCAGACCTTTGCCCACATCCGTCGCAATAATGGTTTTACCTTGTCTCACTAAAAAACTGCGCTTAAATAGAAGTTCAATTATGCCAGCACGGGTCGCTTCAGTACCCAGGCCATCGGTGTCTTTAAGGATCTTACGAATTTCAGGGTCGGTAACATAGCGGTTTATCCCCGTCATCGCACCAAGTAACGTCGCATCAGTAAAGTGCTTTGGGGGTTGAGTTTGCTTTTCCAATAACTCTCCACGTTGGCACAGTAACGATTGCCCCTGGGTTAATGGCGGTATGGTGGCTAACTCCTCGTCATCACCTTTCTCAACAGAGTTAGCGCCATTGTTAGCATTAGACTGAGCTTGTTTCAGCAACTGCTTCCAACCTATCGCATTTTCTTGTTTGGCTTTGGTCTTAAATAATCCACCGGCGATGACAATCTCTACCACTGTTTCTTTATAGAGATACGCAGGATAAAACTGCATTAAATATTGCCGCGCAACTTGCAAATAAATCTGCTTTTCAGCTGGACTGAGGCTAGCTAAGTTGGCGACTTTCTCTGTGGGAATTATCGCATGGTGGGCATCGACCTTTTTATCATTCCACGCTTTTGACTTAAGTTTAGCATTGGGTGCATCAATGCCTTGCGTCAGCTCTGCTGCACCTTTATTAACCGTCGCGATGACGCTAGGCGCCATCGCGTGTTGCTCTGCAGGCAAATAACGGCTGTCTGAACGAGGATAGGTGATCAGTTTATGACGTTCATATAACGACTGACAGGTATCTAGTACCGTTTTAGCGCTCATGCCGAAGCGTTTAGCGGCATCAATTTGTAATGAGGATAGATTGTAAGGCAACGGTGCATTTAATTTTTTATTTTGCGCCGTGACTTTTTCAACCGTGCCATTTTTGCCGGTTATACGCCCGACCACGTTCTGCGCGAGGCCTTTGGATAGCACTCGCCCATCTTCGTCCATATAAGGCTCACACGCCTCACTGGGTTGCCATTTGGCGGTAAATGCTTGTTGAGCGTCTGTGGTTAGATGCGCCACAACCTCATAGAATGGTTTTGATACAAAATCGTTAATCTCTTCATCACGCCTGACCACTAACCCCAATAACGGGGTTTGTACTCGTCCAACGGAGAGCACGCCTTGATAACCAACTTTACGACCTTGGATGGTGTAAGCCCGAGTCATGTTCATCCCATAAAGCCAGTCAGCGCGAGAGCGCGCTAAGGCTGAAGTCGACAATGGGATAAACTCACGATTTGAGCGTAATTGCCCTAAGGCACGAGTCACGGCTTGGGGATTTAAGTCGCTGATGAGCAGCCGTTTGGCTTGCTGTAACTTAGCGCCTTTAACGCCTAAGTGAGCAATGATCTCGTCGACCAACAGCTGGCCTTCTCTATCAGGATCGCCGGCATTCACCAGTTGAGTCGCCTCTTTAACCAGCCCTCTCAGCACGGCAATTTGACCACGCATCTTATATTTTGGCTTCATCTTCCACACATCTGGCACTATCGGAAGATGTTCAAACTTCCAAGACTTATATTCTGGCGAATACGCATCTGGCTCTGCTTGCTCTAATAAATGTCCAACGCACCAGGAAACACAGTCACCGTTCGCAGCACGTATAAAGCCCTCGCCTTTTTTTAACGGTTTAGGTAACACGTCGGCGATGGCTCTACCAAGACTGGGTTTTTCTGCAATATATAAGATCATCGGTGTACATTTACTATCACTGTATAAATTAACAGTAACTGTAACCTGAGGGGAGCATAGGTGCAATAAAAAGCCAGCTAACTGCTCAAAGATTGTAAAGTTTATTGCGAACGATTCTCATTCGAGCTTTAATCTTTACTCTACTTCGGAGGAACGATAATGTTGACGACGCTAAGCAACCCAGCAACAAGACTCGACAGGTTACTGCTCTATCACTTTCTACTCGTGACTGCTTGGGTCATCTTATGCGCCCCGCTATTAGCGCAAAGCCCGAGTGTCGAACCATTAGTGTTGAGTAGTTTGGTCATTTTTCTTACCAGCATCAGCACCCTGATTGGCTTGAAAATGGCACATGGGTTCAGCAAAAATACCTATTCTTTGTTGTTTATCAGCTGGATGGCTGTTTGGGTAACTCAGCTGTTTAGCTTTTAATACCAATGCACTAAGTATTTGACCCATTCAGAGCGCCGACGTTTAAAGCAAATGGCAAAGCCCCTTACGACTAAATGGTCTATTTTGTTCCATACAAAATAAGACATTCCCATCCTATATGGCGGTCAAGTGCAGGAGGTACGAGTCCACGGATGGACGGAGGTAGAATAATGCAGCTGCAATTATCGAGAGTCATGCATGGAGCAATTACCGAGGATGCTAGAGCCGAAAATTACGATTAGCTTCAATCCCCCATCTTGCCTAAAGGGCTTTGAATTCCCGCGAATGGTCAAACTTTTAATGCAATTGGTATAAGTTCTATTTACGGCATAAAAAAGCCGAGCTATTGCTCGGCTTTTTTGTCAAAGATCTAGATTAACTTATGGATGGCAAACGTTATGCATCTCTAAGTTAGTACCGACATCTTTGCTGCGATTAGCTTTGGCATCATCGTTACGAAGCTGGGTAATATAATCTAAGTATTCTTGGTTAACGTCATTGGTGACATATTTGCCGTCGAATACCGATGTTTCAAAACGCTTAATGGCGGGGTTTTCTTGGCGCACCGCTGCGATCAGATCAGGCAACGACTGGAAAATCATGCCGTCTGCGCCAATTAGCTTAGTGATCTCTTCAACATCACGACCGTGAGCAATAAGCTCGTTAGTGGTCGGCATATCGATTCCGTAAACGTTAGGGAAACGAATTTCTGGTGCCGCAGAAGCAAAGTATACTTTCTTAGCGCCAGCATCGCGTGCCATCTGAATGATCTGCTCAGAGGTTGTACCACGAACAATAGAGTCATCAACCAGCAATACGTTCTTATCTTTGAATTCGGCTTTAATCGCATTTAACTTACGACGAACCGACTTCTTACGCTCTTGTTGCCCTGGCATAATAAAGGTACGACCGATATAACGGTTCTTTACGAAGCCTTGACGATATGGAAGGTCCATATTTCGTGCGATTTCTAGTGCAATATCACAAGATGTTTCCGGGATGGGTATAACCACATCAATATCATGATCTTCCCACTCTTTCTTGATCTTCTCGCCCAGCATAGTCCCCATGTTAACACGGCTGCTATACACAGAAACATTATCAATAGTGGAGTCAGGACGCGCGAAATAGACAAATTCGAAAATACACGGTGCATAGCTTGGAGTATGCGCACATTGACGGGTAAACAACTCACCTTCTAGGGTAATGTAAACCGCTTCACCAGGTGCTACATCGCGCATAAACTCGAAACCAACCGCATCCAGCGCAACGCTTTCAGAAGCAACCATGTACTCAGTACCGGTTTCAGTTTCATGCTTACCAATCACTAATGGTCGAATGCCAAATGGGTCTCTAAATGCCATTAAACCTTGGCCGATGACCATAGCGACGACAGCATAAGCACCACGTGTAAGCTCATGTACTTTAGTGATCGCATTGAACACTTCATCAGAAGTGAGATGTTGCGTTGTAGTATGTTGCAACTCATCGGCAATCAAGTTTAATAACACTTCTGAATCAGAAGTCGTATTAACATGGCGACGTTGCTTGAGAAGACGCTCATGCAGCTCAACCGTATTGGTTAAGTTACCGTTATGCGCTAATGAAATACCAAAAGGTGAGTTAACATAAAATGGCTGAGCTTCAGATGCACTAGAGCTCCCTGCCGTAGGGTAACGCACATGACCGATACCTGCATTTCCCTGCAAGCGTTGCATATGCTTTGGCTCAAATACGTCTTTGACCAAACCATTGGCTTTACGCAATCTAAACGCGTAGCCGTCTACGGTCACAATGCCAGCAGCATCCTGTCCACGATGCTGAAGCACGGTCAATGCATCATAAATGGTTTGATTAACCGATGACTGACCAACTATTCCGACAATACCACACATGGGTAAGCTTCCTCATTGTAAGATGTTCTATTATTTAAATATTTTTGCTTTAGTTAAGCTTTAACTTAGCTAAAGGCCAAATAATGCTTTAGTGCATTTTATATTTTAGGTACAAAGCTTGAGGTATTTTCCAGGTAGTCAAAGAACCACTGGATCACAACTCCAAATTCGGGCACAAGCGTTGAACTCTGCCACCAATCTGCATTGGGCGCTCCGGTAAAAGCATCCAAGAAAAATAGTATTGCGCTTACGATGAGTGCGCCTCGAAGCGCACCAAAACACAAGCCAAGCACTCTATCAGTGCCAGACAAACCGGTCTTTGAGACCAATTGGCCAATTAAATAGTTAACTAATGCACCCAGAATGAGTGTTGAGACAAATAGAATAGCGACTGCGACGCCATTACGAACGAGTTCATCTTGTATCTGAGTAAGATAAGTGGCGAGTTTGAGGTAAAACTGACTGGCGATGAAAAATGCGGAAAACCACACGACGAGAGACATCGCCTCTATTACAAAGCCTCGTACTAAACTGATCAACGTAGACAGTCCAATAACGATTATTATGGCGTAATCAATCCAAACCATTGAAGAGTATATCCGGCATAGGGGTTAAGACGGCGCGATTCTAACAGAGACAGAGTTATTTCACACGCTTTAGGCACGAAATAACTATTTCTCGGATAAGGACAATCACACCTTGTTATTTTTCGACGGGGTTGTACGCCACGATGCGGCCTTTCAACTTCGTCAGCTTTTCAATATCAGCCTGCATTGCGACTAATTTATCTTTTGAAATATTCGGTCCAACAAACACTTTGGTTAGCTGGCCATCAATGGGTTTCGTCGGCAAGGTATAAGCGGTCAAGCCCTTGCTACGTAAGCGTTTAACTAAAGCCTGTACATTAGCAGCATTGTTAAAACTACCCAGCTGAATTGTCCACGCACTGGCGTTAGACGCCGCCACTTTTTTACTCGCTGTGGCAACGGAGCTTTCCGCTTTGACAACGGCTTTTTTTGTCTCCGTTTTAGGCTCAACGGCAACCGCTATTTGATCTTGTTTTTGTGCTGGCTCAATTTGCCAGCTGTCATCACCATTTGAAGTCGCTGACACTTCATTATTGAGCTCTAACGTTCCAATGGTTTGCTGCGGTAACGCTGCGTCTTCGACATTAGGTCGTAACGGGATCTCGGCAAACTGTTCTTCTTGACGCTGTTTTTTACCGTCAAGAATATCGGGTAAAAAAATGACTCCTAACGCGACAATGACAATCACACCTACTAGACGATTTTGAAAATGACTAGACAAAACTCTCTCCCTTTAGTAACTCTTTAAAACCGGCCACGGTGTAAAATGAACCGAACACAATAACCATATCGTCGGCTTTAGCATCTTGTTTAACAGCATCCCAGGCCGCGCTTATATTCGCAAAGCAACTCGCTTGGCTATCGGCGGGTAATAACGCTTTTAACGCCAACGCCGTTGAGCCACGTGCAACATTTAAATCAATAAGATACCAATGCGTGATGTCTAATGACAACTCAGCCAATACAGCTAAAGCATCTTTATCCTTTAACATGCCACAAATAGCAAATAAGCGCTGCTTATTGATTTTTTTTAATCGAGAACGTAAATACTTTGCGGCATGAGGATTGTGTGCCACATCAACCATGACTGATGGCTTATCACAGACATGCTCTAAACGCCCAGCAAGCTGAGTCTTGCCGACAGCATCAGCAATATAAGCTTTATCGATTTCAGGACATAAATGCTCTAGTACCGCAATGGCAGTTGCTGCATTGGGTTGCGGTAACGTTGGCAATGGCAAGGAACTCAATTCGAAAAGTTGACCGCTATAGTGCCAATCTGATTCATCACACTGATAACTAAACTCATGACCAACGCGGTACAGGTCGGCCGAAATGCTTTGTGCATAGTCAATCAGGGTTGACGGGCAATCTGGCTCACCCACAATTGCAGGTCGCCCCGCTCTAAATATACCTGCTTTTTCGGCTGCCACTAATGCGCGCGTGTCGCCTAAATACTCTTGATGGTCAAGGTCTATCGAGGTGACGACGCTAATATCGGCGTCAATAATGTTAGTCGCATCGAGTCGTCCGCCTAAGCCCACTTCGAGTAAAATCACATCGAGATGTTCACGCTTAAACAGCACCAGTCCTGCGAGTGTTGCGTATTCAAAGAAACTTAACGAAATCTCTGCACGAGCGGCTTCGATAGCTTCAAATGCACTAACAAGTGCTTCGTCTGTGGCATCAATGCCATTGATCCTAACTCGCTCATTGTATTTGAGTAAATGGGGTGAGCTGTATACCCCTACCGTTTTACCCGTCTGCTGCAACGCCGCTTCTATCATGGCGCAGGTCGTCCCCTTGCCATTAGTACCCGCAACGGTAACAACCTTAGTCGTCCCCAATTCTGTGAGTCTTAGACGTGTCGCGACCTCTGATACGCGTTCAAGACCCATATCAATTTCAGTTGGATGAATCGCCAACAGATAATCGAGCCAATATTTCAATGAGGCTTGTGCTTTGGGGGCTAGAGGCTTCATGGATTCAATCACAGCGTTAGTCCAACATAAATAGCGGGCCTAGGGCCAACTTAGGCAATTCGAATTGGTCCGGATAAGTCACATCAACCAGATACAAACCATTAGGTTTTGCTGTGGCTGCTGCTTTGGATCTGTCTTTCAATGCGAGCAAGGTATTAACCCATTCAGCTTGCTGCTTACCTTTACCAATCTCAAGTAAGGTGCCAACAATATTACGTACCATGTGATGTAAGAAGGCATTGGCTTTGATATCAACACAGATATACATACCTTGGCGAGTCACATTCACTTCATGTACTTTGCGAAATGGTGTTTTTGACTGGCATTGAAGTGCTCTAAAACTAGTAAAGTCATGTTCACCGACAAATAGCTGCGCCGCTTGGTGCATCTTGTTCTCATCAATTTCGCCACGGTAATGGCTAACGCCACTTCTTAAAATGCCCGGACGTAATTGGTGGTTATAAATCATATAGCGGTAGCGTCTTGCGGTCGCCGAAAAACGAGCATGAAACTCGTCATCCACGACTTTTACCCAACGCACTGCGACATTATCAGGTAAATTAACATTTACCCCTAATGTCCAAGCTGTATCTTTGCGGATAGCATTCGTTTCAAAATGCACCACTTGGCCAGTTGCATGCACGCCAGTATCCGTTCTTCCCGCACATTGGACCGTAATAGGTTCATTCGCAACAATAGAGAGCGCTTTCTCTAACTGGGCTTGCACAGAGTCGACATCGAGTTGGCGTTGCCACCCGAAATACTGACTACCATCATACTCTATACCTAACGCAACCCGCATCACACACCTCTTAACTCGGTTCAACTATGTTTGAACGACAACGTCAAAAAGATTAATCGACAGTATCGCTAAACGAAATCATTTAATAGGCGGCGATTCTAGCATAACAGTGCCAAACGATAAGCATAAAAAAGGCGCCTTAAGCGCCGTTTTTAACTGATTATTTTACACTAACTCTTTTATCAATCCTGCCGCTTCTTCTTGCTGCCTTTCATTGCCATCGAGTTCAACCTCTTTAAGCAAAGCATGAGCGCTGTCATTATCATCGATTTCAATATAAGCACGCGCTAAGTCGAGTTTGGCATTGATTGAGTTTTCCGCATCATCAACGTCAACCATCGAGATATTGCCCATAAACGTATCAAGCTCGCCCATGTCGACGTCTAACTCTTTATAAAGATCCGTTTCTACACTATCTTCGTCTGCTTCATTGAGTAATCTATCGATATCAATAAAGCCGTTATCTTTTTGGAAAGACGTTAAGTCATGCTCTGGAATATGACTCGCGGAAATACTTCCTTCATTAGCATCAAGTGCGGCCAATGCTTGATCAACGGTTAGCTTGCTATCATCTTCGATGATAAACGAGTTAATGTCCTCTTCGTCTTCACCTTCGACAGCTGATGCCCCTGTTGCAGCAAGTGCACTGAGTAATTCATCATCGGTTAGTGTCGAATTGGTTAACTCAGCGGATGCTGCATCCCAATCAAGTGCTGCAGGTTCAGCTTTTTTAGTGCCTTTAAGATCATCAAAGAAACCACTGTCTTTTTCAACTTTTACGCTTGGCTCTATCGGTGTAGAAGTAAACTCAAGCATGTTGTCGGCAGCTTCTGGCTGTTCATCTACATCTATCTTGAGATCAATGCTTGAGTCGACATCAGTTTCAACATTGTTTTTGAATTCAGCAAGTTCAGTCCCATCTAGCGCAGAGGTATCAAAATCCAAGCTGAAATCAACATCGGCAGCCTCCGTCATTACACTCTTGGTCTCTTCGCTGCTATGTAACTCACTAAGAACATTATCTGCAGATGTTGCTGACAAATTAAACTCTGCCAATAAGCTATCAAGTTCACCCTCTTCAACGGGTTGCTCTGGCACTTCTGTCGCTAACTCTGCAGCAATATCATCAACTAATGCTTTTGACTCTTGCGGGAGTTGAATTGCATGTTCATCAACCGGAGCGTCTAAATCGGCGAGTAACGCATCCAGTTCATTATCTAAGTCCGCTTCATTCACGCTTATATCATCGACACCAAGATCAAGCTCGGCGGCAATTTCTAAAGGCAGCTCAAGCTCAGCAGCGATTTCGTCAGACAATGCATCAATATCGCTATCATTGGCCAATGTATCTTGCTCATCAGCTGTGATATCAAACTCTGCAAGCAGTGAGTCTAAATCATCGTTAGGAGTAACGTCTTCCTTTATCGCTGGGCTGTTGGCCGCCAGAAGCAAGTCTAGTTCATCAAGTTCAGGCTCGCGGTTAAGCGCTTCATTGGTACTATCTTCATCAAATCCCGCTAACAGTGCATCGAGAGCGTCTTCATCAGCGATTGATTCACTTTTAGTCTCTTCATCAAAGCCCGCTAGTAATACATCGAGATCGTCTTCATCAGCGATTGGTTCACTTTTAGTGTCTTCATCAAAGCCCGCTAGTAATACGTCGAGATCGTCTTCATCAGCGATTGGTTCACTTTTAGTGTCTTCATCAAAGCCCGCTAGCAATGCATCGAGATCGTCTTCTTTTGCGATTTCAACCGTTTTTGGTTCTTCGTCAAAACCCGCTAACAAGGCATCAAGGTCATCTTCGTTTTCTGCCGAGGGTTGCTCTAGTGAATCAAGGGCTTCAACTTCGCCATCTTGCTCACCCATCGCCTCCGCCCACAAATCATCTAACGACTGCCCTTCATCTGCTGCCTCTTCAACCACAAATTCAGCTGAGTCGTTCAACTTTGGCTGTTCAATCTCATCCATTGAGTCAACTGAATTTTCAGCCTGCTCAGAATCTAAATGTATTGCTAAACTATCATCGGTATCAGACGCTTCATCGCTCGCAGCATTCTCAGTCAATACATCAGCGTCACTGGTTTCTGGATTAGCTTCCAAAGGGGTGTCACTGTCATTACGGCGACGGATAAACATCCAGAAAATCCCGAGCATAAGAAGCGCTGGAACCACTGCACCGAAGATCAGCAACAAGGGGTTATCCATCAAAGAGCGCCAAAGTGTTGATGTTGGTTGCTCTTTTTCTTGACTCAGTAAATCAATCTTTTCTTGCTTAGCAGTAACGTCACTCTTAAGCGCGTCATTTTCTAAATTTTTATCTTGCAACGCCTGCTTTAGCAGTGCGTTTTCTGCTTTCAACTCTGAGATCTTTTCCTGAAAGGATTCAGTATCAGTTGAGCTGATGGTAATTTCATCTGTAGCCCGAGCCAATTCATCTGTCAGTGCTAAATTAAGCGCTTCTGCTTGCTCAAGTTTATCACTGAGCGATTTAATTTCAGTGGGTGTTTTAATTGCTTTGATGACAGGTTTAGCTGTGGGTTTGACGGCGGGGGTAACCCGTTGCTTAACTATGCTCTCGGTGGGTTTCTCTTTCGTTTGCGCCGTTGACAACCAACCACGATCGTTATATTCAGCACGTTTTTTAGCATCTGTTGTTGATACCTGCTGCATGACGTCTTTTGACGGCACCAGTAAGATCATTCCGCGTTCTAAGCTATTATAATTCTTTCCGCTAAAGGCGTGAGGGTTAGCATCGAATAGTGCCGACATCACTTGATAAACCGTTACGCTATTATCCGGTTTTACAGCCTGCGCGATACTCCAAAAGGTATCAGATGATGTAGTAGGACCATATTGTCGCTTGACCGACTGAACTTGGCCTTCAGGGCCGGTGATCTTTAATGATTCTGCGACTGCAAAATTAATCGAAGGGCCAATAGTTAAGACAGTTAAAACGACGGCAAAAATGCCAACAAGATGTGAAGTGCGAAAATTCATCAATCCTTCCCTTTGAAGCGTAGGAGCCACTGTTTAGTGACAAGCTTTAGGCAATTGTATTTATTGAGATTACTATAAACTAGATTAAGTTGCCCTGCTACTGTTCACAACTCTAAAACATAAAAAGCCCGCATAGTGCGGGCTTTTTAAACAATTATGTTCAATGCAGGATCAGATTAATAATAATCTCTGATAAGCACTTCTGCAATTTGTACGCTGTTTAAGGCAGCGCCTTTACGAATATTATCAGAGACAACCCAAAGGTTTATGCCATTGTCGTGAGAAATATCTTTTCTGACTCGACCAACATAAACAGGATCTGAGCCCGCACCATCGGTGACTGCAGTCGGATAATCTTCATCAGACTCAAACAGTTCAACGCCAGGAGCACCGCGCAACACTTCTTTAACCTCTTCAGCATCGACAGGTTGTAGTGTTTCAAGATGGATAGCTTCTGAGTGACCATAAAATACTGGTACGCGTACTGCTGTTGGGTTCACTACGATATTTTCATCACCGAAGATCTTTTGCGTTTCCCACACCATTTTCATCTCTTCTTTGGTGTAGCCATTGTCCATAAACTTATCAATTTGCGGCAATACGTTAAACGCAATTTGTTTTGAATAGGTTTTCGGTTCAACAGGCAGACCTTGCAGTAACTTAGAACACTGCGTCGCTAGCTCTTCTACTGACTTCTTACCTGAACCTGATACAGACTGATATGTCGCGACATTAATACGCGAGATCCCGAAAGCATCATGGATCGGTTTAAGTGCAACCAACATTTGAATCGTTGAACAGTTAGGATTCGCAATAATATTGCGATTTCTAAAGTCGGCAATCGCTTCTGGGTTAACTTCAGGGATAACAAGTGGCACATCAATGTCATATCTAAAGTGCGATGTGTTATCGATAACAACACAGCCTTGCTCTGCAGCAATTGGCGCCCACTTTTCAGACACATCACCACCCGCGGAGAAGAAACCGATCTGAGCTTTCGACCAATCAAAGGTATCCACGTCCAAAATTTCGACCTGTTTACCATGGAAGCTGACCGTATTACCGGCGCTGCGACTGCTGGCTAGAGGGTACAACTTTGCAACCGGAAAATTACGCTCTTCGAGGATCTCAATGATAACTTGACCCACTGCGCCCGATGCACCTAATACGACAACATTATATTCCTGCGACATAATTACAGCCCGACTCCTGAAAACCCTAAATTGGATAACCAATTTACATTAGTTTGTCCCATATTGCTTACCTTTAATGCGCTAAATTCACGTCTATGCTTGTGATTTTTTCTCATATGATCAAACCCCAGGTTATTAAGAAAGTTTTTTCTGAATAACTCATCATCATCGCGCAAATCATATACAAATCTCGCCAGCTGTAATAACGCTCTTTCGGTAGCGATTTCAGTCACTGTCACTTGTTCACTCCACAATGCGGGTAACAAGGCGTCCATCTTATTTTCACCCTTAATGTTTAGTACCTTAGCCACCTGCTGATACAGCATGTAAGTCCCACGCGCTTTACCCTCTAATGAGTAACCGGCAATGTGCGGGGTACAAAATTCGATATAAGGCACTAGCTCGGGCATTGGATGAGGTTCACCTTCCCACACATCAAGTACAACTTTTATGTCATCTCGTTGCTGTTTAAACTTAAGTAACGCACGATTATCAATCACCTCACCGCGACAGCAGTTAAGCAGCCAAGTGTTTTCACGCAAACGATTTAAACGAGCCTCATCGAATAGATACCATGTTTTATGTTCACCCGTTTTAGTAATCGGCGCATGCAAACTAATCACATCGCATTTATCAATGAGGAAGTTTAAAGAAACAAAACTGCGAGGGTCGCCTTTTGCTTCGAGTACAGGATCACAAAGCAATACTTCAATCCCATAAGCTTCTAGACACTTGGCAACGGCAGTACCGGTATTCCCTGCGCCAACAATCCCTACCACTTTACCTTTTAAAGGACTTTTAAAGCGCTGGGCAAGTTCTAACATGGCTATAAAGGCAAACTCACCAACGGCAGTCGCATTGCAGCCAGGCGCATTGGAGAATGGAATATTACGGCTGGCAAGGTAGTCTAAATCAATATGGTCAGTGCCAATTGTTGCGCTACCGACAAACTTAAGTTGGTTATTCCCTGCGAGTAATGCTTGATTCACCTGAGTAACCGAACGCACCAACAATATATCCACGTTATTAACTTGCTCTGCAGTTAACTCTCGGCCATTAACGGTTTCTATGTTGCCTAAATGGCCAAATAGCTGTTGAACATAAGGCATGTTTTCATCGGCAAGGATCTTCATAATGGTTCCTAAAACGTGTGCTGAATCCGTAAGGAGTGCATTCTAGCAAGATGGTTGCAACTTGAATATCGAGCCGAAGGTATTTTCAGACATGTTTTACCAAAACCCTTAATTGACTGGTTTAGCTTATTCCCGATAGCCTTTCTCAGCTCAGTTACGTTACGCTCAGAAGGTTGACACAGAAAATCATAAGCATTACCAACACCCGAGAAAGTGACAACAAACACAGAAGGTTTGGTTTAGCCACGTTAAAAGGTTATTAATATCGTCATTATTCAAACTAAATATTAGGAGAGCTGCCGAACGGCTAAAAGGAGTCAACAGCACTGATAAAAATGCTATTTTTCTGAGTCACACAGTAACGGCTCAACATCTGTAGTAATACAGTTACGCTGTCTATCTCTTTAACCTCGCTAAAGGGTAAAAATAGCAAAGCCGAAGGGGTAGCTCCGAACTTTCTATCTTAACGTTATACCGAAATAGAGAAGATGGCGAAATTAAATAGGTCATATCAGTATATGGCAATCTACAGCTTACTCATTGTTTACTCGCTATTTTTCTCTTTCTATTAGTGATATTTGTTTATCTATTTGGTCTGCTTCATAACTCAGTTGAGAATAACTTTTTATGTCTCCATTTCTTTGAGCATGCATAGCTTGTTCAAGTTTTATAGAGAGAAGTTTATTCAATTTTTTTGTTGGATTTGATTTAAATATAGAAAACATTTACGAGTCTCAATCAGGTCTGTTAGTTCCCTATACGGCTAAATACCACTATTCGATTACTTTTCTTGCGAATTAACTCCCAACGAGCCGATTACGCTAGGAAATAAGGCGCGACTTGTTCCGAGTTTCGCTTGTTGACTAATCAACTGATTGATTGGTTGGTTGACTGATTGATTGGTTGATTGGTTGATTGGTTCAATATACCTTAGCCACCCCAGATATCGCTTGCACAGTCTGAAGCTTTGGTGAAACATTCGCTATATGAGATAAAATTTGGATAGCACGGTAAAATATGCTGTGAACCTGTATTTCTTGGGATTTAACTTGTTATACATTCTTACACCTTAACTACAAACCCCCTTACAAGTGGCAACATAAGATTAAAAAGTTAGATTTGATAC
Organism: Shewanella sp. Choline-02u-19; assembly: GCF_002836205.1. Classification (NCBI taxonomy): domain Bacteria; kingdom Pseudomonadati; phylum Pseudomonadota; class Gammaproteobacteria; order Alteromonadales; family Shewanellaceae; genus Shewanella; species Shewanella sp. Choline-02u-19. Next base: position 1,988,386 of record NZ_PJBE01000013.1, read on the forward strand.
TTGCCATATTCCTTTACAACATTTAAACCTACAAAAACATCCTCCGCCGACTTATCTTGCTAACATAACTCAAAAAACAGACAACTATCCTGACAGGGTGGCGCTCATATAAGCTATAATATCCCCCGTAAAATCAACAACTCAATAGTTAAAATTCGTTGGTTAGCTTGATGACAATACTAATTAGTATCATAGAAGATTGATACATCCATGTTTCCACATCTCCATGTTTCCACATCTCCATGTTTCCACATCTCCATGTTTCCACATCTCCATGTTTCCACATCTCCATGTTTCCACATCTCCATGTTTCCACATCTCCATGTTTCCACATCTCCATGCTTTCATATTTCCAAGGGCTTATATTTTCAAGAGGCTTAAATTTAATAACATCTTGAATAAAAACATAAAGACAAAGGAATAAAATGAAAATCACCATAGTTGGAGCAGGCAATGCAGGTTCTGCTTGTGCGTTTATGGCTGCTGAGGCAGGACATAAAGTAACACTACTGAAAACTTCGAATCGTATTACTCATGATGATCATTTTGAAGCAATGGTCAAAAACAAGGGCATATACTGTATCGATAACACCAAAAATGGCCATTTTACCGATAGCGCTGATGATGCCGAAAAAACTTTTCAACCACTGGAATTGATTACTCGAGATCCCAAAGAAGCGATTAACGGAGCTGATGTTGTAATGGTTTTTATTCAAACCACATACCATCCAGCTTTAGCAGAAAGAATCGCAAAGTATTTTCAGGATGATCAGCTTGTTATCTTAATACCTGGATACGCTGGTAGTATCTTTTATAAAAAATATTGCACCAATAACCCTATCTTTGCCGAAGGAGAATCGACTCCTAACGATGCAAGAATTGTTGCACCTGGCACAGTGAAAGTCTTGTTCAAAAATGCTAGAAACTCACTATCGTTTTTCCCCGCCACAAGAACAGCTGAAGGCATGACCATAGCATCGCGCTTATTCCCGGCCTACGACATTGAAATGAACAGCGTTCGAAAGCATATATTTGAATCAGCACTGCATAATCCCAATATCATTGTTCACACAATAGGCTTGTATGTGATGTATCCAATGCTTGAGTATTGTGCAAAACATCATCCTGATGAAGTCCCCTATATGTACCGGGATGCGCTTTCAACTGAAATGGCATGGTTGATGATTGACAAATTAGACGCTGAAAAAATGGCGGTGTTAACAGCCTTGGGCTGTGAACCTATCCCCTATCTAAAAGCCTGTTTATTTAGGAATGAAGAAGATCTTAACCAAAATCCTAAAGCCGTTTTTGAAAGTTATAAAATTTCATCGCCTCCTGGACCGTATAGTTTCGATAACCGCTACGTAACTGAAGATGTGCCTATGGGGCTAGTTTTGTTATCATCATTAGGTGACAAATTAGGGATTAATATGCCTGAATGTAACCGTTTGATTGAGATGTGTGGCGGAATTTTAACAAGAGACTTTTTTGCAGAAGGCAGAACATTAGCATCACTCGGGCTTGATGAACTATCAAAAGAGGATCTGTTAAACTTTGTCATTGGAGATGTGCTGCCAACCAAAAAACTCATCGCGTAATGACCAAGAGTGAAGTGTCACCCACATAGATTGTATCTTCGCTCAGTGCCACTCATCCAAAGCATACTTTGGATGAGTGGCAGGTTTCAAGAAGGCTGCCGTAAATGAGTCAGCACCGCATGTCATAAGCAGTTTACAGCGCACTAAGATTAACCATCTTACTGGGTGCTAAATTTCGAGCCTCTTCATATGAGCAATTCAATATCAACAACAGCGTAATGGTAGATTATTGAGGACGTCAGTCAAGTATTCATCTCATATGCACTGTTGGCTCATTGCTCGCATCGTTGATGCATTAGACACTATACTGGCCGTTAGTCTTACTCGGTTTATGGATAGACGACGAGGACAACGTGTTAGCAAGTCCAATGAGATTGGACATCGCAATAATGAACGACTGCTTGTTGAGTTTCATAAAAGTCGGATACAAAAAAAGGAAGCCTAAGCTTCCTTTTTAGATGACAACCATTGGCTTACTTATACTTTCGCATAACCAAAGTTGCGTTTGTGCCACCAAAACCAAAGCTGTTACTCATCACAGTGTTCAGCTCAGCTTCACGGTATTCAGTCACTACTGGCATACCAGCTGCTTTTTCGTCTAGGGTATCGATATTGATGCTTGGTGCAATAAAGCCTTCTTCCATCATGATCATACTGTAGATAGCCTCATGAGCACCCGCAGCACCGAGTGCATGACCAGTCAAAGACTTAGTTGATGCAATTGGAGGTAAATCTTCACCAAATGTTTCACGTAATGCTTCAAGCTCACGCATATCACCAACAGGCGTTGAAGTGCCGTGTGTGTTGATATAATCGATTGGGGTATCAACATCAGCTAAAGCCATCTGCATACAACGTACAGCGCCCTCACCTGATGGAGCAACCATGTCATAACCATCTGATGATGCGCCATAACCAACAATTTCTGCGTATATTTTTGCACCACGTGCAAGCGCGTGTTCTAGCTCTTCAACGACAACGATTCCGCCGCCACCAGAGATAACAAAACCATCGCGGTCTGCGTCATATGTGCGTGACGCTTTCTCAGGTGTATCATTGTACTTAGTTGACAATGCACCCATCGCGTCGAAGCCCATTGTCAGCGTCCAATCGACCTCTTCTGAGCCACCAGCAAACACCATGTCTTGCTTACCCATTTGGATAAGCTCAGCCGCATGGCCAATACAATGTGCGCTAGTTGCACAAGCAGAACTAATTGAATAGTTCATGCCTTTAATTTTAAATGGTGTTGCAAGACAAGCACTTGCTGTGCTCGACATGATGCGCGGCACAATATACGGCCCAACGCGCTTCACACCTTTTTCTCGCAAAATATCAGCTGCTTGTACTTGGTTGGCTGAAGATGCTCCACCCGTACCCGCAATAATACCGACCCGAGGATCTGAATATTGTTCTTCAGTTAGACCCGCATCTTTAATCGCTTCTGCCATTGCAATATAAGCGTATGCCGCAGCATTGCCCATAAAACGAAGTGCTTTACGATCAATGTGCTCTTTAGGATCTAACTTGATATCGCCCCAAACATGGCTGCGCAGCTTCATTTCTTCAAACTGATCGGAGTGAGTAATACCACTACGACCCGCTTTCAATGATTCAGTGACTTCTTGCTTGTTATTACCGATGCTTGAGACAACGCCAAGTCCGGTGATCACGACTCTTTTCATTATTAATGATCCATTCTATACAGGTAGTACCCATTTTGCTGAGCCAATGGTAGCGCTTTTATTCCATTTAAGTGGTCAGCTTTCCATAAAGAACACAAAAATAATGCCTAATATGGGATATTGAGTAAAATCCTTGCCTAAATTGTAGGATTAAAATGTACAATTTAACCCTAGTTCAGCAAATCCTACCCTGTTTTTATGAGGGTTTAATTTAACATTAAAGACGTAATCATGACAGTGAGTAAAATTATTCAGTCTATCTTAGCCATTAAAAACACTAAAGACGCCGTCATAGCCATACTCGGATTGGACTCAGTAAGCACAATAACGGATCTCATTGAGTATCAATCTGCATCAAAATCCAGGTTAACAGTTAAAATATTTTGCGCTATTGATGAGCATATTGAGCAACTATTTGCATCGCAAGCATGTAGAGATCTGTTGCAGACTCGTCCCGAAACTCAGCTTGTGGCTATCGAAGGTTGTCAGCGTGTCAAATTAAACCAAGGTGCCCTAATCATTGATTTTCATCTTGGTCATTATGAACAGCAATTACGTCAGATCTCCGTTAGCAGCACACATTTAATAGCGCATTGGATTTGCGCCGCCGCAATCAATTTACACAGCATTGAAGAGACCCTCTTCTGGCAAATGGCCAAACACAGTAACGATAGCTGCGATTGCTTAATCTCAGATAAGTTACCGGTCGATATTCAACAAGAACTATACAAACTGAGTCAATTGGTCGGTTTTAACGGTTTAAATTCAAGCAACACCGATAATGTGCCTCTGATGGAGCGTCAAGCACTTAGAGCACAACAATTAAGTCAACAAGCCCCCTATCCTATTCATGCAGTCAATAGCGCTGATGAAATAGCTGTCATTGGCGGCGGCATTGCTTGCGCAAGCTTAGTGTTGTCGCTCGCTGAGCGTAAACAAAAAACCGCAGTATTTTGTGAAGACAGTGATTTAGCCCAAGCTGCATCAGGCAACAGACAAGGGGCTATTTATCCACTACTCACGCCTGATAACAATACCTTAAGTCAGTATTTTCAACAGGCCTATCTTTTTAGCTTGCATCGATTAGCTTCACTCTCCAATCAAAATCATGCAATCGACTTTGATCTTTGTGGTGTGTTGCACACAGGTCATGATGAGCGTAGCAGAAAACGGGTGCTGAAAATTGTTAACGGTCACCATTGGTGCGTTAATATTGCACACGCCGTTACTGCACAGCAATCGAGTGAGCTAGCTGGTATAGACATTGACGAAACTGGAATATTCTATCCATTAGGCGGTTGGGTTGCGCCACAAGACCTCTGCAGAGCATCACTTGAACAAGCAAGCCGATTATCGGATGTATCAATCCATTTAAACACCCAAATAACAGCACTTGAAAAAAGTGATGCTGGCTGGTTTTTAGTCAGTAATAAACAACGTTTAGGCCCATACAAAACAGTGGTGGTAGCCAACGGTAAGTCACTCACTCGGTTTGAACAGACTAAGCATCTACAAGTTACCGGGTTTAGAGGTCAAGTCAGCCATGCGCCAACGAGAGCAAAATTGTCTAAACTAAGCACGGTTTTGTGTGCTAATGGCTATATGACCCCGATGAATGACGCCCTACATTGTTTAGGCGCCAGTTATATCAAAGATGCTGCCAATTTGGATTATAGTCCGCAAGAGCAAGTTGATAACTTACACAAGATCCAACAGAGTTATTTAAATAAGGACTGGAATCGTGATATCGATATATCCAAGCACAGCGCCCGAGTCGGCGTGCGGATGGTAACTCGCGATCACGCACCGATGATGGGGCCCGTTCCCGATCTAGAGGCCATTATGGCGCTCTACGATAAACATCAGCTCACACCAGAAAGTAGAAAATTTTGGCAAAGTAATGCCGCCCCCGTTCATAACGGACTCTATTTATTAGGCGGATTGGGCTCTAGAGGATTAAGTTCAGGTCTTTTAGCGGCTGAAGCGCTAGCCGCTCAAATTTGTGGAGAAGTGATGCCAATAAGCACTGACTTCATCGCACTGTTAAACCCAAACAGAATGTGGATGCGTAAACTGTTGAAGGGGAAATCCGTAGAGAGCGGCTCAGAATAAATGAGCCTATCTGCGATCCGAGTTTAACATTTGAAAAAATGTTTATGTTGGGAAGAAAGACAGTCTTCCCTAAACAATCTAGACTTCATCAACAACCATAAGCTAAGTCATAAAGTACCAGACATTTCTAGACAAAAACGAGTTGTATTTTAGCTTCAAGGTTTAACGTTCGTATGACCTTGAGTATAACGCCTCTCGATTCTGATTAGGTGCGATGACAGGGCTACAACAAGCGATGAGTAATTCAAATCTTGCTGCGAAAGGTAAGCAAGTTGAATAAAATTTGCTGAGAACTGAATGGATCGCTCTCACCTCTCGGAATCAGCTTAATGAGCAGGAGAATCGATCAAAATGAACTCACTGTCCTCTAGTACCTCAATCGTGATTAGCTTTTGCTCCGTAACCTCTGCTCCGTCGCCTTTATGCATCACTATAGACGTTTGGTTATCGCTCACTTTAATTTTCCCGGATGATGCTAACACATACATTTGATGATCAATATTTTGAATATATTGAACACCTTTTTTCAGTTTCCCCCCATAAATTCGGGCAAGTTGGTTTATGTATAATGCTTCGTTTTTATCTTCAGGGTAGCCCGAGACTATTAGTGGTAGCTCGTTATTATCACCGTCCTTAGAATAGAGGTTACTTTCCCATCGAGGTTCTACATTATGTTTATTAGGCTCAATCCAAATCTGGTAAAAAGTCAGTGGCTCTTTGCTTAAGTTATATTCAGAATGACTGATGCCAGTCCCAGCACTCATCACCTGAACTTCACCTACAGGTGTTAGCCCCTTATTACCTTTACTATCTTTATGTGTGATGGCGCCACTGCGAATAAAGCTAATAATTTCCATATTACGGTGTGCATGTGTTGGGAAGCCTGTGTTTGGTTTAACCCAATCATCATTAATCACTCTCAGCGTACCAAACCCCATACGCGCAGGATTGTAATAATCTGCAAAACTAAAGTGGTGGCTAGAGGTTAACCAACCATGACTCGCTTTACCTAGTTCATCAAAAGGGTAATGTTTAATCATGTTGTTATCCTCGTTGACTATTTGTTGAAAGCGCTTCTCTATCATGCTTGACAGTGAAGTCTAACTCTGGCCCTTTTGGCACAATCAACGTTGGGTTAATGGTGTCATGGCTCGCGTAGTAATGAATTTTTGTATAAGGCAAATCCACTGTTTCTGCCACAGACCCAAACTGGTAAAGCTCTCGTACGTAATTGCTAATATTATGAAATTCACTTAATCGGTTACGGTTACATTTAAAATGGCCATGGTAAACTGCATCAAAACGAAGCAAGGTAGTAAATAAACGCCAATCAGCTTCAGTTAAAGACTCGCCCACCAAATAACGGTGTTCACCAAGGTGCCCCTCGAGCCAGTCTAAACTTGTAAAAAGTTCATCGTAAGCTGCTTCATAAGCCGCTTGAGTGGTTGCAAAACCGGCACGGTATACACCATTATTTATTTGGTGATAAATTCGCTCATTAATCGTATCAATTTCACTATGTAACGCTGCTGGGTAATAATCATCTGTATTACCTGTTAAGTCGTTAAAAGCAGTATTAAAGATGCGTATGATCTCACTTGATTCGTTGTTAACGATTTTATTAGTTTGTTTGTCCCATAAAACAGGCACTGTTACGCGGCCTTGATAATCGGGTGCAGCTTTTAAATAGAGTTCATACATAAATTCACTTTCAAACAGTGAATCCGTATATTCACTATCCGCATCGCCAAACTCCCAACCATTTTCTCTCATTTCAGGCCTAACCACGCTGACAGTAATAATATCTTGTAGTTGTTTTAATTGACGGAAAATAAGCGTGCGGTGTGCCCAAGGACATGCCAGCGATACATACAGATGATAGCGTCCGGCTTCAGGCTTAAAAGGGCCGTCAGCTGAAATAGTGTGTCTAAAGCGACTCTCCTGACGCTGAAATTCACCTTTACTACTTTCTGTGTCATACCATTGATCGACCCACTTACCATTGACGATTAAACCCATGATTTACTCCACTGTTTATAAAGAGCCCTGTGCCGGGCGTATAATAATGATGTATTAATTAGCAATACTATTGAGTGCGGTCGGCAATAATATTATCGAGTGATAAACGTCCGCCACCTTGCAACATTAATGCAAGACTAATGATAATTAACGATAAGCCGAATTCGTAACCGTTGTTGCTCATAAATAAACCGTTTTCTAAATGCACTGTCAAAATAGCAACGATCATGGTAAACGCTAAAACAAGTGCAGTAGGCCGCGTTAGCAAGCCGATAATGAGGAGTAACCCACCAAAAAATTCTGCGCTGCCAGCCATTAATGCCATTAAATAACCAGGGCCTAATCCAATTGATTCCATCCACTGACCCGTACCCTCTAGGCCATATCCACCAAACCAAGCGAATAATTTTTGTGCACCGTGAGCCATAAAGATAAGACCGACTGGAATTCGCAATACTAACGATGACCAGTGCGGGTTAGATGTAGTTAATTTATTCAGTAGTAATGTAGACATTTTATTCTCTTCAGTTCATTGTTTTTGAATGTTGGAGCTATTATATTTAATAGCCAAAAGAATGAATAACGGTAATAACTGACCAACCAATTCAAAAGGATTGAACTAATGAATTCTCCTATCACACTAGATGCATTAAAGGTGCTTGATGCCATTGAACGTAAAAAAAGTTTTGCAGCTGCCGCCGATGAATTATTTCGTGTGCCTTCAGCGATCTCTTATACCGTCAATAAGCTTGAAGAGGATTTAGATATTGCGCTGTTTGATCGCAGTAAACGCAAGGCGGAATTAACTGCCGTAGGCAACTTAATTGTTGAACAGGGCCGACTTATTTTACAGGCCACCGATGAACTCACCTACATGGCTAAACAGAGTGCCAGTGGTTGGGAGTTAGAGTTACGCATCGCTGTCGATAGTATTTTACACTTTCAGCCGATCTATTCACTGATTGCACAATTTCAGATTTCGCACCCATGGATAGATATTAAAGTCACTGAAGAGGTATTTGGTGGTACCTGGGATGCGCTAAGTGCGGGGCGATGTGATCTCGTTATTGGTGCTGCGGGCACTGCTCGTGACAACAGTTTTAATATTCATCCGATAGGTGACATTGAGTTTATTTTTGCAGTCGCTAAAGATCACCCTCTTTGCCAAGAGCAACAACCTTTAAGTAATACAGTGATTAAAAAATATCCCTCAGTGGTGGTTGCAGATAGTTCAAGAGAGCTAGCAGCACGTTCAGCAGGCTTACTCGATGGCCAGCCGCGTATTACGGTGCCCAGTATTGACCAAAAAATAGAAGTTCAGCTACTTGGCTTAGGAGTCGGCTATTTGCCTGTTCATCGTATACAGCAACAATTAAAGAGCGGACAATTGGTGGCGTTAACGCTGGAAAAACCTGACAACAGAAATCATGACATGTGTGCAGCATGGCGAAAAGAGAATAAAGGCAAGGCACTAGCCTGGTTTGTGGAAAAAATAAAGGCACTGAAAAACGATGTATTTTTTACCGAAGATCCACTAAATTAGCCGACATTTAATTAGAGCATTAATAAAAATGAGTAAATGACCCATATCAGGAATGCTAAGAGTAACAGCTCTAACAAAGAAAGCGGCTAAAGTGAGTTACCCTCAGACTAAATGGTTCCAATGACCTGCGGTCAAACTACTGCAGTGGCTCTAATAATGTCATTTAGCCTCTGCCAGTGTTGCGATGCTAGTTAGCCCCTGCTGCCATCAAAGCATTTTTAAAGTCATTGACCCAGCGACGATAAACCGTTTTAACATCCCCCCAGTTAAATACTTGGGTGTTTAGTTGCCACTGGTCAAAACCCTCAGCCCGATCAGCCGCTTTTGCTAACACTTCGCCGGTCTGTCCGTCTTTAATCATTGCCAGTAACATCATGGAGCCTGAGTTTTGAGTATAGGTTTTTCCCATTGAGTTATAGCTTCGTCTTGAAGACTCTATCGGTGCACTCAGCCGAATATCGGTTACCGCAACTTCAATGACTAAGGTATCTGGTCCTGCTTTATCAACAAGCTCAAACGGCTGATCTTCATTGAACACACTGACAACCATTGTCGCAAATTCAGCGGACATTCTTTTGAGGGCTTCATCAGGCAGATCGTAGGTTGCATTAAGCCCATCAGCTCTTCGGTCGATACGTGGCTGTGTATAATCAGTCGGATGATCATTAGTCACCGTGGCGGGTTTAAAATACAGTGTTCGATATTGACTCCAATCGACATTTGGCCTAGCGAAAGAGATATCTAACACCGAGTTGTCAATTTTAACCAAGCCCTCTTTAGTCACTTGTGCATCAGGCCCCGATTGCATTGAAGGAGGCGCTGAGGAGCAGCCTACTAGTCCTATCAATAGCGCCAGCAATACGGTTTGTTGTTGTCTTAATAGTCGCATTGAATCAATCCTTTAATTAAAATGGTCCTAGTAAATATGAGTAGCGATGGTCTATACGTCAATTAAGTAATCGGCACAATTTTTTATTTTCAGAGCAAGCACTTCACCAAAACAGCCTGCAACGCTCATTAACATTTACTAAAGCTGCAATTGACTAAATAAAAAAGGCCACTTTTTAAAGTGGCCTTTAATTGACGCAGTCTTGTAACCTACGCACCTTTAGCAGCGCGCGTAAGCTTCAAAGCGTTAATCACTTGGGGAAATTGAAACTACGCTTAACTTTAATACGATTATTTTTGTCACGACTAGAGCGGATCAAATCATCACCGATGATCATCGCTTTTGACTTTGATAGTCGGTCATAAAGCAGCACGTTAACTGAAGCCGCTAGGTTCATGCAGCCGACAGTCGGCACATACACTACTGCGTCAGCTCTATTGATAAGTTGCTGATTAATAGTGCCGTCTTCTGGTCCAAAAATATAAAGCGCTTTTTCTGGATGTTCAAATGAAGGCAGTGGTATTGCCCCCTCTACAAGATCAACGCACACAATGCTGACATCAGGCTCTACAGCATCAATTAAAGACTCTACGCCTGTTAGCGCTATGATTTCGCTAGCGGCTTGCGTATCAGTATTATATTGCGAATTGCCGTTGCTGGCTGCCAATGGGTAACGTTTGCCAGTATAAAAAACATCCTCGGCTTCATAACATCCTGCAGCGCGCATTACGCCCCCGACATTGGTTGGACTTTTAGGATTCACTAACCCTATCGCGCTATATCGTTTGCTACTCATACTTGATCACTCAATCGAAAAACTAACTGCCGCAATAAGACCACGGCATAACACCTAACACGTTAAGCCGCTAACTTGCAGCTTAGCTGTAACCAAGCATCGTTAACCAATGCATAGTCGTTATCATCGAGCTCTTCTCTAGCAAGTGCTAGACAATCAGCCATTTTAGATTCGAGTGCTTGTGCACCTTGATCATGTTCGGCTTCTAACTTCGATAACACAACGGCAAAATGGCCTTGAAGATATCCGCTTGCGAATAAGGCGTCATCATCACCGTCAGCAACAATACTTTCAATCCAATCCTGAAGTGTTTGCTCATACTTCTCTAACATTGAGGGCTCCACATACTCAAAACTATTGGAATCATTCCAACATTTAATTAATAACAGTTAACAGACTCAGTAGTTGCAGTCGTGATTACTCGACTAAATCTGGATTCGCAACCTGATACATCACATAATCATGATAGCCGGTCACCACTTTGTAATAGCCTGTAAGTTCTTTATCTAATTCTGGGTCGCCACTATCCACAATTAGTGGTCGTCCTTCAAGTGCTTTTAACTTTGTTTTTGTCGCTAAAATAACAATATTGTTCTTACCCACCCGTCTTACTAGCTCGGGGGATAACTGCTGGTTACCTCGACCTAAAATGTGGCCTTGGCCGCCGATAAGGGTAATGTATAGCTTAACTGATTGGTTTTCGGTTAATTTTAGTAATTCATCAGCCGACAAATCACTGGCGACTAATTGTCGCGCTTGAACGAGATCGACACCCAATAAGGTATTGTCGAGTCCAAGCTCTTCCATCACAGCCGCAACGGTGCTGCCAGAGCCTATAACAATGACATCATCTTCCATGAGTTCAATCGCTTCAGCAGCAATATCGGCCAGCACGAGTTCGTCGGTTTCTATGCCACCCATTTTTACCGCTTGAACATAACGCGGCTCAGCGGGAACCAGCATTTCACCAAATCGCTTGGCTTTGACTACGCCGGTTCTAAAGGCAACTTCATCGATATCCATCACATCAGCGCACATCAGGCTGACTAATTCACCCTCTAACAACATCTTGACCACCACGCCTGATGCATGGGGCGTTATCCCGTAAACCCCTGAATGAATCTTCACCCCAGCGGGCACACCTAACACTGGGATATTATCGTCAGCGATGGCAAAAATATCCCTTGCAGTGCCGTCCCCCCCTGCAAATAAAAGCAAATCGAGTGTTTCACTCAGCAGCTTCTCAACGACCAATTGAGTATCTTGCGCCGCTGTGAGCGCGGGCGCATGATAGACAACACGCACATTAAACCCCATTTTACGGGCTAACGATTCGCCCATATCACCTGATGCGGTGATGATCTCAAGCTGATTTTTATAGGGTAAAATGACTTGCAGAGCTTGTTGCATTCGCAACTGTGATTTAGGGACTGCGCCTTTAGCGATAGCTAAGTCAGCCACACCATCGCTGCCTTTTAAAGCAACACTGCCACCTAAACCCGCAAGTGGATTAATAATTAAACCAAGACGAAACCTGCTCACTTCATTGACTCCATTTAAAAGCAGTTAGAGACGGACTCATTAGCTGTTTAGGCCGTAGTGACCGATCTAGCCGGCGGGCGCTGCGATGACGGAATAAATAACACTGCAATCATTGAAAGCACGGCGCAGAATGCAGCAAAAATCCACGTTGTTACTGCGCCTGAGCCGTCACCCCATATTATTCCACATAACCAAGTACCCAATGCACCGCCAACACCAAAGCTCAAGCTGGCATAGAGCGCCTGCCCTTGGCTACGCCGACTGATATCAAAATGCTTATGTACAAACTGAATTGAAGCGGCGTGGGTTAACCCAAAAGTGAACGCATGTAATATTTGACTTAGGCTGAGCCACAATAAGCTGTCGACCCCAAACGCAAGTAATAACCAACGAACAGCGGTTAACGCAATACTGATAAAGAGTAAAAATTTCACCCCAAAACGTCCAAGGAGTCGCGGCGCATACATAAACATAATGATCTCTGCCGCCACGCCTAAGGCAACAAAAATACCCGCAACGGCTTCGGTATATCCCGCTTGCTTGAGATATAGAACAAAGAAACCATAGAAAGGTCCTGCGCTCATTTGCAATAACATCGCTGAGATAAGAAACCAAATAACGGCTTTATTAAACACTAACGGTGGACGTTTAACATCCCGCTGCACCTTAGCTCTGTTAGCAGGTAGTGGGAGTGCGCTGACCAGCATACCGACAAATAATGCCATACCAATATAGGGCAGGATCTGTGGTCCCCAATGACCGATGGCAAAACCACCACCCACCACAAGAACGATATAGCCAACACTGCCCCAACTCCGTATTGCGCCATAACGGGTGGTATTCTCCCCCAGTGTTTCAAGTGTTATCACTTCTAACTGGGCAAGGATAGCGTTCCAAAAAAAGGTATATACCGCCAGACTGATAGCAAGATACATCAAGCTACCATCATAGAAAAAACTGAGGTAAGAGACTGCAGCAGCGCCTGCGCCTATCTTGATTAGCTCAGAGCGCATTCCGGTTCTATCAGCCACTATTGCCCACAAATTTGGGGCGATAATGCGAGTCCCCATGAGGATGGCTAATAAAAAACCAATCTCTTGAGCATTAAAACCGCGGCTATCAAAAAAGACACCTAAATAAGGTACCATGACGCCAAGAATAGAGAAGAAAAAGAAATAACAAGCACAGAGCCAGCGTAATTGCTGCTCTGTGTTTTTAGGCTGAAACATTAACGCATTCCAATGACAGGTGTACTGCTATTCACATCCATATTTTGTGCGCGGTGACGCAGTAAGTGATCCATTAATACAATCGCTAACATTGCTTCTGCGATGGGTACTGCACGAATGCCCACACAAGGATCATGTCGACCTTTGGTCACTACTTCAGCAATGTCACCTTGGGCAGTCATACTCTCGCCCGGCACACTGATGCTTGATGTCGGCTTCATCGCAATATGAGCGACGATAGGTTGGCCGGAAGAAATCCCGCCTAAAATGCCACCCGCATGGTTAGAGGCAAAACCTTCTGGCGACATTAAATCACGATGCTCAGAACCTTTTTGATTGATAACTTCAAAGCCATCACCAATCTCAACACCTTTGACAGCATTTATTCCCATGAGTGCATGGGCAATTTCAGCGTCTAATCGGTCAAATACAGGTTCACCCAAGCCAACAGGAACGCCCGTGGCGACCACCGTCACTTTAGCGCCTATTGAATCACCACTTTTTTTAAGATCGCGCATGTATTCGTCTAAAGCCACAAGCTTCGACGCATCAGGGAAGAAGAATGCGTTTTTCTCAATTTCGGCAAAATCAACAGACTCTGCTTTGATTGGACCCAGTTGTGACAAATAGCCATTTATCTCAATACCATGAACTTTCTTTAGGTATTTTTTGGCCACAGCACCAGCAGCGACTCGCATTGCTGTTTCACGCGCAGAAGAGCGACCACCACCACGGTAATCTCTTAAACCATACTTTTGTTGATAGGTATAATCGGCGTGCCCAGGACGAAACAAGTCTTTAATATTCGAGTAATCTTTACTGCGCTGATCAGTGTTTTCAATCAACAGACCGATTGAAGTCCCCGTTGTTTGACCTTCAAACACGCCAGATAAAATGCGCACTTCATCCGCCTCACGACGAGCGGTGGTATAGCGAGAGGTCCCTGGGCGACGGCGGTCAAGATCATGCTGCATATCCGCTTCATTTAACTCAATCCCAGGAGGGCAACCATCAATAATACAACCTAAGGCAACTCCGTGGCTCTCACCAAATGTAGTGACTACAAAATTTTGACCAATACTGTTTCCCGACATCCGCTTTCTACACCTCAATTACGCAAATTAAACGAGCATCTACAACTAAAAAGTAGATACACAAATTAAATGGCCACAATACAACCAGCATTGTGGCTAGTTTCTATTATTCACTATCTTTATAGATAACAAATAATGATTCATTCTCAACAAGTTGATCACGCGTTAAAATGAAAACACCGTCTCCGCCATTTTCAAAACTTACCCATGTGAATGGCACATCAGGGAATAGCGCGATTAAATGCACCATTGAATTACCCACTTCAACCACCAGCAGGCCATCTTCCGTCAAATAATCAGCTGCATTGGCAAGGATACGCTTGGTGAGATCTAAACCGTCACGACCAGAAGCAAGACCAATTTCAGGCTCATGATGATATTCATCCGGCATATCACCGATATCTTCGGCATCAACATAAGGAGGATTAGAGACGATTAAGTCGTAGTGTGGGCCTTTAGGGATGGCAGAAAACAGATCAGATTCCATTGGGAACACCCGGTCCATAACCCCAAGAGTTTCAATATTAATCTGCGCCACGTCTAAGGCATCTTCGCTGATGTCTAACGCATCGACTTCAGCATTTTCAAATTCGTAAGCACAAGCGATGGCGATGCACGCACTGCCTGTACACAAGTCCATTACGCGATTAACTTGTTTGTTATATAACCAAGGGCTGAAACGGTTAGCGATTAACTCAGCAATTGGCGAACGAGGAACTAATACCCGCTCATCAACATAAAATTCTAGACCCGCAAACATCACTTTATTTGTTAGATATGGAACAGGTAAACGCTCTTTGACACGGCGAATAATGAGTTCAACAATTTTATGTTTTTCGCTAATAGTCAGATTAGAGTGAATGACTTGTTGGCCGAGCTCTTCTGGTAAATGCAACGCATGAAAAACCAAAGCAATGGCTTCGTCCCACGCATTGTCGGTACCGTGTCCGTAATAAATATTTGCATCATTAAAACGACTGACACCCCAGCGTAACATATCACCAATTGTTCTTAATTCAGTAACGGCTTCATCAACAAAAATCTTATCCAAAATTCACTCCAACATTTTAATTCCGACTCATTGTAACTGAACTCTATTCATATGGCATCGGATTCAATAAAATACCCTTATGAATAAAAGAACCGATAAAGATGATTTGGCACTATTTGCAGAGCAAACAAAAGGAATGAAACCTTTTGAGCAAAACAAACGCCACTTTAAATCAGCCCCTAAAGACCGCAAAGTGATTGAGGAAAAAGAGCAACAGCTACATGCTGACAGCTTCTTCTCTGATACTTATCAACCACTACTGCCCGAAATTGGTCCGATGAAGTGGGCAAGAGATGACGTTGATAGCTATGAAGTAAAACGTCTGCGCCGCGGAGATTACGTGCCAGATCTATTGTTGGATTTGCATGGTCTACGCCAATCAGAGGCAAAACTTGAGCTAGCCGCTTTGATCCAAGCCTGCATTAAACAGCAAAGCCATTGCTGCTGCATTATGCATGGGCATGGTACGGGGGTGTTGAAACAGAATATTCCAATGTGGTTAGCACAGCACCCTCACATAAAGGCCTTTCATCAAGCGACTAAAGAATGGGGCGGCGACGCGGCATTACTGGTGTTAATTGATATTGGCGACCAACCGTACCGACGTTAAGTGTAGTCTTGCAATGCAATTAATACAGACTAAGGCTGCGCACACAAAAAAAGTGAGTCTTTTGGGACTCACTCCTTCCTAAACCCTAAACGATGCTAGCAGATCATATGAGGTGCATATTGCCATTCTACAGAAGCTTGCGTCGTTTGCTTATTAATGAGCGTAACACCTGAAGTGGCAAACAATGGCGGCTCAAAGCCTGGTACCAACTCACTCACCAAATAGCCTAACAGTGGCATATGTGCCAAAACCAATACATTTTCAGCTTTATAATGTTCAGCATAAGCAAGGACGGTTTCCGCAACTGTCGCAGGGTCTCCCGAAGGTACCAGTTCATCTAATGTTAACCATTGACGAGGTTCAGGAAAATGCTGATGCATTTCTTGCCAACTTTGTTGCGCTCGCAGATACGGACTGACAAGCACTAAATCAAACTCAGTAACGCTCTGTCCTAGCCAATTACTCATCAAGCCTGTGTGCTGGCGACCAGTATCCGTTAATGTGCGTTCTCGATCTGAATGAGCATTAAAGCCCGCTTCACCATGTCGCATTAAAAATAGCTGCATACCGCTTTGCTACTCCCAACTTTTTATTCTTATTAACTAATTGTAGTCTGAATCTTAACAGCAACATACCGTTTTTTAGTTATTAATTAGTCGAATATAACTTGTGGTGATTTTAAGATACTAACCATAAAAGAGTCAAAAGGTTAATTGAACATCAAATTGAACCAAAATCAGCCAAACGACAGATTATTTTACCGTTTGGAGATCTTGTGTTTGAAGATAAGTAGAAATAATGGCAAGTTACATTATTACAGCAACCTAGAATCATTTACATCGCTAGCCTATCGACTCAATCCCACAAGCCGACCAAGAGATGTAAATTGGTTTTTTACGTGCTTTATCGACAAGTGATTACTAAAGTAAGTATCTAGGTTAGATGCTGTTCGATCAATTGGAGCCATGCTTTTGCCAAAAAACAAAAAAGTTATCACCAGCCCAAATGACCATCGCAAGTACCGTAATATCACCTTAGAAAATGGGTTATCGGTATTATTGGTTGAAGACCTCCAGTCAACAGAAGCGGCAGCATCAATGGCTGTGGCCGTAGGTCATTTTGACGACCCGGTTGCTCGTCCTGGTATGGCACATTTTCTTGAACATATGCTTTTTCTTGGTACTGAAAAATTCCCTGACTCAGGAGAATACTCAGCCTTTATCAACCAGCATGGCGGAAGTAATAATGCCTGGACTGGCACTGAGCACACTAATTTTTTTTATAGCATCAACGCCGCACAATTTGAAGCTTCGCTCGACCGTTTTAGTCAATTTTTCATCGCACCATTATTTGATGTAGCGTTAGTTGATCGCGAGCGTCATGCTATCGAATCTGAATTCAGTATGAAGTTAAAAGACGATATTCGACGCGTCTATCAGGTGCAAAAAGAAACGGTTAACCCGGCTCATCCCTTTTCCAAGTTTTCAGTGGGTAACCTAGAAACATTGGCTGGCGAACAACAAAACTTGAGAGAGGAGTTAATCGCTTTTTATAACGAAAAGTACAGTGCTAACATTATGACATTATGCATTGTGGCTCCCACCTCTTTGGATGATTTGGCCAAGCTTGCTCACACTTATTTTGCTGCGATTACCCACCATCCAGAACCTACTCAATATCCAGATACCCCAATTTATCTAGCAGAACAATTACAAGCAAAAATCAACATCGTTCCTCTCAAAGAACAGCGACGAATTGCGATTACGTTTGCTTTGCCTGCGCTTGAACGCTTTTATAAGCGTAAGCCTTTGACATTTATTAGTCACCTTCTAGGTTACGAAGGCAAAGGTAGCTTGCTCTCCTATTTAAAAGAACGAGGACTAGCCAACAACTTATCGGCTGGCGGTGGTGTAAACGGTTACAATTTCAAAGATTATAATATTAGTATCCAACTTACAGATCTAGGGTTGAACAAGCTTAAAGACGTTATTGATTGTACTTTTGAGTACATTACTTTAATCAGAGAGACAGGGTTAAGCGACTGGCGATACAAAGAAAGGGCTGCTTTACTCAAAGTTGCTTTTCAATATCAGGAACAAGTTAAGGCACTGGATTTGGCAAGTCATCTGAGCATCAACATGCATCATTATGATGTTGAAGATGTGGTTTTTGGTGATTACCGCATGGATGGTCTTGATGTTATCGAAACCCAGCAGTTATTAGCGATGATGACTCCGACTAATATGCGCTTACAACTTATTGCTCCTGAGTTAGAGACCGATAAACAAGCCGCTTGGTATCACTCACCGTATCAGATCCGTAAAATTGCCACGGAAGATATCACTCGTTGGTTAGCACCTAAAGTGCGCTCCGAACTCACCTTACCCTCGCCTAACCCGTTCATTATTGACCATTGCGTCGCAAGAACAGATAAAAGTAACGGGCCAGTACCACTAGTGGTATCACAAGAACCTGGCTATCGAATTTGGCATAAAAAAGATGATGAATTTAACGTGCCCAAAGGGCATCTCTATCTTTCCTTGGACTCAGCTCAAGCTGCTGCATCACCCAAACATGCTGCATTAACACGACTGTATGTAGAAATGCTGCTTGATTACCTCACCGAGTATACCTATCAAGCAGAGGTCGCAGGCCTGAGCTACAACATTTATCCTCATCAAGGTGGGATCACCTTACATTTGACCGGTTTTTCTGGCAAACAAGAAGCACTGCTCTCACTTGTTATTGAAAAAGCACGCGAGCGCAAGTTTACTCAGAACCGCTTTGAATTGATAAAAAAGCAGATCTTACGCAGCTGGTATAATCATACTCAAGCTAAGCCAATATCCCAGCTATTTACCAGTTTAACGGTAACGCTGCAAAAGCGCAGTTTTGAACCCGCTCGGATGGCTGAGTTACTTGAAGAGATCACGTTAGAAGACTTACATGCACATGTTAAAAGTTTCTATGAAAAAATACATTTAGAAGGTTTGGTTTATGGCGACTGGCTGGAAAGTGAAGCTAAGGCCTTAGGTTGTAAGCTTAATAGAATTTTATCCTTGGTCACCTCCCCAAGTTCAGAGTCTTCAAGGGAGCTTATCGACCTCTCAAATAAAGGCACATTGTTGAGAGAAGTTTCAGCCTCTCATCAAGACAGTGGCATTATTGTCTACTACCAATCTGATACTGCGACACCAGAAAATATGGCGCTGTTTAGCTTGCTAAACCACACTATGTCATCTACGTTTTTTCATGAGTTAAGAACGCAAAAACAGTTGGGTTATATGGTCGGCACGGGTTATCTGCCTCTGAATCGATACCCTGGTATTATTTTTTATATTCAATCACCGAACTCTGGACCACAGGTTCTATTGCAGGCGATAGACGAGTTCATTGCAGATTTTACCTATGCAATATTACAAATCACCAATGAGCAATGGGAATCAACTAAAACCGGCCTTGTGAACCAAGTCATGGAACATGATGCGAATCTTAAAACGCGCAGTCAACGTTACTGGTCTAGCATAGGTAACAAAGACTATGCCTTTAACCAAAGGGAAAATGTTGTAGAGCAAATAAAGACGTTAACTCGCTCTGATTTAATCAAGTTTATAATGAAGAAGATGCGGACTAAACATTGTGACCGACTGGTCCTCTTTAGCACGGGTGAGTCCCATCAAGATCAAGCGCAGCTAAAGTCCGATAATATGATCCTAGATCTCCGTGCATTCAAACTCAAAGCTGAACAATTTGATTACTAAAGCGCGGCATATTGGGTAAACAGTGAAACGATGAGAAACGGAATGTCTAAACGGAGAAACATTAAAGTTAACCCGTTTAGACAATAAAAAAACACAAAGTGGACATATATCATACTGAAAGGATGTGAGTAATGATAATTAGCTACGAAATGCACGAAGACTTTTGACAATGACGTCACTTTCTGAAAAAGTGAGCATTAGATACTGTTGCCTTAAGACATTGGTTAAAAATAAAATAATAAATATGCCTAAGACACTGCTAAAAGTTACACTATTTTTGTTCCTGCTCTTCTCGTCGATGCAGCCTTCTTTAGCATTCACGCTAAACTCTGTCTCTCTAGGTGTACCTGAAGGACTATCTCAAAGTAACGTTACATCCATCGTTGAGGATGCTGATGGGTTCGTTTGGGTTGGAACATTTAATGGGCTAAATAGATACGATGGTAAAACCTTCCGCCACTACTTTCCATCAAAGAGAAACGAGCTGGCCAGTGCTTTTATACGCAGTCTTTATATTAGTCAATCTGGGTCGATGTTCATTGGAACAGATAAAGGTTTATCCGTATACGACCCAATACAAGACAAAATAGTCTCTTCTATAAAGCTAGGCTTTGAGCTAAATCAAGCTGTATGGACCATATATGAAAATAACAATAATATTTTTATTAGCACAGAAAACTCTATATATATATTAAATGAGCTAAGTAATAAAAAACTATCCATCAAGAACAAATACACTGGAAGTTTTGGCTTCATAAAAGATATTTTATTCTTTAAAAACGAAATGTTCATTAGGAATTATCACGGAAGTATATTCTCAGTCACCAACAGAATAACGGAAATAACTAAAGACACTATTGCAATGAAAGTTATTAATGATGACTTATTATTTTTCAATAGCAAAGGGGTACTAAAATACAGTAACGGTTTATCAAGCAAACTTATCACGCCTGCATACTCAAGTATCTCGAAGAAACCTGATTACAATCTAGGTTTAAATAATGGTTCCATTTTCAATATAGATAACATTGAAAAGCCAATATTAATAGGTAATGTAAAGTCATCTAAAAAAAACCTAGAGTACCCAAGAGTAATCAGAGGCCGCACTAAAACATTTATATCAAATCAAAACAATGGTTTTTTAATCATTGATGATAGTAATAACTTAGTTCAAACGAAATTTATTGATGGTGGGAATGTTTGGTCTATATCACCCAACAACACCACTGAAGTTATTATCACAGCGGACGATCCTATCATTCGCATATATGATTCGCAGTTAAATATAATTTCCGAGTATGACTCAAAAGTAAAAGGGCCTAAATCAGCAGTTAAGATTGGCCATCTTATATATATAGCGAATGCAAAAGGTTTAATTTCATTAGACACTGCAACGGGTGTTATAGCAACTATAATAGATGGAATGTTTTTCATTGCAAAGGCTAAAAAAGACGGTGAAAGTATTTTTGTTGGTTCAACTTCAGGAACCGTTATACAATACGATATCAATACAGGTTTTGTGCAAGAATATGTTGTTGATGAAGGCAACCCTGTGTTTGATATTAAGGAATATAATAATAATCTATTGATAGCGACTCAAGGTGGATTGTTTAAATTTTCAAATGATTTAGTCACCCCGCTTTACACAAAACAGATGGTACTCAGTATTGATACTTTTGATGGAGATATACTATTTGGTACTGGTTCTAGTTTAAAAAAGATAACTAAAAACAATAATACAGTAGAAGAAGTCTACAACAATAACAAACCTATATTTTCAATCACCCAAGATGAAAACATCGTTATCGCGTCATCAGTTAGTGAAGTTATTATAAAAAATAAAAACAATGGCAATCAATACATTTTAGTTCAAGAACTTGGTATTCAAGATGAATATAATACTCATGCTATTTTAAAGAAAAATGATAATATTTATATTGGTGGTATTTCTGGAGTAAGTCTAATCTCATTAAGTACGTTAAACGATTACTTATCTAATCACAAATCACCAACTGTCACATTAAATGAACTTTCGATTTTTAACATCCCAGAAAGCCCTAGTGGAAATATACTTAAAAACCAAATTGGTAAAACTGAAAAAATCAAGCTTAAGTACTCTGACTACCCATTTACACTCACTTTTAACAGCCCTAACAGCCCATTGCAAGATATTAATTACATCTACCAGATGCGAGGCCTTTCTGATGCATTGATCAATTCAAAAGGCATAAACTCAGCAACTTATACCAATTTATCTCCCGGTGATTACGAGTTTTCAGTTTATGCTATTGATCCTATCTCTGGTAAACAAGGCGCAGAGAAAAACTTACTTATTGAGATAACCCCCCCTTGGTGGTTATCACTCCCAGCAAAGATAATCTATTTTACTGTTGCCCTATTAATGTCGATAACCATAATTAAAATATCCCTAAAACGACGTGAGATTCAAAGACAGATAGCCAAAAGTGAAGAGCGCTTAAAACTATCACTCTGGGGCAGTGGCGATGAGATGTGGGATTGGGATATTGAAACGGGTCAAATCTATCGCTCTAATATCTGGGGATCGCTAGAGTTCCCAAGAGATGGACAACGCTCAGGACAAAAGGGGGAAGAGAGTAATATCCATCCGATGGATCAAACTCGCGTCCGTGATGCGCTAAACAAACACTTCTATGGTGAAACCGATCATTTTGAGGCAGCATATCGCGTCAAAGGTAAATCTGACGACTGGGTATGGATTTTAGACCGCGCTAAGATTGTTGAACGCGATGAGAATGATAATGCACTGCGAATGACAGGAACGATTAAGAATATTAATAACTTCAAACAAGCTGAAGAACAACTTCGCTTATTTGAACGAGCGATTCAAAATATCTCTGAAGGTATGTTCATCTTAGATAGTGATTTCAATTTCGTAGAGGTTAACGAAGCTTGCTGCGATCTATCAATGCTAAGCAAGAAGGACTTCATTGGTACCCTATTCAACTTTGACTTATACCCCGACAGTTACTCAGAGCAAATCCGCTCTATCTTAAAACAACAGGGTCGTTGGAGTAACGAAGTCGAATCAGCCAGAGGCAACGGTACTAGCTTCTTGATGGAACTGACCGTTGATGCGATATATGACGAACAAGGTGAGCTATCGCATTATGTCGGTGTATTCTCAGATGTCAGTCGCAGAAAACAACAAGAGGAAGAGCTCAGAAAACTGACCAATAACGATCTGTTGACTAACCTTCCGAACCGCTCCAACCTGATGGTCACGCTGGGTAACTTAGTTAAAAGAGATTCCCACCATACTTTGATGGTTTTGGATTTGGATAATTTTAAAAAGATTAACGATTCATTGGGTCATCAAGTTGGGGACGAACTACTCATATTAGTTTCCGAGCGAATACAAGCCGCTGTACCCGACCACACCAGTATTTACCGTTTAGGCGGTGACGAATTCGCTATATTGATAGATAAGAATCCCGATATAGGTGTAAGTGCTGTTATCGCCAAGACAGTCATCCACGCATTTGAAACTTCGTTTCAACTGTCAGCAGAAAAAGTCGTGGTTGGCGTCAGTATCGGCATTGTGTTGTACCCTGAAGATGATCAAAACGAGCAAGCATTACTTCGAAAAGCGGATATTGCTATGTATCACGCAAAATCAGGCGGCGGAAACCGTTACCAGTTCTATTCAGAATCACTAAACAAGAATGCTATTAGACAACTCGAAGTTGAAAACCTGATCCGTGAAGCTATAAAAGATGATTTATTTGAAGTCTACTACCAGCCTAAAGTCGATTTAAAGACTGGTCATATGGCAGGCATGGAAGCCCTTGTTAGACTAAATCATCCACAACATGGACTAATACCACCAAACAGCTTTATTCCATTAGCTGAAGAGAACGGCCTTATCGTTGAGATTGGTGATATTGTATTAAAGAAAGCTTGTTTTGCTGCGCAAAAATGGCGCTCATTAGGACTATTTAATGGTCGCGTAGCCGTTAATTTATCATCAAAGCAATTCGCGTTACCCGATCTTCAACAGCGTATAGAGTCAATTTTACGTCTCACTCAACTCCCCGCTGCCAATTTGGAGCTTGAAATAACGGAAGGCACCGTGATTAGTGAGCCAGAAAAAGCGATAAAAGTAATGCAACAGTTATCAAAAATGGGTGTTAGTTTAGCCTTAGATGATTTTGGTACAGGCTACTCATCACTATCATATTTAAAACGATTCCCGATTAATACCTTGAAAATTGATAAAGCATTTGTCGATGATATCGACAAATCCGACCGCGATTTAAAAATGGTCGATTCAATCATCACTATCGCCCATAACATGGGGCTTTCAGTGGTTGGTGAAGGGGTTGAAGAAGCGTCTCAACTGAGTATTCTTCGAGCACTCAAATGTGAAGAGATCCAAGGTTACATATTTAGTAAAGCAGTAACAGAATCTGAATTCACAACCCTGCTACGAAATGATACAAACTCAAACCCATTAAAAGCCATATCCCTAAACAATACTTAAACTCAACAACAATTAGAACATTGGCACGACATCTGCAATAACCTTTTCAATAGTCAAAAAGACTGAAACTATGAAAAGGTTTAAAATGAAAAAGATAATTAATGGATTAGTTGCTTCTGTTGCATTCGCATGTTCACTTCCAGCGATGGCGTCAAGCCACACCCTTGTGACAAAATACGATAAGGACTATCTGCTATATAAAGAGCAAGCTATTACTCTTGTTGGCGTTCCACATATTAAGTTTAAGCCGCTACAAACTGCGGGCGTTCCACACATTAAGTTTAAGCCGCTACAAACAGCGGGCGTTCCACACATTAAGTTTAAGCCGCTACAAACAGCGGGCGTTCCACATATTAAGTTTAAGCCGCTACAAACTGCGGGCGTTCCACACATTAAGTTTAAGCCGCTACAAACTGCGGGCGTTCCACATATTAAGTTTAAGCCGCTACAAACTGCGGGCGTTCCACATTAAGTTTAGCCGCTACAAACTGCGGGCGTTCCACATATTAAGTTTAAGCCGCTACAAACTGCGGGCGTTCCACATAAGTTTAAGCCGCTACAAACAGCGGGCGTTCCACACATTAGTTTAAGCCGCTACAAACTGCGGGCGTTCCACATATTAAGTTTAAGCCGCTACAAACAGCGGGCGTTCCACATATTAAGTTTAAGCCGCTACAAACTGCGGCGTTCCACATATTAAGTTTAAGCCGCTACAAACAGCGGGCGTTCCACACATTAAGTTTAAGCCGCTAAACTGCGGGCGTTCCACATATTAAGTTTGCCGCTACAAACTGCGGGCGTTCCACATATTAAGTTTAAGCCGCTACAAACTGCGGGCGTTCCACACATTAAGTTTAAGCCGCTACAAACAGCGGGTGTCCCACATATTAAGTTTAAGCCACTACAAACAGCAGGTGTTCCACATATTAAGTTCAAGCCGCTACAAACTGCTGGCGTTCCACATATTAAGTTTAAGCCGCTACTAACAGCTGGCGTTCCACATATTAAGTTCATTAACCAAGCAGCGGCATAAAAGGGGAATAATTATGTTTGATTTATTAATGCAAGCACTTGGATTGGGCAAACCTGTTCGTAAGAAAGTTAAACTTCCAGAAGGGTTAAATCATCTTGAAGTCATTCCAGCTAAAGGTTGGTGGAACTAGTACACCCCGTTTAACGCCTAAGGAGAACGACCATGCTTATTTCTTTGATGCAGATGTTAGGGCTAAAAAAGCCTTCACGTAAAAAAATACAGCTTCCTGAAGGGCTACTGCATTTGGAAATCGTTACCGCAAAAGGTTGGTGGAGCTAGTTTTAGATACAAGAATCTAAAATTACACAGACAAAAAAAGGAGCTTATGCTCCTTTTTAGTTTCTCTGTATAAGATACAGATTCTAAAAATTCAAATCTCTAACCAAAAAGATTGTTTCCCCATGGCTTTTTTGTATGCCAGTTGCTTATGCGAATTAAACAAAGGATAAGCGGCAGGGCCAAACAAAACCCCAGCAAAAGCCCATCGTTTGACAGGTAACCCGGCTTTAAACGCTGTATAGCCTAACAACAAACCTGAAAAAACTAATACCAATACGATTGTGAATACCACTTACCTACACCCCACATCAAATAAGTCAGCGTCCATACCTGAATATCTATTTCGGCACCTATTATATAGTCAAACCAGCAGAGGGGTGAGTGTTTTTTAGTCAATTTATTGTCACTGAAGTAAAACAAAGCGGCCAAATGTAGCCGCCTTGTTAATTTTTTGACGCTTTTTAAAACTTACTTGAAAAAGAAACTCTGTTCGCTTGCCATCTGTTTCAGTCTCTCTGCTGGTTCAAATCGGTCGCCAAATCTAGATTGGTAAGCCGATAGAATTTCAACGAGTTTAGCAGGACCTAGAGTGTCAATATAATGGAAAGGACCGCCTAAGAATGGTGGGAAACCGATCCCAAATATAGCGCCTATATCGCCATCACGAGCTGAAGCGATTATCCCTTCATCTAAACACCTAACCGCTTCGTTCAGCATCTGCACGACGCATCGTTGCGCCACTTCATTAGCATCATTATTTTGAGCTGGCGTTAAACCAAGCACGGTATATACGCTACTGTCGACCTCTTTAGATTTCTTTTTACTACCGTATTGATAGAAACCTTTGCCATTTTTACGGCCCTTTCTATCATCGGCTAATAACTTATCAAACGCGGCAGGTGCTTTAAAGCGCTCGCCGAGTTCTGCTTCCAATATAGGGGAAATCTTAGCGCCAACATCAATACCGACTTCATCGAGTAACGTCATTGGACCGACGGGAAAACCAAACTTAACCAGAGCCTTATCTAAATGCTCTACACTCTGCCCTTCTAATAGCAGCTGCGCAGCTTCATTCATGTAAAGCGCCAATATTCGGTTGACGTAAAAGCCAGCGCCGTCTTGCACAACAATGGGGGTTTTACCCTGTTTACGCGCAAACGCAACGGTGGTTGCTATCGTCTCAGCAGAAGTCTTCTTATGTGCAATCACTTCGACTAATGGCATTTTTTCTACCGGAGAGAAATAGTGCAGACCGATAACATTCTCAGGTCGACTTGCAGCTTCCGCAATTTGAGCAATAGGCAAAGATGAGGTGTTGGAAGCGAAAATAGTGTTTTCACCGCACTCTCGTTCAACATCTTTCACCATCTGATGTTTAAGAGCAAGATCTTCAAATACGGCCTCAACAACGATATCGGCATCTTTAATACCTTTATATTCAGTCGTTGTGGTCATCAATGCCATTAAGTTGTCGCGAGCAGCTGGTGTCATATGACGACGCTTAACCCCTTTATCCAGCAATTTATAAGCATAAGACAATGCATTGCTCAAACCGGTTTCGCTGATATCTTTTACTCGAGCTGGAATTTTTGCTTTGGTTGTTGTAACCGAAGCAATACCGCCACCCATTAGACCGCCACCCAGTATCATCGCTTTTTTTACTTTACGTGGTTTAACATCACCCGCGCCGGTCTCTTTTTTCATCTCAGTAGTGGCAAAGAAAATACTTCTAAGCGCTGCAGACTCGTTAGACATAACCAGATCTGAAAAGTGGCTTGCTTCCACCTCTAGTCCCTTGATTAAACCTTTAGTCATACCTTGACGAACACAATCAATGATCTTTGCAGGCGCAGGATAATTACCTTGTGTCTTCTTAGCGACTTGCTTGCCAGCTTGGTCAAAAATAATATTACGACCAACGCTAGTGCCTTCAAGCACTTTATTAATCAATGACTGCTTTTTCTTTTTCGCAGAACGTTTGCCCGCTAATGCCATCTCAATTGCAGTGCGCATCAAAATTGACTCAGGAACAACATCATCAACCAAGCCCATTTTCAATGCCTGCTTAGGTCGAATTTGCTTACCTGTAAGCATCATATCCAAGGCGGTAGTGATCCCGACTAAACGCGGTAATCGCTGAGTACCACCGCCCCCAGGAAGCAAACCAAGCTGTACTTCAGGTACGCCCATCATCGTTTTGCCATTGAGGCTACAGACTCGTTGATGACATGCTAGCGCAAGCTCTAAACCACCGCCCAAACAAGCACCGTTTATTGCTGCAACAACGGGTATATTTAAATTTTCTAGCTCATTAAAGACCACATGCCCTTGCTGAGAGAGCAACTTCGCATCCATCGCCGTTTCACACGCAGCCAACATAGAGATATCGGCACCCGCCACAAAAGAGTCTTTTTTGCCTGAGACAAGTACTAAGCCCTTGATACTTTTGTCAGCTTTGATCTCAGCAAGTATTTCGCTGATCTCTGGGCCAAATTCACTACGTAGCGTGTTCATTGTCTCGCCTGGCACATCCATCGTCAGAATGGCAATACCGTCTTCTCGACGATCTAAATTAAATGTCTTTTCCATTTGAGTTACTCCACTTCAACTATCATTGCAGCACCTAAACCACCCGCAGCACATGCTGTTGCGAGACCCGTTCCGCCACCACGGCGTTTAAGTTCATGACAAACTTGGGTAATAAGTCGCGTACCTGTTGCTGCAAAGGGATGTCCATAAGCTAAAGAACCACCCAATACATTAAATTTACTCATATCAATGTCACCAATAGCACGGTTACGACCTAGCTTTTCTGCGGCGAATTTCTTCGAGCCGAACATCTGCATGTTGGCTAATGTTTGGGCAGCAAATGCTTCATGCATCTCAATAAGTGTAAGGTCTTCTAGCTCCATTCCTGCACGCTGTAACGCCATTGGCGTCGCGTAAGATGGGCCCATTAGCATGTCTTCCCACACATCAATCGCAGTAAACGCATAACTCTTTATGTAACCAATAGGCGTATAACCCAAGGCCTTGGCTCTGCCTTCGCTCATAAGCAATACTGCAGATGCACCATCAGTTAATGGCGTGCTCGTTGCTGCCGTCACTGAGCCGTGTTTACGGTCAAATGCTGGACGTAATTTTGCGTAAGACTCAAGCGTAGAGTTTTCACGGATATTATTATCGCGGTCAATAAATCCTTTATAAGGAGGCACATGGGCAGTCATAACCTCTTGGGCCAGTTTGCCAGCGTTCCACGTTTCGGTCGCTAATGTATGCGAGCGATGTGCCAATGCGTCTTGATCTGCACGGCTAATGTTATAGGTCTTCGCCATCTGCTCAGCCGTTTGCCCCATTGACAATCCCGTCGAAAATTCTGCGACAGCAGGCGGTACAGGAAGCAAATCTTTCAAGCCTAAACGGCGAAAAATAGACAGTTTCTGACTAAAGGTACGCGCTTTATTAAGGTCCACGAGTGCATGTGCGAGCTTTCTCGAAACACCAATGGGTACAACAGAAGAAGAGTCTGCTCCACCAGCAATACCGATCTCCATATTGCCAGTCATGATTGACTCGGCAACGTTGACCGTTGACTGAAAGCTGGTCGCACAGGCGCGAGTCACACTATAGGCATCGGTACTCACATCCATGCCAGTGCCTAAAACGATTTCACGTGCGATATTGGGCGCAGCTGGCATTAACACAACCTGACCATATACCAGTTGTTCAATTAACTTGGGATCAAGTTCTGAACGTGAAATTAGTTCATTAACAACCATTTTGCCCATATCTAACGCTGATACGCCATGAAATGCGGTGGCTTGTTTAGCAAATGGCGTCCGTAATCCCGATACAATCGCGATTCGTTCGCCTCTAGCGTTAGTGACTTGCTGTCTTTTACTCATTTTCCACCCTCTTGTTCTGCGTCGCTAACCATTGAAGTTGCTCGCTTTATTATATCCCTGAGAAACCTGTCTAATATTCGACAAACAGGTCTGACCATTAAAGTGTGATCTGATTCTAACTTTTAAATGAAAAGTTTTAAACACTTGTTTGTTTTTTAACACTAGCCAAAACCCAATGGAATTATTTACCATAGAGATTGTCCATAGTATCTATACATAATAAATTGAGTACCATCATGCCTTTGAGCCGATTTCACGCACTACGCGAATACCTAAATACCGTTATTCTCGGACAGCCGACACTAACTGAGAATTTACTCATCGCGCTCATTGCCGATGGACACCTGCTTGTAGAGGGTCCTCCTGGCCTTGCAAAGACCCGCGCAGTCAAAGCATTGTGTGAGGGTGTAGAGGGAGATTTTCATCGGATTCAATTTACCCCAGATTTACTGCCCGCCGATCTTACAGGCACGGATATATATCGCGCCCAAACGGCAACCTTCGAATTTGAAGCGGGCCCCATATTCCATAATTTAATTCTCGCTGATGAAATAAACCGCGCCCCCGCAAAAGTGCAGTCAGCGTTGCTTGAAGCAATGGCCGAAAGCCAAGTCACTGTCGGTAAAAATAGCTATCCACTGCCCGAACTGTTTCTGGTTATGGCAACCCAAAACCCTCTTGAAAACGAAGGGACTTACCCACTACCAGAAGCGCAATTAGACCGTTTCTTAATGCACTTAAATCTTGATTATCCAAGTGCTGAAACTGAGTTTGAAATTTTACGTCTTTCCCGTAATGAAGCACTAAAGAAAGAAGTGCCGAAAGTGACGCCGATTATTCAAGCCGATATTTTTGCAGCGCGAGAGCAGGCTTTACAGATCTATCTTGCTGAACCGCTAGAAAAATATATTGTCGACATTGTAATGGCAACTCGCCAGCCAGCCGCTTATAGCCCTGAGCTAGCAAGTTGGCTTGAGTATGGTGTTAGCCCGCGCGCAACCATTTCGATTGAGCGTTGCGCCAGAGCCCGTGCTTATTTATATGAACGTGATTTTGTCTCACCTGAAGATATTCAAGCTGTGGCACCCAATGTATTGCGCCATAGATTATTGCTGAGCTACCAAGCGCAAGCTGACGGCGTGTCTGCCGACGATGTGATCAACCATATTCTTTCTCAAGTTGCGGTTCCTTAATGGTCAATTCAGAGCTGCCTCTTTTTGCGGATGGCATCAACATCAACGAAAAAGAGCTACTTGCTTGTCAACGTATTGCGCGGGCGTTGCCTGAGAAACGGTCCAAGGCAAGAGCAAACTTAGCCGGACATCGAGCGAGCGCGATCAAAGGCCGTGGGATGGAGTTTGCTGAAGTTCGTCAATACCAAAGCGGTGATGACGTACGCACTATCGACTGGCGCGTAACCGCCAGAACAGGCAAAACTCATACGAAATTATTTGTCGAAGAGCGTGAGCGCCCTATCCTGATATTGCTCGACTTAAGCCATAGCCTGTACTTTGGCTCAAGCTTGCTACTGCAATCGGTGCAAGCGGCGCACGTCGCCACCACGCTCGGGTGGAATGCCATTTTACATGGCGACCGACTCGGTGCGGTTATCGCGACAGAGCAAGAACACATAGAGTTGAAACCAAGAAGCCGACAGCAGGGTATTTTGCAACTTGTCTCAGCCATTAAACACCTGCATCAACGTCAATTAGATGCCCTGTCGGTTCAGGGATCTGAACCCGATCACATGTTAAAAGCATGCCAACGACTGCGGCGTCTCGCCAAGCCAGGCTCTCTTATCTGGATAGTCTCAGACGGAAGCCATTTTACCCCAGCCTGTTTGGCGATGCTGTCCGACCTGAAACGTCATTGTGATATGGGCGCTTTTCTCATTACAGATCCTTTACGAGAAGGTAATTTGACCTTGCCGAAACACTTTCAGCTCCCCGTAAAGGACGGCAGTAAAGAGCGCATCATCGATAGACACAGCTATGAGCATTGGCTCAAGAATCAACAGCAAATTAAATCGGTATTCACTGACATGATGCAAAAAATTAATGTTGAAACCCGTGTTATTGATGCTGGACAACGCCTAAATCAACAATTGGGAGCATTACGATAAATGGCTGTGCAAACTCCAGCAGCAAATCCTGCTTTAGCATCACTACAAGATATTCAAACCCCGACAGAAATTGGGCTTTGGCCGCTGGCTTATGGATACTGGCTCTTGCTACTTGTCGTGTTGATATCTGTCGCTGCAGCTTTTATTTACCTCAGAAAACGCCGGCAGCACACCGCAGCTAAAAGAGCAGCATTAGTGGAGCTCGCAAAGCTGGATCCGAGCACGGCACAATACATCACCAATGTCAGTGAAATATTAAAACGGGCAGCAATGAGCTATTGCGACCGTTCATTGGTTGCAGGCTTATCGGGCACTCATTGGTATGCTTGGCTTACAGCGCAAGTGAACTCCCCCCCGGTTGAATTATGTGAACTGCTTAAATTGAGTTATCAGCGTACAGAGCTGACTCAATCACAAGCGATAGCATTAAAACAAAGTGCAGAACATTGGCTAAAAAGCGCTCTTCCGCTTGATTCGAAACGGCTTGACGCTGCCTTAGCCGTCAATATGGAGGCTAAATAATGTTAACACTAGCGCTGCCATGGTTATTACTATTATTACCACTGCCACTTCTTTTTAGAAAACAGCAGCAACAAGTTAAGCTGGGGGGTCACCTTTATCTTCCAGGAAGTGATATCGAGTCCCAAAACCTACCTGTTAAAATAACGCCGAGTACAAAGAAAGGTTATTGGATCTTGTGGGTATTATTGGTTATCGCCGTTGCAAGGCCATTATGGATGGGTGAACCGATAGAGCTGCCCAGTAAAGGGCGTGACTTAATGTTGTCCGTTGACTTATCTGGCAGCATGCAGATAGAAGATATGGTCATCGACGGCAGAGCCACCGACAGATTCACACTTATCCAACATGTGGTTAGCCAGTTTATTGAACGTCGAAAAGGGGATCGCATAGGGCTTATCTTGTTTGCGGATCATGCTTACCTGCAGTCCCCTCTCACCCAAGATAGACGCACTGTAGCGCAGTATCTGAATGAAGCGGAAATTGGCTTAGTCGGCAGGCAAACCGCCATTGGTGAAGCGATTGCTCTAGGGGTTAAACGATTCGATCAAGTAGACGAGAGTAATAGAGTGCTTATCTTACTTACTGATGGCGCTAATAATGCCGGTACAATATCGCCAGAAAAAGCAACTGAAATAGCCGCTAAAAGAGGGATCACTATCTATACCATTGGCGTAGGAGCTGAAGTGATGGAGCGTCGCACTCTTTTTGGTAAAGAACGTGTTAACCCTTCGATGGATTTAGATGAGCCGCAGCTTAAACAGATTGCCGCTAAAACGGGCGGTACCTATTTTCGCGCGCGAAATGCCGAAGAACTTGAACGTATCTATCAAGAGATTGACAACCTAGAACCCATTAGCCGAGAGCAATTAAGTTATCGCCCACAATCGGAGCTTTTCTACTGGCCTTTGGGCTTGGCATTATTACTTTCAATATTTAAAAGTATTGGCCAATTATCTATTTTTAGTCTTAAGCCTAAACAGCCATCGGGAGGCCATTAGCCATGCATTTTTTACGCCCTGAGTGGTTTTTGGCGATCATTCCACTTGTCATTCTGCTGCTTTTTATTAAGAAAAAACAAGGTGCCAGTTCCAGTTGGAACCAATATATTGCACCTCACCTTGCCAACGTATTACTCGGCAGTACTGAGAGAAAGCAAAGTCGTAATGTTTTCTATCTTGCATTTGCTTGGTTAATTGCAGTGCTTGCGCTATCGGGTCCCGCATTGGAAAAAACGGCGCTACCAGTCTATGAATCGGCTCAAGGTCGAGTCATAGTTATGGATATGTCGTTATCTATGTATGCTAACGATCTATCACCGAATCGACTAACCCAATCAAAATACCGAGCCACAGATCTGATTGAGACGGTAGTAGAAGGTGAAACTGGCCTAATCGCTTATGCCGGTGATGCCTTTACCATTAGTCCATTAACACGTGATAAAGCTACCTTATTGAACCTATTGCCGACGTTAACGCCAAGTATCATGCCCGTTAAAGGCTCTAATGTTGAAGTCGCGCTAGAGCATGCCAAGTCATTGTTAATTCAGGGAGGGCATGTTCGTGGTGATATTGTGCTTTTTACCGATGGTATTTCCAGCTCGCAACTTAATCGAGCACAATCCGTCTTAAAAGGCAGTTCCTACCGCCTAGGTATTCTGGCTTTTGGCAGTGAACAAGGTGCTCCTATTCAACTGCCCAATGGTCAACTATTGCGTGATAACGGTAATCAAGTCGTCATCGCCAAAACAGATTATGGATTGCTACAAACATTGGCATCGTCAGCCAATGGTACTGTGATCCCTATTCGTGCTGATGGTCAAGATGTAACCCAACTCGTGCAATGGCTTGCCAGCACAAAAGACACTAAAGAGAGTGATTTAGAGGGTGAAGTTTGGCAAGATCTGGGCGGCTACATCGCACTATTATTACTACTCCCCGCTCTGCTTAGCTTCAGACACGGCATTATCGGTGCCTTTGCGTTAATGGTCATTATGCAGCCAATCCAGCCCGTTTATGCCGATAGTTGGGATAACCTTTGGCAAACTCAAAATCAACAAGCATCAAACGCCTATCAAGCTCAGCAGTATCAAGCTGCGGCAGAGCAATTTGAACAAACTCAATGGCAAGCCAGCGCCCGTTATAAGGCGGGTCAATTTGATGAAGCTCTTACAGGCTTTGAGCAAGATACCTCTGCTAGTGGACTCTATAACCAAGGCAATGCGCTCATGCAGCTCGGCCAGTATGATAAAGCCGAAAAGCGCTATCAACAGGCACTCGACCAAGCGCCAGAGATGGACGCCGCTAAGCAAAATTTAGCCCTAGCAAAAGAGCTGCAACAGCAACAAGAGCAGCAAAAACAAAATGGCGAAGGAGATGACAGCCAAAAGTCAGATGAGCAACAGCAGTCTGACGATTCAGAGTCTAGTGATAAACAATCACAAGACAGCAGCTCTGAGTCTAAAAATGGCCAAAGTGAACAGAACAAAGAACAATCTGATGATGCCAATTCTGCAGATGATTCTGGCGATGAATCCGCTGAATCTCAGAAAAATGAAGAGGCTGCGCAGGACGCTGAGCAAAACTCAGATAAAGAGCAGCCCAATGATAATGATGCTGCGATGGAAGCCGAAAATTCAAAAGATGATTCGAAAGATGAATCTCAGCAAAGCCAGCAAGCCAAAGCGCAACAATCCGCAGCTGAAAGTGATGAACAAGAAAATGAACAACAAGGCTCAATGGCTCCAACAACCCCTTCAGATGAACCTCTTCCGCCAGAAATGGAAAGAGCATTAAGAGCGATTGCAGACGACCCGCAGGTACTACTCCGTAATAAAATGCAGCTTGAATATCAGAAACGACGCCGCCAAGGCATTAATACCAAGGAAAACCAACAGTGGTAATTCGACATCTATGTGCGTTCTTAATTGTAGCCTTAACCGCTGCGACACCCGCCTATGCAATCACCAGCTTGCAAGCATCGGTTGACCGTAATCCTGTAATTGAAGGTGAATCTCTGGTGCTAACGGTTGTTGCTGATGACGATCTCAACAGTGGTGAGCTCAACACCTCATCACTGCTAAAGGACTTTATCGTTGGTAGAACAAGCATCAGTCGCAGTAAACAGATCATGAATTTTGATGCGAGAAATGAGACTCGTTGGCAAGTGCTTTTATCGCCAAAATTTGGCGGAAACATCACCATCCCCGCCTTCAATATTAAAGGCGTGAGTTCTGCGCCCATTACCCTTGCGGTAGTAGATAGAAAGTCGCAACCGCAACAGATGCAAGATATCTTTATGCGATCGAGCTTATCCTCAGAAGAAGCTTATGTCGGCCAAATGTTAACCTACAGAGTGAAGCTTTATCTGGCACTAGAATTACAACGCGGCGTGCTTAGTGCACCAGTGCTAGACGGCGCTCAAATCAAGCAACTGGGTGAAGATAAAGACAGCAATGAAATCGTTAATGGCAAGCGTTACCGTGTCATTGAACGCGCTTATGCCATTATCGCCGACCAACCCGGTGAACTGACCATCAATGGTGCCAGTTTTTCTGGAGATGTACTGGTACAAACCAAACGCAATGGCGGTATGTTTTCATTCAATGAAAGTCGGCCGACTCAAACTCAAGCGCCAAAATCAATCGTATTGATCAACCCTGAGCCTGTCGAGTATCAAGGTCAGTGGTTAGTATCTGATTTAGTTGTGTTAAAAGAAGATTGGCCGACAACACCCGTCGAGTATAAAGTCGGCGACCCAATTACTCGTACGATAAGCTTATTAGCGTCTAATGCTGATGAGACCAGCTTGCCCGACATCCGATTATCAACACCTGCTGAGCTAAAAACTTATCCAGAAAAGGCACAACGAAAGTCGTTTGTTCGAGATAAACAAATGGTGTCACAACTCACGCAAACCACCGCAATAGTGGCGACAAAAGCCGGCACTTACACGCTACCTGAAATAAAAGTCCCTTGGTGGAACCCCCACCTCAAACAGCAGCAATACGCCACCCTTCCCGCCCGTACGGTTGTCGTCACGAGAGGGGAAATTGCCGAGTCAGTGAACATCCATCAACCACCAAACACGATTCAAACAACCACTGCAGGTTACTGGCCTTGGTTAACTGCTGGTTTTGCGTTGTTATGGTTATTAACGCTAATGCTTTGGCTCAATGCCAGAAAAAAACAGGCAGTAAGCACGACTAAAAGCGACGACAGAAATCCAGTGACTATCAATA
The DNA here is from genome assembly GCF_002836205.1 of Shewanella sp. Choline-02u-19. Classification (NCBI taxonomy): domain Bacteria; kingdom Pseudomonadati; phylum Pseudomonadota; class Gammaproteobacteria; order Alteromonadales; family Shewanellaceae; genus Shewanella; species Shewanella sp. Choline-02u-19. The sequence continues at coordinate 2,024,935 of NZ_PJBE01000013.1, forward strand.
ACAGTGCCCGAAAATTACTTGAGCAAAGTTGTGCTGCAAAAGAGCCAACAAAAGTCATCAACGCACTAATAGCTTACTACTCTGAGCTTTTAGGACAACCAATAACATTGCGAGATATAGCCAATATATCAGTGGAGCTTTCTATCGAAATCGCCTCATTGCAGCAATCTGCTTATAGCAAAAACACCACAGATATTGACTACAAGCAATTACTCAACATCGTTTTGACGACAAAAATGAACGATAAACAGAGTAATACCTCTGCCCTTAATTCACTCAACCCGCAGATATAACGATTACGGAGTAATACATCATTTAAAAAATGACGCTCACTAAGAGCGTCATTTTTATATCAGTAACAGAATCTACCGCTATTTTGAGCCTATCTGTTTACACTATTTTGTTCTTGGCTTTGTTTAGTGATTCCACATATTGGTATTCGACGATGAACAAGGTTAAGCTGTGTTTTATTGATCCAGTTAGAAAAAATAAAAAATGTTTGATAGTTGGCGAAATAAAAAGTCGAGCACCACGGTCTCTTCAGACATGGTTAGCAAACAAAGACGATACGATAGCCTTGTCAGGGCACTTCATACCGATATATACCGTTATGCCTATTGGCTATGCGGCGATAAACATATCGCTGAAGATATCACCCAGGAAACGTTTCTGCGCGCATGGCGTTCACTTGATTCATTAAAAGATGAAAAAGCCGCAAAAGCATGGCTGATTACCATTCTCCGCCGTGAAAATGCACGACGTTTTGAGCGTAAACAATTTAATTACTCTGATGTTGAACAAGAGTTTATTGAAGACACGTTTTCAAGCAGTACCGAAGACCATGCTGAACAACATTTATTACAGAGACAAATTTCAAAGTTGGAACTTGAATACCGAGAACCGTTATTACTGCAAGTAATTGGTGGTTTTAGTGGCGAAGAAATAGCAAAGATATTAGATCTTAATCGAAATACTGTTATGACTCGTTTATTTAGAGCAAGAAACCAACTGAAGGATGCACTCGAACAACCGACTATCAGAGGTCAATCCAATGGATGAGCTTAAATTTCGCCGCCAAGCTTATGGTGAGCCAAATAACCAAGATCCCGAGTTCCTTCACGCAGCAATGGAATCGGCAGAAAGAGAAGCCTTTTTAAATACTCTTAAAGGCTTAGATAACAAAATTGAAAAAGCACTGAGCATTGATGTACCAGATGATCTGGTGGCTAAGTTGTTATTACGCCAACAGTTGCAACATCACCATGCACAACGTCGTAAAACAGGATTTGCGTTTGCGATGGTCGCGTCAGTGGCCTTCTTAGCGGGTATTACCTTTACGTTAATGCGTATGGGGCCTGTTGATCTAGGACAACATGCTTTGGCACATGTTTATCATGAAGATAAAGCGCTTCATCTTGATAAAAATGTCCAATACCAAGACGTTAACTTTCAACTAGCTTCGCTTGGTAATATTGGAGATATGCAATTTACCGAGCAGCCAGGTAAAGTGTTTTACAGTACCTATTGTGATTTTCAAGGGGTAAAAAGCCTGCATTTAGTGATGCAAGGTGAACACGGAAAAGTCACCCTATTTATCGTACCGCTAGAAGACAGAATGGTATTAGAAGAAGCTTTTGCCGATAATAAATATAAAGGTATGGGATTTGAAACTGACAACGCATATATGTTGCTCGTTGGTGAAGAGATCCAAGACCTTAATTACGTTAGAAACGAAATTAAGCAAACATTCATCTAGTCCTTTGACAACCAATGGTGCTATTTACGCGCCATTGGTTAGATCTACATCACAATTCCATCATTTATTGAGCCCATGCTCGAATATCTGCTAGCATAGCGCCACAACTAAAAAATGATAAAAGCGTATATATCTCATGACCATTGAATTACCCATTTTAATTACCTTCATTGGCTATCTTGCCTTAATGATGGGCATTGGCCTTTGGGCTTACAAGGCAACTGATTCTGTAGAAGATTACATTTTAGGTGGCCGCGGCATGGGGCCAGCGGTAACGGCACTAAGTGTTGGCGCTTCTGATATGTCTGGCTGGCTGCTGCTTGGTTTACCTGGCGCCGTCTATTTAGGGGGTTTAGGTGAAGCTTGGATTGGTTTCGGATTGGTCTTTGGTGCCTGGTTAAACTGGCTGTTTGTCGCCAAGCGATTACGGATCTACACCGAGTTTACCGATAACGCACTGACCCTTCCCGACTTTTTCGAAAAACGATTTGAAGATAATAAAGGCATACTCAAGTTAGTCTCTGCTGTCACCATATTAGTGTTTTTTACCTTCTATGCGTCGTCTGGCATGGTAGGCGGCGCTATTTTGTTTGAGAAAGTCTTTGGCCTTGATTACACACTCGCATTGATTATTGGCTCGAGCATCATTGTGGGTTACACCTTTGTCGGTGGCTTCTTTGCGGTAAGTTGGACCGATTTCTTCCAAGGTTGCTTAATGTTAGTGGCGTTACTCATTGTGCCCATCGCCATTTTTAGTCAACCAGAAACACAACAAGGGTTTGAAGCACTCGATCCTGCTATGCTGTCATTATTCAGCGAAAACACCACCTTTATTGGCCTCATATCGCTACTTGCTTGGGGGCTAGGCTATTTCGGTCAACCGCATATCCTGTCACGTTTTATGGCGATTGGTTCAGCCGACGATATTCCTGTTTCGCGCCGCATTGCAATGAGCTGGATGCTCATCGCATTATTGGGCGCGTTGGCGACCGGTATCGCAGGAACATTATACTTTGCCGCGAGTCCACTAGAAAATCCTGAAACCGTGTTTATTCATCTAGCACATGCCGCCTTCAATCCATGGATAGGCGGATTACTTATCGCGGCCATATTGTCGGCAATTATGAGTACGATTGATTCACAACTACTAGTTTGTTCAAGCGTCATTACTGAAGACTTTTATAAAAAGTGGTTACGCCCACAAGCGCAAAGCAAAGAACTCATGCTCGTTGGTCGCATCGGCGTACTTGCCATTGCAATCATCGCAGGGATCGTTGCATTGAATCCTGAAAGCAGCGTACTTGGACTCGTTAGCTATGCGTGGGCAGGTTTTGGTGCCGCATTTGGTCCAGTCGTATTAATGTCGCTCTTCTGGCGTGACTATAGCCGCGATGGCGCTGTTACCACTATCGTTGTTGGTGCCGTTACTGTGGTTATTTGGAAGCAACTAAGCGGAGGGATTTTTGATCTTTACGAAATCTTACCTGGCTTCCTTTTTGCTACAATAGCCGGTGTGCTTGTTAGCAAATTAAAAGCACCTTCAGACGCAGTTAAAGCGCAATTTAATGAGTTTGAAGCAAAGCTATAAACTTGTAATTTGGCACTGTCACTAAAAAGCGTACAGGTGTACGCTTTTTTTATATCTCTCTATTAAGCCCTTGAACAACCAGCCGTTACATACTATTAACCATAAGTTAAACTTAGAGCATCTCTCAAGCCTCTATGCTATATGGCTTCTTTTTGAATATTCAATCGAATAGATATTTTTTTGGACATGAAAAATATTTAATTAACTAATATTTAACAACATTTTAGCACTGGTCGGAGTTGTCAGCTTACTATTACCTACCTAATATGCACTGGTCTAACAAGTGGATCTTACAGTTAATTTAAATTTAACACTCATATAAGTAAGACCAATAATAATAGAGATGATAATAATGAAGTATTTCAACAAGACTCTTATCGCAGTATCTGTAGCTTTAGTCAGCACACAATCAATGGCCGCAGGCTTCCAACTTAACAGCCAATCAGCAACGGGGATCGGTCGCGCATTTGCGGGTGATGCTGTCATCGCCGATAACGCATCCGTTTTATCTCGTAACCCTGCAGCAATGGCCATGTTTGACGAGAAGCAACTCTCAATGGGCTTAACGTATGCAGACGTAGAGGTTGAAGTCAGTGATGTGTATATTAATTCGAACGTTGGGCAAATTCACTACGGCAATGTTCCAGACGCAGCCGAAGCTAAAATTATCCCAAACTTTTACTATATTAGCCCAATCAACGACAAGTTCGCTTACGGTGTTGCTATGTTTAGTAACTTCGGTACTGGTACCGACACTGGTGATTTGTCACAACCAAAATCCATCTTAGGCGGTAAAGCGACAATTCCTGCACCCGTCGATTTACTCGGTAAAACTGAAGTAACTACCATTAACTTCAACCTAAGCGCGTCTTACCGTATTAATGACCACTTCAGTGTTGGTGCCGGTTTAGATGTTATTTATGGTCAAGGCACACTGACTCGTTCAGGTGAACTGCCTCTAGCGCCAGATGGTTCATATGTGCCAGTGGATCTTGTAGACGTTGATGCTGATGGTGTCGCCTTTGGTGGTATTGTGGGCGCCGTTTATGAAATTAATGCTAATCATCGTATAGGCGTAAGCTACCGTTTCAGCCCAGAATTTACTGCTGACGGTACCGTAAAGTTTGGTGGAACCGATTATCAAGAGATCAACATCCCGATCCCTGATATTTTCCAAGTTGCTGGGTTCCACCAGTTAACAGACAAGTTTGCATTGCATTACACTGCACAAATGACAACTTGGGGTGACTTCCATGAAATCACAGTAACGGATCCAAGCGAAGCACAACTTAAAAAGTACGCTTGGGATGACTCTTGGCTATTCAGTGTTGGTGGTACTTACTCACTGACTGAAAACTGGACTGTACGCGCAGGCTACATGTTCGACCAAGGTGTTGTTGGCGAAGTCAGCTCTATCTCTATTCCTGATTCAGACCGTCAGTGGTACACAATGGGCGCTACATACAACGTGTCTAAGCATACGAGCATCGACTTTGGTATCGCCTTTATTCGAGGTGAAGAAACACAGCTAACTGAACAAAGTTCTGTTTTAGGCCTTGTGGGTCAGCAGATGCCTACATTAGGTGATGATCTAGGTACTGTGCACGCGACAACGCTATCAAATGCAACTTACTATTCAATGCAGTACAACTACAAGTTTTAACGCTGTATTTACATAAACGAAAAAGCCGCATTCATTGCGGCTTTTTTATTGCCCACATTCCATTAACCCTATTTCATTGTACTCAATCGATAAACCTTGCTAACGTGAGCTTATTACACCTCATTTTGAAACTGAACTTATGCAAAAAAATAATACTCTAGCCGCGATTATCCTAGGAGGGTTTATTTGCCTTGGATTAGTGCTGATGGCCAATACCGTTGGCGATAAGCTAATAAAAATGAAATCAATGGAACGTACCGTCACGGTTAAAGGTTTAGCCGAGAAAGAGGTGCGCGCCAATGTCGCCATTTGGCCCATTCGCTTTACCGAAGTCGATAACGATCTCGACAACCTTTATGCAAATGTGCAAACTAAAACAGAAAAAGTGGCCACGTTTCTAAAGCAACAAGGTTTTGATAAGTCAGAAATAACTATCTCACTTCCCGCTATCGATGACCGATTAGCCCAAGGTTATGCGGATCCTAATGTGAAGTTTCGCTACGCAGCAAGAGTGTCTCTCTCACTCTATACCGATAAGATCGACCTACTACTTTCAGCCCGCAGTAATATGCTGTCACTTGCTAAAGAAGGCATTGCTATCTCAGATCAAGATTACGACAGCAAAGCACAGTTCTTGTTTACCAAGCTCAACGACGTTAAGCCGGAGATGATCCAATCCGCAACTCAAAATGCACGCCAAGTTGCCGAGAAATTTGCGAAGGATTCTGACTCAAAATTGGGAAAAATTAAAAAGGCCGCTCAAGGTCAATTTAGCATTAACGACCGAGATAGTAATACGCCGTATATAAAGAAAGTCCGTATCGTCTCTACATTGACCTATTACCTTAATGATTAACCCGCCAAAACACCTTTAGCGCTTTAGCATTAAACGCGTAATGACACGGTCGACAGGTGCTGCAATTGCGCATAAAAGCATATTCATCGCATTTTACTAATGAATAATGATTGCGCCTTTGAAATACATCCATTAGAATAATCTCATGGATGTATTTTAGGTAATCAACGATGGCAACTTACGCTCCCCCCTTTGCACTGCTCTTATTATCGCTAATGTCTAGCCTAGCTTTACCTACATTGGCCTATGCTGCATCGACGGTTGATAGCGTTCCAACCATAACGGTTGAATACACCTCCTACCCCAATTGGGTTGTACTAGATGCGGTTATCGAGCCAACAAAAGCCGCTACGGTGTCGGCGCAGACATCGGGACGTATTATAAAACTCAATTATGATGTGAATGATATTGTCGCTAAAAATGCATCACTATTAGAAATTACCAGTAAAGAGCAAGGTGCGCTATTAGCTGCAGCCGAAGCTGAATATGCAAGAGCAAATGCACAAAATGTCGAAGCCCAAGCGCAGTTGCAACGTTATAAAAAGCTTTTTCCTCAAGGCGCTATTTCTGAAGGCTCAATGGATGAAGCACAAGCTAATGCTAAATCAACTCAGCAAGCAGTCAGTGCAGCAAATGCAGGCATAGTGCAAGCCACTGAATCTTTAAAATATACCGCGGTAAGCGCGCCCTTTGCGGGGGTGGTGACCCAAAGGCACGTTGAACAAGGTGAGACCGTCAGCCCTGGGCAAGCATTATATTCTGGCTACTCTTTAACCCAGATGCGCGCGGTCACCCACGTACCACAACGTTATATCAGCGCCTTAAAGCTGCAGCCTAAGTTCAAACTCACATTAGCCGATGGCAAACACATTTTCAGCGACAAGCTCAATGTATTTGGCTTTGTCGACCAAGCCAGTCACAGTTATAAAGTGCGTATCGAACTGCCCACTGAAATATCGGGTCTCATCCCTGGCAGCCTTATTAAAGCCCGGTTTATTAGCGGTCAACGCCAAACAATGTTCATTCCTCAAACAGCCCTTATCACCATGAACGAGTTAAATGCCGTTTATCTACAGCAGAATAACAAGTGGGTGCTTAATCAAGTCAGAGTTGGCCAGCAGGACAGCGATACAATTGAAGTGTTATCAGGATTATCTAATGGTGATGTCATCGCAAGAGATGCTTATCAGACCTTATTGCGTTTACAAAAGCAGTCTAAACCTTAAGGAGCTGACAAGATGACAAACAGACAAAAATTAGGGATTTCAGGACGCATTGCCGCTGCTTTCCAGCTTAGTGCTATTACCCCTTTACTCGCATTACTCGGCCTTTTACTCGGCTTATTTGCAGTATTGGTGACCCCAAAAGAGGAAGAGCCTCAAATAGACGTCACTTTTGCTGATGTTTATATCCCTTTTGCAGGAGCATCGCCTGCTGAAGTAGAGAGTTTAGTGACCTTACCCACTGAACAAATCATCTCTGAACTTAAAGGAATTGACACCCTATACTCATTTTCACAGCCGGATGGCGCCCTCTTTATTGTTATTTTTGAAGTGGGCATTGCACGTAACGACGCCATCGTAAAACTCTATAATCAGATCTACGCTAACTTAGATAAACTGCCACTCAATGCTGGCGTCGGTCAGCCTCTTATTAAACCTCGCGGCATTGATGATGTACCGATAGTCAGCTTAACCTTGTGGTCAAAAGAGTCTAGTGTCTCAGCTGAGCAACTCACCCATGTTGCCAATAGTTTGGAAACTGAGATTAAACGGATTCCAGGCACCCGTGAAATCAACTCAGTGGGTGCGCACCAACTCACTCTCAATGTCAGAATAGATCCTGTAAAAATGAACTACTATGGGATCTCATATAACGAAATCCATAATAGTTTAAGCAGTAATAACTACGTCTCTATGCCAGCTTCATTAGTACAACAAAACCAAGAAATCAAGGTTCAAACAGGTGAGTTCCTAACCAATATAGACGATGTAAAACAACTGGTGGTTGCGATTAGGGAGGATAGCGATAAGCATACTGCACCCGTATTCCTTGCCGACATTGCCGATATCACCCTTAAAGCCGACATCCCTGTTCAGAGCGCTTGGCATGGCGACAAAAAGAAAATCTATCCCGCTGTAACGATTGCTATAGGCAAACAACCAGGCGTAAACGCCGTCGATATTGCTGATGCAATACTTGAGCGCGTAGATAAAGTCGACAATATATTATTGCCAGACGGAGTAAATATTTCAGTGTCACGTAACTATGGTGAAACTGCGGGTAATAAAGCCAATACTTTGATTTTAAAATTGATGTTTGCTACCTCGGCGGTGGTCATTCTCGTGTTACTGACCATGGGATTTAGAGAAGCACTTGTTGTTGGTATCGCCATTGTCATAACACTTGCCCTCACCCTCTTTGCCTCTTGGGCATGGGGATTTACCTTAAATCGTATCTCTTTATTTGCCCTAATCTTCTCGATTGGCATTTTGGTCGATGATGCCATTGTGGTTGTGGAGAACATTCATCGGCATATGGCGATGGGTAAGCGCACATTCACAGAGCTTATACCTATAGCCGTTGATGAAGTGGGCGGCCCTACCATTTTAGCCACCTTTACTGTTATCGCAGCCTTGCTACCAATGGCTTTTGTATCAGGATTAATGGGGCCTTATATGAGCCCTATTCCTATCAATGCCAGCATGGGGATGTTGATCTCTTTAGCCGTCGCTTTTATGGTCACTCCTTGGTTGAGCCGTAAACTGTTAAAACATGACAGCACTAAAACAGCTGCCGAAAGTGAGGCTAACAATACACAACAACCGCATACCGACGGTCTAATGCTGCGGGTTTTCACACGGTTAATTGGGCCATTTGTCATCGGTAAAGCTGCCAGAAAGGCACGCTTTGGATTAGCTGCGGCAATTTTTGTACTCATCGCTATCGCGGTGGCACTGCCTATCGGAAAACTGGTGGTGCTAAAAATGCTTCCGTTTGACAATAAGTCAGAGTTTCAGATTTTGGTCGACCTGCCTGAGGGAACACCGGTTGAACAAACTCAACGCACATTAAAAGCATTAGCTCAACATCTTAACCAAGTTGAAGAGGTCGATAATTATCAGATCTATGCAGGCACCAGTGCGCCAATGAACTTTAATGGTTTGCTTCGTCACTACTTTCTGCGACAAACCCAAGAGTTAGGCGATATTCAAGTTAACCTCGTCGATAAACAACATAGAGAACGTGATAGCCACAGTATTGCTATCGCGGTAAGAGCGCCGTTGCAGGAGATAGCAAAACAATATAATGCCAATGTAAAAATCGTAGAAGTGCCTCCAGGCCCACCAGTGTGGTCGCCCATTTTGGCTGAAGTTTATGGTCCAAGTGCCGCTATTCGCGAGCAAGCTGCAACAGCGCTTGAAGCCCTTTTTAAGCAAACGACAGACGTTGTCGATATCGATATCTATCTACCCGCTAACCAAGCCAAATGGCAGGTCAATATCGACCGCAGTAAAGCCAGTCTACTGGGCATTCAATATAGTCAAATAGTCGATTTGGTCGCCACCAGCATAGGGGGTAAAGATATTAGCTACCTTCATGCGCCTAACCAAAAGCACCCTGTTCCCATCCGCATCCAGCTAAAAGAGGAAGACAAGTTCAATTTAGAGCAGGTGCTAAACCTCACTATAAAGAATAGTAAGGGTCAAGCCATTGCGATGTCTGAGCTATTACAGATAGACAAGGGCGTTATCGACACGCCAATCATCCATAAGAACATGATTCCAATGATCATGGTCGTGGCTGATATGGCAGGCCCTCTGGACAGTCCTCTGTACGGCATGTTTGACATGGTCAGCCAAATCAATGCAGAAGATGGCTTGGGCTTCGACCAACACTACATCAACCAACCTTCAGGACTCGACAGTATCGCCATACTCTGGGATGGAGAATGGAAAGTCACCTATGAAACGTTTAGGGACATGGGTATCGCTTACGCCGTAGGCATGATAGCGATTTACCTGTTAGTCGTAGCCCAATTTAAGTCTTATAGCGTTCCGCTCATTATCATGGCTCCCATCCCGCTAACGATCATCGGTGTCATGCCCGGTCATGCATTGCTTGGGGCGCAATTCACCGCCACATCGATGATAGGCATGATAGCGCTCGCAGGGATCATTGTGCGCAACTCCATTTTATTAGTGGATTTTATCCATCAAGAAATCGCGGCAGGTGTGCCGTTTGAACAAGCCGTTATTCATTCTGGTGCAGTGCGTGCAAAACCCATTATGCTAACGGCCTTGGCGGCCATGATAGGCGCGCTTTTCATCTTAGATGACCCTATTTTTAATGGCTTGGCCATTAGCCTTATTTTTGGAATTTTGGTTTCCACCCTGCTCACCTTGGTGGTTATTCCCGTCCTGTATTACGCAGTGATGAAAAACCGGTATCAACATTAATATTCAAAACCGCGCAGGCTGCTAACGCGAGCTTGCCTTTTAACTAGTGAGGAATCGATATGTCTACAGAACGTGCCATTATGGCTTTTGCCGGTGTGATGATCTTGTTATCGTTAGCACTAACCTTGTGGGTCAATCACAACTTCGTCTGGCTTACTGCATTTGTAGGCGCAAATTTATTACAAAGTGCCTATACTGGTTTTTGCCCTGCTGCAATTGTGCTGCGAAAATTGGGCTTCAAATCAGAGGCGCAATTGGCAAGAAATGAATAACGTGGTGTTTTTTATTTTGATTAACAAGTGAAATATAGTGAGCTGATTTGAATCATCGGCTCATTAATCTCCTCTATAACAATTTAAAACACCATCAATACACATCAAATAATAACAATATTAAGGAATGTTGATGAGTCACTCGCTTAAGTTGCAATATAAATTGTCAAACATCATTAAATTTATGACATTCAGTGCTTTATTACTTATGGTTAATAACCTAGCACTTGCCGCAGATCAAAATGCACAACAGGCTTGGCAGAATATAGAGGCTGGTGCCTTAGTGGTTGATGTTAGAACGGCTGAAGAGTTTGCCGAGGGCCATTTACCCAACGCAATCAATATTCCCTTCGAGCAAATAGTGACTGTATTTGCCGACAAAAATATCGATACAGATCAGGCTGTAGTCCTTTATTGCCGCAGTGGCCGTCGTAGCGGCATTGCGAATGATGCTTTAATTAGTGCTGGTTATTCCAATACCTATAATGGTGGCGGTTATCAGACGTTAATTCAGCAACAAAAATAACTTCAATAATCTATGGTACGGCTGCATATTTGCGGCCTTTTATGTTTGATAAGCGTCTGCTCCTGCTACATTTACCTTTCCCAACAACACAATCAGATCTTTAAACTAAAAAAACACATGTTTTTGGATATACACCCCGCGCAAAGCATCTTAACAGACGATTAAACTAGACAGGCTAATTCCAAATAAGTATAAGTTATTACTAAAGTTGCATTGGTATTTAATTTTATTTATTTCAGGCAGTTAAGATTGAAGTAACTCCCGGCCCTCATATTGAATACAAGATACCATTATTTGCACCATCTCCCGCAATAGAATATAAAGTCACATAAAAAGCATCACTAGTCAGCATGGGCTAAGTAATAAGCATATCCATTCAAGTAACGAAATCTATCCACACTCTTATGTCAACCCACCGCCCCATTAACATTTGTTTTACATTTGTAATAACTGCAGATACATTCGTTCACACAGCAAGGCAAAACATAATTGTCTGCTGTAAACATTATAAGAAACAACATAATATCCTGAATAACATGGAAGACAGTTATGACAAAAAATAAAGTAACAGCAGCACTTAGCCTGTCTGTACTTGCACTTTCGATCTCTGCAAGTGTCGGCGCAGCACCTTCTTTCAACTCTGGTTTACACAGCAACGCATCACCATTGAATAACGAAAGTCCGCTACCAAAGCGTTATATTGTAAAGTTCAAAACGGCTGCGGCCGCCTCAGGCTTTTCAATCGCGACTAACGCCATTGATGATGCTCAATATGAACCTAGAGCTAACGAAGTCTTTTCTCACTTCCGCGCACTTAACAGCGTCTCAGCAAAAGAGATGAAGCGTATCGGTCGCAGTAACAGTTATACGGTTAAGTTAGACGGTAAAGATCTGCAAGCGCTTCGATTCCGTGCAGATGTAGACTATGTTGAAGAAGATGCCCCCCGTCGACTACTCAGCGAAACCACACCTTGGGGTCAAACCTACGTTGGTGCAACCACACTAAGCGATAGCCAAGCAGGAAATCGTACTATTTGTATTATTGACTCGGGCTATGACCGTGGCCATAACGATCTCAATGCCAACAATGTCACAGGTACAAATAACTCAGGTACGGGTAATTGGTTTGAACCTGGAGCAGGTAATGCTCATGGTACTCACGTAGCAGGAACAATTGCAGCAATAGCAAATAATGAAGGTGTTGTTGGCGTGATGCCAAATCAAAATGCCAATATTCATGTTATCAAAGTCTTTAATGCTGCAGGTTGGGGTTACTCTTCATCTTTAGTCTCTGCAGTTGATACTTGTGTTAGTAATGGCGCTAATGTTGTGACTATGAGTTTAGGGGGAGCAAGCTCAAATAACACCGAGAAAAATGCCTTAGCGGCTCACGAAGCTAACGGTATTTTATTGATTGCTGCTGCAGGTAATGATGGTAACAACACTCACAGTTACCCTGCATCATATGACGCTGTAATGTCTGTTGCTGCTGTTGATAGCAACAAAGATCACGCGGCATTCTCACAGTTCACGGATCAGGTTGAAATTTCAGGACCCGGTGAAGCTATTCTTTCAACGGTAACCCGTGGTGAAGGACGCTTAGCTGACATTACTATTGCTGGTCAATCATACTTTGATAATGGTGTTGTACCTCATAATCGTTTTGTACAATCTGGCACGACTCACGTGGGCTCTCCACTCATTGGTAGCGTTACAGGTACATTAGCAGAGTGTTCAGTCAGCGGCAGTAACTTCAACTGTGGCAACATGAGCAACAAAGTGTGTTTAGTGGAGCGTGTTGGTAATCAAGGTGCGACTTACCCTGAAATAGACGCTGTAAAAGCCTGTGAAGCGGCGGGTGCTAGTGCAACCATCGTTTACAGTAATAGCACACTACCAGGGCTACAAAACCCATTTTTGGTAGACAGTAATAATGAGGCGCCTATTGTATCGGTCTCTGTTGACCGTGCAACGGGACTTGCCTTACGTAATCAAGTTGGGGCATCCGTTACCGTAGCAAATACCGATAATGAAGATTACGAGTATTACAATGGTACCTCGATGGCAACACCGCACGTTTCTGGTGTCGCAACATTAGTCTGGAGTCATCATACAGAGTGTAGTGCAGCGCAAATTCGCTCAGCACTCAACGCGACAGCAGAAGATTTAGAAACTGCAGGGCGTGACAATAACACCGGTTATGGCTTAATTGATGCGGTTGCGGCGAAAGCGTACCTAGATCAATCATGCACAGGCCCAACCGACCCAGATACAGGTGGTGGCGACAATGTATTGGTCAATGGTGTAGTACAATCAAACCTTACGGGTGCAGCGAGTGATGAGTTACATTACTCTATCGATGTGCCTGCTGGTGCGACCGATTTAAGCTTTACCATGAGTGGTGGTACGGGTGATGCTGACCTTTATGTCAATTATGGCGCGGCCCCCACTACCGCTACGGGAGGTTATGATTGTCGTCCATGGAAAGGCGGAAATGCTGAATCATGCCCAATCACTACAGCACAAACTGGCACATACTACGTAATGGTCCAAGGCTATAGCGCCTTTAGTGGTGTAAACCTTGTTGCGAACTTTACCGAAGATACCGGTGGGGGAACTGGCGGCGAAACAGGCGGTCCAGCAACATACACTAACAACAGTAGCTACAGTATCCCTGATAATAGCAGCACCGGTATCACCAGTGTCATTGCAGCAGCGCGAACGGGTGATTCAGGCACTGTAACCATCAAGGTTAACATTAGCCATACTTACATCGGCGACTTACAAGTAGAGCTACATAGCCCTACAGGTCAAGTGGCGATATTACATGATAATACTGGCGGCAGTGCTAACGACATTGTTAAGACTTACACCGTCGATATGTCTGGCGCTGATTCAGTGGGTAATTGGGAACTGAAAGCCGTTGACAGTGCTCGACGTGATACAGGCACGATTAATTCTTGGGAGTTGAGTTTCCAATAATCCTCTACTCATTTTAAGCGTGTTTTAGGAGAGCCTTAAGGGCTCTCTTTTTTTTGCTCTGCATTGAGCGATTTAACTGGTATAATTACTTTAATAGTATCTGCAATGAACGTAATCATGACCCAAGCAAACAATCCTTTACACGGTATTAAGCTCGAAGATTTACTCAAAGATCTTGTCGACCACTACGGTTGGGAAGAGTTGGGAACTCGTATCGATGTCCGCTGCTTTAACCACGACCCGAGTATCAAATCTAGCTTGAGGTTTTTGCGTAAAACCCTCTGGGCAAGAGAGAAAGTTGAATATCTTTACCTTAAGATGAATAAATTACCTTTGCCAGCAAGAAAGCCAAGGGATGACGGTTATCAAGCCAGTGATAAAACACTTCGTACTGCGAATAACAGAGCGATTGATAAACCAAGCAAAGACTCGAATGATGACACTCAGCTAAATGCCAACATCTGGGGTAAGTAACCTGAACTCGGGATAAGCAGTGCAGCTCAATACCCCTATTATCGCCCCTATCTGTGTTGAGCTTTCTAGTAATAGCCTGCTATTACGTACGAAACCTCGCCTTGATATAGGCAATAATTTTGGTATCGAGCAAAACTGTTAGATATATGAGAAATACAAAATGATTAAGCTAATGATTTTAAAAGATACTTCAGAACATCTAAACACTCATTATCCCGAGTTCAGGTTAAGTAATATAGGCATCATTCACAGTACTAAAAAAGGCTTAACAATCAAAGTTGTTAAGCCTTTTTTAATGGTGTGAAATTTCCCACTACATCGGAAAATCAAATATAAGCCGCCAAACCTGTATCCCATCACCAGTACGATAACTCACTCCAAACCGGCTCATATTAAACAGATCCCATCCGACCGGTTTTGAAAAAGCCAAGGTTATCCCAGCTTCAAAACTGTTTGTCACCAAAACATCTTCCTCAAAAGGCGTCACAAACCTAAGTTTGTCAAAGTACCAGTAACCTGCCACAAATAATCTTGGCTCAATGCCAATGTCAGCGACTTGAAAATGATAATTAGTGCCAATATCCACGCCAGATTGAATCGCTGAATAGGTTTCATTCGGGGCGTCATCAAGACTGCGATAGCCTGCAAAGAATATACGATTGACCCAAACGGGCTTTGTATCCTTAAGCTCAAAATCAAGCAGGCTCGACATCCCTGCTGAGTAGATAATCACATCATTGCCATTAGTGGTATTAGTACCAACGCCTAAATCTACATATGACTGAAACTCATGGGTCTCAGAGGTCTTTATTCGATATTCTATACCGGGGGTAAAAGTGGCGGTACCAACACTGCTTGGAAAGTCACCGTCAGGAATATCACTCCAAGTAAAGTTATAAAAGCCGAGTGATAATGGCGTGCGTAGCACTAAGGATTCTGTATCTGTTCGCTGAAGGTCGAAGCTTAAAGGGATATTAATAACCGTCGCATTTTGCCCAGAGGTTCGGTAAACACCGCTTCCTAAATAATTGGCAAATGCATAATGGCTGTAGTCCTTTTCAGCATTGGCTGGCAGGACAAAAAAAATCAGTAGAATTGAAAGGTAACGCGAAAGGGCCATAAATTAAATGTCAACTTAACTGGTCTCTAATTGATAGCCCTGAATATAGCGGTATAACCAAGGAAAATCCACGGTTAATAATTGCTGCCTAGTCTTTATCTTCCTCGGTAAAATGATACTCTGACATCATATGACCTAATTCAGTCGACTTAGTCTTAAGGTAAGCTTCATTATAACGGTTCTTACCGACTTGAAGCGGCACACGCTCAACAACCTCTAAGCCAAAGCTTTCCATCGCTTTTACTTTTCTCGGGTTATTGGTCATAAGTCTAACCTTGCTGACACCGATCTGTTCCATCATTGGAATAATCATGTCATATTTACGCATATCAGCAGCAAAACCTAGACGCTCATTAGCCTCTACAGTATTTGCTCCTCCATCTTGTAACTCATAAGCTCTGATTTTATTCAGCAACCCAATACCCCGCCCTTCTTGGCGCAGATAGAGGATAAAGCCCTGACCTACTTCAGCAATATTTTGCATCGCTGTTTGCAGCTGAAAACCACAATCACAACGTAAACTGAAAAGCGCATCACCGGTTAAACACTCGGAATGAATACGACCTAAAATAGGACTTTCGGCATCAAATACGCCCAATGTAAGCGCAACGTGCTCTTTACCTGTCTCGCTATCTTCAAAGCCGTGCATTTCAAAAACACCCCAAGGTGTTGGCAATTTTGAAGACGCGATATATTTAATCGACATGATAAAACCTTAACGACTACTCTCATTCCCTGAGACTGCAGAGAATCCTGATAAAGATATTAATGTGGATGAAAACTAACGTCGAGCGCCGCAAAGCGTAAACATCAACCATTACTAGCTGATCAATTAGCAAATATATGAGCGGTATAGCGCAGCATAAGCTGCGCGCTCACACATAAACTTGAAGCGGCTCACTAAATGAATAAATTAGCTTACTGTTTGCTTAAAATTCTTTCGCTGCAAAACCAGTAACTTGCTTTATACCCATTTCACGACCAAGTGCAGTCATAGGGTGAATAACCACTAATCCTTTAACTGACTTCTTCAGTTTGCCCATGTCAGCTTGCTCTTCTTTAGTCAGTACACGACTAAATTTAAGATCTTTAACCGTTGATCCTTCTTTGCCTAGCTCACGATTTTGCTGCTTTTTAACGTTAGCAATACGCTTAGTCAAAGTGGCAATCTCACGTTTAAACTGGATAACGATCCCTGGATCTTCGCGCTTTTCAGCTGCTGCCAACTTACGACCAAATTTATCGAGCTTATCGTTGAGCGTTTGCAGCTCCTGCTTTAAATTCATTTACAAACCTTAAATTCAAATCTAAATAACATATTTAGAAACAAAAACAGCTTCAAAAAAAGTATTGATGCTGTTTGTCATTATTGCCTCATTATAACAGCATATAGCGTAATATTACCTAGGTTTATGCTTAGCTTATCTTAGATAATGGATCACTTGGTTACTACTGCCTCGAAAAACTAAACTTGGATCAGCAAATGATTGTTCGAATTTGCCATCAACAACCACATTGACCAGATCAACCACCGCTTGTTGTTCTATGGTTAATTGTTCGAGTAAATAGCCCGTCCACAGCCAAATATCTTTGCCAGGGCATTGAGATTTCACCCGTTTAACCAGTTTCAATATCTCAGCGACATTGCCAGGGAACAGTGGATCACCACCAGACAGGGAAAGCCCTCGTCTTTTTATACGAGTATCATTTAGGTCATCAATAATGGTCTGCATCATTGGCTCATCAAACTGATGGCCAGAACACGGATTCCACGTCGATTGATTATAACAGCCACGGCATTGATGCTCACAACCTGAGACAAACAGTGTTGCTCGAGTCCCAGGGCCGTTAAGCACATCGGTCTGATAATATTGATGATAGTGCATAATAAACTCTTCCTTAACAAAAAGGTGCCAATGATGGCACCTCGTTTCGTTCTCGCTGGCCTTAAATTAAAGGTGCTTAATTCGGCGCTTAACCTCTTCTTGCTTACCATAGTTAAATGGTCTTGCATCTGGGCTACCTAAGTAGCCACACACACGTCGGGTTACCGACACTCGGCTGGGTTCGTGGTTACCGCATTTAGGGCAAGTAAACCCTTTACTCGTACAACCAAATTCACCAGTAAAGCCGCAGTCATAACACTCATCTATCGGCGTATTGGTGCCGTAATAAGGCACTCTTGAATAGCTATAATCCCAAACATCTTCCAATGCTTCAACATTGTTTTGCATGTTAGGAAACTCGCCGTAACAGATAAACCCGCCATTGGCGATTTCTGGATAAGGTTGCTCGAAATCAATCTTATCGTATGGGTTAACTTGCTTTTCAACATCTAAATGGAAACTATTGGTGTAATAACCTTTAGATGTCACGCCCTCAACAACCCCGAAGGCTTTTGCATCTAAATTGCAAAAACGGCTACACAAGTTTTCGCTTGGCGTGCTGTAAAGGCTAAAGCCGTAACCCGTCTCTTCTTTCCATGCGTCGGTGGCAGCTTTTAGGTATTTGATCACTGTTACCGCTTTTTCGCGCAGTTGAGCACTGTCGTAAACATGTGTTTCGCTGCCGTAAAGTGCATTGATGGTTTCATGCAAACCAATGTATCCGAGAGAAATTGACGCGCGGCCATTCTTAAAGATCTCAGAGACATCATCATCTGCACGTAGTCGTACGCCACATGCACCTTCCATATACAGGATAGGTGCAACACGGGCTTTAACGCCGTCTAAACGAGCGATACGAGTATCTAATGCTTTACGGGCAATGAGTAAACGCTCATCTAAGATACGGTAAAATTCAGCTTCATCGCCATTGGCTTCAAGTGCAACGCGCGGCAAGTTCAAACTTACGACACCAAGGTTATTACGCCCTTCATGTACCAATTCTCCATTTTCCTCAAATGTCCCGAGGAAGCTACGGCAACCCATTGGCGTTTTGAACGAACCGGTCACCTTTTCAACCTGCTCATAGTTAAGAATATCAGGGTACATACGTGTTGTTGCACACTTCAATGCAAGCTGTTTAATGTCGTAGTTACAATCACCCGTTTTATGGTTAATACCATCACGAATAGCAAAAACTAACTTAGGGAAAACCGCTGTCTTACGGTTTTTACCTAAACCAGCAATACGCACTTGCATCATTGACTGTTGAATCAGCCGAGATTCCCAAGAGGTGCCTAAACCAAAACCAAAAGTCACAAACGGTGTTTGGCCATTAGCGGTATGCAGTGTATTGACTTCATATTCAAGCGACTGAAATGCGTCATGACACTCTTTTTCAGTCAATGAGATCGCAAATGCTTTGGCATCTGTAATCCCCCACGTCAGCGCGACTTGGTAATGTTTGTTATAACTTTTGGTGACAAATGGCGCCAGTACTTCATCAATACGGTTAATCGTGGTACCGCCATAAATGTGGCTGGCAACCTGCGCAATGATCTGTGCTGTCACTGCAGTCGCTGTCGAAATTGATTTAGGCGTTTCAATCTCCGCATTGCCCATTTTGAAGCCTTCGGTCAACATGCCACTAAGATCAATCAACATACAATTAAACATAGGGAAGAATGGCGCGTAGTCTAAATCATGGTAGTGGATCTCACCTGACTCGTGGGCAGCAACGACATCTTTTGGCAAGATGTGACATTTGGCATAATGCTTAGCAACAATACCCGCCAACAGATCACGTTGAGTGGGGATCACTTTTGAATCTTTGTTAGCATTTTCGTTCAATAGCGCCGCATTGCTCTGCTCAACTAAGCCACGGATCTCTTGATTGAGTCTGCTACTGACTTCCCGATTCACATCTCTATCATGGCGATATTCAATGTAAACCCGCGCTAATGATTTATATGGTCCTTCCATCAACAAGTTTTCCACGGCATCTTGAAGATCGTGGATATTTATCTCATCTAATGTCGCCACCGAATCGGCTGCTTGTCTCGCGACAGATTCTGCATAAGCGGTGTCATCAATACCTGCCGAGTTAGCAGCTGCTATCACTGCGTCTCTAATCCTTGTTTCGTCAAAAGGCGTACGGTAACCATCCCGTTTAATAACCACTGGCATTGTATAATTCCTCTTCTACATCATCGACAAGCAACACTACATATAGTGGCACTTTTATTCTAAATCACAATATGTAGCGCATTAAGCTATAAAAAGACGAGAAGTACTTTGATCCAGATCATTATTTTAAACAACGAAGATAATAAGAAAAAATAACTGGGAACGATCACGCTTATCTAAAATTATGCCCTTGACGATGGCCTATAAGCGAGCTAGTGCCAGTATAAAATAGGGATAAATTGTGGATAAATAGACAAGCACTTTCACTGGCTATTTTTAACGCTCTGTTGAGGCTGCTGGAATTTGATTAAGATGAGTAAACGACAACCGATTTATGCGGTTTTAACGAGCGGATGTTACCGTTCATGGGGTTAACGTTACAGATAACGGCCTCAATTTTTAACCAGTGAAGCCATCAAAATAACCTGCTAGGGGGTTAACTAAAAACCAACGACATTAATGCTGTTTTGCGAGCGCCAAATAACTGTTCAGCTGACCCGATGCTTGTTGATGTTCACCTGTCATTGAGGCTAACTGCATTAAAGATTTTATGCCCTGATATTGATGCTTCTGTTGATCAGTGAGTGGGCGTTCAGACCCTAGCAAAGCAGTAATGTCAGTGGCAACGCGATTTGCTTTTTGTGCAATGGCAGGAGACTGGATTGAATCCATCGTGCGCATAACCCATTTTGCTTCATCTAACGTCCCTGCCAGCTCTCTATCTTCATCACTATTGGTTAGCGTCGCACGCTGCTCGTCAATAAAATCAGCTAATGACTGCGCTTCAGTGGGCGGAATATCAAAGCCACTATTCGTTAGACGGTTCAGTTGCCCATCGGACAAAATACCATCTTTATAGAGCCGCTGAATAAGACTGGGTAATTTTTCAGAGCTGAAACTGCCATCTTGAAAAAAGTCCTTCGCCATGGCTTCTATTTTCTGCGCTCGCTCAGCGCGGCCAGATAACACTAAGCCGTGATCATCTTTAGTGACGGTATTTGTTGATGAAGCTGATGCGTCAGCATTAATGCCTTGGATGCCTGTAGCGCTGCCGACTCCCGCTTTAGTGCCTGACACACCATATGCATCTGCCAGCACTGCGCCGCTATTTACAGGGTTATTGATACTACTAAGTGGGTTCATCGTCAAAAATTCGGCACTGATTTAGTCATAGCCTAACTAAGCAGGAAACGTGCCGTTTTTTTGATGATAAAATTGACTGCTTACTTTTGGTTCAATTCTGCGGTTAAGGTCAAGCAAAGTGTGCGCAATGATTCAATATCATGCTCAGTCATGCTGACTTTTTCAAGCAAGGTACTTTTTTGTGCAAGCGCATCGGCTTGCAGAGCGAAGCCCGCTTTGGTGAGTGCGATAACTTTTTTACGTTCATCGGTTTCATCAGCCAAGCGTTGTAAAAATAACTTGCTCTCTAAACGTTTAACGATGGGCGTCAATGTGCCCATATCCAGACGAGTCGCGCGAGACAACTGGGTCATGCTTGCTCTATCTTGTAGCCACAATGCTTGCATCACCAGATACTGTGGATAAGTGAGTTCATACTGATCCAATAAAGGGCGGTAAGCGCGCATAAGTGCATTCCCTGCGGTATACAGAGCAAAACAAACATTATCCGACAGACATGCTTCGGTATCGTTATTTGACACTTTGTTTTTCACTACGACCTTCACTACCTTTATTAAGTACTGCAATTTTACCTGACTCCCTTTAACAAAACTAGCTGATCGCATTTTATTTTGCGCAGAGTTATTTTGCGCGCAAAGCATTTGCATAAATTTTGGCGGTTAGTTATGATGCAAACAATTACTTTGCGCACAAACAAAAATAAAGGCTCATTATGAATGCTAAACAAATTCAACTAAAATCTCGTCCTGAAGGATTACCTAACGCCAGTAACTTTACCGAAGCAGAAGTGACTTTACCCGCCATTAAAGAGGGTGAATTTCTCGTCAAAAATTTATGGATGTCGGTTGACCCGTACATGCGTGGCCGCATGATTGATAGGAAAAGCTACATTGCTCCTTTTCAGATTGGTGCAGTGCTTGAAGGCGGCGCTATTGGTGAAGTCACAGAATCAAACAATGTTGAATTTCCAGTGGGCAGCAAGGTTAGCAGCATGCACGGCTGGCGCAGTCATTATGTTAGTGATGGCACCGAAATAACTCGCCTACCGCAAACTCCTATCAACGAATCACACTTTCTCGGTGTACTCGGTATGCCGGGTATGACGGCTTGGACAGGCCTCAACCGCATTGCAGAATTAAAGGCGGGCGAAACACTCTTCGTTTCAGCAGCATCCGGTGCAGTTGGCAGTGTAGCTGTACAGATTGGAAAATTAATGGGTGCCCGCGTTATTGCATCCGTAGGCTCTGATGAGAAAGCTGAGCATATTAAATCACTTGGTGTTGATGCCGTGATCAACTACAAGACTTGTGGTGATTTAAGCGCTGCATTAGCAGCTGCGGCGCCAGAAGGTGTTGATGTGTATTTTGAAAATGTCGGTGGCGATCACTTAACGGCCGCATTGAACAATATGAATGACCATGGCCGTATCGCCGTGTGCGGCATGATTTCACAATACAACGATACAGTGCCGACACCTGGACCGAGTAATTTAGCCATGATCATCATGAAGAAGTTAAAGATTGAAGGTTTCATTGTATTTGAACATTGGGCTCATTACCCTGAGTTCGCTAAGCAAATGGGCCAATGGTTAGCTGAAGGAAAAGTCACTGCAGAGCAGACTATTTATGAAGGGTTATCAAACGCACCTGATGCCTTTATCGGTCTATTTGAAGGTAAAAACCGCGGCAAGATGATTGTAAAACTGGCTTAATTCGTTAAGAAACCAGCATACTTCATGCGTTAATATCACACTGAAAAACAGTGACATAAAAGGGCCTTTTGGCCCTTTTATTACAACCAAGTTAAGATTATTTAACGATATGGTGCCAATGCAGCTTCAATAAGGTGTGCTACTTGCTCTACTGCCGCTTCACCTGCCGCAATAGCTTCCTCCGCGCGATGAAACTCCATAGTACCGATATCACCAAGATCTGGCACGATACAAATATCTGGTGGATCGCCCATTAGTCTCGCCCGCTTATGGCGCTGTTCTAGTATTTCCATCGACTGTGACATCACCGCCAGCATACCGGGATTGGGATTAATATGACCGCCAGTTTTGTTACTAGGAGAAAACTTATCCGTTAAGCCGGTAATATAATCTCTTCCGCGCGCAAGCAGATCGGTAAAGCCCAATTCTTGATGCTTCTCTGCTTCCGCAACTTCTTGGTTTGTCGGCTTATTACTTTTCATGTTGACTGGCAACACTTGCATACGCCCACGGCGAAGCCCGTGAAGGTCAACCGCAATAACAATATCAACACCCATTGCTCGGCTTACTGATACTGGAACAGGATTCACCACCGCGCCATCCACCAGCCAGCGATCGGCCACTTTGACTGGCGGTAAAATACCAGGCATAGAACATGAAGCACGCACTGCATGGCGTAGATCACCTTCGGTAAACCAAATTTCTTGACCAGAATATAGATCAGTTGCTACCGCGGTGAAGGGTTTTTTAAGATCCTCGATCTGCATGTCGCCCATCCGTTTTTGCAACACATCAAACACTTTTTCGCCGCCAATCAGCCCGCCTTTTCGCCAGCTCAGATCCATCAAACCTAATACGTCCCAGCTGCTAAAACTTCTCACCCAGGTTTCTAGCTCATCAAGATGATCATTAGCATAGGCAGCCCCCACGACTGCGCCGATAGAGCAGCCAGCTATTTTATCAGGATAAACGCCCATTTTGGCTAGCCCATTGAGCACACCAATATGCGCCCAGCCTTTAGCGGCACCGCTGCCTAAAGCGAGTCCAATTTTAACTGAATTATTATTGTCCGACACGCGTTGCGACTCCTACAAGCTAATTAAGATCGAGTTACTCTTTTGCAATACAGCGCTATGTTACGGCATTACGGCCGCTAATTTTAACCTAATTTAATCACGCTATCGTGTTGTGCATCCATATTCAGCTTGCCACCCGCCTATTTCGACAGCTTTGGCATAAACTTAATGGCTAATCATAGCCCTGCTCTATCTATCTAGGTTATAATACTCGGTCAGATTATTTAAGGAGTTCACCTTTGCCATTCACCGATTTTTCACTGGATCAACGTCTTTTACAAACGTTAAAGCACATGGGTATAGACACCCCAACTGAGATCCAGGAACAAGCCATCCCTATTGCCCTTGCGGGCAAAGATATAATGGCATCATCTAAAACAGGTTCAGGCAAAACCTTGGCGTTCTTGCTACCTGCGATGCAAAGGATGATTTCGTGTAGAGCATTGAGTAAGCGCGATCCACGCGTTGTTATTTTGCTACCGACTCGAGAGCTTGCTACCCAAGTCTATAGCCAACTGCGTTTACTAGTCGCCAACACCCAATATAAAGCCACCAAAATTCTAGGCGGTGAAAACTTTAACGACCAAGCAAAAGCACTTGCTCGTGACCCGCATTTTGTTGTGGCAACCCCAGGTCGTTTAGCAGACCATCTTAAGCAACATCACTTGCACCTTAATGGGCTTGAGTTGCTCATATTAGATGAAGCCGATCGTATGTTAGATTTAGGCTTTGCTGAACAACTTAAGCAAATTAACAATGCAGCAGATCATAAACGTCGTCAAACATTGATGTTTTCTGCCACGCTTGATCATGGCGATGTCAATGAAATAGCTGCAGAGCTGCTTAAAACACCGGAGCATGTCTCTATTGGTGCCGGTAATTTAGAGCACAAAGACATTACTCAACGTATATTCCTATGTGATCATCTTGATCATAAAGAAGCGCTACTATCGCGGATCTTAAAAGATGAGCAGCAAAAGCAGATCATCATCTTTACAGCCACAAGATCCGATACAGAACGCCTCGCTATAAAGCTTGCTGAAGAAGGTTTTAAAACGGCATCACTCAGTGGTGAGTTAAAGCAAACCGCTCGTAATCAAATCATGGATGAGTTTAGCCGTGGTTTGCAGCAGATATTGGTCACTACCGATGTGGCCTCTCGTGGTCTAGATCTACTCAACGTATCGTTAGTGATCAACTTTGATATGCCAAAATTTGCTGAGGAATATGTACACCGCATTGGTCGTACAGGCCGTGCTGGCGCTAAAGGTGATGCAGTTTCACTCGTCGGCCCTAAAGACTGGGTAAACTTTACCCAGGTACAAACATTCTTAAACAAGAAGTTTGGCTTTAGTGAGCTTGAAGGCTTGAAAGGTAAGTTCGCAGGTTTAAAAGCAAAACCTGTGAGCAAGAGTAAAGCGAAACCAGCAGCTAAGAAAAAAGCAGTAACAGCCAAGAAAAGAACCGCAGCAAAAGCATCTGCTAACCGTGATAGACGTTTTGCAACCGGTGTTGATGTTGGTGACGCACCAATGCTTAAAAAGCCTAAATCTAAACTGCAAGATACTCCTGAAGATTAGATTTAGCCTAAGTTAAGGCTGTTGATTAAACGCTGTGATGGTTATCTATCCCAGCGTTTTTTATTTTCTGTGCTTCATCGATAACATTACTTAGCGGTTTTCTCTTGCCAGTTTTTATCTGCACGTTCTATATAAACCGCCGTATCGTTAAGCCAAGTTTCTCTGACCCCAAGACTATAGTTTAGATACAGCTTATTATTCAAAATAGTAAACGCATTTGGATCGGTATCCACCACAAACCCTTTAGACATACCATAAGCGCAATAGCCACCATATTGTGGCACGTAGTACTGCTGATCTTGCTCGAACATTATTTTATTTTGCTCGCTGCTAAAGAGCCACTCTACATTGTTGTACTGACTACTATATTCTACTTTGCCTGTAACAGGCTGTTGCTCGGAAAAATAAGCGACTACATCGTAACCATTCACCGCCACGCCTTTATCCTGAAACGTCGGCTCTCCACCTAAGCTTGTGCACCCCACTAAGACAAAACTCAATAATAGTACCGTCAATTTAAAAAAGGGGCTGATAAAATCTGTTTTCATAAAACCTAGCTTCATAGCAATGTCCTCTTTCCCCTAAGGGAGTCACTGTGTCTTTTGTATAAGACCGAATTACCGCTCGGTGTATTTCATAGCACTGACTTCAGATTAATTTTGTTTGAATGTCATACAACAATAGGAAATTTATTTTCAATTGCTAACGCTAAACGCTGACCAGTGACAAAAATAACGCTACAATATGCGCAATATTGTTATTTCGAAGGTTTATCATGAAAGTTTGTGGCGTAGAGTTAAAAGGTGGCGAAGCCATCATCAGTTTATTAAGTTATGAAGGCGAAACTTACAATGTGCCTGATTGCCGTCAGAAATCATTCGCTATTTCAAACTCAGCACAAACTGACGCTATTCGTGAGTTTCACTTTGCATTTAGTAAACTTTTAGAAGACTACCGTGTAGATGAAGTCGTCATCATTGAGCGTGAGCAAAAAGGTAAAGGCGCTGGTAGCGTCACAAGCTTTAAGCTCGAAGCTGTGATTCAAGTGATTGGCGTTCCGGTAACGTTTATTTCTCCAGTCACGATTAAAGCACAACTAAAGCGTAACCCGCCACAAGTTGACTTTGAAGGGCTAGACCTAAAGCGTTTTCAACGAAATGCTTTTGATGCTGCTTACGCATCTCACAACTGCACCATCTTCAAAAGAGAAGAAGACTAATCAGTCGTTGAGGAAATAGTACTAGGGGCTGTTGATCTATCACGGTTGTTTTTGCCGCCGTTTATTGGCTATTTTGACAAGGCGGAGGTTATGTCGTTTAGTCATTCTCCACAAATAGCCTACAACACCGTAAAAATAGCCAAGAAGCGCGGCCCTTAGGGTTCGTTTCAATGCTTTTAGTTTTTTTGTTACAAGAGTGCGTTACGAGTCTTGTTTAATTTATTAAGCATCATCGCTCAAGCCTTGTACTAAAATCATTGAATTCGAACAAAAACTAAGCTCGAAAAATCAACAGCCCCTAGGGACATTAATCTTCAGAGAATGAAGATAAGCTGCTTTAAAAACAGCTGTCCCTAAAAACTTATAGTCATTATGCAAACATTAACCTACCTAAATGGCTACCAAGCCGAGATCCAGCAGCAAGTACAAACTTTATTATCTCAGGGTAAATTGGGAGACTTTTTACTCAAAAGACATCCTGAAATACACACTGTGAGAACAGATAAAGCACTGTATGAATACACTATCGCCATCAAAAACCAGTATTTGCGCAAGTCACAACCATTATCCAAAGTTATTTTTGACGACAAAATCTCGCTTAGTCATCAAGCATTGGGTCTCCACTCTTACGTTGCCCGTAAGCAAGGTGCCAAGATAAAGGCCAAAAATGAGATACGTATTTCCTCTCGTTTGAAAAAGGTTCCGGAAGGTTTACTTAGAATGGTCGTGGTACATGAACTTGCACACTTGAAAGAGAAAGATCATAACAAAGCCTTCTACCAGCTATGCTGCCACATGGATGGTGACTACCATCAATTAGAATTTGAATTGAGGCTGCTACTGACCTTAATTGATGCAGAGCAAAACCCTTACCGCTAGTTTAACGAAACTCTTTAATTGATAATGATTTTCACTTACAATGCAAACACTTGATTTAAAGAGCGAGTTGTTATGGGCGAGAAGCACTGCAGTTATCAGCAAAAATACCAATATAAGCTGGCTAAGTCGCAGCATAAGCTGAGTTTCTATCTGTCTTTAACTGAAATAGATTGCATTAAACATAAGATTTCCATGGATAAGCGCTCAGTCAAAATCAACAAATACCAACTAAAAACACTCAAATACCAAGCGAAGCTAGCCAACATCAGTGCTGTAACACAAACTGCGATTGCCTATACCAAACTGCATAGTGCCAATGATAATGGTGCTTTTACATCACTCAGGTTAATAGACAAGCTAAGCCTTAACAGCACTAATGTATTTTACCGTCCCTATAAAGCAAACCCTTGTAAGAGTTGCCCTGCTTTAAGAGGTAAAGATTGCCTGTGTGCGATTAAGCAACAGCAGCGACAACAAGCATTATAACACCGCGATTGTTTGCGATGAGTTATCACCTTAACAATACTAATCATTAAACTATCAAAACGAAAAAACCATCTAATGATAGTTTTTTGCTGAGCGCTACTGGCTATTCTAACAAGCTAAGCCGATAACCCGCTTAGACTTGGCCCATCATTATTTTTCGCACTTTAACTAATTGCTCAAAAGCACCCATTTGTTTCTTGGATAGTTGATTTGCCATCGGGATCTTAGCTTTCATTGGGTTTACAGGTCGGCCATTGATATGGAATTCATAATGCAAATGTGGCCCAGTGATCCGCCCAGTATTGCCCGATAGTGCAATCACCTGCCCACGAGAGACTCGCTGACCTTTGTGGACTAGCGCTTTTGATAAGTGCAAATAGCGCGTACGGTATTTATTACCGTGATCAATAACCACATATTTACCTGCAAAACGATGATCTGTTACCAAAGAAACTATACCGTCTCCAGGTGCTATAACTTTCGTGCCGATAGGGGTAGCAAAATCAGTGCCGTTGTGGGGAGAGTTGCGGCCAGTGACAGGGTGATGACGATTAGGGTTAAAGCTTGAGCTAATACGGTAATTCCGCTGAAGAGGAATACGTTGAAAGGCTCTTGCTAAGCTTCTGCCCTGTTCATCATAGAAATTACCATCACTAAACTGATAGGCATTAATGCTACTGCGTCCACGGTCAATTGTGACACCTAAAATGTTACTGCTACCGGTCGCAACGCCATCAATAAATTGATCGTTCATCAGTACCGAGAACTTGTCTCCGGCGCGAAGGTCACGAGCAAAATTGAGCTTTTCTTTTAATAGCGATTCAACGCGCTGGATCTCGGCCGCATTTAGGCCCATTTTCTTCGCTGAAAGGTAAAATGAGCCATTAATCTCACCCACTACACTGCGATTACGCCATATGCCTTCGATGTGGATCTCATCGACTTTAAATGAGCCGTCATCAAAACGGCTATAGGTCACTTGCCTTGCCGCACTAAAATAGAGCGAGAGTTTTTCTAGTTCGCCAGCATCATCGAGCCAAAATTGGATCTGGTTACCAGGCATTAAAGTATCGAGTGCTAGTACGTTTAAATCGGCTTCTAATACGCGATACATGGTTTGCTGATCGACGCTACCTTGCTCAAATAAGCCACTTAGTGTGTCGCCTTTAACAATCACTTTTTCAAACTTAGGAGTGTCGAGCAGAACACTTGCCACAGGTGGAGGGGATGACTGCGAAGACAGCGCTTCGATATCCAATTTAACGGCAATGCGTTGCGATAGTAACGGTTGAGTTTTGGGGACCAAAAATGATGCACCAAACAACAACACGGAACCAATTAAGATTTTTCGGTGCAGAGAAGGCAAAGCTGCGAAACGAATAATCGACAATTTTAAAAAAGAAAATTTACCTGACTGCAACCTAATCCCAACCTTGAATTATTATTTTTTTCATTCACGCCAAATGCCTCCTATTATTGAAGGCTGATGTCAATTTATACCAAATAATTGGATTTATATGAACTCTTTCAGTGCACAAATTTGCAATTTTATTGCATGAAAAAACGCAGAATGAGATTGCTAACCGATAAAATGAGTAACATGGGTAGATTAAAAAGCGCGATCGTCGCTTATGACCCGTTAAATCAGAAGATATCAGACAGCAATGCTAAAAGAGTAGCGTTGCTTGCTTCATCACACAAAAACGGCTTAAACAATCACGCTAAGCCGTTTATATCAGGACATAAAAAGTAACGGTATGTTCTACGGTAGTACAATTGAGATCTCGCTTCCGAGTACACTCTTATTGATATCGATTCGAGTACCGATCTGCTCTTTCATTTCCGACACATGGGAGATAACTCCTATCATGCGCCCAGCAGATTGAAGATCCATTAAGGTACGGATCGCTAAATCAAGCGAGTCTTGGTCTAAACTGCCAAAGCCTTCGTCGATAAATAGGGTGTCGAGCTTAATACCGCCCGCATACGCTTGCACGACATCAGATAAACCCAATGCCATAGAGAGTGCAGCCATAAAGCTCTCACCGCCACTGAGCGTTGCCACAGGGCGTACTTTTGAGGTGTAGGCATCTTCAACTTCAAGCTCAAGCCCAGAAGCTTTATTGCCTTTAGCGCGTTCCTCCTTGCGGATTAAGCGATATCGACCTTTACTCATCAATTGCAGTCGATGACTGGCCTCAAGCAGCACATCATCGAGCAGTACACTAAGCACAAAGCGCTGTAAGCTCACCTTGTTACCCGTTTGACCATTAGCCACTTCGGATAATGTCCCTATGATGGCATATTCATCTTCTAGCTTCTTAGCGTTAGCATCAGCCTCTTTCAGCTGTTGCTGAGTTTGAGTCAGTTGAGTAACTCGACTCTGTACTCGCTGCCAGCTTTGCTCTGCCAGTTGTTGCTCTGTCTGAATACTCGCTAAACTCAGCTCGCTCTCTGCCAGCTGTGGTTTGACTTGCCCTGCTAACTTATCGCTTATTAGAGTGAGCGTCGCTTGATTAGCGATACAGTCCTGTTGATACTTGGCAATCTCATCGGTTAACGTCTGCAGCCCATCACTCGATAA
Source organism: Shewanella sp. Choline-02u-19 (assembly GCF_002836205.1). Lineage (NCBI taxonomy): Bacteria > Pseudomonadati > Pseudomonadota > Gammaproteobacteria > Alteromonadales > Shewanellaceae > Shewanella > Shewanella sp. Choline-02u-19. The sequence goes on from NZ_PJBE01000013.1 coordinate 2,055,380, forward strand.
CAAGGCATGGCTTAACGCTTGCTTGTCACTGAAACCTGATGTTGATAATTGTGAGTCAAGCTCCGCTTGAGCCTTATCCGCTTGCTCTTGTGCTTGAAGTAAGCTTGACTGAGCGGCTGTTAATGCCGCCGCTTTAGCCGCATCTTGCTCCAGCGCTTGGGTATGGGACTGACGGATGTGGTTTATCGTTTGTTGTAGCGTCGCTAACTGTTGCTTTACTTGGTTAATTGCGCCAGTGAGCGCTTGCAAACTACGGTACTGTTCAGGGATTGCAGCTAATGCTTGTTCTTGCTGGCCTTGAACTGTTGCGACGCGGGTTTGCAACGCTTGAAAACGCTCTCGTTCAGCATCGAGTTGAGTTTGAAGCTCTCTCTCCTTCAATTGCCCGCTTTGTATTTTCTGCCGAAGCTGAATTAACGCTTGAGCGGCAGTATTAGCGTGATGAACTTGCTGCTGTACTTGTTGAAGATGAGCTTGCAATGATTCAAGTGAATGAGAAACCCACTCACCCAGCTTTTGCTGATATTCATCCCTAAGCTTCACTTGCTCCTGAAGTTGAGCTTTCAAGCCTTTATAATCGGCGATAGCTTGGCTCAGTGCATCTTTGGCGGTTTCACTCGTCAGTCTGCTTGACTCTAAATCATCTTCTGTCGGTAATCGCTGTTCACTTTGAGCAGGATTAGGGTGCTCAGCGCTGCCACACACTGGACAGGGTTGCCCGGGGTTGAGTTTTTGCGCCAATAGACTTGCTTGGCCACGGTGCCAGATCAGCTGAAGTTGATCATAAGCCTCCCCTTTAGCTTTGGCATCAAGACGACACTGCTTCCCTTTGTCTTCCGCCAGCTGCAACGCCTGCTCGGTGTTTCCCGCATGGTGAGCCGCCACCTGCCACTGCTGGTAACGCTCAATCAATTCGCTTTGTGCCGTTAACGCTTGCTGGGCATCAACTTGCTGACTCGCAACCAGTTCTAACTGAGGTACCTGTTGCTCTGCTGCTTGCTTGTCTGCCAATAAAGCATCCAATGTAGCCTTACCTTTAATCCCGCTATTTTTAGCTTGATCACGTTCATTGGTTGCAAGACTCAGCGCTGTTTGTAAGCTCTCTAATCCCTGCAGCTGTGGTACTAATTGTGTCAGTTTTTGCTCGTCGTTCTGAGCCTGTTGGCATTTAAGATCCAACTCAGTCAAGGTATCAAACTTGCTTTGACTTACAGTGAGCGCCTGCTCGCTCGCCAGCTTGGTGGATTGAACCTGACTAACAGCAGCTTGCGCTAGAGTCCGCTCAACTTCACGCGCTAATGATCCCTCTAACACTGGCTTAAGTTGCAGTGCTTTTTGGCCATTATCGAGCTTAGATTGACGCTGAGCCATACTGTCTTTTTGCTCTGCTAATAATACTGCACTCTGTTGCAATTTATCTTGAGCATCAAAATCCTTAACCAGTAACTTAGCCGATTCAAACAGCTTATTGGCATTGATAAGGGCTAGTTTGGCCGTCTCTTTAGCCTCCGACGCTTGAGCCAGTGTTGGCGTCAGCTCTGTAAGTTCGCTCGTTAATGCATCATCAGAATCAAGGACGATATTATGTAAAATGCCATCACGTTTGTTACGCTGGTCCCTGACTTCGGCCTTAATGGCTGAGGCCTGAAACTTTAATTTGTCTTCAATGCGGCGGTATATCTGCGTTTGAAACAGTTGGCTAAAAATCTTCTCTCTGTCTTTTGAATCTGCCATCAGCAGTTCACGGAACTTGCCCTGAGGTAACACCATCACTTGGCGGAACTGATCCGCATCCAACCCCGTGAGCAGTTCAATCTCAGCGGTCGCTTCCGACACCTTGCTGGCCACCAGCAAATGCTCGGTGCCATCATTATCGATGTGGTAAAGCTGCGCTTCCGGCTTTTGTACCGTGTAACCATCACCACTTTTCTTCGCTCGCTGCTGCTCTGGGACGCGACGAATACGATATTGCTGCTCACCAAGCGCAAAGCTGAAAGTCACTTCGGTTAACACGCTGTCAGCCGCTAAGTCACAGCGCATCTGACTGCCCTCACGCTCATCGCCTGTGGTCTTGCCATAGAGTGCAAAACAGATGGCATCAAGCAAAGTCGTTTTACCCGCGCCAGTCGGGCCATTGATCAAGAACAGCGGATTAGAGCCTAACGCTGAAAAATCGGTTGTTTGAACCGATGCAAATGGACCAAAGGCTGACATCTCTAAAATAAGCGGTCTCATGATGTGCGCTCCACTTTATGTAGCTCATCGATGGCTGTTGTCATCGCGTGTTGCTGCGCCTCTGTCATTGATTCACCGGACACTTGCGCAAAGAAATCACTAAACATATCCATCTCGCCTTTCTTGATATGGTCTCGGCTTAACTCTACCTTGCCGTTATCGCGCATCAAGCCGGTACGCTCTAAATGCAGCACATTTGGATACACGCTTCTGAGCTTACCCATAGCATCTAAAATGGCGGTTTTATCACTCAATCTCACCATGAGATAATCGTCACGGTTAACATCTATTTTACCTTGCTCGAGCAACTCAACGAGGTTGCCTTCAATAATCCGCACATCTCTCATGGCAGACAATGGCAGCAACTCAAAATCAGCTTTACCCTCTGCATCTAACTCAACCAAGGTCACTGACTTATTCTGGTGCTGCTCACTGAACGAATACTTGAGCATAGAGCCTGAATATCGAACATTTTCAGCGCCTTTATACTGTGGCCCATGCAGATGACCGAGCGCCGTATAGTTAAAGGGCATAAACAATTTTGCTGAAATTTTATCGGCGCCGCCAATACTCAGAGGGCGCTCAGATTCAGATTCACTGCCCCCATCAATGAAACAGTGACTGATCACTACTTTGGGCAAACCTTGGCTGTCATGTTCATGCACTTGTTCAAGCAATTTATCCATCGCTGCTTCATGGGTGCTCACTTCGCAATCAAACACATGCCGTACGGTGGCTGGATCGGCATAGGGCAGACCGTAAAACACCGCACTGCCCTGCTTGCCTTTAAGCTTGATGGCACTCACTTTATTGGTCAACGGCCCAACGATATGCAGCCCACTGTCACTCATCTGCTTCGAGGCAAAGCCTAAACGTTCATGGCCATCATGGTTGCCAGCAATCATAATTACCGCGATTTTTAGTTCATTCACCAGACGATTAACCACTTCGTTTAACAGCGCTATCGCGTTAGCTGGCGGAATGGAACGATCATAGATATCGCCAGCAATAATCACCGCATCGACATTATGCTCAGTCGCAAGTTCAACAATCTGGTTTAACACGAAGCGCTGATCATCGAGCAGGCTCTGATTATGAAGCTGCCTGCCGATATGCCAGTCAGAGGTGTGGATAAATTTCATGCATTCTCGTTTAAAAATGAAGGAGATGAGAGAGAGTTCTATAGTAAGAAAACTATCGACGTTTCACAAGCGTGATAACCGTTGTTGCAAACACTTCTGCAGCTAAAGATATGTTAGTATTTTTGAGTTGAGCTCATTTAGTTGGCCCCAGTGATACGCCGTTAATACCAAGTTCGAAGATTAACTTTTTGTAATGATTCATCCACGTTGATGAAAGGGACAACACGTACAATTCAGTTCTCAACAAACAACCACTAGGATAACAAAATGAGATGTACTAAATTAATCTGTGCTGCACTGGCCTTCACATCAATATCAGCATTTGCGGGTCAAGAAGACGACGCACTGGCAGCACTCGCATTGCAACGCGCTAATTACACCTTAGAACAGGCTATTGAAAAGGTAAGTACAGATTACGCTAAGCACATTGTCGAATTTGAAATTGATGATCATGATAATCAAGCTACCTATGATATTGAAGCGATCAATCTGGAAACAAAAGAGAAGCATAACATTGAATTAAGCCTTGCAGATGGCGCGATTTTAAAACATAAAACCCAAAATAGCTTAAGCCGATTAGATGATGATGACCTGTTAGCGTTACAGGAGTTACAAGCATCAAAATTTAACTTACGCGCTACTATTGCCCAATTACAGCTAAAATATTCTGCTGATGTTTTTGAATTTGAATTAAAGAATAAAAAAGGCATTACTTTCTACAAGTTTAAGCTGATGGGTGATCAAGGCCTTACACGTGTCATTGTAGATGTAACCACAGGCAAAGCTATTCCGGTAATGAAGCGCTAACTCCGTCAATATTTATAGGGGAGTAGCACTCCCCTAGGGAAACTTTTTTGCGAATTCTTGTTATTGAAGATAACCAGACGACTCGTCAATATTTACAAAAAGCCCTTCAAGAACAGGGCTATGAGATTGACCTCGCGGATAATGGCCAAGATGGTTTATTCTTAGCGCTGGAAGGCGACTACCAATTAATTGTGCTTGATCGGATGCTGCCTAAATTAGATGGCTTAACGGTATTAACAACCTTAAGAAATGCTGGCAAACAAACACCCGTTCTGATTTTAAGTGCATTAGATAGTGTATCTGAACGTGTAAAAGGGCTGCGTGAAGGCGGTGACGATTACCTCATCAAACCTTTTGCGCTTTCTGAGCTACTCGTGCGTATAGAGATCCTCATTCAGCGCAAAGGGACTCACAACGAAAAGCTAACCACCGTTTTACATGTTGCCGATCTAAAAATGGACCTGCTTTCTCATAAGGTGTTCCGAGGTTCAGCAGAAATATCTCTGCAGCCAAAAGAGTTTAAACTGTTACGTTATTTGATGGAACATAACGGACAAGTAGTATCTCGATCGTTACTGTTTGAAGCCGTTTGGGATTATCAATTTGATCCACAAACGAATGTTATTGATGTTCATATGGCAAGATTGCGTAAAAAGGTAGAATTTGATGGTCTTATCCCTTTACTGGAAACAGTACGCGGCGTCGGTTACAGAATGGTGGAACAGCGTTAAAACAGCCCACTCGGTGTGGCGTTTAACCCGTTTGTATACTGGCTTATTATTATCAGTGGTAGCCATCCTACTGGTAGTATTGTACCAATTGAGTATTGGCCAAATGAACCGTCAGCAACAGTTACAAATGGCTAATATTATTGCTCAGCAAACATTACTTGCTGAGCAATTAAGTCATGAGCAATTTATTGAACAATTTGAACTACAGGCTCAGAGTTCACGTCAATACATTCTAAGTTATCAAATAAAGCAAAAAATTATTGGTAGGCTTAGCGCTCCCCCGACGACCTTATCGCAATGCCCGAGCTTATCGCGTTTTCCCATTTGGCTAGACCAATTTGATGAAATCAGACTGGTCTCTGGTTGCTCTCAGCCTTTGGCCTCTGGGACGCTAATTGTTGCTGTCGACGATGAATCATTGTATGAACTCAAGGGACAATTTATTAGTGCGTCAGCAATTGCATTATTACTGGCCGTATTGCTTGGCGTTATAACCGGGTTAGTTTTCTCAATGCGGGTATTAAAGCGCATTAACAACTTTAACCAAGTCGCCTTACGAGTTGAATCAGGCCAATTGAGCGCACGTGTCGCAGTCTCTAAGCAAAATGATGAATATGATCATATGGCGCTACATATCAATACTATGCTCAATCAATTGCAGCACTCCTTTGAAACGATTTCTGGAATTACCGATGCTATAGCTCATGATTTGCGTACGCCACTGAGCCATTTAAGGCAGCAAATTGAATCGGAGATATTAAGTAAACAACAACTGAATCACCCTAGTGAACAGCTACAATCGATGCTGGATAAGCTAGACGAAATATTATTCACCTTTAGTGCAATGCTTGAGTTAACAAGGCTTCAGCAACAAAAAGAGAGCAACAGCCAACACTTTAAAACCGTTAATTTACAGCAAATAATTGTCGATGCCGTGGATTTAATTGAGCCGCTTGCAGAAGAGAAACAACAACTTGTCAGTATAGGAAGCGCTGAGCCATTGTCTATTCAAGGTGATGCAACGCTGTTGTTTAGAGCCATATACAACCTATTAGAAAATGCCAGTAAGTACGCTGGAGATAATGCACAAATCAGTGTTCAATTAACACCCCGTGGTTTTACCGTTAGCGATAATGGTCCAGGTATTTGTGATGTCGAAAAAGAGAAAGTTTTCCAGCGCTTATATCGCATCGAAAAGAGCCGGCAGATTGTAGGCTTTGGCTTAGGTTTAACCTTAGTAAAAGCGATTATTCAACTGCATAACGGAAAAATTGAATTACTCGATAATAAGCCAGGATTAATCGTAAATGTTGAATTTATAAAGCCTAAGAAAACGGCAACGGATGAAAGCACCAATGCCAATACCACTGATGCTTAATGTCGCTTAAAACACGACTAAACTTGAATCAAAGCCACCAGCCCTGCTTTGTAGAATAATGGACAAGTGTGCAAATAATTTACGATTTCCCCAACAAAACATGATGTATTCCAAATTAGTCACTAAAAAATTAAATAATAAGTGCGTTTGCCGCTAAATATTGTTACTACAGGCACTCTTTAAGTCCTTTCGGTATCTTCAGGTGTAGCTGTCATGCAGTATTCAAAATTTGGTGAAAAATTTAATCGTAACTCCGGCATTAATCAGCTGATGAATGACCTCAATGAAGGGCTGCGTACTCCGGGGGCCATTATGCTGGGCGGAGGAAACCCTGCAACCATTCCCGCGATGCAAGATTACTTTCACCAAGCAGCAAGTGAGATGCTGGCAAATGGAGAACTGGTCGCGGCATTAGGCAACTATGATGGACCGCAAGGTAAAGACACATTTTTAAAAGCCTTGGCTGACTTGTTACGAGATACCTACGGCTGGGAGATCAGCGAGAAAAATATCAGTCTGACCAATGGTAGCCAAAGTGCCTTCTTCTACCTGTTTAACCTGCTTGCAGGCAAGCAAGTTGATGGCAGCCATAAGAAAATTCTGTTGCCATTGGCCCCTGAATATATCGGTTACAATGATGCTGGGCTTGATGACGATATATTTGTCTCTTACCGCCCCGAAATCGAGATGCTAGGTAACCGCATGTTTAAGTACCATGTGGATTTTGAGCAATTAGAAGTCGACAGCTCTGTGGCCGCCATATGTGTTTCTCGCCCCACCAATCCCACCGGTAATGTGCTGACTGACACTGAAATATCCAAGTTAGACATCTTAGCCCGCGAAAATGGCATTCCCCTTATCATCGATAACGCGTATGGCACCCCGTTTCCAAATATCATCTTCGAAGAAGTGACCCCGTTTTGGAACAGCAACACCATACTCTGTATGAGTCTGTCTAAGCTTGGATTACCCGGCGTACGTTGTGGCATCGTTATCGCGAGTGAGGAGATCACTCAAGCGCTGACGAACCTTAATGGCATCATCAGCCTTGCCCCTGGAGGATTTGGGCCCGCCATCGCCAAGCACATGATTGACTCGGGTGATCTATTGAGCCTAAGTGAAACGGTGATTAAGCCTTTTTATAAACAAAAATCAGAGTTTGCTCTGAAATTATTGCAGCAATCTATCACCGATAGCAGATTTAAAATCCATAAACCTGAAGGCGCAATGTTTCTTTGGCTGTGGTTCGACGAGTTACCGATTAGCACCATGGAACTCTATGACCGATTAAAGGCTCGCGGTGTATTGATTGTACCCGGAGAGTACTTTTTCTTCGGACAGAAAGACCAGTCTGAAGGAAAGTGGGATCACGCCCATCAATGTTTGCGAATGAACTACGTGCAGGATGAAGCCAAGATGCGCGATGGCATCGCTATCATTGCACAAGAGGTCACCAAGGCTTATAGCAACGGTTAATTCAGTCGGTGTTCTTCAAGTTCAAGGTGGTTTTTTCAAAAAATGGAAATACCTTGTCCACGAGTCTGACAAGGCTGCGACTTAATTCGGTTTGAACTAATCCACGGTGAATTGACGTAGCCTTGTCACAGAAGCTCACTGCCGTGTTTACGTCCACGTGTTGGAAGATTAGATTCGAATTTTGCTGTTAATCACTTGTTTTAGGACATACCTCTGTAAACTCACTTTTGGACAAAAGCTTGTTAGAGTTAAAGTTCTTGAAGTGATGAGTGTCATTAGGGAAAATATGGCAATCGGATATGCGGTAACGCCCAACTCAGCGGAAGTAGTTTGATTGGTTAGTATCTGCGAGGTACGAGCAATAGCCAACCAAACGATTGCGATCTGCCTGTAACGCTTTGTTATGTTGTCTTGGTGCCAAAAACTGACTTTAGCCTGACTAACTTGGCAGCCTCTCATACACCTTTAGTAGTCCTTCTCCCAGAGTAAGAGATATGCACCGACTATACCGATAATCACACCAAATGTTAGTGACGTAAAAAGCCTCATACCAGCCATGCCTGTACTTACAAATATTATCGCTGCTAAAATCAACCTGCCGGTGGGAAAGCGAAACAAGAAGTCTATTGCCTTACCAATTGGTCTCAGTACAACAAGGCACTCGTTAATCGTGGCTCCATGATCTTCTGGATTGATGAGCAAACTATCAAGTTTTTGTATTGCACCGAACATCATGCCTGTCGTGGCGAAGGTATATTTACTCTGATGTTACCATTGAAACAGTACTAGTTATCAAAGGCGTATTTGGACAGAATAATTAGCAATTAATATCGCTTTAGAGCTATTGCATATTTTTCAGTTTAATTCTTCGCTCAACTTTCATCGTTTCGACTTGAGTATTTATTGTATTAATAAGCTCGCCGATATTTTCGTTTACAAGTGCCCCTCCTTTGTGAGCAACCCACACTTTAGCAATTGTCAGAATCAACCTTTCAGCTTGGTTCAATTCATGACCTTGAGCAACTTTAACAAATAATATATGACTACTTGAAAACAAACAGTTTAAAACCAACTTATCACTCAACGGAGTATCTGAATCGTGTTTATGTTCAGATAGCCATATGGGCTCCCCATCACTATAAACTAATGCCGCGATTAAATTAGTGACAGTACTTTGTTTGGTTGCGCCAACAAACAACTGCAATATTGGACCGGATGTTTGCAACGCAAGTAAAAGACTGTAACCCAGTTTTGATTTATTCCATTGTTGCACAATAGAGCGAATAAACGTCATTGCACGTTACCTAACGGTAGATAGCGATGGATTTAGGGGTGATTTCAAATATTTGAGCCAGATGTAAAAAATACTCCCGAAATAATATCGAAAAACCTTTAAAAAAATCTGTTCTAGCATGAATTGCAGCTAACTCTAAACATCTATCACCCCAGGGTAATAGATGTTCCTGTAGTAAGTTTTTCATAACGCCTTTAACTGATGAATCACGAGCATTGCTTATCATCTGTTCCAATAAAAATGCCAAAACAGCGACTATAAGACCAATATGATCAACAGGTTCATTAGTATTTAGGTCAACGTTAATACCATTGGCGATATAAAATGCTTTCAATTCGACAGTAGTACGGTCATTCAGCAACAGCGAAGTACTGGTATAAGCAGAGCCCCAAGGTGCGGCCTGAGGAGTACCGGGGCCAAAAAATAATTGACCGTAATCGAGCTTTAACTGTATCAGTTCATCTTCAGTATTTTGCCAATTTTCTAGATATTGCTTTAGGTATTGTAAACCTTGTAACTCATCAGCTGAGTTTGATAATCGAGGCCAACTATCAACAATATTTTGACTCTTAAAAGTATCAATTAAATCTCTTTCAGGGTACATGCTTAAAACAGTATGCATTACATTTGCGATGGCTTGCATTTCTATAAGTTTGTCTTCGTTCATATCATTCACATTGGACTTTATGGCTGAGAGAAAAAGGGTGCAATGATTGCACCCTCACTAGACTTTCTAAACTTCGCGAACGTTTAACACTTTACCGTTAGCAGAACCTGACGGCTGAGCTTTTCTAGACCCTTTAACAATTAAGTTTGGAGTTGTAATTGATGCAGACGGTAATGGAGCAAAGTGAGCATCGCCATCACCATACTTAGCACGAAGGTTTGCCATGGTGTCAAAGTCAAGCGCACGCAATGGGCAGCCCTCAACACACACCGGCTTTTTACCTTCAACTAAGCGGTCTAAACAGCCATCACACTTAGTCATCACTTCCCGCTCTCTATCTATTTGAGGGGCATCATAAGGGCAAGCTCGTGAACAACTTTCACAACCTATACATAATGATTCATTGACCAATACCAGCCCATCTTCACTGCGTTTATACATGGCTCCAGTCGGGCATGCTTTTACACAGACAGGTTCTGAGCAATGGTTACACCCTAAAGATGTATAGTAAGCAAAAACATTCTGTTTATAGCTACTATCACCATTCTGGCTCCATGATCCACCGCCATATTCGTACACTCGGCGCCATAACATCCCAGGCAACGCCGATACACCGCTATTACTGACGTCATCTTGGTTTCGAGTTTCCCCCACCATTCGATCTTTACAAGCAATATGGCAAGTCTTACAACCGGTACATTTGCTGCTATCGAAATAGAATCCTAATTGAGTTTCCTGTGTCATTTTTATTCCCCTTAAGCTTTAGCAACCTGTACGCGATTGGTATGTTGTGGATTACCCTTTGTTATTGGAGATGGGTGATATTTTGTCAATGTATTGATACATCCCCCTACATCTAGCACGTGGCCAGATGGACCAACCTTTCCATTCGCATCCGGTTTGTACCAAGCCCCTTGACCTAAGGAGCAAATACCAGGGGTCACTCTTGGAGTCAGTTTGACAGGCAATTCGATTGTGCCTCTGTCATTGTATACATGAACCATATCACCATCAGATAAGCCACGAGATACCGCATCCTGTGGGTTCATCCATACCGCATCTTCTACCGCTTCTCGAAGCCAAGCCACATTGTGATAACTCGAGTGCGTGCGTCCTTTAGTGTGATAACCACAAAGTTGTAACGGGAAGCCGTCATCAATTGCACCTTGATCTTCGTAACCATCCCACGTGATAACATATTGAGGTAATGGCGTGATCACATCACCTGCAGGTAATGTCCACGTAGCGGCTTTTCGCGCAAGTGATATTGAGAAAATTTCAAACTTACCCGAAATTGTTGGGCGTGGATTTGAAACTGGATCTTGAATAAATGATTGGTATGCAATTACCGATGAAGCCATGTACTTACGGAATAAACCAATGTCTTGTGCTTCTTTATATGTATCTGGCATATCAACATCAGCATTCATTGATTTTGTTGTTTGATAAAGCTCTTCACACCATTGCTGGCCAGTCAGACCACCAGTGTATTCTTGCTCTACACCCATCGCCTTCGCAATACCGCTACAAATCTCATACATTGACTGCGCTTCGCCTAGTGGCTCAAGCGATGTGCTCATAAAGGTCGCGTATGCCATTTGGCCGGATGCATATGAATCATTTGCGTAATCAACTGATTCTAACCATGTACTGTCTGGTAATAAGTAATCGGCAAACTTGGCTGACGCCGTCATCCAGCAATCGCTCACGATAATGAGTTCACATTGGCTGTCATCTTCTAAGATTTGAGCGGTACCATTACTGTCTGAGTGTTGGTTAATAAGGGCATTACCCGCACAATTAATGATGGCCTTGATGTTAGTGCCTAATTTAGCAGGGTTGTTATCTACTCTTTCTTCTGCACCACTTGCTTTAAAACGAACACCGTCGGTATGACCGGTATAATCTTCACCACGCACAACGGCATCAGACCATGTATAAACCGGTATTGTCACATCCACAGGGTTTGTTCCAGCTGGCATGCCTGCAATACCAAAACTATAGCTTGAAGGCATTGCGCCACTGTTAACACCCGCTTGACCAATTTTACCGGTCATAATCGCTAAGGTGTATACCGCACGGGTCGCTTGATCACCATTGGCATGACGGCTTATACCTGCTCCAGCAGAAATATACGGCGCCTTTGCGACCATAATGGCAGTCGCTAACGCAATGATTTGCTCCTCTGGTACACCACATATACCTGCAGCCCAAGCTGGGGTACGAGCACCCTCTCCAACATAGACGCCTTCACCTAGAATATATTCATAATAGTTTTGGTCAGGATCTATATGCTCTGCATGTGACGCAATATAAGGGTCTGCATCGAGTGCGACAGATTCTTTTGCCGCCACAAGTGATGCTCGGTCATAACCCACCGCGTATTTGTCTAAAAATGTTTTAGCGTTACTCTCAACCCAGCCACTATTTATCATCTGATAAATAACCGCCTCAATCAAAGCTGCATCAGTTCCTGGTCGAATCGCTAACCATTCATCTTCAGTGCCACGCATTGAATCTGTGTAGCGAGGCTCAATCATCCAGACTTTAATATCTTTCTGATTCAGCTCTAGCGCTTTAACAAAGTCATAGCCTTCACCACTACCACTCATACGCGTTTCAGCGGGATTAAAACCGAATCCAATAAATAAATCTGAGTTTTCGATTTCACTTAATGAACTACCAGCAATACTGTCCCATTGATTACCATATGTTGCCATACAAGCGGCATAAGCACCGGCCCATGAGTAATCCCAGTGATGGTCCAGAAAACCGCCGTTTAAATTCAGTAAACGTCCCCAAGTGGCGGTATTTGATGAGAAGCCATAGTAAGCCCCCGTACCATAGTGCATATAAATTGATTCGGGTCCGTAAGAGTCTTTGATAGTTTTTAGCTTTTCAGCAATTTCAGAGTAAGCCTGCTCCCAACTAATAGGCACAAATTGACCTTCGCCACGCTTACCAACACGCTTCATTGGCGAACGTAGTCTGTCAGTTGCGTAAGTGCGTTGACGAAGTGAACGACCACGTGGACAAGCACGAACTTGATGGTTTACACCGTACTCATCTGTAGTTTCATGGTCAGTTTCTATACGCGTGATCACTCCATCTTTACTGTAAACTTTGATTGGGCAGTTAGAACCACAGTTAACTAAACACGCAGACCAATTAAGTTGTTCATCAGCTGTCACTGGCGGCTCCGGTGGCACAACATCGACATCGTCTGAACTTGTCTTACAACCTGTTACTGTTGCCGCACAACTCAGTGCCGCGCTCATCTTCAAAAAATTTCTACGTTCCATACATCTATCCTCGTAGTTATGCTGATCACGACTTAGCGTAATTTGTAGCTAAACGACAACATCACTTGGTGTGCGTTATAGTCATGGTTGATATCACCGAGCGTCACCAGCCCTGAAATGCTGTCTACATCCACCACTGCTGCATCGGTGTCATAGTAGCGTTCATAGCGATAACTCAGTTTTAATGCCATTTGCTCATTAAGCGCGTAATCCGCGTATACACTGGCACTGTGGTTATAGCTGTAGTAGTCACCATAAGGCTGGCTACCATCAGCGGTTACATAGGTGTCACTTATCGAGTTACTAAATAGGTAATCTAGCCCCAACGTCAGCTGGTCTTGCATCAAACCGCCATAACTCAAACCAGCACCAATATTGATAAACTCATCTTCAATATCGGTATACCAATCCGCGGTGCTGTAAGACTGACTGCCCGCTTGCGACGAGTTAATCCATTGCTGCCCAACAAATCCATAGGCATCAATCTGCGAACTCAATTGCATATTCAAGTTCACGTCATAGCCGTAGTCGTCTGACTCGGTTAAGCCGATTTGTGTTTCGTCATAATCGTCTTTGGCATATCGAGCGCTGAAATCAACACTCACCCAATCAAGCGGCATATGCGCAACTTTGAGCTCTACCGAATTACGTGTACGGTCGGCCAAGTAGTATTTGCGCATTAAACTATTTTCTTCTGACGACGTAAGTGCATCGGTTTCATACGTTGAGCCACCACGATTGGCGTACTCGGCATTAAGGTTGATGTTAAAACCCTCCAATGCGCGGACGTTAAACTTCATCCATAAGCTGTCATCCTTGGTTTCTTCGCGATCGCTAAAGCTACGCTCGACTTCTTTACGGTCATAGCCCGCTTGTAAGCGATAACCACTGGCAATGCGATAACTGGCATTGACCTTGTAGGTACTACGCTCATAATCTCGCGGCGTATTTTGCCTAAACGCACCTGTCACACTGTTGTAGTTGTACTGTGCAAATTCAGCCGTTGAGCTTTTATTATCACGATCGCTGTAATCAACACTGCCGCCGAGACGTAAGCGATTACTGACCATGGAGGTTACGGCCAATCGGCCATCTAAAGTGTCGACTTGACCATCCCAACTTTGCAGCGGGTTGCCGCTCATTTGGATTAAGTCTTCATCTTGGATCATTCGTCCTGACACCAAGCGACCACTAATGACGGTGCGGTTTAAGCGGTACTGACCTGATAACGACACTTGATGTGCTTGGTTGTCTGGGCTGGCAGCGTAAATGTCGTCGCTGTACGGTAAGCTCAAATCACTGATGCTGTTCTCGTAAGCACTCCCGAAGTAACTCAACTCGGTGAGCCAGTTATCACCATGAAACGCAATACCGGCATCCCACTGCTTAGTGGTCGCATCGACAGGTAAACCAAAATTCACTGGCTGAGGCGTCACGATACTGCTGGATTGATGACCGGTTTTATCTTCTTGGTTATAACGTATAAAGCCGCGGTAAAAGTCCTGCCCATACTCCAGCCCTAAACCTAACTTTTCACGCTCTAAGGCCAAGTCAAATTGATTGATACTAGTACTTGGCGTGAGCAAACCCTTGTTGTGCCATAGCTGACTTTGGACATCTCCGGCTTGGTAGGTTTTCAGTGCCGCGTAATCAACGGCCACCTCATACAAACCTGCCTGCCCTAGCGTAATACTGGCAAAACCATTATCCATTCCGAGCTGATGTGCTTGAACATTAGCGCGGTAACCTGATTTAGCTTGGTAGTTAACATCACCACTCACTGCACCCACAAAGCCCTCTTCAGCGGTACCTAATGCATTACCGGCATGGATATCATCGATATCGTTATAGCCCGCCGCGACACTCACCTCACTGCGGTAAGCACTACTATCGCCACAGCGCTTACACTCATATTGACTGGTATTTACCTTGCTAGTGTTAGCTTGCCCGACGCCAAAGCCAGCGGCGAAACTAGTCCCTGACACCGCCAATATCGACAACGTAATAAGATTGATTTTGAATGACATAATCTTGCTCTCCCTTAACGTTGCAGCAAGCTGCCTGATGGGTGGTTAGAACCATGAATTTGGCTATGGCAGTTCAAACAACTCTTACCGCCGCCAAAGGCGTCCATTCCTGGTTCAACAACCACGCGACTGGCGTGTCCATCATTGACGTGGCACTGCTGACACAACTGTGGCGCACGCTGCTTGACCATGCCTTCATTGACACTTCCATGGGGGTTATGACAGGTAACACAATCTTCAGTTACAGGGGCATGCTCCCATAAGAAAGGACCCCGTTTTTCGGCATGACAGCTGTAACAAGTGTCGTTTACTGTGGCTTTAGTCAGGGCGTTTTCACCCATAGATCCGTGAGGCGCGTGACAATCGATACAAGTCATCTCGTCCCATTTGAGCGGATGAGATGAGCGTTTACTCATGTCATTTTTTTGCTCGGCGTGACAGCTGACACAAGTATCATTGACTGTTAACTTAGCTAGCACAGGGTCTTTAGCGGCATGCACGTTATGGCAATCACTACAGGCTATTTCTTCAAGGTTATGTGTACTGCTGTGCCAGCTCATCTGCTGCGCATCGTTATGACAACCTTGGCAGACACTGTTTTTCGTTGTTGCGGCTAACTGACTCTGAGGTCCAAAGCTAATCATTGGCTCTTTGCCGCCTTTATTATGCTTACCTTGCGGGCCATGGCATGCTTCACACTGTAAGCCTGACATCGGTGAGTTAGCGGTAGTGCCTTGACCATGTGCACCATCAAATATCGCCATCACTTTAGCGTTTTTACGATGGCACATAAGGCAAGAGTCAGCGCCTTTTGCGGAATATTGGCCCGCGGCAAACTTATCCATTAAGGTTGCTTCAAGTTCATCTGCAGATAAATCATCCCACGCAGTGGCATTCACTTGCGGTAATATGGATAAAGTACAGATAATGCAGAGTAATTTAATTGTGTTTCGATACCATTTCATAAATACACCTTTGACGCATGTTTAAATAAAATACTGTAGGAACCTTATTAAGTCAGTAGTCTCAACAGCATTAAAATCAATATACATTAGAAATTTAAAGTACCTAAAACGCCTTTTATTACCTTAGCACCCATAATATTTAAAACGTTTTAAACAATTAAAAACCTAGGGTGCCAATTTAACTAAAAACACCAACAAAAACCTACATACCCATATATAAAATAACAAAAACCCAGTGACCTACCTCACAAAACAATAAAGTGTAGCAAAATCTAACATCAGTCCCACTTATTAATAAAGTGGGACTGACACCACAATTATATAGGCTTAAAAAGTTATCTATTGTATTTACAACATTATGTAAATAACCTTTTATCGGTTATTTATAGATTGACGAGGTTTTAAAATGGTACAGGCCATATCTTTAAGTGCAGAAATGAAAAGTAAGGCCACTATTTTCATTCCTCAAGAGGTTAACAGTGATATACACCGTTACTTTTTATTAAATGGTGAAACCAAAATAATAAAAAAGGGAAGTTCAATCCCAAAGAGCATATTGCTACATAATTTCATATACTTAGATGATGGAATTTTGTTTTACATTAAGCGTACTAATGATTATACAAGACCAAAGTTTGTCAACATTATCATCCCCAATAGATTGACTGATTATCATTTACTGCTTGAAGATAATTGCACTTGCTGTAAAACAATCAAGGCAGCCAGAGATAGTAAAATTATAGCCGTCCCTAAAATATTGATTACAGGACTAATAGAAACAAACATTAAACTTTTCACTAAGTTTATGTTTGACTCTAATTTCTTCATGGAAAGGCAAGCCGCTCTTACACTTTTTTTATTGACCTCGTCACCTGAAGAAAAATTAATCAAATTCCTGTTTGATATTTTAACGTCAACCCATACTGACTTTTCAAGTGATTGGCTTCCATTTAACTTTAAATTAACTAGAGAAGAAATATCCGATGTACTACATATAAGTGTAATAAAACTAGACTTGATGCTAGGTGCATTACGAAAGAAAAATCTAATAAAAAAGGAAGATAATGTTCTCTTAATTAACCCTGCGATATTCAATGAGTTATCGCCGTGCCCTTTAGGTCGAGAGGATGCCACTGGTTGCAAATCTAACAACATGAAAAAATTTAAATCACAAAACATGATTGACATTAATAATACTTAATATTTAGACGCCACATCAATTCGATAACTAATGATCGACAGATTGATCATCTGACACTCCCATCATCACAAAAAAAACTCAGTATTCCATACGCTTGTGCCTGTTGAATACACCACCGCGCTGTTCATCAAATCCCAGTTCTAGACGCTACTACCCCAGGTGTTTTATCGATTAGGCAGCTTGTTTCCTAATTGGCATCCCTAGTTCCATGTCTTTGTTGATTGCTTTTATACCCGCTCAAGCTTCACCTAGCTCGGCTAGGTAATCCCAAAGGCTAAGTTTCGGACTAACCAACTGCTTATATCGATATATCGCTGTTTCAGATAGTGACCTTTGATGATAATCACCCGGTAGTCGTACCGCTTGAAGCTGCAAGCTCTTTTAATTGTTCTTTTTTTCATACGAATTATACCCAATAATTCATTTTAAAATCCTGCACGAATACTTGGAAATCAACCTTAATATAAGGAGACGGCCTCTTTGGTTTATTGATGACTGGCATTACAAATATTCTTACAGTGGATAGCGACAAAGCCAATATATGCCAAATTTCATACTAGATGCATTAGATAAACTAAATAAAAAGTGAACTTGTGAAAATATTTCGAGTTTCAAATCTAACAAGCAATGGGCAGAAGTTTGTTGGAGCTAATGTTCAAAATAATTCATATTATGGCTTCCAAAATATTAGACCAGAATATTAGTTGTTCGCCAAATAACTAATAAAAATAGAAAATAAAAATATGAGTTTTGTAAAGGCTCAATTTCCCCTTACTCAATCCTACTTACTTCCGATACCTACATTTAGAAAAAAGAAGTAACTATAATCACAGGATAATCACTAAATCAGGGAATAATGAGTTTGTTCGCAACACTAGATAACCTAAGAAAATACTTAAAAAAAGAGGAGTCACATAGAAATACAACTTTGTATAAGGACGAGGTATAACTGTACTTTTTACTTAACCTCATGAATATTAGCTTGGATAAAGGGGATTGCTCTCAAACTGAGGGCTAACTAGCAATTACTTTTATTAATGACTTTTTGAGTATGCACATTAGTCACAATGAGTTCACTACAAACCAATTAGAACCACATCAAATTCAACACAGCTAATTATATTATTGAAATGCTGTCACTCCTTTTAAAAGAAGTGATGAACCAGACTTTTGGACAATTTTTACCTAAGTCTTTATTGGTCTTTCAAATGATTGAAAATTCAGTGAAGGAGTTTAAATTTGGACAATTAGCAATAACCAGCTCTATCTAATATTACAGAGGGACCTGGAGGCTTTCTGTTAGCGAAACTTACTTAGTGAGAGACATCTATTGCAACTCCTACCGATAGAAGTCCTGCAATTGCACCAAAGCGCTCAATTTGCTTTCGCATTCTGTAGCCTACAAAAATGTAGTTCTGCCGGGAAAAGATACTTTATGTATCTTTTTTTCGTTTAAGCGGTTTAAAACCTAACAATAAAAGACATCGCTCAGCTCTTTGCAAAGTACCGTTCTATACACAACCTTCCCTCTCAGTACCTCGACATACTCGATACTTAACATCACCAATTTTGTCTTTTTATCAAACCTACTTGGCATTTCATCCAATAGCTGGCTATGCAGTCTCTTTATGTCATTAAAGATTTGCAGTGATTGGGAGAACAGCATCACTTTGTCGTAATAACCGTGCTTAAGGCCATATAGCCACTTTTGCAGAATGGTTTGTCGTGCTGCTTTGGTTTTAAATGAGTGCTCTATTTCAATTGCTGTGATAGTGCCATCAGGCTCTAATGCTATTCTATCGACATTACGTACATCATTTGATTTAAACAGCCGCTTAAACTCAGGCTCGGTGACAAACGAGTACCAATAGGGTTTATCGGTATTATCTTTTACTGTGTTATGTAGCTCTTTAAGCTGAACGTACTGCATCATCAGGTCATGCATTATGGTGTTTTGATTGACGCGTAAGCTTGGCTCTCCGGCGCGGAAATATACCGCTACCGATAACAGCTCTTCTGCATATTTGGCTCCCGCGTAATCGAGTATATAAACCCGGCCATCGATTGAGCGATGTGTGATAACCAGATTCAATAATTTTTCACTAACAAGCTTGTTCAAATGCTCCAATGCGAGACGCTGAGGGATACCGTAAAGCCAAGCGACTATGGTCGGAGATGTCAGGCCAAAACGGGCGACAAGTTTCATGGTCATCACTCGCCTTGCTTTGCCTATTTGATTGTTGTTAGCGCCTTGCTGATAACGCATGGGTATTGATAGGTAGGGTTGATACTGAGAGCTCTCTTTACCTGAAGTATCGAGTGTTTGATTTATCAGTTGTTGCGGGATATTTTGGTTATACATCTTGATACCTGTCATTCAGTTCATAATCGATATCTAGAGATAGAGCTTTATAATACAAACTATGGTGACTCAGACAAATAAGTGCAGTTTTTCGTTCCGAGAAGCTTATTTCCCCCTCTCGGAATGAAAATAGCGATAACCATCGCTACCAAGCCAGGTGTTGCCTAATGATTGAATCACTTCGTGACACATTCATATGCCTTGAAACGCACGCCAGTTCTGATGACTCGTCATCGACACTGTCTTACGAGCTACGCTCTAGCTTTTCAAGACATCAAACGCGCATGTTTCACATGCTGTTAATTGCAAATAATCGTGCCGAATTTTGCTGTAAGAGCACACATTCGTTTGGGTGTAATAGTTAGAAATGAGGGTTTTTCAATCTAAAAATGTAGAAAACATGGGGAAGTTGGGCCAAACTTTTTGTTGCTAACAGTTCAGTCATACAAGTTTGTAATTTAGCAATTTTTCATTAATGTGTATAGGGAGTGGTGAACATTTAAACAACATAGAATGGAGACGAATATGAGTGAAAATCTTAATTACGACCCTCAAGCTAACGTCGATGGCACCCCTATGGTTATGGTTCCTGGAGCAGATGTGGATCTGCACGGTAATCCTTATGGTGTAACCGAGTCGCCTGTCGATTCAAGTTGCACCGCGATTGAAAACAGTTTCAACAGCTCAATAGACTGTGGCGTTGACACGTCATTCGATAATTCGTTTGACAGTGGCTTCGACTCATTTAGCTCAGGGTTTGACGATTTCTAAATGTCTCGAAAAAAACTAACCACGGACCAGACAACGAGTATCCCGTTAGTATTCGGTGCAATGCTATTGCTCTGGGTATTCTATATCTATGTTGAAACTGATGATATTCGATATCTCATCGTCTATAGTTTAGGAACATGCAAACTGATTATTGGCACTTCAACATACCAAGCCCTTTGCAAGCAAGATCCGAGAAAAGTAAACTTATGGTGCGCCAGTTACTATGTACTGTTTCGAATAATCTAGTTGACCATCATTTTAAGGAGAGCATATGTACTTTTTAATCCCTACCTTCGTGCTAGTTGTCGGTATTCTCTACTTAATCAAACACGCAAAATATTAATTGTAGATACGCTCTTTGGCTGGCTTATCGAGCTAAAAGAAGAGTTAATTCAAATCATTTTTGGACAAAAGTGAGCTAGAGCATTAGCTGATATTGATTAAAAAAAGTATCTTGGTTTATCCAATGGACGCAATTTGTACCGCCTTTATCTTGCAAGATACAAGACCGGCCCCCGAAAACCGACAGCATCCTTGCTGTCGAAGGTCACTACCCGCGTTCACACCTAATTGTTTATCTTTTCGATTTAGGCTAATTGCTTACGAGCTCTCCTATTTATAAATTGGTATAATTTCGAAGACTCTCACCAACGATGTTTAGAATAACTTCTTGCTTTTCCGATTCAAAACCATCATGCCTTGAATTATACTTTTTATAAGCAGAGGAATTCATAAACTCAGCAATTTCCTTTCGCTCTCTATCTGTAAATATGATTTCTTTTACTGGTGTATTACCAAGTTTAACAAGCTGATTATTACGGAAGTAACCCAGCATTCTTTTACCAGTATTTGTTGATAGAAATGTACCAACTTTTTCAAGTGTTGCAACATCAAAATATTTATCATTGACCATTGCAAGTTCAATTATCAGCTTATTCTTTTCAATATCAGATAACTTGAACCCACTTAATGCATCACATAGCTTCTTACTAGATTGATTATCATTACAATTTGAATTAATCCCATGTATAACACCATCAACAGCCTGATCAGCAGCATTTAATACAACTATTAAAATAACCGACTCTCTTGTGGGTTCTCTAGCCGCATAAACAAGAGTGCTAGAAAATATGAATAACGCAACAACTAACTTATTGATACTCATGCTTCCCCCAATTAAAACACTTATAAATATAAACAATAAAAAATAATAACAGCTCAATGCCATCTTAAACGAGAAACTTTAGAATAAAGATACCGTTCAAAATCATCACATCTCAGTACAATATAATCATAGCCAGCCATTATCAATCAATAACATAACGCCTGTACTGTCGTTTATCAATGTTCTACTTACAGTTTAATCAGGCCACCCACAGCACAAAGGGGTCGTAGCTAATTAACATTTAGAGCGTAATAGATGAGAAAATATAAGGCTATATCTGCTTAACATAAGATAGCTAAATCTCTACCGCCAACACGCATTGGGGCATAAGTGAGTTAACTTCAGGCCGATACATTCCAATGGCCTATGGCAAGCGTATGTACAGACGCAACTGAGACTCGCCGTAGCTCTTTATAAAAGAAAGGGTCCATGTAAGCTCAACGATGGCTTCTGACCTCCAAGAATGAAATGCATTAAAAATAAGTAACCTTCGCTAAAAGTTTATATTCTAATAAAATATGGAATTGCCACTAAAATCACACCAACAATAAGCAACATAGTCACACTAGACATAAAGTATGGGAATACAAAAAGCGATAAACCTATACATAATGGCACTATCGCTTTTTGCCTGCGGCCATACATAAAGTAGCCCATGCCAATACTGCCAAACAACACACTCCAAACCATTATTGATGCACTATCCATTGGGGTACCACCTGTTTGATGTTGATTGCCATATAACGTGCTGCCAATAAGCGAATTTAGTGTTAGCGGGCCATTTAAAGTCAACCACTATCAAAGACGTAAAATGTCCAACGGTAGAGCTTTGTTGATATACATGTCACTGTAAAGCTTAAATTCAACAGACAATGTCACTCGCCTTCATTGCAAGACTCACTTCAATTCAAAGGTGCCTAAATCCAGAAAAAAAGATCATATTGTTCAGACAACAGTTTGAGGCTCATGGCTATCGACATCGTCACTACTAATGGCTTGATAATTTTAGTGCCTTTAGTTAGCACCAAGCGCGAGCCGAGTGTCGCGCCGATTGCCTGCCCTACCAGCATGACACCACCAAGCATCCAAAACACTTTGCCGCCGATGGCAAAAAAGATCAACGAGGCAATGTTAGTAGAAAAGTTAAGAATTTTAGCATGTGCTGTCGCTTTCGCAAGGCCGTAGCCCGCCAAGGAGACAAACGCTAAGGCAAAGAAACTGCCGGTACCGGGACCAAAAAATCCATCATAAAAACCCACACCTAATGCGGCCGTAAAGGCAAATACTGCCGGTGTCAGTACTTGGTGTTTTTCCTCTTCAGTAATTTTTTTCGAAAATAGAAAATAACCACCAATACTTAGAATCAGAAACGGCAACATAACCTCAAGAAAAGCGGTGTCTATCATCTGCACGGCAATGGTACCTATTGCTGCCCCAATAAAGGCACAGAGGATACTCAGCTTCATATCTGCCAAATTAATAAGACCTTTACGGACAAAGTACATACTGGCAAAGAAACTACCACCACAGGCTTGTAATTTATTGGTGGCTAATGCGACTGTTGGTGGTAAACCTGCCCACATAAGCGCAGGAATGGTTAACAAACCGCCGCCACCTGCTATTGCATCGATAAAGCCGGCAACGACTGCCACAAAAAATAGCAGAGCAATAAGCTCTATGGTGAGTTCAATTGTCATTTAGGCTTCAGGTTAAGTTAATGAGTAAAGTGCCGCTATTAAACGAGGTTTGCAGTTAAAACACAAAGGAGTTATCGTATTGTTAGTGTGAGTTAAACTCACACGAGAACTCATGCAAGAACTCATACAAAGTAAAACAAGGCATAACGAATGTACTCTCATCTTCCACCACTTAACTCGCTACGCGCCTTTGAAGCTGCAGCTCGATTACTCAGCTTTACAATTGCTAGTAAAGAACTATTTGTGACTCATGGTGCTATCAGTAAGCAGGTTAGAATATTAGAGGAGTATGTGGGTACCCCATTGTTTATTCGGCAGCACCGTAGCCTAAAACTCACCGATGAGGGTGAGAGGTACTTTGTTAATGTTCAATCAGCATTACAGACGATTAATAACGCTACTGCCGACCTAATTGATCATCCGTTACGCACTCAAACCTTGGCCATTAACGTGCTACCTAGCTTAACCATTAGTTGGCTTATCCCACGCATGGAGGATTTTAAATCTCGATTTCCACATCTTTATGTTGATCTCTCAATTGGTGACTTTGATGTTGATTTCAGTAGCGCTAAATATGACATTGCAGTACGGAGCGCCACTTCTATTCCGAAAGGGGTCAATGTGATGAAGTTAATGGATGAAGATCTTTGCCTTGTGTGCTCACCAGAATTAAGCCAACAGTTAACATCTCTGGAGTCAATCAACCAGATGACACTGCTTAAACATACCACCCGGCCTGATCTTTGGCAGCTTTGGGCTGAAGATGTGGGGATTAAGCTAACAACAAAAAACAAGTTTGGTGTAGAACACTTTTACATGCTCAGCCAAGCGGCTGTAAGTGGTATGGGCGTCGCCCTTATTCCACGTTTTTTTATTGAAGATGAGCTTAAAAGTGGCACGCTAGTGATCCCTTTTGTGGCGAAATTCACGAGCCCATACAGCTACTACCTCTTAACGCCTAAATCGAGCAACCTATCATTAAAAGTACAAGCCTTTATTGATTGGTTACTCGAACTCTTTAGCCCCTATAGAGAGACGTAACAAATTGGCTATTTTACCAATGTGTTATCACTATAACTCTGCGATGTCGAACAGTTCTAAGTAACTGAGACCAGGCTCGACAGCGATCTCAAAGCGCAACACTTTAAGACAGGCATCAAAAAGAGCCTCTCCAAACCATTGTCTATCGAAGGCTTCTAGGGCTTGGATAATACCTGCTTGCCCCAAATCACCTTTTACATTATCGGGAGCCAATGCATCAACAAAGCTGGCCACCAGTCCATAAAGATCTTTCTCAGCTTGCCCTTCAACATCCCACAGCGTGGGATCCGCATATTGACTTGCGTAATGACTCGCGGCGATATCTAGGCCAATACCAAAGTTCACCAGAATCGCTTTATTGGGGTTACAGATGATATTTTTAGGACAAATAGCCCCATGGTAGATATCCATTTGATGCATATACTGCAAGCCCGTAAGCAGCTGGGTAAACCATTTAATAGGCAGACCCAACTCAATTGCCGGTAACTCATCTATGGAGACGCCATACTCCCACGCTCGAGCAATAAACAGCTCTTCACTTTGCGGCAGTTGGCCGAAGGCGAGGACTTTTTCTATATGGGGGTGAAAAAGTTTAGCTAAACTCCGATAAGTGTTACTGAGCATAGACCAATTGGCTTCGACACTGCTATAGATTGATATACCGCACTGATATTGTCCCTGCAGGTGTTTTGCCCGCCAGAATTGACTTGTCTTAGTGGCTGCAATAAATTGCTCCAACTCAAAATGATGATCAATAACGGCGCCTTTAGTGATCTCAATTTTTTCAGGCACCGTATCGCACACACCTTGGTCGATCAATGCAGAGAGATCGCAGCGCAATGCATCTAAGTCATTGGTTTCACCCGCAACAGCGGCGCGATACCATTGATAGACTCGAGGTTGCTTAGTCTGCTCAGCGATCGCTAAGAACCCTTGTGCATAGGCTTTGATATCGTTGTTAACACTCAGTGTGTTTTTGATATCGATGAATTCGACATCACCCATGTCTGATACAAAAATACAGTTGCTCGTCCAGCCACTGACGGTAAAGCCGCGACGATGGATCTGTTGTAAGCCTGACACACTGCGACGCAGTATTTCTAGCAGCTGATAAGTGGTCATCAGCTCCGACTCAAGCACATTAAGCGGCACACCACGCGGCATACGAATAGGCAAAACGAGTTGCTCGCCGTCTTGTATTAATGGCGCACAATAGGGCACACCACTGCAGCCAGACAACGCTTGTAGGCGTTGAAATTCAGTTCTAAGTTGGGCTTCATGGGTTTCAGATTGGCTGCTATCGTCAAACTGAGTCGGGATTAATACTTTTAACAGCCAAGGAGCGGTCCACTCACCCGGATTATACTCCGCCTGCCAGACTTCTAATCCACTTTGAATAAATAGACATTTGAGTTTGGTGAAATCTTGGATTTTGTTATTACGTTGCTCAACGATGGCGACTTGGCCAATGGTTTCAAGCACCAGCTCTTTTTGGGTATTCGTCACTTGATGCTTTCTAGGTGCAGTCAGTCCCCACTCTGTGGTTAGCGCTGCGACAATCTGTTTTGGAGTATAGATACTCAAAGAGCCTTGCTGCTTTTCAAGTTCAATCTCTTCCCCTTTACGGCCAGTAATAAACACCATGCCTTGGCACCAAGGGGCATAAACACCAACAGGGATCTTATGCTTGACGTTACCCGCTAAGACACGAGCAACGTAGTTAGCCTTAGCTAGGCTATTGTCGACTTCACGTCCATCAAGAGACCAAGCGTGCAGACCAGCGTCTAATCGGCCGATATAGCCTTTAACGTCAACAACGTAAACGCCCCACTCGCCAATAACGAGTGCATCAACTTCCATTGCCTGACCAGATTTAGTGGGGATCTCAACATTGGTGAGTAAAATATAATCTTCTGGAAGTTCATCAGCGAGCAATGAAAATGCCCAACGTTCAGCATCATTTACCGGCGTTCCAAAACTTATCATTCTTGCCATTCTTTTCTCCCTCTGTGGCAATTATTTTTATTTTTCCTTTTAACATTCTCAACGTCTGGACACAAAAAAGCCACTAATAAAGTGGCTTATTTCAAAACTCATTTTCAGAGCTGATGTTTAACACTCATTAGTGTTTACAATCATCACTGCATTCATGGTCTTCATCAGCAAAGTCGTCGTCACCTTCTTGGTTCTGCATTACGCCCCACCCGTCAGTTACGCCGCCAAACTCTTGAGCAAACTCATGCAAGCTAAGTTCTTGCTCTACAATGGTGTTGTAGTCAGGAACCATATTGAGGCATACGATAAGTTCCCACTTACCTGATTCATCATTTAAGAGAAGCTCAATTTCGCCTTCTAGATCTGACTTGCCTAACTCTTCAGTTGCTGTCTCAGCATCACGTTGATCTTCAAAAACCAAAAAGAAGTCGACATCAAGTGCAACCGATAGATCGATACCTGCATCGGCCATTGCTTGTAGCATTTTGCCGTTATCATCATCTGGAAACTGCATATTAATCCTCTACTCGCTTTCTTCGGACGCTGCAATAATCTGAACTGATTCGTCATTAAAGCTGACAACTTCACCCGCAATGACTTTTTTACGTTTACGGGTCTCAACTTCACCGTTAACCGTCACTTTGCCTTCCGAAATAATATGCTTAGCTTCTCCGCCACCGCTTATCATTCCTTGGACTTTTAATACTTTGTATAACTCGATATATTCTTCGCCTGACTTTAATGTCAGCGTTGGAGTATCTGAACTCACTTTAATTCGCCTTAAATTTACTAAACTACTGGCATTATAACACTCAAATCATCAAGCGAGCGCACGCTTTATAGCGTGACTAAACTCTTTCTGCCACAAGTAGGCCATAAAATCGTTCATCTAGCCATTCATCACCCACTTTCCAGTTATGACGTAACAAACCTTCTTGTAGAAAATGGCACTTTTCGAGTACTTTTGTTGACGCTATATTAAGATCAGCACAATGGGCGATAAATTTATGTGGCATAAATGAAATACATGCCCAATCAATCAACCCTTGCAAAGCTTCAGTGGCATAACCTTTTCCTTGCGCGTTATCATGCAGCATATAGCCTACTTCTAACTGCCCAAGAATTTGGCTTACATTATGTAAGCTCACAAAACCAACAAAACGTTTACTGTGTACGGCTTCAATAACTAAAGATAACTGTTGGTCTTCTTTAAAGTTATTGGGGATGAGTACACGCTCGAACTTTTGACGTATTACCGATTCAGACTGAGGAATACGAACGTATTGATTCAATATTTCACATGAATTAGTGTATAAAAAATCATCCCAATCGCTGGCGATAACGGTTCTTAACCTAAGTCTGTCGGTATACAGCTCGAGCATGCCTTATCCTTTATAGACAACTAAACAGCAGGCGGATTAGCCTCTGCTCGTCACCTCTAACAAGTGGTAACCGAACTGTGTTTTAACAGGACCTTGAACTTCGTTCAAAGGCGCGTTAAATACCACTTCATCAAACTCTTTAACCATCATACCGGGTCCAAATGAACCTAAATCACCACCTTGGGCAGAAGATGGGCAAGACGAGTTTGCTTTAGCGACATCACCAAAATCAGCACCACCAAGGATCTGTTGTTTTAGCTCTTCACACTGCTGCTCTGTATCTACTAGTAGATGTCTTGCTGTTGCTTGTACCATGGATTAACTCCTATAAATTAAAATAATTGCCTGTTTGGCAAAATTAAACCCCGCTAGTATATCCCAAATATTAGCGGACATTCCAGCGGGTTTATCAGTTACATATTCTATTGTTGTGACGCTATCCAGTCATTAATTTTCAGTTCCATCACTTCCATAGGCAGTGAGCCTGACGTCAATATTTGATCATGGAAAGCGCGTAAGTCAAACTTATCACCTAGCGCTTTTTCAGCTTGTGCACGCAATGACAATATTTTTAACTGACCAATTTTATAAGACAAGGCTTGTCCCGGTATCGCCATATAACGTTCGACTTCAGCAATAATGTCAGACTCAGCCATGGGCGAGTTATCTTTCATATATTGTATTGCTTGCTCACGAGTCCAACCTTTTGCGTGTAGCCCTGTATCCACCACCAAACGCATAGCACGTAACATTTCGTCTGATAACTTTCCAAAGTACTGATACGGATCAGTAAATAGCCCCATCTCGATACCTAAGTTTTCAGCGTATAATGCCCAACCCTCTTCGAATGCAGTGTAGTTACCAAAGCGCTGGAACTCAGGCACTCCGGTCAACTCTTGCTTAATCGAAATCTGAAAGTGATGACCAGGTGCGGCTTCATGCAGTGATAAAGTAGTCATGCCCCACTTTGGCTGCGCCTTAAGGTTATAGGTATTAACGTAAAACACCCCTGGCCGTGAACCGTCAACCGCTGGAGATTCGTACGACGCACCCGCTGCCGATTGTTCTCTGAAACTTTCGACCGGCTTAACGATATAATCTGCCTTTGGCATGATATTAAAGTACTTAGGCAACACAGCATTAATTTTGTCTTTAAGCTGCATATAACCATCAATAAGCCCCTGACGGTCATCAAAGAAATACTGTGGTTCTGAAGAAAGTGAGGCAAAGAAAGCCTTTAAGTCGCCTTTAAAACCCACTTCTTTGCGTACTTTATCCATCTCCGACAATATACGGGCAACTTCGTCTAAACCAATTTTATGGATCTCATCTACCGGCATCGTCGTTGTAGTATGAGTGTTAGCAAGGTGTTGGTACCACATTTTGCCATTGGGTAAGCCCCACCAACCGTCAGTTGCACGAGCGGATTTTAGATAAGTGTTTTGGAAATAATCACGTAGTCCTGTTAAACCAGGTAAAAGCTCGTCTGTAATGAGTTGCTTATATTCAATGGTGAGTGCTGTTTTGTCTGCGACAGAGAAAGACTCAGGCATTAAGCTTATTGGCGTGTAAAACAGACTATCTTCAGGGGTTGAAACTAATTGAGCCGTCAATTGAGGAATGATGCGATCGACTAACACTCTCGGTAACACCACCTTACTCTCAATCCCTTCATTCATACGCACTTGCGCCATCTTCATCCACTCGATGAACCCTTTTAAACGTTTCTCCCAATTACGGTAATCTTCTACGGTTTGAAAAGGTTGAGCACTTTCGCCACTACCAAGCTGCACCATGCTAATGACGGTGCTGTAAAACTGATTCATTGGCATAAAATGGTTAGGAAAAGTCTCATCCGCCATAGCGACATTGCGGTCGTAGGTAAACATGTCATAACTTAGCTTTAAGTCATTAGACAGTTTACTACGGTCGATTTTTTTTACGTCACTCAGATAACGCTTATTCAAATTATGACGGTGTGTCAGGTATTCGTCAGACAACCCATCACCAAATTTATCGTTATAATCATTAACGCCTACGAACGTTGCATAAATAGGTTCAAGCGCTAAATACTCTTTAAAATAATTACCGACCAATACTAAATAAGCTTGTTCCACTGTTTGTTGTTGGCTTAATTGCGTGCTCTTATCTACATCTGATTCATTTAATTGAGTATTCGCTTTATCACCGCAACCCGTCATACCGAGTACCATGCTAATAGATAGTGCGACTATCGCCTTTTTCATTCTAATCTTCCTTTTATTCACTGTAAGTGAGCGATCTTTTCTATACTTAACCACAAGTCTCATTAGGAGTGGCTCATGATTTACTCTTTTAGTAATTCTGGTTTTAGAGATCCTGAAACAGGTGTGTATAACCAAACCTATTTTATGGAAGTATTCAATCGAGAATGGCATCGCCATATACGTGACCACCAAAGTCTTGCCTTATTGTATCTATGCCCGCACATTCATGAAACTATTTCCCAGCCTCAATTGTTAGAATTATTCATGAAGCAAGTCCAAGATGCACTTATGCGTACCAGTGATCTGCTAGCAAGACTTGATAATCAGTCTTTTGCGTTGGGGATTTTTGAAACTGACGAGATGGGTACAAAAATTGTAATCGATAGATTAGAACATAAAATTGCCGATTTCAATCAAGCATTTCAAGCCAATAGCCACTCTGAGATATCGTATGAACTAACGGGTTGTATCTGTTATCCGAGCGCGAACGTTTACCTTGAAACATTGTTTGAGACTGTCGAACAACAAACAATGAAAATGCGCAGTAACAGTGCCTTTAACGAAACACTGATTCATCTACGAAGCTAATTTAAAACTATCACTATGTGCTTATTTAGCACCCATAAAAAAAGCCTCTTAAAAAGAGGCTTTTTCGATATCAAAAAATTAAAGTGTTACGTTATGAACGCGCGCTTTTTCTTTGATATATGACAGGTAACTCTTAGCCGCTCTTGCTGTTTTCTTATCTTTAGCTGCAAGATTCGCATACTTATATGCGCTCTTATACTGCTTCAGGTTGAGATAAGATAAAGCAAGCTCAAACTGAGCTTCTCCTGGGTTCTTTACGCCAGCATCAAGTGCTTTTTTAAGGGCTGCGATTGCAGGCTTACTTTTACCATCCAAAGACAAGACACGTCCTTGACGAAGGTAAAGCTTACCGTCATTGTTTATCGCGGCCGCTTTGCCGTAAGTCGCAGCAGCTTCTTTAAACTCTTTCGAGTTATGATAGAAACCTGCCAAGATAGCGAGGGTTTTTTGATCTTCCTTCACTAAACCAGACTTCAAATGCTTAGCATAGATTTGAGCAGCACGGTATGGCGAACCATTTTGTGCCAACAACTGCGTTAAACGTTGAATGTTACCCGGAGTCTCCAAGAATCCATTCATATACGCTAAGTCATAAGTGGCCAAGGATTTTGTAAACTCCTCTGTCATCAAATAGAACTGAGCGAGCTGAACCCATAGACGTTTATCGTCTTGGAACAAAGGCACCATTGTCTCGAGGACTTTTACGGCCTCTTTGTATTTCTTTTGGTTAAAGTAAGCCGTCAGCTTCATTTGATACAAACCTTTATCAGGCTTGTCAACGATTCCTAGACCTTTATCTGCAACTTCAAGAACTTTGTCCCACTGCTTTTGTTCAGAATACGCAATACCTATACGACGATATACGCCTGCATCTTCCTTACAAGTAAACTCCATCCAGCTGTAATAAGCTGGAATAGATTCTTTAAAGTTTTTCTCTTGAATTAAGAGATCAGCATAAAGTCTTAGAGTTTGAGCATGATCAACACCACCGAGAATATTCGACTCAACGGCTGCTTTTAAATACTTAACCGCCGTTTTCATTTGCCCTTTTTCGGCGTAGAAGTTACCTAGCATACGAGCAACATAAGCTTTATCGAAACTATTTTTAGCATTTACTTCCAACAATATCGCTATAGCTTCGTCTATATCGCCTTCAGTATATGCTTTGAATGACTTCTGTACTTTTTTAGCCGCACTTTGGCCTACAGCCTTAGATTTACGCTGTTCAATCGGGCATTTTTCTGCTGCAGAAACAGCAGGCACTACAACCAGACTTCCCCCAAGACAAAGCATTAAGGCAGCAGCGATAGAAGTTACTTTACTCATACCTACTTTCCTCCCTTATCAAAAGTGAAATCCAATTGAACCGTTTGTCCTGGAACACGCTGCGCTTTACCATCGATAATTCTAGGCTTGTATTTCCACTTTTTCAGGGCTCTACGAGCTGCTTTATCAAAGATACGCTTAGGTTGAGCCTTGATGACTTTAACGTCTTCAACACCACCTAATGTGTTAATGGTAAAGCTAAGTTGAACCCAACCCTCTTTGCCATCACGTGCTGCTGCTATTGGATACTGAGGTTCGATTCGTACGATTGGCGTAGCATCACCATCGCGCGTCATCATATTACCTAGTTTAAATCCAGTGTTAGCACCACCGGCATCAACTCCACCCATATTAAATGACATGTTAGTGTCGATGTCAGATGAGTTATCGGGCGGTGTTACGTCCGGCTTTGGCGGCTGCTCTGGGGGCGTAGGCGGTTTAGGCTTAACCCTTGGCTTTTTCTGCGCTGATGCATCGTCTTTGTTCATGGTTATTTCAATGACAGGTGATTCTGTCGAGGCATCGTGGCGGGTTGGACCGCCACCTACCAAAAAGGCCATGAAGACAAACAAAGCAAAAGTCACAGCACCACCAATAATGAATGATACTATTCCTCTCAGCATACTAGTCTTTCCCCGCCGACACAGATATCTTATCGATACCCGCAGCTTTAACGTTATCCAGAACCTTAACCACTAAACCATGTTTAGCGTCTTGGTCTGCTTGAATTAATACCGCTGCCTCTGGTGCTTCTGCAAGCATACGTTCAACGTTTGCAGTTACACGTTCGATATCAACTTGACGGTTTTCCATCATGATGACACCTGTCTTGCTCACACCAATAAAGATGTTAGCAGAAGGCTTCTTAGTCGCTTGTGACGCTTCAGGCTTGTTATAGTCAAGACCTGATGGCTTTACAAACGAGGTTGTTACAATAAAGAAGATCAGCATGATAAACACGATGTCGAGCATCGGTGTCATATCAATCTCTGCTTCTTCGTCTACGCTTGAATGCTTTCTACGTGCCATGTTCAATCTCTCTCTAGTGGTGCGGCATGCTGTCTTTTAGCTTCGCTAAACTGATTTTCATTTTTGCGTCAAGGCGAGTACTAAAAAAGACTCCCGATAACGCTGCAACCATTCCTGCCATTGTCGGCATGGTTGCCATTGAAATACCAGCTGCCATCATACGAGCATTACTCGTTCCATGAACTGCCATCACATCGAATACTGATATCATACCGGTTACGGTACCTAGCAGACCTATCATAGGACAGATTGCAACTAAGGTTTTGATAAGCAGCATACGTGCCGTTAAATCTTGCTTCGCTTGGGATACCCAAGCTTCACGGATGCGGTGTGCATACCAAGAGGTTGAATCCTCTCGTGCTTCCCATGCGCTAATGATTGCTGAGTGCTCTTTTGGTGATATCCAATTGAGATACCAGTAGCGCTCAAGCATCAATACCCACATGACAAACAATACACCTGCCACTAACCAGAGGATGTCTCCTCCGGCGGCCATGAAGCCCCTGACGGAATCCCAGATATCCATCAGGAATAACATTAGGCTTTCCTCTTCTCTGCGTGTGAAGCAACAATACCCGCACTTTGCTCTTCTAGAACTTGTACGATTGACTTACTACGTGCAATAACAATCGCATGCATAAGCATCAGCGGTAGCGCCGCAACTAGACCTTGAACCGTTGTCATCAATGCCATAGAGATACCACCAGCCATTAACTTAGGATCGCCCGTACCAAACAATTGAATGCTTTGGAAGGTTGCAATCATACCGGTTACTGTACCCAGTAGACCCATCATAGGAGCGATAGCTGCTAGAACCTTGATGATAGAGATACGTGTTTCAAGCGCTGGCGTTTCTTTTAGAATTGCTTCATCAAGTTTCAGCTCTAGCGTTTCAACATCAACATCTTTGTTGTCCTGGTATGCTTTAAGTACACGACCTAATGCGTTATTACCTGGGTTATCTATATTCTTGCGTTGAGCCTTAACTTTAGCGCCAACAATACCTAGCGTAATAAGACGCTCGATAGAGATCATGCCACCAAGTATAAGTAGCGCGATAATGATGTAACCAATAGTTCCACCCGCCTCAATACGCTCTTCTATAGTTGCTTTTTGGGTAAAGATGTTTAATAGAACACCGCGAACAGGGTCAATATAAAGGTTAGCAGTACCAGAAGTCGCTTCTTGAAAAGCAGCTGCTGATTTAACTTGATAACCACCAGGTTGCTGTGAAAGCTCTTGGATTAGGCTTAGATCAGAGTTAAATACAACGTACTTGCCATCAGCTAGAAGGTTGTATGCACCAATACGAGTAATCATTGTGTTATGCACGCTACCATCAATGGCAGTAACAGAACCTTCAAAATTAACAACTTTTCCAGACTCAGCCATTTCAAACAGCTGCTCTTCCCAGAAACGTTCTAGCTCATCAATTTTTGGAAGTTGCTTACGAGCACCAAGATCAGCGATGAATACTTCGCGACCAGGATACTGTGCAGAAATGTTAGATCCAGCTAGCTTACCAGCGAAATCACCAGCATCACCTTTAACAACACCAAACATTTCACCCAAGTCACCCTGAGCTGTTTTTAAGTCTTCTTCTAACTGACCGATTTTACGCTCGTTATCCAAAAACGCTTGATTCAAATCTTTACCACGTTGACGCTCTGTTGCTAGTGCGTTTTTTTCACGCTTTAGCAATGCAGCTTTATCGCCACGCTCATTCTTAAACTCTTGCTCACGCTTCGCGTTTGTCTTAGATGCATTAGCACGATCAACCTTTACTTGATTAAGCAGTTGGTCAATTGTTTTAGGTGCATCTGCAGCACTTGCGAAACCAGCGGTAAATAACAGGCTTGCAGCAACGATTGCTGTAGTAATTAACTTCTTCATTATTGTGCAGCCTCCGCAGCAGGAATTGGTAAGGAGAATAGATCTGGTGCGCCCTGTTTACGAGCAATACGGATACCTTTGGTGAGCTCGCGAAGATTACTATCTTCTAACTGGTCCCAACCTTTAGTTTCTCCGTTAAACATCCACGCAGACTTCTGATCCAAGCTCATTGCGTATAGTGATACACGACCGAAGTTGAAAAAGTCTACTAGTACCTCTTTACCGTCTAGCTTAAGTTGACCTGTTTTAACCGCAAGAGAAGTACCGTACTCACGTTCAATTGAGTATGCATCAAGAATGAGGCGATACTTTTCAGCCAATGTGACTTCAGCGCTATTAAGAAGCGTCTTAAGATTGTTCACTCGTGCTACACGTGTTTCCAGATTAAACGGTAGATCTAGAGCAACAAACTGCTCTAGTGCATCAACCATTTTGAACATCAATGGCACTACGCCCTGACGTAATGAATCAACGCCGTTGATGTCACCTTGAATAGATTTCATGGTTGCTTCTTGGTCCGCAACCAAGCCAGCTACATAATCGTTATAAGATTTTAGTGATTCACGTTCATCAGCAACTGAACCGTACTCGAACAACATGTCCTGAGCTTGGTCAAAATACTTATCAACTTTTTTCTGAGACGTTGCAGCTTCAGTGTGAATTTTACTGTCTGCTTTCTGAGCGTCAGAAAGAGGATCTGCAATCACTAAGTTACTGCCGGCTAAGGCTAGTGCGCCAATGAGCGCTGTAGCGATTTTTGTTTTATTGCTTACCTTGGACATAGTTCCCAACCAATTTGAAGTGATTAAAAAAGCTTTAACTTATCGACAACAGGGTGCGTACGCTTATTCTGCTTTAGTTCCCAGTGCCTAAGCTCGTCTTTCTATTGTGATTGTTAATTATTATATTCCCTTTTCTACACCTTCGAGGGTGTAGACCCGTTAGCATCATTCCACAAAATGTTGACCTATGTCAACATTTGAAATGTCCTAAAACTAGTAGAAAACGAGCTTACAGCACGTAAAATAGCCAAAAGTGACTTTTTTTAAACAAACGGCGTAAACAAAATTAGAATAAAGGAAATAAAAATGTTAAAAATAAAAAAATAAAACCATATAAAACAGGTGGTTAAACAACCCAACCTACACATCAACAATTAACATATCATTAACAAGGGCTAATAACACCAGATCAAAACTTACTTAGAGTGATGCTATCTCGGCACTATTAAGTAGTACTAGCAGACAAAAACAGATGATTGGTTACCAAGTGGAGCGCAGTAACAGCTTTTAACTTCTCTCGTAAAGGAAGTATGGTACCGCTAATTATTTGACAAGTTGGTGAAGCCTAAAACCTTGACTCTATTTGTAAAACCATCGATTAAAAAAATATTAACTCGGATATGAAAGTGCATTATGGTTTGAGTAATAAATGCAATTATAAAAGTAAATTACAGATCGATTTTTGGTCGCAGGCTTCATTAGCGCCGGATAAAAAACTGTATTTTAATTCAAAAGAGCGTAAATAAAAATAATGTGGCTATTAACGCTATCGTACCTCTAATTGAGTCGCATCTGAAGGTAGTGAGTTTTCGGAAGCAGAACTAAAATGTCTTCAAAGGAACAATACTGCGCGACTAAATTAA
This sequence comes from Shewanella sp. Choline-02u-19, assembly GCF_002836205.1. Lineage (NCBI taxonomy): Bacteria > Pseudomonadati > Pseudomonadota > Gammaproteobacteria > Alteromonadales > Shewanellaceae > Shewanella > Shewanella sp. Choline-02u-19. The sequence continues at coordinate 2,091,745 of NZ_PJBE01000013.1, forward strand.
TAATTCACCTACTGACTTATCAAATACCAACGTGGCACAGGCCTCTTATCCCAAGCTCTAGGAACGTGATAAAAATACAGTAAAAAGCCCCTTGAACTTTCGTTCAAAGGGCTTTAACTAGTAAAGAATAAATCTAGATTAGAACTTCAATCTTACACCTGCGTAGTAACGACGACCGATTGCATCGTAAGTACCAGCATCAGTTTCTGTACCTGTATTGCTTGATGGTAAACCTGTAATAAGTTTAGGAGGCTCTTGGTCAAACAAGTTGTTTGCACCAATGTAGAATTCAGCCATATCCCAAGGTCTATAAGCAATGTTCAGATCATGATAAGTAACTGAACTAACACCAACAGACTCTGGCTCTAAATCATATCCAGAAAGGAACTGGTCATCTAGGTAAGACTCACCTATAAACGTAGTGTTCCAAGCAACAGTTAGATCTTCATACGTGTAGCCAAGTGACAAGTAGAACTTGTTCTCTGCTGCGCCGATTTCGCCTTTATCTTGATCTTTCTCAGAACCAGGTAATGGAATTGTGTAAGCATCAATGACATAAGTATATGCAAGTCTTGCATTAAACTGACCAGCTAAACCATAGTCTTCAATATCTTTGCCGTATGTTACGACTAAATCCACACCTTCGTTAGCAAAACCACCACTGTTAGTTACAGCAGAATCAATATATTCCAGAGAACCTGCACTATTAGGACCAGTATCTTGTGCTCTACGTGTAACGAAATTACAAGTAGAAGCTGAACCGCCATAACAATCATCTAAAATAAACTGACGAGGAGTTGAAACAATCGCGTCTTCAATTTCAATATCGTAATAATCTACAGTGAAGTCAAAGTCTTCAATAACAGCTAAGCCGTCAGGCGAAACAGTTACACCGAATGTCCAAGATTTACCTTTTTCTGCTTCTAAATCTGGATTACCGCGGTTGAAGCCACTAATTCCTTGCAAATCAGATTGGCTAAGTGTGAACTCACCATTAGCATTGATGTTTGACATTACGCCAGCATCTGCTCGACAAGCCTCAGACTGAGATCCTGAAGACGAAGCTGTAACACCTAAACAAGGATCAGTAAGCCCTGATGGGAATGTCTGACTTGGTGGCGAGTATAACTCGTTGATGTTAGGTGCACGTGTTGACTGTGCTCTAATCGCTCTAAAACGAACTTCATCAATTGGAGCCCAATCAAGTGCTACGTTCCAGCTATCAGTATTACCTACAGTAGAGTAATCAGAGATTCTGTATGCGCCACGAAGGTTCAATTGTTGTGCTAGGAACATGTCAGATAAAAGTGGAACGTTAACCTCTGCAAAGTACTCGATGACATCAAACTCACCTTCTGTACGAGGAATAGCATTACCACCATTTAGACCAGAAGACTGTAAAGCATCAAACTCACTTCTAGAGAATTCTTCGCGATATTCAACACCACCCGCAAGACCAACAACACCAGCAGGCAATTCAAATAGGTCTCCAGAAACGTTAAGACCAGCAATTGTTTGCGATGTAAAAGTTGTCAACATGTTTGGTGCATCGATATAAGCAGCACCTTCAGCGCTGATAGAATCTTTACCAAATACGCTTACTGGAGCACAACCTTCAGCTACTGCATCAGCATTACGACAAACGATGTTACCATCTTCATCTTCTACAGCTTCCAAAGCAGATCTAAAGTTTAGTGAGTTAAACTGGCCACTACCAACTTGAGATTCTTTTGTTTGACCATAACCGTAGTATGCATCTGCATACCAACCGTCAGTTATTTCGCCTTCAATACCACCAACGATACGGAAAGTATCACGGTCTGCAGTGTTACCACGTGCAGCAACATCAGCTAAGCGTCGAGTGAAGAAAATATCCTTCAAACCGTCGCCATTGGTATCTGTAGCAGAGTTATAAATAGCATCTGGAACATAAGCGTTTCTCACTAGAGTACGCTCGTATTCGCCTGGATTAGTCGCACTCTCGATGAACTTTTCATATTCAAGCGGCATCTGACCACCTGAAGCTGAGTACACATCATCTGAAGCCATTGGGAACGGCTCAAGTTTAGTAGATGTTTGAGTCGATGCGTAAGTACCTTCCATGAAAGCACTCCAACCATCTGTAAACTCATACTTACCAGACATTGCTAATAAATAACGTTCAGTTGGGATTGCAATAGTACGGTAATCCATACGATTGAAACCATTAGCTTCTGCAGTATCAGAACCGTTTGTTGACCAGCCCTCTTGCAGCTGACCAGCTTGGTTGTAAGTATATTGAGTATCACCAGCAAAGAAACGACCTTGTGGTGAATAGCTCGAATAGAATGGACGACGAGCAGTAAACATATCTTCAGGCAACCCTGTGAAATATGCGCCTTCAGAAGCTTGGTCGACAGCAGAACGTTCACGGTCACGTGAATATACAGCACCTTGATCAGTATAAGCACCATGAATCATGATGTTGCCTTTACCGTCACCCGATGTTGTACCCATTGTAAACTGAATTTGAGTTTCTTCAGAATCACCTTCAGAACTTTGTCCTTTCTGAACATCGAACTCAATGCCTTCAAACTCTTTCTTATAGATGATGTTAACAACACCGGCTACAGCGTCTGAACCATATACAGCTGAAGCACCACCTGTCATTATTTCAACTCGTTCAATAAATTGAGTCGGGATAGAGTTCAAATCTACTGCTGATGAACCAGGAACACCTGCAACGAAACGGCGACCGTTTACAAGTACTAATGTTCTTGAACTGCCTAAGTTTCTTAAATCTACAGTTGCAGCACCCGCACTCGCTGTTGAGAAGTTAGAGTTAGTACGGCTAATACCTGGAGTACCAAACGCTGGGTTTTTTAAAAGCAATTCTTGAATGTTTGCAACACTCGACATGTCGATGTCTTTAGAGTCGATAACTTGAACAGGAGAAAAACCCTGCATATCAGTTGTTCGAAGACGTGAACCTGTTACTTCAATTTTTTCAATTTCTTCAAATTCAGTTTTCTCTTCTTCTGCTGCGATAGCAAATGAAGAAGCGAAAGCCGCCGTTACAACGCCACCAACTAATGCAAAACGCACCGAGTTAGCAATTATACTGTTCTTATACATCGTGAATCTCCCTGGTCTTTCTATTTATTTTATTGTTTTAAACAAACCGACAAAATAGTTAACAACTAGTTACCAATTCATCTTTTGCACACAAATAAAAACACACCAGAAACATTTTTACAACATATACCGCGTTTCAACGCTACAGCTGTAACACCTTTATTAGCACTGTCGTCATATTTGATTTCGTTATTAAGTTATCGACTTCTCTTACCGCTTTAATTTTAAAAAAATACAAAACAAGCAACTGAAAAGCTGAAGTGCAAAAAAACATAAAACATAGAACATAAAAGAAAAAAAACCCTAACATACTGTTATAAAAACAGTTAAAAATAATTTATACAATATACACAAGTACTGTGAGTTCGAGTAAACCTAAATTTCACTCATGTAAAAACCTGTTTGAAAGGACAGTGAAAATGACAAAAAATCAAGAAACTGTTAGCTTGGAAGCCAAAGGGATTGCAGGTAAATGAATGAATACGCCAAGGATGTAATGTAAACTTTACAGTGAAAAGCAAGTCTTTCATCACACAGCAATCAGGCGCAAGCCATTGTTTTAAAGTGATTAACCATTCATATTTGTGTGCTTAAAAGAATATTTTCATAATTATTTGACAAAAATATTCTATTGGACGATTTTCAAACGATATTTACTAATGTTCCTATCCAACCACAGGAGACATTAACAATCGCATCAAGTGGATCGGCAATACAGCTTTAGAACATACGTTTGAAATAATAGCTATTAGCACTTGCTGCCACTAGCGGCTAAGGCCTTCAAAACTTTGATTGATTTATTGTTTCAGCTGCTAGGTCAGATTGCTTGTTCAATAGGCAACTTATTCACCAAAGAAGAGCGGATACAATATCCAAAAAGTTGGTAATTGCTATTACAGTAGAAACTTGACTAGATTTTTATATATTGTCGATTAGCTATTTCCGAAGAGATATTAATAAGACCTGTATCAAGTGCGCATTATTATAATGATAGTTAAATCATAACTCCGGTGCCATCTTAGAATTGTTAAACAGTTAACAGGCGCGCCCAATAATTACAAAAAAGCCAGCAGCTATTAAAGCTACTGGCTTATGAATCAATATTACCTTGAGTATCTCTAAGGTAATTATCGACTAAATATTACATGTAATATCTAATACCGATAGAGATACCGTCATCTTCCGAGAATTCCATCGCTGCTTGTTGTGCTTTGTCTGAACTGGTGAAATCACTGAAGTCTTTACGACCTTCAAGATACAACATAGTGTTGTCATCCCAAACGTAATGTAAACCAACAAGCAAGAACTGACGTTTGAACACATCGCCATTGTAAGCATCGCCGTATTCATCACCGGCTTCTAAAATGTTGTAGCCAACAAGAGGACGAAGACCATTATCAAACTTATAAGAGAACAGAGATTCCATACCCAATGCTTCAGGGATATAACGGTTCAAGTTATCAGTATCGTGGAACTCTTGCTTGTTAACGTTGACTGCACCGTAAAAGCCTTTGCCATTGAACTCACCCCAAGTCGCACCCGCGCCAAAGATCAAATCAGTTTCACTGACAGACTTTCCTGACTGGTAATCAGCATCAAACTGACCTACGTTAGCACCCGCGGTGATGACTAGGTCATCTGACACATTATAAGTTGCAGAAGCACCGTAAGTGTTGTCATACTGAACCGTTGCAATAGGGTTGTTGTTGGCAACTGCAGCAGCGTCAATGAATCCTGGGAAGTTATCACTTTCATACAAATCGAAGCTATCTTGCTTTAGCTGTGCTTGAACTGCGAAGCTAAAATCACCGAATGCATTACGGTACTGAACTGTTTTGTCACCACGACCGGTGCCATTAATAGCGCCGTCCGCTTTATTGAGAGTATAAGTACCAGAGGTATTACCATCCCAAGTATTTACGAGGTTAGTATTATAAACCACGTCATACCAAGCGCCCCATTGCTTACCAATAGTTAATGAACCATAAGTATCATGAGCAAGTCCAACGTAACCTAAACGAGTGCTTAAGAAATCGTTGCTCTCTGATGTGAATTCATTAGCATAAGTACCGCTAGAGTTTGTAATTGAGCTATTACCAACTAAGTTAACGCCCCACTCTATCTTTGCAAATGTTTTCCAGCCATCGCCCATGTTGCGGGTAAAACCGAAATTAATACGCGACGAACCATTCTCGACTTCTGTAGCACCCTGTGTATTGATCACTCGAGCATCAATCCAACCACCAATTTCTACTGCGTTTTTATCATCTTTATAAACTTCGATTGCTGATACTGAGGGTACAAAAATTACTGCGGCTAATGCCGATGCTACTAAAGTCTTTTTCATCTAATGCCTAACCTTTAATTATGTTCAATCTGCTTCATTCAATATATTTCCATTCCGTTGTTTTCTTTCTATCCTATTTGCAGACGAGGTTAGCAAAAGATTAGCAATCACTCAAAGACGAACATCACAAAAATAGCCATATTTTGCACCAATTTAACTCGCAAGCCTATAACAGCCGAGGGATCGAACCAATTGTTAACATAAAGATAGCAAGGCGTTAATATGGCCCTGCTTAAATTAACGTCATTTGATTTGATGTAACTTTACTGAAACTTTTATTCATTATTGAAAGTATGGGCTCAGCAATAGGCCCTAATTGGCGGTCGATGTAGTAATCAATATCAATGGGGGATTTTTGATGAGATAGCGGTTCGGCGCCAGACGTTGTCATTACGTACTCGATCCTTGCCCCTTTTTTGGTGACACTTTGATCACCGGTTGCTTCAAAGAGTATTCTTGCCGCTTTTAAATGAGGAGATGACTTTGCAGTATAATCTTCAAGGTTGCGACGTAAATTTTTAACGAAGACCAATTCTTCCGTCAAAGCACCACTGTTTAACTGATCGATAGTGAGCTTGATATACGCTTCGATATCTTGCTGGTTAAATAACCGCTCATAGAGTTCATACTGTACTCTTCTCGCCAGCGGCGACCAATCACTGCGTACTTGTTCCATTCCTTTGAACACTAATGTTGTTTTTCCAAGCCCATCCTTCTTTGTGCCGACGTAACGTTTTTTTGAACCTTCGGCAGAACCGCGGAGCGTTGGCATAAAAAACTGTTCAAAGTGAGTCTCAAACTCTAGCTCTAAGAAACTATCAATACCGAATTTATCAGTGAGCCGCTGTAGCCATAGTTGATTTATTTTTGAAGCAAGTTCCTTACCAGTGGCCTGCACTTTACTTTCATCAAAATCATTACCTAACCAGACAAAGGTTGAATCGGTGTCGCCATAAATAACTTCAAAGCCCTCCTCCTCTATCCAGCTGCGTGTTTGCTTCATTATTTCATGGCCACGCATAGTAATTGAGCTCGCGAGCTTAGCGTCATGAAAAACACAACCTCGAGAGCCAAGCACACCATATAGCGAATTCATGATAATTTTTATCGCTTGAGAAAGCGGTGCATTGTGGTTAATTTTAGCCAACTCTCGTTGTTCAGAAAGGTGCTTAATTAAGCGAGGTAAAATGGGCTCCTTCCGACTAAACCTTGCCCCTAAATAGCCCTCTACGGTGTCAGACTCTTGTTGATGTAATGATTCAACTAACCCTTTAGGATCAATTAGAAACGTTCGAATGATGGATGGGTAAAGACTCTTAAAATCTAACACCAAAATATGTCGATACAAGCCAGGAACGGAGTCCATCACATAGCCACCGGGGCTCTCAATGCCATCGCTGGCGGGTGCACTCGGAGCGATGTAACCACTTCGGTGCAAGTGCGGTAAATACAAATTCATAAATGCAGCAACCGATGCTCCCACACGTCCAAGCTCAAGCCCCGTCAACTTTGCCCGCTCTATCGCAAATTCAAACAGCTGTGTTTTTTCAAATATATCCCAGACTAGACGACTATCAGTGAGGTTGTAGTGTGCCAACGCGGGCTTGTCGTTGGCAAACAGATCATTAATTTCATCCATTCTGTTACCCACATTGTCGATAGCTTTGCCTTCATCCAACAATGCTCTCGACACAAACTCAAGTGAATAACGATCAAACTGATAAAATGCCGCTTTCAACCAATCAATACCATCGAGTACCACTCTTCCTGGTAATCGCAGTGTCTCTGGCCTATATTTATCATCAACTTTCCAGCTCAAATTTTGGTTGCTGCGCCCAATAGTAAGCGGAATACCATGGTGTTTCGCGCGCCGATATAATAGGGCTAAATCAAAAGTCACCACCGCCCAACCAATGATAATGTCGGGGTCGTAATCTGCAAACCAAGCAATCAACTGGTGAATGAGTGCAGGTTCGTTTTCAACCCACTGAATATAATCAACCTCAACCGGTTGTGGCGCGCCAACCATAATGACTTTTTCAAACACCACACCCGTTTCTGTCTGACCGTATAAACCAACAGAATAGAGTTCCCCACTAAAACTGCATTCAAAATCGAATGAAATGGCTTTAAGCGATTGTACAGCCTCTGCTCGTCTGGCTTTATTAGCGATAAAACGTGGCTGGGCTCCCTGTACAGCAGGTTCGAAATGACCACTAAATTCAGCATCAAGAGCAATAAAGCGTTCGATTAAAAATCGATGTTCAGCTTTAATATCACTTTCAAAGAGTTCAATACCTTGGTCTTTCGCAATCCGTATTAGGTTGCGCTGATGTCTCAGATCTCGGGTATACAGCGCAGTGACGTCTTCATGCTGGAAACTTTTAAGCGTTAGCCGCTTACGACGAATGTGCTTTAACTCTTGATGTTGATTAATAATATTTTCATCAATCGTACGAATAAAACACACATGTTCTTGCTGTGGAAGCTCAACGGTCACCGGCCCAGATTGTGTGGCAATAAAGTACTGTAGGCACAGTCCATCTTGCCGATGTATTGCATGGCGGGTTAGCACTCGCCCCTTTATTGTCTGAAGCACATTGGTTGTTGAGGTCATGGCTGTTTACTCAAATAAATTCACGAATAATCACTTAACACTTCTTAGGCTATGTAATCACTGTTATTATGTACAGCATTATTTACTGGACCAGTGCATTCATGTTATCCGCAGACGTTAAAACTCAGATCCGTACTATATATAAAGGTATTGCTTTAGCTCTGCCCAATTTTCGCTCTCGCCGGGAGCAAAATTATATTGTTGCGGAAATATCAAAAACCCTTGCGGGGGAATATGACAAGCAGCGACGCATCATCGTGGTCGAAGCTGGTACTGGTATCGGTAAATCACTGGCCTATATTTTGGGGACAATTCCTTTAGCGTTAGCAAATAAAAAAAAGGTCTGTATCGCGACTGCAACCGTCGCATTGCAAGAGCAATTACTGCATAAAGATTTACCCTTTTTTCTGCAACACTCCGGTCTAGACTTTACCTTTGGCTTAGTCAAAGGACGACAACGCTATGTGTGTTTATCTAAGTTAGAGATGCTTGTTGGTCCTGATGACAGTAATCAAATGGCGATGTGGCAATCAAAGCCAGATCAAAGCCAGGTTGATATGTTAGAGGGACTGCTAAAGGACTATAAAGAGTCTCGCTGGAATGGTGAGCGCGATACATTAACTCAACCTCTGCCGGATCACTTGTGGCAACAGATTGCCTGTGATAAGCATAGCTGTCATAAGCAATTGGCAAGTCATCGAAATTGCCCTTTTCATAAAGCCCGAGAAGATCTCGATACCTGGGATGTATTAATCGCCAACCATAGTCTGCTATTTGCCGACTTGGAATTGGGCGGTGGAGTCATTCTGCCCGATCCTGCAGATCTTTATTATGTCATCGATGAAGCACACCACCTGCCCATTGTTGCTCGTGACTTTAGTAGCGCTCAATCCACCATCCGTGGCGCGACCGATTGGCTTGAAAAACTCACCAAAACAACCTCAAAGCTTCAAAACCAGATTAAGAGCAATTATATCATTGCGCCTGCACAGGCAATGCTCGACCATGTTGGCGATATTAGCGGATTACTCAATCAAGTTGCTCACTTTTGTGATGCTCAAGCTAACCAATTTGATAATCCAGAAAACCGCTTTCGTTTCGAACACGGTAAATTACCACCAGCACTGCTTATTCTTGCCGAAAACCTCGCTACAGCTTCCAATGTGGCATTGAAACAGTTCAACAAAATGTTGGCCTTGCTCAATGAAGCGATAAAAGATGGTGATATTCCCAAGCACCAATCTGAAGCGCTACTGTCAGAAACAGGCTTTATGCTGCAGCGCATTGAAAACTTGCAAAAGCTGTGGAAAATGATGGCTAAGCAAGATAGCCCTAAAGGTGCGCCAATGGCACGCTGGATTGAACAACTCACAGGTAAGCAGGCTGATTACTTATTCAGTGTCTCACCGATCGAAGTCGGCTTTATGTTAGAGAATTTACTCTGGGAAAAGGCGGCTGGTGTGGTGCTTTGTAGTGCAACACTCAGAGCGCTCAATAACTTTAATCACTTTACTCATCAAGTGGGCTTATCCATAAACGATGGCAGTCGCTATCTTGCGCTCGACTCACCGTTTGATTTTGAGCAAAATGCGACGTTATTCTTACCCCATATGGATACAGAGCCAACACATGACAACTATACCGATGAGCTCGCTAAGCAAATCATCGCACTCGTTGAAGATGAAATGGCCAGTTTGGTGTTATTTGCCTCTTATTGGCAAATGGAAAAAGTCGTAGACCTTGTTGAAAGTAAAATAAAAACAGGATTACTGGTCCAAGGCGTGTTGCCAAGACAAGAGATCCTAAAGCAACATAAACAACGCTGCGATGATGGCAAACCCAGTATTATTTTTGGTACAGGCAGTTTTTCAGAAGGCCTCGACTTACCAGGTGATTATTTAACTAACCTCATCATTACTAAGTTACCTTTTGCAGTGCCAACGTCACCGGTTGAGCAAGCTCATTCAGAATATATTAAAATAAAGGGTGGAAACCCCTTTTTACAACTGACAATCCCAGATGCTTCGCGCAAATTGGTACAGAGTTGTGGTAGATTACTTCGAAAAGAACAGGATTATGGCCGGATTTCCATCTTAGATAGACGCTTAGTCACCAAGCGCTATGGAAAATCATTATTAGATGCCCTACCGCCTTTTCGACGCGTTATTGAATAGGACAACGATTGGATTTATTACTAGAGCCAAGTAGCTGGGCTTTGTTAGCATTGATAGGCTTAATTGCAGGCTTTATCGACGCTGTAGCTGGCGGCGGTGGACTGCTTTCTATCCCTGCATTATTAGCCATGGGGATCCCTCCCCACATGGCACTTGCCACCAATAAATTGGCAGCCTGTTTTGGCTCATCTATGGCGGCATTTACTTATTATAAGCAAAGATTATTCTCCCCTAGCTTGTGGTATCACACTTTTATCGCCACTTTCATCGGCGCAGTTATCGGCACATTTGTGGTTTCGATTATCGATAACCAGTGGCTGGAAAAATGGCTACCGTTAATTATTATCACCATCGCTATTTATACTCTATTCCAGCCTAATGCCATGGGCTGTAAAAACTGTGAAATACCGGTAAAACCTAAGCGTAAAAGAATGCAATGGTTGCAAGGCTTACCTCTTGGGTTTTACGACGGCTTTGCAGGGCCAGGCATTGGTGCATTCTGGACAGTCACCAGTACAGGTATGCATAAGTTGCCTTTGCTTTATAGCTTAGGGCTTGCTCGTGCAATGACCTTTACCAGCAATTTTACATCGCTCATTATATTTTTGGTCATGGGTCAAGTTCATTTGACCATAGGGCTCGCTATGGGGATTTGTATGATGATTGGTTCTTATATTGGCGCACATTCAGCCATTAAGTTTGGACTGCCGTTCATTCGCCCTATTTTCGTTACCATGATTCTATTAATCGCAGCACAATTGGCCTGGAGTGCATGGGCATGACAACCAGCGAACTCATCAATCGACTTAAATACCAGCTAAAGCAGCTAGAACAAGAGGTGTTGCAACACGATGCCCACTTGCCCGCTGGACAACGAAAAATGATGCAAGACGTTGAGCGTTTTAATAATGAATTATTTGTGCAAGAAGGCGCTCAACTTAAACCTTGTATCGATCAGCTTTCAAAAAATGTAGCTCAGCTACAACAACTCATCAATGCTAAACGCTCTCCTTACACCATTATATCTAGCTGTGAAAAAATACAAGACCGCTTTAGTGCCGTTCGCCGAGCACTTGCTACAACCGGTATTAATATTAAGTCGTTAGAACAGCAAAAACGCACTCGACGCGCGCATGCAATAAAGCGTGGAGTTCGAGCTCACCAGCAAAGCGGCTTTAGCTGGATCGCATCAAATGTTATGCAAAATAGCCATCAACTGTATGAAGAACTTAACAAACATTTGAACTGGGCTAAGATTATTGAACAAAAAATTGAAAATTTGCAATCTTCTCTTGATAACTGTCATAGTGCTGACAAAATAAAGCTACAGAATGAGATCCTTGCTCAACACTCTCGCCTCGGCAAGTGTCGACAAGCCACCAGCTACATTGAAGATCGTATCCAATTATTCGAGCGACCTTTCAAGGGCCAAAATCGTTAAGGAGCAATAATGAAACCGCTACTACCAATAACCGCTATTCTCGCTTTATGTGGTTCCTCTGCAGCATTTGCTGCAAATTTGAATATTCCAATGTCATTTGAATATATCGCGCTTGATGGGCAAGAAGTTGAAACCAGTTTATTTAACCATAAGTCTGAACTCGAACTCAGCAATGGTACCCACAAGATCGCCGTTCGATACAATGATCTTGTCGAAGATGATTTTAGTGATAGCGAAACCAATATTAAGTCTTCGCCTTTTATCATCACTCTAAAAGTGGATGGTGATTATGAGTATCACATGAAGCCCGCTGACGGTGATTTTGTAAAGCATCCCGCTAAGTTTGCCAAGGCTCCTCAAGTCGTCATCACTCGACAAGATAATAAGGTCGTTAATTACCAAGTTACTCAGACTAATATCGCTGAGGAATCTTTTGTCTCGCGTCTATTTAGCGGCAACACTGCAACAGATGTTGATGTAGAAGCTGCTGTTGCTACTGGCGGCGTAGCGGCAGCTTCAGCTGTACCTACGGCTCCAGTAAGTAAACCTTCTCCTATTGTCGCAGCGACTGCCGTTACAGCGACTCAAACAGTAACAACAACTGCTGCTGATGCCGCAAAAGCTGAACAGATGTTGCAGTACTGGTGGCTACACGCAGATGAGAAAACACGTAAAGAATTCATGGGCTGGGCAATAAAACAACTTTAAGTCTCTTAGAGTATGATCCCGCTGATCTATCACGCCAGCTATTCCAAGCTGGCGTTACCTTCCAAACACCGCTTTCCGTCGACAAAATACCGCTATTTATACCAATACTTACTCGAACAAAAAATAGCTTCACAATCGCAATTTTTTGCATCAGAAAAAGTCACTCAAAACCAATTAGCCAGTATTCACTGTCCCAATTATGTCCGCGGATTTATTACAGGGACACTTGATACTAAATCAATGCGTCGGATTGGCTTTCCTTGGAGTGAGACTCTAGTTGAAAGAACACTCTACTCTGTTGCGGGGACTGAACTGACGTGTTTAAAAGCCATTGAGTACGGTTGTGCTATCCACTTGAGTGGTGGCTATCATCACGCTCACCATGAATTTGGTAGTGGTTTTTGTATCTTTAATGATATGAGCTACGCTGCGCTGCAAGCATTAAAGCAGCCTAATATTGAAACTGTTTTAATTTTCGATTGCGACGTACATCAAGGTGATGGTACCGCGACAATAACGACTGTTTTTGACGATATCATTACTTGCTCTATCCATTGCCAACAAAATTTTCCCGCCCGAAAGCAGCAATCGAATTATGATATTGAACTGCCGCGGGGAACCACTGATAAACAGTACTTAGAAACGGTGCAACAAGCCCTCGCTTATCTTATTCGCCTGCACCAACCCGATCTTATCATTTACGATGCTGGCGTCGATATTCACGCTGATGACAATCTGGGTTATCTTGATATCAGTACCACTGGGATATTTGCGCGAGATGAGGACGTAATACAACAAGCAAAGTCAGCCGAAATACCCATTGCTTGTGTCATTGGAGGGGGATACAGTAACGATAAGGACTTGCTGAACATTCGACATAGCCAACTGTTTTTAGCCGCCAATACTGTGTGGTCCGAATAAGCTTAAAAATCCAGTCTCATTAGATTGACCACGTCATATACAGAGACGATTCAGGGAGAGGTGTATGCAACTAGAAATTAGAAATTACTATGAAGTTCTTTTACTTGAGCTGCTTTCAGATGAAGGTTTGTTAGACGAGTTACCTGAAGACTACCTTGCTGATCTATGCTGTATTACTCTCAATCAACTACCCACTCGATACATAAGGCATTTGGTTGATACCTATTTTTTTGAAAATTACGCCGAACTTCAACAAATGAAATCCGAGATCCAAGAAGCACTCGAAAAGTCCAGAGCATATTTAAAAGCAAATCAAAAGAAAGAAGGTTAAACAAAAGGGGGAGCAAACCATTTGATTGCAAGCTTCCCCCTATTGCTTCAGCCTGATCAGCTACTATCTGTAAATCATTTTGTGTAACCGCCTCATCTACCTTTAGATCTGACGCTTAACCATATCGATAAGAGTTTAGGCTCTGAACATACGCTCTAGCAGAAAAATAAAAGGCCTCACATCGCTGTGAGGCCTTTTATGTTGAAGTATATGAATATTAGGCTAACTTCAAATAGAAACCCCAACGTGTAGTCATTAATGACTAAATGCTGGTTAATGGCAGATCCCTCGCCTGCTCTCTGAGGTGATCCATGCCACTAAGGAAACCAACAAACATCTTCAGGGCGATAAATTGCCCTTGCTCAGTGGTGTGATAATCATCACCCTGCTTTACAACTGCCCCTGATGCCAGTAAAAAACTCATTTCCAGCGGAAAAGCCTGCCACAGAGAACGCCCGGTATGATCCTTAAACACTTTATTATCCAGATGTCCGTGTCCCATCATAATCATTAAGTGGTGCTGCATCACCGCTTTACTTTCTAGCGGTTTAGTGTAACAAGTACCGGATTGGGTTTGGTTCATTAAGCGGATGTAATCTGCAATATCGAAGCTTGAGATACGAAATTGTTCGCCAAAACGGCCAAACGCTCCAGAGCCGACGCCCAGGCAATCTTCGCCGTCGAGTACATATTTATTTTTCACTGGCTGCCCAAAATTACGACTGAAGGTCCAGGGGAAATCCATTTCATAGCGCTGTGCCAATGTTTGCTTCACCGCCAAAAACTGAGGCCAAAGTTCATGAGGGTCTCCTGCCAAACATCCGGCTTTCTTGCGGTTCTTTCCAATCCCAACCGTCAAGGGATACGTTGTGATTTGATCTGGGTTCAGCGCCATGGTCTGTAGCAGGTCTTGTCGTACCGAGTCTGCAGTCTGCACCTTAAAGCCGTACATCATATCGACATTGACAGTAGGAAATAATTCGATAGCACGACTGACATACTCAGCCTGTTGCTCACCTGAGCCAAACTTTTCAAATCTCCCCGTGCTTTTGAGTATGACATCATCAAAGCTCTGTACTCCGATCGACATACGATCTACTAAGCCCTTCAGCTGACTAGGATTTCCTTCACTGAAATAGATGGGGTCGCTTTCACAAGAGACTTCACGGATTGTCGTCAAGCTCTTGATAAGCTCTATCGTCTTAATCAGTTCATCTTCGAGGATCGTAGTGGTGCCGCCACCGATATACACACGGTTAAAGCGGTAGCCTCTGCTGATGACCTCGCGTATCTCCTGCCTCAATGCCTTAAAATACTCTCTGGCGAGGGTCTCTTGAAACTTAACCTTATGAAATGAGCAAAAACGACACAGAGTGTGGCAGAAGGGAATATGAATATATAAGGTTTCTACGGGGTTATTGGGAACGCTGTCTTCCCCAGCAGCTAAAGGCACGGCATCTTGCAGCGAGAGAGATTGTTTAATGCTGCGGTTTATCATCCAATCCAGACTATCGGTAGCCAGGTACAGGCGAGTCTTTGAAATAGAATACATCATCTTTGAATACCTTAAAAAGCAATACCAACTGCCTTGATGAAACATAATGAGGGCTATATGGTGTTGATAGAGATAAGAAGAGTTTAGGGTAATCAAACTGGAACGGATAAACTGTCGTATAGAAACAATATAGATGATTATCTATTGATATTTATTGATATTTGTCGCTTGACGCACATTGTTTTGTCTTTGTTAATAGTCACATATAGGCAGTAAAATAACCTTTAATGTCAAGTCAACGGCCCTTTGGTTATCGACCGACAGAGACTGCGAGTAACCTCTGGCGGTTATCGTCTATCAAGGAACTTCGTTGCTCTTCAGGTACGACTATTCGCGCATACCAGATGCCATGACGAGATTGGAACAAATAAGGGGATGAAACAGATTTACTTTTACTCATAGAGTGTACCACCAAGTGTATCACCTGAGGTTATTCTGAGCTAAGTTTTGATTTACAGGGATTAGTGTAATAAAAGAATGGTTTACTGGGAGATTGGAGGTTTCCCCAGAGCCACACCTCGGCACATGAGTCACTTGCTGCGGTTGCTCCCTTCCAGGTCTGGCCGAGTTCACAAGTTATCATTGCGAGGGGACCCTAGGGTCACCATTGATTTCGTTGAGAGCAGATACTCTCAAGAACGGCAGCATTATCTACTATGAATGCATTCCAATCAAGTCATTATCGCATTAGAAGCCTGAGTATTGGTTCAATTGCTGTTTCTATAAACAAAAGCCCTCATTTGAGGGCCTATTTGTGCTTTATCTACCAACATAAATTCAAAACACACTTGCTTACAGGCTAAGAACGGCTTTATTTTGTTCAATTAGCTTGTCACCAATGCCCTTTACATTCGACAATTGATTAATCGAATCAAATTTCCCATGTGTTTTCCGATAATCAACAATCGCTTTAGCTTTTGAATCGCCAATGCCCCGCAATAACGATAACTGCTCAACACTAGCTGAATTGATATTCACAACTTGAATATGATCTTGAGTACTCTGAGTAACACTCTCTGGCTCTACTTTTTCGATTGCCGCCTGAACAGCAGGTAAAAACATTAAGTTTGATAGCAATAAAACGGATAGTAGTTTTTTATACATGATTTATTTCCTTATGTGATCCTTTAGGTTGTAGCCTTCATCCCTTTCCTTAGCTACCTGCAAAATGTAGATCACAGCCACGATATTAGCCAATAGGAGACCAACATCTCACGCTAAAGTTCTACGGCGCGATCTTGATCACAGAATCTGCACGACACTAAACTTTCAATTTAGTCACCGAGCTATTTGATAAGGTTAACTTTGATAGATTATTTCGTAAGCAGCAGACGTTTATAGCCGTTCAACATCAAATATATAATCACTATCGCGAACTACATCACCTAAATAGCAGTACGATTCTGTCATGGAGTTACAGCCGGAGTTATTTTGAAGTTAATCGTTACTCATCTAGAGTGTTGTCATCGACCATAATAATGGACATTAAAATGTCAATAGACTCTACTGAAGTTCCCAACAAGATCAGCGGTAAAATAACCGGACAGCAAAAGAATCTGTTAATACTGGCCGCTGATATTATATTACTGCTGCTAATGTATAATTTTCTTCCATTTGAACAGGGAGTTAATACAGGTCTTGCACTATTGACCTTCGCGGCGATATTGTGGCTGACAGAAGCTATCCATATCAGTATTACAGCCATTATGATCCCGATCCTCGCGGTACTTTTTGGGGTATTTGAAACCAAAGCTGCGATGAGTCATTTTGCCAACCCCATTATTTACCTTTTCTTTGGTGGTTTTGTTTTAGCTGCCGCTTTGAATCATCAAGGAATTGATAAGTTAATAGCCCAGAAGGTATTAACGGCATCAAAAGGACGCTTATCTGTAGCCTGTGTCATGCTATTTGGGATCACTGCGGGGCTATCTATGTGGATTAGTAACACCGCAACCACTGCAATGATGTTACCGCTAGCACTGGGGATTTTGCATCAAATAGATATCAAAAAACACAGAAGTACTTACTTGTTCTTGCTTCTCGGTATTGCCTATTCAGCAAACATTGGTGGTATTGGTACGCTGGTAGGTAGCCCCCCAAACGCGATAGCGGCTGCGCAAGTTGGCTTATCATTTAGTGACTGGCTTGAGTTCGGGCTTATTACGGTGGCGATTATGTTACCGCTCATGTTAGTGGGTCTTTACTTATATTTAAAACCCGACCTATCTATGATTTGTGAGATAAAAACTGAAAAGCAATCACTCACCTTCCAAGGTAAATTGACTTTATTAATTTTCATCACCACAGTCTGCTGCTGGATTTTCAGTAAACCTATTTCACAAGCTCTTGGGGGCATTGGCCAGTTCGATACTGTCGTCGCACTCACTGCCGTTGTCACTCTTGCAGGTCTTGGCTTAGTGAAGTGGAAGAAGATAGAAACAACGACTGATTGGGGGGTATTGATATTGTTTGGCGGTGGTTTGACGCTAAGTGCAGTGCTTAAGGAAACGGGTACCAGTGTTTTCCTAGCCCATTGGGTAACCGATATATTCGGTAATACACACATGGCATTGTTTACCTTTGCCGTTATCGCCTTTGTTGTCATGCTAACCGAGTTTGCCAGTAATACTGCCAGCGCAGCGCTATTGGTGCCAGTGTTTGCTGCTATCGCTGAAGCACTTGGCCTATCACCGGTAATGCTGTCTGTACTGATTGGTATCGCTGCCTCTTGTGCATTTATGCTTCCTGTTGCGACCCCCCCCAATGCCATCGTGTATGGCTCTGGTTATATTAAACAGTCAGAGATGATGCGAGCAGGCGTTATCATAAACTTTATCAGTATGTTTGCGCTTTATATCATTGCGCACACTTTCTGGAATATCTAACACTACACATCGTCCCACTATAACGGTGATGTTCAATTGTAAATAAACAAAAAGCGCTGTAAGTGTTTGCTCACAGCGCTTTTATATTGTCCAAAAAATCTAAATTATAAAGCCGCTAAACCTTCGTCTAACGCCGTTATAATATCTTCTACCGCTTCTAAGCCTACTGAGATCCTCAGTAAATTGTCAGTGATGCCGGCTTTGGCTCTCTGCTCTTCGGTATAGGGGGAATGAGTCATTGAGGCTGGATGCTGGATAAGCGACTCTGCATCCCCCAAACTGACTGCAATCGAAAACAGTTCCAATTGATTAATAAAGCCGATGGATGTTTGTAAATCAGCGTCCAGCTCAAACGCTATCACCCCGCCAGCGCGCTTCATTTGACGGCCTATTAATGCATTACCGCGATGGCTCTTCAATCCTGGATAATACACTTTGGAGACTTTAGGATGGTCTTCCAAAAATTGAGCAACAACCTCTGCACTATCACAATGTCGGTTAATTCTAACATCCAGAGTTTTAAGCCCTCTTAAAATAAGCCAAGCATCATGAGGAGAGATCACGCCACCAATGTCTTTGAGTACTTCATACTTAATGACATCCATTTGCGCACTACTGGCACACACAATACCGGCGATAACGTCACCATGACCATTTAAGTATTTGGTGGCACTGTGGATCACAATATCAATACCGTGCTTAATAGGTTGCTGCAGTAACGGGGTCATAAAGGTGTTATCGACAACACTGACTAAATGGTACTGTTTGGCAATACGAGCTATAGCATCCAAATCGAACACCTCAAGATGAGGGTTAACTGGCGTCTCACAAAAAATAACTTTGGTATTCGGTTTAATTGCCGCTTCAATCTCCGCTAGGTTACAAAAATCGACCAGGGTCACTTCGATACCGAACTTTTTCAGCTGCGAATTCATCAGCGCAAACGTACAACCATAGACTGCATTTGAGGCAACAAGGTGATCGCCCATTTGAAGGTTGGCTAATAGTGCAGCGGAGACGGCAGCCATACCCGATGCTGTTGCAGCGGCGCAATCACTACCTTCAAGCACTGCAATTTTACGCTCTAACTCTGCGGTAGTAGGATTACCTAAGCGCGTATAAATATAACCCGCTTCTTCACCCGCAAACCTCGCACCACCCTGCTCTGCACTATCAAATACAAAAGTCGCACTTTGACACAAAGGTGATACCAGTGCGCCAGATTCATTTGGCTCTCGTCCAGCATGGATAACTTGTGTTGCCAATTGCCAACTATCTCGCATATCTCTTTCCCTATTTCATGCTTGTGACACAGACGCAATAAAATAATAGTTGTTGTTGTTTTCGTCTGTATAGGGCCAACCAATTCAGAAATTCAAATTTGAAACGACATAGTTGGCAACGATGTACTCGCCATGACCAGCCCATTTTATTGGGTCTCAAGATACAAGTCTTAGCGGGGATATGGTTAAGACAATTACCTTGAACTAGTCCAAGGTAATTACAAAATATTTAGAAAAGATTTATAAGATATTGCTTGTAAAATAAATGTTACGTGCTGAGTTTGTAAGGCAAATAGGCATCAACGAATAGATTGCACAAGGTCATTTATTTGCCGGATACGGTTTGCTTTTCCGCTTTACTCGTTTTAGTGAGCACCATTGAAGTGAGCTCTTTTAGATCTAATAACAGCTCTTTATGGATCCCTTTTAGCGTCGGTTTCGATTGTTGATTAAACTCAAGTGGTCGACACAACGCCATGGCTTGATAGCCTAATCGGGCGGTCAGTAACCCACCGCCAAGGCCTTGTCCTAGTCGAGCAGACACCTTACCGGACATCTCAACAGACAATAGCTGAGTCCCTAAATCTGTCACTATCTCACTGGTACCTGCGTAAATAATATTACTGATAATGCCACGGATCAGTTTAACCCGACTCCAATAGCCAAGCTCGATCCCGTAGCACTTAGCTAACTGATTAATCATACTTTGATTACGCCACAGAATAATCGCCATATCAAGCACCGCCAAAGGACTTGCTGCGAGCAGTAAAGCGGACTCCTGCGCAAAACGTCTAACGATTTTCTTTGCCACTATATCTCGCTCGGTTAATACGGTCGCTTCGAATAATGTCAGCTTTTCAGCATCATTATGCTCAACACTCACCTGTTGCAAGTAGCGTTCATTTTGTATATTTTTAGGCAACTGGCTTAGCAACTTGTCAATAAATGGATCAGCCTCCCCCATCTGCATACTGCTGAGCAGTCGCATGCCTATCGCCTGTGTGTCTTCGACATTTTTAAGCATTTTAAGCTTACGCCATTCCAGAAAACTTACTTTTACCGTCCAAGACACCACTAGCGTGACGACCAAAGCGTATAGCGAAAACAACCACGTACTTTGGATAAAAGCATCATATAGACCCAACACGGTTTCAACGACAGCAATCAGTAGCACACCCAATAAACACGCTTTGCCTAACCAAGCACGTTTACCCGATTTTTTCGACGACAAGTCGCTCTTAAGCGTCGCAACATGGTTAAATTTCTCATCCAATTTAGTCTCAAATTGCTGTTCAGAAAGCGCTTCAATTTCGACAAAGTCGTCATCAGCAGAGAATGTCGCAGAAGGCGCGATTATTGCTTCTCTATCGTCTTCAATATGGTCAAAACGTTGTTGTTTCTTTATTGAAATATTATCAGTAGCCATAAGAAATCACTTTAATTTGTCACCGACTAAGTACTGCAATACATGGTCGAGGCGAATATGGTCAAAATCGGCATTGTTGAGTTGTTTATCAACCGCGGCTCTGGGGGCAAAACTGACAAAATCAAACCCTTGATCCTGCCAGAAACCTGCAGAGGGTAACGCCTTAGGCACCTCTCCAGGGAATAAGGTGACCGGCTCATGACTTGCAAGGTCCAAGCCTTTTACCACCTCGATGTCACGGCCATTTTGTTTCACCATGCCATGAGTCGTCGACTTTATTGCACTGATTGCCATCGTCTCGACCTCACAGCCTTCGAACTTAGCCTGCTGCTGACTTTGATGTACCAGTTGGCTTAGCAAAGAGAGAACATGACCTTGTTGATCTCGTGTGACATGGTCAACTTTACTCGCAGCAAAAAGGAGCTTGTCTATTTTTGGCGAAAATAAACGTTTTAATAAACTAGATTGACCAAATTGAAAACTTTCCATCACAGCCTGAAGTGCGGTTTTCATATCTTCAAACTGCTCTTTTCCACGGTTTAATGGGGTAAAGCAGTCGACTAACACCAACTGACGATCGAATTTGGCAAAATAATCATGGTAAAAAGGCTTCACTACACGCGATATATACTCTGAGTATCGCTGCTTTAACGTATGGTAAAAGCTGTTTGAAGCACTTTTATCGAGTATCACGAACTGCTCTTCCGTCACATTGATTAAGGGGAAAAGTGCCAGCACAGGTGTTCCAGCAAGTTCGCCGGGTAACAATAACCGCCCTGGTTGGGCATAGTAAAATCCATGCTGTTCAACACAATCTTGCAGCAATAATTGATAGCAATCGGTAATTTGCTGCAACTTTGCTTCATCTGCCGTTGCCGCAAGGTCAATACTATTAATCGCTTGAGTAAACCCAGTGTAATAACTTGAATGCTTGAATACTGAAGTACGTGCTACCTGCGATACAGACCACTGCTGGAAGCTTTGCTTAAGCATTGGCAGGTCAAGTAGCCACTCGCCGGGGTAGTCAACAATGTCGAGATAAAGCGTGGCACTATCAGTAAATTTTGACAATAAGCCCTTCGCTGGACGATAGCGTATCGCAAGTCTTAATTCACTGATATTACGCGTTGATGTTGGCCATGATGACGGCTCTGTGAGAATGGCATTAACTGCCCCTTCATAATTAAAACTCGGAATAGTCAAATTAGGTTGCAGATCTCGCTTCACGCCGTAAAGGCGACTCTCTCTCGCCACTTGCCATAGCGGCAACAGTGTATTGCCCTCAATGACGCCAGAATGCAGCAGTTGATTAACCAGACCTGTGATAAAAGCCGTTTTACCTGCGCCAGCAAGGCCAGTAACAGCAAGACGTAGATGCTTGTCTGTAGTACGAAGCGCTACGGCTTGGGTCTTTTTACCGAACTGTTTAAGAGAACGTTTGATACTTGCCATAGGCAGAAATTGAACCTGTTGAAGGGAGTTCTAGGGCAGTATACGTGTATATGCTGCCCTGGTTCGAACTATAGGTTATTGATTTGATCTTTAAGATCGTAGTTGTCAGATGTTACGTGTCGCTCTAAATTCTGTAATCTAATCTCTAGCGTTCTAAACTGAGTATTTACATCACTTAATGCCATCTTAGCGGGCTCACCGGATTGCCAAACCTTCTTCTTAACTTCAATGTCTTTGTGGTTAAGCTTATTTTTGTCAGTGCCCGGTTTGATGTCTAATATCATCCAAAGTAATACATAGATAATAAATACAATCCCTGTGCCGCCAAGTAAAAATATTGAGGCGGCAACCACTCTGACTAGCCATACTTCAAAATTAAAGTAATCTGCAATCCCTGCACATACACCGGCAATTTTACCTGTTTGAGGAATTCGATATAAAGTTCTGCTTTTGCCTTCACTCATTTCTACTTCCCCCTTTACTTTATGATTAAATTGAAATTATTTGCCTCGCTGGAAAAGTCTGATGATTTATTCATCTCGCCCCCTCCATTGTGGTGCCTCGCTGTCCAAGATGGCCTCAAGCGTCTCAATTCGTTGTGACATCTTGTCAGCCTTGCTTATGAGCTCATTTAATTGACCGAACTCTTCTTCAGTCAATCCTTGGCCAACCTGACGCTTACTTCTGTAGTGCAGTATTAGCCATATTGGCGCAACAATAATTAAGAAAATAATAATTGGTGCGATTAAAATTTCCGGGTTCATAAAACACCTCCAATCCGTTGTTATTTAGCTTTTGCTTTAGTCTTGCTAGCTTTCATTTTAGCTTTAAGCGCTTCGAGCTCATCATTAACAGAGTCTTCTGCTTCAAGTGCTGCAAACTCATCACTCAAGGTATTCTTTTTACCCAAATCGTAAGCTTCAACTTGTGACTCTAACCCTTCAACTCGACGCTCATATTGCTCGAACTTACTCATCGCGTTATCAATTTTGCTTGAATCAAGCTGCTTTTTCACCTCAAGACGAGAAGAGGCAGTTTGCTTACGCATAATGATAGTTTTTTGACGTACTTTTGCATCAGCTAACTTTTCTTGTAGCTGACCAACTTCCTCTTTTAAACGAAGAATATGTTCCTCTACTACAACCAATTCTGCAGCCAAGCTTTCAGCAAGTTCATTCGCTTTTTGCTTTTCAATCAAAGCGGCTTTGGCAAGATCTTCACGATCTTTAGACAATGCCAGTTCAGCTTTACTTTCCCAGTCCTGTACTTGCTGCTGTACTTTAGCGACGCGGCGAATAATCTCTTTCTTTTCTGCAAGTACTTTTGCAGATGTAGAGCGAACCTCGACCAGCGTATCTTCCATCTCTTGGATGATCAGACGTACCATTTTTTCTGGATCTTCAGCCTTATCAAGTAATGCGCTGATGTTAGAATTTATGATGTCTGCAAAGCGTGAAAAAATTCCCATAATATTTACCTCTAATTAACGTTGGTTTCGATAAATACTATCCAGTATTCGTGCCAACTTTACATTTTAGCTATTATACAATGACTTAACCAAAAACTTAACTTTTACTTCCATTTATAAACAGGGCATCATATTATTATTTTCACCAATTATTAGCGTTAAAGACTAAAACTTACTGTGAGCAATCAATTTCAGCAAGACAATCTTATTGGACAATCTAATGCATTGTTAGAGGTCCTTGAACATATTTCGCAGGTAGCCCCTCTCTCTAAGCCTGTACTGATCATTGGTGAGCGTGGCACAGGCAAGGAGTTAATTGCCGAGCGTTTACATTACCTATCAAAGCGTTGGGATCAAAGCTTTGTTAAATTAAATTGCTCCTCATTAAGTGAGAACTTATTAGAGAGTGAACTATTTGGCCATGATGCAGGTGCATTTACCGGGGCTAATAAAAAACACGAAGGTCGATTTGAGCGTGCCAACGGCGGTACACTATTCCTAGATGAACTGGCCAATACCTCAGGCCTTATTCAGGAAAAGCTATTAAGAGTGATTGAATACGGCGAATTTGAACGTGTCGGTGGCAACAAAACCGTTCACACCGATGTTCGCTTAGTGTGTGCTGCCAATGAGGATTTACCCTCTTTAGCTGAAGCTGGGGAGTTTAGACCTGATTTACTAGACCGATTAGCATTTGATGTTATTACACTGCCGCCGTTACGTCATCGCCCAGACGATATCATGACGCTTGCAGAATATTTTGCCGTTGGCATGGCCAGACAACTCAAGTTAGAGCTATTTGAAGGCTTTAGCCCCAGCGCAGTAAAGCAGTTAATGGAGTATCGCTGGCCAGGTAATATTCGAGAACTCAAGAACGTTGTTGAACGCAGCGTTTATCGCAACGCTGAATCAGGGACTGCAATCACTCATATCACTATTGATCCGTTTGCATCACCTTATCGTCCAACAACCCGGGTTAAAACCAAAGAGAGACAACAAATACACGACACGCCAGTGGCGAGTGTTGTCGCTGAGCCAGTTAAAACTGACGCTATCAACTTCCCAATAGATTTTAAAATCCATTGCGAACAGAATGAAGTCAGTCTGCTAACACAAGCGTTAGAAGCTGGACAGTTTAACCAGAAAAAAACCGCTGAACTGCTTGGTTTAAGCTACCATCAACTTCGCGGGATCCTAAAGAAATACAACTTACTGGATAAATAATTGCTGTTAAGCTCTTGGCACTGTTAAAATGCCTCTTAACGTTCAGATCATAAAATGATTGCTTAATGAAACAGCAGCTAAAGCGAATAGGTCTTGTAACCTGTTTATCGGTGATAAACTTGTTACTTGTTGCCTGTGGACCTCAAAAGATCCCCACAGGCTTAGTCTATTGCTCAGAAGGCAATCCTGAAAGCTTTAATCCGCAAACAGTGACATCGGGGACCACCATTGATGCCACCTCACAACAATTGTACGACACGCTCGTTGATTACGACCCAGTAACAAGCTCTATTGTCCCCGCTTTAGCCATATCTTGGCAAGGCAGTGACGATGGCCTGACTTATCGATTTAAACTCCGCAGCGGCGTCCAGTTTCACCACACAGATTATTTCACTCCAACCAGAGACTTTAATGCCGATGATGTTTTATTCTCTTTTAACCGCATTATTGATACCGAAAACCCTTACCATAGTGTTTCAGCAAACGGTTATCCGTTCTTTCAAAGTATTGGGTTAAGTCAAACGATTAAGCAGATTGAAAAAGTCGCTGAAGACGAAATTGTGTTTCATTTAAACGTTAGCGATGCCTCCTTTCTATCCAATCTCGCGACCGGTTTCTCGGTTATTTTGTCCAAAGAGTATGCCGATACCCTGCTCGCGCAACATAATCCGGAGCAATTGGATAGCTCCCCCATTGGTACCGGACCTTTTAAACTGACAAAATATGTCAAGAATGAATATATTCGTTATCACCGAAATGAGCAGTTTTGGCGCAAACTTCCCGAATTTGAACATCTGGTTTTTGACATAACACCAAAAAGTACGGCCAGATTAACCAAGCTGATTACCGGCGACTGTAATGTGTCAGCGCTACCTAAAGCAGGTGAGCTTCCCGTTATCAAGCAGCATGATCACTTAGAGCTCGACACCCAGCTCGGTTTTAACGTCGCTTTTTGGGCATTTAATACCCAAAAAGTCCCCTTTAACGATGTTAGAGTGAGAAAAGCACTCGCTTATGCCGTTGATAAACAAAATATTTTGCGAGCTGTATACCAAGAAACAGCTATTGAAGCTACTGGCATGTTACCACCACAATCTTGGGCTTATCGATACAACCGCAGTCATTATGATTACAACCCACAAAAAGCTAAAGCGTTACTAAAAGAAGCTGGCATCGAAAAACTCAATATTGATGTATGGGCAATGCCCGTTGCACGTATTTATAATCCTAATACATTAAAAACGGCAGAATTGATCCAGGCCGATTTAGCCAATATTGGCGTCAGTGTCAATATCGTGACCTACGACTGGAGTGTATTTAATCAAAAGCTTAATCGCAGGGATTATGATTCTGTGCTAATAGGCTGGAAT
Source organism: Shewanella sp. Choline-02u-19 (assembly GCF_002836205.1). Classification (NCBI taxonomy): domain Bacteria; kingdom Pseudomonadati; phylum Pseudomonadota; class Gammaproteobacteria; order Alteromonadales; family Shewanellaceae; genus Shewanella; species Shewanella sp. Choline-02u-19. The sequence continues at coordinate 2,118,061 of NZ_PJBE01000013.1, forward strand.
GCCGATAATAGTGACCCTGATAACTTTTTCTCTCCCATATTAAGCTGTGATGCACAAAGTTCTTCGAGTAATCGAGCTCAATGGTGCAATCCAGAAATGGACGCAATATTGGCCAAAGCAAAAGCGACTACAATTAAGTCAGACCGAAAAAAACTCTATCAGCAAGCAGAAAAACTCTTTAATGAGCAGCTACCGATGTTACCTTTTGCCCATGCAACTAAGCTCACCTTCAAGCAAAAAAACATCAAACAAACCCAGCTCACTCCTTTTGGTGGGATTTCATTCGAGAACACTATGAAAATAGCCCCTGAGGACATGCACTAATGGGTCGTTATTTATTAAGAAGGCTTAACTTATTCCTCGCCACATCACTGGTCCTTATCGGTGTTTTATTCATTGCTACCAGCCATTTCCCCGTTGAACAACAATATGCGTTGACAGGAATAGCGTCTCCAACAGCAGAGCAACTCGCGTTGAGCCGCAGTGAATATAAGCTCGACAGTAATCAATTTCGTCAGTTTTTGGCCTATACAGAGCAAAGAGTTAGCGGCAACCTTGGTGTTTCTATTACATCACAAAAGCCCGTTATCGATGAATTGATTCAAGTCCTTCCTGCATCGTTCGAGCTGGCTATCGTAGCGGGTATATTGGCGATGTGTCTTGGGGTGCCTTTGGGGATTTTAGCGTCTCTGAGCAAGAACAAAATTACGCAGCACACTATTATGGCGATAACGCTTACCGGCTACTCTATCCCGGTATTTTGGCTAGGATTAACGTTATCACTCTGGTTTGGGGTCGAGCTGGGTTGGTTGCCTATTTCAGGCCGGATCAATTTGCTCTATGAGATTGAGCCAGTGACAGGCTTTATGCTGATAGACACCCTTTTATCTCAATCAATATACCGTATATCTGCATTTCTAGATGCGATGCAGCATATTGTGTTACCCGCAATCACACTGGCAGTATTGCCGTTCACGGTCGTGGTTAGAATCACCCGCTCAGCAATGCTCCATATTATGAATGAGCCTTACATACGTGCAGCTGAAGCTCGTGGACTACACACAGGGACCATAGTGTTACGCCACGCCCTGCCGAATGCCTTTATCCCTGTGCTAAAAAATATGGGATTAATGCTGGGAACATTCGCAAGTTACGCCATGATAGTCGAAGTCATCTTCTCCTGGCCGGGTGTCGGGAGTTGGTTAGTCTCAGGCATATATCAGCGCGACTACACGGTGATTCAAGGGGGAGTATTAAGCGTGGCATTAATTATTATCTTCTTCAGTATTTTCATTGAAGTATTACATAACGCCTTCAATCCAATCAGCAGGAAAGAAATCTATGCCGCGAATTAGCATATATCAGGAAGATGATATCCCCTCGCCTATGCGTAAGCTATGGCAAGCTTTTGCTGATAACCCTTTTGCATTAATGGGTCTATGGGCAGTCATTTGCTTATTGGGCTTGGCTATTTTTGGCCCTTGGATTGCGCCGTTTTCACCAGAGCAACAAGACCCTTTAGCATTACTTTTACCGCCGTCTTGGGATGCTAGCGGTACCGTTGAACACTTTTTAGGAACCGATGATTTAGGCCGAGATATTTTTAGCCGGCTGCTTCATGGGGCACACCTAACATTTGGCATGGCATTGGCGATAGTGACCGCCTCCCTTAGCGTCGGTTTTGTCATCGGCTCGATATCAGGCATGATGAAAGGTCTTAAATCTTCAATTTTGAGCCACCTGCTTGATGCATTATTGTCTATCCCGTCACTACTGATGGCAATTTTAGTTGTCGCCGTCATGGGGCCAGGATTGGGAAATGTATTTTGGGCAGTAGGGATAGCGCTAACGCCTCAATTTGTGCGAGCTATCCATCAAGCGGTTCATGAAGAGTTGCAAAAAGATTATGTAACGGCAGCTAAGCTTGATGGCGCAAATTCGATACAAATATTTTGGTACGTTATTATGCCCAATGTCTGGGAAACCGTGATTATTCAAATAACACTGGCGATATCAGCAGCCATTTTAGATATCGCGGCGCTAGGGTTTCTTAATCTCGGTGCACAAGCCCCTAGTCCTGAATGGGGGGCTATGGTGTCCCAAGGGCTCGATAACATACTGACAGCACCCTGGACTGTCACCATTCCCGGTGTTGCTATTTTGTGCAGCGTACTTGCCATTAACCTTGTCGGTGATGGATTAAGGTCGGCGCTATCGCCGATAAGAAACTAACAATATGCCTCTTCTTGATATTAGAAATCTCACCATCGAACTTGACACTCCTCGCGGCCGTGTCAAGGCCCTTGAACGAGTATGCTTAACCATCAACCCTGGCGAACTGCATGGTTTAGTTGGCGAGTCAGGCTCTGGACGCAGTTTGTTGGCAAGAGCCATATTAGGTGTTCCAGGTCACAATTGGACTGTCACTGCCGATCGCATGATGTGGGATGGACAGAACTTGATGGAGATGTCCTCTAAGCAGCGACGAAACTTGATGGGGAGTGAGATAGCAATGATATTTCAAGACCCAACAAGTAGTCTAGATCCTGCGATATCTGTCGGTAGCCAAATTATTGAGGCCATGCCCACCAATAAAAGTTTACCTTTCTGGAAACGTGGCAGATTTAAGAAAAAAACCGCTGAGAAATGGCTACACAAAGTCGGCATTAAGAATACAGAAAAAGTCATGGAGAGTTATGCGTGGGAGCTGTCTGAAGGTGAATGTCAAAAAGTCATGATTGCCATGGCGGTTGCCAATCAACCTCGGTTGCTCATTGCTGACGAACCCACCGATTCGATGGAACTCAGCACTCAAGCACAGATCTTTAGATTACTGAGTAAGCTAAACCAATTGCAGAACGTCTCTATTTTGTTGATTAGTCATGAGCTCGATACTCTGGCAGGCTGGTGCGATCAATTGACCGTACTTTATTGCGGTCAAGTTATGGAGTCGGGCCCGACGGCGGAACTGCTCAAGCGCCCCTTTCATCCATACACTGAAGCCTTGATCGATAACGCACCAGACTACTCAGGTGAATTAGCGCATAAATCAATGATGCAAACCTTGCCTGGTTCAGCGCCCGCATTGCAACACTTACCCATTGGCTGTCGACTCGGCCCACGCTGTCCGCAAGCGCAAAAAAAGTGCGTCAGTCAACCGAGTTTATGCCATAAGAAAGATCGCTATTTTGCGTGTCACTTCCCATACCACAATGAGTCTTGTAATGACGACACCTCTACTTAAAGTTACTAACCTAAGCAAAAGCTACTATGCTGGTTATAAGCGTTTCAAACGTCAATACAATCAAGCGTTATCACCTGTTTCATTTGAATTAAACACTGGTGAAACGCTCGCGATCGTCGGCGAAACAGGATCAGGCAAAAGCACGATAGCTCGCATTCTTGTGGGTGCGGAGATTAGAAGTGGCGGTGAGATTTTTTTTGAAGGTGAGTCACTAGAGAAACATGATTTAAAACAGCGCTGCCGTATGATCCGCATGATATTTCAAGATCCGAATACATCGTTAAATCCAAGATTAACAATTGGCGATCTACTCGATGAACCGCTTAAATTCAACACCGACCTAACAGAAAAAGAAAGGCGAGCCTTAGTTGTTGATAAGCTAAGAAAGGTCGGTTTATTGTCAGAGCATGTAGACTTCTATCCACACATGATATCTGAAGGGCAAAAACAGCGAGTTGCCGTTGCACGCGCGCTGATGCTTGACCCCAAAATTATCATTGCTGATGAAGCGCTCACCGCGCTCGATCTATCGGTACGAGCACAAATTCTAAATTTGTTACTTGAATTGCAGCAAGAGATGGGGCTTTCTTACATCTTCGTGTCCCATAATATGAATATTATTCGTCACGTTAGTGACAAAATAATGGTGTTAAAAAAAGGCCAACTCATTGAGAAAGCAACCACTGAGCAACTGTTTAATTCACCTCAACACGAATACACTCAGCGACTAATACAGGAGCAAAGTTTGTTTACTCGTAAAAAGTAAACTGCTCCAACCACTGACAAAAATGCTCAAATTAGCGAAAATTGAGTGTCATTTGATGTGAGTTTATTTATCCTAGATACAATTTTTTCAGAGAAATAGAAAATATGATTATCAAACCTAGAACGCGTGGCTTTATTTGTACAACGACTCACCCTGTTGGTTGTGAAGCCAATGTACTTGAACAGATCAACATTACTAAAGCTAAAAGCAAAATTGCTAATGGTCCTAAAAAGGTATTGGTTGTAGGTTCTTCAAGTGGTTATGGTCTTTCTTCTCGTATCACAGCAGCATTTGGCAGTGATGCAGCCACCTTAGGTGTATTTTTTGAAAAGCCAAGTTCAGAAACAAAACCAGGTACTGCTGGTTGGTATAACTCAGCCGCATTCGACAAATTTGCTAAAGCTGAAGGCTTATATTCTAAAAGCATAAACTGTGATGCCTTTAGCCACGCAGCGAAGCAAAAAGCGATTGAGCTGATTAAACAAGATCTCGGTGAAATCGATATGGTGGTCTACTCACTAGCATCGCCAGTGCGTAAGCTACCTGATAGTGGTGAGCTTATCCGTTCATCATTAAAGCCTATCGGTGCACCTTATAAAGCAACAGCCGTAGACACTAATAAAGATATCATCATTGAGGCCAATGTTGAGCCTGCAACAGAGCAAGAAATTGCCGATACCGTCACCGTTATGGGCGGCGAAGATTGGGAATTATGGATGGATGCACTTTCTGAAGCGGGTGTATTAGCCGATGGTTGTAAAACCGTCGCTTATAGCTATATTGGTACCGAGCTGACTTGGCCTATCTATTGGCACGGCGCTTTAGGTAAAGCAAAAATGGACCTAGACAGAGCCGCTCATGCACTTGATGCTAAGCTTTCAGCAACTGGTGGTAGTGCTAACGTTGCTGTACTTAAGAGTGTTGTGACTCAAGCTAGCTCCGCAATACCTGTAATGCCACTTTATATTGCGATGGTATTTAAGAAGATGCGTGCTGAAGACCTTCATGAGGGTTGTATTGAACAAATCTCTCGCATGTTCAATGAACGCCTTTACAAAGCCGACGGCAGTACTGCTGACGTTGACGATTGCAATCGTTTACGTTTAGATGATTGGGAATTAAGAGAAGAAATTCAACAACATTGCCGTGATCTTTGGCCACTAGTGACATCAGAAAATCTTTCTGAGCTCACTGATTACCGTGAATATAAAGAAGAGTTTTTAAAGCTCTTTGGTTTCGGTGTTGAAGGCATAGATTATGAGCAAGACGTCAATCCTAATGTCGAATTTGACGTTGTATCTATCTAAATAGAGATAACGTTAGGGAAACGCCGCTTTATGCGGCGTTTTTTTATGTCTTCAATTTATGCTTTAACGACATATAACGCCTATCCCTCTCCAAGCTCCCCCTATGAAGCACAAAAATAGAAATAGTTGTCTACAGAGCGATTGAATAGCTTTAAACCACTTTATTCACCAATATTAATCATCAGCATCGACAGATATCTAGTAACACTAACAATAAAATCGAATCCACTCTTTACTAACTAGCAGACACAAAAAAGCCGGCTCATGCCGGCTTCTTATTAAGCGTGTACTGCCAGTAACTTACTCAACGACAGGGTAAAGCACTTCACCCTTAGCTTTTAGGCTAGCAATCACTGCGCGATAATCATTCTCACTATATTGTGAGCTTAAACGCTGCTTCAATGCATCGATAAGATTACTATCAACGTCTTCTGCTGTATTAACTTTATCAAGTACAACAACTGCATAACCGTTAGCAAGTGCAACTGTATCAACAGTTGGACCTTCTGTTGGCTGCGCCATAGCAAAGGCTTTATTGACGACTGCACCATCAATATCTTGCTCGAAACGTGCAAGTTTTTCTTTCGCTAGGTAATCAGCTGTAACACCGTCAGTTTTGAAAGCTGTCATAGCATCTTGCGCTTGTTGACGCGCAGACTCATTAGCTTGTTCTTGCTTCAAACGTGCGGCAATTCCATTTCTAACGTCTTCAAGCGCCATAGTACCAGCAGCTTTATGAGAGTTAGCTCGGATTACAACAACGTGGTTTGACTCAACTTCAAGCACTTCACTGTTCATACCATCAAGCAACACACTCGAAGAAAATGCTTCTTTCAAGATAGCTGGCTTGGTGAACAAAGCGGGAGCATTATTGCGCGTAAACTCAGGAGTCGTCTTAACTTCAACACCGAGCTCGGTTGCCGCTTCAGATAAAGTGTCAGGGACTTCATAACTTGTATCGGCAAGGATCTGCTGTAGTTCGTAGAACTTATCAACCGATTGTTGCCCTTGCAACTGTGCAATGATTTTATCTTTTACGTCAGCAAAAGGAGCTTCAGCACCCGCTTGGATGTCTAGTGCTTTAATAATGTGATAACCAAAGTTAGTCTTAACCACATTTGAATAACTGCCTTTATCCAATGCGAATAATGCAGTATCAAACTCAGGTTCCATTACACCGGCTTCAAACCAATCAAGTTGACCACCTTGCTCACCACTGAATGTATCTTGAGATTCAGCTTTAGCAACCGCGGCGAAATCTTCACCATTTTGTAGCTTCTGATAAATCGCTGCAGCCTTTGCTGCGGCATCATCGTCATCAAGTCCAATAAGAATATGAGCTGCTAAGCGCTTCTCTGGCTGCAGATACTGCACCTTATTCTCATCGTAATAAGCTTTAGCATCGGCTTCAGTAACAACAACACCATCCGCTAACTGCTTTGCGTCAAGTTCGATGTAGCTGAGGCTTACCAGTTCAGGTCTTACAAACTGAGCAAGATTTGAGTTGTAGTAAGTTTGGATCTGTTCATCTGTAACACTTGCTGCGGCAATGAAAGGCGCTGAGTCGATGACCAAATAATTAATATCACGCGTTTGTCCCTGGATATTAGCCAAGTATTCAGCTTCACCTGCTAATACAAACTCAGAACCGACTAAAGTGGCCACCAATTGACGACGTGTCATATCGGTGCGCATCATGTCTCTGAAAGAGTTAGCTTGGTAGCCGAGTTGACGCAAAATAGCTTGATAACGATCGTTATCAAATATGCCATCAGTCTGAAATGCAGGTTCGACCATAATCGCTGCGCGGATCTGCTCGTCAGAGACTCGTAGTCCTAATTCAACAGCATTTTGATCTAATAGCTTTTCAGCTACTAAGCGCTCTAATACGCTCTGCTTAACGCTTTGCATATAATTTTCATCTGCTGATAGCGTCGAGAACATATCACCTAATTGTTGCTCAAGACGACCACGCTCATTGTCATAGGCTTGCTCTAAAGCTGAATTGCTGATCTCTTCACCATTGACGGTAGCCGCTGCAACCTCAGTTGATGAACCTAAATAACTACTCACACCCGTAAATGCAAATGAAAGAATCACTAGGACTAAAATGCTTTTTGCAATTGGGCCTTGTGATCCTTCACGAATCTTTTCTAACATCAGACTTCTCGCTGGTTGCGATTAATAAAATAAAAAGGCGCATCACTCGTTGGATGCGCCTTTTTGTAATTTAATAGTAAAGAGAAATTAACCTCTTTACTTTTGTCGACTGCGACTAAGTAAAAACCTAATAACAATCTTTTTCTCGTAAAAAGCACTGTCTAAACAGTGCTTGCTACAATAACCTTACAAAGGCTGCAGATAACGAGTATCTTAGTTAACAGCGTCTTTAAGCGCTTTACCAGCTTTGAATGCTGGAATATTTGCTGCAGCGATTTTGATTTCTTTACCCGTCTGTGGGTTACGACCAATGCGCTCTGCACGCTGACGCACTTCGAAAGTACCAAAACCAACAAGAGCAATCTTATCGCCTTCTTTTAGGCTGTCTGTAACAGCGCCAATGAAAGAATCTAATGCACGGCCAGCAGCGGCTTTAGAAATGTCAGCGCCAGAAGCGATTTTCTCGATTAGTTCAGATTTGTTCATGTCATCCCCTTGAATGTAATTTTTGTACCGCAACCAAATCCATGTCTAGAGCGGTCTGCGGAGGCTTTTTATAACAAGCTTAGAACTAAAGTTCAAGCCTTATAGGAAAACCAAAGAAATAATTTAGGATACTGCTCAAAACCAGTCGCGCCGAGGGCTGGAGCGACTGACTCTCCACAGACTTAGGCTACCACAGCTAGACACTTTGGTAAGCCCCATTTTGTACTTTTTTTTGTGCAATACGGTAATTTATTGCATTAGTCCACGTTTTATACTACTTCGAAGCCTTCTACTGGTCGTTCAAGTGCCAGTTTCAGTACCTCTTCAACCCATCTCACTGGATAAATTTTCAAGTCAGCGATCACATTAGCTGGAATTTCCTCCAAATCTCGTTCATTTTCTTTTGGAATTAGAACGACTTTGGTTCCACCACGGTGCGCAGCGAGTAGTTTTTCTTTCAATCCACCAATGGGTAATACTTCACCACGGAGGGTTATTTCACCTGTCATCGCCACATCGGCGCGAACAGGATTTCCCGTAAGACTAGAGACCAATGCAGTGCACATAGCAGCACCCGCTGAAGGACCATCTTTTGGTGTTGCACCTTCTGGAACGTGCACATGGATATCACGCTTCTCATAAAAATCTGGATTAATGCCCAGTTGCTCAGCTCGTGCACGCACAACCGTCATTGCCGCTTGAATCGACTCTTGCATTACATCGCCTAGCGAGCCGGTATAAGACAACTTACCTTTACCTGGTACCGAGGTTGCTTCGATAGTCAGCAAATCGCCACCGACTTCAGTCCATGCAAGTCCTGTCACTTGGCCTATCTGGTTGTTTGATTCGGCTTTGCCGTAATCGCAACGCTGTACGCCTAAGAAAGACTTAAGGTTATCTTGGTTAACTAAAACATGCTTGATGCTTTTATCCAGTAAGATTCTCTTAACGACTTTACGACAAATCTTTGATAGCTCTCGCTCAAGCGAACGTACACCCGCTTCACGAGTGTAGTAACGAATAATGCCAACAATAGCACTATCATCAACGGTAACTTCTTTGGCTTTTAGTCCATTGCGCTCAATCTGTTTCGGCAATAAATGCTGCTTAGCGATATTGAGCTTCTCATCTTCGGTATAACCCGACAGACGAATCACTTCCATACGGTCTAATAACGGACCTGGAATATTCATTGAATTCGATGTCGCGACAAACATGACATCAGACAGGTCGTAATCAACCTCCATGTAATGGTCGCTAAAGGTGGAGTTCTGTTCAGGATCAAGCACCTCAAGTAATGCTGATGCAGGATCGCCCCGCATATCACTACTCATCTTATCAATTTCATCAAGTAAAAATAGCGGATTCTTAACCCCCACTTTTGACATTTTCTGGATGACTTTACCTGGCATAGAACCTATGTATGTACGACGATGACCGCGGATCTCCGCTTCATCTCTCACGCCGCCTAAGGCAACGCGCACATACTTACGTCCAGTCGCTTTGGCGATAGATTGGCCCAGTGATGTTTTACCAACACCTGGCGGCCCAACTAAGCACAAAATCGGACCTTTAAGCTGTTTAACACGGCTCTGTACTGCTAGATATTCGAGAATGCGCTCTTTGACTTTCTCTAAACCAAAGTGGTCGGTGTCAAGTACATCCTGCGCTTTAGCCAAATCACGTTTGATTTTCGAACGCTTATGCCAAGGCACTGCCACCATCCACTCAACATAACTTCTCACCACGGTCGCTTCAGCCGACATAGGTGACATCATCTTCAGTTTGTTAAGTTCAGCTGTCGCTTTCTCTTTAGCCTCTTCAGGCATTTTTGCTTCTTCAATTTTTTTAGCTAAGCTTTCAAACTCATCGTGAGACTCGTCAATATCGCCAAGTTCTTTCTGAATCGCTTTCATTTGCTCATTCAAATAGTACTCGCGCTGACTCTTCTCCATCTGTTTTTTAACGCGACCACGGATCCGTTTTTCGACCTGTAACAGATCGATTTCAGATTCCATCATCGCCATCAAATATTCGATGCGCTCACCAACATCAACCATCTCTAGCACAGACTGCTTATCTTCAAGCTTCAGCGGCATATGCGCTGCCATGGTGTCTGCAAGTCGAGCGGCTTCATCGATACCAGAAAGTGACGTTAGCACTTCTGGTGGAATTTTTTTATTCAGCTTGATGTAGCCTTCAAACTGCCCCACAGCCGAGCGAATTAAGACTTCTTCCTCTTTATCTGTTAATGGCTCAGATTCAAGGTAGTGTGCGGTCGCTTGGAATATCTCGTCCTGCTCAGAATAATTATCTATGCGCGCACGCTGACCGCCTTCAACTAAGACTTTAACAGTACCGTCAGGAAGCTTAAGCAGTTGTAAAATAGAGGCTACTGTACCAACATCGAAAATGTCATCGCTGGTAGGATCGTCTAACTCAGCATCACGCTGGGCGACTAGAATAATTTGTTTACCTTGTTCCATCGCTTTTTCTAAGCAACGAATGGACTTTTCTCGTCCTACGAATAACGGAATTACCATATGAGGATAAACCACTACATCTCTTAGTGGTAGTACGGGTAGTTCTATTCGCGTATCACGCTCTAGAGTCATAGCTCGATTCCGTTTTGTATGAATACTTAAGAGTATATTGGGATGATTCGATAGGTTTCAATGGCGAATAACAATTAATTAATAAACTGCACAAAAAAGGAGCCATAAAGGCTCCTTTTTAATGCTCGAGTGCAATTAAGACGATGTCTTACTCTGCACTAGCCGTTTGTGCTTCGTTATTTTCGTAGATAAGAATAGGTGAGGATTCACCTTTTACTACAGACTCATCGACTACCACTTTCACAACATCATCTGTTGAAGGTAGGTCATACATGATATCGAGTAAAATACCTTCGACGATAGACCGCAATCCACGCGCACCCGTTTTACGAGTCTGCGCCTTAATTGCAATCGCTTTAAGCGCATCTTCTCTAAACTCTAGCTCAACACCTTCCATCTCAAATAACGCCGCAAACTGCTTTGTTATCGCATTTTTAGGTTCTGAAAGAATTTGAATAAGTGCAGCATCATCAAGCTCAGACAAGGTCGCTAAAACAGGAAGTCGACCAATAAATTCAGGAATAAGACCAAACTTAACTAAATCTTCTGGCTCTACTTGCAATAACATATCAGAGATTGTCGCTTTATCAGCGTCTCCCTTTACGTTTGCACCGAAACCAATGCCTGAACCCACGTTTGCGCGTTGTTCAATGACTTTTTCTAAGCCTGAAAATGCGCCACCACAAACAAACAAAATCTTCGAGGTATCTACCTGCAAAAACTCTTGTTGTGGATGCTTGCGACCACCTTGTGGTGGAACCGCTGCAACCGTACCTTCAATCAGCTTAAGTAAAGCTTGTTGAACACCTTCACCTGATACATCTCGTGTAATTGATGGGTTGTCAGACTTACGGCTGATTTTATCAATTTCATCAATATAGACAATACCACGTTGGGCCTTCTCTACATCGTAGTCACATTTCTGTAGTAACTTTTGAATGATGTTTTCGACATCTTCACCAACATAACCCGCTTCTGTCAGCGTCGTTGCATCGGCCATCGTGAACGGCACATCCAAGAAACGTGCAAGTGTTTCTGCTAACAGCGTTTTACCACTACCTGTAGGGCCAATCAGCAAAATATTACTTTTACCCAATTCGACACCATCTTTAGGGCTCGCATTTTTCAAGCGCTTATAATGGTTATATACCGCTACAGATAACACCTTTTTAGCTTTATCTTGGCCAATAACATAGTCGTCCAAATGCGCTCTTAATTCATGCGGTGTTGGCAACTTGTCTTGATCTTGCTTAGGAGAAATCTCTTTTATCTCTTCTCTAATGATGTCATTGCAGAGTTCTACGCACTCATCGCAAACATATACAGAAGGTCCAGCAATAAGTTTTCTCACTTCATGCTGGCTCTTTCCACAAAAAGAGCAGTACAGCAGCTTCCCGCCGTCACCGGTACCTTTGTTTTCGCCCATTACCTTACCTCTGTTTGCAGCCTATCAGCTGCAGAATTCTTTTATATTACTTCATCACTCAGCATAGCTCAGCCTAAAGCAAAAATCAGCCTCGTTTATTCATCACTGAATCGACAAGTCCATACTCAGTTGCTTCATCAGCACTCATAAAGTTGTCACGGTCGGTGTCACGCTCAATGATTTCTAGCGGCTGGCCTGTATGTTCTGCCAACATAGTGTTTAGCTTATTCTTAATGCCCAAGATCTCTTTGGCATGAATAGCGATATCTGACGCTTGGCCTTGGAAACCACCCAATGGTTGGTGGATCATCACTCGCGAATTAGGTAGACAATAACGCTTGCCCTCCGCTCCGCCAGCTAACAAGAATGCGCCCATACTTGCCGCTTGGCCAATACACACAGTGCTAACGTTTGGCTTAATGAACTGCATAGTGTCATATATTGCCATACCCGCCGTTACAGAACCACCTGGAGAGTTAATATAAAGGAAGATATCTTTATCAGGGCTCTCTGACTCCAAAAACAGCAATTGTGCAACGACCAGATTAGCCATGTGCTCTTCTACGGGGCCAACTAAGAAAATGATACGCTCTTTTAAAAGACGAGAATAGATATCATATGAGCGTTCACCTTTAGCAGTTTGTTCAACCACCATAGGAACGAGTGCATTTAAAACTGATTCTGGTGCATTTTGCATTATTAATAATCCCTAAATAAAAATGGCCCGCATGAGGAACCTCATACGAGCCATTATAAATGGCTAATAGCCATTTAAGTCAAGCGATGGTTACGCGCGACCGCTTGCCTTGTTCATAAATTCTTCAAATTTGACTTCTTTTTCAGTCAAAGTTGCAGTTTTTAGTAACTGTTCTACTGCTTGCTCTTCAAGTGCAACGTTACGCATGTTCTGCATAAGTTCTTCATTGCCATTGTAGTAAGCAACAACTTCACTTGGATCTTCGTATGCAGATGCCATTGAAGCTATTAGACCTTGAACACGTTCGTCTTCAGCTTTAAGTTCGCTAGTCTTGATAACTTCACCAAGTAGTAAACCTACTTTAACGCGACGTTCAGCTTGCTCAGTGAACAAGTCAGCTGGTAGTTCAGGCATGCTCGCAGCTTGATCACCAAAACGTTGCATAGCTTGCTTACGCAATACTTCTACTTCGCCTTCGATCAATGCTTTTGGCAAATCCAAAGCATTTTGTTCAACAAGACCGTTAAGGACCTGTTCTTTAACATTTGCTTTAAGCGCTTGCGCTAGCTCACGACCCATGTTCTTGCTGATTTCAGCACGTAACGCGTCGATTCCGCCTTCATTAACACCAAATAGTGTTGCGAATTCGTCATTCACTTCAGGAAGGTTAGCGCCTTGAACTTCAGTAAGGGTAATAACAAATTTAGCTGCTTTACCTTTTAAGTTCTCTGCGTGGTAATCTTCAGGGAAAGTGACTTCGATTTCGAACTCTTCACCGGCTTTATGACCTTCGATACCAGATTCAAAACCTGGGATCATGCGGCCGCTACCGAGTTGTAGTTCGAAGTCTTCAGCTTTACCGCCTTCAAACTCTTCACCGTCAACAGAACCAACGAAGTTGAATTTAGTTTTGTCACCTTCAGCAGCTGCACGTTCAACAACTTCAAATGAAGCATGTTGATTACGTAGCGTTTCAATCATTGCGTCAACATCAGCTTCAGTAACTTCAGCTTTAGGTTGCTCAACAGCAATTGACTCTAAACCTTTAAGCTCTACTTCTGGGTAGATTTCAAAAGTGGCAACAAACTCAAAGGTTTCGCCTTCAGCAACACCAGGAGCAAACGTTGGTGCACCCGCTGGGTTCAACTTCTCAGCAATAATAGCTTCAACAAAGTTACGCTGCATCACTTCACCAGTGATGTCTTGACGAATAGCTTTACCGTAACGCTTGTTAATAACGCTTACCGGTACTTTTCCTTTACGGAAACCGTCAATACGAGCACGCTTAGCTTCACTTTTTAATGCTTCTTTAACTGTATTTTCGATCTGCTCAGCAGGTACCGAAATAGTTAGGCGACGCTCTAGACCTTGTGTGGTTTCTACAGAAACTTGCATTTTTTTACCTCTAAATATGTCTGTCGTCCTTTGCAATAGTCGAAAAATCAACTATTAAGGTATTCGTTTCTTGACTCGTAAATTTAACCAAAATACCCATAAACACTGATGTTTGGCACTGGTCACTCTTAGTTGATAATTATCAAGACGCGACATTATAGCTATCGAATGCGCTGGAGTCGAGCCTCAAAGTACGATTTACAGGCGTAAAAAAAGCGACCTAGGGTCGCTTTTCAACTTCTTTACAGAAAGAGTGGGGTGACTGATGGGGCTCGAACCCACGACAACCGGAATCACAATCCGGGGCTCTACCAACTGAGCTACAATCACCACAAAAATGGTGCGCCCGGCAGGATTCGAACCTGCGGCCACCCGCTTAGAAGGCGGGTGCTCTATCCAACTGAGCTACGGGCGCTCGGCAATGAATTAAATTCATTTCCTGAACTGGGCAACTAACGTTTCACGTTAGTTTTAAAATGTGGTCGGTGATAGAGGATTCGAACCTCTGACCCTCTGGTCCCAAACCAGATGCGCTACCGGGCTGCGCTAATCACCGAAATTGAAACATAACGAAAATATAGTATTGGGAAATATTTTCTGCTTCTGCTCTAAACGAACTATCTCGTTGAGAACGGAGCGCATATTATCCCCTAGTCTAAAGGCCGTCAACGACTTTCTTTAAAAAAGCGTTCGGCTGCTTATTTAACACGCTACGATATCGTTCTTTGCTGCTATCGCCAGCAATATGCGCAAGATACCGTCAATATAGCAGACCATTTAATATAGCGGCTCCGGTCATGAAATCTATTTATTGATCAATATTGTCAGCATAAAAAATGTAACCGTTGTCTCTTGCCGCCAAAATGGCAATTTATCCTACTTATAACTGTATTTGCATTATTTATAGCAGCACTCGCCCTCCGACAAAATGGATACTTTCTACAACTTTACCTTGTACTCATTATCCGTATTTAAGAATTGTTTGTTAGCGGTCTAAATCAATGACACCTATCATATGTCCTGTTAAAATGACGCCGTTTTCCATTATCGCGCCGTATAAAGGACACCTAGCCCCATGACCGCTCAAAAAATCGATGGAAAAGCTATCGCTCAAACCATTCGAACTAAACTCAAAGACAAAGTAACCGCCCGTAAAGAGGCTGGTCTAAGAGTGCCTGGTTTAGCCGTGATACTTGTTGGGGCAGATCCTGCTTCACAAGTTTATGTGGCGAGTAAACGCAGAGCCTGTGAAGAGCTTGGCTTTATGTCTCGCTCATACGATTTAGACAGTACAACGCCTGAAGAAGTGTTGTTATCACTTATTGATGAATGTAATGATGACCCCACTATTGACGGTATTTTGGTGCAACTACCGCTACCAGAGCATATTGAAGAATCAAAAGTCATTGAACGTATTCGTCCAGATAAAGATGTCGATGGTTTCCATCCCTACAATGTAGGCAGACTCGCTCAACGTATTCCAGTGCTACGTTCATGCACGCCAATGGGCATTATGACGCTCATTCAGTCGACGGGTGTCGATACTTATGGTCTAGACGCCGTCGTTGTTGGCGCATCGAATATCGTTGGTCGCCCAATGACTCTCGAGTTACTGCTTGCGGGTTGCACGACAACAACATGTCATCGCTTTACCCGTAATTTAGAACAGAAAGTAAGACAGGCTGATTTAGTTGTCGTGGCCGTCGGTAAGCCAGGGTTTATTCCCGGTGAATGGATAAAGCCTGGTGCCATTGTTATTGATGTCGGTATTAACCGCTTAGAAAATGGCAAACTTATTGGTGATGTGCAATTTGAAAAAGCCTCTGAAAATGCTAGCTTTATCACGCCAGTACCCGGTGGTGTAGGCCCAATGACCATTGCCAGCTTGCTCGAGAACACGTTATACGCTTGCGAGCGATATCACGATGAGCCTCTAGAGAGATAAAGGTTACAAACATAAATGCCACGCCGTTCGATCCATAACGTGAACAGTGGCATAAGTGTTCCAGACCTTTTGTTTAGAACAGCGACCAGAATTTTCCATCCATGGGTTCTGGCATAAATGTTCCAGACATAAATACCACATTTTCCCATCCATGGGATGTGGCATAAGTGTTCCAGACACAAAAAAGCCTGCTAATTGCAGGCTTTTTTAATTCAACGTAATCGTTTTACTTTTTGCGCCAAGTCGTACCTTCGGGCCCATCTTCTAGAATAACACCTAACGCATTGAGCCCATCGCGTGCAATGTCCGCAGCGCCCCAGTCTTTCTCTGTTCGTGCACGGTTACGCTCAACAATGAGTGCTTCAATCTCTGCAACTTCATCATCTGAGCCCTCACCTTTAAAGAAAGTGTCGACATCTTGCGAAAGAATACCCAATACATCCGCAAGCTGCTTTAATGCAACACCTAATGCCGATGCCTGAGCCATATCAGTTAATTTAAGGCGATTGATCTCTCGCACCATTTCAAACAATACTGAATACGCCTCTGGTGTATTAAAGTCATCATCCATTGCACGCTTAAACTGAGCCACAAACTGTTCTGCCGCCGCAGCTTCTAGCGTTAAATCTAAGTCTTTAAGCGCGGTGTAGATCCGCTCTAATCCCGATTTAGCTTGTTTAAGGTTATCTTCTGAATAGTTTAGCTGGCTACGATAATGACCCGATAATAAGAAGTAACGCACTGTTGCCGCATCATAGTGATTTAATACATCACGGATGGTGAAAAAGTTATTTAAAGATTTAGACATCTTCTCTTTATCGACCATCACCATACCCGTATGCATCCAGTAGTTTACATACGGTGTATCGTGTGCGCAGCAAGACTGAGCGATCTCATTTTCATGATGTGGAAACTGCAGATCAGAGCCGCCACCATGAATATCAAAATGGTCACCCAAATGTTTGCTGTTCATTGCTGAACATTCAATATGCCAGCCAGGACGACCCGGCCCCCAAGGAGAGTCCCAAGTAGGCTCACCCGGTTTAGACATCTTCCACAGTACAAAATCCATTGGATCGCGCTTAGCATCTTCGATTTCAACCCGAGCACCAGCCTGTAACTGTTCTAAGTTTTGCCCAGACAAGCGCCCATACTCAGGGAAAGAAGACACACTAAATAGTACATCACCATTTGACGCAACATAGGCATGCTCACGGGCTATTAGTTTTTCAACCATAGTGATGATTTCTGGCATGTGCAATGTCGCGCGAGGTTCAAAATCTGGACGCGCCATATTGAGCGAGTCGAAATCTCGATGCATTTCACCGATAAGACGCTCAGTCAATGAGTCACAGCTTTCATTGTTTTCATTGGCGCGCTTGATAATTTTGTCATCAACGTCGGTAATATTGCGTTGAAAATTCACATCATAGCCACTGTATCTCAAATACCTAACAATCATGTCAAACGAAACAAAGGTACGTCCATGACCAATATGACATAAATCATAAATGGTCACCCCACACACATACATGCCTATTTTTCCTGGCTGTATCGGTACAAACTGTTCTTTTTGGCGGGTAAGAGTATTGTAAAGCTTCAACATTGATTATTCTCTTCAACGGCTATATTTGGAAATAAGTTGTCCAGTCTACCATTGCAAAACTCGCGGTTCCAAGCAGTTTTCCCACACCAAGTACGCAAAAATGAACAGATGCTCTTAATATCGTCTAGATTACATTACGAAGGCATCCACTATTGACACGAATGCGAAATACTTCGGTTACGTTTGCCAAATGATTAATTAAGCTAAGTCTTGTTCGCACTTTTTAAATAGTCATCTCACTGAACGCTTTATGCAACCGCACAATTACGTTAGAATCCAGCCATTATTTACAATGTGTTAAATTGCGAGAGTTAATATTATGATCACACTTCATACCAACCATGGCGACATCAAGGTTTCTTTAGATACCGAAAACGCACCTAAAACAGCAGCTAACTTCGTCAAGTATGTAAAAGAAGGCTTTTACGACGGGACTGTTTTTCACCGTGTTATCGACGGATTTATGGTCCAAGGTGGCGGTTTTAGCGAAGATATGGAGCAGAAGCCTTGCGGTGAGACCATTGAAAATGAAGCAAACAATGGCCTTTCGAACAAAGTCGGTACGCTTGCTATGGCACGTACTTCAGATCCACACTCAGCAACCGCTCAGTTTTTCATCAACATCAACGACAACACTTTCTTAGATTTTAAGTCTGAGTCAGCTCAAGGTTGGGGTTACTGTGTATTTGCCGAAGTATCTGAAGGTATGGACGTGGTAAATAAGATCAAAGCGGTAAGCACTGGCAACCGTGGTATGCATCAAGATGTCCCGCTTGAAGCAGTTATCATCGAAAAAGTGACTATCGAAGAGTAAGATTAACTCGATGCGTACATTATTTGTGGGCGATTTGCACTTAAGTGCAGATCGCCCCGATATTACCCAAGCTTTTCTCACCTTCTTAGAGACTCAACTTGCCGATGCCGAAGCTTTATATATCCTGGGTGATCTGTTTGAAGTCTGGGTGGGCGATGATATTGCTGAACCATTTGCAAATCAACTTGCTGATGCAATCAAATTAGCGACACAAAAACTCCCCGTTTACTTTATTCACGGCAATCGAGATTTTTTAATTGGCAGTACATTTGCAAAACGTAGTGGCATGACGTTATTGCCTGAAGTCGTTGTCCTCAATTTGTATGGCATTAACTCCGTCATCTTGCACGGCGATAGCCTTTGCACTCTCGACAAACCTTATCAACGCTTCAGAAAATTCCGTAATATGGCGTGGACTAAATGGCTTTATGCGCATCTGCCTAAATCAAAACGGCTGGGTATTGCTGCAAAAATAAGAAGCCGTAGCCAAAGCAGTAATCAGCAAAAAAGCTATAGTATTATGGATGTAGAACCAGATGCCGTACTTGAATTACTTGATTCAACACAAACGCAGCAGATGATCCATGGCCACACTCACCGCCCTGCTATCCACTCACTCACGAATGGCAAACGTCGTATCGTCGTCGGTGATTGGTATGAGCAAGGTAGCATGTTGTGTGTTAGCCAAGACAATATCGAACTTATCGAGCTTCCTTTCGGCAAGTAGGGTTACTTGCCGGTTCATTATTTAAGCGCCTACAGCCATAACTGGTGCGCCGCTATGAAACTTAAAGTCTTCATCCGCTGACGATATAAGTTCCGCTTCAACCGTCGCAAAATGCGCAACTCTATCACCTATATCAGTCGTAGAAATAGCCTGAGCCAACTTTAAATAGTCCTGATAATGGCGCGCTTCTGAACGCAGTAAAGAGATATAGAATTTTTTAAGCTCATCATCTAAATAAGGTGCCAACTTTGCAAAACGTTCACACGAGCGGGCTTCAATGAATGCACCCACAATCAGCTTATCTATCAAGGTTGCAGGTTCGTGTGTTCTCACCTGCTTCATCATGCCTTTGGCATAGCGACCAGCTCTAACATTCTGATAGTCAATTTTGCGGCTATGCATAATCTCCAATACCTGCTCAAAGTGGTGAAATTCCTCTTTAATAAGGCGCACCATCTTCTGGATGAGATCGTCACTATGGGCAAAGTCTTTGCGGGCAACCAACTCCCCTAGTAATTCATTCTTTTTGCTCTCTTTAGACAAAAAGGCGCCAGTATCACGATCTTTGATGTAAACAAAATCTTCATAAGGCTTGGCCCAGTTCAATAATACCTGTCCACTTTGCTTATCGATGGCGTATTTACGGATCAAAAACATCGCTGTCTGCGCGGCTTTTAACTCACAGTTACAATGATCAATTAACAAGCCTTTCAGTTGCTCTGGCTTTTTCGCCTCTTCAATCCAACTATCTGGTGTTTCGCATTTTAAAAATGAGTAAATAGGTGCAAGTAACTGCTGCATGCTAAGGCTCTTTGCTCTGTTCGTTAGGCTGACTATTTTATCAGTTATTCTCTGCACAATCCTAGCTTAACACCTATGCTTAAAATGATTGGCTTGACTCTTGGTTAGTTTTGTTCAATAAATAGCCTTAGAGCTGTAAAAAGTTCGTCTGCAGTTTGGCGAGCCAATTTAATCTAAAAGTTAAATGCTAAACAAGGATAACTATAATGATATTGAATCACTTAATGGGGCTTTACACTCATCCAAAAGAAGAGTGGCAAACAATAGAAAAAAATCACGAAGCACTTAGAAGCAGTCTGAGTCACATATTAATCGTTGCACTCATTCCCGCTATTTGTACTTATTTCGCGACTTCAAAAATTGGTTGGGATCTTGGTGTTGGAGAGCGTCAGTTTTTAACATCGGATAGCGCACTCATCATGTCTACAGGTATGTACTTTGGTCTCATCGCTGGCGTATTCGCACTCGCATATCTGGCTTTTTGGATGGCCAAAACCTTTGATGCCGAACCCAGTTATACCCAAGCATTAGAACTTGCCGCCTATACTGCCACCCCGTTATTCATGGTAGGTTTAGCCACCTTATATCCAACACTCTGGTTCATTATGATCGTTGGACTCGCCGGCTTAGCTTACTCGGTTTACCTGCTTTACACCGGCGTTCCCATTATAATGAATATTCCCGAAGAGAAAGGCTTTATCTATGCAAGCTCAGTGGTGACTGCAGGATTAGTACTTTTAGTCGGATTGATGGCCTCTAGCGTGATCTTATGGAGTGTGGGTTTCGGTCCAATGTATCAATAGTGCTCACGATATTATGAGACAGTCTTCTTTCTAGAAGATACAAAAAAGCCGACATAATGTCGGCTTTTTTAATCATTCAGCAAATAGGCTGAATATGACTTAAGCAAAAGTATCGCGTAAGGGGACCGTCAAATTAAAGACAAGCTTATCTTTAGCTGAATCTTTACTGTCGGCGCAGAAATAGCCTTCACGCTCAAACTGGTAAGCTTTTTCAGGTGCAGCATCAACTAAGCCAGCTTCAACCAAGCCTTGCTTAACTGTTAATGATTGTGGGTTTAGCACTTCATCAACTGACTCTGCAGCAGCAGGATTCGTGTCGATAAATAAACGCTCATATAAGCGGAACTCAGCAGGCTTGGCAGTCGACGCCTCAACCCAATGAATCACCCCTTTTACCTTACGACCGTCACTTGGGTTTTTGCCCAATGTTTCATCATCATAAGTACAGTAAATAGTGGTGATATTACCGTCAGCATCTTTATCACAACGCTCAGCTTTAATCACATAAGCATTACGTAAACGAACTTCTTTACCCTGTACTAAACGCTTGAACTTCTTGTTAGCTTCTTCACGGAAATCATCCGCGTCGATGAAAAGCTCTCGACCAAATGATAGTGGGCGTTTACCCATATCTTCATTGCTCGGGTGTATTGGTGCTTGAACAATCTCAATTTGGTTTTCAGGGTAGTTTTCAATCACCAATTTAACAGGATTGATAACAGCCATTGCCCGTGGAGCAAACTCATTAAGCTCTTCACGAATACAAGCGTCCAACATTGCGACTTCAATCATGTTCTCTTGCTTGGTCACACCAATGCGCTTACAGAATTCACGAATTGAAGCTGCTGTGTAACCTCTGCGTCTAAAGCCTGCAATGGTTGGCATACGAGCATCATCCCAACCAGAGACAAGATTACGTACCACAAGGTCATTGAGCTTTCGCTTAGACATCAATGTGTACTCAAGGTTTAATCTTGAGAACTCATACTGACGCGTGCGGTTTGGTGCTTGGAAATCATCAAGATGATCCAATACCCAATCATACAATCTGCGATTGTCTTGGAATTCAAGCGTACAAAGCGAGTGAGTAATATTTTCAATCGCATCCGAAATACAATGGGTAAAGTCATACATAGGGTATATGCACCACTTGTCGCCAGTCTGGTGATGATGAGCAAAACGAACACGATAAATAATGGGATCGCGCATACACATAAACGGCGACGCCATATCAATCTTGGCTCTTAGTGCACACTCACCCTCTTTGAATTCGCCGTTACGCATTTTCTCAAATAGCGCTAAGTTCTCTTCAGGTGTTGCATCACGGTAGGGGCTATTCTTACCCGGCTCTTTCAATGTGCCACGGTATTCACGGGTTTGTTCTGCATTTAAAAAACAAACAAAAGCCAAGCCTTTAGTGATCAACTCAACAGCGTATTGATGCAACTGTTCAAAGTAATTTGAAGAATAACGAATATCGCCATCCCACTGGAAACCAAGCCACTGCACATCGGCCTGAATAGAGTTCACATAATCAATGTCCTCTTTTTCAGGGTTGGTATCGTCAAAACGTAAGTTACATTGACCTTTATAGTCTTGTGCAATACCAAAGTTTAGGCAGATAGACTTTGCGTGGCCGATATGAAGAAAACCATTAGGCTCTGGCGGAAAGCGTGTATGCACACTGGTGTGCTTACCGCTGGCAAGATCTTCATCTATGATATTACGTATGAAGTTACTAGGACGTACTTCAGTGTCCACATGACTCATGGAATTCCTCTTTGCGAACGATGATTAATGACGAAAAAGCATAATCCTATAGATCCATATTAGGGTCAACGGTTCACGCTTAAAAACACGACTAATGGTTACAGCATAGCCATTTACAGAGCAAAAAGCAGCGAATCATCGCTGCTTTTGTTTATACATATCGAGTATACGCTAATCGCGCTATTCGGTAATCACTTTAATACCAGGAATAATTATTTGTGTTTTTCTGCCTTTCTTCTTTAGCCACACATAAAATACCACTAGTGCGATAACGAAAAAGCCAATCCACAAACTCGATTGCAATGGATGCTGAGCAAACGTAGCTCCTTGATAAAACACGGTAGCGGTACCGTAGGCTAAAGCAAACGTCCAAACTCCAGCAAATGCCGCCCATCGTCCACCGAACTCATTAACTAAGGCGCCCATAGCAGCAACACAAGGTGTATATAGAAGAATGAACAGTAAGTATGCAAATGCTGCTGTAATTCCTGAGAAACCGGCTTGTAGTGCACTAAAGGTAGAGCTATCAACTTCTAATTCTTCTGAAGCTGATTCTAATGAAGATACGTCGCCAACTGAAATAGACAGCGGATCGTCAAGTGCAATGCCAAATAAGTTTTCAGGAATCGTCGTTAACGCTGCAGCAAATGTTTCAGACAGTGGAGCAAGCTCTTCGTCGCCTGCACTGCCATCTGAATAAAGACTATTCAAGGTGCCTACAACGGCTTCCTTAGCAAAAATACCGGTGATAATACCCACTGTTGCTGGCCAATTTTTTTGTTCTACGCCCATTGGCGCGAAGAACGGCGTCACTTGCTGACTGGCTACACTCAGTATTGATTCAGAACTATCTTCGTGACCAAATGTACCGTCAATACCAATGGCATTAACAAAGTTAAGTAGGGTTACAACGATAACAATCGTCTTACCTGCCCCCTTGATAAAGCTTTTGGTACGCTTACCCGTTCGAGTCATTACCGTTTTAAACTTAGGTTTTTCATAACTCGGCAACTCCATGACTACCGCACTGCTAGTGCCAGGTAATAAGGTTGAGCGTAATAGTAAACCCGTACCAATCGCGGCAAAAACACCTATCAGATAAAGCAAGAACACTAAGTTCTGTCCAGACTCTGGGAAGAACGCTGCTGCAAACAATGCATATACAGGAAGACGTGCACCACAAGACATAAACGGAGCCATCATGCCCGTTACAATACGTTCGCGTTCGCTGCCAAGTGTACGTGTTGCCATAATGGCTGGTACAGAACAACCAAAGCCCACAATCATAGGCACGAATGCACGACCCGGTAGACCAATGCGACGCATTAACCCATCAACAACAAAGGCGGCGCGAGCCATATAACCTGAGCCTTCTAGCACTGAAAGTACTAAAAAGAGTGCTGCTATCACCGGGATAAATGTCGCGACCGTTTGAATGCCTTGACCAATACCACCAGCAACAATCGTCACCAGCCAAGTTGGCGAGCCAAAACTGCTCATCAATGCGCCCAGATGATCAACAAAAATAGCGCCTGCTGTCATGTCAAAAAAGTCGATAAACGCGCTACCAACATTGATACTAAACATAAACATTAAATACATCACAAACAGGAATACTGGGATCCCTGCGATTGGATGAAGTACGACCTTATCGAGCTTGTCAGTTAATGTTTCTGCGTTGTCACTTTTCACCGAACCAGTAAAGACCTGTTCGACAAAGTTAAAGCGAGTGGTCGCCACCATAATCTCAATATCTTTACCTTGATGAGATAATGCTTGAGAGTATTGCTCTACTTCACTGGCCATCTGGCTATTCTTACATTTACCACACCCTATGCTATTGGCAAGCATCGCTAACGCGCGGCCTCGGCTCAACATTTCATCTTGTGCAAGTAAGTTAGTCACGGCTGATTCAATTTCTGTATCGTAGTCAAGCACCAAAGGCGCTTCAGAGACCTTGCCATCCAGCAAAGCAACAAACTGTTGCTTCACCTTATCAATATCTTGTTCATCACGAGAGCAGACAGCAACAACAGGGCAGCCTAACTCTTTACTCATTTGCGCAACATCAATATGAATACCGCGGCTAACTGCAGCATCTATTTTGTTTAACACAACAACTAAAGGAATACCAAGTTCACGCAGTTGAACAGTCAGATATAAATGACGTTCAATATTCGTTGCATCAACAAGGTTAATAATGCCGTCTATTGGTTGTTCAGCTAAATATTGCTGCGCGATTTGCTCATCTAGTGAACAATCACAACTATTCCCCGCAGGCAGTAGATCATAAATGCCTGGTAGGTCGGTTAGAAAAACATCGGTATCTTGTAGAGCGAATTGACCGGTTTTCTTCTCGACCGTGACACCTGACCAGTTACCAACTTGCTGGTTAGAGCCTGTAAGCGCATTAAAAAGAGTCGACTTACCCGCGTTAGGGTTACCAACAGTGACGCAGTTAAATTGCTTATCCATTCGATTTTTCAACCTCAATAATATCTGCTAAATCACGACGCATACATAATTTACTGCCTCGGATATCTAATTCTACGCCAGAGCCCATAGGTGCTCTGCGGATCAAAGAAAATCGAGTATTTGGAGTGATCCCCATCGATAGGAGTTTGCGCTTTACAACAGCAGGTAGATCAATTTGCCCTACCTGAGAAATTCTGGCGAAATCGCCTGGACTTAATTCACTTAACTTCATTGTGCATTCCACCTAATTACAGGCCTCAACTCTCTTTGAATTGGTATCGATTTTAAATGACCATTGGATTAAAAAACCTTACCTAGATCAATATTTCGAACTGTAAACGATAATAATTTTCAATTGTGTTCTCTATTATGTGACAAAACTCTCAACTAATAAACGACTGTTAACAGATAAATCGTCCACGTTTAAATCACACTAAATAATAATGGTTATTATTTACACTTCTATCAAGCAATTAGCGAACAGAACACGAACGTGATCTTGATCACGCTTTTCGACTTAGCCCTTAAAGAACAGCAACAAGAAGACTAAATCACCTTACATATGTTATGGACTTGTCACATTTTTGTTCTATTATCTTAAGTTAGTAATTTACATAAATACTAATATAACAATCCAAAAATAACGCATTGAAAGCGAATGGAATGGGAATGACATGATGAATAAGAACACAGGATGGTTCTCAAGTAAGGTAATCAACCTACTTATGCTCACGGCAGTGACATTGAGTTTTAATGTCATGTCTGCCCCATGGGATGACCAACCCCCTAAAGAGGTCGAAGCGTTATTAGACAAAAAGTTTGCCGAGGGTAAGTATTCAGCTAAAGGCGCTGACACCTGTTTAATGTGTCATCGAAAAAGTCCTAAAGTCATGGCGTTATTCGATGGCGTCCACGGCAATATCGACGTCAAAGGCTCTCCAATGGCCGACCTGCAGTGCGAAGCTTGCCATGGACCATTAGGCAAACATAACCGCGGCGGTAAAGAACCAATGATCACCTTTGGTTCCAACTCTCCTGTCCCTGCCGACAAACAAAACAGTGTTTGTATGAGCTGCCACAACGATGATGAACGTATGGCATGGAGTGGCAACCATCACGACAATGCCGACGTCAGCTGCGCCAACTGTCATCAAGTTCATACCGGACACGACCCTATTGCGGACAGAGCGACAGAAGTTGCAGTTTGTACTAGCTGTCATACCCAGCAGAAAGCGGATATGAACAAACGGTCATCTCATCCGCTTAAATGGCAACAGATGGTATGTAGCGATTGTCATAATCCACACGGCACACTCGCCGACGCCAGTTTAAAGCAGATGAGCGTTAACGAAAATTGCTACTCTTGTCATGCCGAAAAACGCGGACCTAAGTTATGGGAACACGCCCCGGTCACCGAAAATTGCGCGACTTGTCATAATCCACATGGCAGCGTGAATGAAGCCATGCTTATCAGTAAGCCACCTATGTTATGCCAGCAATGCCACGCCTCTGTTGGCCATACTTCAAATGCTGTGTTCGGTGGTAACCCCAATGCATTTAATGCCGGTCAGAGTTGTATGAACTGCCATTCTCAAGTGCATGGTTCTAATCATCCATCTGGCAAGCTGCTGCAGCGCTAACAAGGAGTGGCAACCATGAAAAATTTACCGTTCCATATTAACAAGCCTCTACAACTATCTCTGATAGCGTTAGCAATAAGCGCCTCCATCGCACCAGCGCTTGCTGATGGCTATGGATTACAAAGTGCAAATCGTGATAATGCAAAAGTTGAAAAATGGCAATGCAAACGCTGCGTAACATCATCAGGCTTTAGTGGCAGTGTTGGCGTTGGCGCCGCTTATAATGATGCCAGTGATATCCATTTTGGCAATACTAGCGGCACTGACACCGATGGTGCGGTTGGTCATCTTGAGGCCGATGTTAACTACACATCAGCAACGGGTTATCAAACTCTAATCGAAGCAGACAAACTGGGTTATGACACTGGTAGCGCAAAAATTGAAACCGGCCGTCCCGGACAATATCAAATTGCGCTCGGTTATCGAGGATTAGCCAATTACGATACCAATGCAGCACTAAGCCCTTATCGAAACAGTGGCGATCAACTCGTTCTGCCCGATAGTTGGCAAACAGGGGCAACCACAGGGCAAATGCCAACGTTAGACAATGATGTCACCGAGACCACGCTCAAAACTCAGCGCGATCGGTTTTTACTCGAAGCTGACTATAAAGGTAGCTTCTATAAAGCCGATATCAATTATCAACATGAAAAACGCCAAGGCAAACGTGCCTACTCCGGCAACCTATTAACTAATAGTGCCATGTTGGCACAGCCGATTGATGACACTACCGATGAATTAGCCGCTAAAATATACTTTAATGGCAAAGGTTGGCTCGTTGGCATTGACTCATCCTTTAGCCAATATAAAAATGATCATCAAGCTGTTAACTGGAACTCTGCATTCACCCCCACTTTTGGTGCAGCCTATGAGGGCCAAAGTGCAGCATCCCCTGACAACAAAGCCTACCGTGTTGGTGCTAATGCACAACTCAACGGCAATGGTCATCAGGTATTAATGAATTTGAGTGTTGCCAGCTTTACCCAAGACCAAGCATTTCTCCCCGCGACGATTAACGGGCCATCACCTGTCCTGCCCACTAGCAATCTAGATGGACAAGTTGATACCACCGACATGAAGTTAAAGTACTCAGGGCGACTAGCACGTGGATTGAGCGTGCGAGCGCGTTACGACTATTCCGATAGAGATAATAAGACTTCGCTCAATCCTTATCCTCAAGTTATCACTGATAGCTACTATGCAGGTACCGCAGTAAACCCAGAATATGACAGAACCAAACAATTAGTCGATGTCGGCGCCAAATACCGATTTAGCCGCAGTATCTATATTGATGGTGGATATCGTTATGATCATAACGACTACAGTGACTTAGATAGAGATTCATTACAGCAAAACACCCTGTATGCAAAACTCAACTACCGTGTTTCACCCGCGTGGTCAGCTTGGATAAAAGCCACTGCAAGCGATAGAACCGGCAGCGCCTATAACGCCGTTACCACCACATCAAGCCCCAGTAATCCTTATTTAAGAAAGTCCTATCTTGCCGATAGAGAGCGCCAAGAATATAAGCTAAATGTGGCCTACAGTGGCTCAGAAGACTTTTCTGCCAGCGCTAACGTTCATGCCAACTTTGATGACTATGATGATACCCAAGTTGGATTGACGAGTGTTGATATTCAAGGCTATGACATTTCAGCCAGTTATAGGGTAAATGAGGACTTCAACATTAATGCCTACCTCAATCAAGACTGGCGTGACAGTGAACAAGCTGGCAGCACTAACTTTGGCTTACCCAATTGGTACACAAACACCGATGAACAGTCAACGCTCGTTGGGGCAGGCTTAGACTACCAAAACCTATTCGATAGCAAACTCAACTTGGGCTTAGATTACTCTTACTCTGATGGCCAAAGTGATACCGATGTTATTCAAGGGCTCACCTCGCCATATGGCGATTACTTTGCCGAAAAGCACAACGTCAATGCCTTTGCTAAATATCAGTTAGCAGAAAAAATGGCATTACGCTTCGACTGGATCTTTGAAAACTACAAAGATTCAGACTGGCTTAACCAAGGACTAGCCGTTGATTCAATTCCCAACGTGCTGATTTTTGGCGACTTAAACCACGATTATAACGCTCACTATTTTGGCCTGACATTTAGTTATCAAATGTAGTTTTGTCATTTAAAGGATTTCAAGGAAAGAAAAATGAAACTGATCACCCAATCAAGACTTCATAAAAGTATTCCTCTAGGTCTAATCGCCATATTAGCGGGTTGCGGCGGCGATGATGGCAATTCTGGCAACCCTGGAGAACCCGGCGGGCCACCAGCAACAGAAATAACCGCGCTTAGCATCGCAGTCAGTGACGTTGCTTTCGATGCTGGTATTGCGACGATTAACTACCGCATCACCAACGAGCAAGATGAACCTGTCGTCGGTATTCCGTCTGCGACCTATATAGCTGCTCAGTTGCTACCCATGGGCTATACCAATGCAGGCAATGCCAGCCAGTGGCAATATTTTACGTCAGAGTCTTGCTCCAATGTTTGTGACGGCGAATTTATCGACCATAAAAATGGGCAATATAGCTACACTTTTAGTGGTGCATTTGACGGCATGAATGACATTAGCTTTATGTCTGGTGCTACTCAGCGAGTGGTCATCAAAGTGGGCGGCGATGCTTTACCCGATGGCACCGCTTTGCCTATCACTAACCAACATCACGATTGGCAAGACAAAGGCAGTGAACCCGCTTATACCCGTAACCTCATTGAAATGGACACGTGTAATAGTTGCCACAATGATTTGGCTTTTCATGGCAGTAAATACAATGAAGTGGAAACCTGTGTGACTTGCCATAATCTAGATAAAGTCAGCAATCCTGACAATGTATTTGCCCCCATGGTTCACGGCAAGCATTTAGTCGGTTTCCCAGTGTCACTGGCTAACTGTCAAACTTGCCACGCTGCTGATGAAACGTTAACCGAAAACATGAACTGGGCTCGCGTGCCCACTATGGAGGCTTGCGGCAGTTGCCATACCAATATTGACTTCCCTGCGGGCCAAGGTCACCCAACCCAGCAAGACAATAGTAATTGTGTCGCTTGTCATAATTCAGAATGGACCATGAGTGCCCATAGTCAAGCTGATACCGATGCTGTTCTTGGCCAATTTAATGTGGAAATCGTTAGTGCAGTATTAACAGACACTACCGTTGAGTTAGCGGTAAGGCTTTCTAACCCTGCAACCAACGAAGTTTACACAGAAAGTGCCGATAAGCTTAATTTTGTCAATGACCTACGGATTTATGCCAACTGGGGAGTGAGTGTCGATTACACCACCCGCAGTGCCCGTTCAATCAAACTGCAGGACACGGCGCCTATCTCTGGTAGTGATGGATTATATACTTATCAAATCAGCGGACTCACCGTCCCTAGTGAATTAACCGCAGACAAAGGCACATTGGCCATTCAAGGTAAGCTCTGCAGCGATGACGACACGTTGGCAAGTTGTGCTGAAACAGACAACACAACCAACCTCAAGTCGAGCCATCAGTTCTTTAGTGCTACAGCACTGAGTGATACTGGACGCCGAGTCGTTGTAACCAACGAAACCTGTGGCAGCTGCCATGGCGATCAGCAGCTGAACTACCACGGTTCACGAAACGATCTTGAAGGACAGTGCCAAGTTTGTCACAACCGTAATATGCAAGCTGAAGCCAGTGCTGATAATCCTGCCGCATCAACTGCAGATTATAAGCATTTAGTACATACGCTGCATGCGGGTTCACGTGAAAGCTATCCTGATATTAACTACCCTGGCAATATCGGAAATTGTGCTCAGTGCCACACTGAAGATGACGCTGGCGTGCTGACGGCCGCATTGCCGCTTGATAGTGCAGTGCAGCCATTAGCATTTGATGATGGCAGCTTTACCAGTCCGACAGCTGCAATATGCAGTGCTTGTCATACTAGCGATACCTCAATGTCCCATATGGCTCAGCAAGGTGCCGTCTTTAAAGGCACTGAAGCAGACGCTAGCGCTGGGACCGAAAGTTGCGCGACATGTCATGGCCAAGGCGCCACCTACGATGTGCTTGCAGTGCACCCCATAAAATAAAAATTATAAGCCTAACAACTCAGGTTGCTAGGCTTTAACTGATTTATGATGAATAAATAATGGAACGCAAAATTATGGATATCAAAACTAGAAGCTCAAAACTCAGTTTGATTGCACTCGCTAGTACAGCTTTGTTGTTTGGTTGTAGTGATGGCAATGACGGTGCCGATGGTGAAGATGGCGTTATTGGCGTCAATATTGAAAACACCTCTACTGTAATGGCTGAATTTACCAGTGCCACTGTTGAAGAAGGCGCTGTGACTGTAAGTTTTAACCTAGAGAATGCCAATGGTGTCGCCGTGCTCGGGCTAACAAAGGATTACGATCTCAGGTTTGGTATTGCGCAGCTTGCCCAAGTGAGCGAAACCCTCGGCGAAGTAGAGTATAACCGTGGCTATCAATGGCAATCCTATATCAATGTGTTAAAAGAACCTGGTGACCTACCGGATGATACATCAGGGCTAATACCATCAGCCCAATATCAAGCTAATGTAGAAGCGGCAAGTAGTTGTGAAGACTGCTTTGTCGACAATGGTGATGGTAGCTATAGCTATAGTTTCATGCAAAATATTAGCAATGTAACAGAGCCACTCGCCGTTACTTATGGAGAAGACAATACTCACAGGGCCACATTGGAGCTTAAACTGCCCCAAGCAACGGCTAATGCACATCATGATTGGCAGCCCTCCTCTGGTGAAACCACAGGTATTCAAACTAGAAATGTGGTTAACATTACAGCATGTTATACGTGTCACCAACCTGAAAGCCTCGAACTACATGGCGGCAGAAGAGTTGACTTAGAAAATTGTGCCAGTTGTCATACCGCAACCAGTGGTGATCCAGAAAGTGGCAACAGTGTTGAGTTCACCTATATGATCCACGCGATTCATAAAGGACAAGATAGGGAGACAAGCACTCCAGATGGGCTCGTTCCCGCCCCTTATAAAATCGTCGGCTACGGCGGTAGCTTACATGACTACGGTAAAGTCATGTTCCCACA
Organism: Shewanella sp. Choline-02u-19; assembly: GCF_002836205.1. Classification (NCBI taxonomy): domain Bacteria; kingdom Pseudomonadati; phylum Pseudomonadota; class Gammaproteobacteria; order Alteromonadales; family Shewanellaceae; genus Shewanella; species Shewanella sp. Choline-02u-19. The sequence continues at coordinate 2,149,821 of NZ_PJBE01000013.1, forward strand.
AAAACCGGCAGCCAATTGTGCCTCGTGTCATGTGGAAGGCGATGGTGCGCCCGCTAATGCAGACTTATTTAAAGCTGATCTGAGTAACAATGCTTGCGTAGCGTGTCATACAGAAAAACCCTCACAATCTCACTCAAGTACCAACTGCGTATCTTGTCACAACGCAACAGATACCTATCCTGGCACTGGCAGTGCAGAGAAACGTCATGGCGATGTATTAAAAGCCTACTCGGATGCAGAAGCTATGGGGGTGACGTTCAGTAATATAGGCCTAGATACTGCTGGTAAACTGATGTTTGATGTCCAGATTACCGATGCGACTGGCGCAGCGGTTGCTGGCGAGTTTATTAATCAAGGTACCCGTGTGGTGGTTGCTTGGGACAGTGATAAAGACTTCCCAGCTTATGCAGATGCATCATACAGCAAGCGACGTTTTAAGCTCCAAGATGGTAGCTACGATGCCACAACGATGACCTTTAGCATTGTTGCGAGCACCTTTGATATGCCTACCAATCCCGATGGCAAAACCTTTGAGCTATGGTCAGCAGTTGAAGTCTGCTTTAACAATGGCGGTTACGCCGTGGCTGAAGTGGTAATGACAGCTTGTTCAGATAAGACACGTTCTGTAGCCGTTAAAGAGCCGCCATACCACTTTGTTTGGTCAGGATCAGGCATCGATGGAGACGCCCAAGCTGCGATGCGTCGTTCTATCGTTGACACAGCAAAGTGCCAGAGCTGTCACAATCAAGAAAATCATCATTATAACAATGGTTATAACTGTCAGACATGCCACACCTCAGACAAGACCACCAAAGGGGATGATAGCTTCCCTGGAGGCATGAAGCCGACCAGCTTTGCCTATAAAGCCCACGAAGCAGAGGGACATTATCTTAAATATGCGGGTGTACAATCTGGTACCGTTCTCAAAACAGACTGCTCAACCTGCCACACCGATGATGGCATCCAGCTAGGTCGAGCAACCGATCGTGTATGGCGTTATGGCGACACTACGACCGGAGTCGATATTTGGGTATCATCTGATGCTGGAGCTTGTTTAAGTTGTCATCAGAAGTACCTAAGTGATTCAGGCGCAAGTCATATCACCTCTAATGGCGGAATTTTAGATGGTATGGATGCCGATGACGTTAGAACTCGCTCAGCAGAAGCGTGTGCGACTTGCCATAATCCAAGTCAACTGCTTGAAGTTCACGGCAACTAATATGTTGATCATCTAGCAATTAAAAAAGGAGGCTTAAAGCCTCCTTTTTTACTCTCAGATAGTCTTAAGCACGTATTGAGTCATTGGTTTCCGTGATGTTTTGCGATAAGTATCATCACTCAATTGCCTATCCACCTAGGATGGTGTTAATAAGACAGTTCAAGACACTTACCCATCACGAGGAGCTAACGTATCACATACAAGTTAACGCCGAATGTAACTGCAACGTTAAAATTACGAACTAAAGATCGCCATAAAAATTGATTTAAATCAACAACTATCGTGAAACCATCTTCAACCTTCAGCTAAAATTAAGCTTTGGCGAGCCAAGCTTAACCCATTATTAATCCTCTGCCCTGCAACGCCACAACTACCTGTTAAATAACAACTTAAAAAACAATTAACATTTTATAACGACTAAAAGATATACCTCACATTTAGCTGTATTGATTTATAGCGAGCTACCTCTTTTGGGTAAGATCAAGGTGAGGAAGCCCCTCACGCTTAAGAGGTAAAAAACCTCACAGCAGATAAAACCTATGCAGGGAATAAAATGATGATAAATCGGTATAAATTAGCAGCAGCTGTGAAATCAGCAATCGGCATTAGCGCACTCTCTTTTGCGCTTGCGGGTTGTGGCAGTGATGGTGAAAATGGTGAAGATGGCAATAATGGTGAGATTGCATTGCACATTAACGATGTAACCGCAGTTAAAACCCAAGTTGAACTTGCCAGCTACGATGAAGCAAACTCCACCCTTACAATAGAGTTTAACTTTACTAACCTAAACGGCGTTGCCGTTACCGGACTAGAGGAGCTAACCGATCCATTCCGCGTTAGCTTTGGTCGTATGGGAACGCGAGCAGAAGCATTTTTGCCTTACGAGATCACCGATTCAGAAGGTAATAGCAGCACTGTAGATTCACGTGCCGATGGTGAGCGTGAAATTTGGCTGTCATATCGTAACAAGCAAAATGACACATTGGTCACTGGAACAGATAACTGGCGCCCGAACCGTAATTGCCAAGAAGGACTAGAATGTCTTGAGTATCTTGGTAGTGGTAAGTACCGCATTACAGCGCCCGATATCATTGATACTAAGAGCCTAGATTACGGTTACGATGCCACTCAGGTTCAAGGTGTATACCTAATGACCTATGGCGCTGGTGCCAATAAGGTTAAGCATGTTGAGTCATACTACTGGGAGCCAGCGACAGAGCAATCGGTTAGCTCACCTAAGTTAGTACTAGAAAGCCAAACGTGTACCAGCTGCCATGTTGGCGAAGACCACATCCGTCATGGTAACTATGGAAATACGGCCGATGGTTGCCTGTTCTGCCACACTGACTACACACAGTATTCTGGTGCAGGCACAGATGAAGAAGGTAATGAAGTTAACTTCACCGTCGATGGATCCATTAAAGGACTGGTTCACGCTATTCATACTGGTGCGACAGAAAGTGATCGTCGTGCATTAGGTAAGTTTGACACTGTCATTGGAAACGCCGCTAAAAACCCTGTTTTTGGCTATAAATATGACCGGACTACACAAGTTGATGAGGAAGGCAATCCGTTAAAGCCAATCAACTACCCTGCCGCTACCGCCAACTGCGAAAGCTGCCATGTGCAGTACACTGAAACAGCAGAAACACTGCCTGAAAATGTAACGGTGCACGCGCTAGATTGGTTTAAAGATATGGATGCCGATAGCTGTCAAAGCTGTCACGGCGATTACCACTACGGTGGCCGTACTACAACTGATGACAGTGGCACCGCATATATCGGTTGTGTCGATTGCCATACCTCAAACGATGGTAACACTCGCGGTGGCGCCTTCCGTCACTTCGCCGGACACGACAAAGAAAGTCGTGAATCTGCAATTGAAGCCGGTAAGCTCATCGAAACAAGCTACAGCAATATTGTGTGGAATACAGAGGTGGCAGAGCTTAGCTTCACCGTCAACTTAATGATGGGTGAAGAAGTTGTTAGCGCTAGTTACGTACCTAGACTGACGATTTATGCCAATGCTGTTGATGCTGTTAAGCCGGACGCTTTTTTAGCATCACGCGCTAGCAGCACTGTAACTGCAAATGACGATGGTAGTTTTAATGTTGTCGTTGATGCAACACCTGCTGGCTATACGTTACCAGCATTAGCTAAGGCGATTGACAATGGCGCAGACTTGGCGCTATCAGCAAGCTTCAGTGCCTGCTTCAAGAATAAAGCGTCAACCTTGGTTGAACTCGATTCTGAGGGCAACTGCAGTGGGATCCTTAGCGCCAATGCAGCAACAACTGAGTTCTTAAAGCTTGATGGTACTGCAGGGGTCGAACGTGCAAGTGCGGTAAATTATGACAACTGCGCAAGCTGTCACAACAATGACATGGTCGTTCGAAAAGGCGCTAGTCACTACCGAAACGCAGACCTTCACACTTGTGCACAGTGTCATGAAGCGGGTGATTACAATAGCATGATCGTCCGAGTTCACGGTACATTCGGTAAAGCTCATGGTCGTGAAGATGTCCAGTCTTTAGTCGATACTAAAACCTGTACCGCTTGTCACGATAATAGCGATTACAGCTTAGAGAATGCACGTTCAACACCAATGCGCTGGAACCGTAAAGACGAAACATTCTCTAGCCCACAAGCTGGGGTTTGTGCATCGTGTCACGTATCTAGTAGCTACGATATCGGTGGCGGTAAAGATTCAGCCAAATCACACATCGAGGGGATGGGTGGCGTAGTAGCTGGCACTTATACAGAAGCGATGCTGAATAGCGAATCATGTCTAACATGTCATAATGCAGAAAAGGTCGCAGAGAACCACATGCTTAAATAATTTAAGTATGTTGACACCGACTAACACTCTCAAAAAGTGGTAGAAGGTACTACAAATACAAAGGATGAGGAACTCGCTTTCTCATCCTTTTTTTATTTTTAAGCTACTATTTTGCTCCTATTAAAAATCCACCTCAGTAACACTTTATTTATTTGGTGACAGCGACTTAAATACTGTTACTACATCCAACACCAAACCAACAGAGCATCAACATTCCGCCTTTTTAGGTCGCCTCATTCTTAATCAAAAATTAAAATAGTCCTAAAAACGCACTTTTTTGTATACCCCTAAAGAAATAGTCAGATCTTAATCACATAAAGCGGCTAAAACACCTGCTAAAAACCTCCCGCTTCGTTAGCCTTAGAGATGGAAATAAAATTCCGCACACTAATTGTGGGTTAATGAGATTTGTTCTCAACTTATATCTATTTTGGTGATGATTAAAAAACTATTGCAGGGACAAAAATGATGAAATTTTTCAACTTAAGCGCAACTTCAAAAGCGCTACTGACAGCCGGAGTGCTTTCACTAGCAGTTTCTGGTTGTGGTGGTGATGATGGTAAAACTGGCGAAGACGGAAAGCCAGGTCCAGTTGGCACACCTATCGGGTCAGTGTCACATGTACAAGCTGATATTACTTCAGCTAGCGTAAGCGAAGACGGTTTCTTAACCTTAAATTTCGATTTGGCTGATGCCAACGGCGCAGCTGTATTTGGTTTACAACAATCAGATGTAGGTACAGTTTCATTCGGCCGTGTGGGTACTGAAGATGAAGTAGCTGGCACCGATATTGAGGGTTCACCAAGAGATATTTGGTTGAGCTACTTCAACAAAGACAAAGGTGAAGGTTACTTTACGGGCTCTTCATACTTCAAAGGTAAAAACTGTGAAGACTGCTTAGCCGACAACGGTGATGGTAGCTACACACTAGTATTAAACCAAGCCATTGATACTTTGGGTAAATATGCCTACTCTCCAGACGCCACTAATGGTGTTTACCTAAGTGTTAAATCTGCTAACGACGCAGGCGCAAATCTAGTTAACAATACTTTCTACTATTGGCAACCAAGTTCAGATACTGAACAAGCTAGACCAAAAGCAGTTATCGCTAACGAAACCTGTCAATCTTGTCATCGTCCAGGTCAAGACGGCACACTCGCGAAGCACGGCGGTAGAAACGTCACTTTAGAATCTTGTACTTTCTGTCATGCCGATTACAACTCGTACATGAAAGATGAAAAAGATGAAGCTGGCAACGTTACTGGTTCTGTCGAATTTGACGGTTCAATTAAAGCAATGGCTCACGATATCCATAGCCATTCTTTCTATGCAGATAATGGTATTTATCCACAAATCGCATCGAATTGCCAAACTTGTCACCAACCAGACGAAAATGTCGCAATGGCTGATGCATGGAAAGCTGATTTAGATACGGCAACTTGTATGAGCTGCCACAACAGTCCATATGCAGTGCCAAGCTGGCACTGGGATTCTGAAAATGATCAGATAGCAGAAAGCAAAGCAAACTGTGTATCTTGCCATAATGACCCAGATGGTCAACGTGGTGCAGAATCTGCTCACTACCTAAAAAATACTACCGCGCAAGCAGCTGAAACTAAAGTAACGTTCAACAGCATGACTTACAGTGCAGCGACTAAAACTGTTACTGCAAACATGACTGTCACCAACGGTGATAACACTATTACTTTAGCGCAAATTGACCCAACTCCATATAAATATGGCGGATCTACAAGTGCTATCGTATTTAACGGTGTAGTCAATGATGACTTTATCGTTAACTATCAGAAAGTAGGTTACAACCTATTTACCGAAGGTGCAGATAACACCATCGACATTACTATTCCTGATGTATCTTTGATGCAAGATGGTGATGATTCTCATAACTTCTTCAAAGTTGAAGACGTGATGAATACTGCCGATGTTACTGTTGCTCTTAGCAGCCAGATCCACGTTTGTTTTGACAGTAAAGGTACTGTAGAAGACTGTGATGTGAGTGATGACGGTAAAACGGCATCAAACTCAGGTCCATATGCAGTTTCAGACACCGCTTACTTCAACGTAGCAGGAACTGTAGTTGACTCATCTCCACGTACTCAACATGCAGAAATGGTCGCTTGTCAGCAATGTCACACCACTGATATTAAGCATCGTTTCAGTAATGACATGGATGGTTGTGCAAGCTGCCACAACGGTACACGTGATAGAAAGACTTCTAGCTCTAACTTAGCGGTTATCGTACATAGCAAGCATTACCTTTATGACAGCTCAGGAGATCTCTTCTTCAAGAAGACTGAGTGTCAATCTTGCCACGGTGAAGATGGTTACTCACTAAGCAAAATAGTCAGCGATGCTACACCAGTTGCTTTTGGTAAAGTAACAACAGGTGTTGATGCCGACGGTAAGCCAGTTTATGGGGATGAGCAACTTGTAGTCTCTCCACAAACAGCAGCGTGTGTTAGTTGTCACGTAGCGCCATATGGCTTGAACACTTCTACAGCTTCTCATATCCAGTCTATGGGCGGAATATTATTAGAAGAAGGTGTTGCGCTTACAACATTGGGTATCCCTGCATCAGAATACGAACTGTTAAATGTTCAAGAAACTTGTTCAACTTGTCACAATGACAGTCAGCTACTTGAAGCACATGCAAACTGGGGCAGCAGCCACTAGTTTAAACGTGAATATGTAAACTGAAATACCACTAAAAAGGGAGGCTTAGCCTCCCTTTTTTAATGAGAGTCATTCTCACATCATCAATACTCATTTTATTACATATTTCGGATATTTATCGCGCATTTATTGATATTGATTCGGCTTTAGCAACCCTCACCAATACCTCTTTAGAAATAGAAAGATCCACGTCACACATTGGCACCTGCTATGCAGATTTTCGCCTTGCATTACGTTAGCCTTTCATTGGGGAATCTTATTTCCAGCATTGACTTAAACGGCAATTAAAAAATTACAGTCGGTCTACATAATCGGACCACACGTTTAGGCAGTGCCAAAACCTATGCAGGGAAAAAATGATGAACGTAAATAAATCTAAAATTGCGCTGCTCCTAGCAGCAAGCGCTGTATCAATGGCCTTAACCGGCTGTGGCGGCGATGATGGTACTGACGGTAATCCTGGCAACCCAGGTGGCCCAGCAGCTGACTACATCAACACACTAAACCTAAAGGTCACTGATGTGACTTATAATGACGGTGTGCCAACAATCAATGTCTTCGCAACCAATGAAGACGACCTACCCGTTGTTGGTCTTAAAGCTCTTGAAGTGAAAAATGTAGATCAACTTATCCCTCAGGGCGCTACTGGTGCGGGTAATAGTGCACAGTGGCAGAGGATTGGAAACCAAAAAGAGTTTATTGACCTAAAAAATGGTAACTACACTTTCACTATCGATGTTGTAGGTTATAACGCTGAATTAACTCAACGTTACAACGTTATCGCCAGTGCTTCGACACTGCAAGATGGCGTCACATCCGTGCCGCGTACAGAGCTGTCACAAGACTTCTCTGGTGAAGGTTATGAGCCGCTTTACACTAAGAACATTGTTTCTCAGAAAGCCTGTGCGAAATGCCACGCTGAAGGTGAGCCGCTGACTCGCAGACATAGCACGTATATCAACCAAGAAACCTGTGCGACATGCCATGTTCCAGGTAGCTATGGTATGTCAGAAGAGAAAGAGTGGAATCACCTGATCCACAATATTCACAACTCCAATAAGAGCTTCGAAAGCAGAGGCTACATCTTTGATGGGGTAAAAGCTGAAAGTCTGATACAAAACGACTGTCAAACTTGTCACGTTGCGCCAGAAGAAGATAGTGGCGAGCTAACGGAATGGGGCAACTGGTCAAGTATGCCGACCATGCAAACCTGTACAAGCTGTCACACTGGTATCGATTTTGTCGCAGGTAAAGGTCACTCACAACAGGCTGACAACTCAAACTGTGTTGCTTGTCATAATGCAAGCTGGACTGAAGAGCTACACACTAGCAGCTTCGGTGACACTAAAGCGCTAATCGACACTTACGGCATCAACGTTGCGTCTACAATTGATAGCACAACTCAAGCGGCAACAATTAGTATTCAAGTTGTTGACTCTAGTGGCGCTGAAGTTGATATCAGCACCATCCTGCCAATGGTGCAGCGTTTTGAAGTTATCACTAACGTCGGTCCAAACAACGTAACCCTAGGTTACGGTGGCAAAGACTCTATCAATGCGATTAAGAACGGTGTTGTTGATACTAATGCCGCTATCGAAGATGGTAAGTTAGTCTACTCAACAACTAAAGACCTTAAGCTTGGCGCTGTTGGCGCTGACGACGAAACAGCCTTCACCTTTGTTGGTTGGGCTATGTGCTCTGCTGACGGCGAATTTGTTAAATGTGATGATCCTGATTTCGATGGTAATGACACTGACAAATACACAGGTATGAAAGCCGATCTTGCTTTCGCTACCCTTTCTGGTGAAGCGCCAAGTATGCGTCACGTTGACTCTGTTAACTTTAGCGCATGTGCAACATGTCATAGTGCTGAGTTCCAAGTCCACAAAGGTGGTCACCATGCTGGTTTCGTTATGTCAGAGCAACTTTCTCATAGCAAAGATGCTAACGACCAACCGATCATCGGTGTAGATGCTTGTGCAGCTTGCCACACTCCAGACGGTACCTATGCTGGCGGTGTAAACATGGGTGCATTGGAGACTAAACTCCATAAGACTCACAGCCAAGGTGATTACGCGGTAATCCCAGGAATGAACTGTGACCAGTGTCATAACGATTTCAACCGTGATGCCTTTAAGAAAAAAGGCGCGATTGCAACTGCTGGTGGTCAATACACTACGCCTATCGCGGCAACTTGTGCTTCTTGCCACAGCTACAACATGGACAAGTTCAAGACACACGTTGAAGGTCAAGGTGCATTAGTCAACGTATCTAAAGAGGAAGCGACGAACGCTGCTCAACTAGAAACGTGTTTCTACTGCCATGCGCCAACTCCAGCGGATCACACTGCGGTTAAGATGTAATTTGTACACCACTTAAAACAACTTTGAAAATTAAAAAGTGTTGAAATCGGGGGGGAGTCCTCTCCCCCACTTTCACTAAGTTTGTGCAAGTTTAGGAAATCGATTATGAAGATCACCAAGAAACTAAAAACCTTACTTCCAGCGCTATTAGCATCGGCAGTACTTTCACTTAGCTTTGCTCACACTGCAATGGCTTCTAAGTGGGATGCGAAGATGAGCCCTGATGAAGTTGAAGCCACACTCGACAAGAAATTCGCCGAAGGCAAATACTCGCCAAAAGGCGCAGACTCTTGCCTTATGTGTCACAAGAAGTCAGAAAAAGTCATGGCCATCTTTGACGGTGTTCACGGTTCTATAGACTCAAGTAAAAGTCCGATGGCAGGCCTTCAATGCGAAGCGTGTCACGGCCCAATGGGTAAACATAACCGTGGCGGCAACGAGCCGATGATCGCTTTTGGTCCAGACTCTACGCTAATTGCTGAAAAGCAAAACAGTGTTTGTATGAGTTGTCACAAAGATGACAAGCGTATGGATTGGAATGGTGGACACCATGACAATGCTGATATTGCTTGTGCTTCTTGTCACTCAATTCATGCAGCCAAAGATCCAGTATTATCAAAAAATACTGAAATGGAAGTCTGTACTAGCTGTCATACCAAACAGAAAGCCGACATGAACAAACGCTCAAGCCACCCAATGAAATGGGCCCAAATGGTCTGTAGCGATTGCCATAACCCACATGGATCAATGAGTGATTCAGATCTCGTTAAGCCTAGCGTTAACGAAACCTGTTACTCATGCCACGCAGAGAAACGTGGCCCAAAATTGTGGGAGCATGCACCCGTTACTGAGAATTGTGTTACTTGTCACAACCCTCACGGCAGTGTAAATGAAGGCATGTTAAAAACGCGTGCTCCGCAACTGTGTCAACAATGTCATGCCAGCGATGGCCATGAAAGCAGAGCTTACATGGGCAATACAGGACAAGGTTCGAGTGTCGGCGATAATGCCTTTACTGGTGGCCGCAGCTGTCTAAACTGTCATAACCAGATCCATGGTTCAAACCATCCATCTGGCAAGCTGTTCCAGCGCTAACGGAGACGAGAAGATGAAATTCAAACTAAATTTAGTCACCCTCGCCCTACTTGCAAGTGCTGGTGCAATTGTACCTAGCGTCGCAATAGCAGCTGACGGTTACGGTATTCAAAATGCGAATACCACTAAAGTAAAATTCGATAAATGGGCTTGTAAACGTTGTGCAGTCGAAACCGGTTATAGCGGCACTGTGGGTGTCGGTGTAGGTTACAACGACAGTAGCGATATTCATTCAGCAAATGCGTTTGCCGCTGAAGATGAATTCGCAGCTAAAGTTGATGCTGACCTTAAATACTCAGGTAAAAGCGGTTACCAAGCCTCTATCGAAGCTGATAATCTCGGCATGGAAAATGGCCGAGCTGATATCAATGTCGGCAAAGCGGGTCAATACAATCTAAACCTAAATTATCGCCAGATTGCTACCTACAAAACGGATAGCGCCATGAGCCCTTACCAAGGAGTTGGCAGTGATAACCTAACCCTTCCTGGTGACTGGGTAAACGGCGGTAGCACTGCGGACATGACCAACTTGAACTCAAGCCTTAACCCGCTTGAGCTATCGCTAAAACGTAAGCGAGCTGGGTTAGGTATTGACTACGCGTTTGTCAATCAGCAGGGTGAGTCTTTATGGAGCACCTACATCAATTATATGCGTGAAGACAAAACCGGCCTTAAACAAGCTTCTGGTAGCTTCTCAAATCAATCGATGATGATTGCTGAACCTGTTGATTACTCGACTGATACGCTTGAAGCGGGTATTCGTTTTGGCGGTGACAATTGGTTTACAGCGCTAAATTACAACGGCTCTATCTTTAAGAATGAGTACAGTGAGCTGTCTTTTGATAATGCCTTTAGCCCAACGTTTGGCGCACAAACGACCGGCTATATGTCACTTGATCCAGATAATGAAGCACACACAGTATCGTTAATGGGTCAATATGTAGCAGGCAAAACGATCATCAATGGCCGAGTTCATTATGGTCAAATGACGCAAGACCAAGACTACAGCAGCTCAGGCTACGGCTATCAAATGCCGACAGAGTCACTCGACGGTAAAGTTGAAACCACGGGCGCCACACTTAAAGTTGTGTCACGTATTACTCGTCAACTGCGTTTAAACGCGAGTTACGATTACAACGACCGTGACAACCAGACCAACATTGAAGAGTGGACGCAAATAAGTATTGACTCAACAACGGGTCAAGCAGCTTACAACACGCCTTACGACATCACCACTCACAAAGCTAAGTTAGGAGCTGACTACCGTCTTGCTCGTGGCCATAAACTTGAAGGTGGATTTGACTACCGTAAAGATGAGCGTAACTACCAAGACCGCGAAACCACCGAAGAAAGCACTGTTTGGGCGAAGTACCGCGTCAGTGCCTTTGATAAGTGGGACATGTGGGTTAAAGGCAGTTATAGCGACCGTGATGGTTCTGAGTATCAAGCATCAAAATGGACTTCAAGTGAGTCAAACGACTTGCTGCGTAAGTACAACCTAGCGGATAGAAGCCGTACTCAAGTTGAAGCCCGTGTTACACACAGCCCAATTGAGACGCTGACTATCGACTTTGGTGCGCGTTATGCGCTCGACGATTACAGCGACACACAAATCGGCTTAACTGAATCGAAAGATATGAGTTACGATGCAAGTGTCAGCTATTTGCTCACTGAAGACATGACATTGACGGCGTTCTACAACCGTCAAAACATCGATTCAGATCAAGCAGGTAGCACCAACTTCTCTAGCCCAAATTGGTATGGCGTTGTTGAAGATCAAGTCGATGTGGTTGGTACCGGTTTTAGCTACAACAACCTTATGGAAAAGAAACTGCGTTTAGGTGTTGATTACACTTACTCAGATTCGAATAGTACCACCCAAGTTACCCAAGGTATTACGGGTGATTACGGCGATTACTATGCCAAAGTCCATAACGTTAATGTTTACGCTTTATACCGTGCAACGGACAAGATGGACGTACGCGTAGACTATAAGATGGAAAATTATAAAGATAACGACGCTGGCAATGATATTGCGCCAGACGGGATCTGGAACGTGTTAAGTTTTGGCAGTAACAGCCATGACTACAACGCGCACCTCATCATGCTTAGCATGAGCTACCGTCTGTAGTCGTTAGCCTTTCGTTAAAAACCCGCAATCGCGGGTTTTTTTATGCCTCTAAAATAAGGTTTATAGCCTGACGTAGATCTAAATCTAACGATTTACTCGGCTTTCATCTTGAAGTTAGGCTCACTTTAAGCGATTGTAAGCCATCTCTTCGATTACTAAGACTCCCGATGACCCGTATGCCCTCTTTGCTCAAGCCTTTTCTCTGTTTATGTCTGTTAGCGCCTATGCCTGCATTCGCGTTTCAATCCGACACCACCAATATATTAATGCTGGCAATCTCGCTTGGCGGCTTTTGTTTTTTTAATCTGCTGTTAACTGGCTTATTCTATTTCACAGGTCAATACCACAGCAGACGTTTTGCCAAAATCCATACACTGATCTCGCTGTTACCTGCACTATTAACCTTTATATTAGCAATAACTTACATCGAAGGCGCCGGTGCTATTTCACTCAATATCGGTGTGATCATTGTCAGTATTGCGTTGAGTATACTGCCAGTACAACTGAGCCCGACAGCTAATGCACCTACTGATAAAACACCGTTAATTCTCGCGACCGTCGCATTATTGATCATGGTTGTTGCCTATTATGCCGCGCCACTGACCATATTTGCCTTGGCCATCGCTCATGTTGCAGCGTCAAGTCGTGGCACGCTAAGTGTCAAACTGCTGAGCTACGCTACACTCATCACAGGCTACAGTTATTTAGGGTATTGGGCTTATCAAATTGCGCTGCACAGCTAAATGCATCGTCACTGAGTCCGCCTCCACTTATGCGAGAAAATGCTAACCTCACCAATTTACTTAGCCAAGTAAAGCAATGTCAGCTTTGTGCTAAGCACTTGCCGTTTGCGCCCAAGCCTATTGTGCAACTTGCCAGCAATGCAAAAATACTGATTGCTGGCCAAGCGCCAGGGCAAAAGACACACCATAAAGGGCATCCTTTTGACGATGCCAGTGGCGAGCGTCTCAGGCTTTGGCTAGGGGTTACGCGAGAGCAATTTTATAACCCCGATCTGTTTGCCATTCTGCCGATGGGGTTTTGTTTTCCTGGCAGTTACACAACAACCGATAAGAAAAGTGGCGATAAGCCACCTCGTCCCGAATGCGAAGCTGCATGGCGACAACCTTTGCTCAATGAACTACACAATGTTGAATTAACCCTACTGGTGGGCCAATACGCTATTGAGTGGCATCTAAAGCGCAAATTAACCGTCACCCACGCAGTAGAACAATGGCAAACCTTATGGCCACACACGTTAGTCATGCCTCACCCAAGCCCAAGAAACAACATTTGGCTAAAGCGTCACCCCGAGTTCGAACAACAAATCATCCCCAAATTGCAGCAACGTGTCGCCACGCTTATCAGTCCAGAGCAAACCTAAACCGTTCAATTACAGCTCAGTTTAATTAGGGGTATCAATGTATTTTTTAGATGGCTTACTTGCCAAACAGATAGTCAATCGCACCATGAAAATCATTGGTCACAACATCAATGTAATGAATAAACACGGCATTATATTGGGCTCAGGCGATCCCCATCGAATTGGTGAGGTGCATGAAGGCGCATTACTGGCCATTAGCCAACAAAGAACCGTTGCAATTAGCCATGCAAGTGAAGACACCTTACAAGGCGTCAAAGCGGGGATTAATCTGCCTCTGCATTATAAAGGCGACATCATTGGTGTTATTGGCATCACCGGTGACCCCAAAGAGCTCGGTCATTACGGTGAGCTCCTTAAAATGACCGCCGAAATCATTGTTGAGCAAGCCAACTCCCTTGAACTGGCACAATGGCAATACCGTCAAAAAGAGGAGTTGATCATCGATTTGATTAAGTCCGACGGTGCATTTACCTCACATCAGCTAAACTGGGCGGCGCAGCTCGATATCAACTTAGACACCCCTCGTGTTGCGGCCATTATTCAGGTGCAAGCGGACGAAGAGGAAACCTCGGCTAATTCGATGCTAAAACAGATATTGCACTTACTGGAAAATCCGTCGCGCGGTAACTTAGTCGCCATGACCTCAATGACTGAGCTGGTGATCCTCAAACCTGCTTTTCTTGATGGACAGAAGTGGGATGCAACACTTGAGAGTGAGCGTATTGATCAGCTTATCGCTCGTCTACCGAGTGAAATGAGAAAACGATTAAAAATATCCCTCGGGCATTTCTTTGTGAAACCACAAGAAATTAATCGCTCCTACCAAACCGCTTTAGAGACTCTTTCTATCGGTTCTCAAATGCGCCCTGAGCAGAGTAAATATCTTTATGAAGATTTCTCTCTGTTAGTGCTGTTATCTTCCCTCAAAGATAACTGGCGTGGGCAAGAGCTAGTAAGCCCATATCAATCATTAATCAGTGCCGATAAAAATGGTCAACTGGCTAAAACGTTGACCTGTTACTTACAACATTTTGGCGATCAACAGCAGTGTGCCAATGCGCTGTTTATTCACCGAAACACCTTACGTTATCGACTCGAAAAAATTGAAAAAATCACCGGCAGTAATTTACAGAAATTGGATGGTCTACTGCAGCTCTACCTAGGGCAAGTGATGTTAACCACCCGATAATAGGCTGATGACTCATGTTGCATATCATTCGCTTTGGCTATATGACCTAAACATCAGCCTCAAAGCAAAAAAATGTTCAATTGAACAAGAAAACATTTATTTTTAGATATATATTTGTGCATTCAACCAAAGATATACATCCCATCGAACCGCATAATAGCTAAGCCTGAAATCCTATGACCTCGACTCACAATGAGTCGAGGTCATATTTGGCTTAAGTAACATCAAACCCTACACATAAATTAAAAATACCCCTACAGGGAAACGCTATGAGCCTCGTAATGATCTTGCTGGCGGTGATTGCATTTATCGTCATCGCTACCTCTAAATTTAAGTTACACCCATTTTTAACCTTAATAATAGCGTCGTTTATTGCCGCTTTTGCCTATGGCCTACCTAGCGCCGATATTGCCAAAACCATCACTTCAGGTTTTGGTGGCATCCTAGGTTATATCGGTCTCGTTATCGTACTAGGTACCATCATAGGTACCATACTTGAAAAAAGTGGCGCCGCCATCACCATGGCAGATGTCGTCATTAAATTACTTGGCACTCGCTTTCCAACGTTGACCATGTCTATCATTGGTTACATCGTCTCTATTCCGGTCTTTTGTGATTCTGGTTTTGTGATTTTAAACTCACTTAAACAGTCTATGGCGAATAGAATGAAGGTCTCTAGCGTGTCAATGAGTGTCGCGCTAGCAACTGGCCTTTATGCCACCCACACTTTTGTACCACCAACACCTGGGCCGATTGCAGCAGCAGGTAACCTTGGGCTTGAATCTAACCTTGGATTAGTGATTTTTGTCGGTGTGTTTGTTGCCGCTTTCGCGGCGCTTGCTGGCACCCTGTGGGCGAATCGATTTGCCAATGTACAACCTGATGGTGAAGGCGCAGAAGACCTGTTAACTCAGACTGAAGACTACGAAACACTCAAGCAAAATTATGGTGAACTGCCTAGCCCGATACGAGCATTTGCACCCATTTTCGTGCCGATCCTATTAATCTGTTTTGGCTCCATTGCCAACTTCCCATCAGCTCCATTAGGGGATGGGACACTGTTTGATGTGTTGGCGTTTCTGGGTCAACCGGTCAATGCATTAATGATTGGTCTTTTCCTATCATTGTCACTGCTTAAAAGTAACAACAAAGTCAAAGAGTTCAGCGAGCGTATCAGCCAAGGTCTGGTTGTAGCAGCCCCAATTCTACTTATCACTGGTGCCGGTGGCGCATTTGGCGCGGTACTCAAAGCAACTGAAATTGGCGCGTTTTTAGGCAGTTCGCTGTCGGCATTAGGCGTCGGGATCTTTATGCCGTTTATCGTTGCTGCAGCATTAAAGTCTGCTCAAGGTTCCTCTACTGTTGCACTTGTTGCTACTTCAGCGTTAGTCGCTCCTATGTTGGGTGATATCGGCCTTGCGAGTGACATGGGCAGAGTGCTCACCGTCATGGCGATTGGTGCAGGTGCGATGACCGTATCACACGCCAATGATAGCTTCTTCTGGGTTGTTACCCAGTTTAGCCGCATGAGCGTTAAGCAAGCTTATAAAGCACAAACCATGGCCACCTTAATTCAAGGACTCACCGCCATGACGGTGGTGTATATACTGAGCTTATTCCTTATCTAGGTTTCTTATCTAAGCTCAATTAAAAGGCGAGTGTGCTTACTCGCCTTCCTCCTCATTTGAACAGTCGTGTTAGCACGACTATTCATACTCTTAATAAGACATTTGCCTAGAACAAGGCTAATCGTTCGCTTAAACAGTTTCAGCCTTGCGCTGAAAATAGGAAGACGGCATGAAAATTGTGATAGCCCCCGATTCATTTAAAGAAAGCCTCTCCGCAATGGAAGTGGCTAACGAAATTGAGCGAGGATTTCGCACGGTATTACCCAATGCTGAATATCTCAAAATCCCCGTTGCCGATGGCGGTGAAGGCACCGTGCAGTCAATGGTTGATGCGACTAATGGTCGCCTTATTTGGACGCAGGTTTCCGGTCCATTAGGCCACAAAGTTAACGCTTTTTACGGCATTTTAGGCGACAGTTATCATGGCAATGAAAAAACAGCCGTAATCGAAATGGCCGCTGCATCAGGCTTACATTTAGTCGCTGCAGACCAGCGTAACCCAATGTTAACCACCAGCTACGGCACCGGTGAGCTGATTGTTGACGCGCTTAATCGTGGCATCAAACATATTATTATCGGCCTCGGAGGCAGTGCCACCAACGATGGCGGCGCAGGAATGGCACAAGCACTTGGGGTACATCTTTTAGACGCTGATTCAACCGCCCTAGCGCCAGGTGGTGCGGCCTTAAGTCAGTTACAACATATTGATATTACGGATCTGCATCCACTGGTCTCACAATGCCGCTTTGAAGTGGCTTGCGATGTTAATAATCCGCTTTGCGGTGAACATGGCGCCTCCGCTATTTTTGGCCCTCAAAAAGGCGCGACAACCACCATGGTGCAGCAACTGGACAGTGCCCTAAACCATTATGCAGATGTTATTGCGCAAACGGGCATCAAAGACAACCGTCACCTAGCGGGTGTTGGTGCAGCAGGCGGAATGGGGCTCGGCGTTATGGCTTTTCTCAATGCGCAGCTCAAACCGGGTATCGACATTGTGATGAACACCGTTGACTTAGCTAGCCATATTGAAGGCGCTAGCTTAGTGATCACCGGCGAAGGCAAGCTAGATAGTCAAACATTACACGGCAAAACGCCGATGGGAGTTGCGGGGGTTGCCAACCAGTTCAATGTACCCGTTCTCGCGATTGCAGGTTGTGTCAGTGACGATGCCAATGTGTTATTAGAACATGGCTTTACAGCACTATTTTCAATCACGCCACGCGCTTTACCTTTAGCTGAAGTGTTAGCAAACGCCAAAGCAAATCTTTATACCACCAGCAAAAATGTTGCCGCACTTTATTCGCTGTCCATGCCAGCAAAATAGCCTCAAACCACGTCCGATTAAAGGCGCTACGGCGCCTTTTTAGTAAGCTAATCGCAAACTTAATAAGCCGCTGCCAATAATGGCAATTTACTTTTCTACTTGATGCGCTAGAAAGCTTAAAGTAAAGTGAGCATCCCATTTTAAAGACTGATCCAGCACACAATCACTGTGTGGTGAATAGAGATTGTTAGCCGATGACACCAAGACGAGCCACCGCTTCTGAAGAAGCACTACTGAGAATCTTTACCGTTCCAGAAGCCCCCGATTCAACCCTTAGTGTTATTGAACAAAATATCTCACAGAACTTAATGGGTTTTTTACAAGACAGCGTGGTGGCCGTTGAAAAGCCATTGACCGAAATTGAGCTGGATTTTCAACAACACCAAATACCTGCCGCGCCGCAGTTTGTCTCAGACTATGCTGACGACATGATGAAGACGCTAGTCGCGCATTCAGTGCATACCTCAGCACCCAGCTTTATTGGCCACATGACATCTGCACTGCCCTACTTTGTATTGCCGCTATCTAAAATGATGGTGGGGTTAAATCAAAATCTGGTGAAAATTGAAACCTCAAAAGCGTTTACGCCATTAGAGCGTCAAGTTTTGGGGATGATGCATCATCTTGTTTATGAAGAGAATGATAATTTTTATCAGAGTTGGATGCACAGCGCTAACGTTTCATTAGGCGCGTTTTGCTCAGGTGGTACCGTCGCTAATATCACTGCTCTATGGACTGCACGTAACCAATTACTTAAAGCAGATGGTGAGTATCGCGGCGTTGCAGCTCAAGGCGTGATTAAAGGGCTACGTCACTATGGATTTGATGACTTAGCGATTTTGGTCTCTGAACGTGGCCATTACTCATTATCTAAAACGGCTGATTTACTCGGGATCGGCCGCGAAAACATTGTTCAAGTTCCGACTTCAAACGATAACAAAGTCGATGTCGTACAGATGCGAAAAATCGCTGCCAAGCTTGCCGAAGACAATATTAAAGTGATGGCCATTGTGGGTGTTGCGGGAACAACTGAAACCGGTAATATCGACCCATTAAATGCATTAGCAGACTTAGCAATAGAGCTTAACTGTCACTTTCATGTTGATGCCGCATGGGGGGGCGCTAGTCTATTATCTAAAAAGTACCGTCATCTATTAGCCGGAATTGAGCGGGCTGATTCAGTGACTATCGACGCTCACAAGCAGATGTATGTGCCCATGGGCGCAGGAATGGTGATTTTTAAAGATCCCACTTTTGCCAATGCCATTAAACACCACGCCGAATACATACTCAGAAAAGGCTCAAAAGATTTAGGCAGCCAAACGTTAGAGGGATCGCGTCCCGGCATGGCAATGCTAGTCCATGCTTGCCTGCAAGTTATTGGCCGCGATGGTTATGAAATACTGATCAACAACAGTCTAGAGAAAGCGCACTACTTTGCGAGCTTAATTAACAAGCATACTGAGTTTGAATTAGTGTCCAAGCCTGAGCTTTGCTTATTAACCTACCGATATGTTCCGCAGGTGGTGCAAACGGCGATGGCAACGGCGCGAGCTAACAAGGATGTACAAAAGCTGACTGAGTTTAATGAATTATTGGATGGCTTAACTAAATTTGTGCAGAAACGTCAGCGTGAACAAGGCACCTCATTTGTCTCACGCACCCGTATTAATCCTGAGAACAAGCAGCTGATGGAGATCAAAGCCGTGGTGTTTCGAGTCGTGTTAGCCAATCCACTCACGACCCATGAGATTTTACAGCAGGTACTTGCCGAGCAAACGGTTATCGCCTCTCAAGACAATACCTTTTTACCTAAACTAATGGCGTTAGCTCAGCTATAACAAAGCCTGTGATTGCTAACTGCCAACGCCATAGTTGTTATTGATAACGCTTGTTCAATAGCGCTTATTAAACGGCTCTTATTCTGAGTCTAGCCGAGCGGTGATAAACAGGTCTGTGACTTCACCCATCGGGCTAGCTTGTTGTTTGCGTTGTAGCGCCAACAATTTAAAGCCTCGACGATTCAGTGCCGGCACTAACTGCTCCGCATGATGAAAGTAAGTAAAGACCTTATCACCATCACTTGAAGTATCTTCGCGCACGTTCGGGCATTCCCCCTCCATGGTACTCAGATACAAAATTCCTCCAAGTTTAAGGCGCAGCGCCGCGGCATCAATCAGCGCTATTGCCTCCAGCCTATCAAGATAAGGTAAACAGAAACCACACATAATGGCATCGAACTGCTCTTCAACGCGGTTTAAATGGCGGCTATCTAGCTGCAGAACCTCTATCTTGGGGTTGTTTTTCTTGGCCAACATCAGCATGTTGGGTGCTAGATCCGTTGCTAATATCGACAAATTTGGTTTTTCAGATAATAACATTTGAGTGATATTGCCCGGCCCGCAAGCCAGCTCTAACACGCGAGCATCATCGGTGGGTAAATGGCTAATAAAAGAATCAAAGGTGTCTGAATACATAGCAAGATCCATGTATTTATCCTGATACCTTTGAGCCAGCTTATCAAAGGTATTAACCGATATTTGATTATTATCCATTCGCTATTCCCTAGCACTCAGTGCTTATCACTTATACCGCTTTTGATTAATTAATCATCTACACTAGCTTGCAAGAGGCTGATTTACAACTGCTAGATGATCTCCTGTTTAATGTCCTGTTCAATATCATTTTAAGTGAAAACAATACCCCCACAAGTTGACTCATTCCGCTCGACATGGTCAAAATGCCAAGAGAGATATTAGTTGGCAAAAAATCAGAGCGGGTAATATCCCGACGTTCTTTATTGCAGATGGGGCCGACTTCTCTCAGCCACCGTCAATGATGAGAGCTGCTGTGGCGGAAATACTAGGCAGTCAGACGCAGGGTATGCCGTGAAGTGAAGTGGGAACAGCCTGAATTATCTATTCAAGCCTAATGCTTCCGAAGGGACATTTGATGTCGATGGATTTACAAATGCCGCGGTGCCACCATTGCCAAAAGCCAGCTCGTTTATGCCCCATAACGATTTGGCTGATCTATCCGTTATTGTTTTTCAAAATCCAAGTCAACGTCGTGGTGCTTCGCCCACACCAGAGCCAAGGGCAAAGCGCTTGCGCCCGTTCTTGATTTAATAAGAGTCAATCCCTCAGCGCCCCGGCGAAATTGTCTGAAAAGCGAAAATGTCCAACGGGGAAGATGGTGTTATTCGCTGCCTAAGTAGTTAGGGGGTTAGATTTCTGTTTTAAAATTGAAAATGCAGGAGCTGGAGCGTTGTCCTTTTCGAAACCAGTGTAGATGCGGCTGAGGCCTTTGATGGCATGGCCAATTCTGCTCCATACAGAATTTGGCATTTCCTCCGTCCTTGGAGGTCAGATGTCTTCGTTGAGCTCACATGGACCCTTTCTTTTATAAAAAGTTGCAGCGAGCCTCAGTTGCGTCTGCACATACGCTGACCGCAGGTCATTGGAACCACCTTTGTCTGAAGGTAACGCATTTCTGCCCCAAAACGTGTTTGAAATGGATATATCTTGAAGTTTAGCTGTTTGTATTTACCCTCAAAAAAATAATGTAACCTTCAAATGAGTGGCCAAATTATCTATACCACTACACTGACTTTACCAATGGAGAATAGGGAAGGCATAAGACCTTTCAGGTTAGGCTCTAAAAAATGTCCAAGGAGCATTGACGATATAACCTTGAATGGTGAAAACTTCAAACGAAAATCAGGTACCCCTCAACAGCAGCTTAAGCTAGAAACTAGGCTATAGATCGAATCGAATACATTCAGAAACCTCTCACAAATCTTTTGCTAGTCGCCAGCCAGAATGGTAAAGATGCTTTTACTTGGAGTTCTGTAAATAACTGTACTAATACTTAGACTGTAAATTTGGAAAACAGCTTGCTGAGCATCATTTTTAACTGTAATATTAAAGAATAATATCAGCAACTTAGACGTGTCGTTGGAATATGGAAAGGGATATTAATTTAAAAAAAATAGCAGCATATTTTTCTCGGATTTCTTCTGAGGTAAAAATGCTAAATTGTTTAGGGCTTTATGATATTAATAAAATATCTGAAACAATTTGCATCCCATTGCTTAAAGAAATTTATTCACTACCTAATTTAAAAAACCTGAATGCTACTCAGGATAATTTTCCAGCAATAGATCTAGCTTGTGATCAATCTAAAAAATCTTTTCAAATAACATCTACAAGTAGTTCAGCCAAAATATTAAATACGCTGACAAAGTATAAGAAGTATGGGTTAGATAAAATTTATATTAACGTTAAGGTGTTCATCCTTACCGAAAAGCAAAAGTCTTATACTTCTAAACAACTAATCCAAATAGCAAAGGAAACAAATTTTAATATACAAGATGACATTATTGATTTTTCTTCTCTATTAGTGATAATTGAAAGGGAACATGATGCTACGTTATCAGGTATTATTTTAGATATTTTAGATTCTGAATTTAAAAAAATTGACAAGTTCACTATTATTAGAGACAAATTAGATGGGTTACAAGAAAGAACGTTAGAAAAAATCAGTAATGAAATAAAAACAAAGAAGTATATCCCTAATGTTTATTGTGAACCTGTTCATGTGAAGAACAAAGCAAGGATTTTCTCTAACCCTCTATTTTTCCATAGGAAAATATTTCGTAAGTTAAGTAAAATCGATGTATCAATCCTCAATGAATATCTTAAAAAGTTGAATGTTGATGAAATACAATTTAATCCTCAGGAATTAGTAGAGTTAGTAAATAGTAAAGGTACATATAAGGAGTTTTTGAACTCTATAGAATCATTTGAAAAATACATTAATCTGAAAGCGTCTGAGTTTGATAAGTATAATGCTTATGGTGATCAAGAGGTTGAAAATATTGGAGCCCCTGTAGATAAAGAGGATATGGCATCTTTATTAAAATATGCCATTTGGGGGGAGTTGTACCCGATAATTAATTTATTAAAGTCCATATTAGATGACATCAAATTAATTAAAAGCAAGGTGTTTTTAATTACAAGTTTTGCAGGTCAGGGTAAGACAAACTTTCTATGCGACTTTGCTGAAAAATTTACAATAGCATTTGATATACCTACAGTATTTATCCCTGCTAGAGAATTGAATAAGTTTAGTGATAACCATATTACACAATTTATAACGAATCAGAGGTATTTTTCTACCATTAATGATAAGTTTGAGCTTTGTGAATTTGCAGAAAGCATCTCAGAGTCTAGAGGTACACCATTTTTGATCATAATAGATGGAATAAATGAGATTAAAAATAGTGAATCATTCAAATGTGAACTTATTGACTTTATAAATGTTTCTTCCCAATATATTGATATTAAGTTAATGGTTACATGCAGAAGTGAGTTTTTTGATAAAAATTTCGATTATTTAGCAAACTCATCACTTGAAAAAATGACTTATAGGATTAAAGATTTAAAACGAGAATTTACTGACTTACAATTAAGTAACGCGCTCAGATCTTACTTTAAATACTTTGAAATTGAAGGATCTCTTTCTAATTCAGCAAAATCTTTTTTATTAGATGATTTCTTATTATTGAGGATTTTTTGTGAATCCAGTGAAGGAACACATATTGGTAAGGTAACAGAAATATATAAAGTTGAGCTATTTGAAACTTATATATTTAATGTTGTGGCGAAAAATTATTCAGTAACAGAAAAAAAACGATTGATGCCAACAATATTTAAATTAATTAAATCTATGCTCGAGGCTAATGATTTTATTAATATATCTCTTTCAAATCTTGATGCGCAGCAAATAAATATTGTAGAAAAACTAGTACATGATGATATTATTTTAAGAAGAGAGTTGCCATCAGAAAGCTTATTAGATCTTGGGGCTGAACAGGTTAATTTTACTTATGATGAGTTAAGAGACTTCTTGATTGCATTTTATTTTATTGATAAGTGCAATAACTTTAGTGGTGAAACCGCATTAGTCAGAGAGTGTATCGATATGATAAATAATACTCCTAGTCAAGAGGGTGTGATTAAGTATTTCTACTTGCTCACAAGGATTAAGAAGAATGTGGAAGCCTATACGGAAATTGAAAATATAACTAATTTCCACTCGATTTACTCTTCTTGTATTATGAGCATAAGGGAGCAGTTTCATACTGACAATGATCTTGTTATTGTTAATAAAATATTAAGTTCATATAAAGATAGAGAGCCTTTAAGAGTTATGGCGTATAAACTTTTCATACAAAAAGATCTTACTAGGATATTAAATATTTCTGTCTTAATCGATTTTATAAATACAGTCGAAGACTGTGATTACAAAACGTTCATCTCTATTATGCTCGATGACCATTATTCGAACTACCACTCTCGTTACTGTAAAGCTGATAAATATATTAGTGATTGTATAAAGGCTATTGAGGGGGGAAACAAAATCAGTGAAAATGGATTGACTTTCTCCATACAAGTGGCTGTCCTTTCAAATGGACATCTTCAATATGAACTTATAAATAGCATCAAAAACTTACCCGTTACAACTATAGAAAGTGCATGTGATTACTTAAATGTTGCAAAATGTAGTTTTCTTATGAACTTAAGAAATTCAATAAGGGAGAGTAAAAATAATGCACCAATACTTACACTCTAAAGAAGTTGTTCTTGCCTTAGATATTATGCCAACATTTGAGGATTTCTGTGTAAAAATTAAAGTTAAACCTAACTCTTTTTCTAAAAGAATAGTTTGGAAAATATATAGAGAGATTTTTATTTTATCTACTGACTATAGTTTAGAGTACAGTCAATTTTATTCTGTTGAATATGGTAGTTTTTCAGAGTTTATTTGCAAGACTTTAGGTTGTGAGGTTGGACGTGATCTTTTGGATAGAAAACATGTTTTTATCATTCAACCTAATTTTCAATTACTCGATGAAAACTATGGCGGTTCATACTTTGGAAAAGTATTGGAAATTTTATCGGAGAAAAAATGAAAATAAAAACAGATTTTGTTTCTAATAGCTCATCTACATCATTCATCTATATTTCAAAAGATGAATTAACAAAAGAGCGCTTTTTTGATGCGGCAGGCGTAGAGCTAGATAGCCCTCTTAGCAATATGTTTGATGATTTATATCACGCTGTAAATGATGCCATTGTTGATGGTACCAAAATACATCGAGAGGATGAGCTTCCTTCTAAAGACAAATATCCTGATTTTTCACAGGAAACAATAAAACATGCTAAGGAAGCCCTATCTAAAGGGCATAATGTTGTAATTGGTGGGTTGAGTAGCGATGCCGAATTACCAGAAAGTTTTTTATGCGTCGAATCATTTGAAATTGAATCTTCGGAGCTATTGATCAGTGCGTACAGCAATTATTGGTAAGTTATGAAATTTAGAACATATAAAGATTTAGGTTACAGCACATTATTTAATGCTAAAACAGGTTTTTTTGCTAGAGTTGAAGATAAAGGTGCACCGGAGCCGTTTTGGGCTCCACACGGCCCTGAATTATTAGATATTGCAATTACAAATTGGTGCGATAAAGGCTGTGTTTTTTGCTATAGAGAGTCAGATAAGTCTGGAACTCATATGTCTTATAAGGACTATTGTTATGTAATAGATGCAGCAGAAAAAATGGGGGTTTATCAAGTTGCTCTTGGTGGAGGTAACCCCAACCAACATCCAGAGTTTATTAGCTTTTTAGAGTATACATACTCAAAAGGAATTGTGCCGAATTATACTACGAACGGTAGAGGTCTTACTTCCGAGGTGTTAAAAGCGTCTAAAGAGTTTTGTGGAGCTGTAGCTGTAAGTGCCTATGCACCATATATCGAAACAGAAGAAGCTATAAAAAAGTTAACCCAAATGAATATTAAAACGAACATTCACTTTTTATTAGATGCAAGTAGCATTACAAAAGCAATTGAATGGCTAAAAAAACCACCTTTATTACTAGAGGGGATTAATGCATTAGTTTTTTTAAATTATAAACCTACGGGTAGAAAAGTGTATGAGCAAAGGTTATTAAGAAATAGCCCTCTCGTTCAAGAATTCTTTGCATTAGCAACCTCTAACGTTTCTAAGTTTAAAGTCGGTTTTGACTCATGTTGCGTTAGTGGCTTATTCGCTAGAACTGATGCTAATGTAAAAACAATTGAAGCTTGTGATGCTGGTAGATTCTCAATGTTTATATCAGAAGATATGAAAGCATATCCGTGCTCTTTTCAAAAAGAACTCCATGAAGGGGATGTGATTCCAGAAAATGGTAATTTCTTAGATATCTGGCAAAATTCAGATAATTTTACGGGATTTCGTGACTACTTCGCTTCGAACAGGTGTGGAGGCTGCTCTAGTAAGAAAATTTGTTTAAATGGATGTCCATTATTTGATGAAATTGTTGTTTGTGGTAATAGATAGTTGATACATATACGCTGTTATGAATGATAACAATAGACTCGTAGCTACCGCTTGCTACATATGAGCTACATGGGCGTGGGATTTTTAAAGCCTTCCCCCTGTAACTCCATGTATAGTAATCGGTTTTAGTTTGTATTTAATGTCCTTATTAGGACGTTACCGCATATTCGTTAGCCATATTTTCCCTAATGACACTCATCACTTCAAGAGCTTTAGCTCTAAATCGTTTATGTCCAATTTCAATTTAGACCAACTGCATCAAACTCTGCTGAGCTGACACTCGCATAACCACTATTTTAAAAGTAAGAAGCCACCTTTCGGTGGCTTTATAGACTGTTCATCGAAATTTACTTTTAACCCACTACTTAGGCAGTGACGCTTGATGCGCTTGGATAAATTCATCCATTTCAACTTGCGCCCGTAATTGAGCTGTAGCTAGCGTATCGCTAGCCGTCATTGCCACTACCACTTCGTAATAACACTTAATTTTTGGCTCAGTGCCTGATGGCCTAACAATGACTCTGGCGTCATTATCAAGGCGATAGATGAGTACATCACTGGCAGGCAAACTAATATCTTCTTCGCCTCCGTCTGCAAACAAGCGTTTACCTAGGCTGATATCGTCGGTCGACACCACTTTGTGGCCTGCTATCGATTGTGGTGGATTGTCACGTAAATAAGCGCCAATGTTGGGCGTTGTCGGTTTTAGCGCAATACTTACCTGGCTATTAAGATGGAACCCATGCTGTTGATATATTGACTCTAATCTATCCCAAATCGTTAGCCCTTTGCTTGCAAGCTCTGCGGTCAACTGTGCAAAGCCAACTAATGCTGATAAACCGTCTTTGTCCCACACCATAGTGCCAAGCGTGTAACCGAGCGCTTCTTCATAGGCAAACAAAAATCGATTATCGTCTGTTTGTTCGGTCATACCGACATTGGTCAGCCACTTAAAGCCGGTTAACGTTGTGCGACAAGTCGCGTCTAAACTGGTGGCAACTTTAGATAAAAGACTCGATGACACAATCGTGGTGCACGTGAATCGCTGATTATCGGGTGCATGTGTCAGTAGATAGTGGCCAAATAACACCCCGACTTGATCGCCAGTCAGCATTTGGTAATCACCATCCGATTTACGGACAGCAACGGCAAAGCGGTCCGCATCAGGATCGTTGGCACAAGCTAACATTGCGTTGTGCTTTTTAGCCTCCGCCATCACCATATCCATCGCCCCCTTCTCTTCAGGGTTTGGAAAGTTTACCGTTGGAAAATCACCATCGGGCAGCGCTTGAGCCGCGACAGAATAGACCTTGGTAAAGCCAGCGTCTTTGAGCACATCAAGTGCCATTTCATTGCCCACGCCGTGCATAGCGGTGTAGGCGAGACTCACCTGCTCTGGCGCTGTTTGATGTTGTAATACCGGTGATTGATGCACACCATCACGATAAGCCTGATAAAAATCATCTGACAAAATCTGTAAATGACCCGCGATTAATGCGTCATCTAATGAGGTGACCTTTATCTGCTCGTTGGCGGCCTTTTCAATACACGCCGCGATACCACTGTCATGCGGTGGGATGATTTGCGCGCCATTGCCCCAATACACCTTATAACCATTGTATTGCGGGGGGTTATGGCTGGCTGTCACCACAATGCCAGCGGCTGCACCAAGGTGTAGCACACCAAATGCGACGAGTGGGGTCGCGGCAATTTTTTTCGTAAGGTAAACCTTAATCCCTAATCCACACAGCACACCGGCGGCATCTTCAGCAAACTGTTGTGAGTCATGGCGGCCGTCATATCCAATCACTACACCGCGCGTGGCAATGTCACTGACTTGTGCCATTAAATACTTCCCCAGCCCTGCAGATGTTTGCTGTACAACTAAACGGTTCATCCGAGTCGGTCCTGCGCCCACTACGCCTCTAAGCCCTGCGGTACCAAATGCTAAACGCCCAGCAAAGCGAGCAGTGATAGCTTGTTCGTCACCCGCGTCAATCAAGGCTTGTAGCTCTGCACGCATTAGTGGGTCAGGGTCATTCTTAAGCCAATGCTGTACTCTAAATTTTAACTGCGTATCCATGGTTCACTCCAGTTTGTACCCGCTAGATAACCGTTATTAGTTTTATGCTCAATACTCGATAAGCATAAACGGCTACTGCAATTGAAAACGATTAGTATCCACACTAAGCCTAGCCCAAACAGAGAACAAGATAATTTGCATTAAAGTTTTTACATCAAGTAAATGTCCGCTCAACGCGACTCATTTATCAAGCGCCCAAATTCCAATACGCATTACAATTGGTAAACACAGCCAATAGATAGTGGTCGCAGCGAAGGTCACTGATAGTGTAAAATGGCCGCACAAACATTGATGACTGCGTAATAGAAAAATGAGCCTGCTTAAAACTGAATGCCATATCAAGGTCACAGATCCCGAAATTGATGCGGTGAGTCTGCTGTCACAACAAACTGAACTCAGTAAACAGACAATAAAACAGGCAATGCAAAAAGGCGCTGTTTGGCTGACTCACGGTAAACAAACTAATCGCTTAAGACGCGCCAAAAAAGCGTTGAATCAAGGCGATGAGGTGCACCTCTATTACAATCAAGCAGTGTTAGACGAACAAGTCGACGCGGCTGAGTTATTATTTGACGAAGGTCAATACAGTGTATGGTTTAAGCCATTTGGCATGCGCTGCCAAGGTTCTAAGTGGAGCGACCATAGCACGATTAATCGCTTTGCCGAGACTCACCTAGAGCCTGCTCGTAGCGCCTATATTATCCATAGGCTCGATCTTGCTGCAACTGGGCTTATCGTATTGGGCCACAGTAAAAAGATCACTGCGGCCATTGCTAAGTTATTTGAAACACGCGCATTAGATAAATATTATCAGGTGATCGTAGAGGGCGAGTTTTCTGCCGCAAAGGTCACTATCGACAGCGAAGTTGATGGTAAGTCGGCGCTGTCATACGCCCACCGACTTGAATACAACGCCGAGCTAAATCAATCTAAAGTACAGGTGAAGATTGAGTCTGGCCGAAAACACCAAATACGGGTGCATATGGCAAGTATCGGGCACCCGGTGGTGGGCGATAGATTACACGGCAATGGCAGTGAAGCGACGCCAAATTTACAGCTCACCTCATGCTATTTAAACTTTATCTGCCCTATCACTCAACAAGATAAAGTCTTTGAACTACCACAAGCTTATCGTCCGCACTTTTAAGTTGACTATAGAGACAAAAAAGCCACGTTCTATTTTAGAAAGTGGCTTTAATCATTAACACTAAAGTCGTTCTAAGTCTGTACGATTTTAATCAGTACCGTCTCAATGATTATTGTTTAATCAGTACTGTCTTCGCACTTACCCGCGATTCTTTTCTTGCCAGAAAACATCGCTGAAATAATACCTGGTTGATGACGTACTTCAGCCAATACAACACCGATGATATGCATCAATATAAGCAACATTAATAGATAAACACTATAGAGATGAATGTCGCCAGCAAGACTCTTATAAGGCTTCATACTGGCTTTTTTATCGAGATTCACTCCAGTATCGTCATAGGCTTTTATGGTGGTAGGATCGACGTTATCAGCGGCGATGTAACGAGTAACCACTCCCGCAAAAGGCGGATAATAGATGTCGGTTCCCGCACGCATCAACCCCGTCGTCATAATCACCACCAGCAGAGTCATTATTGCTACAACAGCGAACTTTCCGATAGGATTATGCCCTATATATTGCGGATTTTCGCCTTTACTCAAACGGTGTCTATAGGCAGTTACATCACTTATTTTGGGACGCATTGTGGAAAATTTAGCAAATCCAGTGCCGACAACGCCCCACACTAACCTGATGATCAAATTAACGGCAAACATATAGCCAATAATGGTGTGTAACTCTTTAAGTTTAATCTTTGCAGCCAAACCACTGATCCCAAGTTCAGACTTAAATAGCATAATTAAACCGACAAACATTAATGCTGTGATTAGCACGACATTGACCCAATGAAAAACACGCACAGGTTTATCCCAAACTTGGTGTTCAACCAATTCATTGGCTACTTTATTATTCATTTTATTACTCATACGGTATTCCTAACGCCCTAACATTGCTGAGTTGTCATAAAGGTAATTGATGACCTAAAGTACAAACGCCCGTTAAAGCCACCATTTTAGTTATATTATTGCTAGCAACTTGGAACAACGCTGCTATCAAACTGCTACTAGAAAAAACCAGTATAAACTGTCAGGTTTAAGTTTCAGTTAATATTCATTAATATTCAACAGAACGTTTTCGCTCAATGCTGTTCAAGCAAACCTAGCCACAGCCCCCGCCACGGTTGGCCTTACGCCAATAAACATCTTTAACATTAAATAATACCCCGAGTGACAGGCTTCACAATAATTATCATCAGCCCGTTCAAGTGCTTACTTAATAATCAAATGTGTTTGATATTGATAGCCATTCTCATTACCATCCATGCCTAATTGAGAATCTTACACAACATAACCAAATTAACTCTAACCTGCGCTTAACATTTGATACGGAATATCGGGATTGGCTTACGTAAGAGCTGTCATCGCAAAGAGCTATAAAGGCTGATCATATGAATACCCAAGTAAAGCTAATTACCGCACTTATTGCTGGCATTTTGCACTCCGGCGCTGCGATGGCAACGACCGTAGATGATGCCAACATAGAAGTCATCACCGTGATGGGTCACCAACAGCATTACAAAACCGATCAAGCTCATGGGGCCATGCGCTCAGATGTGTCATTACTAGACACGCCCCAGTCAGTGGTGGTTATTCCTAAAGAGATAATGGATGATCAATTAGTACGCACATTAGGTGATGCCCTTAAAAATGATGCCAGTGTGTCAATTGGTCGCGTAACCACAGATAGAGAACGCTTTAGCTTGCGTGGTTTTAGTTTGGATGAAAGCACCAACCTGCTTAAAGATGGCCACCAGCACTTTTCTAAGTACAGATTACCGATGGCATTAGTTGAAAATGTAGAAGTGCTAAAAGGCCCATCGAGCCTACTCTACGGACAATCAACACCTGGTGGTCTAGTCAATTTAGTGACTAAAAAGCCCACTTATGATTCATTCTTAACCATCGGTCTTAAGGGCGATGAGAATGGCTCTATTCGGGGATCACTCGATGCTGGTGGCAGCTTAAATGAAGAGCAAACTATTCGTTATCGCGCCGTACTTGAGAAAGAGCAAAATAAAAACTGGCGTGAATACCAAGATGGAGACGCGGCAGAAAGTGACTTCCTAGTGGGTAGTTTGATGACCGATTTTGATATCGGCGACAATCTAACCCTCTCTTTGCACTATGACAAATCAGATGAACTGGCGGGCCAAGACAGCGGTGCCTTAATTGACGATAATGGTGATGTTGTCGGCGGCGAGGAGATGATTTGGGACATGCCTTGGACCAAGATTGATGCTCAAAGCGAAAACTATGGGGCCGATATTAGCTATCAGCTCTCCGATGATTGGGAGCTCGCGGCAGGTTATAACAAACAACACAACGAACGTGAGCGTTGGGAAAGTAAACCACAGACCGGCAGTTATGAGCCTGACACCGGCAGCTATGAAAACAATCCTTACAACAAGCTTGAAGATTGGCAACAACAAGCGTTTTACTTCGATGTTGTCGGTTCAATTGAGCTAGCGGGAATGCAGCATGATCTACTTTTCGGCGGCAACTATGTTGATCACCAATACAGCTCGCTAAAAGTTAAAGGCGATAATTTCGATGCTAACATCGGCACTGGGTTAACCGTTCCTCAGCAAGACCTAGATTATGCTGATGCCAAAGCCTCTAGCGAAGAATACCAATACTATGGCGTGTTTGCTCAAGATTTAATTTCACTTAATGATGAGTGGCAAGTGTTATTAGGTGTGCGCTACGACCAACAAGATAAAACAGATGCTGACAATAGTTCA
Organism: Shewanella sp. Choline-02u-19; assembly: GCF_002836205.1. NCBI lineage: Bacteria > Pseudomonadati > Pseudomonadota > Gammaproteobacteria > Alteromonadales > Shewanellaceae > Shewanella > Shewanella sp. Choline-02u-19. The sequence goes on from NZ_PJBE01000013.1 coordinate 2,182,063, forward strand.
GCATTACCAAAGTTCGGTGTCATTTATCATCCAGTCGATAATGCGTCTATTTATGCCAACTACAGCGAGAGTTTTGAGCCACAGGGCAGCGTACTTGACGATGAAGATGGCAGTTATGGCTTAGAGCTCGATCCTATTAAAGGAAAAATGCTAGAGCTGGGGACTAAATGGGAGTTGCTGTCAGGTAAGATCCGCTTAAACGCTGCAGTGTTCAACATTGAACGTGAAAATATTCTTATCAATGAAGGAACTCCAGATGATCCAATTACCACTCAAGGTGGTATGCAACGTCATAAAGGTTTCGAGTTTGGTGCCATGGGCCAAATAAACGATGACCTTTCTTTGATCACCTCGGTCATGTATCTCGATGCTGAATTTGAATCACGTGATAAATATAATGGTAACCGCCCTGAAGATGTCCCAGAGTGGACCGCCTCTATTTGGGCTAAATATTCACTTAATGACAGAATGGCCGTTAACTTAGGCGCATTCTACGAGGGCGAACGCTTTGGCGATGCCGCTAATACCTTCGAGAAGGATGCATATACTCGCATTGATACCGGCATTAGTTATGCTATTCCAGTGGCAGGCCAAGATCTACAGCTTAGAGTGAATATCGAAAACCTATTTGATACTGACTACTTAGGTGGCGGTGAAAACGGTGAAGTGAACGTAGGTAAACCAAGAACAGTTAAATTTGGTATAAGCTACACTTTCTAACGCGGCACCTTAGCTTAAGACTGGCAATATGCCATTAAGCAAAAAAGCCTAGAGTCTTCTCTAGGCTTTTTTATGCTTATCGCTTTATTACGTTATACGTTTATCGCCTGTTTGCTAGATCAATAACCTCTATTAGAGCAGTCTTTGTTACATCACAAATGGCAGGTGACTGATGCTCACTTATGCTGATTATCCGCTAACGGCTTACACATCATACTGTAAGCCAGTGCTCTTCCATCAATTCTGAACATATCGGTTATTTCACCGCACTTAATAAAGTCACTGCGTTGGTAGAGTTTAATCGCGGCAAGGTTATTCGACAACACCCATAAATCGATATACTCAAGGCCAGTGTTTTGTAAGGTCCAACTCTCAATCGACTCAATAAGCTTGCGCCCAAGCCCCTTGCCTCTTACTGATAAATCAACGCCCATGCCTAATAGCGCCCGATGTTCGGTATGAGACTCTGAGTGCGGTCGAATATCAATATGCCCAATAATCTTGCTCTCTTCTCCATCAACGGTCTCCCCCTCGACAACATTGCCCTGTACCTCAGAGAAAGCAAGTAGCATTCTACGCCAGCCACTCTGGCCTATTTCACGCTCAATACCCTCTGAAAAACGGCGCTTCATTGCATCCGTCATCTGCGACTCGGATTGGGCTCGAGATAAGGGCTGAAACACCGGAGAATCATCAACACCATTTTCTTGTAGTTGCCGATTAAGGTATTCAAAAAAGGCTGGCATATCATTCTGAGTGGCTAATCTTACTTCCATTTAAATCATTCCTTTTTTCGCGTTAATCTGCATTAGCTGCGGCTGGGCTCAAACGCCTGGTACCTTGGTAGGTTAGCATCTAAATCTTCCCAATTTGCTTTTGACGTCACAAAATTGTGGGATAACGGCCGTTCTATAATATCAGAATCAAGTAAGCCAAGACGGACTCTAATACGGCTAGGGTCTTGTTCATTTGAACTGTAGATTGGTGAACCACATCGACTGCAAAAATGGCGATGACGACCAGGCTTAAAAGAGAAAGTAGTGAGCAGACTCTCACCCGTTAAAATAGTAAATGCATTGCTCTGTACAAAACCATTGGTCGCAAACGCTGTGCCACTGTTTTTACGACATAACGAGCAATGACAATGAATGATGTCGGTAATACTACCCACTATTTGTACTTTAATTTCGCCACATAAGCACTGTCCTGCGTACATATCAGTTTGCTCCTTTGACTATTCTTTTGTGGTTATTATTCGATTGCTGTTGTTGAGTTCTAGCGACTACCACTTCATCGTCAGCCCTATCATTACCGCACAAAAGACTCTAGACAGCTTTCGCAGCCCTCAGCTTGAACCGCTCTAAAAATCAGCTAACCTTAGCTCCGATTCTCTTCAGACACAAAACGACCTATTTCTTTTATTTTTCTTCAGCTGTATTCGCCAGTGCGCTTAGATCTGCGCCGACTATTGCAGATAAATGCACCGATATTCTCTCTATTGGCCAATCCCACCAAGCAATCGCTAATAGCTGTTCAATAGTGCCCTGCTCGAATCGTTGTTTTATCACAATCGCAGGGTTCCCTCCTACCACACAATAAGGCGGCACGTCTTTCGTCACTACTGACTTACTGGCTACAATTGCGCCATGTCCAATATTAACTCCCGGCATAATAGTGGCATCGTAGCCTATCCAGACATCATGGCCAATCTCGGTATTGCCTTTATAGGGGAGATCCCCTGCATTAGGCGTCACCTTTTCCCAGCCGTTACCAAAAATCTGAAATGGGTAGGTGGAGAAGCCATCCACCTTATGGTTGGCTCCGTTCATGATAAACTTTACATCTTTAGCTATCGCACAAAATTTACCTATGATGAGTTTGTCGCCGATAAAAGGAAAATGATATAAGACGTTTTTTTCGAAGTGCTCTGGCCCGTCCGGATCATCAAAATAGGTATAGTCACCAACAATGATATTGTCACTTTCGATGAAATTTTTTAGAAACCCTACCTGAGGAAACCCCTCCATAGGCTCTTTATCATTTGGATTTGGACCAAACATGGTGCCTCCTTCTACTGAGTATAATTTTATCGCTTACTTTCTAGCGTAAGACTAATGTTCACCAAAAACAACGACCTCTTTTGAGTCTAACCACATTGGATATTTGGTCATGACTTTACTGAACATTCGACTCTGTAAATAAGTATTGAGCCACTGCCTGAGCTTTGGATAAGGTGATTGTAAATACCATTGGCGTTCAACTCGGGCAAACTGTCGAATAAAGGGCACTAGAGCTAAGTCTACAATAGTAGGCTTATCTGACATTAGATACTCTTGCTGACAGAGCCTTTGCTCAAGCTGAACAAGGTAGCTTTCACACGCTTCCCTATGCTCTGGCAATGTCGGTTCATGATAGCGTTTAGCGGCGCGGTAATGCTCTAAATGGCCTTTAAATTCATTATCAAATATCGCGATAATCCCAAGCATCTCATCAAGTACGTTCTGGTTTGCTTTGTCTAAAAAATCATCGGGATCACTTTGCTCAAATGCCCATAGCATCACCTCTAAGCTCTCTTCAATCACTTGACCATTCGAGGTCACCAAAACCGGTACCGTACCTTTTGGGGATACCTCTAGCATCTCTGCGGGTTTGTTGCTTAGCACTAAGTCGCGCAGTTGTACTTGCTGGCCGGATGCATAAATGGCCAATCTAGCGCGCATCGCGTAGGGGCAATTTCTCAAGGAATACAGTACGGGTAATGCCATGATTTTGTTCATTGTTGCTCAATCAGCTCAATTATCAAATGCGAATAATTTACTTTAACGATATTCATTCACAAAATATACGGGTAACATCCCCCCATTAAATTTCTGACAACAAGTTGTAACCATGGATCCAAAGATTGAATTATTAGCACCAGGCGGAGATATCAATGCGATTAAAGCGGCAATTATTGCCGGAGCCGATGCTGTTTATTGTGGCTTAGACACCTTTAATGCGCGTAACCGTGCCGCTAATATTTCCTTTGAGGAACTTGTTGGGATCATTCGTTTAGCACACCAGTATCAATGTGAGATTTTTCTCACATTGAATATCGTGATTTTAGAAAACGAATTCAAAACACTAGCCAAACTACTCAGCAAGCTTGCCAACACCACATTAGACGGTGTGATAGTGCAAGATATTGGCATGTTCCAGCTAATTAAACAGCACTTTCCGACACTGGATGTGCATGCATCCACTCAGCTCACAACGCATAACCGCGGCCAGCTGCCTTTTCTAAAGAAATTGGGTGCATCAAGGGTTAACCTCTCTAGAGAGCTTAACCTGCGGGAAATCACCGAGCTGACAGCCACTGGCCGAGAACATGACATTACCACCGAGGTGTTTGTTCATGGCTCACTGTGCATCGCTTTCTCAGGCTTATGTTATTCCACTTCCGCCAGCGTCGGTAACTCCGGCAATCGTGGCCGTTGTAGCCAAGCTTGCCGTGAAGAGTATGAAACCACTGAGACGGGTCATAACTTCCCGCTCAACATTAAAGACAATTCAGCTTTCTTTGACCTACCTGCGCTGATTGAAGCCGGCGTACATTCGTTTAAGGTTGAAGGCCGTATTAAAGGCGCCAGCTACGTTCATACTGTCATTGATAGCTTCCGAAAACAGATTGATGGCTACCTCAAAACCGGTGAGTTGCTGGAAGATGGCGAGCGCTTATATAAAGTGTTTAACCGCGATCTCACCAACTCATTCTTAAAGGGTGACTTGAACCAATCGATGTTTATCGACAATCCACGTGATAACTCGAAAAACCATCTCAAAGACAAGCTGACTCAAAACGGTAGCCAGTCTATTTCAGTGGTACAAATTCACGATGCAGAGCAAGCGCTGCAAGTCGAAAAGAGTCAAATTCAAGCCAGTGTAGATGATAAGATTAAGCACCTGACGATTGATAAGTTGCCACTCACTCTGGCATTTTCGGGTCAGCTAGATACCCCACTATCGATTAAGGTGACTAGTCTCGATTTCGTTGTCGGTAAAACCGAGCTTGAGCCACGTTCATTTGTGCTGCATTCACGCAGTTTACTGACTAAAAGCGACGATGCCTGTATTGACCTTGGCGCCATTGAAAAACGCTTTAAGAGTCTCAACAATGCAGAATTCGCACTCAAGCCAATAGTAATTGATGACTTAGCCACAGGGTTAAGTATTCCCTTTAAAGAGCTCACTACCCTTAAAAAACAGCTGCTGTTAACACTCAACCATGGTACGCCGGTATTGCCTGCTGTTGAGCTGCCTAAGCTCACTAAGCACCCAAAACCGCTCAAGCGTGATGGCAGCGAGAGTCTACGGGCTGAGTTATCTATTTTGATCTGTGATGAGGCCGATGTGGCATTAGCAGATAACACTGATGCCGATATCTATTTCAAGCTGCCTGACGCCTATAAGCGTGGCTGCACTCAGTATGTGAGTTTTCTGCAGCAAAACCCGCGCTTGATCCCCTGGTTCCCATCGGTATTAATCGGTAAAGACTATGATGTGGCCTTAAACATTTTAGAGCAGGTGAAACCTGAGCTGATTGTGACCAACAATACCGGTATTGCACATCGTGCCTTTGAACTCGGCATCAAGTGGATTGCAGGACCATTTTTAAACACCACCAACTCTTATGCACTATTGGCGATGCAGGAGCAGTTTGACTGCCACGGCGCCTTTATCTCAAATGAGATAAACCAGCAGCAGATCAAGCATATTGCTAGGCCTAAGAACTTCAAGATGTTTTACAGCATCTATCACCCCATCTTGCTGATGGCCAGCAGACAGTGCTTCTTCCAGCAAAGTGTCGGTTGTGAAAAACCGCGTATCGATAACGGCTGTATGCTGTCTTGCGACAAATCAACTAGCATCACCAATCTTAAAGGTGACGAGTTTGCCATTGATAAGCAAAAAGCAGGCTACCCAAGTATTTATAATCAAGATCAATTCTTAAATACTGAGATCATTGACGATCTCGCCAATCTGTTTGATGGCTTTATGATTGATCTAACCAACATTGGCGCCGGTGATAAGCCCTCACCTGATAAAGCATTGTTAATCAAACAGTTCGAGCAGCTCCTCGATGGCCAATCGGCAGCGGTTGCTACGCTCGACAACATGGTGCCACAATCGACTGTACTGCAATATCACAACGGTTTATAAACAGTCGCATTAATCTAATAACGTCAGAAGAGTCACTGGACGTTATTAGATTAGAGAACACGATTAAATTAGGTAGATTAAACGCACAATTATATAAAGCGCTATACCACTGTTAAGCTAGAGTCGTTCTGGCTTAACAGTTTAATCCTATAACTGCTAGCGCCTATGACTTTGTATCTCGACTCGCTCCTGCTTCAATTATTCCCCGTTATAAGTGCTGTGTTAATCATCTTGTTTTCTGGCTATATTCCCCATAGAGTATTGGCACAGAAAACCGTCATCCAGCAGCATAATAAACAAAAATAAAGGTAACAAAATAAGTGGATAACATAGCATTAGCAGTCGATTTCCTTTTCGAACACAAATTATTATTAACCGTGTTAATAATAATGACTATCTCAGTCATAAAGCGTTTTATCATTGCACGTATTCGTGGCGATGTTGCTTTTCTTTCTGATGTGCAACGTAAATGGATGTCACGCACTAAAAACAGCACCTTTTTTCTCATTGTCATTATTCTATTCATGCTGTGGCAAACCGAAGTCAGCAAGTTTGCCCTGTCGGTAACGGCGATTGCAATTGCGTTGGTGGTAGCATCAAAGGAGATTATTCTTTGCTTTACTGGCTCCATACAGCGTGCGAGTTCACGTTCATTTGTGATTGGGGATTGGATTGAAGTCGGAAAAATATACGGTGAAGTGATTGAACACAATTTAATGGCCACGGTGATCCAAGAGATCGATCTGCACCATGGTCAATATCATTTCACCGGTAAAACCGCCACGCTGCCTAACAGTATGTTTTTTACCTATGCGGTCAAAAACCTCAACTTTATGAAGCGCTATGTTTACCATAGTATTACGATTACCGTGGTTGAGTTCGTTAATCTCTACCCGCTGTTTCCTGCGTTAACCCTTCAAATAGAACAACACTGTGAAGACTTTATTGAAGTGGCCAAGCGCTATAACGGTGTAATAGAAAAGCATGCTGGTGTCGACTTACCCGGCAGCGAACCGCATATTCATATCAATAGTGGCCCAACTGGCGAGCAAAATGTGCATATCATGATTTTTTGCCCCACTGAGCGCGCCATGCACTTAGAGCAGCTGATAAGAGAAGACTTTATGATTGCCTATCACCAACACTTTACTCCGCAAAGTGAGCTAAAGGGCGGGCCAAAAGAAGGGTTAAGTATTGATAGCTCGTCGCTAGAAAGTCGTTAACTATTGCTATTACCTTATCAAAACAGAGCATTTAGCCATTGAATGTAGGCCAATATTAACAACTTCGGCATTAACGCTCGCACCAGTCGCACATAACCTTCTTGTGCGACTGCATACGTTGCTCACAACTATTGAACGGGATAAATTGAATCCATGGGTTTTATGCTACCACTGATGACTTTTTTAGAGGGCGTGTAATGTCGCATAGCCGCATTCCACACTCCAGACGCATTCTCAATTGGAATATTGTTTATTTTGTCATTACAGCCAAAGTGGACCGTAAAGCTACCATCCTTGTTGCGTTCAGCGATTTCTGAATTGATGTTTGCAACGTCGTTAAACATAAAGCCAGCTTTGTCGTAAACAGTAATCGACCAGAAGCCACCAACATTATCAGGATCGTCAAAAGTTGTTGCTTGGCACTCAGCCCCTTCGTAAAACTTAGAAAACTGATAAATATTATCTTTCCAGGTAGCCCCTCCCCAACCTATCGCGGTCCCCATCAGATATTTATCCGGTTCAACATAAGCGGACGTTCCGAACATTTTTTCTGTATCACGCAACCCTGACTGAGTGAAGCTTTCTAATATTGCATGATGAATCTTGTCGTAAGACACTTGATCGTACTTTATCGGCTCGAATGTTCTAGCACTCGTCGCAGAGAGCTTAATTTGATCTTGTATTGAATGAATAGCCGCAAGATCTTGCTCATCACCGCTTTTGACTCCAATGCGAACCAATACATACATGTAATCCGTATAAGATGGTATCTCATGCTCTCCTGCCGTATAAACCATGTCATAGACACGATGATTTTCATCTAAATACATAAGTGAGATATAGCGACCAACCGTCTCAGGTAATGTCACAGTGGCCCCCTTTACGGTATCTATCAGTGCCATTGAATAGAGTGTATCGCGGTTCATGCGAATAACCGGTTGATTATCCACTGGAGGGACTTGGCGCTTGTGATAAAATTTATTTATGCCACCCGCATTTGTTTGAGTAATTGCCATCTGCCGATGAGTTTCAACCACAGGATAATTACTGGTCGTTACAACGAGTTCAGTTGCTATAGCCGGTGAAATCGTTGCGATATTGAAGACGATAATGGCCAAAAAATTCCTTCTACTCATTCTAGTTATTTCCTTATTTGGTTAATTATTAATTATTAAAAATAACATCCGTCACCCACGAATAGCCAACATACGTTGCTCAAGCAGAGATATCAATACTCTGCTGATCACCCAACATGAGATAAATCCTTTCAGTCTTTTCTTTAGCTAACACTTGGATAATCGCCTTATTAAGGTCAATAACTCAAGCTGCCCCGTAAGATCGGTACCCGAGTATAAGGCGCTAAGCTGGTGCAAAAATGAAGGTAATCGATCAGTACTGATACTGTCGACGATAGTCACGCTAGGTACAAAATAATCCGTTGAAGATGAAGCTATTAATCTAAGCAAAGAAATCAAACTATCTAAAAAACACCGCGGCGCTGATGTATATGGCAACAATGAACTATATCCTGTTCAGATTTAAAGACTGTTTATAGAAAATCTTAAGTGTCTATAAAAATGGAAGATTACCTACCTCTGTCTAATTATCTATATAAGCTAATCCGCTATACTTTATTAAGCATTTCGTAAAACTTAAATTTCAATCAAAAACAAAGTAATTACACGGCTAAGCAATGATAACAATTAATGTCTATTTATCTGTCATTGGCCATAAAAAATGATGGTCAACCATGCTGCTGAAACTCTATTTTAAGGGGGGAGTGATGTTGCAACATCGTTTAATAAGGAATACCAAGAGGTTACAATCAGTAGAGCAACAATTTAAAATCAATTTATTGATTAACATGAGGATTCTAAAAGCCTTAGGGCATCTAAGTCCCTATGCATTTATAACCAACAAGCGTGTGACACTTACTGCTGAGATCTAGCGATCTGTATCTGACATACGATAGTGCTATAATTATGTATATGGACTATTTTTAAGTTTCTCTGTTTTTTGATACTCCATCATTAGGCTGGATGTTCTTAATGAATATTTCACCGCTGTTACAAATGTTGAATTAAATCATCGGTATATAAATTTATGGTTAATCATTTTTCTATTTCTCAGATCGATACTGACGCTTACCCTTTACGACATGAAAATGTCGACAAATTTGCATTAGTTTGTGAAGGTGGAGGCCAGAGAGGTGTATTCACTTCTGGTGTATTAGATGCATTCTTGAAAGCAAATTATAATCCATTTCATTGTTTAATTGGTACATCAGCAGGCGCATTGAACCTAGCCTCATACGCATGTGGTCAATATAGACATGCTTATGATGTTATTAATCAAGTGACTCGTGATCCCAATTTCTTTAATATTAAAAATATATTCCGTGGTGAAAACAGCTTAAATTTAGATCTATTAATTCATGCTACTGAAACGCATCTGGCTCTTGATTGGGAGACTGGATTAAAAAACTTAGAGAATCGCGAGTTATATTGTGTTGCAACCAATATCAATAGTATGAAAGCTAAATGTTTAGATTTAAAAAGAGGCTCTTGGAAAAAATCATTAAAAGCCACTTGTGCCATTCCTCTATTGACTATCAATCCGATAAAAATTGATAACGATGATTGGTATGATGGTGGCGTTACAGCACCGATTCCGGTTAGAAAAGCATATAAGCTTGGTTATAAGCATATCGTTGTCATTAGAACCATCCCTATCGATGCAAGTTATAACCATGAGTGGTTGAATTTTTTAAAAAAAGTGGGCCCTAATAAAATTAAACATTTAAGCCACTTATTAATGACTCATGAAGATGCATATCGAGCGGACCAGACATTTTTAGAAAACCCACCTGATGATGTTGTTATTTATGAAATCCATCCAGCGACCCATTTGAAAACATCTTTGGTTAATTCTACTAAAAAGGCAGTGGATAGCGATTATGCATTAGGGTTTGAGATGGGTAAAAAATACCTTAATCTGATTGCGGATAAAATACATAAAGGTCAATTTGATCTCTCAAATGTGGCCGAGATCCCCCTAAAAACCAAAGATGATGTTCATACCGCAGAGAAGGCATGTGCAGAGGTCATTAAAAATTTAATACGTGGCAGTTTTAATGGTTTTGACAAGGTCAGAATTAATTGGATTAATTATAACCCACATAATAAGAAAGATACCTTGGTGATTGTTAATGGCAGAAATGAGTCTTATTGGGGTTATTTAGAACTCATTTATGAACTGTCACATTTTTATAATGTTTATACTTATGATCATCGAGGTCAAGGCGAATCTGAGCGATGGGCATCTGATCTTGATTTAGGGCATATAAACGAGTTTCAAGATTATATTGTTGATTTACAACTATTTATGGATAAAGTTGTTTATCCAAATTGTGATGGAGAGTGCTATTTAACAGGACATTCTATGGGCGCGAACATTTGCACTCAATACATTCAACTTTATGAACATAAAGTTAAAAAGTTATTATTAAGTGCGCCTATGTTTGGTCTTGGTTTATCGATTAAAAGTAAGTTAGATACCTCTAGTCATTCCATCGTTGAGCGTTTTACTAAAAAGCCAAATTACGCATTAGGTCGTTCTTTTTATGATTTTCCTGAATTTGATAAAAACGTAGTGACTAACAGTAAATTACGCTACTCACGTTATACCGATAGCTATAATGAAAAGCCAAATTTAAAGCTAAATGGCCCGAGTACTAAATGGATCCAAGAATCAATTAAAGCATGTGATAAAGCATTAATAAATGCACATAAGGTTGATATTCCAGTCCTGATATTACAAGCCGGACATGACTATGTAGTAAGTAATTTAGCGCAAGATAAATTTAATGAAACTTGTCCTAATAGCTATATTGAAGTGATTAAAGGGGCATTGCATGGTCTATTTATTGAAGAAGATAAACATCGAGACATTGTCGTCAATAAATTAGTCTTCTTTATGAAAAATTAAATTATTAGCATAAAAACATCCGTATTTTGGGGCTGTATAGTCAACGCTGTTTATATTGTGATATACAAACTCCAGAATAGGGTTCAAATCCGCTTTAGTATCCAGCCTATTTAGTGATGATGGTAGAGTCATAATCACCAATTACCCCAAGGAATACATTTATCCTATAATAATCGGTCTCATACGACATAGTTAATGGATAATAGGCACAATGTCGAAGAGGTACTTTCAATACAGTGCCTTTTATCTGCAGTCGCTAAAGTTTATTTAGGTGACCACTTAATTTGAAACTCAATCTCTTCTTCATCATCACTGCGTTCGTGCTCAACGCTATATTCCGCGCGAACGGGGACATAGACCCTCTCGCCAGCAATCTGTATTTCAAACTTTTCGCCCGACTCTAATGAATCAGCTAAACGCCTAAGTTTGGCGGCGAAGTCGGCATTGCTATAGCCTTTCTCAATGTCCCGTTGTGCTTTTTTGTTCATGTCGATATTCCCTGTGTTTTTACTGCTATGTTTTAATACTTACCGCCACACTAGTCGAGCTTTAACCACAGCTCTTGCTCTTTCAGCTCGCCATTTTCTGTCCGCTTAGTTTGCCACTCTTCACCTGTAATCTGGTAAGTAAAAGCAAACGGCATATCTGCAGCTACTCCAAATGAGTTCAGTTGTGGGTATTCGACATATTCCGTTGCTGTATATGTATAGCGTCCCGTGCCTGCAGCCCAAAACTCACTCTCTGGTTTAGCCTCTGTGCCGATATTTTTCATGGTAGTAAAACTAAAATGATTTTCAGAGATAACTTTAATCGCACTCAGCTTTAGGTCGCCGTATTGCACCCATTTGCCATTACCATCGAGGTACTGACCAGAAGTTAACTTCCAACTACCAATAAAGGGGTTTTCAGCGGCGCTCAAGGGAGATGCAACCAATATCAATAGCGTAATAACAAACATCGACTTAGGTTTGATTCGTTTCATTTCTGTTCCTTGAAATTAACAATCTACTTAATTTGAAAACAGGATTAAAAGGTTAATCATAAACCTCGTCGATACCTTCAAGCTTAACCCAATCATGACAACGAGTTTGATATACCGTCATTGTAGGCGAGGCTAACTGCGCTTTTGACACTGCATCATCGGCAAAGTTACCTAGTGGAATAGCAACCACCTCTGGCATTACGTCCATGGTAAACCACAGATTCCCACCGCAATGAGGACAAAATTGAAAAGTGATCACCGCGCCTTCATCGCCGGTACGTTGATAGTGATGGCTGGCGCCACTAAACGTGACTTGACTCAATTGATAGCGAGCCTGAACACCAAAAGCGCTTCCAGTCCGTTTTTGACAGGCATTACAATGACACACAGACACCCGAATGGGCTCACCTATGACCGTTAAAGATAACTGACGACAGTTACAACTCGCTTTGTGCATAACACCATTCCTTGGGTTGCATTACAAATGTGGATTTATTAGTGGCTCATATAAAGTGACCTTATTTGGTCTGTGACCCTGTACGAGGAGTTGCTAGGTTCAAGCCTACACTAACTTAGCGATTTTTTAAGTCGTTGCATACCTTCATCAATACTAACTATTGCGCTATAACCTAGATCGCGTTTCGCGGCGCTGATATTATAATAGTGACTGGTGGAAAGCTGCCTTGCAACAAAACGGGTCATTATAGGTTCTTCCGTTTTACCTAATAGATGGTAAACCGTTTCCAATACTGCGCCAACGCCATAAGCAAGTGAAGTGGGTACCCGCTTACTGACGCTTGGCAGTGATTGGCATGCCAAAATTTTATTCAGCATCTCAGCCATGGTAATCGGCTCATCATTACTCAAATAATAGGCTTTGCCAGCGCACTGCGCTTTTAGTCCTGCTGCATTTGCTCTGCATAACCGCTCTGCCGCTAAGATATGTGCAAAGGCCGCGTTACCGACGTAGATAGTATCGACTAACTTATCTTGCTGACCCACCAGCTTTAAACGCCCTGCTTTAGCACGTTCAAGTACCCGTGGTACCAAATGTGGGTCACCTGGCCCCCAAATAAGGTGTGGCCTTAATGACACCGTCTGCAGCATTTGTCCTGCATCGGTTTTATCACCACTGGCGCTGATCATCATCTTTTCGGCAACCGCTTTAGATTCACCATAATGATTAAGATATTGCTCTGCATACGGCGCTGATTCATCACAGCCATTTTCATCATGGCCTGTAAACGTAACGCTTGGGGTGCTGGTGTATATAAGTTTGCTGATATTGGATTTTTTGCAAGCCTTGATGATAAATCGAGTTCCATCAACATTGGGTGAAAAATAGCTCTGCTTGCTACCCCAAACACCCGCTTTAGAGGCCACATGAAATACAATATCGCAGCCTTGCATCGCCGTTAATACCCCTGCTTCGTCAGCAAGATCGCCCTTTACCATCTTCACGCCCATCGCTGACAGCAAGGGGTGTTCACCACGGGCGAACCCTGTCACCTTAATGCCAATCGCAAGCAAGCGTTCACAAATGGCTTTACCTAAAAAACCACCCGCGCCGGTGACAAATGCGTGCGATGCGTAATTTTTTAGATTAATCAGTGCCGTTTGTTCTTCTAGGGCAAAGACACTCAAAGGGGGGACTAACGGGTTATTGTCAGACACAATCAACTATTCCTTGATCTGTTTCTGGGCCCAAACGGCCAATTTCTCTCTAAATATTTTGGCGTTGTGGCGAATATCGACGGGGAAATCAGGGTGAATGAGAAAACGCTCAATCCCCTGTGTGTGGCTGTGTTGCTCTGCCAACGTTCGTAATTGAGCGTACAATAAGCTCGACTTTGAACAGGCCGCTGCTTGATTAAGCTCAATACAGACTAACGGGGTTAATTTACCCGCAATCATCACACCCACAAGCGCACTGCGCTTAATATCAGGAAGGGTATTAAAAATCCGCTCACTTGGAATGGAGTAGTAACGTTGAATCCCGTTATCCGCGGTTATTGCATCTACGCGATGCGCTTTACGCCCACACATCCACAATAAGCCTTTATCATCAAGATAACCCAAGTCGCCCATTCGGTGTCGAATGAATCCGCCGTCGTTGATTTTAGCCGCTATGGTCGCGCTTTCTCTTTGGTAATAAGCGCGGCTCACCATCGGGCCTTTAACCACAATTTCGCCAATCTGATACGGGGGGAGCGATAGTCTGTCGTGCCAGTTTTCAATTGGGCTTTCATCAATATCGATAATCGAGATATCAACGCCTGAAATGGCACTTCCAACACAGATCCCACCCCCATTGTCGGTAATAGTGGTGGTATTAAATAGCGATTGGCTGCCAATTTTACTTAAAGGTAGAGACTCTGTCGCGCCATAAGAATTAAGCACTTCAACATCACTATTGAGCATAGCGCTAAAGCGTTTAATCGATGAGATGGTTGCGGGGGCGCCAGCCGATATCACTCGCTTGATACTGGTGAGTTGGTGATTGGTGCGACTTCCCGCTTGACCTAAACGCTCTATCAATGCCGGGTTAACAAACATATTGCTGCATTGATACTTTTCAATAGCAGCAAAGATAAATTCGGGATTGGCTGTAATAGGTTTACTTGCATCCATGTCTGGCACAATCGATGCCATGCCCAACGCGGGCCCAAATAAGGAGAATAGCGGGAAAGTGGCCAAATCGCGCTCACCCGATTTGATGGCGTAATCATGTTTAAGCGCACTAATTTGTGCTTCAAACATTTTATGGGAATAGACCACCCCTTTTGGCGTGCCCGTACTGCCACTGGTAAACAGAATCGCCGCCATAGCGTCATCCGCTAGCCATTGCAGTTTAAAGGTGGTGTTATCACACTCTTTGACTATTTGTTCTAGGTTAACGGCACCCGTTAAGCCATTAACGAGCCTACCACCACCCACTGAGATCAGGTGGTTGACACTGTGCTTGCCCCAGCCAAACAAACGTCTAGCGACATGCGCTTTAGGGATCCCTATAAACACATCTGGTTTGGCCTCAATAAAACACTGTTTGAGGTTTTTAATTCCCATTCCAGGATCGACCAAAATAGGGATAATACCCGCTTTAAACAGCGCAAAGGTCAAACAGAAGAAATCGATACTGGGAGTGACCATCAGCACCGCTTTCATGCCTGGAGTCAGCCCAAACTGGATCAATGCGGCAGCGATGTGATCGCTTTTAGCATTAAGCGTTTGAAAGTCCATCTCTTCATAGCTTAAGCGGTCAAGTGCTTGACCGCGGGAGTGTTGTACAGCAACAGCAAGAGAGTCAGGTATGTGGTTGGCAGCGTCGACAAGATGACGACAAAGATTGGCACCAACGTGCTGACGCTCAAGCGGGCTAATCATTCTATTTACGCCAACGAGTCTTGTACTGCTTCAATGCTATTTTCATCGATGAAGGTGTTGATATGAGCAATGACTTCATCGCTAGCGTCCTCAAGAATATAGTGGCCACAATCAGCAAACTCATGCACTTGTGCATGGGGCATTCTTTGTTTCCATTCATCCAAAAAGTGCTTATCAAACACAAAATCTTGCAGTCCCCAGCAGATCACGGTGGGCACATTGGCAAACTTATCTAAGCTTGCGGCAATGTCTGACACCATCTCATAATTACGATCGCCCGGCTTTAACGGAATATCCTGCACAAAACGTAAAGTGGAGATACGGTTTGCCCACGAGTTAAACGGGGCAACGTAGGCCTGACGGATATCTTTATGCATCGGCTTACGCTTCACACCCACATAAGACGCTGCCGATGAGAAAGCATTAAAGCCACGCACCAAACATGTCCCTAGAAGGGTATTACGGCAGATTGAAAGCGCCCACGGAAAAGGTTTTGTTTTCGGAAGGTGAAACGCGCCCGTATTGAGAATAACTAAACGCTTAATACGTTCAGGATAGCGAGCAGCGTAACCCATACCAATCATGCCGCCCCAATCGTGGACAACAAGCGTAATATTATCTTTAACGTCTAAATGCTCAAGCAAGGCTTCAAGATCGTCTATACGACTTTTCAGAGTGTAATCGTAACCGCTGTCATCAGGCTTATCAGAAAGGCCACAACCAATATGATCAGGCACTATGCATTGATGCTTACCGCTTAGCGCGCTAATAAGATTACGATAATAAAACGACCAGCTCGGGTTACCGTGAACCATCACGACCGGGTCGCCAGAACCTTCATTCACATACTGAAGTTTATTGCCGTTTCTATCTAAATAATTACGTTTAAATGGGTGTAGGGTGTCTAACATGACGCTTCCTATAATTTTATACTGGACTTATGATAAATGCGTAAGGCTTACCAGCGAACGAGTGCTGCTGGCCAGTGGTGTTACCACTTAAGCCCCAACATCATGCAATTTAAGCCACTACCAATGCCTAAAAAGCTCACTTGGTCGCCGCTTTTCAAAAAGCCTTGGTCATGTGCCATAGCAGCGGTAACGGGCAATGAAACCGTGCCCATGTTGCCCAGTAATCTATAAGTCGGAAACTCTTTTTCTTCAGGAATGTTAAGTGCTTGCAGAACATTACGACGATTTGACGAACCCACTTGGTGACAAATAACTTTATCTACTTGCTCAACTAACCAGCTGCGCTGATCTAAGAAGTGGCTCCAAGTATGGCGCGCAAGCTCAACACCCTCTTTAAGCAAAGCCACACCATTGGTGCGCATAAATTCGCGGTATAACTGCGGACCCGCTTCTTCGAGTCCCCATTGGCACAAATCGTAATGTTGCGGCGCTGAAAGATGACTTGCACCTAACAACTGATGCTGACGATCACCTTTTAAATTGAGGCTGCCATCTGTAAGCAAAACAGCAACGGCACCAGAGCCACCGGTTAATGTTGCTAGCGACGATGCAAAGTTTTGCATCGTCGGTTCAGCAAGCATTTTGTCGATGGTGATATCCACAATATGGCGAGCAGACTCACAAGAAACCACCAGACCGGCTTTGATTTGGCCTAACTCAATGCGGTTAGCAATATCTAAAATACCTGACAACACGCCTAAACACGCGTTACTGATATCATAAATTGCCGTATTTTTAGAGACGCCAAGTTCAGCGGCGATACGACATGCTGTTGCGGGTTCATGTTGGTCACGGCAAACGCCAGTGTAAACCACTGCGCCTAAATCGCTGATATCGACGCCAGTTTCATCAATCGCCTTGTGCGCCGCAGCTAATGCTCCGTCAGACAATCTGTGCCCTTTTGGCCACCAACGTCTTTCATGGATCCCAGTCAATGCAGCAAGTTGCCCCATCGGAATACGAAACTTTTTGTATAACGGCGCTAAACGAGATTCAAGCTCCGAAGTTGAAACAACTTCAGGCGCTAATTCGTAGGCCATGCTATTGATAAAAACGCGGGAATATTTCATGAAACTGTATTTAATCGCTCACTAAACTGGCCAATTTACGACCAATGAAGATAATTATTTATTATTAACCAGCCATTTGAACAAGAAAAAGCAGATGATTCAATAAAAAACCTCATAACTGAGACCTTTAAATCCACTCTATCATCAACTTTGCTCTAAAAATGGCACCACTTTACCGTCAGATTCAATCATCACTGACTCAATTACAACTTAATAAACAATTTGTTACGCACTTATTAAATTATCAAACTGTCATTTTTCTATTTAAATGCACTAATTATCGCATTTCGAGGCGTAATACTGTTTGAACAAAATTCACTCAACTTTACTTGGTAACCGCTCTCTTCTAAAAAGCAAACTCGGTCAAGTAATAGCCATTTTTCGAATACGCTTCTGAAAAGATGGGCCACCAAATCGATGCGACGAGTCAGTCGCTGTCGTTCACGCCCGTTGGCTTGATAATGTGCCCAGTCTATCGAATCAATCAAGGGCACTTTCTTGGTGTCTGCGGCCCAGCGACTGAACGTTTCAAACTCACCATTGAGCTGACTTTGCTTAATAGATGGAATAGGCAAATACTCATCCACTTGACGCATCTCACGTTGCAAAGAATCGAATCCTAAGCGCCATGCCATCTCTTGCAGCCGATATTGATTACCTTTAGCACTGGCTATCATGCTTTGTTGCAAAGGCAGCTGCAGATCTGCTCTAGTCAACAGCAGATCGCTTGTTTTAGCCGTCATTGAGAGTGGCTGGTAATACTGAGCCTGAATAAGATGGTAGCAACACGGCGATATCACCACTTGCCGAGTCCCAGCATTACTGGCGTGCTGTAACAAGGTAACGTGCAGATCACCGCAAGCATGCAGCGCTACAGCCAGCTGTTGCTCCTCAAGCTGGCCTTGCTGCTCCGCAAACGCATCAGCACAGACAAAACGCTGTGGTAACTGCCATTTATCTGCAAACTGCTCACCTGCAGCGCACAGGCTCTGCTGCCACTCTAAACTTACCACGCTGCGCCCTGTCGCTTTTGCGATCAAGCGCCCTAAATGCCCTTTTCCAGCACACCATTCAAGCACAGGCAGTTTAGTATCCGGCAAATGTTCAACAAAAGCCGTGATCTGTTGCCACTTACGCCCTTTTATATGCGCACTAAAATGGGCCATATCATTCGCTTGCAGTAATGCTAATGGCCAAATACTTTCATCATTAAATGACCCAGTGCTTACATCATTTAATGATGGAATTATTTCTGCAGGCTCAGTGGATATAGCCGCTGCAATCTCCGGGAGTAATAAGTTTAAGTCCCAATCGCTTCCAGCGGCCTGTAGATCTTGCTTTAACGACGGTAGTAATCGCTCACTTAGGCTTAACTGACAGGCATCAATAGTATCAAGTTCATCATCTGCAATTTGCCAAACCGATCTCGCTAGCGTCGGAAAAGCATCACCCCAGGGTAATTCACGACATTCAAAACTGCGGTTTTGCCAAAGTGTACGGCTCAAGTTCAGCAAGCTGTCGAGCTGTTTGAATTGAGTCGCAAAGGCTGATCTTGGGCTATTATGTTGCTGCATATGAGATAAACATTGATTCGACGTTGATGTTAAAAGACATTAGAACCGCTTTAAACAATAAAAGGAGACTTTTTTAAGTCTCCTTTTAGATAAGTAACGCCAGTTTATCACAGCTCTTTACCGCAAGGGTTATGGCGCTATTGAATCTTGCTTTTTAACTTGCATCCGCCTTCCCAGCCATACGCCAAGCCCCAGCGGAGCAAAAAAGACCACCAGCAAGAACAATACAAAATAGAGTATTAGGCTCTTGAGCGTTTTAGTGATCTCTTCAAAAACCACTTTAACGGTTTGCTCAGATATTTTCTCTAAATCAACTGCCGCTGCAGCGCGCTCTCTCGTCACCATGGCTTCTAATGCAATACGCTCGTTTTTCACCATCAACTCTAGCGCTTGTCGCTCAACTGACAATTGCGCCAGCTTATCGTCTGTTGATGCACTCAATTGCGCTAACAGTGGCGTTAACTCTCTGCGCAGATCGACCGCTAGCGCTTGCATCATCTCGGGGCTTTGCGCCATGAGTTGCTGAAACTTGGCTGAGGTATCACTAATACTCATTAAAGTGGCTTGCACTTCATCGGCGTTAATATTGGAATGTAATGCATAAAGCTCTGCTTTCCAGCCCAATATCTTTGGCATTTGCTCGGCAATCATTGCCATTCTGTCAGAAATATCACTCATTACCTCAGGCACGGTACCAAAGGTGGTTACCGCATCAAACTCATTGATTTCATTGTACTCTAACCAATCAGTAAAGGCTGACTGACGCGTAAATGACATATCATTAATCGGGTACAGTGCAACATATTGCTTAACGAAATTCTGGTTCTTTTGGAAACTTGCCGCACCAAATTTTTTAATCGTGCGTTCAAACTGATCTCTCAGATGCTGACTCACGTCGATAGCCGTTTGCTGCTGTTCACCAAACACATTCTTACCGGCGCCGGATTCAAAGAATTGCACCATTTGTTCGGTAAACACCCAGGTATCAACCATGGCTGCAGTAGGAGATGCTTGAAATATGGTATGTTGCAGATTCTGCTCGGCATTAATTTTCCACATCAGTGTATTCGACTTAATGGGAACACTGTCGCTGTTGCGCTCTATTAGATCGGCGGCACTTTCCACCTGACTATAAAATACCGTACTAAAATCTCGGCTAAAAACGCGCATATTTAACTGATCTTTAGGTAACGGCTCAATGCCACTTTCTAACTTGATCTCTAACAGGGAACACCCGGCAACCAACACAGCCGTAACAATGACAAAGCAAAAGCGAAACACCGCTTTCATAAAGCCTCCATTAAAATACAACATATTGAATACTATCAACTAATAAATTATTTAGTTAAATTCTAACATCCGTTCTCTGCTAGACCTACAACTAACACACATTAGGGTTTTAGATCGCTTACATAAACTAATGGTTACGATAAGAACCTAGAGCTCACGTTAAGTAAATCACTCGCGAACAGATAACTTCGTCACTTAATTCTAGCTACTTTATACTCGTTGTATTAATAATTTAATCATATTGTCGGCGTTCTGTAGGCCTTCAAAACACCGAGGCGAATCTAAGCCCTCGGCACACATTATGGTTCAAGTCACCGACCCCATCAATATGCCTTGAATTGATGCAGTGAAGTCAACCGCTTCTCTACCACCAATAGAAATCAACGTTATGATTTAAAAGAATTAATATATAAATAATATTAATAAACAGGATCGCCTAGTTCAAGTTAACTATAAATTTAACGTAATAGGTATTACACTTCGTCGCAAATTAGAACAGGTGCACAATAAAATGCAATCACCCTGCGTGGCTCGCTGTGGGCTAAATGAAGATGATTACTGTATGGGTTGTTATCGCCATATTGACGAAATAGTAGGATGGGGTAACGCCAGCGATGAGACCAAAGCGCGAGTGTGGACCAAACTTGAACAACGTAAGGCCGACATGCTTGATGGCGAAAATAGTGCTATTTTAAGCCGCGCTAAATGGTTGGAAGCCGAAGCAAGACTTAAAGCAACCGAAGACGGTTCAATTTAACGTAAAAAAGCCGCAATTAGCGGCTTTTTTCATCGTTAATCGACGGCTTTATGTGTCTTAACTTAAAGTGCGATTACTTTTTGTTGAGCATACTTTTTAGATCGGCGAAGGGATTGTACGTCGCAGTGTCCATCTTAACTTCGGTCGTGGCGCCGTACTGGATCAATTCTTCAAACTTTGAATGCTCATTGTCGTGACAATATAAACAGAGTAATTCCCAGTTGGTACCATCGGATGGGTTATTGTCGTGGTTATGATCACGATGATGCACTGTCAATTCGCGCAAGTTCGCATTGTTAAACTCACGAGTACAACGGCCACATACCCAAGGATAAAGCTTAAGTGCTTGCTCACGGTAACCCGTTTCACGCTTGGCTTTATAATCTCGTGCTTCGGCTAGTACTTTATCTAACTTACTTTGCCCTGGTGCTGCTGCCATGTTGGTATATCTCGTTTCGGTTTAATGTCTCTATGAATCTAATACTAACACTGAAATATATCAGCTGTAACTGAGTTCGATGATCAATCAGCCAAACTTTGCTGAAATAACAAAGGCTAGCCCATTACACTGTTAAATTGCGTATTGAAGCTAACCTTTTTCAATGTACTTACGACCCTAAAACTGCGCTAATTATTGAATTTGCATTCAGTCATATATCGGTCGCTAGACTTCACTGCCTAAATACTCAGAACTGGAAAGATGGAGATAATGCAGGTACTTCTCGTACTGCGTAACCACATCAGCCAATACTTGCTCCTGAGTAAAGCCCATCACATCGTAATGTTGTCCACCGTGTTCTAAAAATACTTCAACCCGATAATACTCAGAGTCACCTTCTGCAACTTCGCTTTCAATCGGGTTGGTAATACTAAAGGCACGGATCCGCAATCCATAAACAAAGTCATCATGTTCCTCGTTAGCAATGACGAAGCGAATACGACTATCAAAGTTCTTTAACTCTGCCGCTACGCCCTTGCTATTAAAAGTCTCACAGACCTTATTTAATGCGGGTTTTGCCACTTCTTCCAAGAAACCTAACGCTTGAGCCTCACTAGGATGTGAGACAAGAACATCGATATGATCTTCCCAACTGACGTTAGTCTTGGTGAATTGCACGCTGGTATTATGGGATTGCACGCTATTGATCTTTAACCAATCATCCTGCAATGCTTTAAACAGTCCAAAACACATCAGCAGCATCACAATTAGAAACGGCAATGCACTGGCTATCGCTGCTGTTTGTAAGGCTTGTAACCCGCCTGCTAACAACAGTACTGACGCCACTATGCCTTGTAACATGGCCCAGAAAATCCGTTGCCATACGGGTGCATTGTGATCGCCACCCGAGGTTAAGTTATCAATCACCAACGAACCTGAATCTGATGAAGTGACGAAGAAGGTTATTACCAAACATAATGCGATTGTCGATAACAAGGTAGAAAATGGCATGTGCTCAAAAAACACAAATAGCGCTACAGATACATCTGATGAAACCGCATCAGATAAATAAGTTGCGCCTTGGTTCATTATGGCGTCAATGGCAGAATTACCAAATACTGTCATCCATAAGAAGGTAAACGCCGATGGCACAAATAGCACACCGATTAGAAACTCACGGATAGTACGACCACGTGACACACGAGCAATAAAAGTCCCTACAAATGGTGACCATGAGATCCACCAGCCCCAATAAAGTAACGTCCAACCACCGAGCCAATCGTTCTTCTGCTCATAGGCATATAAGTTAAATGTCTTACCAACAATGTCGCTCAAGTAGCCGCCAGTGTTTTGTACAAAAGCTTGTAACAGTTCTACTGTTGGGCCAAATATCAATATGAAAACAAGTAATAGTATCGCCAAACCTAAGTTAAGTTCACTTAAGCGTTTCACCCCTTTATCAAGGCCGGAGAACACCGATACAGTGGCAATAAGCGAAATAACGATAATTAAGCCCACTTGGACGTAAGCATTTACAGGCACACCCAGTAGATAGTTAAGGCCTGAATTGACCTGCAGCACACCAAAACCAAGCGATGTTGCCACACCAAACATGGTACCCAATACCGCAAAGGTATCGACAGCATGGCCGATAGGACCAAAAATACGCTCACCAAATATTGGATAAAGTGCGCTTCTAGGCAGCAATGGTAGTTTATGACGATATGAGAAGTACGCTAAACTCAGCGCCACTACGGCGTATATAGCCCATGCGTGAATGCCCCAATGGAAGAACGTAATCTTCATGGCATCTTTTGCAGCTTGTATCGTCTGTGGATCGGCATCTGGCGGCGCAAGATAGTGCATCACCGGCTCTGCAACACCAAAAAACATCAAACCAATACCCATGCCCGCGGAGAACAACATGGCTATCCAGCTTTTATAGCTGTAATCAGGTTCAGAGTGATCAGGGCCAAGTTTAATATCGCCAAAACGCGACACCATCACGAAGATGACAAAAATTAAAAACACTGCGACGCCTAGGATATAAAGCCAGCCAGCTTTTAACTCAAACCAGGATTGTACAATTTTAAAGAAGTCTTGCGCTTGGTTCGGCCAAATAGCGGTGGTCAGAACCATTAAAGTGATCAGGAAAACAGAAGAGAAAAAAACAGGTGGATTAATACTCGATTTAATCGACATACAGTTACCGCAGTTAATGAAGTATACGCCTCTATTCTCGCTAGGCATGACAGGGCCTGGCAGAGGTTAGGAGCCTATAAGCTAATATAAGAATACACTGGCGGGCTTATCATTTTGTGCCTAAGCCCGTGAGTTGTACTCACCAAAGACATGTAAATAAATCAATAGACTGAACGAATGGTTGTTCAGTGAGTTTGATCCACTCGCATATTTAAAATCGTATTGAATAGCTCAACCTAGAGTCTGCCGTGTAAGGCCCGATCCAGCTATTTAATAGAATTTGGCTTAGGTTTGGGTTTAAATTTGGATTTTCAACACAAAATTCATTAATGCGGATACATTATTCATTGAGCCGAGGTTTTCGTCTATCGTCCAAATACAAAAAAAACAGCAAAATGCTGTTTTTTAGTTTAACAAGTAACCACTTAGTATCAATCTGTGGGGCTTGTCTCATTATTCATTCAATGCTGTCAGGCCTTGTCTGCTTTATCAACAAACAAAACTAGAAGTTCAAGTCTCTCTCCATCTCTTCATAGGAGATATGACGTACATCTTTACCTTTAACGTAATAGATGATGTATTCGCAAATATTCTGACAACGATCGCCAACACGCTCTACAGCACGAGCCGCCCAAAGCACATCAAGTACTTCTGGGATAGATCTAGGGTCGGCCATCATATAGGTCATCAACTGACGAATAATCCCTTCATACTCTTTGTCGAGCTTGGCATCTTCTTTATGCAGCTCTAGCGCCACATCAGCGTCCATACGCGCTAACGCATCCAGAGTGGCATGCAAAGTACGCGTCGCATGGCGGCCCATATTTTCAATGCTCACCAGCAAAGGCTGTTGATTTTTAGAGCGCTTGTCCAGCGCCGCTTTTGCTATCTTCACACACGCATCGCCAATACGTTCTAAATCGGTAATGGTTTTAGATATCGCCAATACTAGGCGTAAATCACTTGCCGCGGGTTGGCGCTTAGCAATGATGCGGGTGCACTCTTCATCAATGGCGACTTCCATGCCATTCACTTTGTGGTCACCTTCAATTACTTTCTGAGCTAGCTCAGAGTCTAGTGCCGCTAAAGCATCAAGAGACTGCTCTAGCTGACGTTCAACAAGCCCGCCCATCGTCAATACACGATTACGAATATCATCCAGTTCAGCATTGAACTGACCAGAGATATGTTTATTTAAGTTCATGTTTTCCATTGTAATAAACCTCTATCAGTTCAAGTTAACCGTAACGACCGGTAATGTAATCTTCAGTCTTTTTCTTACGCGGTGTGGTAAATATGGTGTTAGTGTCAGCATATTCAACCAGCTCACCCATATACATAAAGGCGGTTTGATCTGACACACGTGCAGCCTGCTGCATATTATGTGTCACAATCACCACGGTATATTTAGATTTAAGCTCAGTGATCAGCTCTTCAATCGTCAACGTTGAGATGGGATCCAGTGCCGATGTGGGTTCATCAAGCAGCAAAACTTCTGGCTCAATCGCAATCGCACGTGCGATAACTAAACGCTGCTGCTGACCGCCAGAGAGTCCGAATGCATTGTCATGTAATCTGTCTTTTACTTCATCCCAAATCGCAGCGCCACGTAAAGAGCGCTCAGCCGCATCATCAAGATCACGACGATTTTTTACGCCTTGCAGGCGCAATCCATACACCACATTCTCGTAAATTGATTTAGGGAATGGGTTTGGACGTTGGAATACCATGCCGACATTACGACGCAGTGCGGCAACATCGACTTTTTTGTCATAGATATTCTGACCGTGCAGCAAAATTTCACCACTGATATGACAGTGATCAACTAAGTCATTCATGCGGTTAATACAGCGCAATAGGGTTGATTTACCGCAACCACTTGGGCCAATAAATGCCGTGACCTTTTTCTTAGGGATATGCATAGACACATCAAACAGTGCCTGCTTATCGCCATATTTAAGGTCGAGGTTACGGATCTCTAATGCCGTGTCTTCTTTACTCAAGTTTTCTAAGTCTAGCATTTCAGTCTTCATTACCGATTGATCTATTGAAATCATGTTATTTCCTATCACTTAGGATAATCGTCAATTAATGCTCAAGCGAACGATATTTTTCGCGTAAGTGGTTTCGTACACCAATGGCGGTTAAATTTAACCCCACGATCACCGAGACCAAAAGGAAGGAAGTAGCGTATACCAAGGGGCGCGCTGCTTCTACGTTAGGGCTTTGGAAACCGACATCATAGATGTGGAAACCTAAGTGCATGAACTTTCGTTCCAAATGCACAAATGGGAAATTAATGTCCACTGGCAGTGTTGGGGCAAGCTTTACCACGCCGACTAACATCAAGGGGGCAACCTCACCTGCAGCGCGGGCAACCGCTAAAATCAAGCCCGTCATAATCGCAGGGCTGGCCATTGGCACGATAATGCGCCACAAGGTTTCGGCTTTCGTCGCGCCCAGTGCCAAACTACCTTGGCGCACCGAGCTTGGAATGCGGCTTAAGCCTTCCTCCGTCGATACTATCACCACTGGCAGGGTTAAAATGGCCAAAGTTAATGCCGACCAGAGAACACCTGGTGAGCCAAAAGTGGGTGCTGGTAGTGCTTCAGGGTAAAACAGTTGGTCAATTGAGCCACCAAACATGTAAACAAAGAAACCTAATCCAAACACACCATAAACGATTGATGGCACACCCGCTAAGTTAATCACCGCGATACGGATCATCTTAGTCACCGGCCCCTTCTTGGCGTATTCGTGCAGGTAAATAGCCGCTATCACCCCAAATGGTGTCACGATCACTGCCATCAACATCACCATAAACACGGTACCAAAAATAGCGGGGAATACACCACCCTCAGTATTCGCTTCACGTGGATCATCGCTGACAAACTTACCGATACCGATAAACCAATGCCCGACTTTGCCTAATATGCTGAGCCGGTTAGCGTAAGTAACATCTAAAATGGTATCAAGTTTAAGTGTCACCTCTTCGCCGCGCATGTCTCGAATGATGACAAAGTCACGACCCGCTTCAGTTTTAAGGGCAAAGAACTCTTTTTCAACAACTTGATATGCAGCATCTAACGTTAAACGTTGCGCTTCAATTTCAGCTTTTCGACTATCAGTCAGCGCATTATCCAACTCGTAGCGGCGTGACTCTAAGCGCAGATTCTCTAGCTCATAGTTTATCGTGCCGATATCGCCTTTTTGAATATCGAGCGCTTTGTCATTTAGCGCAACAGCACGTTCGATATGCTCTGCAAAAGCAGTTTCAATATTATCAGGCGTTAACCGCTGGCCATCTTCAATGATCCCCACTGGATAACCATAGAAGTCACCGTTTTTGCTACGTTCGATGACCGCGATATCATTCGGCTTAGTGCGCGAAATAATATTGGTCTCCATCACCCAGCGAAAATCTAAGTCAACAAACTCACGGTTACCGGTTTTGATCAGGTAGCGCGTAACAGTATCACCAACGTCTGCATCAAACGTATGGCCGGCAGACAACAAACGCTCAATAGGCACTTCTTCTCTATCGTATATCTCACCGATAATGCTGTAACGATCACCGGTAGGATCTTGTATCTCCCATTGATAGATCTGAGCAGGCCAAAAGTAACTTAAACCACGCCATGCAATTAGCAATAGCAACCCAAGTACCGCGATTAAACAAACGCTCACGGCGCCACTGGTCATCCAAATCCAAGGAGAGCCAGATTTAAACCACTTACCCATTAGCTAAACCTCTTACGGCGATTGTCGACTTACTCTTTATGAAATTAGTATTTATCATTATCAAAACATCCATATAAATCTACAATTACAGTGAGCTATAGCGTTCACGTAGACGTTGTCTTACCACTTCTGCAATCGTGTTGAAGAAGAACGTAAAGATAAACAGTACAAAGGCGGCCAGGAACAGCACCCGGTAATGCGAACTACCAATGGCCGACTCAGGCATCTCAACAGCAATGTTGGCAGCCAGGGTTCTCATTCCCTCGAAGACACTCCATTCCATAATCGCGGTGTTACCCGTTGCCATTAATACAATCATGGTTTCGCCTACTGCACGCCCCAATCCCATCATTACCGCAGAGAAAATACCTGGGCTTGCCGTTAACAACACCACCCGCGTTAAGGTCTGCCACGTTGTTGCACCCAGTGCCAAACTACCGTTAGAGAGATGACGAGGAACAGAGAACACGGCATCTTCTGCAATTGAGAAGATAGTAGGAATAACCGCAAAGCCCATTGCAACACCCACCACTAACGCATTACGTTGGTCAAAGGTGATGCCGAGCTCATTGGTGATAAACATACGTGTATCACCACCAAAGAACGCAGATTCTAAACCTGGGCTAATCGCAAACGAGAACCAACCAACAAACAAAATCACCGGGATTAACATAATCTCTTGGTAAGTATCAGGTAGGCGCTGCTTCCACTTAGCGGGCAATTTATGCCAAGCAAATGCGGTAGACAATACCGAGGAGGGCAATAATATGAGCAGGGTTAAAATGCCGGGCAAATTATGTTCAATCAACGGTGCGAGCCAAAGGCCAGCAAGGAAACCCAGAATAACCGTCGGTAAAGCTTCCATAATTTCAATGGTTGGCTTAACAACCGCACGTACTTTGGGAGACATGAAATATGCCGTATATATCGCACCTGCAATGGCCAACGGAGTGGCAAATAGCATGGCATAAAATGCCGCTTTCATCGTACCAAACGCCAATGGCATAAGGCTTAACTTTGCTTCAAAGTCGTCAGAACCTGAAGTTGACTGCCACACATATTTAGGTTCTGGATAACCTTCATACCAAACCTTACTCCACATCGCACTCCACGAGACTTCTGGATGGGTGTTGGATACGCTAAACAGGTTGAGTTTGCCATCGGCTTCCACAACCAGCGCGTTAGAACGTGGGCTAAACCCGATTGTACCTGGGTTTTTAAGCTTAAATTTTTCAGAGAAAAGCTCACGCTGACTGGTGGTATAAAGCAGGCTTAAATTACCCTCGTCAGTAATGGTGACAAAACTCTTACGATAGAATTCTGACGCGACACTCTTGATCCCCGCTTTATTTTTAAAGTCACGAATTTCTTGATATTGACGCCCTTGTTCACCATTAACTTGAAAGTATTGCTGCACCAAACCACTGTCGTAACTGACAAGCAAAGAGCTGGCACCCGCTAACAAACTTACATTAGTCACTTTGGCTTTGGCACGTCCGAGTTCAAGTACTTGTCGTAAGCTCACATCTTCGGCATCACGAATATCATAAACAAACAGTTTGTTATCTGAGCTCAAAATTAATTGGCGGTGATCGGGAGTCATCAACCTCTGTTGTACGTTGACGGGAGCATCAGGAATAATGCCTGTGTACGTCACCCATTCAACCTCTTCGGTCATCATGTTCTCTTCGCCTTCTTGGCGAGAGATGCGCCATACTTTGTCATTGTCTTGATAAACAAAGCTCATTTTGTCACTGCTAACATCAAATACTAAATGGTTAAGTGCATGACCTTCAGTATCCACGGTCAGCGGCGCGTTTCCATTTAAGAAACGAAGATTAGGTGTGATGAGGCGCTTGTCATCAGGGTACGTAACCCCAAACTCCACCCCTGCAATAATCGCTTGGCCATTACTCAACCCTAATGCAAAGCGCTGCTCACTTGGCATGGCAACTGAACTACTCACAACATGAGAGCCAGCAGGCGTATTAATCTGCTCAGTCCGGATCAGTTGTGATGTTTGGGTATCAAAAAAGTCCACTTTACCTAGCTGTGATACGCGGTACATGATCTCATTCTGCTCATCACTACCGACCATTAACGCTGGTTGAGTATCATGATATTTAGCACTTACAACCGGTGTGACCTCAGCGCTATCGAATAGCGGCTTAATCACATAAAGTAGATAAAAGAAGATCAGTAGCAAGGCCACAAATACCATGGTTCCACCAATGGTGACACCTATTTGGGCAGCTTTGTCCATGATTGCTCTGCGCGATGTACCATTGTTTATCAATAGGTTTTTTGCAGCAGGTCCAGGCTGAGATACCTGAGTTTCCATTAAGAACCTCGATTATTTAAAAGCCAGTAAAATAAACTGGGATTGTATCCACGACTATGCTAACTGTAGTGTTACCAAATAAGCACTACGCTGACATATTCTAATGCTGTGCATTATATTACGCAAAAATGACACTAGTGTTACAGTGGTTAACTTATTAATTAATGGAGCTATATCAATATGTTAAGGTATCTGGTTACGTTACAAGCGATGGACCGTGAAGGTTTAGTAGAACAAATAGCCCATGCAGTAAGCCGACACGGCGGTAATTGGTTAGATTCTGAGCTACGCCACATCGATGGCATATTTGCTGCAATCCTATTATTAGAGGTGCCTTCGGCACAGTGGGATGAACTCGTTGAAAGCTTAGAATGCTTAGAAGGTGTTGCGTTAACTTACGCAAAAACGAAGAAAGCCACCAATGAAGATATCCACCTCAGTTATTCACTAGTTGCCTATGACAGACCGGGTTTAGTCCACGAGATCTCAAATAAGATCAGTGCACTAGGGATCAATATTGAGCACATGAGTACTCGATATGAGAGTGCTAGCCACACAGGTATCGCCCTGTTTAGGGCTGAGTTTGATTTAGGCCTCAAAGATGCCAGCCATGAGGATAAATTAACAGCGGCACTGCACGCTATTGGAGACGATGTGGTGTTGGATAACGTGTCGACTTAGTGAGCATGACGTACATTCAAGCTTAAACGTCTGCTGACGTTATCGGTATCAGACAAGCATCAGCCTGCCATGTGCAGGCTTTTTTGAGCTAATCGCGATCACGCCGCTTGGTTTGGTACATATCTTTATCAGCAGTTGCGAGCAATGAGTCCATCGTGGTTCCTTGGTCAGGGTAGATTGCGACCCCCACACTACAACAAACCTCAATATTGTTACCATCGACAATGAATGCTTTATTAAATGCCTTGTCTAAAGTTGCAACGACTATCGAAACATCATTCTTATTCGCCATTTCTTCTAGCAAAATAACAAACTCATCCCCCCCTATTCTGGCGACGGTATCTGAGCCACGAATGCATTGTTTGAGGCGTATCGCGGTTTCTATCAAGACCTGATCTCCGAAAGTATGACCTTTGGTATCGTTAATCGTTTTGAATTTATCCAAATCAATATAAAGCAGCGCAAAATTCATTTTATGACGTTTAGACTGTGCAATTAAATGCTCCACACGGTCGAACAACAAGTAACGATTAGGGATTTTTGTGAGGTAATCATAATGTGCGAGGTATTGAAGTCGTTCGGCTTCTTTTATGCGACTGGTGATATCTCGATTGACCCCTAGCGCACCGACCATCTGCTCATTTGAATCATAAATAGGGACACACATCGACTCGATCCAGCCAATATCGCCATTTTTATGTAACATCCTGATTTCACCAGTCCATTGCCCCAATTCTCCCACCGCTGATATCACTTCTGATGTGATGTGATCGGTGTCCTCTGGGACATGGAGCATACTAACAGATTGACCAATAGCATCTTCTTTGGAGTAGCCATAGAGTGCTTCAGAACCTTTGTTCCAATCAGTAATGATGCCTTGTGAGTCAGTGACGACCACTGAATCAAACAGGTAATCGAAGGCCTTAGCGCGTGGTTTAAGTATGTGCGAGTTCATTATTTCGTCTACACCTTCAATTATGAAGCATAAAATGCCCTGCTAATGGGCGAATATTGAGCAACGAAAACAGTCCATTGTTTCTTGTCCTTATTGATTCGCTTTTTACGTGCCTATTGTTGCGTGTTAATTTTCAGCCAAAAAGCCTCTTGGCAATGATTTAAGAACGTCTTTCTTTGAGGACATATATGCGTATCGTCAGATTCGGAAATCACTTCATATGATATCCAACACTCTGCGCATATTTGTTCATTCTCTTCCAACATATCAGCTTCATTACAACATTTCATCACCACCCCATTGTTGAAATGAAATATTGATTCGATGCAATTAACGACGATACCTTGATCGGTATATGATTTATCAAATGATTCCGAGGCTTCTAACTCCACCCCGTTCAACTCACCTTTTGTAGCTGCAATGTAAGTGTGAAGATTATTCATTAATATATCCTTAAGTGCCTGATACTAAAACGTTGTTTTAAGCAACTAAGCATTGCTGGCTCAAAAGTTGAGGGACGCATAAACACTCACTTTATTTGGTCCGTTTAAAATTGGTGTTTGTGACTCCCCCACTACAGTGACGAGTTCAATCTGGAATACCAAGCATGAATAAAGAGTGTTTGGCAGTAGAAAGATAAAATCCATCTCTACTTCCCAACCTAAATACTGACGAGAGTAGGCCTTATGTAAGTCTCTTATACTAGGTGTATCATCATGAACACTTCAGAACAATAACGCTTTGATTTTCTTTATGAACAATACCTTACCAACTTAACAGGGCAAAGCAAGCGAACCGCTACCATAGATGCTGATAGTCGCACCAGCAGAGCGATTGCCCCGCTAGTGATACAAAGCCGCAATAATCTAACGACTGTACTGACTGATCGTGTAGAGCGTTAATTTTAATATTTGAGGCTATGGATTACTGCGACGAAGTTTTTACGCTGGGTTAGCAAGCGAAGCTTGAAGTACTCATAAGCCTTACATAGCCAATTAGGGAATGTTGATCTTTCACGGTTGTTTTTACCGCAGTTTATTGGCTATTTTGGCAAGGCGGCAGCGATATCGTTTAGTCATTCTCCACAAACAGCCGGCAACACAGTAAAAATAACCAAGAAGTGCGGCCCTTCGGATTCATTTCAATGCTTCTATTCTTTTACAACTAAAGTGCGTTACAAGCTTCTTACTTAGCCGGCTAAGCAAGAAGCTCAAGCCTTGTACTAAAGCCATGATTCTTTACGACAAAGAGTCGAACAAAAACTAAGCTCGAAAGATCAACAGCCCCTAGTACTTCTGATGAGAATAACTACACTCTATACTGCGCGATCTGCTGTTGCATCGACTCCGCTAGGATAGCTAACTCCCGGGTGGCCACATTGCTCTGCTCCGCTCCAGCTGCAGTCTGATCTGAGATATCGCTGATATTGATGATGTTTTTATTTATCTCTTCGGTTACCGAACTCTGCTGTTCGGAAGCCGTTGCAATCTGCGCATTCAGAGAGTTAATCTGTTCGATACTGACTATAATTTGCTGCAGTGCATCGCCGGCTTGCTGCGATTTATCGACACTCAACTTCGCTTGCTCAGTCCCACGCTCCATCATCACCGTAGAATCACGAGCACCTTGCTGTAAACGCTGGATCATCTTTTGGATCTCTTCCGTGGAGTCCTGCGTCCGTTTGGCTAAATTACGCACCTCATCGGCCACCACCGCGAAACCTCGTCCCTGCTCACCGGCACGGGCTGCCTCGATAGCGGCATTGAGTGCTAACAGGTTGGTTTGCTGGGAGATCCCCTGAATAACATCGACCACAGAGCCAATTTCATCTGAATGTTGCGACAGGAGCTTCATCGCCTCGGTTGCATCGTCCATCTCTGTAGATAGGGTTTCAATCACCTTAATGCTCTCATCAACAATCGCTTGACCATTACTGGCTGCGGTGTTCGCCTCTTCCGAGGTCATTGCAGCGGCTGCTGCGCTTTGAGCCACCTCACGCACTGTTGCGGAAAACTGATGAATGGCAGTTGCGATTAGCTGGGTCTGTTGCTGTTGATCGACCACATTACGTTGAGTCTGAGTCGATACCACGGAGTTTTCTTCGGCCGAACTTGCCAATCTAGACGTCGAATCATGGGTATTTTGTACCGCATGTTGAAATCTGGATGTAATCTGATTCACGTACGCTGCAATATGTGAAAATTCATCATCGCCACCCAGATTGATACGTTTGGTCAGATCCCCATTAGCAATATCGTTAGCGGTATTTTCAAGCTGCGTTACCGCCTGGCTAACGCGTCTAATAATAAGAGTAGAACTGATACTGATCACCAGCATACTGATACTGGAAAACATCGCGACTAATAAGATGTAGAAAGCCATATTGTCCTTAGACAGTTCAAAACTTTCTTTCCCTTCGGCTACCTGTAGTTCCAAAAATGACTGCGCTTCTGTATTAATATTCTTAAACAGTGGGTTAATTTGAGTCAGTAAGATGTGATTCGACTCTTCATAATTGCCGCGTCTTAATGCCTCGAGAGCGGGCTCAAATCCCGAAATGGTAACCTTATCCAGTAGATCTGCTAATCGATTAATTTGCTCACGTTCGTCTGTCTCAAGAGGAGAGCTTAAAATCTCATTATCAACGATGTGATGCAGCAGATCGATAGAGGCTTGGGTTGCCTTGATGTGCTTTTCAAGTGGGTGATTATGCATATCTGAGAACTTACTACTCGGGTCATGCTGAAATGCCAGCAAAAGCCCACTGCGTGCACTTGCGAGCTCATTAAGAACTTTACCCGCTCTAATGCTGTGCTGCATGCCCTGAGTGTAAAGTTCCTCGATAGAATCTCCCGCATCTTGCATGCCAGTGATCCCCTTATACCCGAGGAGTATAAAAGAGATAACCGTAAGAAAAACAATTAATTTGAGCTGAAACCGAACCGACCTTACTTGCTGAATAAAACCCGTCCCTTGTGTGTTGGAGCTTTGAATACTGCGATTCTCCGCTTGAGCTATTAAAGCAGACATAATAATTCCCTATTAAGACCTAAAACAGTCCAGCAAAATATTGCTTTTATAATTATTCTTGATGTAAATAAAAAGTATCAACATAGAGTAATACCCATAATGATGTAGTTTAAAGTATAACGGCTCTAAAAAGACATGATCTCCATCAAGTCACTAATAATAATGATGATTATCACACATATGAAAGGGGGGGATTGATAGTGCCGATGATGATATTACTGTCAAAATTATCCGTAACAGAGAAATTCATCAGCAACTGAGTCCTACAATAATGTCCACTACACGGTTATCGATAAGCGTATCGGTGCAGTTCAACAAACCCATCACCACGACGCATTCAAGTGAAGCGGTTAGCCTCAGGAGTCGTTTTTAACACTTTATTCATTGGAGTAGCTAACGCTACAGGCTCAATGTTAATCAATCCTGCCGGTCCATATACAAAAAAGCCCTCCTCACGGTGTGACTAACACAGTGATAAAAGGGCGTATTTCAAGACCAGCGTATGTTGAACTAGGTTCAGGCAATGGCATCATCGACAAAAGCTTGATGAGCATCCTCAAACATCCAAAATAGCAGGTTTAACCATAACCAAGCTTCAAAAACTCAGGCCGCTATCATGACCGGCCTATTCATTTGACTGCTTATCAACTCGGTTGTAGGTAAAACAACAAATAGACCAACTTATAGTAACTGTTGTGCTATTTATTGGGTCTAAACAATATTATTTTCATTTAACAGATTAAAAATCTTTTGGTGTTGAGATAAATAATCTTCAAACTTTTCAAGGTCTGCGGCATTCATTCTGCCAGTGGCGAGTGCATCGCCTTCATTGATACCCAATTGAGTCATCAGTGATCTGTCTAAATCATCAGCCAGTTTCAATCTAAATTCACGCCCAACATTTTTAAAGGTGATGCGATGTTTAGCGAATAACTTATCAATATGAGCACACAACAAAATGCCATTTGCGCCTTCTAAATGCTCAGCGGTATTTTCACAATTGCGCCAAGCTTTAATATGTGAAGCAACCAGTATCTCTTTTACAGGCGTCAGTGTTAATGCGCAGGTTTCACTGCCCCATACCTTGATCACTTCTTCTTTAAATTGACCTTGGCCTACGCGAGCATTTATTTCATGTCTTTTTTCTAGAGCAGATAAAGGCGAATCACACGCATCGATAAGATCTTCACCAATGTCACCGTCGTTGATCACTTGGTCATTACCGATACAAAGGGATAATAGATCTTCAAGTTTCTCACTATCTTCTCTATCCTTTTCCGATACTTTAACTGACGCATGAACATACAGAGTTTTTTTCCCTTTTGACGTCACAAGGCTGCAATCAGGGTTTCTTTTTTCATGCTCAAAATACGCACGTTGTCCTTCTTTTCCCTTCATTAACTTGATAGATGCGTGACACTCTGGACATCTACGCATTACGTTATTAACCCCATGAATTGATTCCACTGGGATTAAACGCCAAACACCACAAATAAGGGCTTCGCAAACAGAATTAGTTAGCTGTAACATATTGTTCCTTGTAATTTTTATTATTAATAAATAAACGATTAAACATCTTTTGCCAGTCTTAATCTGAAAGCAGTGCTATCTCCTTTACTAACTTAGCACTTTAGATACTTAAATATCAGTCCCTGACATTTAAGTAGAAATAGTTGCTTGCAGTGATACAGGCTATTGTTAAGAGCTCTGTCTATCGACAGGTGGGTGTGGCCCAATAGCTTACTCGCGATTTGCATCTTAATATAAAATATACCCACCCATGACGCTCTAACGGGCAATCGTTCAGCTTAGATGATCGATAGTGACACTTTTGCCCTAATGCGTACAGCTCTAAGCCGACTCAATCGGTTAATATGCCAGCATAAACTCACCTAACTCGACTTTTCTGTTATGTGGAAGGGGTAACTAGCGGAAAAGACGTACACCTTCTGTCGTTTGACCTCGAGATTTTTAGGTTCGTATTATCTGTCTGCCAGTTATTTAAAATGACAAAAAGAACTTATTCTGCTGCTTAGCGAACATCAAATTCATTAATATTAGCAGTGAACTTCGAACAGAGACAGATTGATAAGTGAGCTAAGCTGGCGATTAACCTCAATAGCGTGAATGCAGCATGTCGACACACGAGTCATTCTGGCTGATAAATAGACTTAACAGCTGGTTTGAATATCGCTTGATTAATTTTTAACCAACCAACTATCACCTGCTTGGTTGACGAACTGAAGTTCAAGCATATCAAATAGCGGTTGCACAGTCGTGAGTGCACGCTCACGTTTGCCGGCTAGCAAGAACAAGGCGTCATCGACACCTTGTCTTTAGTGCTTAAAGTACTTCTTTCTTCCGTTCAATTTCAAGTAAGGCTAACATCAACTGACGCTCTTTTGGCGACAATGACTGCACTGCTTTTTTCACATTTTTTTGGTAGCGATCCAATGTCACTTTATCGTTAGCAATGGCCGCATCTAGCGTTTGCTCATATTTGCTCAGTAATCCATTTAACTTCTCTGCGTTCTTCATGTTGGTCGTATGCGCGCTAAAGGCCATATATAACACCACTCCCAACGTCATTAGACTAAAGACATCAAACTTGAAAGAGAACCGTTTAGGCTTAGTTTCCGTGGTCATGGTTATTGTTCCGTAATCAGTGAAAGTTTAATTTTTATAATCTCAGCGTGCTTAGCCGCATCACTTATTGCTTGATGTTCTTGTAAGTTAAAAAATTGAATGACAATAAATAAAACACCGACAAAGAGCAGCAGCACTAGGTTTTCTGCCAGCCATTCAACAATCGAAATAGTAATACTTTTTATCATAGGACGGCCTTACATTTAGGCAGCTCTTCATAATCGAAGAAATTAACGTTAATCGAGTCACTGATCATCTGGGCATCAACGACCCCAAGTACAAAGCAGCGGTATTTCTTGGTACGTTTAAGCTCAAGTAAGATTAAATTATTTTGACCCTTTTTATGCAGTGTATTCAGCAGCGATAACGTGGATGGCTGATGATTAAGATAAGCGGTCATGTTAACTTCAAGCTTCTGTATTAACGACTCTTTGCCAACATCACCTTGGCCTAGTTGAAGCCAATATTGAGGATCGTCAAAATTAGAAGCAAACTCAGAAACCAGTCCAACCACATCCGGTTTATAGAAAAACTTTTGCTCTGCGAGCAAGCCAATATCAGAGTTTTGTAAAAAGTTAGGCATATTAACTGCTGCCACTTTTTTATTTTCCAATCGAACCCCAATATAAGCACCAACATTCATATCTTGCTTCAGTACCGTAATGTTGGTGTCGAACGGTTTTATCACTTCACCAAAGCCGTAATGCTTAGGCAGAAATGATAACCACGCATAAGCAAGATCGTCATAAGCTCTTAAAAAATATTGCTCATGTTCAAGCGCAATTGTCTCAACCGGTTGATTTGACTCTTGCGGTTGATAAGGCGGGCGATATTTGATGATTTGGCCCACCAGCCTTACCACACTAAGATCCCGATAAGTTTGGAATATGCCATTTTCAACATCCAGCACATAACCAAAACCAAGAGTGAAAAATCGATCGAAAGGGTCAACAGTACTGAAGGCTTCAGCAAAATTCCCCATCATAACGTGATAAGCATTTTTGTCCGTCACAGAGGCGCCCACCGGAACCCCAAAAGCAATCGCACCAGCAAGCATCGCTAGAGTGAGATAGCTTTTGCTTTTTGACCACAAATACACACCCAGTTTGATAAATAACAAAAAGATAGCCAATAAACTTGCAGCTATGCTCATTGGCGGAATAACCGCGAGCTTAACAGCGTCTTTACCCAGCATGAACATACTGCCACCAGGTGAGAAAGCCGCAGTGGCCGCCGTAGAGGTCACCATTTTGATAAAGGAGATGTTATCTTGCTTAGCGAGCCACAGCTTCTTGTATTTTCGCTCTGAAATACTGGGGGTGAATTCGGCTAAATAGTAGTTACCCAGTGTTTTTTTAGCGTACTTAGTCACCTGCGGTAAACGGGCAAATCCAACTCGGTCTAGACGCGGTTTTGCGACAGAAAAACGAGCGTTTTTGCGGTACTCATTCCACAACGCTTTGGCGCGGCCTTTATATTTGGCTTCAATGGCTTGATGTAATCCTCTTTGGTCACTCAATGTCCAATCGTTAGCCACCTTAACGCCCTGCTTGTTAAAGACATCAACCGCCACCGTTAACGCTTGCGGTGAGTCATTATATTGCTCGTACTCCATCTCTTCAGGAATACCATACAGCCGGTGTATGTACTTAATTCGCCCACGCTCGAACATCGACATAAGGTAGTACTTTGACTTAAGCATTTTGGCAACGGTGATATCATCTGCCGTCAGGTAAACACCAAAGGATTCTCCAGTGTCGTATTTCAGTGTGCTTAGATACTTAGCAAAGTCGACTTTAAGTTGTTGGCGGCAATCTGATTTACAGCTTGAGCTAAAATAGTCATCTTTGACTGAGCTATAGCCCTTTCTTATCGGATTATTAGCATCTTCAGCCACATCCTTACGGTAATTATCGGCGTCGAGCAGCGCTTGCGAATAGCTTTTCCAATGATTGGTAATACTGTCATTTGCCTGGTTCAGTAACGCCACCCGCTCTTGCTCAATCAGGCTGTAGTTATTCTCTTTCTTGAGCGCCACTAAATACGCTTTATTGGCTTTTTGATAACGAGCCAACTCTTGTTTATAGGTACGGTCAAACTGCCTAATACGCGGAATGGCCTCAGTGATAAAAGCCACTTCTTGACGATTAAGTAGAAATTGGTCGGCCATATTTTCGAGGTTAGATTCAATCAACTTATTGAATCCTGCTGAGAAGTAAGCCAGAGAGGGAATTAATGCCACCATTAAATCTTTGCGTTTAGGGTCGCTAACAATGTCATCAAACTCGGGGAAACCTTCAATCGCGACCGTTTCTGCTAAATAGGCTTCTTTATAAACAATGGCTCTGACTGCACTGAGCTTTTTATCATTTGACGTGGTATCGACAACGCCATCAACCGCGATCCTCAAGCAAGGGATAATTAAGGCCCAGACCAATACCAGTATCAACGGGCGGAAAACCCCATTGATAAGCTGAGCGGTTTTGGGGTCAAGTGTTTTACCCGCTTCTACCTTTTTTGTTTCATCGCGAATAAGTCGATTAAACAACGTCGCCGGTATAAAGGTGGCCACAGCCAGTGCTAAGCCAAATCCAGAAAGGGTTCGACCAAATAACTCTAACCTCTCCGCAGTGATTCTATGCTCGCCAAAGACCGCTTGAATAGGTTGGGCGTACATATCGATGAGTAAGATGTTTAGCGATAACTCTAAACAGACATAAACCACAAAGAGCAACAGTAATAGCACTATTTTTACATGGTTTGAAAACTTGCTTGAGTTCATTATTGTTGTTTCTTCATGATGTATTTTTGAGTGGTAACGGCTGTGTCGCCATCTTGTTGTCTATCTAAGCAGTATTGATAAAGCTCATCGCCGGGCGTTAACTGGCGACAGCGATTGGTGTCTATTTTATTGCTCAGCGGATAACTTTGCTGCTGGTTATCAATCGTTAAATATTGGCCGTCACTCAGTAGCCGTTGTTGCTCATCGAGACGGTTAAAATCGGCATTAGACGGCA
Organism: Shewanella sp. Choline-02u-19; assembly: GCF_002836205.1. Classification (NCBI taxonomy): domain Bacteria; kingdom Pseudomonadati; phylum Pseudomonadota; class Gammaproteobacteria; order Alteromonadales; family Shewanellaceae; genus Shewanella; species Shewanella sp. Choline-02u-19. The sequence goes on from NZ_PJBE01000013.1 coordinate 2,222,272, forward strand.
ATACGTTGGCAAGTAACACCGCATCCACAGTCAATGGCGGCGCTATAATTTTTTGTGTTGGTGCAAGTACCACACTTTTATTGGCCTGCATGCAGGCTGTTAATGGCTGGGTGTCAACGATGATGGCGATTGGCTCGGCGACATCAAAACTATCGACGGTCATGAGCACTCGCTTACGCGCATTTGAAGTCAGCGATGTTGCCGCAAGATAGGGATGAGATTGAGCAGGGCTGTCTGATACGCCTTTAACGCCAGACTTTTCGACTTGCACTACGTACTTTTCTGCTACCACAAATTGCAATGAATGCTGTGGAAATTGGGCTTTAGCTGATTGAAGCAACTGTTTTAGATCTGAGAGCCTTGTCTCAGGTTCAGGCCTAATGATGATCGCATCATGCCTCATAAGCTTTGGCGTTAACGCTAGCGCCAATGCAGGTAAAGTGAGCCGCCTTTGGCTCTGAGTAAAATCATTGTCAGTATCAACGACTACCCAGTCGTTATTAACTCTTATAACATCAATATAAAACCCCGAGAGTAAGTCTTGATGTTTACCGACATATTGTGGAAAAGTAGCGTCAGTGACGCGATAAAACAGCGCCGCATTACAAACACTTTGGTTAATAGGCAGTATTTCACCCGTCTCTGAGATGATGAGGTTTCGCTGCTTTAGCGCATTTTGTAATTGACTGTGCTGTGGAAGATGGCTTGCATGCGCAGCCAATGAGCGGCTGACAGGAATAGCTGAGATATAATGATCAGGTCTTTTATCTACCGCGCAGCCCCAAAGCAAAAAAATCAGCAAAAAATATAGCGAGATAGTCCTTAGTAACAACACACAAAATCCTTCTTTATTATTATCGGTGGCAAAATAATACACCTACAACATAAATGCAACGTGTTGTAATTAAATGCGTCATTTAAGTGTTAGAATTGTGCGCTTACAAGGGATAGGTTTACCCAATTCAAGTCGTTACACTTATCAACTCCCCTGCTACGTGTTGTCATAGTGCTTGGTTTTAAAATAGCTGAATGTGTGGAATACAGTCTAAGCGGCTGATAATGGTTTCATAAAATAAGAGATATTGCGTTTGTTAACGTGGTCATCTTAAAACACACTTTACGGCAGTGACGTAGCGCCACGGCAACGACCATGACAGCTCTAGGGTTATTATCAAAATGGCCTATCACGCGCGACTGCAAACCATGACCAAGTACACTCATTAAAAATATCCCCATCTATGCCCCTTGCGTATATAATGCTGACCACTGCGTTTTAAGCTAATTAAATTCAACAGAGAGGTCGCGTGTCAGATACCTATATTCCATTAGAACAATACAAACGTAAGTGGATTTTTAATCATAAAGATCTGCCAGTGACCGATGAAGATAAAGCGCTAATTAAGCCACTTTCTCAAAAGACGTCGATGGAAGTTTGGAATAAATGGATAAGCAATAAAAGTAGCTGCGCCGAGCAATTTGGTAAAGGCGATTGGGCAGCCAAACAAGACGCTTGGGCATTACCAGAGCCGTGGCAAAGTGCCTGGGACAGTGAAGAACCCGCTCTACCCGAGCCTATAGCCGAACATATTAATTGGCAGGATGCCGCCAAGATATATTTTTGCTATGAAAAGTATCAAGTGATTGAAACCCGTTGGGATGTATTTGTTAGAAACTGGAAATGCTTTCTGTTTTTTGACGATGGTCCATTGCTTATTTCACCGAAGCAAAAGCAAGCGATTATGTTTCTACAAAGTGGCGAGTATCAATTGGGTACGCGTGGCTAAGCCCTGTCCCTTTCTATTTGAGGTTTTTATGAAGTTTATCTGTTCTATTGTTATTGCTGCTGCACTGCTGCCACTCTCTTTACAGGCTAAAGAGATCTCGGGTGTTGAGCTTAATAAGACGTTAACGCTCAACGAGCAGCCGCTAGTGCTTAATGGCGCGGGTGTGCGCAGTAAATTTTTTATCGACCTCTATGTCGGTAGCTTATATGTACCGACCGTACTCGATAACACCGCTGCGGTATTAGCTGCTGACAACGTTGCTGTGAGACTAAACATTACCTCGGGTATGATTACTGCCGATAAGATGAAAGAAGCCATCAATGACGGCTTCGATGATGCAACGGATGGAAACACCGCGGGAATTCAAACGCAAATAGCACAATTTATGCAGCTCTTTAGCGCAGAGATTGTCGACGGCGATCAGTTTACTTTACTGGCAAGTAAAACCTCTGGCGTCACGGCGTTTAAAAATGGTGAAGCGCAAGCGACTATCACCAGTGAGCCATTCCGTCAGGCATTACTCAAGATCTGGTTAGGTGACGAACCGGCCCAAAACAGCTTAAAAGAAGCCATGTTGGGCCAGTAATATCCATTTTCCAGCTTAAAATTTGTAGGTAAAATCCAAGGCCAATGCGCCTTGGTTTTCAATATCTTCTTTGCTGTTTTGTGGGTTCAGTTCAAGCTCGCCATTGAAGAAGTAACCGGCATAACCATTAACGCTAAAGGAGGAGTTTATTTTCCAGCCTACGCGCGCAAAGCTCACCCACTCATCAATTTCTGCCGTTTCTTCATCATTAGCAATCAAAAATCGATTAGTTCTTTTAGAGGTACCAACACCAAAGTCCCAATCAGGGTTCAAGGTATAACTCAACTCTAAACCTGCAGGTCCACTAAATCCTGCTGAGAATGGGTTACCCAATTTAAGCTGTTCGGTGATTTGCCAATTGACCGCGATAAATGGCACCGTTCTGACTTCATCAATATCGTTGAGATAACCTACGCCAAAGCCAATCATATTGCCTGAGCTAAAGCGGTACATTGCCGATAGAAAAGCACCATAGCTTTGCGCATTACTTAATGATGCATTGTCGGACGCTGCATACTGTAATTTGGGCGCCAGCATAAACATCCAATGCTGATCGGGACGATACGACAATGATAAGCTAGCACGATAACGCTCAATCTTGTCCCATGTCTGCTGACCACTAATACTGGTTGAAGACCAGTCATAATCGAGATTGTCGTAACCTAACTTAGCCCCGATAGACCACTGCTTATTGAGCCGCATTCCGGTCTTAACATCGAACATCCACTGGTCGCGTTGTAATTCGTTACCTTGCTCGCCGACGGCCGCAGTTCCGGTCGCTATTCGCGACACACTCACACTCAATGGCGAATAGGGTTTGCTCTGTTTTGCATGAGTGAAAGAGGAAAGTGCCATAGCTGAAAGGACCATTGAGGTCATGAAAATTGGTTTTATGTGCATGCTAACTCCATTAGCAGAAAAGGAGACGACTTATCGTTATAGTTGTGACTGTATATTACGTTTGTTAAATAAAATAGGATCACTTTGTAACATCAGGGCCGGCACCGTCGGTGATTAATGTTTGTAAAAAAGAGCAGCTATTAACTGCTCAAGGCAAATATTGGGCTTACCTAGCCCGATAGGCATTTAAAAACATGCTTACACTGCCGCTGATATATTCCACTCTGTCTTCTACAAGATCTGAGACATCTAAGCCGAGTTCTAGCTTCATTCTCATTTCACCAAACGTCATTAAGCAAAATCTGACCGCGCAGTGATGTGGATTATCGAACTTATAAGTCCCTACTTTGGTGACGTTAATAAAGTAGTCACTCAATATGCGCAGTATATTTTCTGGCCCCGCACTGTAAAATAATTTAGAAATTTCTGGATGAGTGTCGGCTTGCGATACGCAGGCTTTAAACACCGTTATCGCTTCAGCACTGGTGATAACCTCAGCGAAGTGCTTGGCAAACAAGGCTAAATTGTCTTCTGGAGTCGATGGATCAGACAGCATTTCTTGGTTTACACCATGAATAAGGCATTTAGATTCTATTGAAGCGACAAACAGATCATCTTTACAGCCAAAGTGTGAGTACACCGTTTGTTTTGAAACCCCTGCCAGCTTAGCAACCTCATCCATACTGGTATGCGGGAAACCTTGTCCGCAAAAAAGTTCTTTTGCAGCCAGTAATATTTGCTCTCTTTTTTGCTCGCTACGACTCATCACAGGTGCATCCATTGGCATTTACGCTCTTTCTAGGGGGCTGAAATAGTTCAATTAACTATTTAATCACGAACTAGACTAGACAGTCTAGTTCTTTAGAAATAGACTGTGCAGTCTAGTTTAACGTTTTTCATACATTGTGTTAACCATTAACTTAACTCAAACGGATTTTATAAAATGAATATTAAAAGGGCTGTGACTCGCCGTATGCTGCTTACAAGCTTAGTTGCCGTAAGTTTTCTTTCTGCATGCCAAGATGCACCCATCGAAGCCCCCGAGTTACCCAACTATCAATCCGTCAGCAGCAGTGAGTTAATTGCAGAGTCATCGTACCCCTACTCCCAAGAGTTTTCAGGCACCATCCGCGCCGGTAACACCACTGGTGTCGGTTTTGAGTTAGCCGGTAAAATTAATGCACTCACCGTCGACAGTGGTGAGAGCGTTGTCGAAGGTCAGCTCTTAGCCCGACTCGATACTCGACTTTTACAGGCTGAAAAAAATGAACTAGTAGCGAGTTTAGCGCAAAATAAAGCCGATGTTGATCTTGCTACAGCAACATTAAATCGTAGTCTTGAGCTTAAAAAGCAAGGTTATGTTTCAGAGCAGCAGCTAGATGAGTTAAAGGGTCAACTCAACAGTTTACTGGCCGCTAAAAGTCGTTTTAATGCCTCAATTCAGGCTAATCAGCTTAAAATTGAAAAGTCAGATCTACTCGCCCCGTTCAATGGCACCATTAGTAAACGAAGCCGTAATCTGGGCGAAGTTATCGCCCTAGGTAGCCCAGTGTTTACCTTAATCCAAGACAATAATGTGCAAGCTTATATCGGCGTGCCAGTAGAGGTGTCTAGTACCTTAACCACAGGTCAAACGGTGAACTTACGCGTTAGAGACAAAGACTACCAAGCCAATATTGCGGGTATCGGCGCACAATTAGATCCCGTGACACGCACCGTCGAACTAAGAGTGACCCTGCCCTCTGATGCCGACGTTATTAATGGCGAGCTGAGTTACCTCACTTACCAACATGCGATTGATTCGGCTGGCTATTGGGTGCCAATATCTGCGCTTACCGATGGTATCCGCGGTCTGTGGAATATCTATGTGTTAACCCAAGACAGTGAACAACGTTTCCGCATTGAGCGTCGAGATGTTGAAATCATCTACACCTTAAAAGACAAAGCCTTCATCAATGGCGCGGTTAAAGCTAATGAAGCCTATGTCGACCAAGGCTTACATAAGTTGGTTGCAGGCCAAATAGTGACTCGCCAAACTAACTTGGCAACGAGGTAATAACGATGGTTAAAGCATTAGTTGAAAATGGCCGCTTAATTAGCTTAGTCATTGCCTTATTACTGGTCGCTGGTTTAGGGGCTATTTCAAGCCTTCCACGCATGGAAGACCCCGATATTACCAATCGTTTTTCATCGGTTATCACCCACTACCCAGGGGCATCCGCCGAGCGCGTTGAAGCCCTTGTGACTGAAGTACTCGAAAGTGAATTAAGACGTTTAGAAGAGCTAAAGCTGGTGCAGTCAACGTCTCGCCCTGGCATTTCGGTTATTCAGCTTGAGCTCAAAGACAACGTTTTAGAAACGGCTCCTGTTTGGTCTCGCGCCAGAGATATGATTGCCGACGCCTCTGGATTACTCCCAGCTTCGGCGCAAAATACCATCTTAGATGACAAAGTGGGTTACGCCAACACCGCCATTTTAGGCATTGCTTGGCGCGGTGGCGGCGAAGTGCGTACCGACATGCTCAACCGCTATGCAAAAGAGCTGCAGAGTCGACTACGACTGCTAAATGGCACTAATTTTGTCAAACTTTATGGCCAACCAACTGAAGAAATCTTAGTGCAACTTGATGGCCATAAAGTCAATCAACTGCAGTTAACATCAAAGACAATAGCCCAGATCCTGCAAAATGCTGACGCAAAAGTCTCTGCGGGTGAAATTAATAATGATGATTTTAGAGCGCTGGTTGAAGTCTCTGGTGAACTGGATTCGATTGCACGTATACGCCAAGTCCCGTTAAAAGTGACCAGCGATGGACAGATCATTCGCTTAGGCGATCTGGCCAAGATCACTCGACAACCTAAGATGCCCGCCACCAGTATTGCATTGGTTGAGCAGCAGCAAGGAGTCATGGTTGCAGCTCGCATGCTTAACAATACCCGCGTTGATCTTTGGCTTGAAAAAGTACGTGTTGTGGTTGATGAGATGCAAGCCGGGATCCCTGCCAATATCGAAATCGAATGGCTGTTTGACCAAGAGCATTACACCACAGACAGATTAAGCGGATTAGTCGGTAGCCTGTTGCTCGGCTTTGTCATTATTCTTGCCGTGCTAATGCTCACACTCGGAATAAGAAACGCCGTGATTGTGTCCTTATCACTGCCATTAACCGCCTTATTTACACTAGCGTGTATGAAATACATCGGCTTGCCTATTCACCAAATGTCCGTCACGGGGTTAGTAGTCGCGTTAGGTATCATGGTCGATAACGCCATTGTGATTGTGGACGCGATTTCTCAACGCAGACAGCAAGGTAAAGGCAAGATCCAAGCGGTGACAGAGACCTTGCAACATTTGTGGCTACCCTTGGCTGGTTCAACAATTACCACCATGTTGGCGTTTGCGCCTATTGTGTTGATGCCGGGTGCTGCAGGAGAATTTGTTGGCGGCATTGCTATCTCAGTGATGTTTGCCCTGCTCGGTTCATTTATTATCTCGCACACCATTATAGCCGGACTTGCGGGTCGATTTGGTGTCGATGGTAAAGGCACCCATTGGTATCATCATGGTATAAAGCTACCTATGATGAGCAATGCCTTTAAACGCAGCTTGTCTTTTGCCTTGTCTCGTCCTTTATTGTCAGCCGTGGTCATTGGCGTATTACCCGTGATGGGCTTTATTGCCGCCGGCAAAATGACCGAACAGTTTTTTCCACCATCAGACAGAGATATGTTTCAAATAGAGGTCTATCTAGCACCTCACGTGAGCGTTGATAATACCCGTATCCAAGTTGAAAAAATGGATAAGGAACTGCGAAAAACTCAAGGAATAACCCGTATTGATTGGGTTGTCGGTGGTAATGCTCCCTCTTTTTACTACAACCTATTACAAAGGCAGCAAGGCGCGAATAACTATGCACAGGCGATGGTTAAGGTCAGTGACTTTGATACCGCTAACCGACTTATTCCTGAGTTACAAAAATCACTCGACTTAGCCTTTCCACAAGCTCAAGTGATTGTCAGAAAGTTAGAACAAGGCCCGCCTTTTAATGCGCCCGTCGAGCTAAGAATATTTGGCCCTAACTTAGATCAACTCAAACTGCTGGGCGAACAGGTAAGAAAGGTACTTAGTGATACCCCTGACGTTATCCATACTCGTGCCACCTTAAGTGCTGGTGCGCCCAAGATATGGCTGCAGGTCAATGAAGATGCTAGCTTAATGAGTGGCTTGTCGTTAACAGATATCGCCAAACAGGTTGAAATGGCAACCACTGGCATTAACGGCGGCAGTATCTTAGAACAAACAGAGTCACTGCCTATTAGAGTGCGCTTGTACGACAGCACTCGTGAAGAGCAAACAAAACTGTCGGGATTAATGCTGGTATCAAGCAATGCTAATGGTATTCCGTTATCGGCAATATCGACCAGTAAAATAGAGGTGAGCCGCGGGGCTATCCCACGTCGCGATGGTCAGCGCGTCAATACCATTGAGGCTTACATCACCAGTGGAGTATTACCGCAAGAGGTGCTCAACCGCGTCAAAACAAAGCTCGATGCTATTCCTCTCCCCAGCGGTTACAAAATTGAGGTTGGTGGTGAAAGCGCAAAGCGCAATGAAGCTGTCGGCAATCTAATGTCCAACTTGGTGTTAGTGGTAACCTTGCTATTTGCCACAGTGGTCCTGTCATTTAACTCATTTAGGTTAACCGGCATTATATTATTCAGTGCTATGCAATCAGCAGGACTTGGATTACTCGCGGTTTATACCTTCGGTTATCCGTTTGGATTTACCGTTATTATTGGATTACTCGGCTTAATGGGACTGGCGATTAACGCCGCTATCGTCATTTTAGCAGAGCTAGAAGAGGTGCCTGCGACCCGCGATGGCAACATTCAAGTCATCGTTGACCTTGTCAGCAGCTGCGGACGCCACATAGGTTCAACCACTATTACCACTATCGGTGGATTCTTACCTTTGATTATTGCTGGCGGCGGGTTCTGGCCCCCCTTTGCCATTGCTATTGCAGGAGGCACACTGCTAACGACCCTGCTCTCTTTAGTGTGGGTCCCTACCATGTATCACTTAATTATGCGGCCTAAAAAGTCAACTCAACCCGACTCGCCGCTGCCGCTAATGGCCAATGCAAAGAGTTAAGGCTTTTGTCGCTATGGTGCCAAACAGCGGTCCTTAACGTGTAATCATAGAGTTAAAAACGCTATCATTTGTCCTGTTCGTCGGGGCAAATGATACGCCTTTCACCTAATTTTAAACTTTAGCAAACACTTATCCTATTGTCGGCCAACAGATTAACCACATTAAGGTCTCATTTTTTTAGCATTTTAGTTAAAACGGCTTAAGTTATAGACCTACATCAAATAACTTATCCTTAATTTCTATTAGATTAACCGCAACATCCTACAGATAACTAAAACCGTCATGAATTATAAAAAATGGCCAGTGGCCAAACAAATTGGATTGGTCACTTTTATTCTTACGCTTATTATTTTCGGTGCGTTAGGCAGTACCTCCTATATTTCCGCCTCTAATGTATTAACCGAAAAAGCAGAAACTGCAATGCAGGCTCAAATGAACGGCACCGCCGATCTTATTGAGCTTCAATACGACAGTTTGTTATCACTCGCCCAACGTAATGCAGATGTCTTTAGAGCCATGTACCCTGGCAACTTCCATAAGCCTGATAGAACTGTGCGAGTATTAAGCATAGACACACCTGCGCTGGTACATGAACGCGAGCAAATCAACTCCTCTAAAAGTAAAGTCGATCGCTACTCCAAGCTAACGGGCGGCAACGCAACCGTATTTGTGAGAGACGGTGATGATTTTATGCGCATAGCAACATCGCTAAAAAAAGCCAATGGAAAACGTGCTTTAGGGACTTATCTTGGAAAAAATCATCCCGGTTACAGTATCTTACTGCAAGGCCAAACCTATGAGGGCTATGCACGCCTATTCGGTAAAGACTATATGACGGTTTACCGTCCGATTAAAAATAAAGCCGGGGCTGTCATTGGTATTCTCTATATCGGTTTTAATATCAGCGACTCGTTAGCACAGCTGCGTAGCGCAACCAACAATCTTCGCCTTGAAGAAACCGGCAGCTTTCTCATTATTCGTAAATCAGATCAAACGATTGTAGCCCAACCAGGCCATGAAATTGGTGCAGAAGCAAACAAGAGTGTGCTTAATGGTATCACTGTAGAGCAAGCCTTGACGGATCAAGGTTCATGGGAGTTCATCAACAATGATGGGGCAAAATCCTATGCATATACACTCAACATACCGGGTTGGAACTGGGCTCTTGTCGGCCAAGTGCCGATGAAAGAGCTCAATGAAGAGAGTGGTAAGTTGCTCACCGTCAATTTGATTGTTTCCACTGCTGGGCTAATTATCATCACCTTACTACTGTCGTTGATTTTGCTTAGAGCACTTAAACCACTGCAACAACTTGAAGTACAACTCGACAATTTAGGTAAAGGCGACCTGTCACAAAGCTTTGCAATCACCGACAGTAATTCAAACAATGAAGTCGACAAAATCACTCAAAGCGCCTCAAGGATGGCAACCAACCTTAGAGAACTGATCATTTCGCTACAGCAATCAGTGACCTCTCTGCAAGAACATGCTATGCAAACTCAAGAAACGGCAAGGCTTAATGGTGAAGAGTCTCAAGGCTTAATGGCGCAAACAGACCAAATTGCCACCGCAATTGAAGAGATGTCAGCCTCGGTGCGTGACGTGGCCAACCATGCTAGCGAAGGCGCGCTCATGAGCCAGCAAGTTGATTGTGCAGCGCAAGATGGTACCGCGCACCTAAATCAGCTGCTCATCGGTTTACAAAACCTCAGCGAACAACTGGCGACCAGTCATGAAAGTGTTGAACTTGTCAGTAAAGAAAGCCTCGCGATTAGCCAAGTCACTGAAGTAATTAATAGTATTGCAGAGCAAACTAATCTACTCGCGCTTAATGCCGCCATTGAAGCCGCTAGAGCGGGTGATCAAGGCCGCGGGTTTGCAGTTGTTGCAGATGAGGTGCGTACCTTAGCCCAGCGCACGCAAACGTCGACATCAGAGATCTCGCATACAATTACCCAACTTCAAACTCAAGTCAAAGCGACTGCGACTCAAATGACTCAGAGTAATGAACTGGGCGATCGCTCTGCTATTCAAGGCAAAGAAGCAACTGACCTACTCATTAAAATTACTGAAAGTATTGGTGAGCTAGCGGTTGCGTCGAGCAGTATAGCCAGCGCCACTGAGCAACAAAGCGCTGTCGCGGAGGAGATAACCCGTAACCTCCACCAAATTACCGAACTAGCTAGAGATGGAGAACAACGTTCGGGTGATACCGTAGATTCCGCAGAAAACCTCACTCTTATCGCCAATGATATTAAGCAGAAAATCAGTATTTTTAAGGCTTAATATTTATAACTAAAAGCGCTAATGTAAAAATTGGTAAGGTAAATGAAGCAACAGACAACTGTTGCTTCATTTATTTGTTTAAAGGTTAATAAGACTTTAAGCAGGTATAATGAGCTGCAAACGCCCATCCATTATTACGCCATATTGTTCAACACTATTTGCGCGCAGTTCATCAAGAGAAAAGTATGTTTCGTCACTTATTGATAGTATCTTTTATCGTGATTATGGCAGGTTGTGCGAGTCCACAGACGAACCCAGTTGAAGGCAAAAAATTATTGATTATTGCCGGTGAAGGGCTCAATACCACTTATATTGGAAGCCCCGCCGCTAATGATTTTATGTTTGATGTAAGCAAAACATTTGCCACCAGTCTGGGCACCCAACTTGAAGCATTTGGTTTTGAGTCTTACTTATTTTTAAGCATCAATAGTAAGACCTATAAACAAGAGTATCAACGAGCGGTTAACCATCTAATGACAGATGGAACCATTGACGGAATAGCAGAAATAAAAGTACTCCATGTAAAAGATGAAATGACTAACGAGATATCACTCTCTGTAAGTTACTTCACCACTGAACCTTGGATTAAAAATTGCGACTTACGGACGTCTAAAAACTGTCATAGCGTTACATTATTAGACAAAATCGGCAATCAAAAGTATTTGATCGTCGATCAGCAGACTGAAAAATTTAATAAAACACCGGTAGCTGAAATGGTCACTGACACTGCATTATTTATCTATCGTGCCGAACTGTAATCGCTATCTAGTTAGGCTACAGTCCCTGGATAATACCTTTTAGACCCTCTACTGTGCAGCTGTAGAAGTGCACTTACATAATCCTCACCACCATATCAGCCATTATCATTATGCTTAAACCATCCCCTATTACTGCCATAGCAATAATCCCCAGACTTATAACATCCAAACCGATAACACCTACATAGTAACCAGGCCATAATATCAACCTCTAACTCGGTGGCTAAATTAACGATGCGACTCCACTCAGTCGGAAGTTTACACCTCCAGTTACTCGTCTTATTGGTATCAAATCGCGCTTTTTCAATCTATCCAAAGGCTGTTTTTGAAATTAAGATAAAGCGTTAAACATAGTGAATAATGCAGTAATCAAAATGAAAGCATAAAAAAATGGCCTCATCGAAAGATGAGGCCATTTTCATTGTATCGTTTTAACTGTCAACTGACCTATTTTTAACGGGTCAGTTTCACGCTAATGCGAGACTTTTCAGGACCATTCAACTTATCAGAAATTAATCTTCAGTCTCAATATCTCGATCCATATTTTCAGTGTTTTCAAGCCAAAGAGCGTTGATAATACCGAAGGAGCAGGCTAGCAACACACCTAAAATCCAAGCAAAATACCACATAGTCTAAGCTCCTTATTTAGTAGAGTGAGGTCTTATTTTTTTCGATGAAGTCGCGTGATAAACGACCAAACATCTTCAAATAAGTCCAAGTGGTGTAGCTTAATACAATCGGTACAAAGATGATTGCAGCCCATGTCATTACTGTTAGTGACACTTCACTCGCCGTTGCATCCCACATGGTCAAGCTCACATTCGGCTCTAGTGATGATGGCATCACGAATGGGAACATTGCTGCGCCACAGGTTAAAATAACCGCTGCGATACCAAGTGAACTGAAGAAGAACGCAAAACCTGAGCGGTTCATGCGGCTTGATAGCAACACTAAGATTGGCATTAGTAGACCCAATACAGGGAATAGCATAGTGACAGGGTACTTATCGTAGTTAACCATCCAAGCGCCCGCTTCAACTGCTACGGTCTTAAGCGTTGGATCAGATACACCGTAAGTGTCGATAACAGAAGTAATAACGTAACCGTCAATACCGTTTACCAACCATACGCCTGCTGCGCCGAAAAACACGAATAACAGTACGGATAACACCTGCGATGTTTTGGTCGCACGTACACGTAGCTCGCCTTCAGTCTTCATCTGTAGCCAAGTAGAGCCTTGTAGCATAAACATGCTCACACACACTAAGCCAGCAAGGATGCCGAACGGATTCAATAGACCGAAAAAGCCACCGTGATAAGTTGCACGTAGGTATTCGTCAAAACTAAACGGAACACCTTGAAGCAAGTTACCAAACGCAACACCGATGATCAGTGGCGGTACAAAGCCACCAACGAACAATGCCCAATCCCATGACTTACGCCATCTTGGATCTTCAATCTTCGAACGGTAATCAAAACCGACAGGTCTTAGGAACAATGCAAATAGAACCAGCATCATTGCAATATAAAAACCTGAGAAAGAAACCGCATAGACAGTAGGCCATGCCGCAAACAATGCGCCTGCACCAGTGATTAACCAAACTTGGTTACCATCCCAATGCGGGGCGATAGAGTTAATCATGATACGACGTTCAGTGTCATCCTTACCGATAATCGGTAGTAATGCACCCACGCCCATATCAAAGCCATCAGTGACAGCAAAACCGATGAGCAGCACGCCGACAAGTGCCCACCAGATAAATCTTAACATTTCATAGTCAAACATAATCAGATCTCCAGTTTAAGCATCTAGCTTTTCAAAGTGATAACGACCCGTCTTCAAACAACTTGGACCTTGACGGATAAACTTAATCATTAGAAAAAGCTCAATCACTAACAAGATTGAATAGAAGATGGTTATTGAGATGATACTGAACAACAGATCGTTGACCGACAAGTTTGAAGCTGACATAAAGGTCGGTAACACTTCGGATATTGTCCAAGGTTGACGACCATATTCAGCCACAAACCAACCACATTCAATGGCGATCCAAGGTAGCGGTAGGCTATAAAGCGCCGCTCTAAGTACCCACTTTTTCTCTTCAATCTGATGACGCGTACTCTGCCAAAATGCTGCAGCAAATACGAACAACATCAGAACACCAGCACCCACCATGACACGGAAAGACCAGAATATAGGGGCTACATTTGGAATAGAGTCATTGGCAGCCGCTTTAATTTGCTCATCAGTCGCGTCAATAACCTTGTCGGTATAACGTTTCAGCAGGAAGCCATAGCCTAAATCGCCTTTCGACGCTTCAAATGCATCTCTAATTTCAGCGGTTTCATTGCCTGTTCGAAGTTGCTCAAGTAGGCCATATGCCACCATACCGTTGCGAATACGCACTTCGTGATCAGCAATTAAATCTTTAATACCAGTCACTTGCTCGTCTAGTGAACGAGTGGCAATAATCCCCATTGCGTACGGGATTTTAATCGCATAATCAGTATGCTGTGTTTCCTGATTAGGGAAACCTACCACTGTAAATGCTGCTGGAGCAGGCTCTGTGTGCCATTCAGCTTCAATAGCGGCGAGTTTAACGCGCTGTGCTTCACCGACTTTATAGCCAGACTCATCACCCAGTACGATCACTGACAAAATAGACGCCATACCAAAGCTTGCTGCGATAGCAAAAGAGCGACGAGCAAATGGCAGGTCACGTTTCTTTAGGATATAAAAGGCACTAATTGCCAAAACGAACATTGCACCGGCAACATAGCCTGATGCTACAGTGTGAACAAACTTCACCTGTGCAACGGGGTTAAATAACACTTCTCCCCAGCTAGTCATCTCCATACGCATGGTTTCGTAGTTGAACTCGCTACCCACAGGGTTTTGCATCCAACCGTTAGCCACCAAGATCCAAAGCGCCGACATGTTAGAGCCTAGAGCGACTAACCAGGTAATGGCAAGATGTTGACGTTTGCTAAATCGGTCCCAACCGAAGAAGAACATGCCGACCAAGGTCGACTCGAGGAAAAAGGCCATTAAGCCTTCAATCGCGAGTGGCGCGCCAAAAATGTCGCCTACATAATGTGAGTAGTATGACCAGTTCGTACCGAACTGGAACTCCATTGCTAAACCGGTTGCTACACCGAGCGCGAAGTTAATACCGAATAACTTACCCCAGAACTTGGTCATATCTTTATAGATTTGCTTACTGGTCATCACATAAAGTGATTCCATAATGGCTAGCAGAAATGCTAACCCCAAGGTCAAGGGAACAAATAGGAAGTGATACATGACCGTCATCGCAAACTGAAAGCGCGACAGCTCAACAACCTCTTCTAAAATCATTTGTGACTCCTTAGGTAGTACGTCCAATTACTATTGTTAAATCCCCATCAACAACAGTAACTGCCTATACAGGAATATTAATGCAGTAAACTAGGCTATCGTTATAAAAAGCCCACTTGACTGCGTCTGTTTGTTTAATTCATAAATGTTGTAATTTAAAGCGCAAAACACTATCAAGCGATAGCTTACCATCACAGTATCAACAGCTAATGTGACCGACATCTCAAACCTGTGAGCATAAAACCAACAAATTAGTTAATATCAGTCACTTGCAATACAAAATAAGTTTATCTGCAGGAGATTTATACCATTCAGAATTGATTCAAATCAATCAATGCATTCGCTTTCAATGGGTTTTGGGCTAGAGCACACAGTTCCACCCAACCCATCATTGACAGAAGATTTAACCCGTGATAGGGCTCGCGATAAGCAGGTGTAAACAAGTAATTTATTCCGCTAGCAATACATTTATCCACATAAATAGATAAAACATAAATAACATCAATTATAGCAACAATATTACTATCGCTAAAATAATGACTCTAAATACGAAAATATACACAAACACAATATAAACAACGACTTACAAATAATAACGTGATCGGTAATTATAAAGCACAACACAAAGATGATTAGTTTTACTAATCTCAACCTATAATTTTTCTCGTTTGATGAAAAAAATAATTTCGCATAGAATGAGCACCAAGTTAAGGAGACGGTCTAGTTAACCCGGTGAAGTTGCCCGGAAAGACTTTTCTCCGCTTATATCATCAATCAAGCGTGGAGATACCATTATGAATACATTTTTTGAGCGTCTAGTTAGCCGTTATCAGCGTGTTTTCGTTGAGCTTTATACATCAAGAGAGCGTTAATTTAAGTTTTCTTTGCAAGATTAATCTTGAAGTTTTGTTAGCGCAAAGCGGCCACTCTTAGCAATAAGAGTGGCTTTTTAATATTCAAAATTCACGTTTTCTATAAGTTCTCCTTTCCATTAGCTTTTCTCGCTAACCTGCTATAACTGTACTTAGTCATTCGACATCGCCCAATAAGGGTAAAACATCTTAAATTAGCATTACATGCATCGCTAAATTTGACCTAATCGCCTGTTTAATTAATCTTTTTTTCATTTTAGATTTAGGCATAAAAAAAGCCCCTAATATTTAGGGGCCTTTGAGGCGGTTAACGTTAGCGTATTTATACGCTAATGCTAATTAACCAATTGATTTTCTAACGTTACGGAACATTCTCATCCAGGGACTATCTTCACCCCATGAATCTGGGTGCCATGAGTTGGCAACCGTTCTAAAGACACGCTCGGGATGCGGCATCATAATCGTTACACGGCCATCAGTTGAACTCAATGCCGTAATCGCATTAGGTGAACCGTTAGGATTTTGTGGATACTGAGTCGCTATTTGACCATTACCGTCAACATAACGCAGTGCAATGGTACCTGATGCTTCAGCAGCGGCTAATGCCTCAGGTGAGGCAAACTCTGCCCGACCTTCACCGTGAGAGACTGCAATCGGCATACGAGAACCTACCATCCCTTCAAAGAACAAAGATGGACTCTTCTGTACTTCAACCAAACTGAAACGGGCTTCAAAGCGCTCTGATCGGTTACGCACAAAGTGTGGCCATAATTCAGTACCAGGAATGATGTCTTTTAGATTCGACAACATCTGACAACCATTACACACCCCCAGCGAGAAGCTATCATCGCGTTCAAAGAATTGACTAAACTGCTCACGAGCGCGCTCGTTAAACAAGATTGACTTAGCCCAACCTTCACCCGCACCCAGAACGTCACCGTAAGAGAAACCACCACAAGCCACTAGGCCTTGGAACTCCTCTAAGCTGATCCGCCCGCTGAGAATGTCGCTCATGTGAACATCTGTCGATTCGAATCCAGCACGATCAAATGCAGCCGCCATTTCGATATGCGAGTTAACACCTTGCTCACGTAAGATAGCCATCTTAGGTGCTGCACCTTTTAAGATAAACGGCGCAGCAACGTCTTTACTTGGGTCAAAGCTTAAATCAACCGTCAGACCAAGATCGTTATTGTCTTGTTTAAGCTCATGCTCCTCTTTGGCACACTCAGGGTTATCACGTAACGCTTGCATGCGGTAAGTGGTCTCAGCCCAAATGGTACGCAAGGAGGTACGTGACTCAGTTAAGATTTCACGTTCAGCATCAAAGATGGCGATTTGGTCGCTATCTGTTAGCTCGGCAACTTTATGGCAAGGAACACCCGCAGCAACAAACTGGGCCCTAATCGCAGCAGACTGTTCACGACGAACTTGGATTACAGCACCCAACTCTTCGTTAAATAGACGCTCAACGTCTGTCCCTGTTAATGCACTTAAATCAATATTTAAGCCAGTGTGACCGGCAAATGCCATCTCAACGAGTGTGGTGTATAAGCCACCATCACTTCTATCGTGATAAGCAATAATTGATTTATTGGCAACTAACGGCTGAATGACTTCAAAGAAGCCTTTTAGCGTCGCTGAGTTATCAAGATCTGGCGCGATATCGCCAAGTTCACTGTAAACTTGCGCTAAACAAGAGCCGCCAAGACGATTCTGACCTAAGCCTAAATCGAGCAATAACAGTTCGCTGTCGCCTTTATCTGTGCGTAGCTCTGGCGTGACGGTGTTGCGAATATCCTGAACGACACCAAATGCCGTAATAACTAATGACATTGGCGAGGTCACGGCTTTTTGAACGCCGTTATCTTCCCATGCAGTCTTCATCGACATTGAGTCTTTGCCTACTGGAATGGTCAGTGACAAGTCAGGACATAGCTCTTCACCAATCGCTTTAACCGCTTCATAAAGGCCTGCATCTTCACCAGAGTGACCCGCAGGTGACATCCAGTTAGCAGACAACTTAATCCGCTTGAACGAGCCAATATCAGTACCGGCGATATTTAAAATGGATTCCGCTACGGCCATACGCGCAGATGCGCCAAAGTCGAGCAGTGCCAGCGGCGTACGCTCACCTATCGACATAGCTTCACCGACATAGGCATCATAGCTTGACGCT
Organism: Shewanella sp. Choline-02u-19; assembly: GCF_002836205.1. Taxonomy (NCBI): domain Bacteria; kingdom Pseudomonadati; phylum Pseudomonadota; class Gammaproteobacteria; order Alteromonadales; family Shewanellaceae; genus Shewanella; species Shewanella sp. Choline-02u-19. The sequence goes on from NZ_PJBE01000013.1 coordinate 2,240,145, forward strand.
GTCACTGCGCAATCGGCGACAGGAACCTGCCATGGACCCACCATTTGATCGCGATTAACTAGACCGGTTACCGTTCTATCACCAATGGTGATCAGGAAGGTTTTTTCAGCAATAGTCGGTAAACGTAGCAAACGGTGCGCCGCTTCTTTAACGGTAATATTACTTTGATCAAGCGCAGGTGAGATGGCTTTAGCGCTAACAACGTCGCGGCTCATCTTAGGGGCTTTACCTAACAAGACTTCTAATGGCAGGTCAATTGGATAGTCTTCGAAATGTTCGTCACTTAAGATCAGCTCTTTCTCTGCTGTTGCGACGCCAACAACGGCAAACGGTGCACGTTCACGTTCACAAATGGCGACAAATATATGCAGATTCTCAGGTGCGATTGACATAACGTAGCGCTCTTGCGACTCGTTACACCAGATCTCAAGCGGGCTCATCCCTGGCTCGTCTGAGGGTACGTTACGCAGCTCAAACTTACCGCCACGTCCGCCATCGTTAACAAGTTCAGGAAAGGCATTCGATAAACCGCCTGCCCCCACATCATGGATAAACTGGATTGGGTTCTCATCACCCATCTGCCAACAGCGATCGATGACTTCTTGGCAGCGACGTTCCATCTCTGGGTTTTCACGCTGAACAGAAGCAAAATCTAAGTCTTCACTCGATTGACCCGATGTCATTGACGAGGCTGCACCACCACCAAGACCGATGTTCATGGCAGGGCCACCTAGCACAACAAGCTTAGCGCCAACGGTGATCTCGCCTTTTTGCACATGATCTTCGCGAATGTTACCTAAACCACCCGCAAGCATAATTGGCTTGTGATAGCCGCGGACTTCTACGCCATTGTGACTATTAACTTCCTGCTCGTAGGTACGGAAGTAACCGACCAGCGCAGGACGACCAAATTCGTTGTTAAATGCAGCGCCGCCCAATGGGCCTTCGGTCATAATATCTAACGCGGTAACAATACGATCGGGTTTACCGTAATCGGCTTCCCAGGGTTGAACAAAACCAGGAATTTTAAGGTTTGAAACACTAAAGCCGGTCAAACCCGCTTTTGGCTTAGATCCACGACCTGTAGCGCCTTCATCACGGATTTCACCGCCAGAACCTGTCGCAGCGCCCGCATAGGGGCTTATTGCTGTTGGATGGTTGTGGGTTTCGACCTTCATCAAGATATGCATAGGCTCGGTGTGATAACCGTAAACACCATCTTGCTTAGGGAAAAATCGACCCGCGGTAGCACCCGTCATCACCGCGGCATTATCTTTATAAGCTGAAAGGACATTATCGGGTGTGACAGCCATGGTGTTCTTAATCATTTTGAACAACGATTTAGGCTGAACCTCGCCATCAATTTTCCAATCAGCATTGAAAATTTTATGACGACAGTGTTCAGAGTTTGCCTGTGCAAACATCATCAATTCAACATCGTGCGGATTACGCGCTAACAGTTTGAAGTTTTCAACTAAGTAGTCGATTTCGTCTTCAGCTAATGCCAGCCCTAACGTGGTGTTTGCCGATACAAGTGCACTGCGTCCTTCACCAAGAATATCAACGCTTTTGAATTTTGTAGGTTCAGTGCGAACAAACAACATATCGGCGGCATTAAAGTCCGTTAAAATCACTTCGACCATGCGGTCATGTAATAGCGCAGATAACGACTTTGCTTGTTCAGCAGTCATGTCGTCAGCAACAACGTAGTAAGCAATACCACGCTCTAAACGCAATACTTTATCGAGTCCACAGTTGTGGGCAATATCCGTTGCTTTAGAAGACCAAGGAGAAATGGTACCGGGACGGGGGGTAACAAAATGGAGACGACCTTCTGGCTGGTGTGCTTCAATAGCAGGGCCATAGGTTAAGATTTTTTCAAGCTGTTGAGTTTCATTTTCATCTAGTGATTCTTTCAAATCAGCTAAGTGGGTAAACTCGGCATAGATTTGGCGCACGGGTAGTGCTGCCGATTCACAAGCTTCCATCAGCTTCTGTACTCTAAACGCCGAAAGTGCAGGGGCTCCGCGGATGATCTCCATCACGTCTTTCTACCTTATAAATTATAATTGCAGGGTCAGATCTGGCGCCATTATAGGGAAATGTTTGCCACAAATCATTAGCAGTCGTTATAGAAAACAGTGTTTCCTGTGTAGGGGAAAGTGCTCGCTATTTTTTGTCGATTTGCTGAGCAAAATGTTAATTTAGCGTCATACTAAAATTGAACCCTTGATGAAAAACTGCACTTTTTTTGCAACACTTAAGAATGTGGTATAATCGACGACTATTTCTTTATATTTTAAGCGCTAACCCATAATAATGATGAAAAGATTTTTACTTGTTTACTGCTGCGTTATCTTACTGGCTGCCTGCCAGAAGGTCGCTGTGGAACAAGAAAAACCTAGCGTCATTGTGCCTAAAACGGAATTAGTGGTTGGCACCATATTTGGCCCTCAGATCTACTTTAGTACCGGCCAAGGTGACTCCGGTTACGATTACGAGATGGCGGAGCGTTTTGCTAAATACTTAGAACTCGAACTTAAGATGCAACCTTATGGCAATATCAGTGAGCTTTATAGTGCACTAAGGCGTGGCGAAGTTGACTTAATTGCGGCAGGACTGGCTGACACACCGTCAAGACGAGAGCAGTTTCGAGTCGGTCCACCTTTATACCGAGTTAACCAAGTTTTAGTCTATCGACAAGGCACTCCACCACCGAAAGATATCAATAAGCTGCAAGGTGATATCACGGTGATCAGCGACTCCTCATTTGTTGACACCTTAATCGAACTGCAAAAATCTAATCCCAACCTGGTTTGGGATCAGGAAAAAGATAAAGACGCAGAAGAGTTACTCACCATGATTGCCGCTGGCGAGCTGCTCTATACCATTGCCGACTCTACCAGCTTAGACATCAATAGACGCTTTATGCCTGAGCTACGCCAAGGGCCTATATTAAAAGAAAAACAACCGGTTGTTTGGTTGTTGCCGCCCAATAATAGTGATCGCCTAATGAGCAAACTATTAGCCTTTTGGCATATAGAAAAACGCCGTGGCACCCTCGCCCAGCTAAGCGAAAAGTATTTTGCTCACGTAAAACGTTTTGACTATGTCGATACCCGCGCCTTTATTCGTGCCATCGATAATAAACTGCCTAAATACCAAGCGACGTTTGAAAAATACGCTGGAGATATTGATTGGCGCAAACTTGCAGCTACCGCTTATCAAGAGTCACATTGGAATCCCAATGCACGCTCACCGACTGGTGTACGCGGATTAATGATGTTAACCCTACCAACGGCAAAGCAAGTGGGCATTAAAAATCGCCTTGACCCTTTTCAAAGTATTCAAGGTGGCGCTAAGTATCTCAACAGTATGCTAGAGCGCTTACCCGATTCAGTGCCGGAGAGTCAGCGTATGTGGTTTGCACTCGCCTCTTATAATATTGGTTTCGGACATGTTGAAGATGCACGAAAATTAGCCCAATCAATGGGGCTCAATCCTAGTGCTTGGCGAGATATTAAAGAGGTTTTACCGCTGCTACAAAAACGTAAGCATTACAAAAAAACCCGTTATGGCTATGCTCGCGGTAATGAAGCGGTTCACTATGTCGATAGTATCCGTCGTTATTACGACACTTTAGTGTGGATTGATAACCAGAATATTTTACTTGAATTAAAGGAAGATGTTACTCAAACTGCAGATAACAGCGGTCAGGTCGTTATCGAAAATGCTCAACCACAGTAATAGAGCCCCATAACCCAAGACAAATTCATTAAAGCTTCATCTGATAACGTTAGAATCGTGGCTGTAGATCTTTCGAGCTTAGTTTTTGTTCGACTCTTTACCGTAAAGATGAATGATTTTAGTACAATAATTAAGTGAAAGATCGTAACGCACTCTAGTAGTGAAAGACCAACGGCCCTTAGTTACTCACCATAAGTTCAGGAGTTCACATGAGAAAGAAAGCGATTAATAATATTGCAGCACGTCGCCGTACACAGCTGAAAACGCGCCATTTAAAAACCTTAAATAGACAAAAACAGTTCTTCGTTTTTATTCGCCCTTCTGAGTGATACCCATCGCATTAGGTATCCGGCCATTGTTGATGGGGAAGATGTACTTCTATGGTGTTGTGGATGAGAATAACGAGATGCTGCAATTCACGCCTTGTATAAACCCATTTTGCCACATGAATAAATAGATCATTTATTTAATTTGGCCGGTATCGCTTGCAGAGCATCTAGTTTAGCTAGGGCTTTAGCGGTTTTTTTCTCTTTTCTACGTCGCCTAAAAAAGGCACTTAACTGCTCAGCACATTCGGTTTCGAGCACACCAGATGTCACCTCCACCTGATGATTAAACGCACTGTGACGTACGATATCAATCACCGTCCCCGCAGCACCGGTTTTTTCATCATTGGCACCAAACACCAACCGACTAATCCTTGAATGCACAATGGCGCCAGCGCACATAGCGCAAGGTTCTAATGTTACATACAAGGTGCTATCTATTAGGCGATAATTTTCTAATACTTTACCCGCTTGGCGAATACACTGCATTTCTGCATGGGCGCTGGGATCATGCAAGCCAATACTAAAGTTAAAACCGGCACTTATCACTTCACCCTCTTTGACTAATACCGCACCAACGGGCACCTCACCTTTTTCTTCAGCCTTAGTGGCCATCTCCATCGCCATCTTCATAAAACGGCTATCTTGTTCCTGCTGTGACAATCGGTGCCCCTATTACGTTATAAAACCGCTCAATGCTATGTGACATCATTCCAATGCGACTAAAACACTTAGCTTGGTTACTTTCATCGTCATTATACCAAGCTTTAATTCGTTACAAGTAACAATTTCCCCCCTCAGCCCTCCACTAAATGCTCTCTAGCCACTTCACCTCATCAACCCGTTCACCAAAGAATGTCGCCCCAGCCACAGTATGATGACCATAGTCATAAAAGTATTTCTGATAATCATCATTAATGGCGTAACAGAGCTGTTTACGCTTATTGCAAACATAATCCATTCTATCGAGCACCCTAACAGTGGGGTATTTATCCCCAAGCCTAATTAAGGTCATATTTGCCTGCAGGGTAAACTGCTTAAATTCTCGGTCAGAAAACTGCTCAAAATGTTTCTGATTGATTTTAGTAATATCGAGGCTAGAAACATTGTTACCACCTCGCTCCTTTAGCAATAAGTGAAATAGAAAGTCTGCATAGGTACGCTGACCAAACTCCTCAAATTCATAAATATTTTTGACTAAAATTAGTTTTTTATTATCCGCAATCGAACGGGTAACGATGGTTTCGAGCTCAATAAGATCGGCAGGTTTATACTGAGATGCGAACATCACAACATCGGCCAAGAGGTAATTGGGTGAACGATAAAAAGTCTCATCGATGTTACCTATCTGAGTGCCGAAACGTGCTATTTGAAATTGGCGCTGGGTGATGACGCTACTCGTAAGCACATTAAAAATGTCTTTAGAGTGCGAGTTCCCCACTATCAATAAACGCTTTCGGTCATCTTTAGTGTCAAACCACTGAGTCCTGTCATAGCTGTTCTTATCAACACCATAATCCTTATTACCACTGAGAGTGCGCAGTTGGCTCCAGCTATTGGCGCCAAGCTGTCGATTATCCGGCTGATAAGATTTCACCATTAAGTTCGAGTCAGCATCATTGGATTTATAGAGCTGATTTGCATCTACCAATAGGCCTGTCATTGCAAATGCCACCGTCAACACACCACCACTGGTGAAAATAAATCGCCGACTATAGGTCTGCTTATTCCTCAAAGGGACCTCAACAAAGCGCCAACTCAGGTATGACAGAGCAACAATAGCAATACACAGAGACAGCATCAGCCAATGTGAGGGTTCTGTAAAGCTGCGATACTTAACCAATGCAAATATAGGCTGATGCCATAGATAAGCACTATAACTTATCAGCCCAATACCGACAAAAAACTGCCGACTTAAAAGCTGCTGCACCAAGGTGCCATTTTTGGCAAACAGAATAATCAACACCGTTCCAAGAGTGGGAATTAACGCGTACAAACTTGGAAAGGGAGTAGTGGAATCGAAAATGAAAATTGAAAATAGCACTAACAGCAAACCCAATATGCTCAGCAGGTTATTCAGCTTTTCTGGCAATAACTTATATTTCTCTTGCTGGAGGCTAAACGCCGCAAAAACACCGATGAGTAGTTCCCAACCTCGCGTAGGCAACAAGTAAAAGTTTGCTGACGGCGCATTATATGCTGCCCATTGTGCTAAAGATAAACTAGCCAAGAAAATCAGCACCAATGCGCCAAGAATGACACGTTTGCTTTTACCCCATAACATCATTAAGAACAAAGGAAAGAAAATATAATATTGCTCTTCAACCGCTAAACTCCAAGTATGCAACAAGGGTTTTAGCTCGGCGGCGGTATCAAAATAATCACTCTCTAGCCAAAAGAGGATATTAGACGAAAAAGTAGATACTGCGACAATGCTTTGAAAGAAGTCTTTAAGGTCCAGCGGCATTAACCATAGCCAGGCGAAAGGAATACAGCAAAACATGACAAAAAACAGCACCGGTAAAATCCTTCTGGCCCTGCGTTCATAGAAGTTAATAATGCTAAATTTGTCCTGCTCGAGTTCAGCCAAAATAATACTGGTGATCAGGTAGCCGCTAATGACAAAAAATACATCGACCCCCACAAAACCACCGCTAAACTGAGTAAAGCCAGCATGAAATAAGATAACGGGAATAACGGCAACCGCCCTTAAACCATCGATTTCAGCTCTATAACGCATAGGCTAGCTCCTGCTAATCAATCCCAATCCGTTAAATTAGTATAAGAAACATCGGTTTGTTTCGCTTACAAATCGCGCTAATAAAAAAACGCGCACATATTACTATGTGCGCGTTTTTATTTTGACTAACAGTTAGGCGTTATCCGTTACGGATTATTCCCACTCAATCGTTGCAGGTGGCTTACCTGAAATGTCGTAGACAACACGCGAAATGCCGTCAACTTCGTTGATGATTCGATTAGATACGCGACCTAAGAAATCATACGGTAAATGCGCCCAATGAGCTGTCATAAAGTCGATAGTTTCTACCGCACGTAAAGACACAACCCAATCGTACTTACGACCATCGCCCATCACGCCAACAGAACGTACCGGCAGGAACACAGTGAACGCTTGGCTCACTTTGTTGTAAAGGTCAGCACTGTGCAGTTCTTCAATGAAAATCGCATCCGCTAGACGCAATAAATCACAGTACTCTTTCTTTACTTCACCCAACACGCGCACACCAAGACCCGGTCCTGGGAATGGGTGACGATAAAGCATGTCATACGGCAGACCGAGTTCTAAACCAATCTTGCGCACTTCATCTTTAAATAACTCACGCAGTGGCTCAACAAGGCCCATTTCCATATCGTCTGGCAAACCGCCAACGTTATGGTGTGATTTAATCACGTGCGCTTTACCTGTGGCACTACCAGCAGATTCAATGACATCAGGGTAAATAGTGCCTTGAGCAAGCCATTTTGCATTAGCGCATTTCTTTGATTCTTCATCGAAGATCTCAACGAAAACACGACCAATGATTTTACGTTTTGCTTCAGGATCCGCTTCGCCAGCCATTTGTTCTAAGAAACGGTGTTCAGCATTCACATGAACAATGTTAAGTCCAAAGTGATCGCCAAACATATCCATCACTTGCTCAGCCTCGTTTAAACGTAAAAGACCGTTATCAACGAACACACAAGTCAACTTATCGCCAATCGCACGATGAAGTAGCATAGCCACAACCGATGAATCAACACCACCCGATAAACCTAAGATAACTTCATCGTTACCGATCTGTTTTTTAAGTTTCTCAATGGCATCTTCAATAATTGAAGACGGTTTCCAGTTAGCATCACAGCCACAGATCTCAAGGGCGAAATGCTCAAGCATGCGCTTACCTTGACGAGTGTGAGTCACTTCTGGGTGGAACTGCACGCCGTAGAACTTTTTGTCTTCATTCGCCATCGCGGCAAACGGACATGTCTCGGTTTTTGCTACAGTAACAAAACCTTCAGGAATTTCAGATACCTTGTCGCCGTGACTCATCCATACGTCAAGCAGAGGCTTACCAATGTCACTGACCGCATCTTCGATGCTTTTGAACAATGCTGATTCGGTTTGAATTTCTATTTGCGCATAACCAAACTCACCTTCACCCACACCTTGAATCACTTTACCGCCAAGCTGCTCAGACATGGTTTGCATGCCGTAACAAATCCCCAGTACTGGAACGCCTGCGTTAAATACATATTCTGGTGCACGAGGAGAGCTGTCTGCAGTCACACTTTCTGGACCACCGGCTAAGATAATGCCGTTGGGTGCATATTCACGAATTTGTTCTTCGGAAACATCCCAAGCCCAAAGTTCACAATAAACACCGATTTCACGAATACGGCGGGCAATCAATTGGGTGTATTGAGATCCAAAATCGAGGATGAGGATCTTATGCTCATGAATATTGTTCATGGGGTACCTTATCTTTATATTTAACTAAATTCTTAATCTTACGTAGAGGTCTTGCGTCGCGATGAGGCTAGCCAATGTCCACATAAATAAAAGGCGACAGTCACAGTCGCCTTTTCAAACCTTACGAGCCGAAACTGTAGTTCGGCGCTTCTTTGCTGATAGTCACATCATGCACATGAGACTCGCCCATACCTGCTGAGGTAATTTTCACAAATTCTGCTTTTTCATTAAGATCTTTAATGGTCGCACAGCCCGTTAGGCCCATGCATGAACGCAAACCGCCCATGTGCTGGTGAATGATCTCTTTAAGCTTACCTTTGTAAGCAACGCGACCTTCAATACCTTCTGGCACCAATTTGTCTGCAGCGTTATCGCTTTGGAAATAACGGTCAGACGAACCTTGTGTTTGCGTCATTGCGCCAAGAGAGCCCATACCGCGGTATGACTTATAAGCGCGGCCGTTATATAGCTCAGTCTCGCCTGGTGCTTCATCAGTACCTGCAAACATAGAACCCGCCATGATGCATGATGCACCGGCAGCGAGTGCTTTAGCCAAATCACCAGAGAAGCGAATACCGCCATCGGCAATAACGGGGATATTAAGGTGCTTAACCGCGGCAGCAGCGTCAGAAACAGCAGTAATCTGCGGCACACCAACACCGGTGACGATACGAGTAGTACAGATAGAACCAGGGCCAATACCGACTTTAACCGCGTTAACGCCCGCTTCAACCAGTGCTAATGCACCTTCAGCTGTGGCAACGTTACCGCCAACAATTTGTAAGTCAGGGTATTTGGCACGGGTATCACGAATACGCTGCAGAACGCCTTCAGAGTGACCATGAGATGAATCGATAAGCAGTATATCAACACCGGCGATAACAAGTGCGTCAACACGCTCTTCATTACCTGGGCCAGCGCCAACGGCAGCGCCAACACGTAATCGACCTAATTCGTCTTTACAGGCGTTAGGCTTACGCTCAGCTTTTTGGAAATCTTTAACCGTGATAAGACCTTTAAGCTTAAAGTTACTGTCAACAACAAGTACTTTCTCAACACGGTGAGAATGCATCAGCGTTTGAACTTCATCAAGCTTGGTGCCTTCAGGCACGGTCACAAGGCGATCTTTAGGGGTCATCACCTGATCAACAGTACGGCTCCAATCAGTAACAAAGCGAACATCACGGCCAGTAATAATACCGACAAGTTCGTGTGCGTCATTAACGACTGGGTAACCCGCAAAACCGTTTTTAATCGTGAGAACTTTAAGATCGGCAAGGGTGGTGGTTGGCGTTACAGTGACTGGCTGTTGAACAATGCCCGCTTCGTAAATTTTTACTTTGCGCACTTCTTCAGCTTGTTGCTCAATCGTCATATTTTTATGAATAAATCCTAAACCACCTTCCTGAGCAATCGCAATTGCTAAGCGTGCTTCTGTGACGGTATCCATCGCAGCTGACACTATAGGCGTGTTTAGTTCTATCGTATTGGTTAGACGTGTTTTGACAACGGCAGTATTTGGGAGGACGGTGGAGTGCGCAGGAACTAGCAACACATCATCAAACGTTAGCGCTTCTTTCTTCAATCTTAACATGCAACATCTCCCCAAGAGAGTAGGATTTAGAGGTGAAATATTGCGGCGAGATTATACCTTGCATATCTGGGTTGGTAAATGGAAAATAGGCATTAATTAGCATTTAGTGTGAAATAATCATGAAAACCGCAAAAAACAACGTTTACACGGTCTCTCGGCTCAATGGTGAAGTAAGACAGCTCCTTGAGGGACAGTTGGGCCGAATTTGGCTAAATGCTGAGATTTCAAATTTTGCCGCCCCCGGTTCTGGCCACTGGTATTTGACCTTAAAAGACAATGCTTCGCAGATACGCTGCGCCATGTTTAAAGGCCGCAATCAAGCAGTGACTTTTCGTCCGGTCAATGGTCAGCAAGTATTAGTTAAGGGCAATATTAGCGTTTATGAGCCAAGAGGCGATTATCAGCTACTCATAGAATCTATGCTCCCCGCAGGTGACGGTTTATTAGCTCAGCAGTATGAAGCGTTAAAGATGAAGCTCGCGGCCGAAGGCATGTTTGCTGCAGACACTAAACGTCCATTACCCAAAAACATTCAACGAATAGGCGTGGTCACCTCCCCTACTGGCGCGGCTATTCGCGATATCTTGCATGTATTAGCAAGGCGTGATTCCTCAGTGGAAGTCATCATCTACCCAACCCCAGTGCAAGGCGTTGCTGCCGCGAAAAGTATCTGCAGCGCCATCAACCTCGCCAACACCCGCGCTGAAGTTGATGTACTGCTCGTCACCCGTGGAGGGGGCTCATTAGAGGATTTGTGGTGCTTTAACGACGAAGGGTTAGCACACACTATCTACAACAGTGGCATTCCAGTAGTGTCCGCCGTCGGTCATGAAGTCGATACGACCATCAGTGATTATGTCGCCGATCTTCGTGCCCCTACCCCATCCGCCGGTGCCGAGCTATTATCAAACGATGCCGACAACAAAGCGCAAAAGCTCACCGCAGTATTGTCACGCTTAAAGCAAAGTTGGCAGCATTATCAGTTAAAGCAGCAAAGTCGACTGCAAACCGCAGAGCACCACCTGCAAAAGCAAGATCCGCAGCGCCGCTTGCAAACCTATGAACAAACCTTTGATGAGATGCAATTAAGACTGCAAAAAGCGATGCAATCAAAACTGCATGGTTTGACGTTAAAGCAGCAACAACTCAGTAGCCGACTCGACAATCAATCGCCGCAACATCGATTAGATTTAGAGAGCCAACGTTTAAGCTATTTGGGCGACAAACTCACCGCGCTAATGACAGATAAGTTAAACATGAGCGAGCAACGTATCGCCCATCGCGCTCAGCAGTTAGACACAGTGAGTCCACTGGCGACATTAAGCCGAGGGTATAGTATTACCCTAAATGGCGAAGGTAAGGTGCTACAGGCGGCTGACGACACTATTGTAGGTGATACGCTGACCACACGTTTGCGAGATGGAAGTGTGAGCTCGACGGTTATTGAGGTGGGGTAACCTGTTGCAGATTCTATCTTCACTTGAGAAGGCATGTTCAAAATTCGTTTGAAAATTAACGTACAGCTAATCAAACTTCGTTTGAAAATCAAAGTCGTGGTGCTTCGCCCACTCCTGAGTTTTACAGCCATAAGCAATCAAACTCTTTTGTAAAAACAGAAGCTAACCTTTAAACCCCAAGCAACAAAAAAGGAACCCTAGGGTTCCTTTTAGTATCAACTTGCTATCAAGCAAAGAGCAAAAAGCAAAGAATTAATCTTCTTTCTTCTTGTCACGGATATGAGACGTCATACGTTTACGACGACGCTCTTGACCTACTGTCAGCTTCTTAGTGTGCATGCCCTCAAACGGGTTTTCACCATCTTGGAAACGGATCTGGATCGGTGTACCCATCACTTTAAGTGAACGACGGTAGTAGTTCATCATATAGCGCTTGTATGAATCAGGTAGCTTCTTAACCTGGTTACCGTGAACAACTACAATAGGAGGGTTGTAACCACCAGCGTGAGCGTATTTAAGCTTCACACGGCGACCTCTAACCAATGGAGGCTGGTGATCGTCTTGTGCCATTTGCATAATACGCGTCAACATTGCCGTGCTTACGCGGTTAGTTGCACTGTCGTATGCTTCTTCAACTGACTCATATAAATGGCCAACACCGGTACCGTGCAATGCAGAGATAAAGTGAATACGGGCAAAGTCGATGAAGCCTAAACGGCGGTCGAGTTCGCTCTTAACACGTTCTTTTATCTCTTGATCGACTCCGTCCCACTTGTTGACGGCAATAACGAGTGCTCGACCAGCGTTAAGTGTAAAACCAAGTAGACCTAAGTCTTGCTCAGCAATACCTTCGCGGGCATCAATAATAAGCAGTACCACGTTACAGTCTTCAATGGCTTTCAAGGTTTTAATAACCGAGAACTTCTCAACCGTTTCATGTACTTTACTGCGGCGACGAACACCTGCAGTATCAATTAACACATACTCACGACCTTCACGTTCCATTGGAATGTAAATACTGTCGCGGGTGGTGCCTGGCTCGTCATACACAACAACGCGTTCTTCACCTAAAATACGGTTGATTAGCGTTGATTTACCTACGTTAGGCTTACCAATAATAGCAAGTTTGATCGGTAAGTCTTGTAGACGTTTCTGCTCAACTTCGGCTTCTTCTTCCGTGTATTCACGCTCTTCTTCGTCCTCTTCGCCTTCACCCTGCTTGGTGATCCCCATCGCTTCCGCGTAAGGTGCTAAAGAGTACTCAATCATGTTCGTTACACCACGACCTTGCGCCGCGGCCATTTGGTAAACTTCACCAAGACCCAACGACCAAAATTCAGCACACGCTGAATCGGCATCGACGCCGTCAACTTTGTTGGCGACTACGAATGTGGTTTTTTCACGGCTACGTAGGTGCTGCGCGATCGCTAAATCGGCTGCGGTTAAACCTGCGCGAGCATCAGTCATAAACAGGACTACGTCAGCTTCTTCAATAGCCGCTAACGACTGTTCAGCCATACGGGTTTCAATCCCCTCTTCAGTGCCATCGATACCACCAGTATCAACCACAATGAACTCATAGCCAGACAAGTGCGCTCGGCCGTACTTACGATCCCGAGTTAGCCCAGGAAAATCTGCCACTAAGGCATCTCTGGTACGGGTAAGTCTGTTAAAAAGGGTCGACTTACCAACATTCGGTCGCCCAACAAGGGCCACAACAGGAATCATTTAATTGCCTCTATTACTCATTTCTATTAACTAAAAAGCCCCCGGAATACACATCCAGGGGCCTTATCATGTCTAACAATTCGGCTTACGGAAGTGTAACTCGAACTATTTGTCCGTCACGAGTCTGCACATACAAGTTGTCTTTAACAACAAGTGGCTGACTGTATAAACCGGAACTATCTACTTGAACACGCCCGACTATTTTACCATCAGACTTGTTTAAAAAATGTAGGTAACCTTCAAAATCACCCACAACGACGTAGTCTTTAAACGACACTGCCGCGGTTAAATTACGGTTTGCTAGCTCAACATTATTCCATAACTCTAGACCATTTCGTCTATCAACAGAGTAAATACGGCTATGGTCATCAACAACAAACAAGCTTGCACCTGAATAAGCTAACTCATGAAAGCTTGAATACTTACGCGTCCAAACAACACGACCCGTGCGCATCTCCATTGAGACAAGGTTACCGTTGTAACTCACTGCGTAGAGGTTTTCACCCACTAGCAAGGGTTTCATATCAACGTCAGCCATACGAGAAAACTCATTACCGCCAGCTGGCGTATAAATCGCTTGTGCCCATGCAGCCTGACCGTTGGTTTTAATCACTACTGCGATTTTACCATCAGCAGTACCTACAAAGAAACCACCCGCATCATAAGCTGCTGAGCCTGTGCCGCGTAAAGTTAATGTTGGCAGTTGGTTTTCATAAACCCAACGTTTTTCGCCATCATCAACATTGAAAGCTTCTAACGTACCTGAACCGGTATTAACCACAACTAAGTCGTCGCCAACCGTTGGGGCTGATAACACTTCACCGCCTGCAATAACGTGCCATACAGGTTCACCTGTTTCAGCATCAAATGCTGCAACAAGGCCACTTTCGCCACCGACAAAGACTTTGTTTCGTGCCGCGGTAACACCACCGGCTAAACGTGCGCCTTTGTTTTTAGCGAGAATGTTATCTCTAAAGATTGAGCTAAAATCGTTATCCCACACTTTTTTGCCTGTGGCTTCATCAAAAGCAACGACTTTACCGTAGCGGTCAGCAACAAAAATTTTATCATAACGCGCCGCTGGACGTAGGCGTGAATAATAATCACCCACACCAGCACCGACATTAGCGCTCCAGGTGACTTCTGGAAAAACGCTTGCTTCAATTTCTGTAAGCGGAGAAACGGGCTCTTCCTCAACATCGTTCGATGCACACGCAGACAGCATTCCTATGCTCAATCCACATGCGAATAGTGTTTTGCACCAAGACTTCATGGGCAGATTCCTTATGCCTTGTTCAAATTATCAAGCTTCATTTGCAATGTTGGACTACTCATAGTGCCACCATTTTCTACTGCAGCTTGATAGGCAAGCTTAGCCTTGTCGGTTTCACCTTGGCGAACCAAGAAATCACCTTTTAATTCATCTCTTTGTGCTGCTGAAGCAACATCTTTGATCTGCTCAAGCGTAGTAATCGCTGTCGCATATTGACCTTGCTCTGCTTGCACGCGTGCAAGACGCATGGTTGCTACAAGCACGATGCTACTATCGGCATTAACCGCAATCACATTTTTAAGTGTGGCTTCGGCTTTTTCCAAATCACCCGTTTCAACGGCTGACTTAGCGACCATAAGCTCTAATAAAGACTGATAGCCTTTTTGACCATGTTCTTTAGCAAACGTATCTGCAGCGCTTAGCATTGCTGCATCAGCTGTATTTTGACTGCTTAGTGCCTGAAAAGACTCTGAAGCGGCTTCAGCTTGAGCTAACTGATAGTCGGAATAATAGTTCCAACCAAATAATCCACCTAAACCGACAACAGCACCTACGACAATTGAACTACCGTAATCTTTCCAAAACTGTTTGATAGCATCTACTTGTTGTTCTTCTGTGCTATAGACTTCCACGTGTACTTCCCCTTTTAAATCAGTTCTGCAATATAAGTCGCCAACGCTTCTCGGGCAACTAATTCTTGTGCTTTATCTTCACGAAGGTACTTTACTGCCACTTGATTATTGGCAAGTTCATCTTCGCCAATCACAAGTGCCACAGCAGCACCGCTTTTATCTGCTCGCTTCATCTGTTTTTTAAAGTTGCCACCACCACAATGGCTCATCACTTTCAAACTCGGCAAACTTGCTCTTAACTCTTGCGCAACCTTTATCGCTTCAACTCGGCAGTTATCACCCATCGCGGTGACATAGACATCAACGGCTGGTTTAACATCTTTATCTAGCTCGAGAGTTTCTAGCAATAACACAATACGCTCTAGACCCATAGCGAAGCCGACTGCTGGTGTTGACTTACCACCGAGTTGACCCACTAAACCATCGTAACGGCCGCCAGCTAAAACTGTGCCTTGTGAGCCTAGACTTGATGTCACCCACTCAAACACGGTGCGGTTATAGTAATCTAAGCCGCGCACTAGACGAGGATTGATTGTGTATTGGATGCCAACAGCCTCTAAGAGTTCACATAAATGTGAAAAATGTGAACGAGTCTCTTCGCCTAAGTAATCCATCAACGCTGGTGCATCGCCTAACAAAGCTTGAACAGCAGCATTTTTAGAGTCTAAAACTCTAAGCGGGTTACTGTACATACGGCGTTGGCTATCTTCATCTAGCACATCTTTATGTTGCTCTAAAAAGGCAATCAAAGCATCTCGATATGCTGCACGCTCTTCGCTATCACCTAAGGTGTTTAGCTCAAGTGTGACATGCTCGGAAATCCCCAGCTTTTCCCAAAGCATGGCAGATAGCATTAATACTTCAGCATCGATGTCAGCACTGGCGATGCCATAGACTTCAACACCAAATTGATTGAATTGACGGTAACGTCCCTTTTGTGGGCGCTCATGACGGAACATAGGACCCATATACCAAAGACGTTGCTCTTGGTTATACAGTAAACCGTGTTCATTACCGGCGCGTACCGTTGATGCGGTACCTTCTGGACGTAACGATAAGCTGTCGCCGTTACGGTCTTCGAAGGTATACATTTCTTTTTCAACAATATCAGTAACTTCACCGATTGAACGTTTAAAAAGGTCAGTACTTTCAACGATAGGTGTACGGATTTCGCTGTAACCGTATGCACTGACAGTCTCTCTAAGAACGGTTTCAAGTTTTTGCCATATAGGACTTTGGGTCGGCAGAATGTCGTTCATTCCGCGGATCGCTTGGATCTGTTTTGCCACTGTTCGATTCGCCAAATTTGCTGTTTGAAAATAAAAAACGCCCTGCATTATAGGCGTTTCGATACTAAACGTAAAATGGGTGTTTTTACCCATAAAAAATCACAAGCAAGCCAAGCTCACTTGTGACTATCAAGCTGTTTACTTAGTTACATCTTGCGCTGGAATTCTTGCTTCACTCAAGGCGACTCTTGCCCGAATTTTAGCTTCTAGCGAATCAACAATATTGTTATTGTCAAAACGCTCTTTTTGACGCACACCGTCTTTGTAGTAGCCGCTCATGCGGTTACCGCCAGTCAGGCCAATATCGGAGATAAGCGCTTCACCTGGACCATTGACCACACAACCGATGATAGAAACATCCAATGGGGTAACAATATCTTCAAGACGTTGCTCTAACTCGTTAACCGTAGAGATAACATCGAACTCTTGGCGAGAACATGACGGACAAGCAATAAAGTTAATTCCGCGTGAACGTATGCGCAATGACTTAAGAATATCAAAGCCCACTTTAATCTCTTCAATAGGATCAGCCGCTAACGATATTCTTAATGTGTCGCCAATACCATCAGCCAGTAACATACCTAAGCCAACAGCCGATTTAACCGATCCTGCACGCGCACCGCCCGCTTCAGTGATGCCTAAATGAAGTGGTTGTATTATTTGCTTAGCCAACAAACGATATGACTCAACCGCTAAGAATACATCTGATGCTTTAACGCTGACTTTAAATTGATCGAAGTTAAGACGGTCGAGAATATCAACATGACGCATCGCAGATTCAAATAGCGCTTGAGGTGTAGGCTCTTTGTATTTGTCCATTAGTTCTTTCTCTAATGAACCACCGTTCACCCCTATTCTAATGGGGATATTTTTGTCACGCGCGCATTCAACCACACTGCGAATACGCTCTTCGTTGCCAATATTACCTGGATTGATACGCAGACAATCGACACCATATTCAGCCACTTTAAGGGCAATACGGTAATCAAAATGAATATCTGCAATTAACGGTATGTTGGTTTGTTGCTTGATAAGCTTAAACGCTTCTGCAGCATCCATAGTGGGTACGGATACACGAACAATATCGGCGCCGACTTTTTCTAATGCGTTAATTTGTGCCACTGTGGCAGCCACATCGTTGGTGTTAGTATTTGTCATCGACTGCACGGCAATAGGTGCGCCGTCACCAATCGGTACATCGCCGACATAAATGCGGCTAGATTTGCGTCTGATAATTGGAGATTCGTTATACATCGTCTTTGTGCTCAGTCATCTGTTATTGTCCAGCCAGAGGCAGGCTTAAGTGCGCCACTTCACCGCTAGGATATTGTTGCAAACTAACTTGAGTTCCATTGAGCTCAATACTCACAACTTGTGGAGCGCCCAATATCACTGCGAAAGGCTCTGCGCCTGTAACATTGATGTTATTTCCTGGCTTTTTTAAACCATTGATCAGTGTCTTACCGTTCGCATCTGTCACTTTTATCCAGCAATCGCCCGTGAGGTTTAAGACCAAATCTGACAGCGTAGCATCGCTATTGAGATTAACTTGCCCAGCGGCGCTATTAGCGTCATTCGAGGCATTATCGCCTAGTCGGCTCTCAACCATTGAAACCAGCATCTGTCCTGCTGACTGCGGCGCGCTGGCGAGGCTATTCTGGGGTTGAGTGCTCAAAGTTTCAGTCGCACCCTCTTGGTTTGATGCCGTATAAACGGTCTCATCATTATCGATACTTTGCGAGTTTGTTGTTTGTCCATTGCCAGATATTTCATTAAAGAAAGCCTCCTCCGCAGATGCGGCAACTTCCTCAACCGTTGGTTGTGAGTAATCGACGTTGGTTTCTATGGATGATTTTTGAAACCACCACAACACCATTAAGGCCAACAATACAAACACAATGACGTAGGTGACAAACATCAACCGACCGTCACGAGCTTGGTGTGTTCTCTTGCGTGAAAAGCTTTGCATTGACGGTTCAGCATCATTTAACAGCTGTTTATCTAAGCAAACTTGCACTTCAAAAGGGTCTGCTTGCACCGCGCGAGCATAATTTTTTACGTAGCCGCGTACATAGGTCGCCGCGCCGACTGCTAATAAATTGTCTGCTTCAATATCAAGTATGATACTCGGGCGCAAATGCAATTGCGTCGCAATATCCTCTACTGAAACGCCTTTATTTTCGCGGGCTTTTTTTAGCAAAACGCCCAGTGTGAGTGTTGACTCTTCCACTAGGCTTTCAGTGTCGTTGTTATCTATGTTGGGCAGATCATTCTGTTCATTTTTCATCAATGCGTATTAGCCCGATATTGCTTGGCCTGAGGCGAAGAAGGAAACTTTGCTAAGAGTAAAATACCAAATTTCCTAACTGCTTCATCGTCATTCAGACCTTGTTCAATTTCAATTCCCAGCGCTAAACTGATTGGAGATTCGACCGCTACTTTATGGTAGCGTGACAGCCGAACTCTCGCCTCTGTATACCGTTTTGCTTCAAGTTCAATTTCAGTTAACTCGATAAGCGAGGTGCGTCTTCTAGGATCATACTTAAGCGCCATAGCAAAATACTGTTGCGCTTTCTCTGTTAGACCTGCTTTTCGGCTACAAATTCCCAAGTTCTCATAAGTCGATGCTGACTGAGTATACAAAGGACGTTCAACGGCTTTAAGGAACATCTTTTCAGACTCAGCATATTGACCTTGTTGACACAGGAATGTACCGAAATTATTAAATGAATCTCCGCTGGCATCCCGAAGGTTTGTTGCTTGTCGGTATGCCTGTTCGGTCTTTTCTAATTCACCTACTGAACTGTAATAATATGCAAATGCGATATGCACATCTTCAAGCTCAGGAGCAAAAGCTAAAGCGCGGTCTAAATTCGCTTTGGCTTGCTCACTATTACCTTTTTGTAGATAGGTTAAGCCTAACTGTACCCGTTGACGTGCCGCGGCCACTTTATTGACTTTTCGTTCAGAGACAGGTGTATCAGTGCCAGTATAGGTATTTTGTGTCACGCAGCCCGAAAGCACTGTTGCAGACAACAAAATAACCAACGGCACGCTCACCTTTCTATGATTCATCGTTTAGCCTATCTACCAATAGATACAAAGAGTTAATCCATTGTGACCGAAATTTGATTCTCTTGCATGCGTTTTTTCGCTAAACGCTTGGTTCTGTCTCTAATATCACCTGCAAGTTGACCACAAGCGGCATCGATATCGTCACCACGAGTTTTACGCACAATAACCGTTAAGCCATATTCCATCAGTACTTTAGAAAAACGATCTATTCGTGAATTAGACGAACGGCCGTAAGGAGAACCTGGATATGGGTTAAAGGGAATTAAATTTACTTTACATGGCGTATCTTTCATCAGTTTGGCCAATTCATGCGCTTGGTCAGTACTGTCATTAATGTGATCAAGCATTACATACTCAACAGTCACACGACCACGGTTAGCATTAGACTTGGCGATATAGCGACGGATCCCCGCGAGAAAATCTTCTAATGGGTACTTCTTGTTGACAGGTACCAATACATCTCGTAGCTCATCGTTTGGCGCGTGAATGCTGACAGCTAACGCCACATCCAATGCGTCGCCAAGAATATCTAACGCTGGCACAACACCTGACGTCGACACGGTAACACGACGCTTAGACAAGCTAAAACCGAAATCATCTAACATGATATCCATTGCCGGAATAACGTTCTTCAAGTTAAGTAGTGGCTCACCCATTCCCATCATAACAACGTTAGTGATAGGGCGATCGCCGGTATCTTTCACAAAGCCAATAAAGTCAGCGACACGCCAAACCTGGCCAATAATTTCAGACACGGTCAGGTTACGGTTAAAGCCTTGAGCCCCCGTTGAGCAGAAGGTACATTCAAGTGCACAACCTACTTGAGACGAGACACATAAAGTGGCGCGATCTTCTTCCGGTATGTATACCGTTTCAACTTCTTGGCCATTACCTACGTCAATAGCAAACTTGATAGTGCCATCAGCTGATTTTTGATAACTTGAAATGGCAGGCGCAACAATTTCAAATTTACGCGCTAACTTTGCTCGTAATGCTTTGTTGATGTTAGTCATCTCTTCAAAGTCACTCACACCAAAGTGATAAAGCCATTTCATCAATTGATCGGCACGGAATGGCTTTTCACCCATTTCGGCAAATACCGCTCTCATCGATTTACGATCAAGATCTAATAAATTGATCTTCTTTTCACTCATGTATGTAACCTCAAAAACCTAAAACCTGCATCCGGGCGGCGAATTATACAGATCCTAACAAAATTTGGCCAGTAACCTAGGCCTCCTAATATGCTCATGCTGCTATTTCATACACTTATACTCAATGTTTCATCCGCCAAACCAAGACAAACCCACTAAGCAAAGGATAACGGACTGCACATAGAGGCAAAAACCGCGAAAAATAGCGTCTAAACTTCATTTGCTCATATCACGGATAATATAAACCTGTGCTAGAATCCGCTCAGACCAATGTTGGTCCGCCATTTGGAAGTGTAATTTCACCTGTATGATAACTCTTGTCATTATCGTTTTTGTCGCCATTACTATCTCTTTTCTTTGTAGTGTGTTTGAAGCAGTTTTACTCTCAGTCACACCCAGTTATATCGCCACTCTTGCCGCAACAAACCCCGCTGCAGCAACAAGGTTGAATAAACAAAAAGAAAACGTTGAATCTCCACTCGTTTCTATCCTTACTTTAAATACCATTGCTCACACTGTTGGTGCCGCTGTTGCCGGCGCGCAAGCCGCTAAAGTGTTTGGTGACGAGATGTTAGGCGTGTTTTCAGGTGTGCTTACCTTTCTTATTTTGTTCTTCTCAGAAATCATTCCTAAAACATTAGGTGCAAACTACTGGCGCTCACTTGCCCCAACAGTCTCAATCGCCTTAGTGTGGATGGAGCGTGCAACCAAGCCACTTATCTGGATGTCTAAGCAGGTAACCCAACTAATGGGTAAAGGCGATGAAGGTCAGTATATTCGTCAAGAGATGAGTGCAATGGCAGAAATTGGTAGAGTCTCTGGCGAACTAGATGAGCAGGAGTCAAAAATTCTGACTCAAATGTTGTCTGTTAAAGAGATGCCTGTCACCACCATCATGACACCTCGTACGGTGATGTTTAAGCTACCAATAACATTAACCCAAGGTGATTTTGCCACTACATATATGACAAAACCCTTTACCCGAATCCCCGTTTACCAAGATGAACCCGATAATATTATCGGCTACATCAATCGTAACGACGTACTGCTGGCAGAGCGGAAAACGCCGAATGAGCCCATTGCAGTGCTGAAGCATAACTTACTGGTCATTCCTGAGACTGCAAAAATTCTACCGCTATTTGAGTTAATGATTAAGCGTAATACCAAGATTGCGATGGTGGTTGATGAATACGGCTCAGGTGAAGGCATTGTGACGCTGGAAGATATCGTCGAATCACTTCTAGGACTCGAAATTGTCGATTCCAACGACCCTGTCACAGATATGCAGCAATTAGCGCGTAAATTGTGGAGTCGTAGAATGAAGCATAAAGGCATTGTGCTGTCAGACGACGGCGAGTTTGATGACAAGTCAGATAAGGGCTAATTATCTTGCATACCCAAGCCGCTTGGGTATCAATAAAAAAAGGGAGCTTAGCTCCTTTTTTTAACCGCCAAAATCAGTATTTCACCAATCAGAATGGTTAGTGCTATAATTCTTGTTTGGTTCTGAGGATTAAGATGACGTCTAATTACACTTTAAAACTTGCCCACATCAACGACACACATTCTCATTTCGACGCAAACCGACTGCAGTTTACGATATTCGAGCAACAACAAGCATTAACGCTATACACTCATAGTGGTGGATACGCACGTATTGGTTACCAACTATCTCAGGCCAAATTGTCGGCCAAAGCCAATCAGCAATCGTTTCTGTTCTTACATGGCGGCGACAGCTTTCAAGGCACACTTTACTTTAAAGAGTTCAAAGGCAAAGCCAATTCGGATCTGCTGAACCTGTTAAAGCCCGATGCGATGGTACTCGGTAATCATGAAATAGATGCAGGTAACGGCCCGGTCTTAGATTTCCTTAACGATATCCAGTTCCCTTTACTTGCGGGCAATATGGATCTAAGCCAAGAAAGCCAACACAAAACAGCACGATTGGCCTCGCACCCTAACCTTTATGATTACGACAACGACACGCAGACAGCCAAGTATATTTTAAAGCCACTGCAGGATAAACAAGTCGCTATTGTCGGGATCACGCTTGATCAAATGAAAGAGATTGCCCGCCCCGACGAAGATACGCATTTTATCAATGCCATTGAAACGACGAGGCGCACCGTCGCTAAGCTTCATGCAGAAGGTATTGTTCACATCATCGTGCTGAGTCATCTTGGGTTAGACCAAGACAAAATACTCGCCCAAGACGTTGATGGGATCAGTTTGATTGTTGGCGGCCATTCTCACACGCTGCAAGGGGATTTTCGCGAGTTGGGATTAAGCAATATGCCTTATGCGGAGCGCGTGAACAACACGCCGATTGTGCATGCTGGAAAATACGCCGAAAACATAGGCATCGCTGATATTACGTTTGATGACAAAGGCACAGTGACAGATCTTAACGGCGGCAATCATTTTATGCTCGACCAGCAATTTATATTGCAAGCGGGTGAAGGTGAAGTCAGCGCTGATAATTATCTGGCGATCCGCGCAAAACTTGACGCTAACCCGGCTATTTTTTGGGATGGCGAAGACAGTGTCATTCAGCAAGCTATCCTTAAAAAATATCGGCCAACGCTTGATGCCCTCGACAATCAAATTCTCGGCTTTGTGCCAAGAAACCTCATTCATACACGCTTACCGAGCAAAGCACTGCCCCATGGCAGTGAGATAGCGCCTTTGGTCAGCCGGAGTATGTTCCAAGAAACTGTCGATATGGGCATTGAAGTTGATTTTGCACTGCACAATGCCGGTGGTGTTAGGCAGTCACTTAACAAAGGGCAATTAAGCCTTGCCGAAGTGATCGGCCGTATTTTGCCGTTTGACCTGCCTTTAGTGACCTACCAAATTCAAGGCCGCTGTCTATTTGAGATGTTAGAATCTGCCATTAATGCTGCCACGAATAATAGTGTCATCGGCACTGGAGCAGGCAGTTTCCCTTACACCTATGGCCTTAAGTATTTTTATGATGGCAGACAAACCTTAGGTGGACGGATCATTAAGCTTGAAATTATGCGCCACGTTGAAGGCATACCGCAGTGGTTTGATATTGACCCTGAACAACAGTATATCGGCGTGTCATCAGCATATACCGCATCAGGTAAAGAGGGTTACTCACCTATTTTACAGTCCAGCTGGCAGCGCAGTGTCGAGACGCTCACCTTAGCAGAAGCTTTTATTCGTTTTATGGCACGGCCGGAAACACTCGTGGACGTAATAGAGCCACAGGTGCATTACACTAGCCATAGACGTTAACGCTGATAGCTGCCCATTAGCGTTAGCTAACAGAACAGAACAGAACAGAGTACCTCGTTATTTGATGGGGTATTCTTTCAATCCAACGTCACTTATTTATCAGCACTTTACTCATGCTAAAGTTAACTAATACCTGCCCTGCGCGTGGATGTCGGTTCTTTGAAAGCACCTTATATCCCTGTTTTTCGAAAAAGGGCTTGGCTAAATAAGATGCCTCAACCGTGAGTTCTTTTATATGTTGCGCCGCAGCATACTCTTCTAAATAGCCGTAAAGTGCAGTGGCCACTCCTCTTCCGGTAAAATCAGGGTGACTAAACAGACAATCGATGTCAGCCGTAAGCACCTCTTCAGCGCCGTCCGATGGTTTAAGCCGTGCAGGCTTGAGGTTGATAAACCCCGCAATAACGCCTCTCTCAACCGCCACCCATGTTGTAGTAGGCTGTAACCTTGTAAGCCAATCTTGATGACTTCGAGGCGCTTGTGACCACACTGCACGTTCATCAGCACTATAGTGGCTACTGGCTCCCTGCGTGATACTCAGGTGGAACAAGGTCGCGAGTTGGTCGACATCCTGTTCAGTAAACAATCTCACACTCATCATTTTATCCAGCTTAACTTTGCTCCTGTACTGACAGCACTTTACTCATTAAATAACCCATTATAATTTGACCGCGCTTTTCTTGATAACTGCGATGGTGGAGTCTAAAGCCATGAGAGAGAAACAGCGGTTTTGAAAGCTTAGAAGCATCCACTGACAAGTTACTGATATTGGCGGAAGTCGCCCAAGTTTGTAATTGCGTGAAAAGTGCAGTGGCGATCCCCCGATGTTGATAATCAGGGTGGACATAGAGACTGTCAATATAGCCACGAGTATTAAAATGAGTCTCAAGGTTGACCAAACCGCAACAAAAAGGCACACCTTGTACATCACGTTCATCATCGATCATTAGCCAAGCTTTTGATCGTGATAGCCTTTTGTGCCAATGGTAGCCGGAACGAGGCGAAGATGACCAAGCTTGTTTCTCTGCTATAGAGTAAACATCATCGGCGATAACATTAATGGCCAGATGAAATAAGTGGCTAACTTGGACCGCATAACACTTGCTATAAGGAATAATTCTGAGCATGGCAATCAATCAAACGAAACAATAGCGTTATTTTGCGCTAGTTCATGACAAAAGAAAACGGCGCAGACAAAGTCTGCACCGTTTTCTTATACTGTGATACCAGTTGAGCTCTTAGCTACAACCAGACCCGTATTACTTCTTGTCGATACTGCCAACAAACAATAGCTTGTCAAAAGTACGATTTAACGTTTTGCTGGCAAAGTCGCTCATCCACATCTGCTCTTGAACAACGACGTTATCGCCTTTCTTAACTTCAATTTGTGGACCCGCTGCCCAAAATGTTTGGTCAGCTTCTTTAATCTGTACATAGGTATAACCGCCGCCATTCATAGTATCCATGACAGTACCTTCATGCATAACACCTTGAGCCCAAGCGCTAGACATACCAAGAGCCAGTGTTGCTGCTGCAGCCAATTTAACTATTTTAGCTATCATCGGAAATTTCCTTTCAAAGTTATCAATTCAAATATATTAAAGCATGCAATAAAGCATAAATCTCTAATACTCTTCACTAATCATAACCTAATCTCCAACTATTAGACGCAACTCTCATTCCAAAGGAAATTTAGCCCTATCACGGAACTTTTTTAAGAAGCAATTAATACCCATTGCATTAAGTAATAAATCGGTCACCTTGCCCGTTTTACCTTGTCGAGCAGGGGTTGCAACATACCTTCAAGCCCATTGAGCTTCACTTCATACATTAACGCCAGTTGCTGCCCCAGCTTGCCCTCAGGAAAACCTTTTGAGTGAAACCACACCAAGTATGGCTCTGGTAATTCGAGTAAATAGCGCCCAGCATATTTGCCAAAGGGCATTTTCTGGCTAATCGCTTCTTGTAATAATGTCTCATCCACTGTGCTGCATCCGTGTTTATGACTGCTGCTGATTCATCGGCAAAGCCTAACATGGAGTAGGATTCAAAGGCGTCATTTTTTATAACGCGCTTATCGCTTTACATTCTCGAGCACTGAATGGGTACTAAGTGGTTATGACCCACGAACCCAATATAATCAATTAGTATATAAGTAATAGATAAAGGTCACTTTTGAAATATTAAACTTAAGAGTGATAACGATATTACCTAACTACTGGGTAAACACACCCGTTTAGACTACATATTTACGCCCTAAAAACCACCTAAGCCACTAATAAAATTAACAAACAAGCTTAGTAAGCCTTTTCACTGACTGAAGTGTCAAAAAACCAACGAAAGCGCTTTTTTTGTCAAAAATACTTCATCAGTCAATTGAAATAAAAGTGTCAAAAATCATACCGTTGACCTTAAGCCTATCGCAGCCTAAATTAATGTTACAGCTGTTGCATTGGGTGACAGAAGTTAATAAAGCTATCCCAATAAAACCAGTGCGCATCCAGCAGCTTCTTAACAGTCAGATAAATAAACGCGTACTTGAGGAAAAAGCATGATTATATTAGTTGGTGGTGAAAAAGGCGGTAGTGGTAAAAGCTGTTTAGCGCAAAATATTGCCGTTTTCTTAACAGCAGAATGCCAAGCTTCAGTGATTATGGTTGATTGCGATCCTCAACGTACCACTTCAGACTGGATCCATGCCAGAAATAACAACCCAGAATTACCCAGTATCAACTGCGTACAGTTATACGGAAAAATACGTAATGACTTACTCAGTCTTGAGCAACACTATGACTATGTCATTGTTGATTGTGGTGGCCAGGACAACCTCGCCCTTCGCGCAACAATGTCAGTAGCATCACATGTACTCATGCCGCTCAGACCTAAACGCCGAGACCTTAAAACCGTGAGTCATATGGATGATATTGTCGCAACATGTATGATGATTAACCCAAAAATGCGCGCAACATTTGTCATAACCCAATGCCCTAGTTTACCTAACCAAGCTAACCGTATTTTAGAAGCTAAAGAAGTGTGTAAAACCTATGACATCAACGTTCTTGATGCCATTACTTATAGCCGAAACATCTATGATGACAGTGAAGAGTCAGGCTTATCTGTGTTGGAAATTGAACCACAGGGTAAAGCTGCCAACGAGATCCGTGGTATAGCCACCGAAATGCTACAAGTGACTAATGCAACAGAGATACGCAATCGTATCGCCGAAAAACAGATGAAAAAGATGAGAGGTGAATATGGGTCTGACAGATCTCAAGAAAAACTCTACGCTGTCTAAGTCTACTCATCATAAAATCCAGACATCTCAGTTAGCGTTAGATGATTTAATTGATGATTTCATCAATGATGCTAACCGCTATGCTGTCGGAGAAGCGCAACTTGCTCCCTCAACAAATAAGGTGATTGAGCTAAACTTTAACAAGCACCCATTGAATTTGTCTGCATTGAATGTTCTCGCTGACGATGTGTCCGTTGTAGCAAAATCGGCAACGGTTAAAAGAATAACAAAAGGAAATGCTCCGTTTAGAAAATCAACATTCACATTGAGTGAATCTGCCATTGCCCATCTGGCAACCTTGGCTGATGACGGTGATGTTGCCAAGTCAAAACTAGTGCGCTTTTTAATTGAACATCATTTTAATAAGACACAACAAGAGAGAAAAGAAATAGAGAAAAGTATTATTGTAGAGTAACCACCCTCCCAACTTAGCTGGCAGAAATGGAAACGTTTTTAATTATTGATCTGTCAGCCTTTTTTTATCCTATCAAGACTCCATCAACTGCTTATTTCCCATAAAAAATCCCGATATTGCACTTTTATCGTTGAATTCCAACTGCCTAGTCCACATATCATTAACATTAGCCACATTATCGGTAACGAGGATCTTGGCTTCACATGTTAATTAGGGATTCTGATGCTTGCGATTTTATTGATATTACTCATTAGCGGTAGCGCTATTTTTTGGATTGTTAGTCGAACATGGCGTGCCAACCGGCGCAGAAAAATGCTGACTCAAGCGCCCTTTCCCCAGGCTTGGCGTGTCATTCTAAAAAAGCGAATCCCCTTTTTCCGCTCACTTCCTACAGATCTGCAACTGCAGCTGAAAAAACATATCCAGGTGTTTATTGCAGAGAAACAGTTTGTTGGGTGTGACGGTCTAGAAATTGATGATGATATTCGCGTGACGGTGGCAGCCCAAGCATGCTTGCTGCTACTCAACCGCAAAACTGACTTCTACCCACACTTAAAAGAGATCCTTATCTATCCATCCGTATTTGTCGTTAACAATGAACAACGCGATGCAAATGGCCTAGTGTCAGAGCGCAGTCGAGTTCTCTCGGGGGAGTCATGGCAGCATGGCAAAGTGATCCTATCGTGGCAAACCACCAAAGAGGGCGCAGCAGTGCCTGATGATGGCAGTAACGTGGTCATTCATGAGTTTGCTCACCAACTTGACCAAGAGGACGGTAATGCTAACGGCGCGCCTATATTAACCCGAACACAAGACTATGCATCTTGGTCAGCCGTAATGATGCAGGAGTACCAACAATTAGTTGAAGCCAGCCAACTGCAGCAATATTCATTATTTAGCTATTACGGTGCAACCAATCCCGCTGAGTTTTTTGCTGTGATTAGTGAAGTATTCTTCGAACAACCTCAAGCGTTTATAACCCAACATTCAGCGCTATATAAGGAGTTGAGCACTTTTTATAAGCTCGATCCTGTAAACTGGCAGTAGGACTGTAGACCTATCGCACTAATTTTTGCGATCCTTTGTGATGTAGCATAATGTATTCGTATCAGACTTAAGCGATGGCACCTAACGGGCTAAATGACATAACGCCCAGCTTGCTAAAACGGCGGCAAAAACAACCGTGAAAGAGCAATAGCCCCTAATACATTATTGAAAATACAATCGATGAGATGCACTAAAACAAAACCAATATCATGAGGGATTTATGTTTAACCTACACCATAGAACATCAACATTATGGCGAGCAACACTATTAACATTGCTATTATTTGGATTCAATGCCGCTGCGCAAACAAGCAGCCAAAATGATGATAAGCAACAAGCAGCAGCCCTTCTGGACCACCTTAATATCTATTCAGCTAATGCTGATTGGGACAACTATTTTGACCTGTACGCTGACAATGGCATATTTATCGGTACAGATGTCAATGAACACTGGGATAAGGCGACATTTGAGCAATATGCGCGACCCACAAAAGGTTGGCGTTATGACTTAACCAGCCGAGTAATGACTCAGCATGGGGAGGTTATCTGGTTTGATGAAATTCTTAATAGCGCATCTTACGGAGTGAGCCGTGGCACAGGCACTTTGATAAAGACTGAACAGGGTTGGAAAATTGCCCAATATCATTTGAGCTTTCCCATTCCAAATGACATTGCAAAATCGATTACAACGCAAATAATTGCAGCTGACGCCCCTTAGCATAACGATAGCGCTTTAGAGTATGGGGGTACACGTCCCAATTAACATTGAGAGCGTCAACTAAAAAAGTAAAAAGGCTACTTAACTGCAGCAGAAAAACAGACATTGGAAAGTTCAGCAAAATGGCTAAAACCTACAAAATCCTCTTTGCTCAAGCGCCTTCCTGAAGTGTCTTTGTCGGCATATAAAACGCCAATCACCGTATGGTTCATAATCAAGGGCGCAACCATAAAGCCTGAAGGTGACGTCAATGCCCTTAATGTATCATCCATATAAAGCCGCCATTTACTTGAATGTGGATTATCAACAAACAGCGCACTCTTGATTTGAATAGACTCTTGAAACAGATTTTTATCTCCATTGAGATCGATAGTAAAATTGTTTTTCATCTCAGCTGCACCGTCGCCTAATACGATACGCGGCTGCAATGCCTTGCGGTTTGGGGTGAGCAACAACACCGCACATCGGTCAACCCCCACACCTTTTAACACTCCCTGAAGCGTTATCGACAAGACCTGGTTGAAATCAGCCTTGTTCAACGCACATTGCGTTAATGCCCGTAGACACTTTAACTGTTCAAACACATCGGCAGCTCTTATTACAGGCTGAGGCTCAGGGACATTGTGCTCAAGAATAAGTTGGTTTACATCTGGTAAAAAATCAATTAATACATGGGCGCCGTAAGCATCCGCCATGATTTCCGTGGCTTTATGACAGCGGATCATGCGCGCTTTTAATTCATCAATTTCAATATTTAAAATATTGGCAGTTTGTTTTAAGCGTTTAGATAATTCCAGTATCGATGGCGGTGTTTGCGACAGAAGCTGGCTAAGTTTGTTGGCAAGAAAGATACTGCGAATTTCAGGGGTACGTTCATCAGGCTGACTAAGCGATTTTATCAATACACTGCCTAACCCCCAGCTACGAGCGATACCGGCTGAAAGTTGTTGAAAGCTAGTGCCTAAAACCTCCCTAACAGCCTTGTCACGCTCCACTGTCGATTGGCATTTATTGAGCTTGGCGTCTAACACTAAGGTTTCTGCACAACCAGTCCCCCAAAAAGCGCTCTCTCCGATATGATAAAGAAGTGAAGCGATAAAGACCTCCTCTTGCAACTCCTCATCATGATCGTGCATCAGCATTTTGGTTAACATCGCCGCCTGAAAAGCCTGCGCCATTAAACCCAGTAGACGTTTATAAACCCCTTCAGACAAACCTTCAGTTTCCAGTAGGCTACTCAGTAACTTTGCAGTAATACAGATATTCTTTATCGCATCAAAACCCAGTACTACCGCCGCCTTACTGACCGTGGTCACCTGAGTGATGCCTTTACTGTAGGTGACGCTATTGGCCACTCGTAAAATTCGCGATGTAAGCGCGTTATCATGCATCACGCTTTGACCTAATATCGCCAGCGAAGAAATATCATCTTTAGCCAGTTTTTCTAACGTTTTAACTGTCGAGCATAGTGCAGGCATCTCCTGCTCACTGATCCTGTGCGTCCAATAGTCCGCACCTCTTAACTTAGTATCTTGTATGCTGTTAGCTTTCAAATGCGACTCTACTTATGGCAACTTAAGCGGCCAAACGTCTATGTAGGATATAGCGCTTTTTACGGGTTATTTTCAGCGCTGACTTTAGCAGTCTAATAGCATTAATTGTATACGAAATCGGCGTAGAATGCAGGATTCACTGGCCTTACGGCGACGTTTAACTGACATTTATGGTGAATATGGGAGGCTTAAGAAGAATAAAAAAATGCGACCCCGGAGGGCCGCCAATCACAAACGTAAACAGTCATCACCATACTGGGAAGCAGGAGAGTACTCTTTTTATTAAAAACCCGCATAGTACGTAGGAATACTACGCGGGGGACACAAGCCGCAAAAGGCAGCCAAACTGTAAAACCAATCAGCAACTAACACTTTGTAAAACTGAAATTTTAAACCCTATTTTACATTCAATCTTTAAATGCACTGTTAACCTATTCTGTAAAATAAAACTTATGCAATAAGGAGCTCATAAACGGGCTGAGTGATAAAATCAACCAGCTCATCTGCAGTCGTCGTTTGTTCAAGAATAACCGCGGCTTCGGTAAAGCGACCATGGGTGAATCTATCCGCCCCCACCTCCTCTTTAACGTGAGCCAGCTCTTGAAGCAACATGTCTTTAAACAAAGATTTTGTGACTAATGTGCCATTCGATAGCTTCTGCTGATGCTTAATCCACTGCCAAATCGAGGTACGAGAAATTTCGGCCGTGGCAGCATCTTCCATTAAACCATATATAGGGACACAGCCATTACCGTTGATCCATGCCTCTATATAGCGCAATGCAATACGAATATTGCGACGCATTCCATCTTCTGTACGCTCACCTTTGCAGGCTGACAAGAGCTCCGGAGCAAGTATTGGTGCATCGACATCGCGAGTGATATGCAGCTGATTGACATGATTATCTCCAATATACTGATTGAAGACTTCCATTGCGGTATCAGCCAAACCTGGATGGGCCACCCAAGTGCCATCATGACCATTTCGCGCTTCAAGCTGCTTGTCTTGACGTACTTTATCTAGGATCTGTTGATTCTCTTTGGGATCTTTTGCAGGAATAAATGCAGCCATACCGCCCATCGCTAACGCGCCACGCTTATGACACGTTTTAACCAACAAGCGCGAGTATGCACTCAGAAAGGGGGTATCCATTGTCACTGATTGTCTGTCAGGTAATATACGGTCACTATGGTTATTCAGTGTTTTTATATAGCTGAATATATAGTCCCAACGCCCACAGTTAAGCGCCACAATGTTTGAGCGTAATTCATATAAAATTTCATCCATCTCAAACACGGCAGGTAGGGTTTCTATTAAGCAGGTACATTTAATCGTGCCAGGTTGTAGACAAAAACGCTCCTCTACAAACGCAAATACCTTTGCCCACCAACGCGCTTCTATATGGCTTTCAAGTTTAGGAATATAGAAGTACGGGCCACTGCCCTTACTTAACAACTGACGATAGTTATTATAAAAATAGACACAAAAGTCGAATAAAGCCGCGGGTATCGCTTGCTCTGCATAGCTTACGTGCTTCTCCAACATGTGTAGCCCACGTACACGACAAATCAACACCGCAGGATCAGCAGCTAACGTATATGATTTACCCGTTTCTGCAGAGGTATAACTGATGTCACCGTTAATGGCATCACGTAAATTAATCTGCCCTTCAATCACCTTATCCCAACTTGGAGCAAGTGAATCTTCAAAATCAGCCATAAACACTTTTGCATTGGCATTAAGCGCGTTAATCACCATTTTGCGATCAACCGGCCCCGTTATTTCAACGCGCCTATCTTGCAAGTCATGGGGGATCCCTCTGATCTTCCAGTCACTTTCACGAACGGCTTTAGTCTGTTCAATGAAATCAGGCAACTGACCTTTATCGACAAGCCCTTGCTTTATCTTTCGGTTGGCGAGTAATGTCGGTACATCGTTAGCAAAGTGCTTACAGAGCGTTTTAAGTAAACTTACCGCACCTGCTGTTAATACCGTTTCTTGTCCACTGACAGTGCTAGCGGTAATCACAAGTTCATCTTCAACAACGCTATTATCAATTGTGATCTGTTCTGCCATCAACTTTATCTCCAAACTGTATCGCCTGTATGTATGCTTCATGAAACCGCCGACCTGCGGTGGTGTATCTAGCGCGGCTAAATACGGCTTCTACAATGCAATGGACTCTTTTTCTCTTGAGTAGAAAATCGCAGCCCAACAAAAAACATACTCTGAGGTATATACCCAAATGACCTCGAAATGCCGACTCCTGCATTTCGAGGTCACTTTGGTTTATGTCGTTATTTGTAATAAAAGCTAACGATAAACCGCGACTGATGCAAGTAATCCCAGGTTAGTCACCCACTCAAAAGAGGATTGTAATCGCATGTGCAACATGGTTACCAACAGCTAAAAACTCATTCAATAACCACTAATAACAAACACTTAACCAAATACGATGTTTATGTAAGTTTAAAAATAAAGACCTGTAAGACCAGTTGACCAAGCAAGCTCGCTAGAATTACATTCCGTAAATTAATTACGACATGTAAACCATTTAATACGGTTGACATTGAGCATGAAAATATCGCGAATATCGGAAAGTGTTTACACTTCTCTTTGGCGTTAATCAAATAAATTCTTAATTACCAGCGAGTTAAAAGCATAATGAACAATCATCAATGTAAACGACCGTTTAAATTTGACGTTTACGTTAAGTAGAAGTTAAGCATTTGGGTGTTAACAACTCAGGCCGAGGGTGAATAGTGACTAACATCACAAAAAATATTGGTTTTATGTTGAGTTTTTTTAAAATAATGACTTAAACCAATCTAATAGCCCCCATTTACAGGCCTACATTAGTGCAAAACTCATCTTACCTGCTCGGCTGTGCCGCTAAACTTTGCAATGCAAAAATATGTAATTAGTCAATTTGCGACCGCCATTATTGAGAACAGCAGATTTTAACCAAGGGTATGGGCTGCTCCGTTGCGGATATCAACATATCGAGCAATTCATCGATATCGCTAATGAGTATTGCTACAACGACTCAGAAATAAATCAATACTCCATTGCACCAATAATCAATAGCCATTGCTCTAACTGCAGCAAAACGACATCTGTTGAGGCTTATTCATACAAAAGCTACCGAATAAGCTAACAACACCAAACCACTGCAGCTCCCAATGGCCTCAACGAAACAATAAAGTCTTTAATTTCAATTAAGTGGATTAATACATCTTCATTTATCTTTTTCAAAAGATATTTTTCAGACCCATTTAAATGCAGTATCGACACGCTAAACGCGAGAAAAATACTAATACGAATGAACTAATTACCTTCTCACGACTCAATATAAGCAGCTTATGTAGCCTCAGTGTTAAAACCGAGAAACAACATAGATTAGCAACCTGAGCAAACTCTGCGACAATAGCCCTTGTCAGATAGGGGATTGCTTGGGTATTATGGCCGACAGATTTTGATGAAGTAGCGCATTCAATGACAATTAAAAAAAGAAGTCTTACCCTTTTGGGCGCTGCTGCGCTCTCACTATCGCTCAGTGGCTGTGGTGTATTCGACTATTTGATCTATAAGCCTGACATTCCACAAGGTAACTACATGGAAGACCAGCAGGTAGAAAAGCTGCGTATTGACATGACTAAAGAGCAGGTTGAGTACGTATTAGGCCGCCCTGTTTTACGTGATAGTTTTTCAGACGATACTTGGTATTACGTCTACCACTATAAAAGTGGCCGCGATGCTAGCATCATCCATAAAGAGCTGATCATTAACTTCAACGGCGATATGCTGTCTGAAGTGAAAGGTGACTATGATTTGAGTGAAGAGTTTAATACTCCACTTGAAGAGAGCAAGCTACCTGAAATTAATATGCCAGAAGGCGAGCCTCTGATCCCAGAGCAACGTCCTCAAGCAAAGCCTTTAGTTGAAGAGCAAGAAACTCAACCAGAGTCGCTATCAGAGAAAAACTTCGAATAATTGGAGTGTTAGCTCAGCCCTGCTGAGCTTTCAACAGATATTAAAAATGCGAGCCTCTTTTAAAGAGACTCGCATTTTTGTTTTAGGGCTATCACCTTTTAAAGCATCAACTGACACAATTAATCGCGTAACAACATAGCGCAGAGTAACAAAAGTCCCTTTACAGCTTAGCGCCGGTGATCTTATTCACCCGCCCTTCGTCTTTCGCTTTTTCTGCACGTTTACGACGTACATCTTTAGGATCAGCGATAAGTGCTCGGTAGATCTCAACCCGCTGCCCAGGTTGCAGTACTTCAGCGTGTTTAACTGAACGACTAAAAATACCTAGCTTAACCGTCTCTAAATCAATTTCAGGGAAATAGCGCTGCATATCACTTTGCTTCACCGCATCAATACACGTGGTCCCTGGTTCAATGTTCACTTTAATCCGCTTTTGCTGTTGCGGCAGAGCATAGATAATTTCAACCGTAAACTGAGCTTGATCTGTATTCATGTGTAAATCACCTTAGCGCGACGAGTAAATGCCGTCACCATAGAAGACATTAACTCTTTAAACACCTTACCAAACGCCAAGTCCGCTATCGGGCTAGAAAACTCAAAGCTAAGTTCAAAATCGACTTTACAGGCATCTTCCGCTAACTCAGTAAACGTCCACTCACCAATCAATTCTTTAAAGGGGCCGTTTTCTAACTGCAGCTTAATACTCTTGCCCGCAACAACCTGATTGCGAGTGGTAAATGTTTTACTTATCCCCGCTTTAGCCACATCAACCGAGGCCACCATCGTTGTGCCATCAAACTCCAACACCTTGCCACCCACACAGCCTGGCAAGAACTCTTTATAAGATTCGACATCATTGACTAAGTCATACATCTGCATCGCACTAAAACGAACTAATACATTGCGGGAAATTTGCGGCATTAATGATTGATACTCAAAATATAAACAGGATTGCTGAATTTTAACATGCCTACAAAAAAACGCATCTTTGACACGCCTAACCTTCATTAAGTGCTCAAAAAGCAGACAAACGCATCAGCTAATCCATAAATAACCGAATATTTCGGCTTGGCCAATTCCAAATTGGGCTTGGCTGCGTATAATAGCTAGCCTATGGCTAAGAAAAATGCAAAAAACTCAAAGAACACTTCCGCTTCGATTGCCCGTAATAAACGCGCGACTTTTGACTATAAGTTTGAAGAGAAGATGGAAGCAGGCCTATCTCTAATGGGATGGGAAGTTAAGTCTATTCGTATGGGCAAGGTTAACTTGTCTGAAAGCTACGTATTTCTAAGAGAAGGCGAAGCCTTT
Organism: Shewanella sp. Choline-02u-19; assembly: GCF_002836205.1. NCBI lineage: Bacteria > Pseudomonadati > Pseudomonadota > Gammaproteobacteria > Alteromonadales > Shewanellaceae > Shewanella > Shewanella sp. Choline-02u-19. The sequence goes on from NZ_PJBE01000013.1 coordinate 2,276,484, forward strand.
CTTTTTGGTTGTACTATCGCGCCACTCAACACCGCCTCGACTCATGTCGTGTGCGATCCACTGCGCTCACGTAAATTACTGCTCAAACGTAAAGAGTTAGATAAATTAAAAGGCTTAGTCGATCGTAAAGGTTACTCAATCGTACCTATCTCTATGTACTGGCAGAAAGGTGCATGGGTAAAGATCGAAATAGGTCTAGGTAAAGGTAAGAAAGAACACGACAAGCGTGACGATACTAAAGATCGCGAATGGCAGATAGAAAAAGCGCGTACCATTAAAAAAGCGGTACAGCAGTAACTTAAGCGCCATTGACTTTTTTATAACGTACGCAAAACGAACAAACGATTGCAAATGCGATTTTTATGCTTGGTAAAACAAGATGTGTCGCGTTACAATCAATCTGTACTTGGGGGCGATTCTGGATTCGACAAGATTCTCGAAACCCTGGGAGCATGCCGAGGGGCGGTTGGCCTCGTAAAAAGCCGCACCGTTATAGTTGCAAACGACTCTAACTACTCTCTAGCAGCTTAGGCTAGCTAGCCATCTTGCCGAAACTTATCAAATGGGTTTGGTTCTTAGATGGTCATCTTACATTTGATAGCGAGGGAACCACGTTCAGGGGTGAACCGCGAAATAGTACTGAACTCGCCAATTACAATCCTGTCTTTCGGAGTGTACTTGGTTAACCAAAAGAGAGACTAAGCATGTAGCGCCTTGGACGTAGGCTTTTTGGACGCGGGTTCGAGCCCCGCCGCCTCCACCAAATAATAAATAAGGCCAACCTTAACCGGTTGGCCTTTTTTTATGCTTAATTTCAAGCAGTTATACACAACATTTTTGCCTTGTTCAGCATGAAACCCTTCCCAAACAATCATTATGCCATCATTTATCAATGGCAGAAAATGACTGAATGGCGGCAAAGTGGCGGCAGCGAAAGAAAGTCTTACCAATAACTAGATATTCCCCACGGATACGACTTCCCCGACAACAACTAGCACAGACCGTTCCCAAAGCTTGTTAAGCACCTCACCAAAACATTAGATATCTAATCATCAATGATGTATTTTCTTTATGTAGATTTTCATACATATTTCCCCACTCACATTCTATGCTGAATAGTCAATAACCCACTAAATTCATTGATGTATTGAATACATCAAACTATGATAGCCTAGCATTCTCTGGAGATTAGTATGAATAGTAATTTGGTCGTAAAAATAGTAATTCTTGGATTAATATCAATTAGCTTTCCAACGTATATTTTGTATCAATACTTCCAAAATGTTTCCAATGGAAACTTTTCTCACTTGAACAGTGACTGGGGCAACTTCGGATCACTACTATCAGGTTCATTTACTCTACTCTCATCAATTGCAACACTTGCGACACTCGGGTTTATCATTTATCAACACAATAAAAACCTCACTCATCAACTCAGTGTTATGGCACAACAAGATGTAGAGAATAAGATAAGACTTCTGCAGTATACAAAAGACCAAGAGCATCAAGAAAAAGTATTTTTACAGCAAGAAGCTTTAGTTCAAGAACAAAAATCAATCATAAAATTTCAAAAGTACCAAACACATAAGCAATTATTTGAAGATCTTCTAAAAGGTATTGAGTCCCGCCACGCAAACAAGATAACTTTTTACGACACTGCGGCATTATATCAAAATATATTTCCTAACAATGGATTCGAACAATGTACTTACAGACTTGACCTTGAAGGACAAGATGAGGGATCTTCAGTGAATGAATTCCTTTATATAATTAAATCGCTTAAAAACAATTTAGATTATCCCGTATCGACATACGATATTGAAAAGATTATTGACTCATTCTTAAGGCTATTTCTTGACAAAATGCATATTAGCTATACTAAAGATAGCGTACAAAAATTACAAAACGGTGATGTCTATTTGGTTAAAAATAAATCTCTAATAATTAACCTTTTCAAGATGGAGTCTAGTTTTTATCTTGCTCAATCAGTAGCAAAATCACTAATTGAATTTACCGGGAATGAATTCAATATTCAGATAAATCACCTTGTTACTTCATTTGTTCATGAAGCTGTTTTAAAGTCTATATTCCACAATCCAAGGCTAAACAACACTTTCTATTCTATACATCTTGATATAGAAGGATTAAAAGAATTGGCAGAGATTTCCCAGCTATGTCAACAAAATCAACATAGATCAAAATACCTTGATGATTGTAATCTGTACTACATGCAATTTTGTGAATGGTATTCGAATCTATTTGAAAACCTAACATCTTCAGGAGGTAAACTTGATGCTATCGCGCTAGCCATAAACGCAGTAGACAAGATGAAACAGTCAACATTACCACCGACTCAATGGCAACAAAATCATAAGATTAGACTAGAGCAATTAGATGAAAGCTTAAGTAGCATTATTCGTGATGTATTATTTTCTCAAAAATAGTTCACAGCTGAATCAACTTTAATATCCTGATATAAAAAAAATTCTAGCTAGTTTTGGATGATATTTCTTATGCAACAATCAACAATTAGTATCGCAAAAATCATCTTCTCTTTTCAAAATTAATTAGCACAATAGGGTTGCTCCCTCCTTTGCTAATTCTCCTAATTTCAGTTTGAACTAAATTTAACCATTTGTTTTTACTAGTTTAATATTTAATCACCAACAATTACTTTCAAATTCTAAGACCACGTAATCGAGCTGAAAGCCCTTGTTCATGCGGGTTTTACAATGACAGCCGCTTACCACAACTAATAAGCCACCCATTTTAATAGTCCACAACTAATAAGCCACCCATTTTAATAGTCAGGTAAAACCACAGGATTTTTGAACTGTTCATATCAACAGTTCCGTTATACTTACACCAGATTTGGCTGCGATTTTAGGTCACTTTATTAAGTTGATTAAACTAAGCTGACTTAAAGTGTAAAATAGTCAATTTTAGGCGTAATACGCCCCCATGAAACACGGAAGTCATGAGTGTATGACGTTGAAGCTGACTGCTTAGTCAGGCCAATACTGACAAGTACCTGCATTAGCTACTCGTTGTTTATCCATGTGCTCACTGTATCGTGTTAACTCTTCTAGTGTGCCAACAGGGCCTTTGAATAAATATTTAAACTCATTCGTGACTTTAAGCCAATTGGCTAATGGGATATTTAGCCGATTCAATATGTTACTCGTGCCTGCTTTAATCGCTCCTCGCTTGTTATCTCTAATCACTCGGCCTGTATCATCAACCAGTTCAAGGTAGTCTTGTAGCTCAAACATCAGCCCTTTTGGCATAGGCTGACGCTCATTACCAAGAAAAGGTAACAGTTCAATAGGCTGTTCACCTTTGATTACCGCTTTAATTCGACGTTGAATGCTCGTAAAATCTGATTGTTCAGGTGTCGTCGCCATATTAGCTCGGATAGGATTTAAGTCGACATAAGCCATACAGGCAAGTACCGCCGCTTCATCTAACAAGGCTTGCGACTTAAAACGTCCCTCCCAGAAACGCCCTGTACACTTGTCTTCTTTATTCGCTTGCCTTGCGATGGGTTCGTTCAATGACCTCATAAACCAGCTGATATCCATGAGTCTTCTGCGATATTCAACAATGGTGTCGTTCAACGTTTCCAGCTCATAGGCTTCGATTGAACCACCGTGAGCAAATTTCTGTGTTAACAGCGTGCCTTTAAACAATTGATGCCATTGATTAACCACATCAATACTTGACCACGATTGTGCAGTTTCTAAATCAATTCTAAGCACGATATGCAAGTGATTCGACATGACAGCGTAAGCGGCAATATCAATAGCAAAGACTGAAGTCAGCATTAGAAGTCTATCTTCAACCCACTCACGCCGATGCTCAAAAGACTGACCAGAGTAATCGTCAATGCCACATAAAAACGCCCTCCTCACCGTGCGACTGACACAATGATAAAAGGGTGTATCTTCCAAGCTAACTTGTGTTGAACGGGGTCTAGGCATCCTTGCCTCCTCAAACATCCAGAATTGAATAAATTAAGTATAGGCAAGGCTCAAAAACTTAGCCCACTATGATGGGTGGCCTATTAGTTCGCCTCCTATTAGTTCGCCTCCTATTAGTTCGCCTCCTATTAGTTCGCCTCCTATTAGTTCGCCTCCTATTAGTTCGCCTTTCCAAAAGCGCCCTGTAAGCTTGTCTTCTTTATTACCTTGCGATGGGTTCGTTCAATGACCTCATAAACCAACTTTAGCAAATTTCTGTGTTTACAGCGTGCCTTTAAACAATTGATGCCATTGATTAACCATATCAATACTTGACCATGACTGTGCAGTTTCTAAATCAATCCTAAGCACGATATGCAAGTGATTCGACATTACAGCGTAAGCGGCAATATCAATAGCAAAGACTGAAGTCAGCATTAGAAGTCTATCTTCAATCCACTCACGCCGATCCTCAAAAGACTGACCAGAGTAATCATCAATGCCACATAAAAGCGCCCTCCTCACCGTGCGACTGACACAATGATAAAAGGGCGTATCTTCCAAGTTAACTTGTGTTGAAAGGGGTCTAGGTATCCTTGCCTCCTCAAACATCCAAAATTGAATAAATAAAGTATAGGCAAAGCCCAAAAACTTAGCCCACTATGATGGGTGGCCAATTAGTTCTGATAAACTAGAAAGTGTCTATAAAATTAAGGACTTCCCATATCAAGAATCAGTATGAATAACTAAAAAAGTGCAAACACTAGTTTGCACTTTAAATATTAAAAAATAAGATTAGTCTAGAGTATGTAACTCTTATAGTTTAAAACTTGCTGTAGTGTAGAAGAAACGTCCTACATTATCGTAAGCAGCAGAGCCTGCTCCTGTACCTGTAGTTCCATAAGGTAAATCTTTGTCAAAAAGATTATCAACACCAAATTTAAGGCTAATACCTGAATCAAAGTTATAAGCTATTGATGCATCACTTATAAAATAGTCATCATAACTTAAATTACTATTTGGATTTGCGTTAAGGTCAAGATCCTTATCTGTATATAAGTTTACCCCTTCAACGAAGCGAGTTCTCCAGTTAACACCCCATCCATCGATTGAATATTTTAAAGTCCAGTTAGCTTGCCATTCTGGATTACCTAAAACGCCGGCAAGTTCTTCAAAAGTATTAGGTTCATCTTGGAAAGAAAAATCTTTGCGTTTTAATAAATGTGTCGCGATCAAATTTGTAGAGACATCACCACTAAAAGCTTCGAAGTTATACCCTATATCGAAATCTATACCTGCTGTTTCTAATGCCGCAATATTAAGTGAAAATTGCTTAATGAGAGTTATCTCATATGAGCCAGGATCACGAGTGATCAAAGCACAATATTCATTACCTACACCTGATTTAGAGTCGACACATCGATCAATAATATCTTGTGAGCCAACTGAGGAAATTGCATTGTCAATTTTAATATCCCAGTAGTCTGTTGTTATCGAAAGACCTTCAACATAATCTGGTTGATAAACGAAACCAACAGTATAACTTTTTGACTCTTCAGCTTTAAGTTGTTCGTTACCACCACTTAATCCTTCAAGTGTTTTTGAATCATAATCGGAATTAAAATCAGATGGCACTCCAAGGGCGGCACAATTAGCTATACGCGTCTCAGGGTTTTCCAGTTCATTAAGGTTTTTAGTACGGCATGAATCATCTACATTAAAGAATGTTTGGCTAGCGGCTCCGAATAATTCACTGATATTTGGAGCTCTAATTGCTTCAGAATAAGTTGAACGCATTCGAAGTTCATCAGTTACTTCCCAGCTTAATCCAGCTTTCCATGTAGTTGCGTTTCCAATGGTGCTGTAATCGGCAAAACGAACGGCTAATTCCATGTCAAGTTGATGGATCAGCGGTAAATCAGAAAGTAACGGAACATTTAACTCAGCAAAAACCTCACTGACATCGAACTCGCCTTTATCTTCACCTAATACATTGAAAAAAGTACCTTCTGCATTATCAGGTTCAAAAATTTCGCTTTCTTCTTTACGGTACTCCACACCTGTTGAAAATCCAACGTAGCCAGCGGGTAACTCAAATAATCCTGAGTTAGAGATAGACCCCCCCAAAACAGTCTGTTTTATTACGGAAGTGCCAGTGGAGACAGTATTTATATAATTAATGGCTTCATTACTTGGTCTGCCATTTCCAAAAATATCAACAGGAACACAGCCCGCTGCTCTTGCATCTTCATCACGACAAACCGCTACACCATTTTCTAAAATTGAATCTAAAGAATTTTTATAATTAGCCTTCACTAAGTTATTTTTATTAACACGCTTAAGATCTGTTTGGCCATATACGGCATACATATCATAATCCCAATCTTCAAATGCAATACCCTTTAAACCCAGTACATAACGTTGAGTTTCTCGTGTATCATCTTCAACTCTTTTCCCAAGATCAGTCATGAAGCGACGAATATTAATCGTACTTAATGGAGCTGGGTTACCATCTGAATCTTTGTTTGCTTTCATTAGAGCCACTAGCTCAGGATTAATGAAAGCATTATCTATACTTACGTTATTAGCTGGATCACCAAAATAAAAAGCAGGTTGCCCCACATCCGTTGATTTACTATTGACATACTTAGCTTGAAAATAAACATTCATATTGTCATTAATATCATAATTTGTTTTCAAATTGATGTTATAACGTTTGAATTCAGGTTGTAATTCAACAAACTCATTAAGGTTAGTTACATCACAATCTGCACATCGAATACCATCAATATTTGTTCCACGATAAACGTCACGAATAGAACCGTCTGGATTAAATGACTTCCAACCACCTAGATTAAATGTACCGGCATTACTAATTGTATAGTGACCTGCGTTTGGCGTAAAAATTCTATCCGGATCTGATGGGTTGTTTGAGTCAACAAATTTTCCATCAGGGTCGACAGGGCGATTAATATTTTTCAAACTCGCAAACGAAACTGATGTTTGTTCACGATCAAAAGCCTTTAAGTCACTTTGACCACTATATTCAACAGCGAATGCAATATTACCTCGGTCTTCATCAAAATTTGTGCCATAAGACAAAGCAACACGCTCTTTAGAAAGAGGATTATCACCGGCCTCTCCTATGGTTGCTGAAACGTCTAGGCCTTCTACATCTTGTTTTAAGATAAAGTTTACAACACCAGTTACCGCATCGGCTCCATATATTGCAGATGCACCGCCAGTAATAACTTCGACTCTATCAATCCAAACACTTGGGATTGTATTAATATCAACCGAAGATGTACCAGCTGAACTCGAGACATGGCGTTTACCATCAACTAAAACTAGCGTTCTTGACGTTCCCATATTTCTAAGATCTAAAAGGTTTAAGCCAGATGTTCCAATGAATCGACCAGAATTAGCTAAAGAATACGTGTTAGCTAAAGCTGGTAATTGGTTTAGCGCCTCACCTATATTAGTCACCCCTGTCGACAATAAGTCTTCACCAGTAATTACTGTAACAGGAGTAGGTGCAATAGCCCCTTCCCTGATAATCCGAGAGCCGGTTACTGCTATGCGCTCTAGATTATCATCTTTATCAAGTCCGTCAGCAGCGCTAACCAATGGAGAACTTATTGCTGCAGTAGCAGTACAACTAACGAGTGCCAATTTAACGGCTCTGGCCAACCTTGAATTAACCTGCATTTTTACATCCCTATATTTATATTTATTATGAGTTAAAAACTTTTATAAAATCCCACACTGATATCAACATTACCTCAAAAATATATGCATCATATTTCCCAACGAAGATGTATCCACATGTATCAACTTTAAACATTAGAAACACATTAAATAAAACAATGCAACAGATCAGCATACTGACAACAACAATAGATAGATAAAAACAAAACAAATAAATAACAAAAAAATAACATTAAGAAAGCTGGTAATCTTTGAGTTCAGCAAACACAGTCAATGCAACAAAAAAGCAACAATTTAAATTTGTTAAAAAGTAATTTAAAAAAATTTAAATTATTATTCGCTGACAAGCTACTTTTCTATAATGAACATATGGTCTCTATCAATGTTAGAGCTTTAAATTGAAGTAAGCGAAAGCGTTTTTAGTAGAAAATTCGTAATGCTAACTCAGAACTTATAGGTCAAAAATTCAAACTCTCAGTTTAATAAGCTAAAAATTTGTATAGGTTTTTATATGGTGATGCTATATATAAATCAATAAAGGACAATATGTACGTTATTTGATTGGTACCTAGGAGCACCCGAAGAGGCTTGGAAGAAGCGGGAGTGGGACGCAGAGAAATGGCCTTTAAATAGAAATTATCAACATAGCTATTTTATATATTGCTGTTAATGAGAGGGGAGTTCTAATTCTTCTGCTATCACCTCCCTGACGACCATAATGGCATGAAATTGATGCGCTTTAAAAAACATCATACCAACGGACTAATAGGCTGCAATTTAAGGTCACTTTATTACGTTGGTGAAGCTAAGCTGACTTAAAGCATTAAATAGCCAATTTTAGACGTAATGCGTCCCCATTAAGCATGCAAGTTATGAGTGTATGACGTTGAAGGTGGCTAGTTGATCAGGCCAATACTGACAAGTACCTGGATTAGCCCCTCGCTTGTCATCTCTGATCACTCGGCCTGTATCATCAACCAGTTCAGGCACTAGTAAAGAAGTTTAATCAAACGACATAATTAATCATCGTTGTATAATTAACTACGTAGTGAAGGGAGTTTAACTAACGCAAACACGATCCCTTCCTTCTTGTTTAGCTCTATATAACGCCTTATCAGCTAAAGTCAGAGCACTCTTAATCTCGTTGGTATCTCGGTAACCTGCAGTACCAACACTAATTCTCACTTCTAAACTCAAGCCCTCAACTTCAAAGTTTTCCTTTGAAACCATCGACCTTAACTGGTCGCATATCTCTTTAGCTTGTTCAATTTTAGTTATAGGCATTAAAAGTATAAACTCTTCCCCTCCACTTCTACATAAAACGTACTTATCTGAAACGTGCTCCATACAAAAGTTAGCAAAGCCTACCAAAACTCCATCACCAACATCATGGCCATATTTATCGTTTATTTTCTTAAAAAAATCGATATCAAAGATGGCAATAGAACCATAATCCACTACGCTATGGAAAGCTTTAATTTTGCGCTCAAACCCACGCCTATTTAGCAAACCAGTTAAAAAATCAGTATGAGCCTCGTTCTCAAATATAAACTTTTGTTTCTCACTGCCTTGATATTTTTTGAAGTATCTTATAGGCAACAAAACTAATAAAAACAGAGCCAAAAGTAAGAGGAACACAAGGGTTCTAAAATAAATGCCTGAATTAACCTTAGATACAGATAGTTCCCATTTAACATTAGAAAAACCAACCACACCCTTTATTAATGAACCTTCTAACCTCCCCTTTGAGCTTATCAACTTTTCATTCTTCCCCTTACAACCAAGGTTATACCCTAAGACTAAATAATTATCAAAACCATGTTTTGACAGTACATTATCCACAACATTATTTATTGACTCTAAATACACTATTGAAGATATAAATCCCCAAAATTCATTATCCGTTCGAACAGTTCTTCTAACTATAAAAGCTTGCTTTCCATTCTGAACTAATTTTACTGGACCGATAATACTAACATCTTTTTTTAATATCGATTCCATGCAACCTAACTTTATATTCTCACCACTTAGAATGTCATGACCAATTGCATTTTTATTATCATCATAAGGGTAAACATAAGAGACTACTCCATTTGGCAGAAGGATTATTGATTCTACATCGCTATAACCTTCAGTTAGTTGTTTAGCTGCCAGATTGAATTTTTTTAATGTAATACCTTTGCCATCAGATATTTCAATCATTTCTTTTAAGACTTCAGATGAAATCAATGCACCATTGAAAATGGCCTTTACAGCTTTATTTAGATCAGCAACAACATTAGATAAATGCTTTTCATCTTTTACTTTGTCTAAGGAACTAACTATAAATTCAGTAGCCAAAAACAGTATAATTATAAACAAAAAAACAAAGAGCTTATTCAACATCATAACTACTCATCTATGCAATCAAACACAGCCTCATTTAGAGTTCTTCTTGCAAAATAGAACACTACAGCTCAAATTCACAAGTGCAACAATAGAAGCCATTCGCCAAAAACCGTAATCAGGGCATTTACTCCCTAGAAACCATTAGCCAAAACCATAATCAGGGCATTTTCACCCTAGAAACCATTCACAAAAAAAATGAAATCAGGGTATTTACTCCCTAGAAACCATCCACAAAAAAACGCAATCAGGGCATTTACCCCCTCTTTTTCTAGATAACAGCCTAAACTTAAAGTACTTCAAAATTTATTCCTTTAATGCAGGAGGAGTCTTAGTGCTACATATAAAAACAATGAAATCAAAATATCCTATTTTGGGATACTTTTCAATCTGAAATATCATTTGATCATGAAAAATAAAAAATGGTCAGACAGAGAGGAATCTCTACGTAACGCATTGAAAAATATGCGTAAAAATGTGTACTTAAATCAAAGCCAATTAGCTCAAAAGTTAGACAAACCACAAAGTTTCGTATCGAAATACGAAAGTGGTGAACGACAACTTAGAATTTTGGAGTTAGAACGGGTGTGTATTGCTTGCGGAACAACCGCACATGAGTTTCTGAAGGTTTTTAGCGAGCACTAACTTCTCACTATTTATAACAGATAATTCTATAGCATTATTTTTGTGTATAAGCGGAAATATTTATATTGTAAAAATGTCAGAGAGGTAGCTCTGCGCTTTATAGAGCTACTTCAGTCTCATTATCAAATAGATTAGTATCTTTAGAATATACAACCCAAATCTAGGCCACATGAACGTACTGCTGCAAGTCCCCGAACTGATGGCTACACATCCAATCCTCCAAAGTAGTACTCATTCTCAAATCGATTATTGACCAATAATTCCACTTTTCCATTTTAGTTATTCAGTTTGAAAGCTCAGTACTTATATTGAAATTCACCACTGTATACGTTCACTAAAACGTCTACTTATGACTGCAGCTAAACTGTTCTAGTTCTACACTAGGCCTTATAACTCACTATTTAGCATTCTCATTAAGACATTTTCGAACACTAATATAATCGTTCTGCAACGACCAAAATATCAGAAGGTTTACAATCAAGAGCTGTAGCTAGTTTCCACACCGAAGTGACTGTAGCTTTCGCAACAACTCGTTCAATACCAGATACTAAATAACGTGCAAAATCTGCTTTATCAGCCAACTCCTCTTGATTAAACCTAGCTCTATACGACGAAGCTTTACCGAACGCTAGGCTAACTTTTAACACTTCATCATTATTCACACAGAGATCTCCAGAACAAGGTCAGCAACTCAATGATGCTTTCCCTGAGATCATCAAGCGACTTGAAAATCAAGCATCACTGGCTTCCTTGATTCCAGGTGGCAGCGTTGCATTAGCCTTCGCACGGTGGGCTCAAAATTGAAGCCGTTAAACAGATCACTGAGCGTGGTTATAAAATAGCAGACGTTGCCGACTTGCCCCAACTCCGAAAAGAGTAGCCTGCACGCCTGAAGTTATTATCACTTACATGAAGAGGACATGGCTGGTGTCTGCGATTGGCAGTTTGTACCGACCTTGAGAGTCGCTCTAGGCTACGTTGCCAAACAACTACTGGTTGTAGATAAAACGGTGGAGTTGTACTTTCAATTTGTTGCAGACAAACGACTAGTATAATGTTTGATGTTGGGCCTGCACATTCGTCATGATAAACATTGCTGTACTGACAAGCGTTATCGATTGTAAAACAATCGACCATAAGCCAAATAAAAGCAGAAGGTAACCCATTATTTTTTGAAGTTTATCTTTCACATAGTTATTTTCGTTATTTGAAGACGTGCAGATTATTAAGCGGAAAAATTAGTTTTATGACATATAAAATGTCTACTTTTAAATTTTAGTCATATGTAAAAATTATTTAAAGTTAATATCCGAACACTTTAGTTAGATACAATGTTACTTTATACCTTGTATTACCGCGTCATTTCCCCCTCTCAGTTTAACGTTAATAAATTTATATTTAAAAATATCACTAGCTAGTCTAGATCTACTTCTAGGCATTAGTTACCGCCTCTTTGTAACGCTGTTAATAAAAACCCTATTAATTTATTTTCAAATATAAATACAGTCTTCTGTAACCGACCCTTCACATTAACAATTACATTACTAATGTATAATGTATAAACAAGCGTGCTAGTTGTATATTAAATATAAATACTGGTTTATAAAGATCCTTGCAATCTAGCTACAATAAAGTTTCATTCAGATTATAACTTATAGAAACAAAATCCATTCCAAAGCTCACTGAAAACCTCTTCCTTAAATAGATAAAATAAAATTAATCTTTGTTATATTCTTGTGCAGCCAATATCAACAATCAATTATATAGCAACAACTTAAGTTACGCATTTGTGTGAACGAAATGTAAACAACCAGAAATAGATACATCCTGTTACACCTGTTAATTATGGGTGTGGTTTTATATCTTTTACATTGAAATCGCTTCGTATAAATCGAAGAAGGGAAGAAAGTTAATTATTAAAGGGAAAGGTATTAAAGATGTATAAAAAAACAATACTTTCTATTTGCATTACAACAGCTATTTTAGCTGGCTGTGGTAGTGACAATAGTGATACTAAAAAGAACATTTTGTCACCTACAAGCTCTGATGTAACCGTTAGTGCAAAGCAGTCAGTTACCGTTACAGGTACACTGACTGGGAACGATGAAGATAGTGATGTTACTTTCTCTATCGTTGATCCAGATTCAATTAAGCTTGGTAAGTTACTCATAACTGATGCCGCTAAAGGCACGTTCACCTACACTACTTCGGCTAGCGAAGGTGCTGAGGTCATCGATTTTAAAGTTAGTGATGGAGTCAATAAAGATTCGATCTCCGAGCTGACTATTAACATTGATGGCGGTGATCCGCTATACACTCAACAATGGCACTTAAAAAATACGGCGCAAAATTCATTTTCTTTAAGTCGCGGTCTAACTGGGAACGATCTAAATGTAGAGGGCGCTATTTCAAGCGGTGCTACCGGTAAAGGTATTATTGTTGCTGTAATTGATAACGGCGTAGAAATCTCCCATGAAGATTTGAAAAATAATGTGATTGTTGGAGGGTCGTACAACTTAATTACCGGAACTAATGACCCAACGCCTTTTGCTGATAGTGCTGCTCATGGTACAGAGGTGAGCGGTATTATTGCTTCCGAGGGCTGGAACGGTATTGGGGGGCGTGGTGTTGCACCAGAGGCAAGTTTAATCGGTTTCAACTTTTTAGACCAAGATCCACTATGTGCTCATCCAACACTAAGCAACTTCTTAACTTGTGCTGCAGGTGTACAGACGTTTGCCAACTTCGCTAAATCCCATGGTAAAAGTGCTTTTAGCGATACCGCAAGAGTGTTTAACCAAAGTTATGGTTATTCACCGACACTGCCGTTTGCCACTGAAGAAGATGAAAATGAACTGATGCTAGATGTTGTTAAGCATGGTCCTGATGGTAAAGGTGCTTTATTTGTTAAAGCCGCTGGTAACGGATTTCAATACTTCAAATTCGGCGGTGCTTTCTGGGCACCAAGTATCGCTGTGATTAAAGGTGAAGATAACAATCATGGTTTGCCTTTCCATAACGCCAATATGTCACCAGATAACACTAACTTGTTCAATTTAGTTGTTAGCGCGACAAATGCAGTCGGCCAATTATCAAGCTATTCATCAGTCGGCTCTAATGTGTTTGTCGCTGGTGCTGGCGGTGAGTACGGTACTGATGCTCCTGCCATGGTGACGACCGATAGAATGACCTGTGCAAAAGGTAGCGCTACCACTAATGATCGCCCCAGTACAGGATTCATGGGCGGGGACCATCCTCTTAACGAGCAATGTAACTATTCATCAACAATGAATGGAACATCAGCTGCAACTCCTAGTGTAGCAGGTGTTATTGCATTGATATTGAGTGCTAATCCCGATTTGGGTTGGCGTGATGTTCGTGAAATTTTAGCTAAGACTTCAGTTGAAATTAATCCAGACCAATCACCAATAATGATAGATGTTGCAGGTAAAGCTGATTTTGAAGCTATGGGAGCATGGGTAAAAAATGCTGCAGGTTACCATTTCAATAACTTATATGGCTTTGGTCGCGTAGACGCAACAGCCGCAGTAAATCTTGCTAGAACCTATAAAGCTGATTTAGGCGATTACGTAATTAGTGATTGGACTACAAAAGACAAATTAGATAAGGCTATTCCGGATGCTAACCCGAGTGGCGTAACGGATGCTAATTCAGTTCTAGACAACCTCGTTATTGAGGGGGTTCAAATAGAGCTAAACATTGATCATAAGCGCTTACCTGACTTAGCTATCGAACTTATATCTCCATCAGGCACTCATAGCATGGTAATGACACCTTACAACGGTTTCACATTCCAAGGAGTCGCTGATGAAACGGATCCTGATGAAATCGTTACTGGTTATGTAGATACCCCAATGCTATCAAATGCTTTTTATGGTGAAGATTCGGCTGGCGACTGGACCCTTAAAGTGACTGACGTTAATAGCGGTCAATATAGTTTTTGGACTCAATATAGAGTAGGTACTGCTCAGAATCCTGCCGCCAATGATAAGGTCGTTGATATACCTAACGATGCAAACGGACTACTTAAAGGTTGGTCTATCCGTTTCCATGGTCATGCAGCTAGCTAATTGGAGTTACAAATGAAAAAATTTAAAGTAGTTATTTGCTTATCAGTATTACTTACCTCCTTTGCTGGGACGGTAGCATTCGCTGAGTCGGATATAGCTGAAAAGCTAAATATGAATGAAACCAAAACAAATGAACAAAAGTTAGTTGACCGCACATCATCTACAGAAGGAGCGTACAAAGTGCAGCAAGGTGATTCCATTGTTCGCTCAGATACACTCACTAAAGGCCAAATTATCTTTGACCGTTTATCTCAACCATCGATAGTCACGGGTGATCTTGTTATTAAGCTATTTGATAATGCTTCATCAGAAGATTTTGCTAATGACCACGATCTTTCAATCTCTATGAATACGGAATCTAACTTAGGGATTTACACTCCTAAAACTGATGCTGACTTAGTTAAATTGCTCGAATCAATTAAAAAAGATGACCGTGTAATTAGAGCTAAGTTGGATAAATCGACTAACAAATATCAAATCCAGTGATAGATAAGTTTCAATAATCTGAATTTGAGATAATACATTTAATATCAACCCTCTTTGTGATTATATTTTTCAATTAGAACTCATTAATCACTTAGAGGGTACACAAAAACAACAAAAAACAAATTCACTTTTAATGGACTAATAGAAACAACCATAAAGATAAACTTATGGTTAAGCTAAGAGGACTCGTAACAGAGGACGTTACAGTGACAGTTGTGGCAGATAGAGCTTTGGTGATACCGGACTGTTTAACTTCATTAAACATGATCTGGGTTTTGAGTTCATTATTCAGATTAATGGGGCTAATAGGCCACCCATTTTAATCATCAGGTGAATCTACGGATTTTTTAACTGTTTATGTCAAAAGTGCCGTTGTACTTATACCAAGTCCAGCTGCAATTTAAGGTAACTTTATTACGTTGATTAATCTAAGCTGACTTAAAGCATTAAATAGCCAATTTTAGGCGTAATGCGTCCCCATGAAACATGCAAGTTATGTATGTATGTATGTATGACATTGAAGCTGGCTGCTTAGTCAGGCCAATACTGACAAACTTCCTTTTCGCTACACAGTAATGAATTGCCACGCCATTTCATTTAAGCAAAGTAAGTCCATTTTCCGCCATCAAATTTCTATCCTTAAAAAAACTGACGCTTTAAGCGTCAGTTTTACGTTAAAGAACCGATTAAAGCTTAAAGATATTATCCTTCGCATCACGGTCAATAAGCTTAATAAAGGGATCAACCCCTACATAGCTTGGCTTACCATCAAGGACTAAAGTTAAGTTATTCTCTCCACTAACAAGTCTATGCTTCTCTAATAGCAGCACTTCACTGTCATTTTTAAGGTTGTCAGGATCGGCGCTAAATACACCAATATCAATTAAGGCATCTAATGGTAATTCAGATTCCTCACCTTTGCCTTGGGCAGCTTTACGACCAGCATGAATAGTCAGGTCCAACTGTACTTTGCCATTATCCAATTGAGTCATCACTACATTCGTCAAACGTAAATCATATAATATGATCTGGTTAAATGAATCTTCGATAAACTGCGCTTGTTCCTTATCGACCCCCTGTTTAAGGTAGCGGACGAGATCCAAAGTGGTTGGAAAAGGATCATTACGATATTGATAACGTGTTAAAAATGCCTTCAAGTTATCATTAAGCCTATCTTCCCCTATTGCATCTTTAATCGCCATCATCACCACAGAGCCTTTTTGGTAGTGAATATATTGCTGGTTCTCACTACGCAATAACGGCATCTCTCTTATCGATTCAGACGACCGACCACGTAAGTATCGATCCAATTCATATTTAAGGAATTTACGGATCATTTTCTTGCCATATTTCTTTTCCAGCACCATCAAAGCTGAGTACTGAGATAAGGTTTCTGAAATAACAGCACTGCCCTGTACGTCAGCAGCCCCCACTTGATGTCCCCACCACTGATGTGCCACTTCATGCGCCGTTACGTAATACACGGGGTCAATATTGTCTTCATCACGTAAGTCGGTAATAAAACCAATACGCTCAGAATAAGGCACGGTATTAGCAAAGCTTTGAGCAAAACTGCGGTAACCCGGAAACTCCATGATCCGCATTTGCTTATGCTGATAAGGCCCAAATGCTTGAGTGTAATAATCAATAGAATCTTCCACTGATTCGATCATGCGATCGACATTCCAAGGGTGGTCTGGGTGATAGTAAACCTCAATCGCAATGCCCTTATGTTCAATACGTTTAACTTGATAACGTGCCGAAATAATAGCGTAAAAATTCACCATTGGACTGTCCATCAAATAGTGAAAATACTGCCGCCCATCTTTCTTCCACTGTTTTTGTAAGTATCCGGGTGCTAAGGCTATTTGGTCAGCAACCGTCGAAATGGTGGCTTCAAACTGAATAAAATCACCATTGGCCCCAAAAAAGTTCTGCGTGTAAAAGCGATCATCCTCAAGCTTGTTAGCACGCTGTTTTTCAGCTAAGTCACGCTTTTTACGCTCGTGACGATCTGACAACTCATAGCCTTCTTGGTAACCAAATGCCGGTAATAACTCAAAATTATTAATGAAAGTACCATTTTCAACAACCGTGAAATCAAAGCCTGATTCGGCAATCCCGACTGACTCGCGGGTTAATTGAATATCCCCTTGTACTTTATCCCCTGGCATAATCGGCGCTTGGAAAGTCAGCCAAGTATTGCGGTAACGGTCATCAAACTCTCCTAGAGTTGAATGAGGAATATTGATCTTTACTGTGTCTGCACGTGTGTGCTCCGGCAATTGTACTAACATTTTTTCGATTGGCTTATCTGACTTGTTTTGCCATTCAAATTTAATGTTCGCCACAACTTTACGGGCTTCAGGATAAAGATCGATATTAGCATTTACTTTTGTCGTCACTAATATAGGCCAGCCTTGGTATTGCTTGAACGCTTTTTCGTAGTCTGCTTGTAAATCGGCGCTTTCATCAGCAGTTTGGTACTCATTTAGCACTTTTGTTTGGTAAAATAAGTAACTCCCCATGCCCAGAAACACAACAAGAGCACTTGCCACTATAACCTTGCCACCGCCACCTAATTGGTAGCCTAACAAGTTCATTCGCGTCTTAAGGCTCTGCTGTGGCCCTCTGTGATACAAGCCATAGCCTAAGACAAATAAGACTACGCTTAGCGCTCCCCAGTAAATCATGTACATACTCTGGGTGAACAAGCCCCAACCGTAACCATTCATATCGGAGTAAGCTAAGGTGGGTGCCTGAGCAAAATTATATAAACTATGACCAAAACCCCAACTGGACATCACAAACGTCGTTAAGTAATAGCCAACAAACAGGCCCATACCTACGTACTTATTCGGACTCAGCACCTGCAGGAAAAATGCCAGCACCGCGGACATAATCAAAGGCACAAGATAATAAAATCCAAGTCGAATAATATATTGCGACAACTCAAGATTGCTCTGGCCTTTAATTAACTGAAATACAATCGTGGTGCACATGGCCAGTAAATAAAGTAGGGTCATTACGATAACAACGGACACCAACTTTGAACTCCAAAAGCTCAAATTAGACACCGGCATGCTGTCAACAATATCCCCCATGCCCGATGTGCGTTCACGCCAAACAATTTCAGCACTGTAATAAATCAGCACTATGGTCATTAATAGGCCCGTAGCACCGGCAATGTTGTTAACCATGTCTTGTGTCAATGGCCAGTTTGAGGTGCCATACCACCCAAAGTCAGTAAACATCGGGCCAATTAAGTTAAATACTGTTAAGGCCCCTAAGACCACAAAAGGTGCTGTCAATAATACTTGGCGAACTTCAAACTTTACTCGCGTCCAAAACTGCAAACGGCCATTTGGCTGCGTCGCCACGGCCAATTGTGATAGCGGTGTAAGCTTGGGAAGTGTACCGGCTTTCAAAGACTTCTTTTCACGTTGCTTAGTTAACTTAGGTTGACTAAAGATGCCAGAAAACCCGAGTAATACCGCAGCAATACCTAGCCACAATAAGCGGTTTTGCAACATGATCCCTGACAATTCCACCAGCTGAGTATTTTTTTCACTGATGGTCCAATAACGAGTGACATCAGCAAAAGTACGTAGTGCAAAGGGATCAAGTAATGCAGCGATGGTACGATACTGTGGCTGACCCGCCATTTCACCCGTTAAGGTATAAAGCACCAGCATTGCCACAGCCGTAAGATATAAGGCCATCAAAGACCTAAATTTGATAGCCATCGCATAAAACAAGGTCGAAATTAATAATAAACTGGGCAGCGCCAATTGAAAATAAGGCACTACATAGTTCAGTAATGAGATGGAACCAAAACGGCTAGCATCCACCCAAGGCATAATAGAACCCAATAAGAAGCCCAGCGGAATAAAAGCAAACACCGCAATGACCACCAAGAAACTGCCTATAAAGCGGCCAAACTGATATGAGAATGGGGATAACGGCTTACTGTAAATCAACTCTTCCATCAAATGCTGATGGTTACGAATTGCAGTCGTCCCCACAAAATTCACCACCGCAAACATCGAAATAAAGCTCATAATGAGCATCGACTGAGTAATACTAAAGGGGCTGTTTTTCATCACTTCGCCGCCACCACCAATTTGTATATTGTTGGAAGCTACAGACAAAAAGCTCACTAAAAATAAAAGTGAAGCGACCACATAAAATGACGGTTGACGTAAATAATAACGCCACTCAAATCTCACCATAGATAACAACATAGTTCTTCTCCTTATGCTGCCTGACCATTACGGTGACGATGAAGCGTGGAAAAGTACAAATCCTCAAGACCGGCACGGGCAGCTGTGAAACCTTCTGGACATGTATCAGACATCACATGCAGAACAGTTCGACCAGCTAACAAACGTTTGGAAATGACTGATAACTCAGACTCCAGTACCGCGGCCTCAGCTTGGCTGACCGTCTTAGACCAAATTTTGTCATCCAACCCCTCGACTAATTGTAATGGGTTACCTTCAAGTAAAATTTTACCCGACGCCAGCACCGCCATGTTAGCGCAAAGTTCAGAGACATCTTCGACAATATGGGTTGAAAGAATAACCACTTTTTCTTCACCCAGGCTCACTAACAAGTTATGAAAACGGTTACGTTCTTCAGGATCTAAACCTGCGGTCGGTTCATCGACGATAAGCAATTTTGGATCGCCAATCAGCGCCTGCGCAATACCAAAACGTTGACGCATACCACCGGAAAAACCACTGACCGCCTTATTCTTATGTTGATATAAATTAGTATGAGCAAGTAAACCATCAACTGATTCTTTGCGAACTTTAGGGTTATTAAGCCCTTTTAATATGGCCAAATGATCTAATAAGTCATAAGCGCTTATACGTGGGTAGACATTAAAATCTTGCGGGAGATAACCTAAGGTTTCACGCAGTGCTTGCGGATCGGCCATGACATCTATGCCATTAAAAATAATACTTCCTGAATCTGCACTTTGCAGAGCTGAAATAGTACGCATCAATGACGATTTCCCTGCACCATTTGGCCCGAGCAAACCAAACATTCCCTTGTCTATATTGAGATTAACGCCATCAAGTGCTTTAACATCATTGTCATATGTTTTATTTAAATTGGTGATAGTTAACATGTGTGCCTCTTGTTCCTTGAGAATAAAATACCGCCAAAGCACCACCTATCATTAATGTTATAGGGGACTCACGATAAAATAAGATTTGAGCTATTATTTGACCAAATGAAAATGAATGCTAATCTCTTTTATTTACTGATTCAATCTGACTTTGTTACGGAATGTATAAGGGGCAGTTGATCTTTCGAGCTTAGTTTTTGTTCAACTCTTTCCGCTAAAGAATAATGCTTTTAGTATCAGGCTATTTAAACGTGTTAAATAAGCGCCTAATACACGCTTGTAGTAAAAGAATAAACGCTTTGAAACGAACTCAAATGACCACGCTATCTGGCTGTTTTTTTTAGTCGATATTTAACCGATACCTAAGTGTTAAACATTTGTTTTGTCTGCGAACAAAAATCAAACTGTCACCCTGTGATTTACACTCAAAATTGGGGGTGAAAAAGTGCAAACATTAGTTTGCAAAATTATTATGACTCAATAATATATATTTCAAATCATCTCATTTAGATTTTAAAACTCGCTGTTGTATAGAACAAACGCCTCACATTATCATAAGACCCAAAACCTGATCCCGTGCCTGTAGTTCCATCAGGTAAGTCACGATCAAACAAATTTTCAATCCCAGTTTTTAGCGTAATACCTGATTCAAAGTGAAGATCACAACTCTATCAAAAGGGGCTCTTGTGCTTGCTCAATAAAGTCTATATCCCTGACTCTAATGGTGCGAGTACTATCAGGAACCATAAAGTACATAAAATTAGACTTTATGAGATTGAAGGTTGTTCACTTACTAGCGTTAATACGAGGAAGGTCACTGATGATTTTTTCCGAGTTTTAAAATTTTCCATCATCATTCAAAGTGACCCACCTTAAACGGAACACCCGATGTAACAGCCATCAAAACAACATGATAAAAATCAATCGGAATACAGTAACTTAATAACTTACACCAAGCCCCACAGAACCACCAAATACAGGAAGCCTCGGTACGAAAGTATCGGGGCTTCTTGTATCTCTGCAAAACAATAGAATCAATATCTTACGTAGAGTAAAAGCTTATTCCACCAAGAGTTGCGGTCTTGGTCGTTATCCAGAGGTACCGCGGGCTAAAACAGGGAAAATAAGAGATGAGGCTCGCGAATGCTCGAAGCTAAAGGTTATTCTGTATTAAAGGCATTAATACAGCATACGGCGCTTAGTCTTAATATAAGCCGCACAGCAAAGCTCTCTGCCAGAGCAGAGAGCTTTATACCGTCCGAATATCTATCAATATTACGCTTTGCGAATTTTAGCCGGAAGAGACTGACGAGCAGCCGAGCCAACCACCCAATCAAGCATTACGCCTTTACCTTCACGAGTAGGGTCAATCAGACCGATATCATTAATATTGACACCATCGCCGCCGCGATTTTTTACTGGCTGTTGCTTACCATCAATCCAGTGTGAACGCTCACCCAGTTCGGTGTGCCCAAATCCGTGCTCAAAGCCAAGGCTACCGGGCTTGATCCCATCGAGCACCATGGCGATAGCTTCGGTACTTGCACTCGGTGTTTCAACGATGAACCTATCACCGGTTTGAATCTGCGCTTTTTCAGCATCAATTGGATGGATATACACCGGATTAATGCCTTTAATCGAATGCAGACGTGGAGAAAGGTTAGACACCGAACTGTGAATGTTTGACTTGAAATTAGTCAAACTAAATGGCCACTCCTTAGGCGGATACTTTTCATCTAACGGCGTACCGTCACTGAGTTTTTGAGGATACCAAGTTGGGCAACCACTGTAGAATTCGCCCGTCATCGTGTTTCTAGAGGTACCGACCTTCTCATTCCAGATGGCGAGCGGCTTAGTCCATTTGTGCTTCATGGTGTCCTCTTGATACGCATTAGATGCATTTTCAAAACGCCCTCCACGGGCAAAGATATACGCAACCCGTTTCATTTCGTCAGCTGTGAGGGTTTTCTGCATTGCCGGCATTAAACGTTCTAACCCTGACCAAGCAATATCCTCTGCTGATACCTCTGGTACACCGCCTTTTACATACGCAAGGTTGGCGGCTGAGCGCAGATAAAAGTCTTCGGCGCAGTGAATGCCATGCCAATTGCCCTTGCTATCAGGAATAGCTTTATCACCAAAGCCACCTAATTTCATTTTCTTAGCAATATCAATTAAAAAGTTTTCTAAACAGATTGAGCGGCCATCTTTACTTTTGGCTGTTCTCGGCTCAACCACTGGCCAACGGGCGGTAATGGCCTTCACTGGTACGCCGTGCCACGGTGCGGTCATTCCCCAGCTTTCATAGGTCACTGTGTCTGGGACCATATAGTCTGACAGTGCGGTGGTTTCGTTAATGAACGCATCAACTGACACAATTAACCCGAGCTGCTTAGGATCTTTAAGTTTGTCCTCGAGTAGGTTTTTTAGGCCGGGAACACCGTACATTGGATTGGCCATGTGGTTGATCCACGCTTTAGCGCGATATGGATAACCGTCAATTGCCGCAGAAAGATGCTCAGTTAATAATGGTGCCGAGATAGGATACCAAGGCGCACGTGTAGGGTAAGGAGACTCTCCGGCTGCAACGCGGCGTTTATATTCACTGGTCTTGTGATACGGAAACTTACTGCGTGAGAGGAAGATACCTTTAGGCGCTGTTTTGCCCTCAAACTGAGTAAAGTCATAACGTGGGCCTTTAGCAGATGTAGGATACCCCCCTGCTCTTGCCATTGCGCCACCTTTGACATTAACGTTACCGACAAGGGCATTAAGCATCATGATCGTAAAGGCATTATAGAAACCATTGGTGTGCATGTTACCACCATGGGTGTCGACGACGGCTTTAGTGCCATGGCTGGTAAAGCGAGTTGCTAACGCGATAATTTGCGCTTCGGCTATCTCACACTGCTGGCTGTAAAAACTCAGATCATGTTTAAACGCTTCATCTTTGAGTCGCTGTAGCGACGATTTCACTCTGACAGTACCATTAGCCAAAGCAACGTCACAGTCAACAAAAAGTGCCGCTTCGTCAGCTTGTGTATGCAAGCCAAACTCATCAGTTTTTGCGTCGACAATCACGTAAGGGTCCGTCTCTGAGTGAGCTTCACCTTCAAACAGCATGCTTATATCCGATGCACGCAAGAAGCTACCGTTACGAGGGTGTTTGTCATCACTGATGACCAAATGCGTGGCGTTGCACCAATGCGCGGTGCCCGCACGCTTCATGGCATTAACACCCGGTTGCGCGAGGAACGTTTTATTAAAACGTTCATTCTCAATGATCCACTGGATCATGCCCAGCACCAGCGCAGAGTCGCTAGCGGGCTTAATCGGCAGCCAATTATTATCATCCCCAGCCGCTAGGCTAGAAGAACCCGCCGGCAAGCTGGGCGTAACGATCGTGTACTGCAGGTTGCCATCGGTACGCGCTTTTGCCAATTGGCGAGCCTGTAGCTTAAACGGATTACCCGCTTGCGCTGGTGACATGCCAATAAAAATAATGTATTCAGCATGATTAAAGTCAGGCTTAAGGTGAGCAAACTTTTTAAGGTCATTCATAAAGGCACCACTCCCCGCTCGGAAAGCATACCCACAGTACGACCCATGATGGCCATAGTTACGGGTACCAAAGCTATTAAACGCAAAGCGCTTTAAAATATCATCTCGCCCTTCGTTACCCGCATTGGTGACTAACAGCTGATTGGCTTTTGGGCCATATTCAGGGTTTTGTGCATCAATCGGTGTATTGATATCGCGTATCGCTCTTAGGCCGTCAACGTGGCCTTCACCGAAGAGATCGCCGCCTTCAACGACTTCTTCTATTAGCTGCTCATAGCTAATTTTTTGCCACTTGCCTTCACCTCGCTTACCAACACGTTTTAACGGCTCGGTAATACGATAAGGGCTATTGCGAATTTCAAGCATGCCATTTCCGCGAGCACACGCGGTTGAACGACCTTCTAGCCCTGACTCACCCGTTAGACTCAGGTAAGCGTCTTTTACCGGAGTATTGAAAGGAATGGGATTTTGATGTGATAACGGATGGTAGGGATTACCACTGATCCGCAAAATATCATCGGTACGATTATCGATTCGTACACGGAGTCCACACAACGTCCAGCAACCAAAACACATTGATGGCGCAACTCGCTGATTATGATTTGGAATTAGGTTGCCATTTTTATTGACTTGATACTCGGGTTCTAACGAGTTGCCGTGGTGAATATCGCGGGTTTTCTTGCCCGATGTTCCTTCGATAACCCCTTCTACCAGATGCTTAGTGGTGCCAGCGTATCCAGCTGAAAAAGCGCCCAGACCACCAACAGCGAGGCCTGATTTCAAAAATTGTCGACGTTTGTTGTCCATAGTGAAATCCTCTTTAATTAGTGGGTGGTCAGCGCGGTATCAGCACTTTTATGACGCTTGGGTTGTACTAACTCTGATGCCAGCATGGCAAGCGCCATCCACAGCCCAATCATGCCAACAATACCGAGTAAGCCACTGCTGCCCATGGGTAATGAATAGGGATAAGGCCCTACGTCGAATTTAGGAATGGTTTGCACTTCCATCATGGTTATCCAGCGGGTTATCCAACAGGCTGCAAGTAACATTAAAGCGTTACAGAACAATACGAAGTTACTGCTGTTATGACGTAAGGTTAACAGCACTAAAACGGCACAACTTAATATCGATACCGCTAACAGAGTAAGATCACTTGCCCAGCGACTATCATCAAAGAGCGAGAATGAAGGATTATTTGAGGCCCATATAGGGATAAGGATGAGTGCTAAAATACTGCTCAGTATGCTGGTCTGTTTGATGAGACGAACATCAGTTTTAGACAATTTGTCACTAGCTTCTTTTTGAGGAAAAAGTAACCATATAATAAGCGATAAACCCACCGCGCCGAGAAAAGCAGTGGTAAACCAAAGCAGTGGTGATGCAGGCTGGTCCCAAAGCGGACGAGCATGAACCGCTGCAATTTCAGCCCCGGTATAAAAGGCAATCGACATACTGGATATAACAGTAATTGTCGCCACACTAAGCATCATTTTAGCGCTGATTTTCCACTGCCCTAATGACAATTTAGACACGGTTCTAAATATCTTGCTCTCACTGTCTTTAAAACTCATTAAGTCGTCGCGAAGATACAGCCATGCAGTGACAACAGAGAGTCCAGAGAAAACAGGTAAGAAAAACGAGCCCATAGACATCCAAGACCACGGGGTGATATACGCATAAAAATGCCAAGCGCGGCCTGGCTGATGCAAATCTCCCGTAAGGGCTAATGGCCCAACAATTGCGCAAATGGCAAGTGTTAGGACTAATGCTGCGCGTAGGCGATGGCTGGTATGCTTTTTAAAGATAAGAGTGAGCAGAAACAACATTGCCGCCGCATAGGCTGACCCAATAAAAAAGAAATACTGTGTCGCCCAAGGTAGCCAAGCCATTTGTTGAGCCGGAACTAAGACTTCAGTAATGTTCATGCCTCTACTCCTTTGGGATCATAAATTGCGGGTTTGCCTTCAATATGGCTGGTAAAGCGTTCATCCATACCAATATAAAACACGTGCGGTTTAGTATTTTCTTCCGGCTTGAGTACTTTTATATCTTGGTGATTTTCTTTTAGTAAGCGATTAATCTCACTAGATAGATCATTTAGATCGCCAATCACCCGGGCTCCACCCACACACGTTTCAACGCAGGCAGGCAACAAGCCTTTTTCAAGACGGTGAGCGCAAAATGTACATTTGTCAGCGGTGAGGGTTTCTTCGTTAATAAAACGAGCATCGTAAGGACACGCTTGGACGCAGTAGGCACAGGCAACACAGCGACTATTATCAACCATTACGATACCGTCTTCACGCTGGAAGGTCGCTTGCACCGGGCACACGGCAACACAAGGTGGGTTTTCACAATGGTTACAAAGCCTAGGTAGCATAAAAGATTTTACTTCTTTAACCCCTTGAGAACCGTCATTAAGTGTCACTTCATATTGCTTAACCGTGGTTCTGAACTGGCCGATTGGCGCTTGGTTTTCGATGCTGCACCCAACGGTACAAGCCTGACACCCTACACATTTTCGTAGGTCAACGACCATAGCGTAGCGTTTTCCGACCTGACCTTTACGATCCGGTTCGTCGTTATTACGTATAATAGTTCCCGCTGTTGCCGTGTTAACCCCAACAATAGGGATCAACGCGGCTCCGGCGGTAATAGCACTCAAAAAGCGACGTTTGTTAGAATCCATAATTCACCTGACTCGATTATTTTGATCTTGTTATCATTGTCAGTAAAATATGCTCAGCTCGGTATTGTGGATTTCCACATGTCTGAATAAACATTGATCTAAAACAAGTATCAAACAGCCTGTAAAGGCTATTACTCTGTTATTACAAGTATTCAATTTAGGAAAAGTGATGATGATAAAGCGATGGTTTCGTTATGGTTTCCATATTTTAGTATGGATGATAGCGTTGTTATCGTTGCCGGTATCAGGCACAACAACAGCTGCAGCAAATACACCTAACGTTGATATTGGCGTACTTGCCACGCGTGGCCATTTATACACAAAGCAACGTTGGCAGCCGACCATCGACTGGCTTAATCTACAAATACCTGAGGTTAACTTTGTACTCCATCCATTGGATTTAGATACCATGGCTAATGCAGTCAGCCAGCAAACTATGGACTTTGTACTCACCAATCCGGGGCAATCGGTCACATTAGGACGTCAGTATGCTTTGTCGTGGATAGCGACGTTAACGAACAAAGCACCAAGCAGTACTAACTTTGGTATTGGTTCTGCACTCGTAGTGAGAGCCAGCTCTGATTATCAGCGCCCTGAAGATATCGTGGGCTTGCCTATGGCTGCAGTGTCCGAGAATGCCTTTGGCGGCTATTTGACACTCCGCTATGAGATGGTGCAACAAGGGATTAATCCCAATGACTTTTTTGCTGACGTGCACTATTTAGGCTTTCCAATTGACGCGAATCTTTATCAACTTAGAGACCGAAACGTTGAAGCGGCGGTGATACCCGTCTGTCTGTTAGAAAATATGGTCAAAGAAGGCTTACTCAATAAAGCAAAGTTTCGAGTATTAAACCCAAAAGAGAATGGCCATTTTACCTGTCAGGTTTCAACGCCTCTTTATCCAAACTGGTCACTGGCAAAAACAGAGCGAGGCTCGGCTCAATTAGCAAAGAAAATCTCTCGTATTTTACTTTCCATGTCAGCAGAAAATACGGCAGCAATAGCCGCAGGGGCATCGGGTTGGACATCGTCAGTTAACCTGTTATCTATCGATAAAGTGTATCAAGCGTTGGATCTTTTACCGCTGCAGCAGCCTTGGTGGAAACAGGCATTGCGTTGGCTTCGAATTCATCAGGAGTGGGCTTGGGCCCTATTTATCTTTTTTATTTTTATCAATGTTTATCATTTCTGGCTTGAATACCGCTTTAGTAAAAGTAAACAAGCGTTGGAGCAAACACTGCACCGCTTAAAAGAGAAAGGGGAAATGTTAGAGCATTCTCAGCGTGTTGCCATTGTAGGAGAACTGGGCAGTAGCTTGGCACATGAGATAAATCAGCCATTAACCGCGATTAGAAATTACAGCGAAGGCGGATTATTACGCTTAGCTAAACAGCGGCCTTATGAAGATATTATTCCTGTTTTTGACAAGATCCAGAGTGAAGTTGAGCGCGCTGATGCGATTGTTAATCGCTTACGTACCTTAATCACCAAGCGAACGGTAAAAAAGAAGATGTGTGATATTGAGCAGTTACTTAACGATACTATAGAGCTATTGCATTTTCGGCTACAGAAACAAGAGGTCGTCATTGCGCGAGAATTAACAGGAACAGCGGTTAAGACTGTAGTTGATGTTGTTGGTCTACAGCAAGTGATGATCAACGTTATTAACAACGCGATTGATGCCTGTATGACGTATCTTGAGCGACATCCCGCTGAGGGATATCAAGCTAACATTATTGTACGAACCCATTATCAGCAAGACACCATAAGCATCGAGATTGTAGACAATGGTACCGGACTTGAACATGACAATCCAACAGAAGCATTTGTCAGTACCAAGACCGATGGATTGGGGTTAGGACTGGCAATTTGCCGCGATGTGATGGAAATGCATGGGGGAGAATTTATGATCCAGTCTCTCGAATCTAAGGGTTGTATTGTCACCATTTCATTGCCCGTCTTATCTACAATCAATAACAGGAGATAACCATGCTCAACCTCGCTAAAACCTTAGCCGTGTATGTTGTGGATGACGATAAATCAGTGCGTGACTCACTGGCATTTATGCTTGAGGAATATGAATTTAATGTCACCACCTTTGAAGATGGTCCGCAGTTTCTTGATGCATTAGATCTAACACAACCTGGTTGCGTTATTTTGGACTGCCGTATGCCTAAATTGCGCGGGCAGCAGGTGCATCAATTACTAAATGAAGCCAAAAGTCCGTTGGCCGTGATTTATCTTACCGGCCATGGTGATGTCCCAATGGCGGTGGATGCTTTACAGGCTGGAGCAGTGCACTTTTTTCAGAAGCCTGTCAGAGGAAGTGATCTGGCTTTAGCCCTTGAGCAGGGGTTAATCCAGTCAGCAGAAAAGATGAATACACTCGTGGTCAATGCCGCTTATGATTCATTAACCCTAAGGGAAAAGGACATACTGCGCCTGCTCATTGCGGGGAAACGTAATTTAAGAATAGCCGACGAGCTCTGCATTGCTATGCGTACTGTGGAGGTACATCGTGCGACCTTGCTAAAAAAATTCTCAGCAAAGACAGTCGCTGAATTAGCTTATATTTATGGGCACTGCCATGAGAGCGCATTTTAGTCACATCAGGACTTAACGTAGTGCAGGATCATCTCCCGACTCTTTAACAGCCGTGTGATGTGTCAAACCGGTGGAACAAACAAAATCAATATCCTAGATGCAATCTAGCGCTGGCTTAATACAGAGCATAGCGACGTATAATCTCCTTTTTATAACCTCTATAACCAATTTAACAACGGCAGTGGTTATGTGGTAGATACTGATAAAATCAGTAGCCATCAGACAGTCAATGTCGACGTTCAACTCCTTTAGACGATAAATGGTCATCATATTAGTGTAGCAATCGCCCTTTAACCTATAGAACTAAAATATTCTCGGCTTAGGCAGCGGTCCCAATGGCTAAATAAAAATGACCAATCTCATTTTAGCACTAGACAATTGAGACATTACTAAATTAAGATTAGCGACTTGTAAATTATCAGATGTCCAAACATAGGGGGAATGTTAACAACAATGACAAATCAGCTCCCCCCAAAGTTTAAAGGTTATCTCTTACTAGCGTTTGGCTTGTGGTTGATTGTTCTGCAATCGATAACCTTCGCACACGCAGCAGAACATGCTCTAGAAGCTGATAACACTCACTGTTTGTACAGCAATGTTTACCATGATCAAAGTGCTGGCCCAACGTCAAACGCCATACCCGTCATTTGTCCGCCACAAACTGAAAATATAGCCGCACCATTATATCTACAGCCTTCTCTTGCTTGGCAACGTAACCTACAGGTTCGAGCTCCCCCTTTATAGTCCTTAAGCAAACTCCACATCATTTCAAATTTATTTTTTTGCTTATCTATAAGGACAAGCATAATGAAACTTGCACTATCATATGTAGCGCTAGCTGTTGCTGGCTGTTTTTCACCTGTAATGGCAGCTCAGCTACAAGGCCAAATTACCGATAATAATGGTACTCCAATCCCGAATGCGCATGTCAGCATCGACGGGGGTAAAAAGACAACCAGCGACACCCAAGGCCACTATCAATTATCCCTCGCAGATAACAGCCATGTTCACCTGCATGTAAGTAATGATAACTTCAAACATGCAGATCATGATTTACATATCGCGACAGGCACTGTGACGCAAAATGTGTCACTTGAGCAGGCTATGATGGAAAACATTGTCGTTACAGCATCGCCTTTTCTGCGCTCTGCAATGGAAAGCACCACGCCAATCAGCGTGATGACTGAAGACCAGCTAAAGCTGAATATCGAGCCAACCTTAGGCGATACACTTGAAAAATTGCCCGGTGTGCAGGCCTCTCATTTCGGTGCCGGTGCTAGTCGCCCTATCATCCGAGGTATGAGTGGTCCCCGTGTCATGGTATTAGAAAATGGTCTATCGGTGGGAGATGCTTCAACAGTATCAGCTGATCATGCGGTAACTACCGAAGCCGGAACCGCGCAGCAAATCGAAATTCTACGAGGGCCAGGTTCTCTACTCTACGGCAACGCCGCCATTGGTGGGGTTGTCAATGTCGTCAATAACCGAGTTCACGAGCAATCTGTCGATGAGTTATCTGGTAACTTCGGCACCCACTATGTTACTGGTAATAATGGTCGAACCGTTAATGGTGAACTAAACGGTGGCGACGGTAAATTCAATTGGCATTTAGACGGCACCCATCGTAATACGGACGATTTCAATATTGCCGGCAATGCTATTGAGGACCAAGCTGAAACTCACGGTAGTGTTGCTAATAGTCAGCTAAAACTGGATGACTATGCGGCGGGTGTTGGCTACACAGGTGATAACAGTTTTGTTAGTCTTTCTGGGGCAAATACTCAATCTAACTACGGTATTCCCGGCAGAGGTGTACAAGGCGATCCAGACATCACCATTGATCTAAAAAAGACGGCCTGGCAGCTCCACAGTGGCTTGTTTGATCCATTTGCAGGGGTGAGTAAAATCCGCTTTGATGCAGGTTATACCGACTATCAACATGCCGAGCAAGAGAATGGTGATGCCGATACTTTCTTTTACAACAAACAGAGTGAAGCTCGTTTAAGCGTTAACAATACGCCTTGGGGAGAATGGCAAGGCGTTATGGGTCTGCATGCTATTCATCGGGATTTTTCTATTCAGGGGGAGGAAGCACTGACACCTGACAGTAAAACCGACACCATTGCGGCATTTATCGTACAAGAACGAAAATTCGGGGACTTTCGCATCGAGCTCGGTAGTCGCATCGAACATTATCGTTTAAATCCCGACAGCATGAGTATAGAAACCTTGAATGGCTCACAAAACTATCAACCCGATGGTTTGAGTGATAACAATATCACGCTGTCCGCTGGCGTAGTCTGGGATTTTGCTACAGCCTATAACTTGGGCTTATCAATCGAAAGAGCCGAGCGCTCAGCCACTGCAGAAGAGCTTTACAGTTTTGGCGCTCATGATGCGACCCAAAGCTTCGAGGTGGGTTCTCAATTCAAGATTGAAAATGGTAATGTCATTCCAGACAGTGGCGATAGTGACAAGGAAATAGCCAACAATATCGACTTAACCTTGCGTAAATTAGAGGGGGCATGGACGGGGTCTTTTAGTGTTGCCTATAACAAGATCAATGACTTCTACTATGAAAAAGATACGGGTCTTGTCGCCTCTGATATAGGATCAGAAGGAGATCTGCCAGTGTATCAATTCACCCAAGGCGATGCCGAACTCTATTCAGTCGAAGCCCAAGCCAACATCCCCTTTAACGACACCTGGTCACTGGATTTACTCAGTGATTATACTCGCGGTAAATTGGTCGATGGGGGGAATCTACCACTGATATCGCCGATGCGATTTGGCTCAACCCTTAACTTTGACCAACAAGATTGGCATGCAGAAGTCGGGGTAATGGGTTATGCAAAGCAAACCGACACCGCCGAAAATGAAACAGATACTGCTGGTTATGCTTTGGTAGATACCGCTCTAACTTATCATTTACCTACTGAGAATGGCGACATGATGTTCTATGTGAAGGGCAACAACTTACTCGATCAGGATGCGAGGCCACACACCTCATTACTCAAAGAGTATTCCCCACTCATGGGTCGGAGTTTTATGCTTGGCATGAACTACGATTTTTAATCGATGCTAAAACACATCGCTTGATATGAGCGCAACCCTTAAGGCGAAGTCGGTGACTTCGCCTTTTTAATAAAGGGACCTGTCATCATTTTGGTTTTAAAAATAATCCAGTGATAATAAAGGATTATCAACCAAGCTGAGCTCGCCGTGAATGGCTTCAAAGAGTGACAGCGTTTAGCGACTATCCAAACGTTAGGTAAGTTCATAGCTGCACAATCCCCCTAAGCAACACGTCATTACCGACACACCACGTCATATAACATGGCTTTTGCAGCAATTATTGACGTGTTTCCCCATAAAAACAGGTATCGATTTACCCGCCGGAGATGCTAGCTTCAACCTGCTTACCCAATACCCAAAGGCATCGAACTCGAGTCTATATCGCGCGAGTAACAAAACGAAAATATAGCTTCACTATTGAGCACACTCAGACATGAGCGTTCAAGCAGCTGTGCAATGGGAACGAACGAAAGGTTGATACCACCCTACAATTTCATATTTCGGGTAGTCGCTGTAAGGTAAAAGGTGCAATCACCACCATCAAATAGTCGAGCATAAGATGATAGTGATTACAGGGTGTCGCACGCTAATAGACCAATAAACCATTAGCGTGCTTAAACATAAAACTCTCTAAAACTAGTTAACCAACATCAATAATGGTGTTTGTGCTACCGACTGAAAATCTAGCGCCATAGTCACGCTTAACGCGGTAATAGTTATGATAGAAAAACCAAATACCTGACGTGCCCAGCTATGAAGATTAATATCACGGCGATAACCTTTTAATGCCATGGCAAGCCACCAAAAACTGGTCGCACAGGTTACCGCCATAAAGGCAATACCGGTATAACCAGCTAATGGCAGCAACACACTGACCAGTGCAAACACTGCTATATACAGCACAATATGCAATTTAGCCTTAGCCATCCCCTCAGACACGGGTAACACGGGAATATTAGCCGCGGCATAATCATTGAAACGATAAATAGCGATGGCGTAAGAGTGTGGCATCTGCCATAAGCTAAACATTAGCAGCAAAATAAGCGCACCAGCATCCATTTCCCCGGTCACAGCGCAATAGCCAACCACGGGCGGAACCGCACCTGAAAAACTGCCCACCAAGGTGCCATAGACAGAGTTTCGCTTCATATACAGACTATAAACACCCACATAGACTAGGTAACCAATCACTGCAAATATCACCGCTAAGCTATTGGTATATAACATTAATATACCAAAACCCAATATACCTAAGAGCACGCTATATATCAGTACCGATGGTACCGATATCGCCCCCGTCACCGTGACTCGGTTACGGGTGCGTTGCATCTTTGCGTCGATATCACGATCAATACAGTTGTTAAGTCCACAGCCCGATGCAACCACCAAAGACAAGCCCAGCATGGTCATCAACATCAAGGTCAAATCCACGTTACCTTTAGCAGCAAGTAAAAAACCACCCGCAACGGAAATCAAATTCCCCATGATAATGCCAGGCTTAGTTACCTGAATATATCCTTTCAAATACGTCTTCCATTGCATAGACATCAACCGACCTTGAATATTCATAACCAGCCTCTTACTACATCATCAAATCGTTGGCTGCATAGATAATCCATACAGACAAACCCACCACCATGACAATAATCAAGGTAGTAAACAGGAACGAAAATGTATTGAGTCTGCCCTCTTTAGAGAAATCAAGATGCAGAAAATACTTTAAATGCACCACAATCTGAACAATAGCGGTCACCAGCACGATGCCTAAGGTTATTGGCTTATCAAAGTGATGCGTCATCACTGCCCAAAATGGGATCCCAGTTAAGATAACCGACAATAAAAAACCGACCAAATATGACTTAACACTGGCGATCAGGCTCTCTGAAGTATTGCCTGGTGTTGTATGTGCTAGATTCATCACAATACCCCCAATAAATAAACCACGGTAAAGACACAAACCCACACAATATCAAGGAAGTGCCAAAACAAACTTAGGCAACTCAAGCGAGTGACACTACGTTTGGTCAAGCCTGTTTTACCCACTTCAAACATCATAATTGCCATCCAAATAAGCCCCGCAGTAACATGTAAACCATGCATACCGACTAAAGCAAAAAAGGACGACAAAAATGCGCTACGCTGAGGCCCGTGACCCGCCTCTATCAAGTGATGGAATTCGTAGACCTCCATACTGATAAATACACACCCTAAAACAAAAGTGATCATCAGCCAGGTTAACGTGGCTGAACGCTTCTGATGTTTTGCGCAAATTAAGGCGAAACCAAAGGTGATACTACTGACCAACAGTGCTGCAGTTTCGATAAGAACAAAGTTTAATTCGAAAATATCTTTCCCCGATACGCCACCATCGGTATTCATGAACAGTACCGCGTAAGTGGCAAATACAGAGGCAAACAAGATGCAATCGGTCATCAAGTAAAGCCAAAAACCTAATAGCGTATTTCCGCTAGTGTCATGGTGATCATCTGCTTGTTCAACGTATAAATCTCTTGAGATAGCAGTACTCATATCCGCCCCCTTGCCACTTTATCTAAGTGTGCATTTTCGATGCGAGCTATTTCATCAGGTTGAACGTAGTAATCATGGTCGTTGCTATAAGCTCGGAACAAGAACACGACAAAAGCACCTAACATACCCGCGATAGCTAACCAAAGAATATGCCAAATCGCGGCAAAACCGGCAGCGGTTACGCCTAAGGCTATTAAAATACCACTGGCCGTATTTTTCGGCATATGAATGGGTTCATAATGATCATAACGTTGATAAGCCTCCCCTTTCTCTTTCATATCAGTGAAACTGTCGATATCAGACACTTGAGGATCTTTAGCAAAGTTATAGAACTGCGGCGGTGAAGATGTTGACCACTCTAGTGTATGGCCATTCCACGGATCGCCGGTCGTATCAAGATTTTGTTCTCTATCTCTAAAGCTCACATACAGTTGTACGAACTGTAATATGATGCCGACAAAGATGATAAAGGCGCCCACTGCAGCCAAATAAATCCAGATGTTCCAATCAGGATTATCAGTGTGATTAATACGACGGGTCATGCCTAAAAACCCAAGAACATATAAAGGCATAAAGGTGACATAGAAACCGATCTGCCAGCACCAAAATGCGGCTTTACCTAAGCGTTCATTAAGCTTGAAGCCCATCGCTTTCGGGAACCAATAAGCAAAACCTGCAAAATAACCGAACACAGCTCCACCTATAATGGTGTTATGGAAATGAGCGATTAAAAATAAGCTGTTATGCAAAACATAGTCCGCGCCTGGAAGGGCTAACAATACGCCTGTCATCCCACCAATAGTGAACGTCGTCATAAAGCCTAACGTCCACAGAACAGGCACGGTAAACTTTAATCGACCTCGATAGATAGTAAACAACCAGTTAAATAACTTAACTCCGGTTGGCACCGCTATCACCATGGTCATCACCCCGAAGAAGGCGTTGACGTTTGCACTCGACCCCATCGTAAAGAAGTGATGTAACCACACGATAAAGCCTAAAACAGAGATAGCACCACTAGCCCAAACCATCGATTTGTAGCCAAATAATCGTTTAGAAGTGAATGTGGAAATGACCTCAGAAAAAATACCAAAAGCAGGTAATACTAGTATGTAAACTTCAGGATGACCCCAAGCCCAAAAGAGGTTGATGTACATCATGGCGTTGCCGCCACCGTCATTAGTAAAGAAGTGGAAACCCATATATCGATCAAGGGTTAACATGCCAAGTACTGCCGTTAAGATTGGGAAAGAAGCCACGATCAAAATATTGGCCCAAGTACAGGTCCAAGTAAAAATCGGCATCTGCATTAACTTCATGCCCGGCGCACGCATTTTAAGCACCGTCGCGATAAAGTTAACCCCGGTTAACGTCGTTCCTATGCCTGAGATCTGTAATGCCCAGATATAGTAATCGACACCGACCCCGGGGCTAAATGACAGCTCAGACAATGGCGGGTAAGCCACCCAACCCGTTTTAGCGAATTCACCTAATCCCAACGAGATATTAATTAATATCGCACCGCCAGTGGTAAGCCAAAAACTTAAGTTATTAAGAAACGGAAAAGCGACATCTCTAGCACCAATTTGTAATGGCAAGACTAGATTCATCAGACCGATCATAAATGGCATTGCCATAAAGATAATCATGATCACGCCGTGAGCCGTGAAGATTTGGTCGTAGTGCTCTGGTGGCAGATATCCTGCAGCGCCATTAACTGCCAATGCTTGTTGAGTTCGCATCATTATTGCATCTGAGAAGCCACGAACGAGCATCACAAAAGCAAGCACAATATACATAATACCTAAGCGTTTATGATCAACTGAGGTAATCCAGTCATTCCACAATACGCCCCATTTTTTATATTTAGTGATCAACCCGACAAGAATAATGCCTATTATGGCGACGACCGCTAAGGTCACCATAATAATGGGCTCTTGATACGGAACTGATTCTAACGTTAGTTTTCCGAGAAAAGACATGGTTACTCCGTCTCCCCATTTTTAGGGGATGAATGTCCTGAATGGTGTGACATATCCATACCCGTATCCTTATGCATATATTGCATCACGATCTGGTTAAACATGCCTTTACTGACTGTTCCGTAATACTCAACAGGATTATTTTCACTCTCGATAGCGAGCGCTTTATAACTTTGACTATCAAGCTTTCTGCTTTGTTTTTTCACTTTTGCTACCCAAGCATCAAAGTCTTCAGCTGTCGCTGTCGCAATAGCCTTAAACTTCATCCCAGTAAATCCAGCGCCGCTATAGTTAGCCGAAATACCATTGAAGATTCCCGGTTCATTAGCAATCAAATGCAGTTGAGTCGCCATCCCCGCCATTGAGTAAATCTGGCTGCCGAGTTGCGGAATAAAGAAGGAGTTCATTGCAGTGTCTGAGGTAATTTTAAAGTTCACTGGCACATTGGCAGGAAATGCCAACTCATTGACCGAAGCTATCCCCAACTCAGGATATATAAACAACCACTTCCAGTTGAGGGAGACCACCTCAACAGTGATAGGTTTAGCCTCATGTTCTAATGGTTTATAAGGATCTAAATCATGTGTTGACCCCCAGGTGATGACACCAAGAATAATCACAATCACGATCGGCACTAACCAAACAACGATTTCAATGTTTTTTGAATGAGCCCATTTAGGCGCATAAATTTCTTGATCGCGGCCATCACGGTACTTCCAGGCAAAATACAGCGTCATGAAAATCACCGGGATCACCACAATCAACATCAACAAGGTGGCGACAACGATGAGATGTTTCTCATCAATGCCAATTTGCCCTTTGGGATCGAGCACACCGCCTTCACAGCCGCTCAGCAATATTGCAAATATCGCCAGAGCAGCTTTACTTAAATTTCGAATTAACAAAGGAAGATTCCTCTCACCTTAAGGTTTTATCTCTCTGTAGGCAGGTATTCACTCGCCGCACAGCAGTGGCTAATACACTGATCAAACCATGATTACGCAATATACAGCTGTGCATAAGCGCACTCGAATTAAGTCATTCGAGATTATGATCTAATGGGTGATTAGCTAAGTGTTATAAAGAAATAGAAGTCTAAAAAGGAGGAGCGCGGCAACCGTGAGCGTCTTGTGCTAGAGACTGAAGCGAAGGAACTGATAAATCGGATAACAGATGACTTGAATTTAACTTTTTAGTTAATTTAAAGATGAAGCTAATCAATCGCCAAAATTGTTTGATGACCTGTGGATTAACCAGCAACAAACTAAATAAGCTAACTCCCAGACACTCAACAAAGAAACCATCACTCAGGGCGATTAGTTCACTTACATCAACATAGCCGCCAGTAGAAACGGATAGACCATCAGATAAAAATAGCAGAAATACCCCCCCTAAAAACAGGGATAGGTTTGTCTTACCGGCATAAGAAAGCTTTACCGCTGAGGGTAACTTTGCAATCAGTCGTTGGTAAGAAGCTAATTTCAAAGAGAGTGTCCAGCCTACTAATACGGTTAATTTTGTGAATGCAAAGCATTCAGAGCTCATCTGTCGCAGGAGAATAACAAGAAGACATAGTTAAATGAAAGTAACTTAACGCTAAAAAACCTCGTTTATATTAAATAAACCTTAATTAAAACATGGTAAACCATAATGCATTACAAACTTAACAAAAAGACAACCTTTGCCATCTCAAAAACGCTACCATTGTGACTCAAGGCACTAATAGGTTCTGTCGAAAATGAGTAACACCTCACTTAATGATCAATAGACAGTTTTATTGGCAAGCTATTAACCTCGATAAACGGTGCAAAATAACAGTAACAGTGGCCTATTTGAGCTCAATATATCGCTAGCTTCAACCGTTAAGATTAATCAACCTTAAGTATAAGCCGTCACGCTGGGAGTAAAAGTAATGACGTCTATTGTTGATGGGGTTAGAAATAAATGGCTTATCTGAACGATATGGATAAGCCACCCACAAAATAGTAATAATGTTGGCGGGTGGGAAAACAGCCAATAAACGGCGGCAAAAACAACCGTAAAAGATCAACAGCCCCTAGTTATATATATTCGATATACGACCAACTAAATAGGTATATCCTTGATGAAAGTTATTTTCTGATAGCCCGTACTATTAAGTTATGTTCATCACCACAGGAAATATTATGCCCGCCGTTAGTGACTTCCCTGCTCGCTCATTGATTGCCGTTGTCATCAGCATGGTGCTTTATTCAAATTTAAGCTTCGCGGCAGAGCCACCAGCAAAAACTATCGAAGTGATCCAGGTATTAGGTGAGACTATAAATGAAAAGGGGGTATCACCTAAAAATGCCACTATAGACGGACCATTTGGCGATGAAATAGAGCTTAAAGATATCGCCCGTGCTGTTACGCCTATCACTAGCGAAATGATGCAACAGCTCAATATGACTGACTTACAAGATATTCAAAAAGTCAGCCCTAATAGTTATTCAGCTAGCGGTTTTGGTGCTTCAAGCTTACCGACGATCCGTGGCCAATTAGGTGAACTGTATCAAGACGGTATTCGCCGACAAGCGGGTAACAATGGTTTTGGAGTGCCACTGTCCTTTAACGCTATTGAGCAAATCGATGTGATTAAAGGGCCGCCTCCTGTGTTGTTAGGCACCAGCCAACGCAACGGCGGTTTTGTTAATTTGCACTCTAAGGTTGCGCCGACCAATGAAAAATTTGGCAAACTAAATGTATCCGCAGGCAGCTGGGATCATTATCGTGCCCAAATTGACTTCGGTAGCGATATTGTTGAAAACGAGAGTGGTTTTAGGATCAGTGCTGAACATATTGATAATGGCAGTTACTACGATTACTCCGCGTTTAAAAGTGACAGTGTATTTTTGGCATTTCGATTATTAGTTAACCAAAACAGCAGTTGGGATATCAATGCTGAGTACTATGATGTCGAGTTTACTGACAACGCAGGAATTAACCGCCCCACCCAAGCCTTAATCGACAGCGGGTTATATATTACCGGTCAAGGCATACAACCTAATGGCAGCAGCATTCCTGGCGCCAATGCTATTGTATCTCCGACCGGATTGGTTGAAATAGATCGCAACCGCGTATTAACCGATCCGAACAACACAAATGGTGCCAGCACCTTCTTACTTCACAGTATCTATACTCTTGAATTAAGCGAAAAAGCCACATTAAAAAATATCACTTATTATCAGCATCTAACTCGTGAAGAAATTGCCCAAAACAGTTTTGTTGAAATTATTGATGGCGCCGATACGGCGCAAAATCGGCTTGAATTGGCATACCAATGGAATGATACCCAATCCACCATTACGGCTGTCGATGTGCGTTACAACAAGGTACTC
The DNA here is from genome assembly GCF_002836205.1 of Shewanella sp. Choline-02u-19. Classification (NCBI taxonomy): domain Bacteria; kingdom Pseudomonadati; phylum Pseudomonadota; class Gammaproteobacteria; order Alteromonadales; family Shewanellaceae; genus Shewanella; species Shewanella sp. Choline-02u-19. The sequence goes on from NZ_PJBE01000013.1 coordinate 2,316,700, forward strand.
GGCTACAGTCAATTTACCACTGAAGCAGATTTACCCATTGATTTAACTGGGCCCATTGGTAACCGTCGTATTCCGTTAACAGCACAACAGCAAGTAAGGTTAGTGGAACTCCGCCCAGGCGTATTTGTGTCACCCGGCGCGCAATACGATATCAACGCCAATGGTAGTGGCGACTTTTCATTATCTGACACCACCGACTCTACCAGTTGGCAAACCGGACTGGCTATTCAGCATAATAGCCAATGGACTGACACTTTTTTTACCAGCGTCGGCTATCGTGCAGATTTTTATGATGTAAAAGCTCGCGACCCCATTGCTCCAGTAGGACAAATTGCCGCCAGTGATTCGATTAATGAAATGCTCAATTCTGCACAGATCAGTTTAAGCTACCGTGTCAGTCAAGATTTTACCGCTTATGCGAGTGCCAGTTATAACGAGTCAACGTCTAACAGCATGGCGGGCGGCAATACCTTGGGCGCTAATAACACCATTAGCCTACAAAACTTTGCCACTGAAAACACCTTTACAGAAATCGGCATTAAGTACGCACCGACTGACAATGCTTGGTATGCCGATGCCGCCATATTTGATCAAAAGCGAAGCCTGCGTAATCGTGATGGCAGTAATACCGGCATTCGTACCAAGGGACTGGAGTTACAAGCATTTTATGATGCATCACCCTTTTGGCTTAGCGCGGGTTACAGTTATTTAGATGCTCGCTTTGATGACTCAGCCAGCAGCCAAGATAGCGCTCAAGTCGCCGATGCCTTTGATAACTCTCGTCCAGATATTATTGAAGGAACCGGGGTTGGTGCGCCAAACTTTGCGTCTTTCGCCCCCACAAACCGCCGTGTACAAGGTATTCCTGAACAAACCACCTCTTTAAACGGCGGAGTAGATATCACTGAGAAATGGCAAGCGGGTTTCTCCGGTCTATATACCATGAGTTACCCATTAGATTATTTAGCCACCGTTTATATTCGAGACCAGTACACACTAAACATCAATACCAGTTATGACTTTTCCGATCGGGCGAGATTACGACTCGACATCAACAACGTGACCAATCAAAAGAATTGGCGTCCGGTATTTGAAGGCGGTTACTTCGGTTCCACCTTGGTATTTCCGGAGCTCCCGGTCAACGCAACCGTCACTTTACAGTATTCATTTTAAGGTTTTAGTTTATGTCTAAGAAAATCGTGTTGTTATTAATTGTCGCCTCTTTAATGGGTTTATTCTTTCACTATGATTTACATCAATTACTGACCTTAGATGGCTTAAAAGCGTCGATGAATGAATTCAGCCAATGGCGCGAGCAGTCTCCAGTGGTGGTCATCGGTGGATTCTTCCTGCTGTACGTGATGATAACGGCATTATCACTGCCGGGAGCTGCAATATTAACGCTTGCCTCTGGCGCATTATTTGGCGTTGTCGAAGGCTTAATAATTGCATCATTTGCGTCAAGTATTGGGGCATTATCGGCCTTTTTAGTATCGCGCTATTTACTGCGCGATTCCATTAAGCAACGCTTTCCTGAACGCTTAGCCGCTATTGATGCTGGTATCCAAAAAGAGGGCGGGTTTTACTTATTTACATTACGTTTAGTGCCTATTTTCCCGTTCTTTTTAATCAATTTATTAATGGGTGTAACTGCATTTAAGTCTTGGACTTTTTATTGGGTTAGCCAGTTAGGCATGTTTGCCGGCACCTTTGTTTATGTTAACGCTGGCACTCAGTTAGCGCAGATTGATAGTCTATCGGATATTTTATCTTTCAAGCTCATAGTCTCCTTTGCACTATTAGGATTATTCCCGCTTATAGCCAAAATGATTGTTAACATAATTAAAAAACGCCGCGTTTATCGCAATTGGAATAAACCCGCTAAGTTTGATCGCAACATGATTGTTATCGGCGCGGGGGCTGGTGGTTTGGTTACCAGTTATATTGCCGCGGCAGTAAAAGCTAAAGTGACCTTGATTGAAGCCGGCGAAATGGGCGGTGATTGCTTAAACTACGGTTGTGTCCCCAGTAAGGCCATTATTAAAAGTGCCAAAGTTGCCCAGCAAATAAGACATGCTCATCATTATGGTTTGAACAGCACAGAGCCGAGCTTTTCGTTTAAACACGTAATGGCAAGAGTACAGCAAGTCATCGCTGATATTGCTCCCCACGACAGCGTAGAGCGCTACACCAATTTAGGTGTCGAAGTGCTAAAAGGTTACGCCAAATTAGTCGACCCTTGGACAGTTGAGATAACCTTCCCCGATGGAAGCAGCAATAAATTAACCGCTCGCAGTATTGTGATTGCCACTGGCGCACGCCCTTTTGTACCGCCATTGCCCGGCATAGAAACCACCGGTTATGTCACCAGTGACACCTTGTGGAGCGAGTTTTCTAAGCTAGATACAGCCCCAGAAAAACTCGTGGTGCTGGGCGGTGGGCCTATTGGTGCAGAATTAGCACAATGTTTTGCTCGTTTAGGGTCGCAAGTAACCCAAATCGAAATGGCAGAACGCATCATGATCAAAGAAGATGTTGAAGTGTCTGAGTTTGCGACACATGCATTGCAAAAAAGCGGCGTGAACATATTAACCTCACATCAAGCGCTGCGCTGCGAATTACGTGATGGTAAAAAATTGCTCATTGTTAAGCACCAACAGCAAGAAGTTGCTATTGAATACGATCAACTGCTGTGTGCCGTAGGCCGCAGTGCGCGCTTAAGCGGTTATGGTTTAGAAGAACTCGGCATTGAAACTAACCGCACTATTGTGACCAATGAATATTTAGAAACCTTGTATCCCAATATTTATGCCGCTGGCGATATTGTTGGGCCATATCAATTTACTCACGTGGCAGCGCATCAAGGTTGGTACGCTGCGGTGAATGCATTATTTGGTCATTTCAAAAAGTTTAAAGTCGATTACCGCGTGATCCCATGGACCACGTTTATCGACCCCGAGGTGGCGCGAGTCGGTATTAATGAAGAGGAAGCAATACAGCAAGGCATTGATTACGAAGTCACTCGTTTTGATTTTGCAGAGCTTGACCGCGCCATCACTGACAGTGCAACTGACGGTTTCATTAAAGTTATTACGCCTAAAGGGAAAGACAACATTTTAGGAGTCACCGTCGTCTCTGAACATGCTGGGGATTTAATTGCCGAGTTTGTGTTAGCAATGAAACATGGCTTAGGCTTGAATAAAATCCTGGGCACCATACACAGTTATCCGACGTGGGCTGAAGGTAACAAATACGCGGCTGGTGAATGGAAACGTAATCATGCCCCTGCGACTGTGCTACGTTGGTTAGAAAAATACCATGGCTGGCGTCGCGGCTGAATCAAATTGCAAAGTGAGAGTCCAGAGTAAAAATGCTGAGCGAGAACCCAGAATAATGAAGATCTTAACCCGATATGTTCAAGGTTTGCTGTTGGCTGTCAGCATTGTGCTCAGTCACATTGCGATGGCGGCAGATGCTCCATCTGCACCACATTTACATGATGATTGGCAACAATTACTCATTCGGAATGTACAGCCAATTAATCAAGGTCACAGCAGCGCAGTCGACTACCGCGCCATGCTACAAGACAGAAGCATATTAAAGGGCTACCTCAATCAATTAAGTCTAATCACCCAAACAACATTTGATGGCTGGGACACAACGCAGCAATTGGCCTTTCTAATCAATGCCTATAATGCATGGACAGTTGAGTTTATTCTAACCACCTATCCTGATATCGATTCCATTAAAGCGTTAGGCAGTTTTTTTCGCTCACCTTGGGATAAATCATTTATTCCATTATTGGGCGAAACTCGCAGTTTAAATGACATTGAGCATAAATTAATTCGTGGTAGTGGCCGTTATAATGATCCGCGCATTCACTTTGCAGTCAATTGCGCCAGTATAGGCTGCCCCGCGCTGCGTGAAGAAGCTTACACGGGTGCTAAGCTCGAACAACAATTAGCAGCTCAAACCGAGCGCTTTGTTGCCGACACCCGCCGCAACTATTTCAAAGATGGCACTTTATATCTGTCATCCATTTTTAAATGGTACGACGAAGATTTTACTATGGGGTTTAATAACAGCCATTCTGTCGCGGCTTTCTTACTGTTATATATCGATGTACTCGAACTTACCCCAGCGCAACAAGCTGCGCTGACCCGGCAAGAAATGCAGATTGAATTTTTAGATTATGATTGGTCGCTGAATGACAATCAGTAAACGACTTAGCCTGTCACTTCACCTTAAAACCGCCCACTATCATTTGGCGGCAAGGGTACTTTTCGTCTGTTTGTCAACGAGCTTATGGCCAAGCGTAAGTCATGCCTCGACCTCCCCCGATAAAATATGGTCAGAGATTGAATCTCGCGGTAGAAACCAAGATGTTTATTTTCATGCTTGGGGTGGCGACCCACAAATTAATATGTATATCCTATGGGTTGCAGAGCAGGTCAAACAACGATATTCCATTAACTTACACCAAGTAAAATTAACCAACACCAGCGAAGCCGTCAGCCGTGTATTGTCTGAGAGATCAGCGGAAAATCATCATAATGGTCAGGTCGATATGGTGTGGATTAACGGTGAGAATTTTGCATCAATGGCACAGCATCAATTACTAACCCCAAATTGGGTTAGCCAGCTACCCAATTTTAGCTTAACCAACCCTGAGCATAACCCAGCAATGACACGCGACTTTGGCGTGCCAACACAAGGAATGGAAGCGCCGTGGGGACAAGCCTCACTATCCTTTTACTACAATAGCACCGCAACCACTGTTCCACCTTTAACATTATTACAGTTACTCGACTGGAGCCAAGATCATCCAGGGCGGTTTACTTATCCTAAGCCACCTGATTTTTTAGCCATGAGCTTTTTAAAATATGCGTTAATAATGTTGAATGACGCTCAACCGACGGCAATAAAAGAACGGCTTTATCAACCCGCATCGCCTCAAAGTGAAGCGTTATTATTACCTGTTTTATGGCAGTTTTTAGATGAGTTACACCCTTCGCTCTGGCGTAAAGGTCAACACTTTGTGTCTAGCGGTATGACGCTACGCCGCTTAGTGGGCGACGGTGAATTGAACCTCGCATTCACCTTCTCAGCAGCCGAAATCCCAGCTGCAATCGCTCGCTTTGATCTTCCCAGCAGTACCCGCAGTTATAAGATGCAAGATGGCAGTTTAAGCAACATTCACTTTGTAGCCATCCCCTATAACGCAGCTCATATCGACAGTGCAAAATTAGTGATTAATTTCCTGCTTAGCCCTGAAGCACAGGCAAAGAAACAACACATAGAGATGTGGGGTGATAGCACGGTATTAGACCGTTCACTGCTGACCTTAACGCAACAAACTTTATTCAGCACACAAACTGCCAAGCAAGACAATAAGCAGACGATACCGGACGCTGCTGCGACCAGCATGGCGCATTACGTGGCGAGTCCTGCCTTAAGCGAACCTCATCCCAGCTGGACCCAGATTATTGCTCAGCAATGGCTGAGTCGTTATGGGGTGAAACCATGATTGCTGCCAATACCCTGTTTACCCGCGTCGTCAGTTTTAGCCCATCTGTCATGGTGACATTAATCGTGCTGCCCGTATTAGCAGGATTGTTGGGGGTGATTTTACCCGCTTTTGGCTGGGTCCCTGCATTAGGATCAACTGAGTTCGGGTTGCACGGGTTTGAACAATTAATGGCGACGCCAGGCATGAGTCGCATGGTCATGCTCAGTTTTACCACCAGTTTAATCAGCACGTTACTAGCATTTATAATGACGACATTGATCCTAGCCAGTTACTTTTCAAGCCCATGGTTAAAACGAATTCAACGCTTATTAGGGCCTCTCTTAGTTATTCCACATGCTGCGGCGGCCATTGCTATCGGCTTCTTAATCGCACCATCTGGCATGGTGTCGCGTTTAGTATCGCCCTGGCTTAGTGGATGGACGAGCCCACCGGACTGGTTATACCCGCACGATGCCATGGGCATCAGTATTATTATCGGCTTAACCATTAAAGAACTGCCTTTTTTGTTGTTAATTGCCCTTGGCGTATTAGCCCAGCCAGACATAGGCAATACGTTACGCTCTCAGCATCGAGTCGCACTTAGTCTCGGCTACAGCCCAATGACCGCATTTTTTAAAATCGTGTTACCAAGCCTTTATCCTTATCTGCGCTTACCGGTTTTAGCCGTATTGGCTTATGCCAGTGCCAGCGTTGAAATCCCATTAATTTTAGGCCCGAATACCCCACCCACTTTAGCCGTCGCCATTATGCAATGGTTTAATGATGTCGATTTAAGTCTGCGCATTAAAGCCTCTGCAGGGGCGCTATTACAAATATCGGTTACCTTGGCGTTGTTAACGATTTGGTGGTTGTTAGAACGTCTCGTAAAACGATTAAGCATCAATAGTTTAATTAATGGTCGCCGCGACTACCGCGACTTGTTATGGCAACGAATTACTCATCTACTGACGGTGCTTTTACTCAGTGTTATCGGCTTATCATTATTTGGCATGTTATTGTGGTCGGTGGCCGGTTTTTGGCCTTATCCTATGGCAATACCACAGCAATGGGTTGGCATGCATTGGCAATCAGCGTTAGTACAAATGCACGCACCATTGATCAATACTGTGCTCATTGGCATCTGTAGCACTGCGCTTGCGATCATCATCACCGTATTTGTGCTTGAGGCAGAACAACAACGAGGTAAAAACCTGTCAGCGATTAGCAGCGTGATTATTTACTTGCCCTTGCTGATCCCCAGTATTACCTTTTTATTCGGCTTAGTTTGGCTACAAGAACAAGTAAATAGCCACCATGCTTTTATCAATGTGGTGTTAGCGCACCTATTGTTTGTATTACCCTATGTTTTTTTGTCACTTGCCAACAGTTATCGACGTGTTGATCCTCGCTATGCAGCTGTTGCAGCAAGCCTTGGTGCGGCACCGGTTAAAATATTTTGGCAGATAAAATTACCTATGCTATTGGCACCTATTTTAATCGCCATCGCGCTGGGCTTAGCCATTAGTTTTAGCCAATACTTACCCACTTTGCTGGCTGGTGGTGGCAGAATAGAGACCATTACCACCGAGGCTGTTGCGTTAGCCAATGGTGCTAGTCGCCGAGTCAGTGCCGTTTATGCCTTAATGCAGATGTTCTTGCCTGCCATCGCGTTTTTAGTGGCTTGGCTTATCCCCAATATTCTCTTTCGACGTCGCGTATAGGGACCAATATGCCATTACAGTCAACACACTCTTCAGCCGACAATGCGCCTTTATCCCGGTCAGTACCAGGATCGTTACGCATTGAACAGCTAGTATTAACACGTCAAAATACCCCTTTACTGTCCCTTAATGAAACCATTAACGGCGGTGATATTTTGACGATTATGGGGCCATCAGGCAGCGGTAAGTCGACGTTATTAAACTGGTTAACGGGCATGCTGCCACAAGGATTCAGTGCTCAAGGTCAGTTACATTTAAATGGGCACAACATCACAGTCACTGCCAGCCATTTACGCCATATCGGTATACTCTATCAAGACCCATTGCTGTTTCCGCATTTATCAGTCGCGGGCAATATCGCCTTTGCCATGCCTAAAGGCGATGCTCCACTACGACGCCAACAGATCAGCCAAGCATTAGAACAGGTGGGACTGGCGGGTATGGAGCAGCGTAAGACGCAAAGTTTATCAGGAGGGCAACAAGCACGAGTGGCATTATTGCGGGTGTTATTGAGTCAACCTGAAGCCATTTTGCTCGATGAGCCTTTTAGTAAACTTGATAGTCAACTACGCCAAGAAACTCGGCAGCTGGTGTTTGACCTCATTAAGCGTCATCAATTACCTGTGGTCATGGTCACCCATGATCAAACCGATGCTAATGCTGCAAAAGGGAAAGTAATCACGTTAACTTAAGCGCTTTAAACGATAGCAAAAGCTCCTCAATATAAGTGGCTGAATTGAGTTAGATCCTTACTTTGATAGCCACTTACTCATCTAACTCGGCAACAGGCGTCGCCACAATAGGATTACACCATGCTAGATCGATTTGTCACGCCCATCATTAATACGTTATTACGGCCGTTAGTCAAACCGCTGGATAAGCGCAATATTAGCCCAGATCAGATCACCTTAGTGGGATTTGGTATCGGTATGACTGCATTACCATTGTTGGCATTACAGCAATGGTATGCGGCGCTTGTGGTGATCTTAATTAACCGAATTTTTGATGGAGTCGATGGCGCTCTTGCTCGTTATCAAAACAAAAATACCTCTGCGGGAGGCTTTTTAGACATTTGTGTCGACTTTTTATTTTATGCAGCGGTACCGTTAGGATTTGCCATCGCTAGCCCGATTGAAAACGCCTTACCCGCAGCGGTATTATTAAGTGTATTTATGGGGACAAGCTCAAGCTTTTTGGCATTTGCGATTCCAGCAGAGAAGCTCCATTTACCGCGGCCCCAGTTTGCCAATAAGAGTTTTTACTTTTTGAATGGCTTAACTGAAGGTACCGAAACCATCGCCTTTTTTCTGGCATTCTGTCTATGGCCAGAGTACTTTCCAGAGCTGGCTTACAGTTTTGCTTTGCTAGGCTCAATTACTATCTTCACTCGTATTCACGGTGGCTACCATACGTTAAAAAACCACACGCCCCTTAACCAAACCTCACAAGGTAAATGTGATAATGGATGATGCATCATCAATACGACTAGGAATATTTTTAACAGTGCTGGCGTTAATGTTACTACTAGAGCGTTGCTTTCCGGCAAGGAAGTTCCCCAACACAGCAACAACGCCGAAACAAGGCACTCGCTTATTCGGCAATGTGGCAATACTCGTCATTTCAGCTGTTGCGGCAAGGTTAGTATTACCGATTGGATTAGCGGGTCTTGCACTCTTTGGTCACCAACAGCAATGGGGATTCTTGCCCTATATCGGACTGCCGAATTGGGCCAATATAGGATTAAGCCTACTGTTATTAGATCTGCTTATCTATTGGCAACACCGATTGTTTCATCGTATCCCCTTGCTGTGGCGATTACATAAGGTCCACCACGCCGATGTGCATGTCGATAGCACTACCGCGCTGCGATTTCACCCGATTGAAATCACTGTCAGTATCGGTGTTAAAGCGTTGGCCATCATTATTCTAGGGGTGCCAGCCAGTGCAGTTATTTTATTTGAAATTCTATTAAACGGTTTAGCTATCTTTAATCACGCCAACATTCGATTATCGCCAACACTCGAACGGATCACCCGCACCGTATTAGTGACCCAAATATTACATCGCATTCATCACAGTCAAATCATATCCGAGAGCAACAGTAACTTTGGTTCTAGTATCGTTTGGTGGGATAGGTTATTTGGAACCTATTCAGCCCAAGCCAGTAAAGCAGACAATGAGATCGACATTGGCCTCGGTGAATATCAGGATGCCAAACATAACGCCAAGTTGTGGGGATTATTAAGGATGCCATTTCTATCCCAAAAGCCATTCAAAAAGGAATAACCATTTTTTCAATAATATGTCTTACATTCAAAATTCCTGAGAGAGGTCTAAATTAATCACATTAATGGCGTTGCTATCGTTATTTGGGGATATAACTCGGCTAAGCGTAGGTTCTAACGAGTGATTTAAACCGTATCGACGTTTAGTCTGCCTCGCTTAAATTCGATTGTGATCATCAATGGTTTCTTTTCTAGGCATAAAAAAACACCTGCGCTAAGCAGGTGTTCTTATAAAATAAAGCAACTGAATCAGCTTTGAAGCTTGATTAGTTCTGCTTTTTAACAAATTTAGATTTAAGCATCATAAAGCCTTGGCCATCCATGGCACTCTTGGCTGGACCATGGCTTGTGGTTCAGGAAAACTGCTTGCCGATCAAATCAGCGGAATGACTCGCAGTATTGAGAGCTTTCGCTTAGCCTTGTACTAACACCATTATTTTTTACGATAAAAGAGTCGAACAAAAACGAAGTTCAAAAGATAAACTGCCCTTAGCGCTCACGCTTCATTCGACCCATCAGATGTTAACTCTACGCTCTTACTGTCACGAGTGTACAACGCAAGGAGTCGGGCATGTAAATGAGCTTAAGGTCGTTGGGCAGGTCAATATCATACTGAAAAGAGTCCATGCTACAAATAAGTTAACCTGAGGTTGCAAATCCATCTAACTCAAGCAATACAAGTGCGTGATGATTACGACTAACAACATGGATCCTATTATCAATCTTTATTACATTTATCAAACGCTTGATATGTATCAACCCTCATATTATTAATCCGTGTATCTTGACTTACTCTTCCTGAGTGAGTTAATCAAAAATAGGATTTTTGCCGTGATGCGTTTATCTGTTCTAGTGTTTGCCACCCTCTTTTTAGCACTGCCTGCGCAGGCCCATGAACTCCATTCATCTGGTGGGTTTTTCGCCGGATTTAATCATCCCGTTCTAGGATTTGATCACATGTTAGCCATGTTGTCGGTGGGCCTTTTAAGTACCCAACTTGGTGGCCGTGCAATCTGGACCGTCCCCACTGTATTCGTCATATTTATGCTTATTGGCGGCATTATTGGCTTGCTGTCAATTCCTATTCCGTTTGTAGAGATCGGAATTGCTATCTCGGTTCTATTGTTAGGATTGGCTTTAGCAATAGACAAAAAACTACCTCAGCTGTTGGTTATGGCATTTGTTGCCCTATTTGCCATATTTCATGGTCATGCTCATGGTGTTGAGATGCCACAATTGGCTAACCCGGCACTCTATGCCCTAGGGTTTATCTGCGGTACTGCAGCAATACATATTGTCGGGGTATTATTAGGAATGGGTATGCAGCATAGGGATCCGCAACATCACTTTATTCGGACATCGGGAGGCGCTATTGCACTTATCGGCGGTTATCTTCTTATTGGTGTTTAACATTTACTTTATGACATATATGAACAATTAGAACCTGTCTTAAACGTTTAATTTTTAGACGTATTGTCGATATTATCTTTTAAAGTAATGCAACGCAGCAGTAGCCCTCTGAGAAGCTCATACTGTGCAGATTTAAAACCTGCTTTATAATGTACAGGTGAGTTTCGATATACAATTTCATGGTCTATTTTTGTTCCATACAAATATAGTATTCCCTCCATGGAGGTCAAATTCGGGAGGTAGATCCTACCGAGGCTACTAGAGCCGAGAATGACAAACACGCATGCATATTCTCTGACTCTATAAAAGATCGTCAACTAAGCCCAAATAGTAAAAATTAATTAGACGCTAACGTCTAATGCCCGCTACACAGCCGCTATCTTACTCAAATTCTAGCAAGTGATTTAAAACGTATTAATATGAATGACGCAGCTAGGGTTGTAAAACTGATTGGCTTATTTGTCGAACCATAAAAAAACACCTGCACTAAGGCAGGTGTTCTTATAAATCACTATCACGCTTTCAGCTTTGGAGCTCGATTAGCTTTGCTTTTTAACAAATTTAGATTTAAGCATCATAAAGCCTTGGCCATCTACTTTGCAGTCGATATCGTGGTCGCCATTCACAAAGCGTTTGATAACCGCTTTAGTGCCAACCTTAAGCACTAACGATGAACCTTTTACTTTAAGGTCTTTGATTAGTGTCACTTTATCTTCTTCTGCTAATAAGTTTCCTACTGCGTCTTTTAAGATAATAACGTCTGGATCAACAATAGTTTCGTTAGGATTCCATTCATGAGCACATTCTGGACAAACGAGTTGTGCACCATCTTCGTATACATAGACTGATTCACATTTTGGGCATGGTGGGAGAGCGCTCATGGTATTTTCTCTTTAATAAATAATTTGTTGAATCGTACTTGATAGGTCATCACTGACACAACCATCAATACAACTCGCTTTTCAAAGACACATTATAATCAATATTTCGAATATCATCTAGATTGAAAATAGGGTCTTGTGAACAAGCCGCTATTTATGTTTAGTTATAGATGTTCATTATTGATATCGAACTTTGTGTTTTTTACCCTGTTTGCAGATATTGTTCAGCCTTATCTTGAATCATTTCTATCGGGACCACTTTAGCGGCATCACTCATTAAGCGTCTGTTTATACTCTTTAAGCGAAATTCCAAATTGATGTTTAAATCGCTGACTAAAACGAGTTTCAGATTGATAACCACAACATATCGCTAACTCTAGCTGAGAGAGTTGAGCGCCATTACGGCTGTATGACGATTGCATCACCCCTATGGCATGTAACATTCTCACTTCTGCCAAAATGACTCTAAAAGAGGTGTGTTCTTTACTTAGATGCCGCATGAATGTTGCTTGGCTCATCGCAAAATGCCCACAGACATTATCAATAGAATGATTTCTAGCGGGATCTGCTGCAACGTAACGACTCACTTTATCTCGTAATGTGAGTTGATGATGACCGAACAGACTTGGTAAGCCGCCAGCTTCGCTAAGCTGTTGATAAAAAGCATCGAGATAGAGCTGCTGCACTGATTGACTCAAATGATGTTCAGACATACTAAGCAGCTGCGAAAAAGCAAAGTTCAAGCCATCAGTGACTTCAATACAGGGTGAAGCCAGCATAGAATCTTTCTCTTTTCCGGCAGTTATAGATTGTTGCAAAATATGTTCTGATGGCGATGAAAGAAACGAGATCTGAACCGAATTAAATTGTTGTTGAAAAGGCTCATTCACAAAGGTCAGTTTTTCATTAGAAGAAGCGAGAAGCCAATTACTCCTATTAAATGTGAGAGTCTCACCTTGCCAAAGCAGAGTTTTTATTCCCGAAGTAACCGCTATAATGCTTGGAGCCACCACAGGTACATTACGCAATGGTTGCGACTTTATGCCAAAGAAGCGATCAACTTTAACTAATCCGCGCACTTAGTTTCCTCTTTAAAGGAGATGACATCCAAATGATCTCTTCATGCGGGATTCAGCATGAAGAGAAGTGACTAAATAATAGGGTAATAAACTCAGCAATTACTCTATTATAATGAACAGGTATTAACGAACGTAAGTTGCAGTGAGTACAGCTTTGTCTAACGCCATCTTGTTGAGGGTAAAGCCGACAATAGCAGGAGAGATATCAGCGGGTAATTCGAGTTTAGCCTCAGGCAGTGCCCATACTGTAAACTGATACCGATGCATTCCATCCCCTTTCGGTGGGCAAGCTCCCCCAAACCCAGGTTTACCGTAATCAATTCTGGTCTCTAAACCGGTTTTTAAATTACCTGATGCCCCTTGTGGCAGTGATAACGTACTTGCAGGCAGATTAAGTACCGTCCAATGCCACCAACCACTTCCTGTAGGCGCGTCAGGATCAAACACCGTAATCGCAAAACTCTTAGTCTCCTTGGGGGCATCACTCCAAGATAATTGTGGCGAGACGTTGCCTCCATTACAGCCCATACCTTGGTATTCAAACTTCTTCGGCATTAGCTGCCCTTCTTTGATATCTGTACTACTAATTTCTAATGCAAAGCTCTGAGCAGAGAAGGCTATTAAAGCGATAGATAAACTTAGGCGTTTCATCGTTATCTCCTAGATAAGATGGTGAGTGTATGACCATCTTACCGAATGAAAAACTAAATAATAAACAATAACTATCACTTATGGTTTTTAAAAGCGTGTAAATGCAAGTTTAAGTCATAAGATACCGATATAGCTAATGACGGTGAAGTATTCATAATTAAAAAAACGAATTCCTATCAAAGTCATCATTACACTAGGATGTTAACCATTTTCAAACCTTTAGAGGATCTCTATATTCATCTAAAAATCAAAAGTACGCTAGCCTCGTAGCCCTCAACACAATCACCAACAGCCAGCTAAATATCAATTACTTAGAAAGAAACCCTTGTTTATTAATCGCACTTAGCATGAAGGGTCTCGCCTCTTTGTTCAGGGTTTCCGTTATTTGATCTGACCATGAAACCTGTTTGTTATTGCTCGAGCGAGAGCCGTAATACTCTCTAATATGCTGGTCATATCGTGCTAAGACATCAAAATCTAATGCCTTATAACTGTCTTGATGCACCACTATCGATTGCGGTAAACGCGGCTTAGACTCTGGTGCTTTAGCAGCATAGCCTAAACACAGTCCAAATAACGGCATCACATGCTTTGGAAGGTTTAACAGCTGTACCACTTTGTCAGGGTTATTACGGATACCACCAATAAAAACGCCACCGAGGCCAAGTGATTGCGCTGCCAACAATGCGTTTTGCCCCATCAAAGCAGTATCGATTGCTCCGATAAGTGTTTGCTCACAAAAGCCCAGTTGCGCTTGCGGGTTTATCTGCTGATGACGATTAAAATCAGCGCAAAAGACAAAGAACTCTGCCGCGCTAGCAACATAAGGTTGGCCACCAGCGTATTCAACCAACTTGTCTCTCGATGCTTTAGCGGTAACCCGAATAATACTGGTGCATTGAATAAAACTTGAGGTCGATGCTGCGATAGCACAATTTAAAATCTGTTCCAGTTTATCGGCTTCAATCGCTTGCTCGGTAAAGTGCCGTATAGAGCGGTGTTGTAATATGGTATCTATCGTTGAGTTCATAGTCGCTTCACTTTTCATTACGTTACCACTAGCCTACTGGTCCTTTACGTTATGAGCAATTGAAAATAAGCAGTGACGTAGATTCAGCCTGCAACATTAAATCTAAACAATAGAAAATATTAAAAATCTTCAGAATCAACCATATTGGCAACAACTCTACCATTAGCTTAACCTATATTAATTGTACTTAATGTTATTGACCCTCTACCGCCATCAAGACTAGTTTGTATTGATACGGCTAACTAATGACTTCGCATTACAGCATCAAGCCGGTGTGAATAGAAATAAAATATAGCTGTTACCTCCCCGAATCAATCGCCTGAAAGATGTACCTTAGTACAGGAGAAAGCCCTATGAGAAACCTAGATCTATATAGCACCGCATCTATCGACCACTTACTTTGGTCGACCGATGAAGATAAAACGCAGCTAAACTCGCCAGCATTGAGTATTTTTACCGACTTTAACCATTCTCAACCTATGGTCATCGACGCAGCAACAAGCGCAATAGACACTTCAAATGTAATGGATAAGACGCATGCATTTATGCGGTTAGTGGTCGACAAAGATAATCAATTCCTCGGCGTGATAACTAAGCATGAGCTACTCCACCGTAAAATGGTAAAGCTAGCCAACAAGTTTGCTTGCAGTATTGAGGAGTTATTAGTGACCGATATGATGATCGCTAGAGATCAATTATCGGCACTGGATTACCAGCAACTATCAACGGCAAACGTCAGTGATGTTGTGCGATCCTTACAAGAGAATGGCTTACATCACATGCTAGTCATTGACCACGAGCAACATCATATTCGAGGATTAATCGCATCAAATGATGTTGCACGCAAACTTAAAATCCCCATTAATATCGAATTACCACCTTCGTTTATGCATATTTTTAAAACCGCTATTTAGCTTAGCGACGAATGAGTTTCTCATCGATTTAGCTAGCCACCCTTTGGGGTGGCTGTTTTTGTATTAAACTGTAGCATTCGAAATAGAAAAAGCATCCTCAGTACTTGCTGCTAATCATTAGAATGTCATTACTCATCCGTAAGAGACCATGGCTTTTCTCCTTAATCTTCTAGCGAGAAATATATTTTAGAAACCATAAACTCTGCAATTAAGATCCCAAATACAAGTGCAAAGAATGCCACGATTCCATCCGCAGGACCTGTAAACTGAATGCTGTCTCCAAAGACCAAGTTAATGGCTTCTAGCATTATAAATTTAGAACCAAATAAAATAGCCCAAGTAGTAAAAGCTCGGTAAAACTTCGGTGCCCGACCCGGTTTAGTCTTAAAATATTCAGCAATCGCATGTTCTGCCGCAATTGTTAGCTTCAATAATAGCTGTAATAAAATAGCCACTAATAGCGAAATAGAAAAAGACTCTAGCGTGATGTATTCCCAAAACTCATTGAATAAATTAAGCACCGTGAGATCCACTAACACAGCCAACGTATAACCAACAAATAAACGCTGCGGCGTATTAAAACCGTATTCTTTTATCGGGGTGGCCAACGTCGGCTTAGTCTTTATTGGCACTGTTTGTTGGGTCATTTATCAGCCTCGCTCATTTAGTTAATGAATTTTTTGCTACTTTTATAAGCTAACACCAACTCACCACATTTCAAGATAATTAGACAAACCTCAGCCATAACGCCTACGATATAGAACGAGAAAGTTAACCTATGCAGGATATTGACTACTGTAATAGAAAGACTAACCTGATCATTAAAAATGAAGGGCTTAAAAATGAAAAAAGTAACGCCCATCGTTCCTTTGATTAAATCTCAATATGCGATCGCTTTCGTCGACATACTCAAACAGATAGATAGTGATATCTATCCCACCATCGCAAAAGCCCAACTTCCAGAAAACATCCTAGAGCCTGATCACGACTATGTACCGCAACTGCCACTGATTAATCTACTGCGTATTATCGGTGAAAAGGCAGGCCCAGATAGATACAGCCAACTCATATGGCAAGTATGCCGACAAGTACTTGTTCCTAGTTATGCTGAAAAACTCAAATACGCTAAAACTCTTGAGCAGGCTATCGAAGAGTTCTCGGTATTTTTTAATCAAGAATCAACCCACTCAACGGTCAAGTTGCGGCACTTAGTCGGTCGGCATTGGTTAATTAGAGAGCATAACTTTAATATAGAGAAGCTCTTGGATTTCAGAGAGCTGTTCATCCTAACCTTTATGATTGAGCTCATTCGTAACTTAACCAAGCGAGAGTGGTCTCCAGCCGAGATAGTGCTAACCTCTGATAATGCTGATGAACTAAAAAAGTCATTACTCGTTGAAGATTCAATTTTTTATGTCAATCGCAGTGTTATTGCTATCTCCTTAACCTCAGCAGAACTCGCACAGCCAATATCGCTAAAATTAGGCTGGCATGAAGCTAAACCCAGTGAGCCACGCAGGCCAACTCAGTTTGTTGACTCATTAAAGCAAGCGCTCAAACCTTATTTGGGTTTAGGTAGGCTCTCCATTGAGTCTGCCGCCGACATATTGGGCATGAACGTCAGAACACTTCAGCGCCGTTTAAAAGCAGAAAAAGCCAGTTATTCAAACATCGTCGAGAACGTGTTGTTCACTCAGGCCTGTGAAATGATGACCGATGGCAATATTCCGATTACCCGCATAGCTTCTTCACTTGGTTACTCAGATCTAGCCCATTTTTCTCGAGCCTTTAAGCGGATAACAGGCCAATCCCCCCGCGCCTATCGTAAGCAATTCCAGCAGCTCATTTAAGTCACTTATATAAATTGCTCACATGAGTAAGGCAGTAACTATAACCCTGCGGTTATGAGCGTAAGTTGACGGTAATAATACCAATATTGGATTAGTTGTCATTTTAGGGTTATGCTGCAAGCGTTATCTTTACTGTAGAACTTCGCCTGAAATCATGCATTGAATATAACGGGAACCTGCAATTGAAGCCTCTACTTGCTTATAAATCACTAATTTCAATCGGCTGCGCCGCTGTGCTTGCAAGCGCTCCTTTATCCTCTTTAGCATCTCAATGGCATGTTGGTTTAGATAACGATGTTGTGATTGGCGATGATGGGGATTACTCCAACGGTATTGCCATTAGCTGGCAAGCAACGCCTCAACATGACTTCTCTAACGCATCTTGGCCTTTTAACTGGCAGAGCCTATTACTTTTTCCACAACAGAGTAATACTAGCCAATGGGGCGCAAACCTATATCAACGTATGTGGACGCCTATAGAGATAAAACATGACTTTGAGCAACCTTTTGACCGCCCTTATGCTGGGCTGTTAGAGCTTGAGAGCTTCAGCGGAATCTATGGCGATGATTTCGCACAAAAGAACTGGTTTGCAGTCGGTGTTATGGGCCCAGCCTCTGGCGCAGAAGCGACTCAGGAGTTGGTGCATAAGCTCACCTCATCTACCGCGCCACTAGGCTGGCAGTATCAAATCGAAACGGAAATGACGTTTCAGTTTGCCTATGAAGCAGACATGCTATTGCTACGGCAGCAGGCTTTTGAAGACAGCCAATGGGAACTTAGTGGTCACAGTTATACACAATTAGGTAATTTCCGTACCGAATCAAATCTAGGCTTAACCTTACGCTGGGGAGATGACTTGAACCAGTCTTTCGGGCAGATCAGCAGCCATGCTGGACACTACGGTCAATACAGTGTTTCAGCCAGAGAAGGTGGCAGCTGGACCGTTTTTGCAAGAGCACAAGCGGGTTACCGTCTGAATGACTTGAGTATCGAAGGCGATTTGCCTTATGACTCCTATATTCAAATGAAACATCAGCAAGCGAGCGCGAGCACCGGCGTTATCTGGGCCTTTCCCGGCTGGTCAGTTAGCTGGAGTTTTGATTTATATAGCAAAGAATATGAATCGGACCCACAAGACTGGCATGGTTACGGCGTGATCAGTTATAGCTGGCTGATGTAACGCCTATATGTGCGATAAAAAGTGGCCAGGTTAACCCGGCCACTTTCGACAATCCATATCACAGCTTAACGCTGTTCATTATTTATCGGCCTCAACCCAATGCAATACATCCTTAATGACTGACCAACGGGCTGTTTGGGGTTTAGCGTTTTCACCCAAAATCCAATAGTTGTAGAGAGTATCGACATAACCGGATGATTTTTGGATCTCAAGCCAACTATTGAGGAATGTTTGCAACGAAGCATTGTCTCTTGCGACCGCATACGATGCGGGGAATGACTTAATCTCTTCTCGATTATAAAGCGTGGTGTATTCTGGGTACAAAATAGTCCAGGTCTTACCCGCTTCAAGGCTGATCATTAACCCATCCCATGTTTTGCCATCATCTTCAAAGAACAAACGGTCAGATTGAATCATTTCAAACTCAAAGTTGGGAAACTTCTCTTCAAGCTGAGGAATAATAGAATAGCTGCCTACCGACGCTATTTTAATCGTGCCCGCCTGGCGCAACATTTTATCGGTTTTAAATTCATCGGCTCGATGATCTTTCACCACAAATGAGTAATGAAGATTTAGCACTGGAGTGGTAAAACCGACGAACTCTATCCGCTTCGTGGTCATTTGCAGCCCTGAAATGGCAATATCGAACTGACCTTTATTTATGGCACTCAATACGTTACCAAAGGTATAAGGCACAAACGCAATTTTGACTTCCATTTCCGCCGCCAGCTTTTTCATTAATTCAACATCAAAACCGACGAGTTGATCTTGCGCATTATAAAAAGAAAATGGGACTTGGATGGGGTTATATCCGACTCTTAATATGCCACTTTCTCTTATCGCTTCTAAGTCTCTTGGGCCCGTTGCTTGTGCCAATTCGTCCCATCTAAAGGCGGTGACCTGATCGGGAACCTTCTCTGCTGCGCTCATCTGAGCCACCACTTCATCCATGTTGTATTCAGTATTAACGATACTACTGAGTAGCCAGCTAGACGCTAATAAGCTGACGCCGAATACCACTGGTGTTAATGCGCTATACATAATTAATCTTGCCATGCTGACTTTTGCAATGCCGACCAGCATCGCGGTACCACCCACGGCAAGAATGAATATATTCATCGCCGCTAGCAAAGAGGTAAAGCGGCTAGTAAATAAGCTCGACACCATATAAAGCTGAAATAGATCCGATGACAGCTCAAGTGAATCGAGCAGCATTGGAATGGTTAAATATACACTACCAAATAGACTAATTAGGCCATTTATCGACATAGGTACATAAGTTAAAAAATCAATATCTTCACCTGAAAACCAAGCGGCAAACAGCACAAAAACAATGGTCAATAACTTACCCAGATTAGGAAAACTAAAGACTACAGGGATAATAATATTGGCATAGTCATCTGTTTGTTGATTACCAATATTATATTTATGAAACAATTCCTTAGTTCGCTGGATAAGCAGTGGGATAACAATAAAAATATTACCTGCAGCGAAAGCGGTAATCATGGCATCTTTGGCAATGCCAGTAATGTCTCGGTACGAGAAAGGGGTAATCGTCGCTAAAATCGCTGGCAATACCCAATAGGTTAAAATTATTGTCATCACCACATGAGCCACAAAATACACTTGCAGCTTTTGAAACTCCTCAAAGTCCATGGTTCCTGCCGTGGCAGCAGTCATGGCAAAAATACCAATCGGCATCAGTTTTACAATGCTTTGAGTGACCTTATTAAATGCCTCACCAAGCAGTTGCATTGGTCTCATCAAGGAATCTTTCTTGTCTATTGAGATAAGCGCAATACCGGTTGCAACACAGAACAATACTATCGCAGGGATATAACTATTAGACAGCGAGAAAAACGGATTTGAGGGAATATAGATATCTAATAGGTTAATCGAATTTGGATCTTCTAGCGCTGTTAAACTGAAGAACTCACCCGCTTGCCAGTCAGGAAAAGTATATTTTATCAGGTACATGGTTAGTAAACCAAACAACCAGATCACCAACATCAGCTTACCCACTTTAACGCCCAGCGACTTTGCTTGGACCATGGTTAAACTGCCTAAACTGGAGATAAGTGAAACGATGATATAGGGGATAATCGTCATTTGAAGCAGCTTGATAAACGCATCACCAATAACAGACATCCACGCAAGCATCTCACCAAAGAACAGCCCTGAAGCGATCCCGGCCGCAAATGACAGTAAAACCAATGTCGACATGCTCATCTTTTTTTTAGGTTTTTCTATCACCGATGTTGCGAGCTCGCTATCATCCTGTTTATCGGCTACCGTTGTTTTATCGACCATAATCAGCCTGTCCTTTTATTTGATGCTTACTTGAAGAGGCACAATGTCATCTTCAGCAATTGCGTCGTAATAGCATTCCACGTATTGACCAATTTTTTGTGCAGGGCTAAATAATGCTCTTGCTCGACGGCGACCGGCTTGCCCCATCTCTTGCTGCTTATCAGGGTCGCTCAAGATCCCTTCCATTGCTTTCGCCATCCCTAATGCATCATCCGGATCAAACATAAAGCCGCTGACGCCTTCCTCTACGACTTCCGGGACCCCATCAACATTGCTGCTGACGGTTGGTACTTCACAGGCCATCGCTTCAAGTAATACCATGCTAAATGACTCTCTATAGCTTGGTTGGATCATGCAATCAGCATTGGGGAGAAATGACTCCACATGCGTAACCGATCCCATGAAGGTGACGTGCTGCAAAATATCTAGTTTTTCACACTGCTCTTTAATCTTATCGATATAAGGCCCGCTTCCAAGTAGGACTAAACGAGCATTTACCTTTCTAAGTAGCAAGTAAAATGCCCTAACGACGGTATCGGTATTTTTAAGCGCCCTAAAATTAGAGACATGCATCACCACTTTTTCGTCATCCATTGCCATTTGTCGGCGGATATTAATGTCGGCACTTGTTGGGGTGAAAACGGCTAGATCAATGAAGTTATGAATCACTTCTATTGTTTTGTCTTTTTCAAAATGGCTATAAATATAGTTTCGTTGATAAACTGAAACCGTGGTCACTTTAGTGCTTTTATGAATACTAAATTTATTCAACGGGTAAAGTGGTTTGTCTTGACCAACAATAGTGACATCGGTGCCGTGAATAGTGGTGACGGTAGAAAATTTGTGGGTACTTATCTCACAGGCGAGATACGCACATAACGAATGCGGGATTGAGTAGTGAGCATGAACAACATCCAGTTGATATTGCTCTGCAACTTCGACTATTTTTGCAGTTAAAGCAAAGGTATATAAAGGATCAGAAAAAAGCGGATAGTTAATAGCTTCGACAGAATGAAAAAACAATCGTTGAGAATCTTCAATCAGCTTGAATGGTCTGACACTGGAAATAAAATGAACTTCATGGCCAAGCTTTGCCAAGCCAAGACCCAATTCCGTTGCAACTAAACCTGAGCCACCGATGCTGGGGTGGCACACAATCCCTATGCGCAATTTCGACATAAATTTACTACCACCTAAACAATAGTTAATAAAATGTTACGTACCGATAAAACTTAGCATTGATATAGAGTTAAGCCAAGTAGTATGAAAAATATACGCCCTCTCTTCGACCATTATTCACATGAATCCGTAGATATTAGCCCCTTTTATCCCACCCGTAGCTGTCATCTCTATTTGCAAAATGCGAATAAGAGTTCTTAAAACAAAACCAAAAACACATAAAATGTTGATAAATAATGATTTTAATTATTGGCACGGCTTATGCTCTATTCAATTTACTTTGATAACGTTACAGCGAGAGAAGCATTATGAAAATATCCAAATCTATTTCATCTAGCTGCAGTTCACCTTTAATTCTGAGCCTTCTTATATCAGCGAATGTTAATGCGTCTGAGCCATTTAGCGCTTGTCCAACAGAAGCTTTTGTCATTCAAAAACAATCAAATACTCCAAAAAGCTACGGCGTAAACTTAGCCACGGGTAGCTACACCGTATTGTCAGACGATATGGGCACAGGTAGCGGCTACAACGGTGTCGGTTTTAACTATCATGATAACTATATTTACGGTTGGGATTATTCAAATGCGACACTGGGCCGAGCTGGCGATGATTATCAAATTGCTGCTCTTAATGTTATTAAAGATGCATCCGCCGCAGCGGCAGGTAATTTTTATGTTGGTGACGTTGCGGTGACTGAAAACATTTGGTATGGATACCGTAAAGGTAAAGGGATGTTTAAAATCCCACTCGATAACCCTGCCAGTTACAACATGACAATCATTCCCGGCAGTAAGAATTTTGCCAATTATAATATTACCGATTTAGCCTTTCACCCTACTGATGGCTACGCCTACAGTATTAGCAATGGCTCTACGGGTAAGCTACTTCGCATCGATACGACTACCGCAGAAGCTACCGATTTAGGCCCAGTCATCACCTCTAATTCAGGTAACTTTATATTTGGCGCACAATTTTTTGATCCTGATGGCAACTTATATGTCAGTAATAACAGCAACGGTAATATCTACAAAGTTAACGTAGAAGAAGCATCTCCTAGTGCTGTGCTATTTGCTTATGGACCCGCCTCTTCTAGTAATGATGGCGCACGATGTGCTTTAGCCGAAGTTACCGTTGGCGAATCAGTCGATTTTGGGGATGCACCTGATTCATACGGGACACTGCTGGCATCAAATGGTGCCCGACACGCAATGTCAGACAGCCTATACCTCGGTGCCTCAGTGGATAATGAATCCGACGGATATGTCTCCCCTTTATCTGATGATGCCAGCGACAGCTCTGATGATGAGGACGGCGTTTCAATGCCAACAGGTTTTGAGCTTGGTGAAAGCGCCATATTATTGGTTACAGCAAAAGGTGGAGACGGTTACCTCAACGCTTGGTTTGACTGGAACCAAAATGGCGCTTTTGATTTAGAAGAACAGATCATTTTGGGCGAACCGCTCGATAACGGTATCAATACTATCAGTATTGAAGTACCCACTTGGGCTAAAGAGGGACCCACTTGGGCACGTTTTCGTTTAAGTACCCAACAAGATATCACTGCAACAGGCGGAGTCGGAGATGGCGAAGTTGAAGACTACGCCGTTACTCTCACTGAAACAGGCGTTACCATCAACTACTACCCTTCATCGTCAACTTATACCACCCTCGCTTATGAGGATCTGTACCCAGATCAAGGTGACTTCGATATGAATGACGTAGTGGTACAGCTGCGTATTATTGAATATGTTAAAGACAATAAAGTGCGACGTATCGGCTTCAAAGCGCAACTGGCTGCAATGGGAGCCGCTTACCACAATGGATTTGGTGTGCATCTGCCTGGCGTTGGTCGCAATAAAATTAAAGAGTCTTTAATTAATTGGACTATTGATGACATTGCACAAGATAGTTCGCCGTTAGAGACCGGGCAAACCAACGCAGTTTTTATCTTCACTCAAGATTTATCTGATTACGTCACGCTTGAACAAGGCTGCGAATTTCTACGCACCGAAACAGGCTGTGAGAGTGCTTTCAGAACCACATGGTCACTTGATATCCCATTTGACAGCCCTGTGTCTGAGAGTGTCATTCCAGCATTCCCTTATGACCCATTCATCTTTGCCACGCCAAATACCGATCATGGCTCTGCGGCTAAAAATGCAGTGGGAGCAAACCCTGGTCGTCAACTGGAGGTTCATCTGAAAAACCAAGCCCCTACAGATAAGTTCTCCAGCAATTACTTTGGTTACAGAGAAGATGCTTCCGACCCTAGCGCTGGTCAATACTTCCAGAATAAAAATGGCATGGCTTGGGCAATTGAAATACCTGTCACCTGGAAGCACCCAAAAGAAAATCAACGCTTAGACAACGCTTATACCGAGTTTGTTGATTTTGCCGCCGACAACACGGGTACCACCAATCCAACTTGGTATGAAAATGCTAATCAAGCACTGATCTTTAACGATTAATGGAGAATGTCATGAAAACTCAACTTATAAAATTTATCTCAATGCCAAGCAGTCTAGTCGCATTCTCCTTTATTACTCTTACTGCATGCGGTGGCGGCGGTGATGGTGATAGCCCAACACCTGCACCTGTGGCGGTGGCGGTGACGCCAACACCAATAACAATAACGCCACCGGTGACACCAGATCCAGAACCAGCACCAGATCCAACGTCACTAGATGACTTAGTAGTCGATGCCGACAACGTAATGCAGGCTGCTTATATGCTAACCATCAACGTAGATAAAAGTAATCAAAGTCGTGGCTATTTTTCACTCTGTGATGATTATCAGAATCAAGCAGGAAGCTATACAGTTAACTTCGACTCCTGCCTATTTAGAGGCCCACTGAGCGACGGTAAGATCAGTAAACAGCTAAAAATTGCTAATCATGAGAGTCAATTAATTGCAGTTATCTGGTTCTATGAAGGTCAAAATCCACAATATCAGGAGTGGAGTTATATGGCCGATAACGAGGAACAAGTACTCACCATGAACTAACACCTCCCGGTAACAGCCACTTTTACAGCGATGTGCAACACCATGCATCGCTGTAATTTTTTGCCTTAGGTAATCTCACAAAGCTTAACTGGATTTTATATTACAGCCCTGAATATTAGGCAATACTAAAACGCTAGCTTCGCATTATGCATTTCGAGTTCAAGTTTACAAAAATAACAAACCTTGAATTTGACTCATATCGCTGCTCATTGAGTCATCCAAATGGGCGGCTTCAACGTATTGCTAATAAAGCCTTCAGCATGAGATTTTTATGCCTAGATTAATACCTAGCTTAATCGGCTATATTAAGATGTTTTTAAGCGCCAAAACAAAACGATACTCTGCAGCCAATATTGCATTACTAATAGGCAGTCTAACCATGAGTTTAATCAGTTACGCCAAGCCACTCGTCCTAGAAACCGCTGATAAATGGAACATCATTAATGATTCTGTTATGGGCGGGATATCGACAAGCTCAATCATTAATGATGGTGATATAGCCACTTTTAGTGGTGATTTATCGCTAGAGCGTAATGGTGGATTTGCCTCTACTCGAGCGAGTTTATCGGGTCCGTTGCCGCCAGAAGTACAACAGATAAAAATACGAGTAAAAGGTGATGGAAGAGAGTATCAGCTGCGACTTCGCACTGATGATAAAAGGGATTCTATCGCTTACACACGCCCCTTTAAAACAGAAAAAAACCAATGGCTAGCATTGAGCTTTCACGCAAAAGAGTTTGTAGCGGTGTTTAGAGGACGAACGATTAGTGCTCCGAATCTAAGACTGGACAATATTAAGCAGGTAGGTTTTTTACTCGCTGATAAGCAGCCCGGTAAATTCTCGCTTTCATTTAAAGCTCTTGAAGTGGAATAAGCCATCTCTTTAAAGCAAAAAAGCCAGGTTGTTAACCTGGCATTCTCATGTTAAACCCGCTTACTTTTCTTTCTCAATGAAATCATCAGTAAAGTCTGTTTCCCAATATTTATAACCTTGGACCGTCGCCTGTGCCGCTGCGCCCATTAAGTTAACTTGGTAGGTTTTGACTCCTGAGATATCGACAGATTGATTTGCCGATGCTTGATCGCCACTTTCATCATACTTAGCACTGGCTTCAGCCTGTGCTTGACCTTCATAACCGGACTCTTTATAACGTGTCAAAGGCTCCTTATTCATGAAAGCTTGAACGAATGCGAGTTGCTTCCAACCAATGCCTGCGCCAACGCCACCGGTTGCAAATCGATAATAGGATTTTTTGCCTCCCTCATGTAAAACGCAAACGCCACCACCGGTAGACAGTGCAAATAGATAAGTATTACTTCCAGTACAAACAACATAACCGACTGACTCAGCGACTGCTGACTTGGCTTCTGGGTGCTCCTTATAGATCTCTTGTAATGCAGCTTGAGTCTCTTCACGAGCATTCATCTTTTTATCATCGGGAGTGTTTCCCGTTGCGCAACCTACAAGTACCGCTGGAACTAGAATTGCCGCAAGCTTAAGTTTATTCAGTTGGAACATAGTTTTATCCTTTTGGTAAAACAAAAGAGCGTACAAACTCGCACGCGCATAAAAAGTGACATCAGCTAAAAACTTGGATTCAGGTATATAAGCTATAGCACAAGAATCAAGTTATTGATTCGACTATATATCACTCTCTTGCTTAACCAATGTTGAATCACTTTAACTAACATCTTAGGCGCAACTGCATTGGTAACCTTACAACTCAGTAATGCTGCTGGTTGTGGCGCTATACGGTAAAATTGATGGGATATTTAAAAATAAGCACATCCTCACTAAAAATGCACTTTTATTCATTAGAACTACTTTTATAAACAGCTGCTATTTTATCGTCAATTTACGATTGCAACTCTCAGCATTTAAAAAGCATTACCCATAACGACTGAACGCTTAAGTAATGATTGCTAGCCAGTAAACTGAGATACCTAAGTGGATAGTGACCCTTAATCTTTAAAGGATTCCATAATCTCTGTCACTTCATCAATATGCTCGATAAATAATGGCACTAATTGTGGATCGAAATGCTCACCGGCTTCTTGTTGCAGTAACGATACCGCATCTTGTACTGTCCATGCTCGCTTATAAGGTCGCTCGCTAGTAAGCGCATCAAACACATCTGCAATCGCCACGATACGACCTATACGAGGAATATTCTCCCCTTTTAATCCGTTTGGATAACCTGCACCGTTCCATTTTTCATGGTGGCTAATGGCCACTATCTTGGCCATTTGTAACAGTTCTGATTCATTGTCACCGATGATCTCAGCCCCAATTTGAGCATGCTTTTTCATCTCAATAAACTCTTCATCCGTCAGCTTGCCAGGCTTACGTAATATCGCATCATTGATACCTATTTTACCAATATCGTGCATCGGCGCCGCTGCCATTAACATATCAGCATCGGCTTCACACATCCCTGCGGCTTTAGCCAATATATGGGTGTAATGACTCATTCTAATGACGTGCATACCTGTTTCATTATCTTTGTATTCAGCTGCTCGTCCTAACTTTTGAATGACTTTTAATTGCGTATCGGCAAGCTCCGCAGTCTTTTGTTTAACCTTAATGGCTAACTCTCTACTTTGGTTAAAAAGCGCTAACTGAGTGCGTACTCTTTGCATCACTATCGGTGGGTTAAATGGCTTAGTGATGTAATCAACAGCGCCCAGTTCCAACCCTCTTAATTCATCCTCAGCGGTGATTTTTGCGGTAACAAAAATGATAGGAATATGGCGGGTGGTATGATCGTTTTTAAGGCGTCTGCACACCTCAAAACCATCAATGCCTGGCATCATAATATCGAGTAATATCAAATCCAAAGGTGACTTATTAGCGATTTTAAGTGCTATCTCGCCACTTTTAGCCACTTTTACATGATAATCATCCTTTAACATACCCGCTAAAACATCAATGTTAGCCGGTGTATCATCGACGACGAGTAAGGTTTGTAGTTCCATCACATCCTTCCTATATCGTTAAAAATCTAAGAGTTCAGTTCAGCTCATCTCGTTAGCAACAAGAGTTTGCATCTGTATTGCCACTTTTAATGCCTCATCAAACTCATAATCATCTAACTGTTTCTCTAATTTTTTAAACAAGTTTAATAGTGGCTTAGACGCCAAAATTGAGCGTTGTTCAGCGATCAGTTCTGTGGCTGCTATATCAAAATCGTTGAGCATATCGATAAGTTTATTCAGAACCTCTGCCGCTTTTCCAGCATCAAACTGAGTGGCAATATCAACCACTACCGACTCCGCTAACCGCACTGTTATTTCGCTACAGACTAGCGCAAGTTCCTCCACTAATAATGGATAAGTTTCGCTAGCGGTGATATCAGATGCTTTATCCTGTGCATGCTCTGAATCTTGCTCTAAGCTCTCTGCAAGTTTAGTCAACTTTAGCGCACCAATCGCCCCCGACACGCTTTTTAATGTATGAACAAGCCTCGCCGTGGTCACCGAGTCATTAGCAGATAAACTGGCATTAACCTGCGCTGAAAAATCCTGTTGCCCGCTAACAAATTTATGCAACAGCTTTTTGTATAGACGACTTTTATCCTGAGTACGACTTAAACCGAGCTGCGTATCGATATGTTTAAACAGACCAAAATCCACCTCGTTATCCGCTTCATTTTGAACATGTCCGTGCAACAACGCCGGATTTTTAGGCGTTACCCATTTCGCAATGGTAACGAACAACTCATCGACATTAAGTGGCTTGGGAATGTGATCATTCATACCTGCATCGAGCGCTTTTTCTCTGTCACCTGCCATCGCATTCGCCGTCATGGCGAGCACCGGCAAATGTTCAAACTGCGCTTGTGCGCGAATATGTCGAGTGGCAGTATACCCGTCCATTATTGGCATTTGGCAATCCATCAACACGCCATCAAATTCCTCTTTCGCGAGGAAATCGAGCGCTTCTTGACCATCGTTTGCCAGTACAGAGCTAATACCATTACTGGTTAGCAACTCAACAATCAGTTCCTGATTTAAGTCGTTATCTTCAGCAACCAATAACTTGGCTCCAGCGAGTTGAGCCAAGGCGATATCCACCCGTGTTTGCCTTTGGCTTAAGCGAGTCTGTTTTCGCGGCGCAAAACCTAAAGCGGGTAGTAGTGCATCCCATAACGTTGACTGCGTTACTGGCTTAGTCAGCACTGCGTCAATAGTCACATTTGCAGCATCCAGCAATAGCTCCTCTTTGCCGTAGGCTGTCACCATCACCACATGGGGCGTTATCGACGCTGGAAGCTGCTCTATAAATCGAGCAACCTCAATGCCATCAAGCTTTGGCATTTTCCAATCAAGCAAAGCAAGTTGGTAAGGTGACGCTTCACTCGCTTTAAGCATTTCAACGGCTTCAATACCATCTTTAGCGTAATCAACTTGCACTTTTAACGTTGACAACATCGCTAATAAAATCTCTCGAGAACTGGCGTTATCTTCAACGAGTAACACTCGAACATCTTCCAAATTCCCTTGATAAATCGGCGCGGTGTCATGATGTTCGATAATTGGGAATGCACATTCAAAATAGAAACGACTGCCGATATCTAACTCGCTGGAAACGCCAATTTCACCTCCCATCAAATCTGCTAGGTTTTTACATATCGCAAGCCCCAATCCAGTACCACCATATTTTCTGGTGGTTGACGCATCAGCTTGTGAAAATGGTTTAAAAAGGTCCTGTTGTTGCTCAAGCGTCATGCCAATACCACTGTCAGTGACTGAGAATTTAAGGGTGATCTCATCATCTGTCAGTGATTCAGTATTGACCGCAAGAATGACGCTACCATGTTCGGTGAACTTAACGGCATTATTCGCGAGGTTGGTCAGTATCTGCGCTAACCGGAGCGGGTCTCCTTTCAACATTGCCGGGATAGTCGGGTCAATATCAAATAGTAGCTCTAACTCTTTTTCGGCCGCCTTAATCCCGATCAAATTAATAATGTCATCGAGCACATCTTCTAGTCTGAAATTAATGGTTTCAAGGTCCAGTTTACCCGCTTCAATTTTAGAGAAATCGAGAATATCGTTAATGATCCCAAGCAGTGATTGGGCTGAGCGATGTGATTTATCGATATAGTTGTACTGTTGACGCGTCAGCTCCGTTTTTAAAGCAAGATGTGTCATACCAATAATCGCATTCATTGGAGTACGAATTTCATGACTCATATTCGCTAAGAAATCTCCCTTAGCCCGGTTG
Source organism: Shewanella sp. Choline-02u-19 (assembly GCF_002836205.1). NCBI lineage: Bacteria > Pseudomonadati > Pseudomonadota > Gammaproteobacteria > Alteromonadales > Shewanellaceae > Shewanella > Shewanella sp. Choline-02u-19. The sequence continues at coordinate 2,346,931 of NZ_PJBE01000013.1, forward strand.
GCATCATCCGCTTTTTCAATGGCCGAGGCTAACTCCCTCTGCAGTTCTTTCGACTCGTTAATATTAAGATGCACGCCACTAATTCGGCCAGCATATCCATCTTCGGTATAGTGATGAACTTGGCCAATGCTCATTATCCAGTCATAACTACCATCTTTTCTGCGCATTCTAAATTCACGTTTCAAGATCTGTGGGTTCGACTGAGTCTGTGCTCTTAAATGATCAACGACGAGTGCCTTGTCATCTGAGTGTATTAACTGCAGCCATGTCTGCTCACCATTAGTCAGCGCTGACCATTGGTCGTCATCAATACAAAGATCCTGTACATCGTAACCAAGCATATTGGCATACATACGATTAATGACCACTTTGTTGTCTTTCGGGTAGTAGTCCCACATCCCCATCCGCGCACTTTCCGCTGCCACCGTGAGCTTGTCTTCAGATAGATGTAATCTATTTTCAGCAAGTTTTTGTTCGGTAATATCAAAGATAGTACCATCAAAATAACAAGCGTTATCTACGGTATCCTGGACAAATTGGGCTTTAATCTGTAGAAAGCGAAGCTCATCTGACGCGGTAATAATACGCACATCTCGAGTCACAAAACTGTGTGTTTTATATGCTTTATCTAGCGCTTTTCTAAGCAGTATCATATCTTCTTTAACAACGATGTCAGCAAAGCTTAACCGTGGATTCTCGCCGAGGAAATCACTATCTTGGTAGCCAGTAACGACTTCAACATTTGGACTTAGGTACTCCAATTTGTAATCAATGCCGTCGGCGATATTAATTTTATAGCGGTATACCACGCCTTGAATATTTTCCAGTAACACCTGGTATTGCTGCTGATTTTCTAACATTTCTAACCGGACATTTTCCTGCTCGCTAATATCCAATAATGAGAAACGAACCTCAGTCACTTTTCTTTCACTATCAAAAGCAAGATCGGTTGATATTGAAACAAACATCACCTTTTCATTAGCATCATACAGTTGTACACGGGTATCTTGGGTGTTAATGCCCTTTAACGCTTGCTGATAAACATCATCAATTAGGCGATTTTCTTCTGTTGCAATATCGCGCCAATTTAGGTGGCTAAACTCTTCTCTTTCAACGCCTGCCAATAGAGAGAATTGTCGATTATGTTTTATAAAATTGCCGCTAGGACTCACGGAGGCATAGGCCACCACCGAATTTTCGTAAAGATCCCACAAGGCCTCTTCCCTATCTTTAAGCTCCTTGGTTCTGAGATTAATCTGGCGCTCAAGATTTTCATTATCGACCTGCAACCTGTCATGCACCAATCGACCTATCTTTACCCCACCAAATGACAGCAACACACACAGCAGCACAATCGCCGCCATAATCCCAATGATGATATTTTTAAAGAAGAAGTAGTTACTTGCAGCCTCTTCCAAATCCATTTCAGTGATAACACCAAAACCATAACGACTATCCCAATGCCAGGCGCCAATAACCTCTTTACCACGGTAATCTCGATAGCCTTTGTAGTTGTGACCATCCATGCGAATACTTAACTGATTAGCGCTATAAGTTAACGGTTTATCATTATGCTCAGCGCTTGCAGGCCTCTCAGGCGTAAGTATTTTTCCGGGATTGGTCACTCTAAGGTTTAATACGGACATCTGCCCAGGTTGCACTAAACCAAGCGATTGAAGTTCTTTTTCAAAACGGCTATGAGATAAGATGTAACCTTCTTGCGACACGAAATAGGACTCGCCAGTTTTGCCAACCCCTGCACTTTCGGCTAGCTTGGCAAACTCAATATAAGGATCAATGCGCAACATTAACACAGCCAATACTTTGCCTTTAGCGTCTCGAATTGGGCTCAGAACGAACATGGTAGGCGTTTGTGCCTGCTCAATACCATACGGATTTGCCAGTATGACTTCAGAACGTATTGGTGATGTAATGACCGTTTCCCCCGCGACTGCACGGGCAAATATGTTGGGGACTTTTCGCGCAACAATGTTTTCTGTTGCTACATTTTCATCTCTTGTTGATGACAGATTAATCCCCTCTAAAGAGGTGATGAAAAAACCTAGAGACCCAAAAGACTCACTGTACCTTTGATAGGCATCTCGCGACCAAATAAGGTTATCGCTTTCAATTAAGCTTTCATGCGTAACAGATTCAGTAATTAGCTTTTGAGTTCGGGCTTGTAAAAGTGGGTTACTTGATACTGCAGTGACGCGTGACTCCCAGCCTTTCACCCAAGAGCTTAAGGCAACATCTGTGGTTTTCGTTAATGTTTTTAATGCCTCACCGCTTTTATTCACCTCATGATCATAGGTAATAGACAATCCTATCGCGCCGACTAACTGCAGAATGAGGGTGAATACCAGCAGTGAAAGACCGGCAAAGATGCGATTTTTCTTTAACTTGAAAAAAATTGAAATATCTTGATTTACAGCACGTTTGAGCTGTAAAAAAAGCCATATGAGTAGAATAAATAAACCTAGTAGAGTGATACCAGTCAGGACATTTTCCATTACCTATAGACTCCTTTACGCTGGCACGACTCAAGCCGTGGTTTAATTAATAAAGACTCTTTATTAGAGACTGTTTCTTTTGTTTAAGAATTTCCAATCTCTTGATTCTAAGTAGAAAGAGGCAAATACCATGTACACACCAACAAAGAAAAGTTGCAATATTCTAAGATAGAAATTGACCGCGACATCTTTGTCTGTAGAAGACACTGTCGAGCCAACAACAACTAATAGTGCAGAAAGGATGCCTGCAAACAATGGCGCTTTAGTGGGATCTGCGTATATTTTCTGGCCGAAGATCAGCGCCGCAAGCATCGACATACCTATGTAGAATGGTAACTCAGGCACTATCGTCAATAAGTTATAAAAAACAATCGCCAGCGCTCCGCCGATACCGTTAGTCACCAGTAAAAACAAACTGACTTTAATGCTCTTCGCACCTGCCGCCTGCAATGACAGGATTGCAATAAAAATCATGGTCAGTAACGCACCTGAGATCTCTAAAAAATAGAAAAAACAGATCACAGGGAAGGCCAAAATCAGCGCTCGAAACGCTTCATGAGTACGTTCATCATGACTTTGTTCAGCCCCTGCCAACGACTCCCTCTCAGGAGAAAGATCCGGCAGTAGAACGTGCAGCAGTGCAAAGATGCTAACCGCAACTACCCCAGAAAAACTCAATCCAACGCCCACCATCAGTGATGCGCCAGGCTGCAATAAACCAAGGTAAGGTAATAATAGTGTTGCTACGATAAAAATCGTCGCAAAGAAATTCCACTTGGGGTTGCTAAAGAGGTAATAAGCCCAAAGCATCATCATTGCGAGTAAGGGCAGTAATACCGCAGGGTATTGCGTCGGGCCAAAACTCACCAACCAAGCAATAGCGATGGTACAGATCATCGAGATCAGTAGTTCATAGACGGTTTGCACTGTTGGCTCTTTTCTATCAACCAAAAATTTGGCAACGAAAACCGGCACGATAAACGCTAACGGCCAAGCCCAGATCGATGAAATGGCCACAGCAAGACCAATTCCGAGGGTAAACCTAAGCACTCTACGCGTATAAATAGCCTCGTCGAGTGCTTCCTTATTAGCAGCAGCTATAAGCGCCTGCTCGCGGACACTATCTGACATAAGAGAACCAACTTGACACTCGGATCCAAGCGCGGCCAAATAGGTTAATCAATGAGTTATCTTTTGTGTAAACAATCACATCAGCTTGGCCACCCACTCGGCGTAACCCAACAGCTTCCTCTTTTGATAATACGATAGTGACTGGAAATCGTTGCGATTGTCTGAGCCAGCCCGTTTGACCAGAGATCTGTGCGAGCTTGCCTGTCTCTTCACTTTGTCCCCAATCAATACCGTAATCAATGCTACCCACCGTGGCTTTAAAAACTTCCCCTGGCGCATAATCCAAAGCGAACTCAACTTCATCACCAGCGGAAATATTACCCAAACTATTTTCTCTAAAATAAGCTTCAATCCAAACATCTTCTGAAGAGATAAAAGTCATTATTGGCTGGCCAGCGTTAGCATATATCCCCTCTTTCAATCTGAAGTTAGAGGCAACACCATCGGTAGGCGCGGTAATGGAAGTGCGTTGTAAATTGAGTTGGGCTTTTTCTAAGCTAAGCAGCGCAGATTTAACATTGGTATTATTTTCGCCTTCGGCGCCTAAGCGTTCCTTAGCCTTTGCTAAGTCTGCCTTTGCACTGGCCACGCCCGCCTCCGCTTTGGTTAATTCCGCTCGAGCATTGTCAGCATCCGCTTGTGACATGACTTGCTTTTCGACCATGGTAAAAATTCGCTTTGACTGCACTTTTGCATTTGTATAATTCGCCTGAGCATTGGTCACTTTCGCTTGCGCTGCTGCAACGTTTGCCGTTTGTGCCCCAACATTCTGGCCCGCCTTCTTCAAAGACTGCTCAGCTTGTTCTAGTGCAATTTCATAATCAGTAGTGTCAATCTTTGCCAGTACATCACCCGCCTTAATAAAGGTATTAGGTGTAGCCAAAATTTCTATAATCTCACCCGAAACCTGTGGGCTAATAGGGACGACATAGCCACGAATACGGCCTAAATCTGTTGAAGGAATAAAGCGGTCTGCAATTAAATGAAATACAAACAGAAAACTAACAATAATTAAAATGATATTGGTCGCTTTACGAATTTTATTGCTCTTTTGCTCAACGGGTTGACTGCTTTCTATCGGTGCATTTTCGGCCTGCGAGCTTTCAGTCTGTAGCGCCTGTTCTTCAGCCGTAGCCTTTTGTTCCGTCATATTAATCCCTATGCATAATCGGTGCTTTATACGCCAAAAAGAGCCACTAACGCGGGCTTGTTTTTAACCAGTTTAGTGTTAAAAATGCATAAAACTCAATATCTTTCTTAAATAAACTCGCTTCGATAGGGCGATGGTACTTAACAACTTAAAGAATGCATTGATTAGGAGGGAGTTGCCTTGCAAAAAAAAGAGCGTTATCAACCTGGGAACTACTTGGTCAATAACGCTCGAAACACTTAAATATGATAGATACGGCAGACTAAAATTAGTGAGCTTGTTTTACGTCCTCAGCCATACCTTTAACCGGTAAGACGTTCGGCACAAAATTGACTTTGGGTTGTTTCTTTAACGCTTGCAGTAAGTAATCCATCGCCTTTTCAAGCTGGGCATCTTTGCCAGTAAACGTGGCGTATGGCAGGTTATCGACTTCGATGTCTGGACTCACGCCACGACCTTCAATAATCCAACTACCGTCCATTGCATATTGCGGATACTCGGCAACACGTGCCATGCCTTTATCTGTTAATGAATTTCTCCCAGACAACCATACTCCAGCACCTGCGGTTTGCTTCCCGATAAGTGGTGCAATACCCAACGCTTTAACACCTGCTGAGAAGGTTTCACCATCTGAATAGGTCAGTTGATCGGTTAACACCACTAATTGGCCATTAAAGGTTTGCTGCATGTTACCTGATGGTGTGCCGTGGGTCGGCGCCCAAAATGCCCATGTCCGTCTAAGTAGTTTTTCAATTATCCAACTATCAATATTGCCACCTCGATTACGGCGAACATCGATAATCAATCCATCTTTATCATAATTGGCGTAGAATTCACGCGCGAAGCTGGCGATATCACCACTGCCCATAGCGTAAAGATGCAGGTAACCAATTTTGCCATCGCTCGCATCATTTACAGCGCTACTGTTATGAGTCACCCAATCTAGATATCTGAATTTGGCGTTGGCAGGTGCACTGATAGGTTTAACGATAGTTTGGTGTGTTTTATTGCCCCGTTTAAGTAACAACAGCACCTGCTTTGCGCTTTGATTGCGAATAAGGCGAGTCACATCAGCAATATTATTTAAGGTCTTACCATTAATAGCTAAAATCACATCACCCACTTTTGCGTCTACACCCATCTTATTTAACGGCGCAGCTTGTGATGGTATCTCTGGATCGCCTTGGTAAATATGCTCAATAACCACACCGGCTTTAGTCTGCTCTAGACGGGCACCTAAGCTAGCCGATCTGGCCTTTTTAGGATCTTTTGCAAAATCACCGCCGCGCACTTGTGAGTGCAGAGAGTTCAACTCTCCCATCATCATTTTAAAGATATCATTGAGTTCATGACGATCAGTTAAGCGGTCAACTAAGGGTTGGTATTTAAGCTTGGTTTGCTGCCAATCAACACCGCGCATCTTTTTGTCGTAGAACGAATCTCGATGCATTAACCACGCATCCTCAAAAATTTGCTGCCATTCTGCTGCAGGTTGTATTGCTAACTGCCAGTTTTGCGTCTGCACTTTGGTGTGGTCGAGCTCTTTTGGCAGTTTGTCACCCGCATCAACAATCAACATCTCCTTCCCTTGCTTTGATTGCTTGCGGATAAACAGTTTTTTACTGTCGACAGATAATGTATATGAGCCTACATCTTTAGAAAATGTTTCTACCTTAGGGCCTAAAGCGGCAAACTTAACCACTTTCAACGATGATTTACGGCTACTCACGTCTTTGTCCAGTAAATACAGTTTATCTTCGCTCAATTGCAGTGAGGAATAATTTCCCGCAGGCACTGGTACTTGCCATAACCTTGAAGACAAACCATCCCAATCAACCTGCGTTTCAACCTTGTCGTCGCTATCTTTTTTAGGCTCACTCAATAGCTCATTAGGCTTTTGAAATGCAAAACGAGCCTTGCTGTTGAGTGCAATAGCAAAAATCTGCGTACGTTTGTTAAACATTGGTCCCAAATTTCTATCGCCCCAAGGCGAACTAGGAGTGGATACAAACTTACGGTTTGAAAGGAAGTATAGCCAATCTCCGTCTTTACTAAAGCTAGGTGAAAACGACTCATATTTATCGGTAGTGATCGATTGAGCTTTATCCTTTTTAAGCGAATAAAGTACGATCTGTGGACGCGCTTTACCTAATTCAGCTTTGGTTAAAGCCATAAACTGACTGTCAGCGGACCAAACAATATCTGCATATGGGCCTAAGCCTTCACCTTGAGTAATGATCTTTTGGTTTCGAGACTTTTTTAAATCTAACAGCCAAACATTGCCATCATAATCATCGTGTGCCAAATAACGTCCATTTGGCGACAGATGCAGATCCATGCGCAGTGCTTTGCCATTTTTGGTTAACTGTTTACGCTTATCGCTGCCATTTGCGGCAAACTGCCAGATCTCCTGCTCGCCGCTAATATCACTAATACCATAAACCCACTTACCATCTTTGCTCATGAGCGCATTGCGGATCCGGCTATCTCCTGGCAGGGCAATTTCAACGAGCCTTTGACCGTCCGTTGACGCGACAACCACATGGCTGCGAGCAGTGATAACCACTTTATCACCTTGCGGTGTAAACCTTGTCGAAGTTGCGTACTTCATCGGCTCAGTGACCCAATGCTCACGCTTATAGGCAAAGTCAGAGGTAAGCTCTATATCAACCGCGATCTCTTTATTTGCCGCGATATCAAATAACTTAATATCGGCGCCTTGTTGGAATACAATGCGGCCTTCGTTGAGTTTGGCACTTCTTACCTGCCACTCTTTATAATGCGTGTGTTGCTGCAGATCTTTGCCATCGATTGACATAGACCAGATATTGTCATTACCGTCGCTATCGCTGATAAAATACAAGCGAGATTGCCACAACATAGGTTGTCTAACTGAGCCATCATGTGTCGCTGCGAGCTGCTGCGCTTCTTGCTTCTCGCCTAATTTAAAACGCCAAAGCTCTCCTTTAGCGCCGCCTCGATAAACCTTAGCGTTGTCGCCTGTGGTTTGTAGGCCAAAACGAGTGAAATACACATACTCGTTTTGCTCGTCAATAACACCTTCTATCGCATCTGCTAGCGGTAAGTCAGTGGTCACTAAGCTCAAGGGATCAACCGTGCGTAATACCCAGTAATTGGCGGGACCAAAGGCATTATCAGTGGCATAAAGCACTTTGCCATCACTCGTCCAGCCTTGCACTCTCACACGAGAGTTTTCGAAACTAACGCGCTTGGCTTGCCCCCCTTCAATGGCAATAACATAGACTTCAGACGAACCTTCATAGTTAGCAACGTACGCAACAAACTTGCCATCGCGAGATATTGTCGCACCTAATTCTTCAGCCGGTAAACTGGTTAAGCGCCTCGCTTTTGACTCTCCAAGACCTTTAGTCCAAAGGTCGCCTTCTGCTGTAAAGACTAAGGTTTGCTGATTTAACGCTGGCGAACGAAAATAACCGGCTTTATCGCTAGCATCAGAAGCAAATGTAGGAGCTATATTGATAGTGCCAAGGGCTAACATGCAACAGGCAAGTGAGTGACGAAGTTTCATCTAAAGAAGCCATCCTATTGTTATTTTTATTAATTGAGAGCAATCCAAGCCAAACAAAATAGCAAACTTTTAGCTACGCTTCAGTAAAATAACGACAAAGAATTATTAGCAAATGTGTTTTGTATTTAACTCACTGATATGTTGTAGGCTTTTGCTATTGCCCACTTTCAACTACGCTTAATCAGCTTAGTGATTTTTTTGCTGTGAAAGGATTTAATAATTAACATATTCAACGAGGTATAAATGGTCTCAGACTATCAACGCCCTTCATTGCGGGATGATCCACGCGTTAATAAGGCATTACTGAATATGCCTAGCAGATATGCTAATAGTTATACTGAGGCACAGCTTGTCTATTTCAGGTTCGCGCTTGTCGATAATCAGTGGCAAAAGCATTTTATTGATCATCGAGGCACTTTTTATTTTCCCTTTATTGGTTGGCGTTTTTTCTACGTATTCCTGCTAGGCAGGAACAAGCGAGCGTTAAACAGAAAAGAGAAACAACTATCCGTGCTGATTTTTGCCCTTTCAGTGGTGTCATTTATTGTTATCTCAATGGTCTTTGGACTGCTGTTACTTTACTTACTCAAGTCTGCTTTGGGGATCGACCTGTTCGAAAACAGCTCTTTAGGCATTTGGGATTGGTTTAAGAGTTAATACGATTCGTTAAATAATAAAGTACCTACTCGATAAGCAGGCACTTTATTTTGGGTGTATTTGTTATTTCTGCTGTAGCTTGAGCAGTGTCTCTAATTCATTGAAGCGTTGATTTAACGGAGCATTAACCAACAACGTCGCCGCATAGTCACTCTTTATCTGCTGTAAATCACGCTCTGCCTGAACATAGTCTTTTTGACTCATTAACTCAGATACCTTATTAAGGCTAGCAAGCAGTTGTTGATCTACCGCCTCCACCCTTACAGCATCTTGATTATCATCAAGGCCATTTGATTGCTGCATTAACGGAGTTTTCACCGCCTTTTTAACGTTATCTTCAGGCGATATATCAACCTCTAACGCTTGATTTGGAGACGCCATTCTCATCAACGCAGGAGCTGGACTGTCTTGCGGAGTCATCATTAATGAGGGTATCGCCTCATCACTGATATCACCCGTCGGTATGGGTGGATTAATCACAAATAGAGTGACGACCATAAGCACTGAAGCTGCAGATGATAAAGACCAGCGATGCTGACGCCAAAACGATTGGCTGTTTAACTTAGGTTTTACATTGGTAACAGACAAATTTAAAATAGCTTGATCAAGTTCTTTCGGCGGCTGTTCTTGCGCTATCTTTTGATAAAGCGCATGCACCTCTTTGCGAATGTTGTCATCATTATCGTTAATCATATTCCACCTCTTGCCACTTTAAGTCGACACAGGCCTTAAGGCCTTTTTGGGCATAACGGAGACGACTCTTAGTTGCTTCAAGTGTCGCGCCGGCAATATCGGCAATCGTGGCTGCGGTAAAGCCCATTTCAATATTGAGTAGAAACGCTTCTTTTTGAACATGGGGAAGATCTTTAACACAATTTTTGAGCAGCTGAGCCTTCTTCTGCTGCTGTAATTGTTGCTCTGGCGTGTCAATGGCACTGGCTAGCATTGCATCAGGATCTTGTTCAGTATCATAAACATCACTGAAACTACTCTCAGGCTTTTTAGCTCTGACATGATCAATAATTAGGTTATGGGCAATACGGTATAACCAGGTCGTAAACTTTGCTTTAGCCTCATAGGCAGAGGCGGCTTTAATTACCCGACTCCACGTTTCTTGGTACAGGTCTTCCGCAAGTTGGTTGTCGTAAATCTGTCGTACAAAATAGCGATATAACGGCGCTTTATGTTTGTTATATAGCAATTCGAAAGCGCGAGTATTACCGTCTGCATATTGCAACATTAACGCTTGATCAGGATCAGCATCTAAAGGTTGTTCTACTGTGTGAGTGGGCTGTAACACACCAAGGTCCTTACCAAATATCTTATACAGTAAGTCTGCATCGGCGCAGGTTATTTGTCTATAGCACGCATACGGAAATATATTGCCCAAGCAAGGTCAGTGTTGCTCTCTGGCAAATGACGGGACAATACTGCCAATGCAATAAATGATAAACGCGCATAAAAGATAGAGTGAGATTAATTGAGGAGGTTTACAGCGGGTGTTACATACATAAAAAAACCGCAGTAACATGACTGCGGTTTGATGTGATTAGCGTGGTTTAAGCAAGCTTTGCTTGTAGCGCTGCATCTTTAGCTTGAACCGCTTCAGCTGACTTAGCACGCTCTTCTTTCACTGCGACAGCAAGTGCATCATCGGCGACGGCTAACATTTGCGCTGCAAGATAACCCGCATTTTTAGCGCCAGCGCTACCAATAGCAACTGTTGCCACTGGCACGCCACCAGGCATCATCACTGTTGATAAAAGTGCATCATGGCCTTGTAGTGGACCACAATCAATTGGAACACCAATCACAGGGCGAGTAGTGATACCAGCAACGGCACCCGCTAGATGTGCTGCAAGGCCTGCTGCACAAATAAATACTTTACATCCACGCGCTTCAGCGTCAGTCACGTAAGCATGAGTCGCCGCAGGTGTACGATGCGCCGAGGTCACTTTAGCTTCAAACGTAATGTTAAAAGTCTTTAGTACATCTAAAGTCGATTGCATTGTAGGCAGGTCAGAATCAGACCCCATTAATACTGCAACAAATGGTTTGCTCATTTTTAATCCTTCCGTAGGGCGGTACATTATTATATTTGCGCGCATTATAATGATAATAAGTGCAAAGAGTAAACAGGCTTCCCCCAAAGCCAATGCCGTAATTATCCCTAAGCTTTGAATGGACTGCAAATAACTTATTAGTACATATGTATAACAAATTATTACGATAGCGACAGAGCCGTTAATTTTACGCTGCTAATGCGCTTACAACGAGCTATACAATTAGGTTTATTCATCTCAAGCTCATCAAACAGGCTGATAATGTATCATTTTGTAGAGGCGACGAAGCCATGATGAGGCAAGTAGGTCAATCAAGCGTTTACGCATATATTGACTCTAATCGCTCGAAATATGACGGTTCTTCAATCGAACCGTTTTGTTAAACTGACTTAATACGCTGTCCACCAATTTTTATTATGCAAGATCATTTCTTTCACTAAATTCGCTTGTTTGAGATGTTTTTTTTGCCTATTATTTAAGTTAGTTATGATTGATTTAGCTAAAGTAACTTTTAGTAACAGTATTTTTAATCTGAGTGCCTTTGGTTAGAGTCTTTTCATGTTTTGGATGCAACAAACAAATGGTTTGAACAAATAGAATAGGATATTCATGTTGCCCATCAAGGATAGTTTAAAAAAGAAGAAAATTGATGCGCTGGATTTTAAGACACATCTAGCTTTACTCGGCGTGCCTTTACTCTTGCTTTTTATCTGTTGGATTATTTTCTTTAGTATTAGCGCAAATCAAAGTTCTGTCGCAAATTTACTCCTGATAAGTATTATCTATTTATTCGGTTACAGCCTGAATTACTATTTCCATCAAGGACGACTCAGTCGACTATGGGAGCACCTACAGCAGGTAGTTCATGTCAATGAGACCACCTTTGAGTTAGTTAATATTGCTAACCAATATCAAGATGAAACCGCCTTTCTGAACGCGTTACTCAATAAGGCCGTTAGCTGTATTGACGGTGCCGAAATGGGAACAATCATTCGGGTTGAACCTGATTCTGGTTCCTTATCATTTGAGTCTGCTGTGGGCATTGATATTAACAAGCTGAGAAAGCTCAATATCCATTTGGAACAATCTTTCGAATATCGGATAACAAAAGGTAAATGTGACCGAGTGGTGGTCATTGACGACATGGAAGCCATTAATGCTCACAGTTCGCTAAGCTCTTCAGATCAAGATGTCTTGCTTGAGGCCCCCTCAATACCAATACGCTCAACACTATCAAGCCCAATTCATATCGATGGTAAGCTTTACGCAATGCTAAATTTAGACAGCGGTAAAGTAAAAGCCTTTAGTCATTATGACCGAAATCTGGTCGCTATATTGACTCATGAGGCGGCGAACGCGATATCTCTTTACCAAAAAACACACAAAATCAATACGCTAGCTAACTTTGATAGTTTAACCGGTTTATATAATCGTCAGCGCTTTGAAGCCCTCGCTAAAGAATGGACCTTAAAGCCCCATTTTGGCAGTTATTTAGTATTAATCGATATCGATAATCTAAAGACAATTAATGATCACCACGGACATCAAGCCGGCGATGCCGCACTGCAGAAAGTAAGCCGTGTACTGAAAGCTCAGTGGCACCAAAAGCAGTTAGTCGCCCGTTACGGTGGAGATGAGTTTATCGCCCTTTGCCATGGTCCATTAGAACGTATAGAAAGCGAGATCATTGCAATAGAGGATGACCTCAGTGAACAAGGCGCTGTCTCGTTTAGTTATGGGGTTGAGCAATATAACGGCCAGTGGAATAAAACCTTAAAGGCCGCAGATGAGGCGATGTACCGTAATAAACGGGGCAAAAAATAGCGACACGCAAATCCGTTTTAGTATTGTCTCTAACGTTGCTGAGGTCGCTTCTTGCTCTCTTGCTTACTCAGTAATCGTCTTTAAACTGCTATGAACATCTTGGCTAAGTCTGGACATTTCACATGCTCGATCGTTAATACTCGAAGTTGAAGTTTGTTGTCCCTCAATACTGTCGTTAATATTACCGGTAAGGGTGTCAACCTAATTTTAGGACTAGACAACATCAATTAATTTGGAACCTGTTTATCTACCCAAAAAACAATCGCCACAACCAAGATGAGTCAAGATCCTCTTCGCATTGTCTATACTGACCCGCATAACGCTTAGAGCGATCGTCGACTTTTTTAGCGACTTTAATTAACCAGGCTTTTTGGTTATAAGTTTTACGCTTATAGCCGCCCCAGCCTTCATGATAATTTAGATATTGATTACGCGCGTCCCACTTAGACACCCCGTTAATTTTATTGGTCTTATAAATAAACCAACCCATGAAATCCATGGCATCATCAAAATCACTGCGGCTTGACCAAGAGTTACCCGTCTCTCTCACATAGTCATCCCAAGTCATGGTTTTAGCCTGAGCATAACCATAGGCGTCACTCGCTCTACCTGTCGGTATGAAACCTAAAAAATACTCCATTGGCGGCGCGGCATTATGTTTAAATGAGCTTTCTTGATACATCATTGCCAGTGGAACGTGCACAGGTACGCCCCACTTTTCTCTGGTATTTTTGGCGGCGCTATACCATGAACGATTCTCTTGAAATATCGAACATAGATTTTCGGGATCTTTGGGAGGAGGAGTTGCGCAACCAGTTAAAAATGTTGCCAAGATAACAGTCGCAAGTAATGCAGGCCATTTCATAAAAATTGATACCAACGGACAATAATAGCAAAGTGCTAGTGTCACATTGATAGCTTAAATATGCAATTGGGGTTTAATTAAATTGTGTTAAAAATCAGACCGTGAAATACATTATTGCGACCATTATCTCGACGCAGGAAGCTCACAATTGTAGGACTCTTGTTGCCATACTTCTGGTTGCCAAAAGCCACTATCCTTACCTCTATAGACTTTGTCGCTATTAAACTTAGCGGCTAAGTGATAGCGCGTATTGGCTTCTACTACCACGATCAAATCTTTTGGGGTACGAGATGCCAGCGATACTTTTAAAGTGGGTGAATCAATCAGCTCCGCCAGCGTAAAACGGTGTTCGCCAACGCTAAGGCGATAATTAGGCTGAGAAATCACAGGTTTTCCATCGAGGTGGGTAACGACTGCGCGATAGATCCCAAGCTCTGGTTCAGGAGCCAAAAAGCTTGAGACGGTGCCACACTGATGACTGCTATCAAGTTGCGATGCGCAGCCAGATAGCAGTAATACCAACATAGAGGCGTTAAGCTGTTTCACCGTTATTGCTCGAAGTAATCAGCGAGAAATTGATCAAAACTCACTTCATCAAGCGCTTCACTCGCCGCTTGCTTGTCGAGTGACGATCTTGCATCTTGCTCATACCGAGCCAACACAGAGTCGCTAATAGGCAAGTCTATAAGTTGCTGATGGTATTGCTGTGCAAGCTCTTTCACCCAATGACCGTGATCAACTTGCTCCTTTTGAAGCTTAGTCATGATCCGACCCGATAAAGTCTCATCAGGATTCACGACCGCTTTATGCCAGTGCGCCAGAGCCTTTTGATACTCACCCTCAGCACCGTCATCAAGCAGTTCTGCAATCGAGCCTAAGTTATCAAATAACGTTTCGAGCCACTGTGTCAACGAAATGTCTGCACCATTCTGACTCAAGACTAAGCCTGGTTTACGCCCTTCTAACACAACGGCTTGTAAGTTAGCTGAAATTTCAGCTTCTTCCGTTTCGTCGCTGTTGCTCGAAGGCTGTAATAAACAATTAAGCAGAAACATATCCAAAAAACGAATTTGTGACTTTTCAATACCAACCGCGCTATAGGGGTTAACATCAAGCGCCCTGACTTCAATATACTCAACGCCTGCACGCGCTAAAGACTCAGAAGGTTTCTCATTTCCTTTAGCGACTCTTTTGGCTCGTATAGGAGAATAAAATTCATTTTCAATTTGTAAAACGTTAGCATTAAGTTGACGATATTCGCCTGCGACTTTGACACCAATTTGGGCAAAGTTTGCCGATGGCATATTGATAGCGGCGTTCATACCATCAAGGTAAGAAGATAGATTGTTGTAACTAATGTCGAGGCTATCTTGTTCTTGATTGGTATAGCCTAAATCACTCATGCGCAGCGATGTGGCGTAAGGTAAATAAAGCGTGCCCTTGCCAATTTTTTCGAACGGTAGCGTCGTTTTTTGGTCTTTAATAAACGATCCGCATAGCGCGGGTGATGCACCAAATAAATAAGGTAACACCCATACCAAACGGCGATAATTACGAATAAGGCCAAAGTAAGAATCAGAGATAAACTCTTCTTTACTCAACGCTTTATTGGATAGTTCATAAAGCCGTGTCCAAAGATCGTCAGACACCGAAAAGTTAAAATGCACTCCAGAGATAATCTGCATGAGTGCGCCATATCGATAAGTTAATCCTTTACGATACAAACGTTTCATTTTGCCATTATTTGAACAGCCATAATCAGCAATAGGAATGTCAGCAACATCACCCACATAGCAAGGCATACTAACCGGCCACAGTTGCTGGCCATTTAAGTTACGCACGCTATACGCATGCGTGTATGTTAAATCTTCAACGAGTTCATCAATGTTTTCAAACACGGGAGTAATAAACTCAAGCAAGGACTCACTATAATCGGTAGTGATCCGCGAATGCATTAAGGCAGAGCCTAATACTTCAGGGTGACTATCCGTTGCTAAGTGACCTGTCTTTTCAATTCTAAGCGCTTCACGTTCAATGCCTCGCTGCATTGATTTTAGTGCTTGACGACTTGTCGGATCCGACAGATCCCCTACTAATTCATTGAATGATTTCAAAATCTTATTCTCTAGTACGTGACTTTAACCTAAAGCTCATGACAGTCAGACCTGCTTTAACTGGCTAAACTTTCAAGTCATATCAAAATAGTCTTTACGTCACTGTCATGACGATTATAGATGAGGTAACCCCATTAACTAGGATTACCTCTTGTATATAGGGTCTCCCCACTTACTTTACAACTGTAAAACCTCAATTGGATAACCAAGTGTTGATAATTCAGACTCTATCTTGGCACGATCACCTACAACAAGAATAAGCATATCGTCGATTTTCAACTGGCTTTTAGCCAATAAATTCAACTCATCAAGTGTTATGTTATTAGTGATTTCAGTTTGCTGTTCACTGTAATTATCATCCAAATTATAACGTTGAATATTACGCATTAATCCCGCTTTTTGGTACGGAGTTTCGTAGTTAAGTGCTTTAGATTGTGAGATAGAGTTCTGCATAAAGCTAAGCTCATCCTCAGTCATCCCCGTTGCTTGGAATCCATTAATCTCTTTAATAAATTCCACTAACGCTTCGGTCGTCACATCACTACGTACACTAGCAGTCGCTTGATAGAAACCTTGCTCTGGTCCTCCCGAGAAAAAGCTTCTCGCACCATAAGTGTAACCTTTGTCTTCACGAAGATTGAGGTTAATACGGCTATTAAAAGCGCCGCCCAGTGGGTAGTTCATCAAGTAGGATTTGAAAAACGTTCCCGTAGCATCATAAGGCAACGCGCGTTTACCAATTTTTATCACTGACTGCGCCGCTTCTGGCTTATCAACAATATAAATTTTTCCGCCAGTAAATTCAGGAAGAACCGCTAATTCAGGAAAGGAAGTTTTAACCCCAGTCCAACCGTTTAACCCTGTAAGCTTGGATAGCATTTGCGCTTCGTTTAGATTACCAACGGCCACTATTTGCGCATTACCCGCGGTATACTGACGTTTATAAAAAGCTTTAACATCATCTAAGCTAATCGCTGTTACTGATGCAATTGAACCACCACTACTAACACCAAACGGGCTCTTATCACCGTATAACAGAGTACTAAATGCTCTTGAAGCCAAATAATTTGGCTCCGTTAATTGCCGTTGTAGGTTCTGTAATACCTGTTGTTTAACACGATCGAAATCAGCTTGATTGAATGCAGGTTCAAACAACTTCTCTTGGACAATTTTCATTGTCGCATCAAGATTTTCTGTTAACGATGAAATCTGCAATCGACTTTGATAGCCACTGGCACCAAAGCTGACATTACTGCCAAGCATCTCTAATGCTTGAGTCAGTTCTTCAGAACTGCGCTTAAGGCTCGATTCATTCATCATTGACGCTGTTATCGACGCTAAGCCTGCTTGTTCTATGTCAATAACGCGGTGGCCACCATTGAGGTAAACAACCACTTCAACGGTCGGTGTCTCGTTGGTTTCAGTGCCAATAACCTCAATATCATTGGCCAGTTTACCTTGCCAAAGCGTAGGTATTTTTAATACGGGTGCGGCACCGACTGGCGGCACAACGTTGCGATCAAACGCTGAAGTAATTTGAGGCGCGGCATTAAGATCTTGAACCGCAACGGCGGCAATCTTTTCAGTTGGCGCGACAAAGTTATCGGCTTTAGCAATAAGCTGTTTTTGCCCTTGAGGCACAACGCTCATCACCACCATCGGCTTGTCTTTAATATATTTGTTAAACACCCGCATAACGTCTTCTTTGGTGACATTGGCATAACGCGCCAAATCAGTACCAATCATATTAGGGTTACCAGAAAACGTTTCATTGAATGCTAGGCTTGAGACTTTTACCTGTACGCTTTGCAAACCAAAAATGGTGGCAGCTTCAAAGTTGACTTTAACTTTTTCAAGGTCGTCATCCGTCACGCCGCGTTGCTCAAATTCAGTGACCGAGTCACGCATGATTTTTTCTAAATCAGCTAACGTGCCACCCTGTGCTGGATTGGCTAATGCGTACATTGAAAACTGGCAAGCCAATTCTTGACATGGATGACTCACACCTGCTTGGACCGCATAGCCATCTTTAACAAGATTTTTATAGAAGATTGATGTCTTGCCACCACCTAAGATGTTAGACAACAGATCCAAAGCGGGCTCATCTTCATGGCGAGCATATACCGTTGGCATTGCCATTTTAATCAAGGGTAAATGCACTCGATCTTCCATCGACAGATAAAGTGTCTTATCCAGTGTCACTAACGTTTTTACGGGCGCCTTAACTTCAGGACCAGCAGGGATTTCACCAAAATACTGATTAACCCATGCAAGGGCCTGCATCTCGTCAAAATCGCCACCAATAGTCAATGTGGCATTATTAGGACCATACCAGCGCTGAAAAAAGTGTTTAACATCTTCAACATCTGCTCGGTCTAAATCTTCTGGCCAACCGATAACAGGCCATGAGTAAGGATGACCTTGCGGATAAAAGGCTTGATCAAAGCGCTCACCCATACGGCCATAAGGACGGTTATCAATACGCTGTGCACGTTCGTTTTTGACCGTCTCACGTTGCACTTCAAACTTTTCTTCCGTTAGAGCCGGTAGGAAAAAGCCCATACGGTCAGATTCTAACCACAACATTTTTTCTAACTGATTATTGGGCACCGTTTCGAAATAATTGGTTCTATCGGTATTGGTTGTACCGTTAAGATTTCCACCCGCTTCAGTGACCATTTTAAAATGTTGTTCATCAGCGACATGCTCTGACCCTTGGAACATCATGTGTTCAAACAAGTGTGCAAAGCCAGAACGACCAACTAATTCACGTCCTGAACCTACATGATAAGTGACATCAACATGGACTAACGGATCAGAGTGATCTTCGTGTAAAATAACGGTCAAGCCATTGGCTAATTCATATTTACGATAGGGAATACCAACATCCTGTCCTGAAAAACTTACCGACTCCAGTAAAGTCACACCTGCAGGTAAAGTCGTTTCAGCCTGTTGTTGACCGGCACATCCAAATAACGCAGCACTAATTGCTGCGGCTAATATCCATTTTTTCAATTATTATCTCCTTCGCCAGAATGCGATATCGTTTTATCATCTGATCAGTAAGCTATGCTTGGCACTAGTATTACCCAGTCAGCTTGAAACAACCAGTGGGTGTTAATCAGTTTAAATCACTTACGACGTAAAAAAGGTTTTGCGATTTCTGCTAACAAAATATTTCCATCACCTTAATCAGCAATCATAGCTCATCTAGCCTACACCCATGAATCTATTGTGGTTTCTATAGTTTTTACAACCCTCATCACGATGTTACGCAAAAGTTAACTGTTAATATAATTAAAACAAGCTTTTATATGACAATAAGTTATAACTAAATCGGTTTGTGATGCAAGGTGCTCTATCTATAGAATGCCAACGATTGGGTAACTAAATGTAAACCTTCACAGCATTGAAGTGTTAGTCTCCTAGCAAATGATTGCAATAAATTAGGTGGCAACCCTGCCACCTATACGCATGACATAAAAATAATATATTTGGAATATTGATAATGTGGCAAGTAATTAAAAACATCCCTTTTTGGCAAAAGGTATTAGCCGCCTTTGTACTTGGCGCTACTGTTGGTGTCATTTTTGGTGAATCGGCAACGGTATTAAAGCCTTTAGGTGATCTATTTATTAGCGCGATCAAAATGCTGGTCGCACCGCTTATTTTCTGCGCTATCGTGGTGAGTATTACCTCTTTAGGCTCAGAAGCTAACCTAAAACGGTTGAGCTTTAAGACGTTAGGTATGTTTATGTTTACCGGCACTATAGCGTCGTTTATCGGCTTAACCATTGGCTCGCTCATTGATATGGGCGGCTCAATGGAATTGGTTGCTACTGAAGTGAGCGAACGTCAGGTTCCTGGTTTTGCACAGGTACTGCTAAATATGATCCCTGTTAACCCATTTGCCTCTCTGGCAGAAGGGAATGTTCTCCAAATAATCGTATTTGCAGCATTAATTGGTATCGCAATCAATAAGGTTGGCGAAAAAGCTGCGCCCTTGAAAAGAACCCTTGAGGCCGGGGCTGAAGTGATGTTCCAGCTGACTCGTATGGTATTGCAACTTACTCCGATTGGCGTGTTTGGTTTAATGGCCTGGGTGGTCGGTGAGTATGGTTTATCCATGTTATTACCACTTGCCAAGTTCATCGGTGCTATCTACCTTGCTGCGTTAATCCACATTATTTTTGTCTATGGTGGACTGGTAAAATTCGCAGCAAAATTAAGCCCTTTACAGTTTTTCAGAAAAGCCATGCCAGCACAAATTGTGGCATTTACGACAGCATCAAGTTTCGGTACATTGCCGGCAAGCACGCGTTGTTCTGAATCAATGGGTGTATCAAAACGTTATAGCTCATTTGTATTGCCCCTTGGCGCGACCATGAACATGGATGGTTGCGGTGGGATCTATCCCGCTATTGCCGCCATTTTTATTGCCCAAATTTATGGCATTCAACTCGATATGACTGACTATATGCTGATTGCGGTAACGGCAACAGTTGCATCAGTCGGAACAGCTGGCGTGCCAGGCAGTGCCATGGTGATGCTGACGGTAACCTTAGGTGTTGTTGGCCTACCACTAGAAGGGATTGCATTTATTGCCGCTATTGACCGGATCATTGATATGATCCGCACAGCAACCAATGTCACCGGGGATATGATGACAGCCGTTGTTATTGGTAAATCTGAAGGACAGCTTGATCAAGAGCAATTTTATGCCGATGAGAGCACTAAAACAGCACCTGTAACAAGTTAGTAAGATTACTGTGAAAGAAAAAGGCCGCAATTGTGGCCTTTTTCTTTTATACTTTAAAATCATATTGCTAAGTGATTCATATTGAGGGTGTTTAAGTATGGCTAAGCTGTTTTTTATTCCACTGCTACTATCTCTCGCATGGGCGCTATTTCTTAATTACAACGGTGTGCCTCTAAAGAAGGGAAGAACCGGGTTTATCTATATTGTCGGCATTAGCATAACGATTATTTTGTCCTTAGGCTTTCTACTTTGGCTGACCGCAAACCAAAACATTCGTAGTTGGTAACCCACAAATAACCCAATATCGCTTACGCGCCTAGCTCGAAGACCAGGCGCTAACGGCATCAAACTAACGCTTCATCGTTTAATGACCTAGCGCCAATACCTGTATCACTCCAGATCACCACATCGCCCTCCAGCGCTGTCGTAAGCTCAACTTCTATTTCAAATTTTAAACTACTTTGTTGCAAGTAACCTCTAATGACGCTTGCACCACAAGCGAGGATTTTACGATAAGGCTGTGATAACTAAAGCTTGCAATGACACGGCCAAACAGTTGTATATGGAGAATGCTGGTGCATAGGTGATTAAGTTGTTCTTAGTATAGCCAAGCGCACGCTATCATTTTCTGCAGGCAAAAAAATCCCGTACTTTAAAAGTACGGGATTGGTTTAATTGAAAATACTATTCTAAATTTTACAGATATGCTTATCCCAGTACCGCAAGTAACACACCTGCAGCAACCGCACTACCCAGCACACCCGCCACGTTAGGGCCCATTGCATGCATTAATAGAAAGTTCTGATTATTTGCTTCAAGGCCCACTTTATTGACGACCCTCGCCGCCATGGGCACCGCGGACACACCAGCGGCACCTAACAATGGATTAATCTTACCGCCAGATAATTTACTCATGAGCTTGGCCATTAACACTCCAGTCGCGGTACCTATACCAAATGCAACAGCCCCCAACACCAAAATACCTAAGGTTTCAATTTGCAAAAACTGCTCTGCTGATAATTTAGAACCCACAGCGAGTCCGAGAAAAATAGTAACGATATTAATCAGCTCATTCTGGGCGGTGTTAGACAATCTATCGACCACACCCGACTCGCGCATCAAGTTACCTAAACAAAACATACCCACTAACGGCGTTGCTGCAGGAAGGAACAAAATAGTTAATCCTAATACCATGAGTGGGAAGATTATTTTTTCCTTCTTACTCACTTCTCGCAGCTGCTCCATCTTGATCTTACGCTCAGATTCTGTTGTTAGCAGTCTCATAATAGGCGGCTGTATAAGTGGCACTAACGCCATATAAGAGTATGCAGCAACCGCAATAGCACCGAGTAAGTCTGGGGCGAGTTTGGACGCTAAAAAGATAGCCGTTGGCCCATCTGCACCGCCAATAATCGCAATAGCGGCAGCATCTTGCATTGAAAACTCAAACCCAGGGACTAAATTCAAACCAATCGCCCCAAGCAAGGTGGCAAAAATACCAAATTGTGCTGCGGCGCCAAGTAATAACATTTTAGGGTTAGCAATCAATGCCCCAAAATCGGTTAATGCCCCCACACCCATAAAGATCAATAGCGGGAAAATTCCCGTTTCAATACCCACATGATAAGCAAAATAGAGCAGTCCACCTTCGTCGGTAAATCCACCATTAGGAATATTGGCTAAAATAGCGCCAAAGCCTATAGGTAAAAGCAGTAACGGCTCAAAACCTTTTGCGATAGCTAAAAAGAGTAATAAGCAGCCGACACCCATCATTAACAATTGACCTGGCGTAAAGTTGGCAATGCCGGACTCAGACCAAAAGGCGATTAATCCTTCCATGATGACTCCTATGCTAACGCTAACAGCTGACTACCAACTGATACCGAATCACCCTCTTTAACCCAAACCTGAGAGATCACTCCATCAGCCTCGGCTCTTATTTCCGTTTCCATCTTCATCGCTTCTAAAATAATGACAACATCACCCTCTTTAACCGTGTCACCAGGAGACACATGCACTTTAAAAATATTACCTGATAGCGGTGCATTTTGTTCTAACTTGACCACCAACGACTCAACGGCGGCAGTTGTTGCGGGTGCAGCAAAAGGAATCACATTTTCGGCAGAGCTTATTTCACTGATATCCCCCCCTTCGGCCACTTCAACGACAAATCGCTGACCCTGCACTGTTACAGTGTAAGTTGCTGGCCCTTGCTTATTGGCAGCTGCTAGCTCTGCTTTTTTTATTTGTTCGAGCGCTTTTGCAGCCACTTCAGGTTTGGGTTCAAATGCGTCTGGATTATTGCGATTTTTAAGGAATTTGAGTCCAATTTGAGGAAATAATGCGTAGGTTAATACATCATCATCCACCTCTGTTGATAGGGTAATAGCTTCAGCTTTGGCCTTTTCAGCTAACTCAAGACGTAACCTGTCGAGCTCAGCTTCGAGTAAGTCAGCTGGGCGACAAGTTATTGCTTCAGCGCCCGCTAAAACGCGTTGCTGCAGCTCGCTATTCACGGGTGCTGGCGTGGCGCCATATTCGCCCTTGAGTACGCCTTCAGTCTCTTTGGTAAGCGATTTATAACGCTCACCCGTCAGCACGTTAATCACCGCTTGGGTGCCGACAATTTGAGAAGTTGGCGTGACTAAGGCTATGAAACCTAAGTCTTCACGAACCCGTGGGATCTCTTCTAACACTAAATCTAACTTGTCTGCAGCGCCTTGCTCTTTTAGCTGGCTTTCCATATTGGTCAGCATGCCACCAGGGACTTGTGCACGAAGAATGCGCGAATCAATGCCTTTAAGTTCACCTTCGAAAGCTGCATATTTTTTGCGTACCACTCTAAAGTAAGCTGCTATCTCTTCCAATAACGCCATGTCATAACCGGTCGCTCTGTCAGTATCTTCAACCATTGCAACCAGAGTTTCTGTCGCGCTGTGACCATAAGTCTGACTCATTGACGAAATGGCGGTATCAAGTACATCAATGCCCGCTTCTATCGCTTTTTGGTAGGTGGCGGTGCTAAGACCTGTTGTTGCATGGCACTGCATAGAAACAACCAAATCTGTTTGAGATTTGATTTGGCTAATCATGTCAAAGGCATCGAACGGCTTTAATAGCCCGGCCATATCTTTGATACATAAAGAATGACAGCCCATATCTTCAAGACGCTTAGCCATGTCAATCCAAGTGTCCATCGTGTGCACTGGGCTCGTTGTGTAGGAGATAGTACCTTGCGCATGAGCGCCGACGTCAACAACAGACTTAACAGCGGTTTCAAGGTTACGCACATCATTCATTGCATCGAAAATTCGGAATACATCAACCCCGTTAGTGTGAGCACGTTCAACAAAACGGTTAACTAAATCATCAGCATAGTGACGGTAGCCTAAAAGATTTTGTCCTCTTAGCAGCATTTGTTGAGGTGTATTAGGCATGGCTTTTTTAAGCTCTCTAATACGTTCCCATGGATCCTCACCAAGATAACGGATGCAAGCGTCAAACGTTGCTCCGCCCCAAGATTCTAGCGACCAAAAGCCGACTTTATCGAGTAATGGCGCAATAGGTAACATATCTTCGGTGCGCAACCGAGTAGCGAGAATGGATTGGTGAGCATCTCTTAAGACGACGTCGGTTAAAGCCAGTGGCTTGCTCATGGTAACTCCCTACTTATTTATGCTTTTTGGCGGTGCTGATGAATTGCAGAGGCGATAACGGCTGCCATTAAAGGACTCACTGCGGGTTTAGTTACCGCCGGTTGGCGAGCATTAACGGTTATTTTCTCTTGGGGTGCAGGCGCATATTTTTTAGCAACTAGCTTCATTCCCAAAATCAATATACCTAAAAATACAAAAACCAACGACATGCCGAGGATCATGATCCCCAGCGCATCGGTTAACTGTTCTGATATTGTTTCCATCTCTTCCTCTCTCCAGCCCTATATACACTAAGACAAAACGGTGCAACCAAATCAGTGTATGTTAGTTTTGTCGGCCCATTTTACGGATTATGTAAATATACTGGAATAAAACAAATATTTATTCACTAACAGTTCACATGTTATGCATTCATTTCGATAATGCCTAAGCTTAAAGCAGCTAGAAGACTGCTATCATCGACAAAAACAATAACCAATCTATAACAAAATAGCGAGGCCTTTGTAAATTGGTCATACCAATAAGCATAAAAATATTACTACACTGATGATGATTCTATAATTTATTATTGAAATAACCAGTGAATCATCAGCGTAAGCCATGGCAATCCAAAATATTTATAATTTGAATCTTAAGTTAAAGGAAAGTAATTTCAGATATAAGAACAAAGAGTAACCCAGTAGCTAGAATGAGATCTTATGCACTAATCAATCAAACTATGGGTCTCGTTAAACTTAGTTTTTTCAGGAGTACAAATTAACTGGGTAGCCCTTTTGCAAAAGCCATTATTTTATTAAGTTCCTAAAGGCTTCTCTTACGAAAAGCTTCTCCTCCTTTTTCAACTTAAACCCATGGTCATCGTTTTCAGCTGTTGAGCTAAAGCATGCTCTAAATAGCTGCGATATAAGCTGGTGTTTTTGCAGTACCTTGGTGGAAGCATGCGGCGTTTGCAGCGATAACGAAGGTTTTATTGTGGCTGGTGCAGATATAAGATCACCACGCCGATACAATAGGTTGATAAATTCACGCCAGTCTTTTACTAACAATGCTTGGGTCAGCTTTACTCGTATCGGTAGCGTTTGCTTTTTTAGCCCCAATATAAGCAAAACAACTAACATCAAGACGATGATACTGAGCAATACGCTATAACGGTCAATATTAGCCCCAGTAACGTTAAGTTTAATCTCAGAGAAATTTAACCGATGTAAACCAACGTCAGGATCCCACCAAAGTACCTCTTCTCCTCCGACTACAAATTCTCCACCAGCTTCGATAATGTAGTTAAACTCTTGGCTCAATATTGCGCTGTTTTCACCACGATTATTATTGTCAGTCAGTTCAGCTTCAAGCGGCATAACACTAACGCCATCTGGTGCTGTCATGAATATTCGAGGGATATTCATTGCAGGGAGGTTAGTCACAGAAATCTTGATTTCACGCTTAATCACGTCACCAACATTGTAACTTGGCTGTGACACTGACCATTGATCCTCAATCAATACTGATCCTGATACGATGTATTGTTCAGCATGTATAAGGCTTGCTGGGATATGCGCATAAAGCACTACAGCATCCGATATCAATATTGCAGTCTTAGACTCTCCGCTAATGTTGTCCATATACTTGACCTTGAATCGAACACTCGGCACCTCTATAACGCCTTTATGTTCGGGGTAAAGATACACTTCCCAGATCTGAGAGGAGAGCGCTGTCCCAGCGATTGTTCTGTTGCCATTAATGGCAAATGAAGATGCTTGAGACAATCGAGCACTGGACATCGAAGGTAAATCAAACTCGGTGCCGCCGTTAAAAAAACCGTTAACAAGTAGCTCAAAACGCAATACAGTTTGTTCACCGACCACAGGATGAACATTAGATACTTGAGTCAAAATCTGGCTCGAAGGAGCCACGGTGTTTACAGCATTAGTATTAGTGGCTGCCGCACTAGCGTTGATACAAACCATACAAAATAAAAATAAAGCGACCCGCTTACATTGCAGAGTTATTGAATGAAGAGTTAAATTGAACGTCTTGCTAATCATTCCCCTCCTCCTTAGCGTCAGCGTTGCTATTCGCCTTTGGCGGTAGAGATCTATCTTCTTGCTGGGACTCATTGTACTGAGCTTGGAATTTTGCAGCTAAAAACTTTTGCGGGTCTTTACTGATATCCCTTAACCACTGTTGCTTTTTAGTATCACTGTTTAATAACTCTTCAACTGACAACTGCTGCAGTTCAACTTCTATTTTGCCCATTTGCGGTTTGTCAGCACCAAGATCCATATCGGTCATATCGTCAGGATTAATCGACTCTGGTGGGTTTTCCTCTTGTTGACTCTCCCCAAGCTGCTTAATGTCTTTTATCAGCTGAGTCACTATTTGTAAGTTCTTGCTAGCGCCGGGGAAATCAGGTTCAATGTCGAGTAACAATTGATAAAGCGTCTTTGCTTTACTGTAGTTGCGCCCACGAGTGTAGGTCATTGCCAGGTTAAACAGGCTTTGTAAATCATCCTGCTGACGATATATCTTAGCGGCCTTGCTGTACTCTTTTGCTTGATAATAGGCGCGGGCTTTCCAGCTAGGATCTTCAAAGCGTAATGCGGCTTCTTGATAATCACCTTTGTCGTAATAGTATTGACCTTGCTGATCGGCACTAAAGAATAAGTCTAGCCACTGTGCATGGACTGGTACTGGCATCAAACTGACGCAGAGCACAATAGAGCTAGCCCAATACAGACTAAAGCCTCGACGAAAAAACAGTAATAATAGCAACGCAGCCGGATAGAGTAACCAGTAGCCTTGATTAACCACCAGACTCGATTGACTGAGAGCAGCCTGTTCTAGCTTTGATACTTGCTCAAGCCAATTGTCATTGCCAGACAAAAGGCCATCCGCAGTCATCACCGTAAAGCCAAGCTGCGTCGCAGAAGACTCGGCTGATGCCGTTAATGCAGCGAATAACACTTGTGCATGCTGTTTTTGAGTGAACTTAGCCAATGCTTGGCCTTGGCCTGCAAAGCCATCCGATAAGACAAGTAAGTCGAAACCAAACTCTTGTGCGTCGGGAATTGCGGCAATAACGGCAATCAAACTGTCAATATCATCACCTTCTACGGGCATAACTTGAGGCGACATATAGCCCAAATATAGCGTTAACAGCGCAAATTGATCCGATGGCGGTAATACTTGGTGACTGCTGCCTGCAAATGCAACCAGCGAAATAGGCCTAGAACTCCCCTGCATTAGCAGTTTTGATACCAGTAATTTAGCTCGCTCTAGGTGGCTTATGCTGCCTTCGCTTTTCAACATTGAAGGCGATAAGTCTAGGGCTATAATCAGCGGCGCTTTAATATCATCGTCACTGGCCTTTAGCCAGCTTGGACCCGCTAATGCAAAAATGATAAAGCTGGCGGTGAGCAACGTTAACCCTATAGGTGCTTTTGTCGCTCTGTGACTATTCTGCATTGAAAATACTTTTGCTAGGTGAGCTGCTATTACGCCTTCTCCAGCTTGTTCTTGCGCCATTTTTCGATTGCGCCAAAGACCATACATAAGTAAACCTATAGGCAAAAATAGCCACAACCAAAGTGGCTCAGCAAACTGAAAACTACTTAACATCAGCCTGCCCCTTATTGACCATCACCGTTGAGATAGTTAGCGCCAACCACACACAAATATAGATAACGAGCATAGGCCCGATAAGCCAAGGGTAAAGGTCTAACTTAGGTAGGTAACTTTGTTGCTGATACTTTGCCGGTGCAATCTGATTCACCTGTTGCAAAATCTGCTCAATAGCACCAGTGCTATTGCCTTCGAATGCTTGGCCTCCAGTGATCTTGGCAATTTTGTTGAGCGTATTAAAATCGACTTTATCTTCCCCTTCGGTATCAATTGAGCCCATGCCTAACGTAAAAACTTCGATACCATCGGCTGCAGCCACGCGGGCGGCATCCACCGGATCTAATCTAGAGCTAGTATCACTGCCATCGGTCACTAACAACAGTATTCGCTCTGTGGTATTGGAGCCATCAAAAGCACGAATACTTAAGCCTATGGCATCACCAATTGCGGTAGCAGGGCCTGCCATTTGAGTATCCATTTGCTGCAGTAATGTCTGCCAAAGCACAATATCCTCCGTAAAGGGCACTTGCAGATATGCGCCAGAACCAAAAACAATCAGCCCTAGTCTATCGCCGCTACGCTGCTCTGAAAACGTATTAAGTAACGATTTAAGTGCAACTAAGCGAGACACTTTACCGTACTCATTGAGCTGATAATCCTCTTGCTCCATGGATTGAGAAAGATCGACCGCTATCATTAAGTCTCGCCCCGTCTTTTGTGTGACAACAGGCTCACCCAACAATACAGGTCGTGCTAAACAAATGATGATCGCTAACCAACTAAGCAGTAACGCCATTGCTTGAATACGTTTTCGCTGTTTAACTTGGCTACCCGACGTGGGTGCTTGTCCAGTCGCAGCAACTAATCGAGCAAAGAAGGGCAAATAGATAGAGGCTGCTGGCTGCAGATAGACGGGAAAGATCCGAAACACAAAGACCGGTAAAATGATTAGCGCTAGCATCCATGGGTAATCAAGACTGATGTTCAAAGCGATGCTCCTTTACCCAACGCTGACATAATTGATTCAGCTTAGAGAAGTCACTTTCTGATAGGTGCTGCGAAATGTGTTTAGCCGATTGATAATTTAACGCTTCTAGTTGTTTTAACTGCGCCTCGGTAAAGATAGCTTGCGGGCTACAGCTTACGATGACCCGATACCAACTCACACCTGTTTGGCTTAATTTATCATCACAGGGCTTGGCTAACATGACTGTGCGCCGTATGACTTGGTTCATGGCACTCGCGTCATGCACCGTCATTGATTGCAACTGAGCCAGTGCTGTTCGTCTATAGCCATTAGCCATCCAGCGTTGCCTTTTTCGAACAATAAGTAGCATCAATAATAGTAATATGGCAAGTATTACCCCGTACCAACCCGGCGCTAGAGGCCACCATGGGATTAACTCCGGTAGCGGTATATCGACGAGTTGAGTTACCGGATTCATGCAGGCTCACCCATTAATAAACGACTTAATTGGGTGATAACAGGCTCATATGTATTAACCAGCCCCACAGGCAATGCGCTTGTTAGCGTTGCCTTTTTCAAACTCGCTAAGCGTTGCTGATAAAGATCATCGTATTTCTGTTGATTTTGGGCACTGGCTTGAATATTAATTTGTTGTTCCCCGTGAGAAACACTCAAACCATGGGCAGCAGTTAAATCATCTTCTAGCGGATCTTGAATGACAAAAAGCAATACATTTGATTTTTGCGACAACACTTCTAACTCCGCTAATTCTTCAATTTCAACCCCCTCAATATCAGTGATCAATATCATCACACTTTGACTGTTTAACGTCGTGACTAATGGTCTAACTTGAGACAGCAACGAGCTGGTGATTGTGGATTCTTTACCATTTTTAAGTGATGCTAAATCCAATTGATTATTAGCCGTCACTATCGCTTCGAGCAGATGAATAACATTGTGGCTTGAGCGTTTAGGCGACATTTGCACCGTACCTCGACAACCGATAACCGCGCCGCCAACGCGGTCTCCTCCATCAAAGACTTGCCATGCTAACAGCGCCGCCAACTGAGCTGCTGTAACCGACTTGGTATTGACTTGACTGCCAAAGAACATCGGTAAGCGTTGATCAACAACAATATGTACTGGTCTGTCTGTTTCTTCAGAATAGACTCTCACATAAGGTTTGCCCAAGCGCGCTGACACTCTAGAGTCTATTTGGCGTATGTTATCCCCCGCTTGATATTGCCTAAGCTCTTCAAAATTCAACCCACGACCCTTTATACGCGACGCATGCCGACCGGAGAGCATTCCTGCCGGCCGGAAACGCGGTGACAATGACAAATGACGGCTATCTTCCCTAAGGGCTAATAATGCACTTAAGTTGGTATAAATTCGCGAGTCTTGCTTGCTCATAAACTGCTCATAGCTTGTTTCATAAGATGGGGGTCACACTAACAAGCTCTTTAACCACATCCTGAGCACTCTTGCCGTTTGCCACTGCAGCATACGAAAGCATGATCCTATGGCTAAGTACGGCCATTACAACCGCCCTCACGTCATCAGGATCAACATAGTCTCTCCCCTCTAGCACTGCGTGAGCGCGAGACGCCTTATCGAGTGCAATTGAAGCTCTTGGGCTGGCGCCAATTTTTATGTATTTTTGTAACTCACTATCAGGATATCTTTCCGGCTTTCTTGTCCCCATCACCAAAGCGACGATATATTTCTCAATACTCTCAGACATAAATACGTCATGAACTAAGCTACGTGCCTGCATAATTAACACTTCAGCATTTTCTATCTTTATTGGAGGACTATCAGTTCGAACTTCTTGGCCTCTGGTTAGACGAATGATCGCTAGTTCGGTTTCATCCTCAGGGTAATCAATCACTATTTTAAATAAAAACCGGTCCATTTGCGCTTCGGGTAAAGGGTAAGTTCCCTCTTGTTCGATAGGGTTCTGAGTCGCTAGAACCAAGAAAACAGATTCCATCGGATGGCTAGTATTACCGATGGTGACCTGCCGCTCTTCCATTGCTTCAAGCAAAGCTGACTGCACTTTAGGCGGCGCTCTATTGATTTCATCCGCGAGTAAAATATGATTAAAGATGGGGCCAGGATTAAAATCAATGTGGTTATTATCAGAGGAAGATAACGCTTCATAACCAATAACGTCCGATGGCAACAAATCTGGGGTAAATTGCACTCGACCTTGAGATAGATGCAGCAAATCAGCTAACGTTTTAACCGAACGGGTTTTTGCGGTACCGGGAAGCCCCTCAAGTAATACATGCCCATCAGCCAACAGCGCTAATACCAACCCTCTTACTACATGTGCTTGGCCTAGAACCTGCTTTTCTAAAGCTATTTGTAAATCACTCAGCTGTGAATATACCGCTTGGCTTTCCATATGATGGCTTTTCCTTTTTACCCATTTTGAAAGGACACCAAACCAGTACCCTTTAAAAATAGAAAAAGGGCGCAAGCGCCCTTAATGATACCAACTTCTATTTACTCGCAGGTTGCTGCAGTTTCTCCATCACCTGATCTAAACTGAAGCTAGCTGCTTTTTGGCTAGGTGGATATTCCTTAAAGGTTTCTAGGAATTTACCCACATAAGCTTGCGCCGGTACTAACATGAACGCTCTGTCTAACATCCAATCCCAGTAGGTATTGGAAGTGATATCTGCATTTTCATACGGGTCAGTTCTTAAGTTATAGATTTTTGGCAGTCGTAAAACAACAAAAGGCTCAGCCCATAACGCTAATGTACCGGCCATTCTTTGCTCCATAAATACCAGCTTCCAATTATTGAAGCGAAGCGCCGCTAAATCACCATCATCAGTAAAGTAGAAAATCTCCTCACGAGGACCTGTTTTATCTTTACCGGTTAAATAGGGCAAAAAGTTATAACCATCGAGATGGTTCTTGAACTTCTTACTGCCCGCTTTATGGCCTTTTAACAACTTTTCTTTCACCTTGCTATCGCCAGCGGCAGCGGCAAAAGTCGGCAACCAGTCCATATGGTGCATAATGTCATTGGAAACCGAACCCGCTGCAATTTTTCCAGGCCAGCGTACCATGGCCGGAACTCGGTAAGCCCCTTCCCAGTTTGTATTCTTTTCACCTCTAAATGGGGTTGTACCCGCATCAGGCCAAGTATTCATGTGTGGCCCATTGTCGGTTGAATAAAAAACAATGGTATTATCTTTTATGCCCAACTTATCAACGGTATCGAGTAATTGCCCTACATGGTTATCATGTTCAATCATACCGTCGGTATAATTACTCAAACCACTTGAACCTTGAAGCTCAGGTTTAACATGAGTACGAAAATGCATACGAGTACCACTCCACCAAACAAAGAATGGCTTCTTGGCTTTGACCTTTCGTTCCATAAAATCTATTGCCGCAGCGACCGTTTCATCGTCCACCGTCTCCATACGCTTTTTCGTTAGCGGTCCAGTATCTTCGATTTTGCCATCGGCAGAAGACTTAATAACGCCACGAGGTCCAAACTTTTTACGGAACTCAGGGTTTTTAGGGTAATCAATATTCTCAGG
Source organism: Shewanella sp. Choline-02u-19 (assembly GCF_002836205.1). Taxonomy (NCBI): domain Bacteria; kingdom Pseudomonadati; phylum Pseudomonadota; class Gammaproteobacteria; order Alteromonadales; family Shewanellaceae; genus Shewanella; species Shewanella sp. Choline-02u-19. Next base: position 2,379,361 of record NZ_PJBE01000013.1, read on the forward strand.
TTCTTCTTCAGCATTAAGATGATACAAGTTACCGAAAAACTCATCAAAACCATGGTTTGTTGGTAAAAACTCATCTTTATCGCCTAAATGATTTTTACCGAACTGCCCCGTTGCATATCCCATCGGTTTGAGGATTTCAGCGATGGTTGCATCAGAGGCCTGTAATCCGACATCAGCTCCAGGCATTCCCACTTTTGACAAACCAGTACGAAACACGCTTTGCCCCGTAATAAAAGTAGAGCGACCTGCGGTACAAGACTGCTCACCGTAGTAATCAGTGAACATCATCCCCTCTTTGGCGATGCTATCAATATTCGGTGTTTGGTAACCCATCAAGCCAAAGGTATAGGCACTGATATTAGATTGACCAATATCATCTCCCCAGATAACGAGAATATTAGGTTTATCAGCTGCGGTCGCCGCGAAGGACATTAATCCAGCAGTAACCGATAGTAGAGCTAACTTTTTTGTAAACTTATTGCGAAGTAGCGTCATAAAAGATCTCCGTTCTTTAATACAAACTTGTTTTTATACAAACCTGAACTCATTCTGCGCAAAGCGACTTCCAGAATGACTACGACAAATATAGTTGCTAACTTTAAAATCACACGTTACCAAAGTGTAATCAACTAAAATTACAACTATTTGACTCTAACTATAGATTAATGGACTAAAAGTAAGGTAGGGCTGCAATGTTTCGTGGCAGTCGTAAAACTAAAGTCTATCTTTAGTGAGGTAAATAGATGAACAAAGCTTTGCTTAGAATTTAAAACTATTGATGCAATCTGTTGTTAATACTGCAAGCAACTATCAGGAAAGTTTCAAGTAACGGATTAAGATAAAAACGAAAGGAGATTATTATGGATACTGACACTGATGAACATAATGACACTATTCATATAGGTAAAATTCAGGCACAAAAAAACCGCTTTAGTAAGCGGTTTTTTTGTATTTTAAGAATGGCGGAGAGGGAGGGATTCGAACCCTCGATGGGATTTAACGCCCATACTCCCTTAGCAGGGGAGCGCCTTCGGCCACTCGGCCACCTCTCCGCAAAACATGGTGCGCGTGGAAGGAGTTATATTCACCATCCGTTTAATTAGTTTCCAAAGACATTATCGATGAAAACTAAAACGCAAAATCTGTAAGCCTTATATGGTGCGGATGGGAGGAGTCGAACCTCCGACCGCCTGGTTCGTAGCCAGGTACTCTATCCAGCTGAGCTACATCCGCATATATAAAGATAAAACATTTAAAAAACTTAATGGTGCGGATGGGAGGAGTCGAACCTCCGACCGCCTGGTTCGTAGCCAGGTACTCTATCCAGCTGAGCTACATCCGCATATATTAAGGTAAAAAATTAAAAACTTTATGGTGCGGATGGGAGGAGTCGAACCTCCGACCGCCTGGTTCGTAGCCAGGTACTCTATCCAGCTGAGCTACATCCGCATATATAAAGGTAAAGCAATTAAAACAACTTAATGGTGCGGATGGGAGGAGTCGAACCTCCGACCGCCTGGTTCGTAGCCAGGTACTCTATCCAGCTGAGCTACATCCGCAAATATTAAGCAAAACTTTCAAATGATTTAATGGTGCGGATGGGAGGAGTCGAACCTCCGACCGCCTGGTTCGTAGCCAGGTACTCTATCCAGCTGAGCTACATCCGCTCACTAAAACATTTAAACACAACAGTAAATTATGGTGCGGATGGGAGGAGTCGAACCTCCGACCGCCTGGTTCGTAGCCAGGTACTCTATCCAGCTGAGCTACATCCGCATCGTCGTTTACTGTAAGAAATGGCGGAGAGGGAGGGATTCGAACCCTCGATGGGATTTAACGCCCATACTCCCTTAGCAGGGGAGCGCCTTCGGCCACTCGGCCACCTCTCCGTTTCTTGGCGCACATATTACTGTTTGCCGAAAATAAGTCAAACCATTTCGAAGAAACTATTTCCGTTTGGACTGTTTTTAAGCATGTTGACTGTATATCCGCCTAAGAACGCCCATAATAAGACTTTTCATATCCTAAAAAATAAAAAAGCCAGTTAAAAAACTAGCTTCTAAAATTCTCAGTAATCATCAAACTACAATCAGAAGTTTCCGCCTTCTGGAGCAGTCCCTGATTTTTCAGATTGAATGCGTTGATATATCTCTTCACGATGGACAGAGATTTCTTTAGGTGCATTAACACCAATTCTTACTTGGTTACCTTTAACGCCTAATACAGTGACCGTAACTTCATCACCAATCATCAGTGTTTCACCAACACGACGAGTCAATATCAGCATTATGTTGCTCCTTTAGTTCCTAAACTTGCTTTATACGGCATTATTCCGCTATATACTTATTATAGAGTTAGCTTAGTACAAATTAACAGTATTCAATTTGAAATACGCCAATTAATTGCACCTTTACTGCCTTTATATACAGTTCTAGCATCAAAACCCTACAAGCCATATTAAAAAAATTCTGCACTAAAAGGCTATTATTAAACATAGAGATTAAACGGGCATGAAAACAGTTTGAAGACCATTTCAGCAACACCTCTAAAATCCATTAGCCAAACAACATTACATTGTCACAATCACCATACCAAAGTTAACTGTTATATCTACTAGTTTTCTCGTAAATAGTGATATTTATGCAATTAGTTTGCTAAACATAGCCGCTACCATTAGCACTTATGCTAACTTTTAGCCTTCAGACAACAAAAAACGCTCATAAAGAGCGTTTTTCAAACTTTCATTCAACAGCTATCTCGATTAAGCCAGCTTGTCAGAAATCCAAGGTATAACGCTATCTAATGCACTTTGAAGGTTTTCAGGCTGGCTACCACCTGCTTGTGCCATATCAGGACGCCCACCGCCTTTACCACCAACTTGCACAGCGATGGAAGCTATAAGTTCACCTGCTTTCACTTTGCCAGTGAGATCTTTAGTGACACCCGCAATGAGGTTCACCTTGGCGTCGCCAGCAATCCCTAATACAACAATACCAGACTTAAGCTTCTGCTTGAGTTCATCTTGCAAACCGCGAAGCGAACCTGCATCGACACCATCAAGCTTCTTAACTAAAACTTTAATACCATTGACGTCAACAGCTTCACCAACGAGATCGGCACTGGTTGCTGCCGCAAGTTTATCTTTTAACTGTGCAAGCTCTTTCTCAAGCAACTTAGCCTTATCCAGTTGTGCCTTGAGCTTTACCACAACAGAGGCACTATCGCCTTTCAATAACGACGCAGCTTCTTCCAGCTGATCCTGCTGCTTAGCAATATAAGCCATTGCAGCTGCCCCTGTTACCGCTTCGATTCGACGTATACCCGCGGCAATACCACCTTCAGAGGTGATCTTAAACAAGCCAATATCACCAGTACGACCTACGTGTGTTCCGCCACAGAGCTCAATTGAGAAGTCTCCCATAGAGACAACACGAACTTCATCGTCATACTTCTCGCCAAATAACGCCATAGCGCCTTTCTCTTTGGCTTGCTCTATGTCCATCACTTCAGCAGTTAACGCGTGGTTATGGCGGATTTGAGTATTAACCAATTCTTCTACTTCTTTGACCTCAGAGGCTTTAACGCCTTCAAAATGAGAGAAGTCGAAACGTAAACGTTCAGGGTCAACTAACGAGCCTTTCTGAGTTACGTGCGTACCTAACACTTGGCGCAACGCTGCATGAAGTAAATGCGTAACGGAGTGGTTTAGCTCTGTTCTATGACGACGGTCTTTGTCGACATCAGTAGAAACAGACAGACCAACTTTAATTGAGCCGCTCGCTAACTTGCCAATATGGCCAATTGCTTGGCCGTATTTTTGGGTATCAGTAACGTTATACTCAACACCATCAGCAATAAGCACACCTTTGTCGCCACACTGGCCACCAGATTCACCGTAAAATGGTGTGTTATCCAGTACAATTACCGCTTCGTCACCTGCAGCAAGCTCATTGACCGATTCACCCGCTTTATAGATAGCAATAATCGTCGCTTGGTTATTAAGACTCTCATAACCAACGAAAGCACTTTGTGCATCTATCTTTAGACCATCATTGTAATCAGTTTCAAACTGACCAGCGGCTTGAGCACGGCTTCGCTGCTCTGCCATGGCAGTTTTAAAACCAGCTTCATCGACAGTGATATCTCGCTCGCGACAAACATCTGCGGTTAAATCAACTGGGAATCCGTATGTGTCATACAATTTAAAGGCTGTTTCACCGTCTAATACATCACCTTTAAGATTTGTTAACGCATTATCAAGAATACCTAGACCGCGCTCGAGTGTACGAGCAAACTGCTCTTCTTCAGCTTTAAGTGACTTTTCAACTATTGGTTGCGTAGCCACTAAACCTTTAGCGGCATCACCCATAACTTCGATCAGAGTCGGAACCAGCTTATAAAAGAAGCTGCTAGTAGCACCTAATTTATTTCCGTGACGAACGGCACGGCGAATAATACGACGTAATACATAACCGCGGCCTTCATTCGATGGCATCACACCGTCAGCAATTAAAAATGCACATGAGCGGATATGATCGGAGATAACACGTAGTGATTTATTTTCTAAATCAGTAACGCCGAGGATTTCAGCCGTCTTTTTGATTAACGCTTGGAAAATATCAATCTCATAGTTTGAATGCACGCCCTGCATAATCGCAGCAATTCGCTCAATCCCCATTCCTGTATCAACAGAAGGTCGAGGTAACGGATTCATATCACCATTTGATTGACGGTTATACTGCATGAATACGATGTTCCAGATCTCAATAAATCTGTCACCGTCTTCTTCTGGCGTACCGGGACGGCCACCCCAGATATGTTCGCCGTGATCATAGAAAATTTCAGAACAAGGACCACAAGGTCCTGTGTCGCCCATCTGCCAGAAATTATCGGAAGCATAAGCAGCGCCTTTGTTATCGCCTATACGAATAACATTTTCAGGTGCAATACCGATTTTTTTCGTCCAGATATCGTAAGCTTCGTTATCGGTGTCGTAAATAGTGACGCATAAACGCTCTTTGGGCAGTTTTAGCTCTTTAGTTAGAAAATTCCAAGCAAAGTTTATCGCTTCTTCTTTGAAGTAATCACCAAAGCTAAAGTTACCGAGCATTTCAAAAAATGTATGGTGGCGCGCTGTGTAACCAACATTATCTAAATCATTATGCTTACCGCCCGCTCTTACACATCGCTGAGATGAGGTGGCACGGCTATAATTGCGCTTGTCTTCTCCAAGAAATACGTCTTTGAACTGGTTCATACCCGCATTAGTAAATAATAACGTAGGGTCATTAGTTGGCACTAGAGAGCTACTATCAACGACCTGATGACCATTGGTACCGAAATATGCCAAGAAAGCACTACGCAGTGCTGCAGTAGTTTGATACATGAAACCGTCCTGAATTAGGTTGTGCAACTAGCCCGAAAAAGAGCCTAATGATAAATTTTTATGAAAAGCATTATAAGCAGTGTCATGGCTAACAACCAGCCCTGTAGTGACAAAACTGCGTAGACAGCTAAAAAAATGGGTATTGCGGGATCATTCTAAGATATGAGTGGTGAAAATGAGGTTGCTAGCAAATGACAAATTAATCGTAAGGATCACATTCAAGAGCATAAGATATTTGTTCGAATGAAGACTTTGCCCTATTAGATAACGACTGTCGTCTAAATAGACTGTAAGAGCACGGCTATTAGCACCATTTTAATTTTTAGTACGTCAAACTCAGAAAGTTTAGTTTGGTTTGGATTTTTTACGGGAATGATCACGGCGCGCTATAAGCGCGCCGTGACGTGTAATGCTGATTGGGGCATAAGTATTAAAAAGCTAACTTACCAAGCTAACTCAAAAAAGGGACTTAAAAAACTTCGCCTGTTTCTAAATCAACATTGTCACCTGCAGTGTCAGTAGTTTCCGCTGTTACTTTTTCGCCTTTGCCTAATAACATTGAACGCAAAGTAGCCTCAATTTCGTCAGACACTTCTGGGTTTTCAATTAAATACTTACCAGCGTTTGCACGGCCTTGACCAATTTTACTGCCTTTATATGCATACCAAGCACCTGACTTTTCAATTAACTTATGAATAACGCCTAAGTCAACTAGCTCGCCAGTACTGTTAATACCTTTGCCATAAAGGATTTGGAATTCAGCTTGCTTAAACGGCGCAGCAATTTTGTTCTTAACCACTTTAACGCGCGTTTCGTTACCAATAACTTCATCGCGGTCTTTGATCGCACCAGTACGGCGAATATCTAAACGAACAGAAGCGTAGAACTTAAGTGCGTTACCACCAGTCGTGGTTTCAGGGTTACCAAACATGACACCAATTTTCATACGAATTTGGTTAATGAAGATAAGCAAAGTGTTTGATTGCTTAAGGTTACCTGCAAGTTTACGCATTGCTTGGCTCATCATACGCGCCGCTAGGCCCATGTGAGAGTCACCAATTTCGCCTTCAATTTCAGCTTTTGGCGTTAATGCCGCCACGGAGTCAACAACAATAACGTCAACTGCGCCAGAACGACTCAATGCATCACAAATCTCTAACGCTTGCTCACCAGTATCAGGTTGTGAGCAAAGTAAATTATCAATATCAACACCTAGATTCTTTGCATAGATGGGGTCCAAAGCATGCTCGGCATCGATAAATGCACAAATCTTGCCCTGCCTCTGTGCTGCAGCAATCACTTCCAACGTTAGTGTTGTTTTACCTGATGATTCTGGACCGTAGATTTCGCAAATACGCCCCATAGGCAGGCCACCAGCACCCAACGCCACATCCAAAGATAGAGAGCCAGTAGAGATTGTTTCAACATCCATTGAACGATTTTCGCCCAACTTCATAATTGAACCTTTACCAAATTGCTTTTCAATTTGACCTAAAACGGCGTTTAACGCTTTCTCTTTATTTGGATCTATCTTCATTATTATTTCCTTAAAATCACAGTGCTAACACAGTTTCAGCACTGTATTATCATTTTGATGACGACTCTAATATCTACTTTAGGGCCTCAATATGAAACTAGTATACTGTACAATCATACAGTATCAAGTACTGTGCAAGATTTTTTTATTAAACCAACAAAATCATACAGATAAGCAATAGTACGTAAAAAACGCCCTTAGTTAGCAGTATTTCATCATAATAATCCCCACTAAGATGAGTAAAAAATTGTTAAGATTGGCAACCATAAATGTTTAATGGCCACTACGCGCCGCAGTAAAGTACAGGCAAAGCAAATTGATGACTGCTATTGATCCGCAAAACTTAGAAAAACACACCCCGATGATGCGTCAATATTTGACGCTAAAAGCGGAAAATCCAGATATGTTGCTATTTTATCGCATGGGGGACTTCTACGAGCTTTTTTACGAAGATGCCAAACTCGCTTCTGAGTTGCTCGGTATCTCATTAACAGCACGCGGAAAAAGTGGTGGCGACCCGATCCCTATGGCTGGCCTACCCTACCACGCTGTTGAAGGGTATTTAGCGAAGCTAGTGCAACTTCGTGTGTCTGTCGCGATCTGCGAGCAAGTAGGCGATCCAGCCACTTCAAAGGGGCCAGTTGATCGCAAAGTTGTCCGTCTCGTCACCCCAGGGACTTTGACTGATGAAGCCTTGCTACAAGAGAAGCAAGATAATTTACTTGCCGCACTCTATCAAGGCAAAGCGGGATATGGTTACGCGACTCTTGATATCGCATCCGGCCGTTTTGTGGTCACAGAGCTGAAAGATACCGAGTCTCTGGAAGCTGAATTGCAAAGAACCAATCCGGCAGAATTGCTTTATAGCGAAGACTTTTCACAAATGAGTCTTATTGCAGGCATGAATGGCACTCGCCGTCGACCCGAGTGGGAATTTGATTTTGAGACTTGCCACCGTTTGCTGCTAAGTCAATTTGGCACTAAAGACCTTAAAGGTTTCGGTATTGAAGATGCCAGACTGTCACTGCAAGCTGCAGGTTGCCTAATGCAGTATGTGAAAGATACTCAGCGTACAGCATTACCACATATAAACTCTATCATACGTTTTAACCAAGCTGACAGCATCATACTTGATGCTGCGACGCGTCGTAATTTAGAGTTAACAGTAAACCTGCAAGGCGGACAAACTAACACCTTAGCCTCTGTATTAGATAATACAGTTACAGCTATGGGTAGCCGCATGCTACAGCGCTGGTTGCATCAGCCACTGCGTGATCACCAAGTCATAAATGCTCGACAGTCATCTATTGCCGAGTTAATTACCAGTGAGCATTACCTTACCCTTGCTGAAGACTTAAAAGCGTTAGGTGACGTTGAGCGAATAACAGCTCGTATCGCCCTTCGCAATGCCCGACCAAGAGATTTTGCGCGCTTACGTCAAGCATTAGGCTTGTTACCGCAACTACAGCAAACGCTTAAGTCGACAACAGTTCCTCACCTTCAATACCTGTCTCAAGTCATTGGCGAGTTCCCTGAGGAACTAGTCTTGCTGTCAAATGCCATTGTCGATAATCCACCAATGCTTATTCGTGATGGTGGTGTAATACGTGACGGTTATGATGCAGAGCTTGATGAATGGCGTGTACTAAGCGCCGGTGCTACCGATTACCTTGCCCAGTTGGAAGCTCGAGAGAAAGAACAAACAGGGATATCTACCCTAAAAGTCGGCTACAACCGAGTACATGGATACTACATTGAAGTCAGCCGCCGCGAATCAGATCTGGTGCCCTTGAGTTATCAACGCCGTCAAACGCTAAAAAACACAGAGCGTTATATCATTGCGGAACTGAAAGAACACGAAGAAAAAGTCCTTTCAAGCCAAGGTAAAGCACTCGCATTAGAAAAACAGTTATGGGAACAGTTATTTGACCTCCTATTGCCGAAAATACATGAGCTGCAAGAGTTTGCCAAAGCCGCGGCTGAATTGGATGTCTTGTGTAACTTTGCTGAACGCGCTGAAACACTTAACTACGCCTGCCCAGAACTATCAGAAGCTTCAGGAATACATATAGAAGCAGGTCGCCATCCTGTTGTCGAGCAAGTAAGTCAAAGTCCCTTTATAGCGAACCCAGTAACGCTAGATGACCAACGTAAAATGCTGATTGTTACCGGTCCAAACATGGGGGGTAAGTCCACCTATATGAGGCAGATAGCCTTAATCACCTTGATGGCACATATTGGTTGTTACGTTCCTGCGGAGCATGCCGTAATTGGCCCTGTCGATAGAATATTTACCCGTATTGGCGCGTCAGACGATCTCGCTTCTGGACGATCGACTTTTATGGTCGAGATGACCGAAACGGCGAATATCCTTCATAATGCAACGCCAAACAGTCTGGTCTTAATGGATGAGATTGGCCGTGGTACATCTACCTACGATGGCTTATCATTGGCATGGTCGGCTGCAGAGTATTTAGCCAAAAACCTTAACGCAATGACGCTATTTGCAACGCATTACTTTGAGTTAACCCAGCTTCCTGAGCTGATGGATAACGTCGAAAATGTGCATCTGGATGCCGTTGAACATGGTGATTCAATCGTGTTTATGCATGCGGTGCAAGAGGGCCCAGCCAGTCGAAGTTACGGATTGCAGGTTGCCGCACTTGCAGGTGTGCCAAACAGCGTCATAAGTGCTGCCAAACAAAAGCTTCACCATTTAGAAAGCCGCGATCAGGCAATGGAGCAGTCGCAAAATGGTCAGATTTTGGCTCAACAAGCCATCAGTTTACCAACACAAGCATCATCAGCTGTGATTGAGGCACTTGAAAAGCTCAATCCCGATGAACTGACACCAAGGCAAGCGCTCGATTATCTTTATCACTTAAAAAAGTTGTCACTGTAATAATATAAGTCTCTTTGCTTTAAGCAATAGAAACAAAAAAGGCGCCAGCGGCGCCTTTTCTTTATCTACCGGTTGCTAAATTCTAAAAATAGCCTCAACAGATAGACCTTGGGCGCCTAACAAATCTTTTAAGCGCTTTAATGCTTCAACTTGAATTTGGCGTACACGCTCACGGGTTAAGCCAATCTCTTTACCGACGTTTTCAAGTGTTGATGGCTCATAGCCTAATAAACCAAATCGGCGCGCTAGCACTTCTCTTTGCTTGGTATTAAGTTCATCTAACCACTTCACTACTGATTTCGACATATCTTCATCTTGAACCTTATAATCAGGTCCAACATTGTCGTCATCAGCTAATACATCCAGTAACGCCTTATCACTTTCGCCACCCAACGGGGTATCAACTGAGGTGATGCGTTCGTTTAACTTGAGCATACGACTGACATCGCTGCTTGATAGATCGAGTTTATCTGCAATTTCTTCTGCGGTAGGCTCATGGTCTAATTTTTGAGCTAGCTCTCGTGCTGTACGCAGGTAAACATTAAGCTCTTTTACGACATGGATGGGTAATCGAATCGTACGAGTCTGATTCATAATTGCTCGTTCGATTGTTTGTCTAATCCACCACGTCGCATAAGTTGAGAATCTGAAACCACGTTCAGGATCGAACTTCTCTACGGCACGGATTAAGCCCAAATTACCTTCTTCAATAAGATCGAGCAGCGCTAAGCCACGATTATTATATCGACGTGCAATTTTTACGACTAATCTGAGGTTACTTTCGATCATGCGGTTGCGGGATTTTTCACAGCCTTTAAGTGACTTGCGTGAAAAAAACACCTCTTCTTCTGCGCTGAGAAGGGGGGAAAATCCTATTTCACCTAGATACAGTTGTGTCGCATCGAGGTTTTTTTGTAAATCGTCTTGTACTTGTTGCTCCAACTCTGCTTCTTTAACTTCCTTTTTATTGACGTCTGATGTTAATCCTTTTACAGAAGTATTCGTAGGTTTTTCTGCCACTACGGCATTATTTGTTCTGCCCATAATATATCTCCCAAATTTCATATTTAACTACTGCACTGTACTGTCCTCCGATTTGCCAAACTGGCAGCCTAATCAACTATTGCTTAGGCAAATATTTAAGTGGGTTTACTGACTTCCCATGATAACGGATCTCAAAATGTAGCATGACCCGATTAGTGCCGGTATTACCCATTTCAGCAACTGTCTGTCCAACATTAACAAGTTGCTTTTCTTTTACTAAGATCTTATCAGCATGTGCATATGCACTTAGATAATCGTCACTATGCTTTATAATAACTAAATTACCATAACCTCGTAGTGCACTTCCTGCATAAACCACTCTACCACTAGCAGCAGCTTTAATTGCATCACCACGATTACCCGCGATCTTTATTCCTTTATTTCCCTGCTCTTTGGCTGAGAAAGTTCCAATCACCTTACCTTTCACAGGCCAGAACCACCGACTTACCTTTTTAGGTAAGGTTGACTCTCGCTTGTGGATAACAGGGTTAACAACTTGTTGACTGCTTGTTACAGAGTACGCAGGCTTTGCAACTTGATCAAGCTGTTTTTTTGACGCTGTTTTAGTCGTTTTTTTATCAACGGAATTAGGCTTAACACTTTGTTTACTAACAGCTTTAGTGTTCTTCGCTGTCGATTTAACAGCTGTTTTTGACGTTTTTTTGGCAGTATTAGTATTTGTAACAGATTTTTTAGAGCGAAAACTCAATACCTGTCCAGGGTAGATGGTATAAGGCTTTCGCAGGTTATTGACCTTAGCAACATCAGCAAAATCTTTATTTGCCCCCCAAGAGATAGAGTACAAGGTATCGCCCTGTTTAACTTTATATCGGCTACTGGTAATCGAACCTCTGTCATAAGACGGCTTTATCGGGGAGTTCAAGGATTCCACGGGTGCGGGGCGCTCAGCTTGGAAGCTGCAACCTGATAATGCAAAAGTAAAAATGATACAGAAGTACGCAATAAACTTCATATGACTCGGCTACCCCAAATCGCAAATCTGCGACCATGACTTAAAATTTAGGACAAGGACTACAACAAGAGTAACAATAAAGTTAAGCAAGTTCACCACTCACTAATGGCACAAATCGCACAACCTCTATTGCCTCTGACACACATTTATCACCCACACGAGTGACTTTCAGTAATTGCTGAGATGCTTCTCCTACAGGGATAACAAGCACACCACCCTCTGCTAGCTGTTCTATTAACGCGCTAGGCACACTCGCAGCAGCAGCGGTGACCATAATCGCATCATAAGGCCCTTTACTCGGCCAGCCTTGCCAACCGTCGCCATATTTAAAAGCAATATTATGTAGATCAAGCTTTTTTAAACGTTGTCTTGCTTGAATTTGTAGGCTCTTAATCCGTTCAACAGTACATAGCTGTGGTACTAACTGAGCTAATATTGCCGCTTGATAACCTGAACCAGTGCCTATTTCTAGCACCTTTTTCGGTTTACTTTGCAATAAAATCTCGGTCATCCTGGCAACAATATAAGGTTGCGATATGGTCTGTCCTTGACCAATTGGCAGTGCCGTATTTTCATAGGCTTTATGCCCTAGCGCAGCATCTAAAAAACGCTCTCTTGGCGTATTAGCCACCGCTTTTAAAACTGACTCTTGACGGATGCCAGCTTCATACAGACTTTTTGCTAGATTCAAAGCTGACGTTGACGCGAGCCGGTTCATAAATAACGGTTCCAATAGTATTAAAATTATTTGTCTACAACTCTACGGTTGCTAACCAAGTCGTCATTGCCGCTAACTGCTCAAAGGCGGTTAAGTCGACAGTCAATGGCGTTATAGAAACATAGCCGTTGGCAACAGCATAAAAGTCAGTACCTTCACTTGCGTCTTGTTGATCACCTGGCGGGCCTAACCAAAATATCTCTTTGCCTGCGGGATCTTGTGTCCTGATCATCCCTTCAGCTCTATGCCTTGCACCCAATCGAGTGATCTTGATGCCTTTAACATCAGTAATAGGCAGGTCAGGCACATTGATATTCAAAATCTTATCTTGCGCAATAGGTTGTTTCTGTAAGCCTTTAACAATTTTCAACGCAAAATAAGCTGCTGTTTCATAATGTTTTAACTCAGAGCCCACAAGCGAAATAGCTATCGCTGGAAAGCCTAAGAAGCGGCCCTCCATTGCTGCCGCAACAGTGCCAGAATAGAGAGTATCATCGCCCATATTTGCACCAGCGTTGATCCCCGACACTACCATGTCTGGTTCATCTTGATACAACTCTCTTATCGCAAGGTGTACACAATCAGTTGGAGTGCCGCTCACCGAGATATAACCATTGTCTAACTTATTCAGCCGCAGTGGATTGGTCAAGGTCAGCGAGTTACTCGCACCAGAGCAGTTACGATCTGGGCCAACAGTTAAGGTTTCTGCTATCTGCTTTAACGCGTTTGTCAAAGCAACGATACCTTCGGCATTTACACCATCATCGTTACTAATTAAAATTTTCATTCTGTTGCAACGAGTTCCTGTTGTGCCGCTAGCATTTGTTTTCTAGCCACCTCTTGCACATCTTGATACTCAAACAGTTCTCGTAAGACAGAAGTAGCATAAGAGCCTGATGGTAAAGCAAATTTAAGCGTAATGGTATCTTCTTCAATTTGATACTGTAAATGCTGTGGTTCAAGTAGCAGAGCACGACGCTCCTGACTTAGCCCCGCATGTTCTAATCCATCACGATCAATCGCTAAGTCTTCAAGCGCGTTTGCTTCCACTTCAGCGGCGTCAGCTTGAGCTAATGGCAAACCACGCCCCCACATAGGAGCCGAGAGTTGGATATCTTTTTTGGCCAAACGTGCGGTTAAGGTTTCATCCCATTGCTCGGCAATGAAATAGCTCTTGCTACCCGCCAGCATGACACAATCACCGCTTAGCGTCGCAATGCCATGTGAGGCTAATCTCGCGGATGTAGCCACATTAAACACATTCGAGCGAACAGCAGAAAGATACATACTGCGTTTATTGCGGTCTTTAACATTGCGACCGCCAAACATCTGCCGACCAAATACAAGGTTCTTGCCTTCATGACCAAAACGTTGCTCACCAAAATAATTGGGGACACCTATTTGAGTTATCTTTTCCAACCGAGCGACAACATCGTCAATCTCAGTGACGTTTCTCAATACTAAGGTGAAACGGTTTCCCGCCAAAGCCCCTATCCGTAATTTTTTGCCATGACGAGAAGCGGTCATCACTGTGATTTTGTCACTGTTAAGTGCTTGCCAATTAGGTGTTTCTTTACCTGGGATACGAACACCAAACCATTGTTCGGTCACTGCATGTTTATCTTTTTGCCCTGCGTAAGTCACCTCTTTTGGATGAACATGAGCAAAACTTGAGAGCATTTTTGCGACTTCGAGTGTATTAAGGCCATCTTTGCGAATGTGTAGCAGGTGGTGCTCGCCCTCGCCTGTTGGCACAAAAGGCAGAATTTCTTGTACTAAGAAATCACTATTATGTGTTCTTAGATCAGCAGTAGCTGCGGGCTTACCGTGTAAATAATGAAGTTCGCTCATATCTCTATAATCTCTTTATATCTTTGCCAGCAGCACTACAGCTTCAACTGCAATACCTTCTTTTCTGCCTGTGAAACCAAGCTTCTCTGTCGTTGTCGCTTTAACATTAATATCGCCAATATCAGACTGCAGATCCGCAGCTAACAAACAACGAATACTTTCTATATGTGGTGCCATCTTTGGGGCTTGCGCAATAATGGTCACATCCAAATTTGATAACGAAAAGCCTAAATCCAGCACCAATTTATAACAGTGCCTCAGCAAGACCCGGCTGTCAGCGCCTTTAAACTGGGCGTCAGTATCCGGAAAGTGCTTACCTATATCACCCAATGCCATTGCACCGAGTATTGCATCAGAAATGGCATGTAACACCACATCACCATCTGAGTGCGCAATAAGACCAACATCGAAAGGGACAACAACGCCGCCTAAGATCAATGGTGGTTCGCCGCCAAATTTATGCACATCGAACCCATGGCCAATTCTAATTTTCATTTCAATTCCTAGTGATGACACTAACCAGCGTTTAAACGTTAGCCTATGCTGCTTAGATTTTTAAGAAATAGCGAAGCCAGCTGCAGATCATCAGGATGGGTCACTTTGATGTTGTCAGCGCGACCGCTAATAATACCCGGCATAATGCCTGCCCACTCCATAGCTGACGCTTCGTCAGTGATAAGTGCTCCTGCAGCCAATGCAGCTTTTAGATTATCCCTTAACGGCTTAACAGGAAAATACTGCGGTGTTAAGGCATGCCAAAGTTTGTCACGGCAAACAGTATTACATATCTCGCCATTATCCTTGCTGCGCTTCATGGTGTCACGCACTGGAGCGCCTAATATCGCCCCTTGTGGAAAGACCGAGCTTGAAGCTATGAGTTTATCGATATCGGCATGACTTAAACAGGGGCGCGCCGCATCATGTACTAACACCCAACTGTCTTCATCAGCATGTTGCAGAGCCGCAAGCACTGAGTCAGCTCGCTCATTTCCGCCAATTACGGCTAATAATTTAGGATGTGTCGCCTGAGGCAGCGTTGAAAAATACTTATCTTGTGGATGGAGCGCAATGATCACCGTTGAGATGCCAGCATGACTCAACAAGCAATCCAAAGTGTGTCCGAGGATCGTTTGCTCGTTAAGGGCTAAATACTGTTTTGGCACCTCAGCACCCATGCGACTGCCTATCCCTGCGGCTGGTACGACAGCGATGATTTGTTTAGTTGATTGGCTCATTAAAGAATTCCACTTAGCAGCTGATATCTAGCATCAATCATTCTGTTTTGAGAGGCGGTCACCACCAACAACTCGAAAGAATGTCTCTCCCTCTTTAACCATGCCTAATTCGTTACGGGCTCGCTCTTCAATCGCTTCAGTTCCGCTACGTAGATCATTGATTTCTTCTCTTAATACTTGGTTTCTAGCCACCAATTGTGCATTGCTCTCTTGCTGTAGTTTAATCTGCTCTTGCAGGTGAATAGAGTCCGCAAGGCTTTTATCCCCTAACCAAAGGCGATATTGCAGCAAGATAAGTAACACTATTAAGGCAAGAAGAAGGCGTTTCATGATGCTAAATAGAAAGAGTCTGGGAATAGTAAACAGATAGTACAACAAAAAAGGCCACCGAGTGGTGGCCTTTTCAAAATTTATAGCAAATTATGCTTGGCCTTTAATCTCGCTTAAGCCGTTATAAGGTGCTTTTTCGCCAAGTTGCTCTTCGATACGCAGTAATTGGTTGTATTTAGCAACACGGTCACTACGACATAGAGAACCTGTCTTAATTTGGCCAGCAGAAGTCGCAACAGCAAGATCAGCAATAGTTGAATCTTCTGTTTCGCCGCTACGGTGTGAAATAACAACAGTGTAACCCGCTTCTTTCGCCATGCGAATTGCAGCTAATGTCTCAGTAAGTGAACCAATTTGGTTGAACTTAATAAGAATTGAGTTAGCGATATTGTTGTCGATACCACGCTTTAAGATTTTAGTGTTAGTCACGAATAAATCGTCACCCACTAATTGAATCTTGTCGCCCATGATTTGAGTTTGGTAAGCCCAACCATCCCAATCAGACTCATCTAAGCCATCTTCGATTGATGCAATTGGATACTGCTCAGTTAATGACTTAAGGAAGTCAGAGAAACCGTTTGCAGTGAAAACTTTGCCTTCGCCAGCAAGATTATACTGACCATCTTTGTAGAACTCAGAAGCAGCACAGTCAAGTGCAAGCGTGACATCAGTGCCTAGCTTGTAACCCGCTTTTTCAACAGCAATCTTGATCATAGCAAGTGCGTCTGCGTTAGAAGCAAGGTTTGGAGCAAAACCACCTTCATCACCAACAGCAGTGTTTAAGCCTTTAGACTTAAGTACGCTCTTTAGACTATGGAAAATTTCTGCGCCCATACGTAATGCTTCACGGAAGCTCTTAGCACCAACAGGTTGAACCATGAACTCTTGGATATCAACGTTGTTATCAGCGTGCTCACCACCGTTCAAGATGTTCATCATAGGAACAGGCATTGAGTACTGACCTGGAGTACCGTTCAGCTCAGCAATGTGCGCATATAAAGGCATACCTTTAAATGCAGCAGCCGCTTTTGCAGCAGCCAAAGAAACAGCAAGGATCGCGTTAGCGCCTAACTTATCTTTGTTCTCAGTGCCGTCAACATCAATCATAATCTGATCGATTGTCGCTTGTGCCGTTGCATCTTGGCCCAGTAACGCGTCTTTAATAAGACCGTTAATGTTTGCCACTGCCTTTAATACACCTTTACCCATGTAGCGAGACTTGTCGCCATCACGAAGTTCTAGTGCTTCACGGCTACCCGTAGATGCGCCAGATGGTGCTGCAGCCATACCCATGAATCCGCCTTCTAAATGAACTTCAGCTTCAACAGTTGGGTTACCGCGAGAATCCATGATTTCGCGACCGATAATGTTAATAATCTTAGCCATAATGCCCTCGATTTAAGTTTGAAAGATAAATTTAAAGTAAAAAGTAAAACGAATTTGTAATATCTAAACTCACATCACCAAAAACAAAAAAACCGCTCCCATTACATGGAAGCGGTTGATATTTTGGTTTAGCCTAAATCGCGTTTCTGATACGCGGCAGCTGCTGCAATAAACCCTTCAAATAATGGCTGACCATCACGAGGTGTCGATGTAAATTCAGGGTGGAATTGACTCGCTACAAACCATGGGTGATTTGGTAGCTCAATCATTTCAACCAATTGACGATCTGAAGAAAGGCCACTAAAAATCATGCCTGCATTTTCAAGACGATCTTTGTAGTTGTTGTTCACTTCATAACGATGACGATGACGCTCAACACAACTGAGTTCTTTATAGGCTCCAGCCGCTTTTGTGCCTTCTTCTAGATGGCATAACTGCGCACCTAAGCGCATAGTACCGCCTAGATCTGATGTTTCATGACGCTCTTCAACCTGACCTTCTTCGTTAGTCCACTCAGTGATCAAGCCAACTACAGGATGTGGTGTCTCTTTATTGAATTCAGTTGAATGCGCACCCTCAAGGCCCGCAACGTTACGTGCAAACTCAATCAGCGCAACTTGCATACCTAAACAGATACCAAAGTAAGGTAAGTTATTCTCACGAGCGTATTTAGCCGCCATGATCTTACCTTCGATACCACGTTCACCGAATCCGCCAGGAACCAAGATACCGTCAAGACCTTTAAGGACTTCGTCGCCTTTAGCTTCAACGTTTTGTGAATCAATGTACTTAATATGCACAGATACACGATTAAACAGACCCGCGTGCTTCAACGCTTCGTTAACTGATTTATAGGCATCAGGTAGTTCAATATACTTACCGACCATACCAATAACGATTTCGCCTGTTGGGTTCGCTTCTTGGTAGATAACGTGTTCCCACTCGTGCAAATCAGCTTCAGGACAATCAATGCCAAAACGCTTAGTGACCAGTTGATCAAGATTCTGCGCTTTAAGCAAAGCAGGGATCTTATAGATACTATCAACATCTTTAAGTGAAATAACGGCACGTTCTTCTACATTACAAAATAGCGAAATTTTCGCTTTCTCATTTGCAGGTACAGGACGGTCACCACGACAAACCAACACATCAGGAGCGATACCGATTGAACGGAGCTCTTTAACTGAATGCTGGGTAGGCTTGGTTTTAACTTCGCCTGCAGCGCCTAAGAACGGCACTAACGTAAGGTGCATAAAGAGTGTTCTTTCGCGACCGAGTTCAACACCCAGTTGACGAATAGACTCAAGGAAAGGCAGTGATTCAATATCACCTACCGTGCCGCCAATCTCAACGATGGCAACATCGTGGCCTTCGCCACCAGCGAGTACCTTTTCTTTAATTGCATTGGTGATATGTGGGATAACCTGAATAGTGGCTCCCAAATAATCGCCACGACGTTCTTTACGCAATACTTCTTCGTAAATTCGACCGGTAGTAAAGTTATTACGGCGATTCATCTTGGTACGAATGAAACGCTCATAGTGACCTAAATCAAGATCTGTTTCCGCGCCGTCTTCAGTCACAAACACTTCACCGTGCTGTGTTGGACTCATGGTACCTGGATCAACGTTAATGTATGGATCCAGCTTCATAATGGTTACGTTTAGGCCACGGGCCTCTAAAATTGCAGCCAAAGATGCTGCTGCAATGCCTTTACCTAGTGATGAAACAACGCCACCAGTAACGAAGATATACCTTGTAGTCATTCTGAACCTGAGAAAAATGAGTTGGAAATATGTGCTTGTAAGAAAGCACGAGGACGGGGAAATATTATACCAAAGCATAGCGGATTCGACAAACTAGAATTAACCTAAAATTCAGTTTATTTGTCCGACTCAGCTCGTTTCACTTGATCCCAATAGCTATCCAATTCTGCTAATGTGTGTTCACTCATCGGCTTACCGTTAGCTTCGGCACTAGTTTCAACCCCTCTAAAGCGCCTTTCAAACTTTTGATTTGCTTGCCTTAATGCAGCTTCAGGCTCAACTCCCAAGTGCCGAGCTAGATTGACCACCGCAAATAGCAGATCACCCATTTCATCTTTAACTCTAGCAGGATCAATATCGTCTTGATTGACCTCATGCAGTACTTCATCAATCTCCTCGTGGATTTTTGCAACCACTGGAGGCAATTCAGGCCAATCAAAACCGACACGAGAGACTCTTTTTTGAATTTTCATCGAACGAGAAAGTGCTGGTAGGTTAAGAGGAATATCATCTAGTACTGAATGTTGTTCACGCTCTGCGCGTTCAGATGCCTTAATTTTTTCCCAGTTTTGTTTTATCTGATCGGTACTACTGCTTTTGAGGTCGGTAAATACATGCGGGTGACGCCGAGTCAACTTATCGCAAATGCGATTAATGACAGTGTCAAAATCAAACATGCCCTGCTCTTTACCCAACTGGCAATAAAATACCACCTGAAACAATAGGTCACCTAACTCGTCTGGCAGTTCATCAAGTGCAATACGCTCGATGGTATCGGCGACTTCATAGGCTTCCTCTAAAGTGAAAGGCACGATTGATTGAAACGTTTGGGCTTTATCCCAAGCACAACCCGATTGAGGATCTCGCAGCTTTTGCATAATCGTCAGCAAAGGCTGCATGTTTCCCACTGGCTTAGTCATTAAGCTTTCCTACTTTATGTTGGCTTATACTCTACGAGCTTCGCTGACGCCATCGACTTGTGACAACTTGGCCATCACACGAGATAAACCATCCAAATTGTACAGTTCAAGCTCAAGTTCAATGGCTGCTGTTTGCGTTTTGACATCTGACGATGAGCTCATTGCAAGAACATTAGACTTTTCCGCAGCAAGTACAGATGTCAGATCTCTAAGCAATCCCGAACGATCACTTGCAATCACTCGTAAACGAATTTTGTAGCCGCCGGAGTAGTTCTCTCCCCAGACAACATCAACAGAACGTTCTGGTTGGGCGCGAATAAGCTCTTTTACTTGATCGCAATCGGCACGATGCACCGAGATACCACGGCCTTTAGTAATGAAACCGAAAATCTCATCACCGGGGACCGGCTGACAACATTTAGCAATGTGGCTCATTAAATTGCCTACGCCGTTAACCTCTACCTGTCCTTGCCCTTTTCTGGCCGGTTTGCTGTGACTCTTTTTAACAAGATCTTCTAGTACCTCTTCGTCAGACTGCTCGTGAGTACGCAACTTGCTTTGAACATGGTTAACAACTTGATTAAGACGAACA